>UQDC01000005.1 GCA_900539755.1 uncultured Alistipes sp.
GTACGGCTGATCGGGGAGGCGTTTCGTTGCCACCAGAGGTTGTTGTGGCAAAGCGGGAGATGTATCTGCGTTACGTTACGCGGGGCGTGTAGAGCCTAATTGTGAGGAAATAATACGAGATAACCTATTTTTTGCTTGAACAAAGAGCTTTGTTGAGGGGGCAATAAGTCCCCCTCAATTTTGTTTTTATGGCGATAAATTGTTAATTTTATAAATTACGTTAGCTGATACGTTGTATTTGTGTAAATAAATAACGTTACTCATATAGTTAATAATTATGGCCAAAATATTTATAAGTCATTCATCTAATGATAAAGATGTTGTTGATTTGTTCAAGAAATTCATTCTCAATGCTGGGTTGGGCATATTAGATAGTGATATTGCATATACTTCAGCTCCTGAAACAGGAGTTCCAACAGGGAATAGTATTCCTCAGTATATTAAAGATAATATTAAGAGTAGTGATTTCGTCTTTTTTATTATTTCAGAAAATTATCGTAGGAGCGAGGTATGTCTCAATGAGATGGGAGCTGCATGGATCTTGGATAAGAATGTCAAACCACTACTTTTATCCGATGTGTCATTTACATCCGTCGGTTGGTTATATCAGGTAAGTTTATGTGCTAAGATTAGTGATGCCGAACGATTGGATGAACTTCGTGATGAATTTATCGAGAGCTATGAGGATATCCCTAAAACTTCGGTTTGGAACCGTAATAAGAATGAGTTTCTACAGTCAATTGCGGCTCTCAATAAGCCGAAAGACGAGAAAATTGTAGCTGTTGAGCAACTGCCGGTAGAGGATTCGTTGGGATTATTAGATTATCGAGAAGCATTTGATGAGAACATAGCTGCCTTTATACAAATAGCAAATGTTATTACAAATGCAATGGATGAGCTTACAGATAAGTCACATAAACGGGTCGAACAAATACAATCGTTAAATCCACAACGTCCTAACACAGCACAGGCTCGAAGCATATTTTACCTTATAGCACACGATATGGATCAGATGTCTGATGTATTAGACAAAAATGCATTGTTGTTATCGACTTATTTCACAGAGGCAATTCAGAATGCCATCCATATACAAAAGGATTTTTCAAATGATGAGGCCAAAATAAGTAATAGAGAAGTGCTCAAGGAATTAATGCACACAATTTTGGATGCTAAAAATCAGACGATAGAAGGCAATCAATCTTTAGAGCAAATGCCAAGACTTGAAAGAGAGTATAACAAAGCAAAGAACCGATTAATAAAAAACTATTCTACATTAATTGAAACTCTTGATATTTGCTTGAAACAAACTGAAGAATTGTTAAAAGTGTAGCAAGAGTTTAACGCCTGCGATTTTTCTGTGTTGTAATCATACCTGCCTTGATTGAATTGATGTGCATTAAATTTGGTGCTATTAAGCGGTAGTAGAATAATTATAAGTGAAATATGTATTGGTTCTTTATGTTGTCTGACGTGTTTATTGTTTACCGTTTTTTGATTTAGTTCAGCATCTGTTCTTTTTTTCTTATCTATTTACATTGGTCTGTAGAAGTTGATCTGCAAATGGGAAGTAACTTCACTTTATACCAGTTGCGTACTATGCTTATATTGTAGGTGAGAATACAATAAATCAAACTAAAAGTCTCTATGGCCTTTGATTGTGATTGAAGATATATTGCCAAATAGACATATTTAAATGTGCTTATTTGAATTTTGTTAGTTTAATTATTGATTCACAGTTTATTATGATGGTAAAATAAGCACCTCTTTAGGTTCACAAGTGCCTAACCTCCAGCAATACAAATAATTGCAGTTTGCCTTTCTTTATGGTCGGTAAGAACCTGGTTTGCAAGCTATTCTGTAAACATGTGAGTTGTAATCGGAAAATAAATTTCCTTGTAACTTGTTGAATTTTAAATTGGTTTAAAAAAAAGTCCGGATCTTTGCTCCGGACACTAATGAATTTCGATATTTAATAATGTTTATAAAAACGCTGGTTGGAATTTGAAGCTCCACGTCTTATGTAAGAGTTGTGTTTACTTGCGGAAATTAGGTTATTACAATGCCTTGACAGTCTGTCTCAACTTAATATCTTTACTTGATGAACCGATCATAAATTCAAATTCACCAGGTTCTACAGTCCATTGCATATTACGGTCGAGTAACTGTAAATCCTCAGGAGTAAGTTCAAACGTCACTCGTTTAGTTTCTCCCGGATCTAATGATATACGCTCGAAACCACGCAACACGGAATTGTATGCAACGACACTGCTATATTTGTCGCATACATAAAGCTGAACGACTTCATCCCCCTGACGTTTTCCGGTATTTGTGAGATTGAAAGTTATGGTATAATTTCCCTGTGTCTTCTGTTCAAGAGGGGTGACCTTTAGATCTGAATATTCAAAACTTGTGTAACTAAGTCCATGACCAAATGGATATAGCTCACCCATTACACGCGTAGAACCAGACCCATTAGGACCTGATTGTGGTTGAGTTCCATGCGAACCTGGCTTGAATGGAAAGTTCAATTCAATCTGACCGACTGATTTGGGGAAAGTGACAGTCAGTTTCCCCCCCGGATTATAATCTCCAAACAGTGTTTCGGCTATGATTGTTCCTCCCTGACAGCTTGGGAACCATGTTTCAAGAATTGCAGGGATATGTTTATCTGCCCAGTTAATGGTCAGCGGCTGTCCGTTAATCAATACCACCACAACAGGCTTTCCTGTTGCATGCAATGCTTCGAGTAATTCCTGCTGACGCCCCGGCAAATCCAGTGAGGTACGTGAACGGCTTTCACCTGTCCTATATTCATCCTCTCCTAATACAGCTATAATGACATCACAATCCAACGCTTTATCAACCGCATTACGGATGTCTGACTTTTCTGTATCTGAAAGAGGCTCAGGCAGAATTTCAGTAGAGGGCCATCCTTGATTTATGACATCACAACCTTTGGCATAATCTACCTCTGCAATGCCTTTGAGATAGTTACGCAAGCCTTGCAACACTGTAACTTTCTCTAATCTGTTAGGGCCGTAACGGCTTTCCATAAAATTACTTTCATCAGCAAGCGGTCCTGTTACAAGCACTTTTTTTATCTTCTTTTTGTCAAGAGGTAAAAGATTTCCCTCATTTTTAAGCAGAACAAGTGATTCCCGCTGTATCTGCTTTACGAAATCCATATTGCGGTTTACGCCTCCGACTTTATCGGCTTCCTTAACGTTTTCAATATAAGGATGATCAAAAAGTCCCAGACGGAATTTGACACTCAACACTTCGGCCACACGCTTGTCTATTGTAGCCATAGAAATTTTCTTTTCGTCCAGCAGGCGACGGATAGGCTCAATAAAATCAGAAGGCGGAGTGAAATGAGTTCTGACGTTCAATCCGGCTTCCAAAACCTGACGCACAGCTTCATCGTATGTTTCTGCCACACGGTGTTTAGTATGAACATACTCTACAGCCTCACTGTCGCTCACTACATACCCGTCGAAACCATATTCCTCTCTCAAAAGTTCAGTCAGGAAATAGTAGCTTGCCGATATAGGCACACCATCCCAGTCATTATAACTACTCATTACTCCCATTGGATGCGCTTGCTTGATTACTTTCTTGAAAGGATATAAATGAATCTGATGCATCTCTCTTGGAGTAACATGCGGGTCTGTTCTGCAATTACCGTCTCTTCCACCTTTAGGAATGCTATATACAGCAAAGTGTTTCAGTGTAGAGCCAACTCCCTGCGACTGTATTCCATCAACCATCTCTATACCCAACGTTGCAACCAGGTAAGGATCTTCTCCATAACATTCTAACGTTCGACCCCATCTTTGATCCCGAACCACATCCAAAATAGGAGCATACACATTGGTGTATCCCAAAGCCTTAGCCTCCTGGCCCACGATCACTCCTGCTTTATATACCAGATCCTTATTCCATGTGCTTCCTATTGCTATAGGGGCAGGCAAGGGGGTAGCTTTGGTATGATTAAGACCGTGAATGCCTTCATTGCTGAAATCTACCGGAATACCCAGTCTGGTCTCTTCTACAAACCATTTTTGAATTTTATTAATGGCCTCAGCATGATTACTGAAGGGATATAGCATCGGCTCTACCAACTTTGACTTTTCCCCAACGCCATTGAGCATCTCGTCAATATTGGCTATACCATCTTTCCAAATTTCATTTTTCCAGTTTTCTGTAGGCAGAGAATCCTTCAATACTCGTCCATACCCATAGAGCGTTGCCAACTGACAAGTCTTTTCATTGATATTCATCTGTTGCAACAGGTTTTCAACCCTCTTTTCAACAGGCTGAGAAGGATCTTCATAAATATCCTTGACACCGTTCTTATTGAAATCTATCCAACCTTTGTGATAAATATCCTGTGCTTGAGTTGTTAAAGAAAACGTCAGCAGCAAGCCTCCTAATAGCAGATTTACGAGTTGTTTCATTGATGTTTATATAATTATTGCTGACTTCCAGTTACTCACTTTTCCATGAATTGGTGTGATTTTACAAAGAAAACAAAAACTTTGAGATCAACAACTACATGCGGTTTTCGCTCCTATAGAAGTCTCTATGGCTTTTAATTGTGATTGAAGATGTATGCCAAATAGACATATTTAAATGTGTATATTTGGATTTTATTAGTTTAATATTTGATTTACAATTTGTTACAGTGGTAAAATAAGCGCCTCTTAAGGGTCAAAAGTACACGATGTCCAGTAATACAAATAATGAAATTTGCTTATTGTGTTAGTATTCAATCACTTAAATTGATGTGAGGTGTTGATAAATTGTCTGTATTGATAATCAATGTATTATCTTATTGTAAATGAATTTTGCACAAAAGTAGCACGGCCTGAGATGAAGAACAAGATAGGTAGGAAGTCGAGGTTGGACATGAGTGCATATATGATGAATGTTGTGTACACATCCAGTATCTATGTGCATAAAAGTTTAATTCTATGTACATACTTTATGTGCTATATACATTAAAAAGGCAATTTATGTACAGAGATAGCTAAATAACATACGATACGACCCGCACCGAAAATGCCGGTGCGGGTCGTATCGTTCTTTTATGGTATATCTTATTTCGATAAACGATCAATTTCGAGTCTAATCTGCTCTATCACTTCGGGATTAGCGATCTCGCCATCTAAGCTGAATACTATATTTACAGTTTTGTGATGCTTACACAATAAAATTGTGTAACTTTACACTCAAATAACAACGTTCTCATGAATAGAATAAAAGAATTTTTAGATAAGCAAGGTATCAGTCAAACAGATTTAGCGAATAGATTGGGGAAAAGTTTTAATATGGTCAATCTTTATGCGACAAATAAAGTGCAACCACCAATTCCTATATTATATAAAATCGCTAATATTCTGCATGTTGATGTCCGTGATTTACTCATAAGTAACATTAATAAGGAGCAAGTATATGACAGAAAATAAGACAATAGCCCCAGGTTTATTTGCACAGGACCATAATAATTCTAATAGAGATTATTCTCAAGAGAGATATTGGGGAAAAAATCAATTTAATAGTTCGTTTCCAGCTTCATTAGTAGCATACATGGGTTACAAAGGCATTAATCCGGTCTATCTTAAAACAGACGGTGAAAACAATGTTGTACATTCTTCAATTACTCCTTCTGAATTATATAAGATAGACCCACTTAGCCAAAATGCGTTCTACAATTTTGAAGCTGGATATGTTGGATTTGAAAAATTTTATATTGGCGAAAGAGAAAAAATAGATTTGGTAATGGTTGATAGCAACACCAATGAAAGTCTGATAGGATTGGAAATTAAATTGACAGCAATACCAGATAATACTACCAAAAATTTATCGGAAGATAAATATTGTAGTGAAATAGTAGTCCGTCCTCCAACTATTAACTTCTTGGCATGTAGCTTATGTAATTGCTTTACAGGCATGAAAGGGCGAAATACGTTGCGAGAACTTTTGGGAACAGTTCCTCAAATAAATCATTGGGAAGAGATAGAATCAGTTTTACCTCATTACGACAAAATATTACATGCGATATTAAATGTTAGTAGACATTTACAGAAGAAGCAAAGCCCTTTAATTATTCAGCCTATCTGGAAGACAGTGAAAGGAAGTGCAATATTAGCTGATGATTGTTTAGATGTATTTGTTTGGTCTAATCTCTCAGTTATTCAAATGTGTTGCCTTCAGGAAGCAGATAAATCCAGAATAAATAGACCTATGAGAACTATTATTTGGTTATATTTAATGCTTTTTGACTATGCTGTTTATGAGCAATTTGATTATAAAAGAATAGTTAGATTACATTCATATAATATTGCCAACGATAAGGCTTTTGCAATAAGTGGAGTACAAAGCTACTCTCTGCTAAAGAGTCCTCAATTGGCTCATCCAAGAATAGATAAAAGTGAAATTAAAAACATAATATTAGGTGGTGGACAGAACTTCTTAAGCCCTGAAAGGCGATTTGACGCAGTTATTGTATATAGTCCTGAATTATTTGATTAATAAATATGAGAGTAGTAGATTTATTTAGTGGGTGTGGTGGCTTGAGTTTAGGATTTGAAAATGCAGGCTATAACATTGTTGCAGCATATGATAACTGGCAACCTGCTATTACTGTATATGAGGCAAATTTTAACCATCCAATTTTTAACGTGAACTTATCTGATGAAGATTCCGCTGTAAAATATATTACAGAGCATCGTCCAGATATGATTATAGGAGGTCCACCATGTCAAGATTTTAGTAGTGCAGGTAAAAGAAACGAAAATAATGGTAGAGGAGATTTGACGATTTCCTACGCTAAGATTATATCTACTCTTAGGCCATCTTGGTTTGTGATGGAAAATGTTTCTACAATAACCAAAACCACAAAACTGGCAGTTGCTCGTGATTTGTTTAAAAAATCAGGGTATGGCTTAACACAAATTGTTTTAAATGCAGCTTTGTGTGGTGTTCCACAAAGGAGAAAAAGATTTATTATGATAGGGCATTTGGGAGCGCAAGACGACTTTATGCTTGATGTCATCAAGAATAGACTCTCTCACAAGGAAATGACGGTGAAGGACTATTTCGGTGAACATTTGGATGTTGAATATTATTATCGACATCCAAGAAGCTATGCAAGAAGAGGTATTTTTAGTGTCAATGAACCCAGCCCAACTATAAGAGGTGTTAATCGTCCTATTCCCGATGGCTATAAAATACATTCTAATGATCCTATACAAAGTTTATCAGGAGTTAGACCATTAACTACAAAAGAACGTAGCATGATACAAACTTTCCCTGAAAACTTTACTTTTATTGGGGGAAAAAGTGATTTAGAACAAATGATTGGCAATGCTGTACCTGTAAAATTAGGGGAGTTTATTGCCTCTGCAATTAATACTTATATTGAAACCCCCAAGGGATCAAATTGATAAGTTCCTGTTTTGTTCACTATTGATTCTCCAATCATATTTACCATCAGCGACATCGGCAACCTCCTCATAGGTATGCCGATGTTTTATTTTGTTAAAAGTAAATATTGTTACACTTGTGTAAAATAAATGTCTATCACACAGTATATTATTGTTTTGTTGTTTGCGGGGTAGGAGCTTGCATCTGTTCTTGTTGCATCTGTTCGCGTTGGGCACGGATGCTCTGCAAGAGCTGATCTGCAAATGGGAAGCTGCCATTTTCCAACAGCTGCTCGACGCTGATCTGTCCCGCCTTCCAGATCTCTAACAGGAAGTCGTTGCCCAACATGCGGTAGATGGGCGAAGAGGTGCTTTCGCTGATCGACATGTCAAACTCCGTGTCCTGAACCTTCTCCGGATCATACTCGACGGCTTCTGCCAACTTGCGGCCTGCAAT
This sequence comes from uncultured Alistipes sp., assembly GCA_900539755.1. Classification (GTDB taxonomy): domain Bacteria; phylum Bacteroidota; class Bacteroidia; order Bacteroidales; family Rikenellaceae; genus Alistipes_A. The sequence goes on from UQDC01000005.1 coordinate 7,885, forward strand.
GTTGATGTAACGCTTTTGGGTGTAGAACTGTTGAATGTTTTTCACCTTCTTGTAGGCCCCTTCAATGATGAAGCTGTCGAAGGATTCCAACAGGTCCAGCAGCGAGGTGGTGGCATTCTGGGTCTGTTGATTGTACAGGGCTGCCGACATGCCGCTAAAGCCTTGCTTCCCTTGCAGGGGGCCGTGTACTCCGGAGACCTCCTCCATGAGTTGAATCTGTAGCTGCAACAGATCTTTCATCCCGACATTTGTCGAGTTGTTGGCGATCTGCTGGGGTGCCGGTACGCCGGGCTTGGGCTTATAGACGATCACGCCGTTGAACTTGGCCCACTCCTCGGCGATATCTTCCATGCGCATGTCGTCCGGGATGAGATCCTCCGGAAACATCAGCACCCCTTTTGCGCTGGCCCGAATCACCCAGTCGGTCAGGGTGATCAGCCGGTTGACGTAGCGTTGTTGATCGATCACGTCGCCGACGAAGCTGTGGATCTCGCCGTCGATAAAGGGGTACAGCTTGATGACGTAGGGGTGGCTCCCGTGTGCGTAGGGGGTCTCTCCTTCACGCAGGATATGCCCAAAGGGGGTCAGGTAGCGGTAGTACCAGTAGTTGTCGATAAACCATTCGTATTCGATCAGCGGGATGTCGTCGTCGGCGATGCCTGCCGCCCGGCCATCCTGCAGGCGTGAGGCGTTCTCCGCCTTGATGTTATCGAGGTTGCTCACCTCGTCTTTGTAGTAGTCGCCGTTGAGGTAGTCATGGCAGCGCAGGCGTGCTTTCTGCTCGCGGGTCCACACCTCGATCACCCGGCAGAGGGTGGTGTCGTAGGGGTGGAGAAAGTCGATGTTCGCGAGCCGGTAATGGCCGAACTGGTTGGCGTAATTCTCCAGGTAGTCCATATTGGCGGCATTGGTGTAGATGTGCCGCAGCTGGTCGTAGTCGTCCTGGGACTTGGCGAAGGTGCTGCACAGCTCCCCGAAGGTGATGTCGTGGATCTCGCCGATCAGCGAGCAGTCCCAGTGGCGCACATCGTGCATGGCGCCATCAAAAAAGTGTGGGAACTATGGGCGTCGCTATCCGAATCACCCACAAAAGAACCATCAGTAGAATGAACACCGGAATCTATGTTTCTGCAACCGATCTGACCAAAAGCCTAAAACTAAAAAATCAAATCCTCATCGATCAACTTACAGATATGATTCGGGAACTCAGAACGCAATTCAACACTTTGGGGATAGCGGCTGAGCAGATGAGCGCCGATGAGGTCGTCCAATATATCAAACAGGCCATCGAACAGAAAGATGGTTTCTTCATCCGCGGGGAGGGCGGCTACATGGAGGCCTCGAACCGTTACTTTGAGCGGACACGCGAGATCACCGACGCCTTAGGAGAGGCGGCACAGCGCTACATGGGCATCTCCGGCAAGAATATGGGGCAACGATGGCTCCGAGCCCAAGCCCAGGCACGCCGCAGCCCCCTCACCTTCTCTCTGCAGCTCAACGACGGCAGCCAACCGCAGGTGATCTCCGCCACGCAGGCGCTCTACCTGCGGGCCTTGGAGAAGCAGACGGACGGGCAGGTCAAGCTGCGCGCCATGGGCATCTCCGAGGAGGTGATGGAGCAGATCAGCCAAACCCTGCAACAGGAGGCGCCCGAGATGGTTGCCTTAGCCGACTGGGTACAGGAGCAGCTGCTGCCCTCCCTCCGGGTGAGCTACAACGCCACCCACCTGCGGCTGTTCGGCACCCAGATGCGCGAGGTGGCCCACTACTTCCCGATCAGCATCAACAAGAGGGAGACCTACCGGGAGAACGACGGCACCGAGCACGAGCAGACCCTACCCACCACAACCACCGGAAGTATCATCTCCCGCAAGCCCAACACCACAGCCATCGACTGGAACATGGACTTCTTCGAGGTGCTCGACCGCCACATCCAGCAGATGGAGCACTGGAACGCCTACTCCGAGGTGGTGCAGAACATGAATAGGCTCACCAGCAACACCCTCTTCAAGAAGAGCTTGGAATACAAGAACCCCGGCGAGGCGCGCAAGTTTATGGATGCGGCACGGGTGGCGGCCGAGCAATACCGCATCCAGGTGTTAGACCACGAGAGCGTCATTGTCAAGCTGAGCCAGGCGGCGGCCTCCTCGAAGATCAACTTCCGGGGGTGGACAGCCATCAAGCAGATAGCCTCCTCCCCGGCCTTTGTGGCGTACAGTGCCGATCCGCAGTTCTGGCCACGCTGAGCAAACATGTAGCCACCCTTCCGGCGACGCTGCTGGGCAGGGGAGATTACAGCTGGGCCAAAGCGAACCTGCCCGACTTCCGGCGACGTGTGCAGGGGGGACACCGCCGGGAATGATGCCTTGGAGCGGGAGAGCTTCAGCGTCGTGCGGAAGCTCTCAAAGGATCCCCGCAGTCCCCTCTCCTACGGGATGTGCGCCAACGCGCACATGGATGCGGTGGTCTGCGCCATGGGGGCCAAGGCGGTCTATGAGTATCAGCTCAGCCGCCACAAACGGCGGGGGCTCTCCGAGAGCGAAGCGCAGCGGGCAGCCCGCAGGGATGCCGAGCTCTCGTACAACCTCTCCCAGCAATCCGCCTTAGGGGTGAACCTCTCGCCCATGCAGCGCAGCCGGAACTTCTTCAGCGTGATCTTCTCCACATTCCAGAATGCGCAGTTCCTCTACGGACGGCAGCTCGGAGATGCCCTCCGGGAGCTGACCCGCAGCACGGAGCTCGAGACCGAGGCGCTCTACCAGCGCTACCGCACACAGGGCATGGAGAGCGCACAGGCCCGACGGGCAGCCCTCAAGGATGTGTCACTGGCCAAGCGCACCTCCGTGGTCAGAATCCTGACCTACGGCTGGGGCTTGCAGCTGCTGTGGGTGGCCATGTCGAACGCCCTGCCCTACATCTTCGGCGGGGATGACGACGACAAAAACCTGTGGGTGGAGTCGGCCAAAAATCCGGCGGTATGGATTGGGCCTCTGCAGGGGCTCTTTGGTGGGGGCAACCTGACCTCCATCGCCGAGGGGTACCCCTTCGGTGGGCCGATGCTGTTCGAGGATATCAGCCGCTTCTGGCGTAACTACGGGGAGGCGGCCCAGAGCCAGGGCATATTCAGCTGGGAGACGGCAGGAGTCACCTTGGACCTGCTTACGGAGTTCTCCCTCTCCCAGAATAGCGAGACCTTCATGAACCTGTACAACGGCGTCCAGGCCTTCATCGATGGGTACTCCACGGTGGGGCTCCTGCAGCTGATCAACGCCCCCCGGTCGCAGATCAAAAAGATCCTGCTGCAAAGAGGCGAACACGAGTCCCTGCTGCAGTATGCCGAACGGATCAACAACCTGCAGGAGCTGTTCCGGGCCATAGATCGCTCTGCGCAGGGTGCCCGGGGCACCTCCTATCCGCTCTACAAGGAGTTGGAGCAAGCAAATTAACATATAAACAGAACCAACCGATTCTGCATCACACTTTTGTAAAAAAGGTTACGCAATGGCACAACAAAGACGGATCATCCCCAAATCAAAACTGACCTCCCATACCCAAATAGACTCGGTGAAGCGAGAGCAGAAACGCGGAGTGCGGCTCAACTTCGACATCATCCTGCGGGCCCAACGCTGCTGGGACAACTTAGAGAAGTTTCGCAAGGATCGTGAGCGGTGCAAGCGCTACACCTATGGTGATCAGTGGGGGGATGTGATCAAATATGACGGCAAGAAGATGACCGAGGAGGAGTACATCATCTCGCAGGGTAACATTCCCCTCAAAAACAACCTGATCCGACGGTTGGTTCGCTCCGTCATGGGGGCCTACCGAGGGCAATCCAAGGAGCCGACCTGCTCGGCCCGGGACCGCTCCGAGCAGCAGCTCAGCGAGATGATGAGCATCACGCTGCAGTACAACTGGCAGCTGAACCGCATGTCGGAGATCAATAGCCGCACCTTCGAAGAGTTCCTGATCAGCGGAGCCGCCTTTCACAAGGAGAGCTTCGGGTGGCGAGACAACAAGATGGACTGCTGGACCGACATCATCAGCCCCAACCACGCTTTCTTTTCCGGTGCTTAGAGATTTCGTATGTGAAGGTAGCCATATTATGTATAAACAATGTATAAACATTTGGTATAAAATGTACGCACTTTATGTGTATAGGTAAAAATAAAAAAGGATTTGCAATAATGCAAATCCTCAATGATTTAGCGCGTTTTATGCTTGTGGTTCTAGCAGGACTCGAACCTGCATTTAAAGTTTAGGAAACTTCCGTTCTATCCCTTGAACTATAGAACCTCCATGATTGTACGGACAAGGATCTTTTGCTATACTTATCCCGTCGTATTCAAGAATAGGGATGAGCACCCCTTTTTTACGCCGGAAAAGCAGTCAGCTCCTTTTGCAGGTCCGATCTTATAGTTGCGACCTATTTCGTGAAATCACCGCCGTTGTAGGCCCATTTTACGTAAATGGCGCCCCAGGTGTAACCACCACCAAATGCCGAAAGGATCAAGTTGTCACCCTTGCGGAGACGAGATTCGTAATCCCACAAGCAGAGCGGAATAGTTGCAGCGGTAGTGTTACCGAACTTGTCGATGTTGATCATGCACTTTTCTGGAGGCAGACCCATGCGGTTTGCAGTTGCGCTGATGATACGCAGGTTGGCCTGGTGAGGTACCAAATAGCGAATATCGTCTGCTGAGAGGTGATTGCGTTCCATGATCTCGACAGAGGTATCAGCCATATTCGAAACAGCAGCTTTAAATACGGGTTGTCCCTCCTGATATACATAGTGCCATCCGTTATCTACGGTTTCGTGGGTAGCGGGATGTGCCGAACCACCAGCTTTCATGTGTAAGTGCTGTGCTCCTGATGCATCTGAATGCAAAATAGCATCCAAAACGCCGACACCTTCGGTTGAAGGCTCGAGCAGTACAGCAGCGGCACCGTCACCGAAGATTGGGCAGGTCGTGCGGTCTGCATAGTTGATGATTGAAGACATTTTGTCGGCACCGACTACAACGATTTTTTTGTAGGGGCCAGCTTCAATCATTTTGGATGCAGTGTTCAGAGCGAACAGGAATCCACTACAAGCTGCGGAGAGGTCAAATCCGAATGCTTTTTTCATTCCGGCTTTGTAAGCGATCAGGTTCGCCGTTGAGGGGAAGAACATATCCGGAGTCACGGTAGCGCAGATAACGGCATCGATATCCATCGGATCTGTTCCGGTTTTTTCCAGCAGATCTTTCGCCGCACGTTCACCCATGTAAGAGGTTCCGAGTCCTTCGCCTTTGAGGATGTGACGGGTTTTGATGCCGATGCGCGACATGATCCACTCATCGGAGGTGTCTACCATATGGCTCAACTCAATGTTGTCGAGGATATAGTCGGGCAGGTAGGCACCTACGCCTGTAATCGCTGCGGTAGTTTTGGTCGTCATTTGTTGAAAATTTCCCGGAGTTTGGCTGCCACGCCTGCCTTGATGGTTTTTTCAGTTTGGAGAACCATATTGGCGATGGCGTTTGGGTTTGAACAACCGTGTCCGATGATTACGGTGGAGTTGATACCCAATACGGGAGTTCCACCAACGTTTTCATAATTGAGTTTGGTGAAGTAGTTGTCGTGCAACAGTCCTTGTTGGCGGGCAAGTTCGTACATGCCTTCCATCACTTTGAGGAGGGTGTTGCCGACAAAACCGTCACAGACCACCACATCGGCGACAGTACCGTCGAAGACATGTTTCGCTTCGACATTGCCGACGAAGTTGAATTCGGAGGTATTCTCCATCAACTCATAGGTTGCTTTGGTCTGGAGGTTGCCCTTTTCTTTCTCTTCGCCGATATTGAGCAGTGCCACGCGTGGGTTTGTTTTGTTCATCACGCCTTTGGCGAACGTGCTACCGATAATACCGTACTGGTAGAGTACATCGGGTTTACAATCGACATTCAGACCCACATCGAGCAACAGGACTTGGCTGTTGTCGATTGTAGGGGCAAGGACAGAGATAGCCGGGCGGATCACACCGTCGATTTGTTTGACGGTGTACATACAGCCCACCATCATTGCTCCGGTGCTGCCGGCACTTGCAAAGCCGTCGATTTTACCCTCGAGCAGGTATCGGAATCCGACTACGATACTCGAATCGGGTTTTTTAGAGAAAGCCTGTGTCGGATTGTCTCCCATTTCGATCACTTCGCTCGTAGGGACGATATCGAAGGTATCAGTGGGACAATTCTCTTGAGAGAGGATTTCTTCGATACGAGCTTTGTCGCCGAAGAGAACGATCCGACTGCCTTCCGCCAGTTGGCGTGCAGCTTGGATAGCTCCGAGCACGACAGCCTGCGGGGCAAAGTCTCCGCCCATTGCATCAATTCCTATTCTGATCATAGTCATTGTAGCTTAATGGGGAGTCGGTTCGTTTATTCAGCTTTTTTCTCGATCGCTACACGGCCACGGTAATAGCCGCATTCGGGGCATACACGATGGTAGAGAACGGTTGCTCCGCAGTTTGAGCAGGTTGCCAAAGTAGGAACGGCTGCTGTGTAGTGAGTTCTTCTCTTGTCACGTCTCGTACTAGAGACTTTATGCTTAGGATGTGCCATTTTGGGAATGTTTTTATGATATAACTCTTATTGTTTCTTATCAAGTTGTTCTTGTTCCAATTTTTGTTTGAGCTTTTCGAGTTCGCTCCAAGGGGACTTGCCGCTTGTTTCGGCCGTTTGGTTATCGTTTTGGGCCTCTTGTGCGCTTTGTTGCACGAAGCGGTCGAACTCTTCTTCGCTCACAATTTTGAACCGCGATAACATATCCGGGTTGCAGAGGCTGTTGCCATTTGCATCTTCCGGGTGTATTTTGCGGTAGGGCAGGCTCAGTGATATACTTTCATAAATATATTGCCCCAACGGAAGTTCCGTTTCATTGGGGCTTAGCCACATCACATCGCCGTCGCTCTCTTTTTCGGTTTCCGAGAATCGCACCTGCAGCGTTCCTTCATAATGCACGGGCATCATGAATTCGTCGAGGCAGCGATCGCAGGTCACTTCGACCTGGCCGTCGATTTTGAACACAAGAGTGAGCAATCGTTCTGATTTTGTCAGGTCGATTTGCACATTTGCGGAGCCACGGTGTATTTCCGAGCCCTCGAACGCATCGAAAAAATGGTCATCCACTTGGAATTCAAAGTGGTGATTTCCAATGCTTAACCCCTTGTGAGGGAGTGTATATTGTTTCAAAATGTCCACTCGTCTATCGAAAAAATGGAGCACAAATGTATATATTTTTGGCGGATATACCAAACCTCGCGCCCATATCTTTACAATCCCTGAGACTTAGCCACCAGAGCCAGGTCACACAGGGCTGCTGCGACGGCTGCTTCGACAACAACTCCAGCTCGCATAGCGATGCATGCATCATGTCGTCCTTTGATGATCAGTTTTTCGGGAGTTCCGGTTTCTGTATTCAGGGTGATTTGGGGTGTTGAGATGCTGGCGGTAGGTTTGATGGCGACCCGAACGACGATAGGGTTACCGTTGGTAATTCCACCGACAATGCCACCTGCATGGTTGGTAACGGTCCGGCCATCGGGGGCTGCGATTGGGTCGTTGTTTTCGCTGCCGCGCAGTTTTGCCGAGCCGAAGCCCAATCCGAACTCCACCCCTTTAACAGCCGGAATGGCGTATAGCAGGTGGCTCATTACGCTTTCCACCGAATCGAAGAAGGGCTCTCCGATTCCGGCGGGCAGACCGGTTGCGGTACATTCGATAATTCCTCCCACCGAGTCTTGCGAGCGAAGTGCCTGTTCGATGATTTCGGCAAATTTTTCAGGATCGTTGCATCCGCCCACCTCGTTCAGGGAGCTTTGGATGTTGACCTGCTGCGGGAAAAGCGTGTTGAGGATCAGTTTGGCCACTACGCCAGCCGTAACCAGGCCGAGTGTCAGGCGTCCCGAAAAGTGTCCACCTCCGCGATAATCTGCAAACCCTTTGTACTTCTGCATGGCGACCCAGTCCGCATGTGAAGGGCGGGGGTGGGTGACCAAATTGCGGTAATCTCCTGACAGGGTGTTTTCATTGTAAAAGACCACGGTCAAAGGGGCTCCGGTTGTAAATCCGTTGAAAACACCGCTGACGAGATGTGGGGCGTCACTCTCTTTGCGGGGTGTGGTGCCACGTTTACCGCTTTTGCGGCGTGCCAAATCGGCGGCAAAGCTCTCTTCGTTGAGCGGAATTCCAGCTGGAACACCGTCAAGTGTTACACCGACCATTTCGCCGTGCGACTCTCCGAAAATGGAGATGCGGAATAACCTGCCAAAACTGTTCATCGTATGCAGTTTATATGGTTCTGGCCTTACGGCCTGTTGCTTCAATTCTCTATCTTGTCTTGAGGCTTGTGTGTACTCTAAAGGGTTAGAGGGGTATGTTAAACTTTTCGTTTGTCCTACAATCTTCCGATGCCTCGAAATTCACCGCCTCGAAATTCATTCACCACCTAACACAATCGCAACCTCGCAACATGCTCAATATTTTCCACTTCTCAACCTTTCAACCTTTCAACCTTTCAGCCTTTCAGCCTCTCACCAATCACCTCTCATCAATCACCTCTCATCAATCACGACTTCTCAACTTTTCAAGTCCTTAAAAGTCTCTACCTCTTACTGATTCAAAGTTTCTTATCAATGAAACTCTACAGACAGTGACTTTATTATATCGGTCAATTATATTACCGGATTATTTATTGAGTTTTCGGCTGTTACTGAGGTGATTGCTTGTGTGTTTGGTTGTGCGTTGTTTTTGTTATGCAGTTGAATCAAAAATGCGCTGGAATGAAGACAATTGCTTTTGTCAACTACTCTTTGCAGCGCAAGGATTCGAGATCCTTCCAAAAGTCCGGGTAGGATTTATCGACAGCGTCCGCACCTTCAATGATGATATGGCCATCGCTGCGCAAAGCAGCCACAGCTGCAGCCATAGCGATTCGGTGATCATTGTGGCTGTGGATTCGGGTGCTGGCGATGGGACCTCCGGTGATGAGCATCTTGTTCTCTTGGGAGAGGTCGATGTGGATCCCCATGCGTCCGAATACCTCGGCGATAGTCTCAGCCCGATTACTCTCTTTAAATGTGAGGCGTCGTGTGCCGGTCAGCACCGTAGTCCCTTCACAACAAGAGGCCAGTGCTGCCAAGGCAGGGAAGAGGTCGGGGCAGTGTGTCGCATCGAACTCGAATGCGTGCAGCGGTTCACGATTAACGGTGACTGAGTGGTCAGTCGTGATGATTTCGGCCCCTGCACGAGCCATGGCGTCGATAATGGCCAAATCGGCTTGTTGGGAGAGGTGGTTCAGGTTGAGGATGGTTACATTTCCGGCAATTGCACCTGCTACTAACAGACAGGAGGCACCGCTCCAATCGCCTTCGATATTGTAGGTGCAGGCTTTGTAGTGTTGGCCTCCCGGAACATAAAACTGTTCGTAATCGTTATGTTCGATCGTGACTCCGAATTGTTCGGCCAGTCCGATTGTCATATCGACATAGGGGCGGCTTTTGAGGTTGTCCACTTTCAGTATGGTATCCTCTTTGACCAAAGGAAGTGCCATCAGTAACCCGGTGATGAATTGTGAACTGAGCGATCCATCTACGCGCACCTCGCCACCGTGCATCGGTCCGTTGACCGATATGGGTAAATATCCGCCATTGGATACGACCTCTACACCGAGGGCTTGAAGAGGCTCTTCCATCATTTCGATGGGGCGTCGTAAAATTGAGCCTTCACCGTTGAGTGTGATTGCGAGATTGCATAACGATGCAATGGGGGTAAATAGTCTGGCAGCCAGTCCTGATTCCCCGATATTTAGTTTTGTTGAAGTGGGGTTCAATCCCCCGTGGATGGTATAAGTATTTCCGTTGTTAGAGACGGTAGCTCCAAGTCTTTGGGCGGTATCGAGAGCTGCGCGGGAGTCGTTGCACAGGTCGAGGTGAGTGAGTGTTGTTTCGCCTTCGGCCAGCAGGGCAGCGGCAATGGCTCGTTGGGCATAACTTTTCGATGCCGGAGCTGTAATTTCTCCCGCTATGCTGCCTTGATGTACGGTTATTTCCATAAATGAGTTTAACGTAATTTGAAGTCTTTTCCCAGATAGACTTTGCGGACAGTTTCGTCATTGGCGAGATCCTCAGCAGTTCCGGCTTTAAGGATTTTGCCTTCGAACAGCAGGTAGGTGCGGTCGGTAATCGAGAGTGTCTCGTGAACGTTATGGTCGGTAATGATTACCCCGATGTTTTTATTCTTTAGGGTAGCCACGATGCTTTGGATGTCTTCGACGGCAATAGGGTCCACACCAGCAAACGGTTCATCGAGCAGGATGAATTTCGGGTTGATTGCTACGGCCCGAGCGATCTCCGTACGACGACGCTCTCCACCGGAGAGTTGGTTACCCATGCTTTTGCGCACCTTTTGCAGGCGGAACTCTTCGATCAGGTTTTCGAGTCGTTCACGTTGGTACTCTTTGGTGAAGTTGGTCATTTGCAGCACGGCCCGGATGTTGTCTTCGACCGAAAGGTGACGGAATACCGAGGCCTCTTGGGCCAGATAGCCGACACCCTGTTGGGCACGTTTGTACACCGGTTCGTGGGTTAGTTCGTTGCCTTCGAGAAAAATGCCGCCCTCGTTGGGTTTGATCAGCCCTACGATCATATAGAATGTCGTAGTTTTTCCGGCGCCGTTTGGGCCGAGCAGGCCGACAATTTCACCCTGGTTCACTTCGATCGAGACGTGATCGACGACCGTACGGGTCTTGTATCTTTTAACAAGGTCTTTGGTGTATAATCTCATAGTGGCGACTTCCGCAGGTATGAAATAATTTTGAACAAAGTTAGCGTTTTTTTGAGAAAAAAAATTTATCTTTAGGTTAAAATTGACTTGTGTATTAGGCAATAATCAATTCAGATGGCTGACAAAGAGAGTGTTTTGTTGCATGAACGACTGAAAGAGTATTTCGGTTTTACCAGTTTCAAAGGGAACCAGGAAGCAGTTATCCGTAACGTACTTGCAGGCAAGGATACATTTGTGCTGATGCCTACCGGCGGGGGTAAATCGTTGTGCTATCAATTGCCTGCATTGGTTATGGATGGTGTGGCGATTGTGGTCTCCCCGTTGATTGCGCTGATGAAGAATCAGGTGGATGCCATGCGTGCGTTCAGCATGGAGGAGGGGATTGCCCATTTCTTGAACTCCTCGCTCAACAAGGCAGCCGTTGCCAAGGTCAAAAGTGATGTGTTGGCCGGGAAGACCAAATTGCTCTATTTCGCTCCGGAGTCTTTGACCAAAGAGGATAACGTATCGTTTTTGCGCCAGATCAAAATATCGTTTTATGCCATTGATGAGGCACACTGTATTTCCGAGTGGGGACACGATTTCCGGCCGGAGTATCGTCGTATCCGACCGATCATCAATGATATTGGTCCGGCACCGTTGATTGCGTTGACCGCTACGGCTACGCCGAAGGTGCAGATGGATATTCAGAAAAATCTCGGGATGCTGGATGCGGCGGTTTTCAAATCGTCGTTCAATCGTCCCAATCTGTTTTATGAGGTTCGTTCCAAAGTCAACGTCAACAAGGAGATCATTCGATATATTAAAAATAATCCCGGCAAGTCGGGCATTATCTATTGTCTGAGCCGCAAAAAGGTTGAGGAACTGGCCGAGCTGTTGGCTGCTAATAGTATTAAGGTGGCGCCGTACCATGCGGGTATGGATGCAGCCACACGTGCTGCCAATCAGGATGCTTTCCTCAATGAGAAAGTGGATGTGATCGTGGCGACGATTGCATTCGGTATGGGTATTGACAAGCCAGATGTTCGGTATGTGATCCACTACGACATTCCCAAAAGTCTGGAGGGCTATTATCAGGAGACAGGGCGTGCCGGGCGTGACGGTGGCGGCGGACATTGCATCGCTTTTTACAGTTACAAGGATATTCAGAAACTTGAAAAGTTCATGCAGGGCAAACCGCTGGCCGAGCAGGAGATTGGCAAGCTGTTGTTGCAGGAGACGGTGGCTTATGCCGAGAGTTCGGTCTGCCGTCGCAAAACGCTGTTGCACTATTTCGGTGAGGAGTATCCAGAGGAGAATTGCCACTGTTGCGATAACTGCAACAATCCGAAACCGAAGTTCGAGGGACGGGAAGCGTTGACCTTGATGCTCAAGGTGCTCGACTTTTTGGGTGATAAATTTAAGTTTGACTATCTGATCAACGTTTTGGTAGGGCGCAACAATGCGTTAATCAAGTCCTATGGCCATAATAAGTGTGAGTGGTTCGGATCCGGGGCGGAACACAATGATCGTTATTGGGCAGCGGTGATTCGCCAGGCGTTGATTTTGGGTTTTGTCGATAAGAATATTGAGAATTACGGATTGTTGTCAGTGACCGATGCAGGACGTAAATATTTGGAGCGGCCCTATTCGATTCTGTTGACAGCTGACCATGAGTATGAGGATGGTGATGACGAGCCGGTTTCACCACCGATGGGTAAAGGGTCTGTTGCCGATGAAGAGTTGTTTGCCATGTTGAAGGATCAACGTCGCAAGGTGGCACAGCAGATGGAGTTGCCTCCGTTTGTGATTTTCCAGGATCCGTCGTTAGAGGATATGGCGATTCAGTATCCGGTGACGATGGAGGAGTTGCAGAACATTACGGGTGTCGGTGCCGGCAAGGCGCGTAAATTTGGCAAGCCATTCATTGACCTGATCAAACGTTACGTGGAAGAGAAGGAGATTATCCGTCCACAGGATATGGTGGTCAAGAGTGTGGTCAATAAGAGTGGCAATAAGGTGTTCATTATCCAGAGTATTGACCGTCAAATGGACTTTGAGGATATTGCACGGGCTCGGGATATGGATTTTGATGAGTTGCTCACGGAGATTGAAGCGATTGTCCATTCGGGCACTAAACTCAATATTTCGTATTACATCAATCAGGCGATTGATGAGGATAAGGCGGAGGATATCTTCCTTTATTTCAAGGAGGATGCTCAGAGTGATTCGTTGGAGGAGGCGATGCAGGAGCTGGGTGGAGACTACACCGAAGAGGAGATTCGTTTGGTGCGTATCCAGTTTATGAGTGAGATGGGTAATTAACAGTAAGCGGGGACCGAGTCTGAGCTGGTTCTGTTCCTGGTCTGATTTTGAGTCTGAAACAGGGGAGCTGAAACTGGAGTTGAAGCCGATTTTGAACCTGAGTTCAAGTCTGGACTTGCACGCATAGCAGAACCGTTGCCGAAACTGAACCTAAACCTAAACCTAAACAGAACCTGCACCTGTATCTGAACCCGAACCCGCGTTTGAATCCGAACCCGCGTCCGAAATTGGAGCTTGAACTTGAGCTTGAACTTGAGCTTGAACTTGAGCTTGCACCGGAGCCTGGGCTTGAGCTTGAGTTCGAACCGGAACCTGAGTCTGACCTGAGCCAATTTTGGACCGATCTTTTGTTGTGACCGTATATTAATATAGTTCTGTTGATCATTTTTGAACAGAATTAGTGAAGGGGAGGTATTCAATAATGGTGCATGCAGCTTCTAAGACTGTTTGAATGAAATCGATTATTCTATGTACTCCATTTTTGATCTGTATTTACGGATCGAAAATGGAGTAATTTTTTATCCTGATGTGGTGATTTCGGCGGATTGTATCTGATTCCATTGCATGTGATCCCATTACCTCCATAAAACTATCCATTGTGGTTTTAGTGGTGTGTTTTCACTTGGGCATAATTTTTCGCTGGAAACTATTGGATGTGGGGAGATGCTGCGCGGGTTTGCATGGAGAACAGCTTAGGGTTGGCATCGTTTGTGGAATTCATGAGGCAAGGAGGAAAGAGCTGCGGATAGCGAATTTACACGCCTGGTCGCCAATATTTAGTAATTTTATCTCTATCTTTGGTCCGGTTTGAAGGGACAGAAGAAGCTGTCGAATATCTGAGCTGAACATCTGAGAGAGTATATGTACGTAAAGCCTAAAAAACATCTTGGACAACACTTTTTAACCGATCTTTCGGTTGCACGTCGTATTGCCGATAGTTTGTATGCAGATCGGTGCAATACGGTATTGGAGGTGGGTTGTGGTACCGGTGTTTTGACCCGTTTCCTGCTCGAACGGAAGGATATTACCCTGTATGGTGCAGAGGTGGATGGGGAGAGTGTAGCGTATTTGCATGAATACTATCCCGATTTTGCACCTCGACTGATTGAGGGGGATTTTTTGCAGATGGATTTGGCGGCTCGCTTCCCTCTGGGGGTGAATGTGATCGGGAATTTCCCTTATAATATCTCTTCGCAGATCTTTTTCAAGGTGTTGGAATACAAAGAGCTGGTACCCGAGGTGGTTGGCATGGTTCAGCGCGAGGTGGCGGTCCGCATTGCAGAGCCTCCCGGATCAAAGGAGTATGGTATTCTGAGCGTTTTGTTGCAGGCGTATTATGACATCGAATATCTTTTCACGGTGAGTGAAGGGGTCTTCAATCCTCCTCCCAAAGTGAAAAGTGCTGTGATTCGGATGCGGCGTAATGCGGTGCAGCATCTTGATTGTGATGAAACGCTGTTTGTCAAGGTGGTTAAAGCGGGATTCAATCAACGGCGCAAAACGTTACGCAATTCATTACGCGCTGTTTTTGGGGATTTCGGTGGGGCAGAGCATGAATATTTTGCTTTGCGTCCTGAGCGTTTGGGTGTTGCGGAATTTGTTGCCTTGACCAATTGGATTGCAGCCCATCAATAGCCCGAGTTGAGGCACTGTATAGATCGCTTTTCTGATCGAAAATTCATAAATGGTTGATTGCATGTTTGCCCTATACCGGTTTGGAAGGTTTAGGGTGGATGTGTTGTGGTGAATGCTTTCGCTGATTGATCTTTCCTTTGGATGTATTACTCTTAGCAGATTAGCAGCCAAACCGTTGGGGAATAGGGGGATGGTTGCCATGAGAATTGTCATTGATAGTCAATCCGTGTAAAGCCATACTATCAATAAAATGTCGTTGTGAATCAATAAAAATTGCGGAGTGGAATATGTATGGCAAATTTTATTGTATTTCGTATTATTTGCATATCCGATTTTATATTGCCGTGATATAGGCACCTTAAATAATCATGTGCGAAGATTACCTGGCTATTCTATTGGTGATTATACTATTTCGAAATTTGAAACTTCTGATTTACTCTGAGTTTTAGGTAGCCTATTTGCTGGAATAGCTCTGTTTCCGAATCATCAGTTTCTATTTAGGGGTGAATAGAACCTTTATTTTTTGAAGTTTTATTCAAATTAGCCTGTATTATTTCGACTGTCTTTTCTTGAAAGTTTTATTGAATGTCTTTGAGTTGTTTAATAATTTAGGAGAAGGACTGTTTTGTTGTTTTATATTGCTTTCTATGAATACATTTTGATTTTCATTGAGTTTGATTGTTGATTCAGTAAAGCAGATTTTTAATTGGAACCATAAAAGCAGATTGTTTGGTTTGGTTTTCAACGGAAATATCAGTACTTTAGACAACAAATTATGAGTCGGAAACGTCCTGGATTGCCTGGATGTTTTTGTTTTTTTGATTTAATAATTTTTGAATTTTCAATAAATGAAACGGAGAGAATTTTTGAAAAAGGGCCTGCTCGGGACGTTGGCTTTGACAGTCGTGCCACGTCACGTGCTCGGAGGTCCGGGTTACACTGCACCGAGTGATCAGTTGACCAAAGGTATCATCGGCGTCGGAGGTATGGGACGCAACCATTTTGGTTATGGAGGAACACGTTTGGTGGCCATTTGTGATGTTGACCAGACGCACATAGATGCTGGTTTGCAGCTGGCCGGGGAAAAGATTGCGGCTTATCACGATTATCGTGATTTGATCAATGACTCCAATGTGGATATTGTTCATATTGCCACTCCGCCTCATTGGCATGGCATTATGTCGGTTGATGCAGCCAAAGCCGGTAAAGATATTTGGTGTGAAAAACCGATGACCCGTACGATTGGCGAGGGTAAACGTGTGCGTGAGGCTGTTAAACAGAATGGTTCGATTTTCCGATTGAATACCTGGTTCCGTTACACGGATCGATTCTACGGTATGAATACGACTGTCCCCAAGATCAAAAAGTTGGTTGACAGTGGTATGTTGGGATGGCCGTTGAAGGTCACCATTAGCAAACATACCGGTTTTGGATGGAAATTCTATTGGGTTGGTAAACCTGAGTTGGAGGAGCAGAAGGTGCCTGCCGAACTCGATTACGATATGTGGTTAGGTCCGGCCCCCTATAAACCGTACAATGTACATCGTACACACTCCACGTTCCGTGGTTATTGGGATTACGATGCGGGAGGATTGGGCGATATGGGACAGCACTATATCGACCCGGTACAGTATCTGTTGGGCAAGGATGAGACCAGCCCGATCTCGGTAGAGGTGGATGCTCCGCAACAACATGAGGATGCTGTGGGTATCTGGCGTAAGATCGTGTTTACTTACGATGATGGATGTCAGATTATTCTCTACGGAGGGGATAATGGCAGTCCGAATGACCCATATATCGAAGGTCCTAATGGTAAGGTTTATCCCAATTTCGTATGCGATATTCCCGATTGGGAGAAGAAGCTGGCAGAGTTCCCGGATCCGCTGCCACAGCGTACGGACTTCATGGAGTGTATCCGTAATCGTCAGCAGTTTGCGTTGAATGAGGACAATGCGTTCCGTTCTTCGACCATTGTCAATATGGCTGTGGTAGCTTTGCGTTTGGGACGTAACCTCAAGTTCGATCCCGAGAAGCTGCTCTTCGTTGATGACGATGCTGCCAATCGTTTGATCGATCAACCAATGCGTTATCCATGGAGTATTTAATCCGATTGCAAACCGAAAAATGAACAAAACCATGAAAAAAATATTGCTTGGATTGGCCATGTTGCTGATGGCGGTTGGGGTACAGGCTCAAACTGCAGCAGGTCGCACGGCCTCTACGAAGGTTTCTGATGCGTTGGGATTGATGCCTGCACGCGATCAGGCCGAATTTAATCGTCTGATGGATGATCTGGTATCGACCGGAGCTTCAGGCGTTGATATGTTGACAGCCATGTTCGACGATACCAATAATAAGGCGGTCAATTATGCTCTTTCAGGATGGGCCGCCTATGTCTCTGCGCCCGGACGGGAAGAGGCTCGTCTGACCTTTGCTGAAGGTGTGGGACGTGCATTGCAGAAGAGTGATGATCCGGTGATTCAGGCCTATTTGATCCGTTTGTTGCAACGTTGTGGCGGGGATGAGAGTGTAGAGTTGCTGGGAGGTTACCTCCAGGATGAGGAGTTGGGTGATCCGGCACGTTGTGCCTTGGTAGCCATTGGAACTCCTGCAGCTCGTGCTTTAGTGGCAGGACCGACCCCTGTAACGGTACATTTCAATGCTCCGGTAACGGATATTGCGGCTCTGTATGCTAGCCAGCAAGCCTTGGGAGACAAAGCTGTGTCATCGTTGCTCAAGGCTCTTAAAAACAAGGACCGTGCATATCGCAATGCGGCTTTGAGATTTTTACAGCCCTATCTGAATGAGTCGGTATTGGCAGCTTTGGCTAAAGAGTTGAAAAAGGCGAAACCCGAAACAAAAGTAGATATCATCAATTTCCTCGGTTTGCATGATGCACAATCTGTATTGCCGGCTATCTTATCCTATATTGGTAATGAAAATGAGGAGTTGAGTGCGGCAGCCATGTGGGCGGCTATTCGATTGAAATCTCAGGAGGCTATGCCTGTGATTGCTTCGCTCTTGGGAGATGCCAATACCTCTGATCAAGTCCGTGCAGAGGCACGTGAATGTTTATTGGCCAGCAGCCATCCAGTAGATGCATTGATGGCTGATGTGGTTCGGACCGGATGTGACGCAGGTAAGGTGGAAGCCCTCTCGATTTTGGGTGCACGTCGTTCGAGCGCGTATGCAGGATTGGTGTTGGAGATGATTGGCAACAGCAATCCGGATGTAGTTGCAGCGGCTTATGCAGCGTTGCCCAAGGTGGTGACATCGGCTAATATCGCAGCTTTGTATCCGTTGGTAGAGTCTGCTTCAGGATCTGACTTGGATCAGGCGCGTGCCGCTTTGATCGAGGCTCAGAGTACGCTGCCTGTGGAGGAGCGTATGGCGGCAATCAAAGAGCGCATGAAACTGAATCCCGCAGTTGCCCCCAATTATTATGTGGTTTTGGCATCGATCAGCACACCCGAGGCATTGCAGATTGTAACGGATGGTTTCGAGTCTGGAGATGCGGCAGCTCGTCAGCAGGTATTGGAGGCGTTGTTGGCATGGAAAACCCTTGACGGTGCCGAGATGTTATACAAGATTGCAGGATCAGACGATACGGCGATGGCTGAAAAGGCGATTGACGGATATGCACAGTTGGTAGAGATGTCAGATAAGACACCTGAGATCAAACAGATCATGTTGACCGAAGCCATGAATTTGGCTCGCACTCCGGCGATGAAGATTGCCGTACTCAATCGTATGCGCAATACCAAGACCTTACAAGGTATGGTTCTGGCGGGTAAATATCTGGATGATTCTGATTCACAAGTTCAGCAGGCAGCAGTGAATGCCATTTATCATACAGCTTTGGAACGCAAGGATCTTTATGGTCCGGTTGTAGTGGATCTGTTGACCCGTGCCGTTGAGTTGAGTACCAATCCGGATCAGCGTTATCAGGTTGAGGAGGTAAAGAAACATATCAAATCGATGCCAGAGGGAGGTTTCGTATCGATGTTCAACGGTACGGATCTGACCGGATGGAAAGGTATGGTTGAGAATCCTGTCAAACGTGCGGCGATGAGTGCCGAAGAGTTGGCGGCCAAACAGCAGGTGGCAGACGAGATGATGCATCGTGACTGGAAAGCTGGCAATGGTATTTTGAGCTATGTGGGTACCGGTTACGACAACATCTGTACCGAGAAACAGTACCGTGATTTTGAGATGTATGTAGATTGGCGTTTGGATCCCAATGGTAAGGAGCCGGATGCAGGTATCTATTTGCGCGGTAATCCTCAGGTTCAGATTTGGGACACTGCACGTCGTAATGTAGGTGCTCAGGTAGGTTCAGGCGGTCTGTACAACAATAAGGTTAATGAAAGCAAACCATCTCATGTGGCAGATAATACGCTTGGTCAATGGAATACGATGTTTATTCGTATGCAGGGTGACCGTGTGAGTGTATGGTTGAATGGTGAACAGGTGGTTGACAATGTGATTATGGAGAATTTCTGGGATCGTTCTCAGCCGATTCCGGCCATTGAGCAGATCGAATTGCAGGCACATGGTTCACGTGTAGATTTCCGTAATTTGTACATCAACGAGTTGCCGAGTGTAGAACCTTTCCGTCTGTCTCCGGAAGAGGAGAAAGAGGGCTTTAAAGTGCTGTTTGACGGTACGAATATGCACGAGTGGATCGGCAATACACGTGACTATGTGAATAACAACGGTATGATTTCGTTGATTCCTCATAAGGGAAGCTATGGTGGAAACCTTTATACACGCGACGAGTATAAGGACTTTATTTTCCGTTTTGAATTCAAACTGACTCCGGGAGCCAACAATGGTTTGGGTATTCGTACCCCGACCGAAGGTGATGCTGCTTATGTAGGTATGGAGTTGCAGATTTTGGATCATGATGCTCCGATTTATAAGAACATTGCTCCGTATCAGGTTCACGGATCTGTTTACGGTGTGATTGCTGCCAAACGGGCCAAGCTGAAGATAGGAGAGTGGAATTATGAGGAGGTGATTGCCAAAGGAACTCACATCAAGGTGATCTTGAATGGTGAGGTGATCGTTGATGGTGACATTGCCGAAGCCAGCAAAAACGGTACGGAAACGGTTGACCATCGCGAGCATCCCGGTTTGCTCAACGAAAAGGGCCATATCGGATTCCTGGGCCATGGCTCAGAGGTACATTTCCGCAACATTCGTATCAAAGAGTTGTAGTGTTTGATAACCCAGGTCGTGGGTGCGGAGAGATGATTCTTCGTCCGTAGTGATGACCTGAAAGGTTCATAAAGCTAAAGCCTTCAAGTTTACGAACTTGAAGGCTTTACTCTTTTTGTGTTGCCGGATAGAGTCCGCGCAGCTGAAACCTGACATGTATGCTCTCCCGATTCAGGGGACACACTCCGAAGAGGTCATCTGAAAACGTAACATTGTTTCGAAAGGATTGTGATGAAGAAAAGACTATCTTTGGGAATGGAACGGCTTAACATGTCCAAACGATGAAATCTATTCTCGACAAAAACAGATTCGCTATTGCAGTTCTTCTATGCATGATCTTGAATTGGGGTCCATCCAGTGCTAATGGTATTTCAGAACGCGATAAGCCCTATGATATAGGTGCCTGCACAGATCGTGGAAGGGTGAATCCGGAGAACGAAGATACTTGCGGCCTCTTTACGATTGGTCGGAATACGGTTTGTGTCGTGTGTGATGGTGTAGGCGGATCTGCCGCAGGAAGTACAGCTTCTCGTACTGCGTTTGCGGCGGTAAGGGAATACCTCGAAAGCGAAGGTGTAGGTTGTGGCTTAACGGAGATCAACCGGCAACTTACGGCCGCATTTGCTTATGCAGATCGAAAAGTCCGGGAAAAAGCCTCCTCAGACTCTCTGCTTAGCGGAATGGCTACAACCTGTTTAGTCGCAATCATCCAAAGTGATACGCTTTATTATGGTCATGCTGGGGATTGCCGGCTTTATGTCGGTGACCTTCACGCTTAGAGCAGATAACGGAAGACGACTCTTATATCAATATGCTGCTTGCAGATGGAGAGATTACGGCCAGCGAGGCCAAACGGCATCCGTTGAGGAGGGCGATTATCAATGCCTTGGGAAGCAAATCCAACGAACTTTATGTGAACACCTGTGCGGCAGGCATTCCGATTCGAGTAGACAGCTATTATCTGATGTGTTCTGACGGGTTGTATGAAGAGTTGTCTGCCAAGCGAATCCGGAAAGTCATTGAACGAAACAGGGATCGGGATAGCAATAGCGTATCCAGAGAGCTTGTACGGTCAGCCAACCGGGCAGGGGGTAATGACAATATATCGGTCTTATTCATCCGGCACTTACCCCACGACGTTTCGTCCAGTTTCGGTAGTATCGATTAAGTTGTATTAAGCTGTGCCCTGTAATTTCGGGTGTTGTTTTGGATTTTGGTTTTAGGATCTTATTGATCTCAGGGTACCCTTAAACGCTATTGCTTTTTCTTTCCTAACCCCCTATCGCTTTTTCTCCCATAACTCCGATCAAGCATGCAGGATCTCTATGCCGAAATGAGTATGCAATCAGCATGCACCAATACTCATATAGCTTGACTGCAGCAGCGGGGCTATGGGATGATGATTGTCCTGGTTCATGACCGGGTACTGTGCCGAAACTACGAGTATTGTTGTATTGTGAAAGTGGGCTCAGTGCGGTATTTGGAGTCTCCATCGATTCCCTATTTTTTTGAGGATACAGGTTGATTCCGAATATTTTGGGGGCAAGGTCGTTGTTTTGAATAAAAAATCGTAAATTTCGACAATCAAAAAACTGTATATATGAAAAGAACATTGTTTTATCCATTATTGATGACTACGATGATAGCAGGCTTAAGTGGCTGTAAAGAGCAGGATGGAGTTTCTCTGCAATATGAAAAATATACGTTGGACAATGGCCTTGAGGTGGTCTTGCATGAGGATCATTCGGACCCGACGGTATCGATGGCGATTGCCTATCATGTGGGAAGCAGCCGTGAAAAACCGGGAAAAACGGGGTTTGCGCACTTTTTTGAGCACATGTTGTTCCAGCGTTCTGAGAATTTGCCGCGCAATGCTTTCTTCCAAAAGATTAACGAGATGGGAGGAACATTCAATGGCTGGACAGCCAATGATATGACTGTCTATTTTGAATCGGTACCTCGCAATGCACTTGAAAAGATTTTGTGGATGGAGTCGGACCGTATGGGGTATTTTATTAATACGGTGACCGAAGGGGGCTTGAAGCGAGAAATTGATGTGGTTTCCAACGAGAAACGTCAATATGAGAATGCACCGTATGGTTTGATGAGTGAATTGTTGGATAAAAATCTTTTCCCGGAGGGCCATCCGTACAGTTGGGAGGTGATTGGAGAGATTCCCGATTTGCGCAGTGCGACCGTAGAGGATGTCAAGGAGTTTTACAACAAATATTACACACCGAGCAATGCTACGTTGGTAATTGCCGGAGATTTTGACAAGGCGCAGACCAAAGAGTTGGTTCAAAAATATTTTGGAGAGATTCCGGCACGTCCGAAGCCAGAGACTCCGAAAGTACAGAACGTCACGTTGGATTCGACCAAACGTATTTCGTATGAGGATCCGTTCTGCAATGCACCGATGATTGTTTTGGGTTATCCGTCCGTGGAGATGTACAATGAGGATGGATATGCACTCGACTTCTTGTGTAATCTGTTGGCTGGGGATAAAAAATCACCGGTTTATCAGGTGTTGGTAGAGGAGCGTAAATTGGTTCCGAATGTCTATATGGTGAACAGCCAGATGGAGATTACCGGATTGATCCGCCTGATTGCGACTACCTTCCCTGGAGTTAATCTGAATGATGTCTATGAGGGTTATCAGGAGGCACTGGCACGTTTTGAGAAGGAGGGTATTGATCCCCAAGATCTCGAACGTTACAAGACCATGGAGGAGACCCGACTCTACAACAACTTTGTTTCGAATCTGGACAAAGCCCAGAATATGGCTTTGAATAATATCTTTGGAGGCGCTCCTGACCGGTCGTTGAAGGAGTTGGCGAAGTATCAGGCTGTGACCCCTGAGGATGTGATGCGGGTTTACAACAAGTATATCAAGAATAAGCCTTATCTGGGACTGAGTATTGTACCGACAGGGGAGTCTGCTTTGGTGCTGACCGGTTCGGTACCGGCGGTTGTGGATCAGGAGTCGATCGAGGAGCAGGAATTGAACTCTCAGAGTGGAGCTATTGTTGATGATCCGTATGAACGTACACCGTCGTCGTTTGATCGCAGTGTTGAGCCTGCTTTGTTGTCCAACACTCCGGAGTTGAACCTCCCGAAGATTTGGAATGATTCGCTCAGCAACGGCATGAAGGTCAGTGGACTGGTTTACGATGAGTTGCCGTTGGTTAACTTTACGATCGAGTTGAGCCATGGTCTGTTGACCGATACGCCAGAGAAGGCAGGTTTGGCATCGCTGACGGCCAATATGCTCAACGAGGGTACGGCTGACAAGACGCCTGCTGAATTGGAAGAGGCCATCGGTCAACTTGGAGCGCAGCTTTCGTTCCAGTCGGGTATCGAGAGTATGGTATTGTCGGGCAGCTGCCTGAAGAAGAACTATACTCAGGTGATGGCTTTGGTTGAGGAGATGTTGTTACATCCGCGTTGGGATACGGCTTCATTTGAACAGGTGAAGA
This sequence comes from uncultured Alistipes sp., assembly GCA_900539755.1. Lineage (GTDB taxonomy): Bacteria > Bacteroidota > Bacteroidia > Bacteroidales > Rikenellaceae > Alistipes_A. The sequence continues at coordinate 31,340 of UQDC01000005.1, forward strand.
GCCGTATGCTTGACGATATGCGCTACAATCTGACCCAGCCCGATATGATTGCTCAGCTCTATTTCCGTCGTCTTCTCTTTGGGCCTTCGTCGATTTTGAGTTTTGCTGCGGATGGTACAGAGAAGACTCTGTCAGCGTTGACATTGGATGATGTGAAGAGTTACTATGAGAACCATCTGTCACCTTCTGTGGCTAAGATGAGTTTTGTAGGAGGTTTGGACCAGAAAGAGGTGGTTGCTTCGTTGGCATCGTTGGAGAAAAACTGGAAGGCCAAAGAGGTGAAAAATCTTTCTACTGAGTATCTTGCCTCTGCGGAGTGGAAACCGGAGAGTAAGCTCTATTTCATCGATTATCCGGGAGCTCGTCAGTCATACATTTTGATTGGCAAACCGTCTATGTCGATCAAAGCAGCAGACGCTTATCCGGCAGTTGTGGTAAACGACAAGTTGGGAGCAAGCTCGCAAGGGTTGTTGTTTGACATCCTGCGTCTGAAGCACGGTTATACCTATGGAGCTTATTCTAATTTTACGCAAGGGCTGTACAATAACTATTTTGCGGCACGTTCGAGTGTTCAGGCTACGGTGACCAAAGAGTCGTTGGCATTGTTCCGTGATATTTTGTCGGGTTATGGCAACCTCTATTCACAGGAGTTTTTGGATCAGACCCGTGAGACGATCTTACGGACGATGTATGGTTCGTTTGAGACGCCTAAGGCTTTGCTTGGCATGTTGCGCATGATCAATGCTTATGATCTTGCAGACGATTACCAGATGCAACGCGTGCAGACACTGAAAGCGATGACTTTGGATCAGGCGAAAGAGGTCATTGCCAAAGATTTGAACTTTGATGATATGGTTATTGTGGTTGTAGGCGATGCGAAGAGTCAGTTGGCGGGTGTGAAATCCCTCAATTTGGGTAAGGTAGAGTTGGTTCAAAACGACGCAACCAAATAGGAAATATATTTGCATGGGAGCACCTGTATGCGGGTGTTCTCGTCATTGTCGTAAAGACGATAATAAAATGGAGAGGGAGAGCAGACAGTCAAGTCTGCTCTCCCTTTATTATTAGAAGTGGATGGGCGTGTATTAGGGAAATGAGTGCGTGGTGATTGTAAATGTATGCGAAGTGGGGTGGTGTTTCAATTTCAGAGGCTTGTAAACGTATGCAACAGGTTGTTTTATGAAAAATTAATTCGGGCTCCCGGACTCCAAGATGCAAATCAGAATTGTGTAAATTATTGTTTTGTACTGAAGTGTTCGTGTTTGATCAGCCCCATTTGCATGGATAGTGTTGTATGAAGTGATTTGTTGAATTGTAATCTGCTGTGTTGGATCAAATAATACGCCCTGCAATCCACATGAATTGCAGGGCGTATTTGATTGTTCTTTATTGGAATTTACCGTACGGTGACGGTCGCAAAAGGCCTATTTTGCAGTGGTGTCGATCTCTCCGATAATGCGACGGATCGAGGCATTGCGTGCAGCCGTATCGACTGGCGCAGGACGCACAGCGGTGGAGTCGGTCTCCACCTCGATCAATCCACGACCGGCCATCAACGGTTTGATATCGGGTTCGTGGCCACGGAATTTTTTGTAAAGTTCCATACCGGGCTCGCTGCCTCCGCGTTCCAGAATGTTTTTGCGGTACGATTCAGCAGTCGGACGATCGAAGATGTCACCGCTTTCAACAAAGGCCTGGTAGGCATCTTTGTCTAATACTTCGGCCCAGATGTAGCTGTAATAACCAGCTGCATATCCGCCGCCGAAGATGTGTGCGAAGTAGGGGTAACGGTAACGCGGTTCAATTTGCGGAATCAATCCCCGTTTTTCGTTGAGCATCTGTTTTTCAAAGCGGTTCAGATCGATCGGTTGGTATTCGGTAATGGTGTGGATGTCCAGGTCGGAAAGCGATGCAGCCAACAGTTCGGTGGTGGTAAATCCTTGATTGAACAGTGAACTGCGACGGATCTTCTCGATCAGGTCTTCAGGCATGGGGGCGCCGTTCTGGTAGTGTTTGGCGTACATGCGCAACATCGCAGGCTCAAAAGCCCAGTTCTCCATGATCTGTGAAGGCAACTCGACGAAATCCTGCTCAACGCCTGCCAGTCCGGTGTATTTGACTTGAGAGAAGAGGCTGTGCAGTGCGTGACCAAACTCATGGAAGAGGGTTTCTGCCTCGTCGAGATTGAGCAGAGCCACGCCGTTTTTGGTTGCAGGACGGCTGACATTAGCTACGATCGTAACTACGGGAGCGACACGCTTCCCGTTTTCGTAGTGGGCATCCCGGTAAGTTCCGCACCAAGCTCCACCCTGTTTGCCGGGACGTGGATAGAAATCGAAATAGAGAATGCCCAAGTGGCTGTTATCTTTGTCTAACACTTCATAGGCTACGCACTCCGGATGATAAACCGGAACCGATACCGGACGGAAGGTGATTCCCCAAAGCCGGTTACTGAGCTGGAAAATGCCTTGTAATACATTGCTTAGTGAGAGGTAGGGGCGTAACTCCTCTTCGTTGAGGTCATATTTCTGTTTGCGCACCTTTTCTGCGTAATACCACCAGTCCCACGATTCGAAGCTGTCGTCACCGGTTTCGGCCTTTTTGATGGCTTTCATCTCTTCGAGCTCTTTCTTGGCCAGTTCGAGTGAGGGTTGCCAAAGTTGGTCGAGCAGAGCATAGGCGTTTTCAGGGGTTTTGGCCATCTCTTCATCCAATGCCAATGCTGCGTATGAAGGATACCCCAAGAGCTTAGCCTTGTCGAGACGCAATTTGACGATCTGATTGATGATTTTGCTGTTATCCGAGCTGTCACCATGGCTGCAACGTTCGAGGTAGGCTTTGTACATTTTTTCACGCAATTCACGATTATCAGCGTAGGTGAGGAACGGAATCAGGCTCGGTTTGCTGAGTGTGAAAATCCAAACACCCTCTTTTTTGCGGTTCAAGGCCTCGGTGTTGGCTGCGGTTTGGATCGATGTGGGCAGACCTTTCAGATCATTTGGGTTGTCGATTACCAGCGTAAAGGCATTGTTGTCAGCCAGCAGGTTGTTGCTGAACTGTACGCCGAGGGTTGAGAGTTGTTCGTTGACCTGTTTGAGTTCGTTTTTTTGCTCTGGGGTCAGCAGTGCTCCTGCCCGAACAAAACGGTCGTAAATCAGTTCAGTTAATCGTTTTTGTTGTGGGTCGGTAATTTGATCCCGTTGATCGTAAACAGCTTTGACTTTGTTGAACAGGCGATCGTTCAGATAGATGTTGTCAAAGTGTGCCGAAACCATCGGAGATAACTCCATGTCCAATTCCTGCATTTGCGCATTGCTTTCGGCAGCATTTAGCAGCGAAAAGGTGGTGTAGGCGTTGGTCAAGGTTTGACCGCTGCGGTCCAAAGCCTCAATTACGTTGGCGAAAGAGGGGATCTCTGTGTTGCTAACGATCGAGTCGATTTGGGCGTTGTGTTGCCGAATACCCTCTTCGATAGCAGGTTTGAAATGTTCGGCTTTGATCCGGTCGAAAGGTGGAACTCCGAATGGAGTGTTCCAGGTTTCGAGCAGCGGATTGGCAGTCTGGGAGCTGTTTTTGCATCCGGTAAAAGTGACCATGGCCGTAGCGATTAGGATCAGTGCGGATAATTTTTTCATATTGTCTGAGAAATTGTCGTATAAGTACAGCTTGTTGTTGTATCTTTGCAGTGCAAATTTCGCTGATAAAATTAGATAAAATCCTCGGCCCATGCAACTTTTCTATGCGCCGGACCTCGATACGGATACCGGTACATATCTTTTTACGGAAGAGGAGTCCAAACATTGTGTACGGGTTTTACGGTTGACGGAGGGAGATTCGCTCCATTTGACCGATGGACGTGGTCTGTTATGTCGGGCAGAGATTGTCGAGGCCTCGCCCAAACATTGCCGCGTGGAGATCCGTGAACGTTGGTCCGAATATGGTCGCCGCAGTTATGAGTTGGTGATGGCGGTTGCGCCCACCAAAAATAGCGATCGTTTTGAATGGTTTGTCGAGAAGGCGACGGAGATCGGTGTCGATCGGATCGTTCCGTTGTTGACCGATCGTTGTGAGCGTCGGGTGCTCAAAACCGACCGTCTCGAAAAGGTGGCCACCAGTGCCATGAAACAATCCCTGAAAGCTTATCATCCTGTGATTGATGCGCTGACTCCGTTTCGGGAGTTGGTTGCTCAGCCTTTTGGTGGGGTTAAGTTGATTGCCCATTGTGAAGAGGATATGCCACGTCAGTATATCGGCAAACTGGTTCCGGCGGCAAGTCGGACGATGGTGCTGATTGGTCCGGAGGGGGATTTTTCGCCCGAAGAGATCGCATTGGCACACCACTACGGTTTTGAGAATGTTTCTCTGGGCCATAGCCGCTTACGGACCGAAACGGCTGCGGTTACGACAGTCGCAGATGTAGCCTTTATTAATGAATCCACACTGAACAACTGATAAACGATGTTCGTTGAACTTGTCATTGCTTTGATGCTGTCATCGTTGGCGGTATTTGTCGTGCCGTTGGCGTACAAATGGTTGACCACACTATGTGTTGTGTCGCTGGGCGTTGTATCGGCGCTATGGGTGGCAATCGATGTCTTTGCCCATAACGGCGAGCGCTTTTATGATAGCGGGTACAATGTAGTTTTCGGATTGCAATACGGCATGAGTGATCCGCTGTCGGCCTTTTTTATGGTGATGTTGTCGATTGCTGCCGTATCGGTGATGATCTATGCGCGGGGGTACCTGAAACCCTATCTTGAAAAAAAATCACCGGCGCAGATTTCGTTACACTACTTCTGTTTGAGTGTGTTGTACCTCTCAATGCTGTTGGTGGTTACGCTGCGGGATGCTTTCGGGTTCCTGTTCGCTTGGGAGGTGATGACGCTCTCCTCGTTTGTGTTGATTTTGTTTGATGCCGAACGTCAGGAGGTGCGCCGAGCCGCATTGAGCTACCTGTTGCTGATGCACATCGGTTTCCTGTTCCTGCTGGTCGCCTTCGTCGTACTTTCTGCTAATGGACTGCCGGCCACCTTTGATTCAATTGCCCATTTCGGAGTCCAGGGCGGTAATGTTGTGTTGCTGTTCGTGCTGTTCCTGATCGGATTCGGCATGAAAGCGGGTATCTTCCCGCTGCATGTGTGGCTTCCTGAGGCACATCCGGCTGCTCCGGCACATATCTCGGCTTTCATGTCAGGCGTGATGATCAAAACCGGAGTCTATGGCGTGATGCGAGTTCTCTCGTTAATTGATTCGAACTTGATGACCATCGGTTTGATTTTGCTGGGTGTGGGAGCGGTAACCGGTCTGTGGGGTGTCATTTTGGCCGCCCTGCAAAACGATGTGAAGAAGTTGTTGGCCTATTCCAGCATCGAGAATATCGGAATTATCTTTATTGGGTTGGGAACGGCTCTGTTGGGAAGAGCCTGTGGTAGCTCGACCATCTATTTGGCGGGCATGGCCGGAGCCTTGCTGCATACGTTGAACCACTCCTTTTTCAAATCTCTTCTCTTCATGGGAGCGGGCAATATCTATTCGGCCACCCACACGACATCGCTTGACAAATTGGGCGGTCTGGGCAAAAAAATGCCCATCACGGCCGTACTCTTTTTAATCGGTATGTTGGCGATCTGTGCACTGCCTCCGTTCAATGGTTTCGTTTCGGAATTCTTGATCTATCGGGGACTGTTGCAGGGTGTGGCTGCCAATGGTTCGGTAACCATTGTGGCTCTGGTCGGTATGATCTTTTTGGCGCTTATTGGTGGATTGGTGGTCATGGCCTTCACCAAACTTTATGGTGTGGTCTTCTCCGGAATACCTCGTGCTGAGGAGGCTGACCATGCCCATGAAGTTTCTCTCCCGATGTTGATCGCTATGGCCCTGCCTTTGGCTGGTATTCTGATTGTAGGTCTGGTTCCTCTCTTTGCATTGCGCTGGGTAAGTGGTTTGGCTGTGGGACTCTCCGATGGTTTCGGAGCTTTGGCGCCGGCCGTAGGGGTATCACCAACGATGGGTGAGACGTTCCTTTCGGGATGTTTCGGTCCGTTGAGTCTCGGAGTGGGGCTGTTGTTGGTACTGATCATCGTTTTGTGGTTTGTGAGGTGTCGTATTATCAAAGGACGTCCAGAAACAGAATCGCCGACCTGGAATTGCGGTTTTACGGCGGTCACTTCGCATATGCAGTACAGCGGTGAATCATTCAGTGAAGGACTCGGACGAATATCGGAGCGGATGATCAGCAACCGATTGGATCCGGCCCGTATCGGTACCGATGAAATTTTCCCTACCGAACACAATTTTGACGTTCGTCACAAAGACCGGCTCGATTCACTGTTTGCCCAATGGTGGAGCTATCTGTTGCGACGGATCAATGCCAAATTAGTCGTTTTCCGTACGGGACGTATCGACCACTATATATTGTATGCGTTGTTGTTCCTGGCTTTGATCTTTGTGTTGACAGCTTTGAACCTGATATAAATCCGAGAGAGAGTAACTATCGTTTTGCCTTCATGTAAGGAAGGAAAGTTGCTCTCGTTAAAGATGCTTGAATAAAAAAATGAGTTTGATATTAAGCCTGTTTGTTGCCTTGATGCTGCCCGGAGTGGTGGTTCGGACACGAGCCCTGCTCAGCGGTCGCAAAGGAGCTCCCTTTTTTCAGCATATCACGCGGTTGGGAGTCCTGATGCACAAAACGCCCATATACAGTCCCACAACCGGATTGGTGTTTCGCTTGGCGCCTGTAGTCTATTTGGCTTCGACTTTAGTGGCCTTGTTGTTGGTTCCTGTGGGGGACTTTCGGGCGGTGATCTCGTTTAACGGCGATGTGGTGCTTTTTTGTTACCTGTTGGCCTTGGGTCGGGTCATGTTGATTTTGGCCGCTATGGAGACGGGTAGCAGTATCGACGGTATGGGGGCCAGTCGTGAAGCCCTTTACGGTGCGCTGCTCGAACCGGCACTCTTCTTGGTAGTGGGCACTCTGGCGCTGGTTTCAGGAACCCTCTCGTTTTCACAAGTGTTTGCCGGCATTAGTGGTGGAACAACCGAAATGGTAGTGGCCATGGTGTTGTTGATGTACGCCCTATTCAAAGCCCTGTTGGTTGAGGCCGGACGTATTCCGGTGGATGATCCCCGCACGCACCTTGAATTGACCATGATCCACGAAGCCATGGTCTTGGATTATAGTGGATTCGATATGGCACTGATTACGTTAGCTGGCTGGATCAAAACGGGGCTGTTGGCGGTTTTGGCAGCTTCGGCATTGGTGTCGGTACTCTGGTGGGATACGTTGTTGGTGGTTGTGGTGGCTTTGGTGGTTGGTGTCGCTATCGGCGTTGTCGAGTCTCTTTTGGCCCGCAGCCGAATGGCTCGCAATACCACCTACATCGTGACGATTTTGGCTGTCGCACTCGTGGCGTTTGTCATCGGTTATCTGTTGTTGAATCATGTAGAGATTGGATAAATCATGTTGTTGGCATTGATTATATTGTATGTGGTGACGCTGCTCTATTTATCGATTGTCGAGCGGTTCCGTCATTACGCCGCACTGGTAGGATTGCAGGGGTGGCTTTTGTTGGGTGTAGCACTGTTCCGGCTTCATGCGATCGATTGGCCAGAATTGATTTTTATTTTGGCTGAAACGCTGGTTTTCAAGGCAATTATTGTGCCGGTATTGTTGACTAACATTATCCGTCGAACCGGTATAGACCGCGTACATGTCGCTTCGGTGGCAACGTTTAACCAGTTGTTGCTGTCGCTGTTGGCGCTGTTGTGCAGTATCGTGATCACCTATTGCCTGGCCGATACGCAGATTGATAGGGTCTTTTTTGGAGTGGCTCTTTATGGTTTGTTGAGTGGAATGCTGTTGATTGTCAATCATAAGCGTATCTTTTCCCATTTGGTCGGCTTCTTGGTGATCGAAAACGGGGTCTTTCTCTTCTCGATGGCGATCGGTGTGGAGATGCCCTATTTGATCAACATTGCCATTTTGCTCGATATTTTGATGAGTGTGCTGATGTTGGGCATGTTTGTGGGCAAGATCGGACAGCGACTCCACGATTTCAACTCTGATTCATTAACCTCGATCAAGGATTGATGCCATGATGATACTTCTGTTTTTTCTGTTGTCGATCGTGATTGCCGGTGTGGTGGCGACGGTCAAGAGCCGTCAGGCTGCCCATTGGACGGCAGCCTGTTATTATGGCGTACAGATCCTGTTTGCTGCCTTTGTTGTAGGGTGGGGAATCGGCCGGACCGAATTGCAGTTTTTTACCTTCGATCTGTTGGGAACGATATTCTTCGTGCTGATGTCGGTAATCTCGTCGGTCGCTTATGTGCAAAGTAACTATTATCTCGATAATGAGTCGTTGCGCCAGTATAAGCTCTACAACATTTCGTTGATGTTACTGTGCACCTCGGCGACCGGAGTCTATTTCGCCAACAATGTGGCGGTGACTTGGATCTTCCTGGAGGCGACAACACTCTGTACGGCGGGATTAGTCTATCACCGTCGGAATCGCCGCAGTTTGGAGGCAACCTGGAAATATGTGTTTGTCTGTTCGCTGGGGATCGCTGTGGCCTATCTGGGCATCTTGCTGCTCAGTACGGTGACCGCAGGGAGCGAACTCTCTTACGCAAATCTCGTGCGGACAGTGGCTTCGGGAAATCCACTCTACCTGAAGATTGCTTTCCTGTTTATCTTGGTTGGGTACAGTTGCAAAATGGAGATATTTCCACTCTATACGATTGATGTCGATGCAAACTTCGCCGCACCGGCTCCAGCCTCGGCCGTCATATCGACCGTACTGGTCAATGCCGGATTTGTCGCCTTTTTCCGAGTGTATGAGGTGGCAGTGGTTTCGCCGGTTTACGAGTGGTTCAAGCATGTACTGATCCTTGCCGGATTGATCTCGTTGTTGATTGCTGCGGTCTATTTGCGTCGGACCAACCACTACAAGCGTTTCTGGGCCTATTCGACTGTCGAATGTATGGGTGTAGCTGTGGTGGCACTTGGTGTGGGCGGTGCGGCTATTTTTGCTGCCGTATTGCAGGTCATCACCCATGCCCTGATTAAATCGGGTGTTTTCGTACTGATGGGGCAGGTCGGTAAAATCTATGGCAGTTATCGGATGAACCGTATTGGTGGCTACATTCGGGTGCATCGTACCGGAGCCATTGCACTGTTGTTGGGTGGAGTTTCTTTGTTGGCTTTCCCTCCTTCAGCCCTCTTTATCTCCGAGATGATTATTCTGCGGCAGATTGTGCAGATGGGGCAGTGGTGGGTGCTGGTGGTTTTGGCATTGTTGCTCTGTTTTGTGATGTACAGCCTCTGCTCGCGTGTACTGCAACTCTGCTTTAAACCTGTGGGGACACCGCTTCAGGCACCACATTTACATCGAAGTGTAACGTGGTGTGGGTTGGGATTGATTGTGATCGCTTCAGTATTGGGCATCGTCCAGCCTCCCTTTTTGATAGAGATTATTCACGCTGTAACAGCTTTTTAAGTTTCGAATGGATAAGTGGTTCAAAATATCCGGTTGGCAGGGAAGTGTGCCGCAAGAGGAGATTCCTGTATTGCCGTATGCGGATTTCTTTCAGCAGCTTTGTCGGGCTTTGGAGCGGGAGAGTTGCCATATCGCCTCCTATTTCGGAGTGCCTGAATCGGATGCGCTGCGGCTCTACTGCTTGATGTTGGATGATGCTTCGGGTGAGGTGATGATCGTCTCCTGTCTTCTTGAAGGATACGGGAAAGACCAAGTGTCCCGAACTCCAGATAGTCAGGATAAACAAGAGCTGATTCCGTCGTTGACAGCACGTTATCCGGCTGTCCATCCTTTTGAGCGAGAGCTTATCGAACAGTTCGGAGTGGGTTATATCGACCATCCGTGGGCAAAACCGTTGCGTTTTGCGCATGATCGAGCCGATCGCTCGAAACAGTTGAATAACTATCCTTTCTATTCGATTCGTGGCGAAGCGTTGCATGAGGTGAACGTAGGACCGATTCATGCAGGGATCATCGAACCAGGTTGTTTCCGTTTTATCTGCAACGGTGAACAGATCATCCACTTAGAGATCGTATTGGGCTTCCAGCATCGAGGGGTTGAACGGCTGATTCGCGAGACACCGAATCTGTTGCGTCAATCATTGTTGTGTGAAGGAGTCGCCGGAGATAGCGCCGCAGCCCATGGAGTGGCTTATGCCGGGGTGGTAGAGTCGCTTCATGCGGTGACAGGAGCTGAACCCGTCGGAATACGTTTAGAGCTTGAACGGGCGATTGCTTTGGAGATGGAGCGTATCGCTCTGCATTTGGCCGATACGGGAGCTTTGTGCATGGACATTGGATTCCAGTTGGGACAGGTGTCGTGTGAGGCTTTGCGGACAATCGTCATCAATACGACGCAGCGTTGGTGCGGTAACCGTTTTGCCAAAGGGCTGATCCGGTGTGGAGGAACCCACTATCCGTTGACTTCGGAGATAGCGGCACTGATACGTAAAAACCTCGACGAGGTTGAGCGCCGTTATACGGAGGTGGTCTATGCATTGGAGAACAGCTCGTCCGTGTTGGCCCGATTCGAGGATTGCGGCGTGGTGACGCGAGCTCAGGCGCATCGGATCGGTGCTGTGGGGATGGCAGCCCGTGCATCAGGCCTCGAACGGGACCTCAGACGTTCCCATACCGGTCATGTTTACGGCAGTTTGTTGGTACACGATCCGGTGGTAGAGACCTCCGGAGATGTGTATGCCCGTTTGAAGGTACGCATGCGTGAAGCGGTGCAGACGATGGGACATGTTCGCACGATGCTCAATCTGCTCGAAAATCAAAGTCGAGTCAGCTGTCCGCCCGATTATGGCATGAAGTTGGCTTCCGATAGATTGGCCTTTTCGTTGGTTGAAGGATGGCGTGGCGAGATTTGTCACGTGGCATTGACTGATCCGGAGGGCCGAGTGGAGGCTTACAAAATCGTCGATCCATCGGTACATAACTGGACCGCTTTGGCGCTTTCGGTGCGTGGTATCGGCATTTCAGATTTTCCGATTTGTAACAAGAGTTTCAATCTCTCCTATTGCGGCCACGATTTGTAGTGTGCAGGTGAGAGCGAGATTCATAAATAGTTGTCATGGTGTTATCCAAAATCAAGGTGTTGCGAAGTCATGGTCGGCAGTACATTCCCGACCTGAAGGCGGTTGAATTACCCGAAACATTTCGTGGACGGCCGGAGATTGCTCCCGGAGTGTCGGATGAAGTTGCCGTTGAGTTGGAACGGTTGTGTCCGACCCAGGCGATTACGGCAGCACCTCTGACTATTCGACTTGATCGTTGTCTGTTTTGTAACGAGTGTGCAAAACGTTATCCACAAGCTATTCGGTTTACACCGGATTATTGTTTGGCCACCAATGATCTTGAACGACTCTGTATCAGTGAGCACTCTCCAAGTGCCATTACGCTGGATGAAAAGTTGGTTCGCAGCGAGATTCGACGTTGTTTTGGCAGGTCATTGCGGCTTCGTGAGGTTTCGGCCGGAGGGGATAACTCGACCGAGATGGAGCTCAATGCAACGATGAATGTCAATTTTGATTTTGGCCGGTACGGCATCGAGTTTACCGCTTCTCCCCGACATGCCGATGGTATGGTGATCACGGGGCCGATTACAGAAAATATGGCGGTACCTTTAGAGATAGCTTATAATGCTATAGCTTCCCCTAAACTGTTGATTTTGGCCGGTACGGATGCTCTTTCCGGAGGTGTCTTTTCAAATTCATCAGCGCTTAATCGCAGCTTTTTGGAGCGTTTTAAACCGGATCTTTATGTGCCGGGCAATCCGGTGCATCCGTTGACCTTTATTCATGGAGTGATGGCCCTGTTGGGACGGTATCGTAAATAGTCGGAACATGCGGGAATCGTTATCTCTTTTTTATTCGTTTTTCAAGATAGGCCTTTTTACTTTTGGAGGAGGCTATGCGATGATTCCGTTGGTACAACGGGAGGTGGTTCGTAAAGGCTGGATTCTTGAAGCTCAATTTCTCGAACTGCTGACCCTGGCGCAATCGGCACCGGGTCCGTTGGCCCTCAATACGGCGGTATTTGTCGGCTATCGTGTCAAAGGGTATCGGGGCGTTGCGCTGTCGGTATTTGGGATTATTCTTCCCTCCTTTGTTATTATTCTGATTATTGCCATCTATCTGCACTCTTTTCGTGACAACCATGTGGTGGCAGCGGTGTTTAAGGGTATCCGTCCGGCAGTAGTTGCGCTGATGTTGGCTCCTGTGTTCGGATTCTCGAAGGGGTTAGGCTGGAAGCGTGGCGTATTGGCTGTTGTGGCTGCATTTCTGGTGTGGTATTTCTCCATTTCGCCGGTCTATCTCATTATTTTCGGGGCATTGGGCGGAATTGCCTGGGGATGGTGGCGATTGCGTCGTGAACTGGAGAAGACAGGGCAAAAACCGACTGCTCCTGGTTCGGTGCAGGATATTGATTCGGTACAACCGGTAAGCACTGCTGATACTGAGGTATCGTTGATTGAGAACCCGACAGATTCCCCTGAAAAATCGTCGGCAAAACCTAATTGTTAAACTCTGATCGATCGGTTACAATGATATATCTTCAATTATTATATTCTTATTTAAAGATCGGATTTTTTGGTTTTGGGGGCGGTTATGCCATGCTGGCCTTGATTCACAATGAGATTGTGGTTCGTCACCATTGGTTGACCAACAGTGAATTGACCGATATTATAGCGATTTCCCAGATGACACCCGGTCCGATTGCCATTAACAGTGCCACTTATGTGGGTTATACCGTTACCGGTAATATTTGGGGCTCTTTGTTGGCTACGTTTGCGGTGAGTTTGCCTTCGTTGACCATCATGTTGCTGATCACCAAATTTTACATGAAATTGCACAACAACCGTTATGTGCAGGATGCCATGTACGGCATGTTGCCGATGGTGGTGGCGATGATTCTTGCGGCGACACTGCTGCTGCTTACTCCAGACACCTTTATTGATTGGTATAGTTGGGCTATTATGATTGTGGCATTCATCGCCTCGATCAAGAAAATGAGTCCTATTTTAGTGATTTGTCTGGCAGGGGTAGCCGGTTATCTGATTTATGGTTTGTAAGTTTTCGTCGGTGAACCTTTTGACCTTCTCAAAGAGATTGTTTTTCAATATGGCTTCTACAAAAGAGACTGTGATCTATAGTTGGAACCGTTTGCAGTGATTAATAGCAATAGAATTCAACAGCCTCAGCATTTGGACCTAATTAATGAAGGCTCTAAAGATTAGTAATGTGAATATTTCTAATTATAGATAGTGCGAAAATAAAAGCTCCGGAGGTCTGACACTTCCGGAGCTTTTATTGTTTTGGCTTTGGATCAAGATACTATCTGCATTTATACTATTATGAACTTATGTGTGTAGCGTTTGTTATAATGTACGCTGTGAGCATGAGTTTGCCAGATCTATTTGTACAGTTTCAGTATTAATGTTGTGTGCCGGTTGAGTCCTGAGCGGACGTAGGCATAGACTCGGGCTGACTGAGTAGATGAATTGCTTCTTGTATTGTGTTGTCTATATCCTGCAGTTCGTAATAAAATGCGTTGTCCTCAAGTGGAGTGTTACGTCCGACGTATGCCTTGATCTGGGCTAAAATGATCGCTTTTGATTTGGCAATCTGTGCGGCTTTGGGGGCAACACCCGCTTTGGCTGCGTAGCGGATAAACTCTTCTAAGAGATTGGGATCTTTGTCAAAGAAGGCTTGCAGCTGTTGCAAAGAGGTGATGTTGTTCAATTCGTCACGATGGCGATCTGCGTATTCGATCGTAAAACGGTACAGAATGTTACGCCCGGTCACTTCTCGCAAATAGGGAGTAATATCCGACGTGTCGGCCGGTACAAATTTGTCCGGCATAATACCCCCTCCGCCATATACTGTTCGGCCTCCGACCGTTTGGAATTTCAGGCTGTCAGCAAAGCGGATGCTATCGGCCGAGAACATTTCGTTATGTTCGAAACGGTTGATCAGATCATTATTGTAGGCTTCTCTTCCTTTGTCGTAGGGTTTTTGAATTGATCGGCCCGATGGGGTGTAGTATCGGGCAATGGTCAGTCGGACTGCAGATCCATCCGAGAATGGTATTTGTTCCTGCACCAATCCTTTGCCGAACGTACGGCGACCGATAATCGTACCGCAGTCATTGTCTTGCAGAGCACCGGCCAGAATTTCGCTGGAAGATGCGCTGCTTTCATCGACAAGAATAGCCAGCTCCAGATCTTGATATTTGCCTTTGCCGTTGCTGAATTGGTGTTGGCGCAAGCCTCCGCGCTCTTCTGTATAGACGATCATTCGGTTGGCAGGGAGAAATTCATTGGCAATGGCAATGGCCTGATCGAGGAATCCTCCGGGGTTGCCACGGAGATCGAGGATCAGTTTTTTCATGCCCTGACTCTGGAGCAATGAGATGGCATTCATTAATTCCCGATAAGCTGTGCGCGAGAACTGGGCAAAGACCACATAGCCGATTTCAGGGGTAATCATATAGGCTGCGTTGATGCAGTGGATCGGAATTACACCACGGGTTACGGTGATTGGCACCAGCTCTTTGACCCCAATTCGTTGAATGCCCAGTTTGACCTGACTTCCACGAGGTCCGCGCAGCCGTTTCATTACTTCGTCTTGTGACATTTTGACTCCGGCTACCACTGTGTCATTGATTTTGATGATACGGTCACCTCCCAGTACACCGGCTTTTGCACTGGGACCGGCGTTAATCACATTGAGTACGATTACCGTATCGGTGGCCATGTTGAACATTACGCCAATGCCATCGAATTCGCCGTCGAGCGATTCGTTCATAGCTGCCATATCTTTGGCTGGGACATAGACCGAATGGGGATCGAGTTCATCGAGAATCAGGGGAATTGCCTTTTCCGTGATGGAGTCGAGAGAGACGGTATCCACATAACGATTGGCGATTAATGACATCAACATATCGAGTTTGCCTCCTCCCGGGACGGCAAGGTTGCCTTTTCGTGGAATCGGGGAGGCACTTTTGAATACGAGTCCACCCAACAAAATGCCAATTACGATGGCAGCGGCTACCACCATCGGAAGGATTACAGTGAATTTATTGTTTTTGTACATAGCTTTCACGGGTTGCAACACTTTGCCTGCAAACGCTGAATCAGTAGATGGTTTATGGAATTGTGACAGACAGCATCCAAGTGCATGAAACACTTCGGATCGCAGACATTTATTTTACAGAAGCGCTATTTGTTTTTGAATGTGTAGGCTAATCCAATACCCAATTTGTAGTTCAACTGCAGCCATTGCCGTTGTTCCGGTGTACGGGCGGCCTCATCGTAAACAGCAGAGCAGAAGGCTTCGGCTGTGAGGAATTTGTATATTTTGAAACTGAGGGTATTTTTCCAGTTGATGTATGCGTTACGATTGGTGTTGTAGTTTGAGAAGGCGTAAAAATAGGTTCGATAAGAGATCTTGTCTTTGCAGAAGCTCTTTTCGAAATCGATTTGCAACGCGGCACCGATAGCGCCAGTGCTTTTTTCGCCGGGGTTAACGCCGTATGCACCCTGGTTCGACAGTACGGTATCCAATACGAATGTAACACTACCGGAGACGGGCATAATGTTGATGGTCAAAGGGACCTTTTTGTTTCGATAGATAAAACCGATAGCCGGTGCGATGGTACCAGGCGCCATAAAGTTCGATACGAGGGTATTGTCTGTACGTGATTTGTACCCTTTGCTGAACTGGCTACGATATTGGAAAGTTGCGGCGTACGACCAGTTTTTATTTATTTCCCATGAACTACTGAGGTTGAAGACGAAAGCATCTTCATTTTTAAAGTTCTCTTTGTTGATACGGTTGATACCGTAGCGGGCATCGAAAGTGGTTTGCAGGTTAAATTTGTTTTTGACGTATTTGTGCGAGAAATAGAAGGCAAGAGAGGTTGAAAATACATTATCACCACCGGCATACCAGTTTGTGAATCCGGTCTGATTGAACATGGCGGAGGCGTTAATTTGGAGTGTATTTCGTTCTTGCCGGATTGCACGACGTTCGGCTTTGTAGCGAGCACGACTATAGAAATTGTTGTCGAGGTTGACAATTTTTTTCTTAGAGGAGTCTTCGGTGACTTTGATTTCGACCTGTTCTGGGGTCACTTTGGAAATAGAAAATTGTGCGAATGCACAGGGGGTAGCCCCCAATAGCACCACTAAGAGTAACAATGTTTTGAATCGTCTCATGTCGGTATGGTTTGAACCTCACGCAAAGTTAATAATATTACGCACCTGCCCCAAAAAATATGCAGATCTTTTATGTGTTAAGTTTATGGTTTGGATACTCCATTTGATTATACAAAAAACGGTTGGAAAATCGATTTGCCAAGGGCGTGGTGGTGTTGTGTGGATCGTATGATCAATGTTTGTGTAGAAAGGTAGCTTGCTGTGTGCAGATATAATTGTTATGCCAACGACAGGTAAGATTATGAAGCGGGAAAACAGATTGTAGATTGGTGGGAGAGATGACAACGAAGAGGATAACGAAGCCGATCCCGAAGGTGGCCATGTCGGCGGCATGATTATGTAGAGCAATTAATCACACTTGTTAAAGATTGAAAATTTTCTCTTTTGTGAAAAACTTGTTACTTTGTGACATGATCGGTGTTGAGATTGTTTAGGATATTCAACACGATTCCCATGCGATGTGATCCAGTTGGGGAGATGGGAGTGTAAATAGATGTCCCGTTGCTTGTTATTGGATCATTTCGGTTGTGTGTTGAACTACGTAAAAAGTAAAATTATGAAATATTTTGGAGCACATGTCAGTGCATCGGGTGGAGTTGAAAATGCGCCTTTGAATGCGGCAGCGATCGGAGCGAATGCTTTTGCTCTCTTTACCAAGAATCAACGTCAGTGGGTTTCGGCGCCGTTGACCAAGAAGTCGATCGATGCTTTTAAGGCGAACTGTGCTGAGCATGGTTATACGCCTGCACAGATTTTGCCTCATGACAGTTATTTGATCAATTTGGGAAGTCCCGATCCCGAGGGATTGGCCAAGTCACGAGCTGCCTTTTTGGATGAAATGCAGCGCTGTGAACAACTTGGGTTGGATCGGCTCAATTTCCATCCAGGCAGCCATTTGGGCAAGATCAGTGTAGAGGCCTGTTTAGAGTTGGTTGCCGAGTCGATTAATTGGGCATTGGAGCGGACGAGCGGTGTTACGGCTGTCATCGAGAATACGGCGGGACAGGGAACCAATGTGGGCTTTTCGTTTCACCATCTGCGGGCCATTATCGATCAGGTCAAAGATCAGAGTCGCGTAGGGGTATGTATTGATACGTGCCATGCCTATTCAGCTGGGTATGATCTTTCGACACCTGAGGCTTGTGAAAAGACCTTTGCTGAGTTTGACGAGGTGGTTGGATTCCGGTATTTGCGAGGAATGCACCTGAATGACGATTTGAAAGCGATGGGCAGTCGGGTCGATCGCCACGCCAGTCTGGGTGAGGGAACGCTGGGTATGACTGTTTTCGGATATGTTGCAGCCGATAAGCGTTTTGATGGGATGCCGTTGATTTTGGAGACGCCGGACGAGAGTCGTTGGGCCGCAGAAATTCAGATGCTTCGTGATCTGACTCAATCCCACTAAAAATTTTATTGATCTTGTGATGCGGTTGCGCTGTTGAGAGGAAAGGCAAAAGGTCCATCCCGATCAGAGTAATTGCAGTTGTTCATGGTCTGCCGGCGTTTCACAACGCAAAATATCGATAGATGGTAAAATCATGCATACTCGACATGCATGATTTCTTTTTTTTTAAGGTGATCTCCGATTACGGTTTCTCCCCTCGATATTGTGCGGGCGTGTTATGCTGTTGGCAGAATATGCGCGGACAGAGTTTACATCTGTTCTTAATGATTCTCCAGCTCCAGTACAGTCATGTCTGTTACGGTATAAATGCCTCGTTTCTTGCTTCGTAAGGATTTACGTAATAACAGAAACCCTTAATGAAATTGTGACCCAATAATCGATAAAAAGACCCGGATGATTATCCGGGCCTTTATTGATAACAAGTTGACCAGCAAGAACCAGAATATCTCCAGTTCTATTTTAGTCTATTTTTCATTGATCCAAACCTTCATGCGGCTGGGTTGACGGTTATCCCAGGTGTAATAGGGAATCAGACGCAGCGGTCCGGCCTCAGTCTCCGCAGTAATGGCAACAATACCACCCAGCAGTTCAGGTTTGTATTGTTCGATAAAAGGAGTTGTAGCGGTGATGGTGGCTGAATCGTAGGTTTGCGGATTATCGATCTCTTCAACACAATAGACCACAGGTCCACGTTGTACGGCTCTTTTGCCGAGATCTGCTTTGACCCGCGGATCAGCGGTAACAGCCTGGGTGGTCATCTCCAACGACAGTTCGATCTGATCGCCCTGTTTCCAGGCGCGGTTGATGATGGCATACCCCTTCTCGGTTTTGTGTTTATAGGGCTTTCCATTGACTGTGAGCGTGTAGTTCTTGCACCATCCCGGGATGCGCAATCTCAGCTCTTTTTTGATTTTGTTCGGAGTTTCGTCAACGGTCATTTTGATGTTGCCCTCCCAGGGATAGTTGGTTGTTTGGGTCAATGTGAACGGGCTGCCGTCATCGGTTGGCAAATTCACTTTGCTGCCGAGGTAAAGGTTAACCCAGATGGTGTCGGTGTCGAGCGAATGGTTGTAGATGTAGCTGCCGATAGACGGAAGGAAACGGGAGAGTTGGCTGGGGCAACATGCACAGCCATACCAGGCCTGACGGTGGTGGGTGCCTTTCGATTCGAGCGGATTCACATAGAAAAAGCGGGTTCCGTTGAGGGAGATTCCGGCCAGTGCACCGTTGTACAGGGCACGTTCCATCACGTCTGCATATTTTGCCTCTCTTTTCAGTCGGCTCATGCGTGCATTCCACAACACCATTCCCACAGATGCGCAAGTTTCACAGTAGGCCTCCAAGTTGGGCAGATCGTAATCTTCGGTAAACCCTTCGTTGATTCGGGAGGAGCCGATACCGCCGGTGATATACATATTCCGGAGGACCACATCGTCCCAAACGCGATCAAGAGCGGCCCGATAGATGGTGTCGTTTGATAGGGTAGAGACATCAGCCATGCCACTGAAGAGGTACATGCAACGCACGGCATGACCGGTGATATCGGTCAGTTGGTTGACGGGAATGGAATCTTGATAGGTGGGTGCATGCCATTTCCCCTTTTCGGTAATGCCATGTCCGTGCCCACGTTCGTCGAGCAACCAGCGGGCAAAATCGAGATATTTGGCGTCACCGGTTATGCTGTAAAGTTTTGCAAGAGCCAGTTCAATCTCTTCGTGGCCGGGGACCCAGTGGCGTTTGCCTGGTCCGAAAACACTCATCATGTGATCAACCATGCGGACTCCGACATCGAGCAGGGTGCGGTCTCCGGTTGCCAACAGGTAGGCGATGCCGGCTTCGATGAGGTGTCCTGCGCAATACATTTCGTGCGCATCCATATTGGTCCAACGGTTGTTCAGTCCTTTTTTGAGGGTGTAATAGGTGTTGATGTATCCGTCGGGTTGTTGGGCTGCGGCAATTTTGGCAACCCAGCTTTCGGCTGTTTTGCGGAGAGCCGAGTCGGGGTGGTTGATCAGGTGGTAAGAGATCCCTTCGAGAGCTTTGTACACATCCGAGTCATCGAAAAAGTAGCCTGAAAACGTACCGGTGCCTTTGGCCGCATTTTCAAAATTGCGGATACGGCCGGTTTTGTTTTCGATTTGGTCGATGCAGACAGGAAGTGTTGAGTCTGCGAGCTTTTCGAGCCGGGGAGACCAGAAGTTGTCCTGAATGGTCACGTGACTGAAATCGACCGGTAGGACGACGTCTCTTTGAATTGCTTGTGTTGTGGAGCCTGAATTTGGCTGGGCCGATGCCAGTGTACAGATCAGGCAGGTGAGTGTTAGAAGAAGTGTAGGTTTCATTAAAAAATAAGGGTTAGAAAATGTTTTATTTCCAACCCAAAAGTAGTGCTTTTATGTAATTGTGAGCAATTAATATTGCTCTTTTTCGTTGGGGAAGGAGCCGCTTTTCACATCAGCTACATAGTTTTGCACTCCAGTCATCATTTGGGAGTAGAGGTCTGCGTAACGGCGCAGGAAACGGGGTGAAAATTCGGTTGTTATACCCAACATGTCGTGAATGACCAATACCTGTCCATCTACTCCGTTACCGGCACCGATACCGATCAGTGGAATTTTCAGCTCTTGAGCTACTCTGGTTCCTAAAGCGGCCGGTATTTTTTCGAGTACGATGCTGAAACAGCCGGCCTCTTCGAGCAGGTGGGCATCGTGGATCAGTTTATTGGCTTCTGCTTCCTCTTTGGCACGTACGGTGTAGGTGCCGTATTTGTGAATGGATTGAGGAGTCAAACCGAGGTGGCCCATAACCGGGATACCGGCCGAAAGGATACGTTCGATAGATTCGAGCACCTCTTCACCGCCTTCGAGTTTGATGGCATCGGCTTCGGTCTCTTTCATGATGCGTACAGCGGAAGCAAGGGCCTCTTTCGAGTTTCCTTGATAGGTTCCGAAGGGCATGTCCACCACCACCAGCGCACGGTTCACGGCACGTGTAACGCTACGGGCATGATAGATCATCTGATCGAGGGTAATCGGAAGAGTGGTTTCGTATCCGGCCATTACGTTGGCAGCAGAGTCTCCGACTAAAATCACATCTACACCTGCGCTGTCCACAATACGGGCCATCGAGTAGTCGTATGCGGTTAACATCGAGATCTTTTCGCCTCGTGCTTTCATTTCGGCGAGGCGGTAGGTGGTAACCACACGGGTTTTGCTATCGGTTGACATGAGAGTTCGAAATTGGTTTTGTCTGCCTTTGCAGTTTTTTATTGAGTATAAATGTATTTGCACTGTCAAGAGCAGGAAACAATCAATAAAAAATTATTGTTCGGGTTCTTGACGGATTTGGACAAAGGTATAGTTATTATTTGGGAAACAAAACCATTTGGCGGAAAAACTCCCACAGCACCACGCCGCCGGAGACGGATACATTGAGAGAGTGTTTGGTTCCTTCTTGAGGGATTTCGATTGCACCGTCACAGAGATCGACAGCAGTTTGGGCTACTCCATCTACTTCGTTGCCGAAAACGAGGGCATATTTTTTCTCCTTTTCCACCTGAAAATTGGTCAGTTGAGAGGCTCCTTCGACCTGTTCAATGGCTAAAAGCGTGTATCCTTCAGCTCTTAATTGGGTTAGGGCGTCGGAGGTCTGTTTCTGATAGCTCCAGGGAACGGTCAGTTCGGCGCCGAGGGCGGTTTTATGGATCTCTTTGTTTGGAGGTGTGGCCGTAATTCCGCAGAGGACAATACGTTCGATAGCAAAAGCGTCGCCGGTTCGGAAGAATGAACCGACATTGTTGAGGCTTCGAACATTGTCCAATACGACCACGATTGGATGTTTGGGAGTCGAGGCAAATTCCTCTGGAGTAAGGCGGCCCAATGCGCTGTTGACTATTTTTTGCATCATTTTGTGCGGGTGAAGGGGAATGTGTTAAAACTTCAGCAAAGATAGGATTTAATCAAAAAATTTAATTATTTTGTTAGCAACCTAAATCAATAAATCTAACCTATACATTTTATGGATACACCGATTCAATTTTGGCTGGTGCCGTTTGCTTCGCTGGTGGCACTCTTCTTTGCCTGGTATTTTTTCCGGGGAATGATGCGCCGTAGTGAGGGTACAGAACGGATGCAACAGATTGCGGCCCATGTTCGTTCAGGGGCAATGGCTTATCTGCGTCAGCAGTACAAAGTGGTCATTATTGTTTTTCTTTTCCTTGCGCTCTTTTTTGCTTTTTTGGCCTATGGTCTTGGCGTCCAAAACAAATGGGTGCCGTTTGCCTTTTTGACTGGAGGTCTTTTTTCTGGTTTGGCCGGGTATATTGGTATGCGGACTGCTACAGTTGCATCGGCTCGTACGGCCCAGGCTGCCAGTGAATCGCTTGATAGCGGGTTGCGTGTAGCTTTCCGTAGTGGTGCGGTTATGGGGCTTGTCGTTGTAGGACTTGGCTTACTCGATATTTCGATCTGGTATCTGATTTTGGACCATTTTGTCGAAAGTACAACTGCTTCACAGAAATTGACCATTATCACCACCACGATGTTAACCTTTGGTATGGGTGCTTCGACACAGGCGCTGTTCGCACGTGTTGGTGGAGGTATCTATACAAAGGCAGCTGACGTAGGAGCCGATTTGGTGGGAAAAGTTGAGGCCGGTATTCCGGAGGATGACCCACGTAATCCGGCAACCATTGCCGATAATGTGGGCGATAATGTGGGTGATGTTGCCGGTATGGGAGCTGACCTGTATGAGAGCTATTGCGGTTCAATCCTGGCTACGGCTGCGCTGGGTGCGGCCGCTTTTGCCGGGGATATGCAACTCAAGGCAGTATTGGCCCCGATGATGATTGCAGCGGTAGGTATTCTGCTCTCCGTGTTGGGTATTTTCTTGGTTCGCACGCGTGAAGGAGCTGGCATGAAACAGTTGCTGCGTTCGTTGGGATTGGGAGTTAATGTTAGCGCTGTATTGATTGCCATTTTGACCTTTGTGATTCTTTATTCGTTGCAACTCGATAACTGGGTAGGCATTTCGTTTGCCGTGATTGTCGGATTGTTGGCCGGTATTATCATTGGACAATCTACAGAGTATTATACGTCACATTCATACAAACCGACCCGACGCATCGCCAAAAGTTCTGAAACAGGTCCTGCTACGGTGATTATCTCCGGTATCGGAATGGGAATGATCTCGACTGCAATTCCGGTGTTGACCATTTCGGCAGCGATTATTTTGGCTTATTTGTGTGCGATCGGTTTCGATTTCGAGAATATGCTGACCGGAGCATCGTTGAGTAAAGGTCTGTATGGTATCGGTATTGCAGCTGTGGGTATGCTTTCAACATTGGGTATTACGTTGGCCACGGACGCTTATGGACCGATTGCCGATAATGCCGGCGGTAATGCCGAGATGAGCGGTTTGGATCCGGAAGTGCGCAAACGTACTGATGCCCTGGATGCGTTGGGCAATACGACAGCCGCAACCGGTAAAGGATTTGCGATTGGTTCGGCTGCTTTGACAGCTTTGGCGCTGTTGGCCTCTTATATCGAAGAGGTGAAGATTGGCTTGCTTCATCTTGGTCAGGAGACAATCGAACTCTCCAATGGAACAGAACAGGCGGTTACGGATGCCAATATCCTCGATTTTGTGGATTATTTCCACATTTCGGTCATGAACCCCAATGTGTTGATTGGTGTCTTTATCGGTGCGATGATGGCCTTCCTGTTCTGTGGGTTGACGATGAATGCTGTAGGGCGTGCCGCGCAGAGTATGGTTGAGGAGGTTCGTCGTCAGTTCCGTGAGATCAAAGGGATCTTGGAAGGAACGGCAACTCCCGATTACGCCCGTTGTGTGGCAATCTCAACCAAAGGGGCGCAACGTGAGATGTTGCTGCCTTCGATTTTGGCAATTGTTGCTCCGGTCTTGACAGGCTTTATTTTCGGCGTCGCTGGAGTTATGGGCCTGTTGGTAGGCGGTTTGGGTGCAGGTTTTGTACTGGCCATCTTCATGGCGAACTCAGGCGGTTCGTGGGATAATGCCAAAAAATATATTGAAGAGGGTAATCATGGCGGCAAAGGTTCCGATTGTCATAAGGCGACAGTTGTAGGTGATACGGTTGGAGACCCGTTCAAAGATACGGCCGGGCCATCGCTCAATATTCTGATCAAACTGATGAGTATGGTTTCGATTGTAGTTGCCGGGTTAACCGTAGCGTATAGCCTGATGTAATTGATTACACAAACGCATAATAAAGCCGGCCGAATATTGATTCGGCCGGCTTTCATTTTATTCAGAACGTTTCAAAGAAACGGTATGATTTCACAGCGTTTATTTGACGTTTGGATAGGTCTTAGGAATCTCTTTCAATAACGGTTTCCCGGTTGAGGCGTCTAACACTGCGTTGGATTTGGCAGGCAGCTCCAGTTGCAAATCTTTGCCATTGCGCAAGTGGATGGTTCGCGGACCGCCCTCCAAGGTGTGAATCAACATGATGCCGCTATTGACATAGGTGAAATCATTCAGATCGTTATAAACGTGGCATCCTGCCTCGCGGAACAGTTGACGGAAGACATCGGTTCCATTGATTGGCAGTGTCGCATAGATGGCCGTGTGGGTGGGAAACTGTTTGCGTGCGAGTACCACCTTTTCGGGATGGTCTTTCAGGGTGGCCAACGGTTTGGCTTTGGGATCGGTGACGATGGCGAAAGGTTCGACAACGCCTTTAAAGGTGTACTCGGATGCGGGCGTAAGGTATTGTACAGTTTGGGGTTGAGTCTCCTCCTGGAGTGTCAATTCAACGCCAGAGAATTTTTCAGTATTCGATAGCCCGATTTGTTTGCCATCGATCACACCTGTCATATAGTTGTAAATGAGTGTACGCCCGTTCTTGGCCACCTTTTCGCGGATAAATTTTTGTTGATCCGGGGTGAGGGTATAGCTGTTCATAAAGATGACCGCTTTGTACTGATCGAGATTGACTTTATCCAGATCGAAGTCATAGATATGATCTCCAACAGTGCCGCTGCGCAGCGCCTCCTCGATGGTCTGATCGACCACATTAGATGAGATCGGGGTGCCATGCGGGGCTAAATAGTAATAACTCTCTTGACTCCACACATACAGCACATCGGCTTCGGAGTGGTAAGGTTTGTGCAGCTGTTTGTCGAAGAGGTTCTTTTCGTCGGCGATTGATTGCAGATAGACCGGGTCGTCAAACCAGCCGAGGCTTTCACGAATACCGAAGTCGTAATACCATACACCGCCACGCATCAGTGGAAGCACTACGCTTCGACGCAGTACCGGGGCGTAGTCACGGTCGTAGCGTTCCAGATAACGTACGGCATCGTGGCAGACCCGACGGGCCAGCTCTCCGTTGTCCATCTCGTCGAACCAGAGTTTGCCGTGCAGCGCAGCCGATTCGACAATACCGCGCGGCATACCGCTGCCACCCAGTCTTCGAGAGGCTTTATAATAGGTTTGAGGGGCCGCCAGGTAGTCGATCCAGGGACAGTCGAGGATGCGTTCTACAAGCAGATGTCCACCGACAGACTGACGGTTGAAGGTCATGTGCAGGTAGCCATAGAAGACACCCGTAATGAGAGGACGGGGCCAATTCTCTTTGGCCAGTTGGCAGAAGTATTCGATATCTTCGACAACGGCCTCCTGCTGAGCGGCGATGTAGTCGATAACCCGTTGTTCCTGCTGTGGATCTTTGAACTGCCCGAATTGTGTGGCTTTACGTTCTTCCACACCCGGAACCGTAGCTGTGGTTAATGTCCATTGATCCGATTTCCAGGCTTGTTGCAGTTTTTTGTCTGTGCCGTATTTGTTTTTCAGCCAATTCCGGAAATAGGCGGTCATGGCCGGGCCGGTATCAGGTTCATGATCGACAAAGCCCCAGTAGTGCCATTCGCCATAGATTCCACCGGCAAGGTGCATACCGATTACTGCGTTCCCTTCGGGCGTTTGTGAGAGTTGTTTGCAGAATTGGGTGAGCAGATCGCCTGCCTCTTGTTTCCAACGTTGCGAAGCCAGACTGGCGCGTAGAGAGCGCATGATGCTGAAGTCTTCGTTGTTGTGTGGAGCGCCAGGTTTGTAATATTCTTGGATGGGGCCGTCGGCATATTCGGTACACTCTTCGCGATGTTGTTCGTTCCACCAGTAGGGGGCATCGGTATGGACGCGCAGAATGATGCATGCATCAGGTGCTACGTCGAGTACACCTCGGATCTGTTTTTGGGCTAATGAGACATCCAACGGTTCGCCATTTTTCGGCCATATTTCTGACAGCCAGAAGTCGAGCTGAAAGAGGCGGAATCCGATATTGTAGAAGTTTTTAATATTGTGTTGCGGTACCTCTTCCCAGCTCCAGCGTGCGCCGGTAGCATGGGTTAGGGCATATACGTCCGGAGTCATTGGGGTACCATTGACATGAATAGTCGGACGGCCTTGATAAGGTTTGATTTCTCCAGCTTTTGGCGCCGGTGATTGGGCGTGCAGCGGAACTGAAATCGACAAAGCCAAACTGAGTAGTAGTGTCGAGATTGGTTTGATTTTCATATTAGATATTAGGTTAGTAATGATTTCGAAAAAACGAAAGTCGACAAATATAGTGAATTTTTTTCCGGGGGAGACTTCTGGGGAAAGGTGTAAAAAATGAGGATTTGTATTGGCAGGAAAAAATAATAGTTTTACATTTGCATTAGAGATTTTCAAACCACTCTTAAAAATCGTAAAAAATGGCTTACAAAATTAGTGAAGATACCTGCACCGCATGCGGTACCTGTATCGATGAATGCCCGGTAGGTGCAATTTCTGCCGGTGATGTTTACGTTATCGACGCTTCAGCCTGCACTGAGTGCGGTACTTGCGCTGACGTTTGCCCGACCGAGTCTATCTCGTTGGAGTAATTCTCCGAGGGTTTAACATAACCGCCTTTCCTAATTTTAGGAGGGGCGGTTTTTTATTTTCGCAGTTCTGCGTGATAGCCTATCATGAAAATCTTTTAATCGGAGTAATCGTTGCAAAATGTTGTCACATTCTTTGGAATCGGTGCTTCAATAAAAATCCGGCAGGACAGTCATGTGTTGTATCCGAGTTTCGTATCTTTGTCGTAATGGAAAATTTAGATATATTTCGCAAAGCGCTTGCGTTGGAACCTCTTGATGTGGAGGAGGCCATGCAAGTTTACAGTACGGCACCGTTAGCCGAATTGATGTTGGTGGCCGATACGATACGTCGTGAACAGGTTTCCGATCCACAGGTGGTGACTTGGCAGATGGACCGCAATGTTAACATTACCAATGTTTGTATATCGGGTTGCAAGTTCTGTAATTTTCATTGCAAACCCCATCAGGCAGATCGTGCATATATTACCACGATTGATGAGTATGATCGCAAGATTCGGGAGACGTTGGCTTTGGGGGGTGATCAACTGCTATTGCAGGGAGGGTTGCACCCGAAGTTAGGAATTGATTTTTACGAGGAGTTGTTTCGGGAGTTGAAGCATCGTTTCCCTCAGTTGCGATTGCATGCTTTGGGGGCACCTGAGGTGGCTCACATTGCACGAATCAGTCAGCTCGATTATGAAACTACTCTGAAACGATTGATGGCAGCCGGGCTGGATTCGTTGCCTGGGGCGGGTGCTGAGATTTTGGATAATGGAGTAAGAAAGGCTATTTCACCTGGTAAACCTGATGCAGACACCTGGTTGGAGGTGATGCGGATTGCCCATCGTCTGAATCTGCCGACATCGGCTACAATGATGTATGGACATATCGAGACTCCACGTCAACGTATCGAGCATTTGATTAAAATACGTGATTTGCAGGCAAAATGCCCGGCAGGGAATTATGGCTTTATTGCGTTTATTCCCTGGGTGTTCCGCAGTAGCGGTACTCTGTTGGAACAGCAGGGTGTTAAATCGGATATGTCAGCGACGGAGTATTTGCGGATCATTGCCATGAGTCGTATTGTGCTGAATAATATCCGCAATATCCAAGCCTCTTGGTTGACGGTTGGCAAACAGACGGCACAATTGGCGTTGCATGGTGGAGCCAATGATTTGGGCTCGATCATGATCGAGGAGAATGTGGTCTCGTCGGCTGGGGCTCATAACAGTTTCGATGCGGAGGGGATTCAGCAAGCTATTCGGGAGGCCGGTTTTACGCCACGTTTGCGTAACCAGAAGTATGAATATCGTCTCTGGCCGCTGTCGAACAGTGATGCTATTTATTAATAGGTATTAAACTGTAACACATGCAATAATGTCGCTATTGCTGATTAAGCATACTGAATCTTCATCAAAAAAGAAGAGTCAATTATTGAAGTAATAAGATTACAAAAAGAGAAAGGGTGTTGGTCAATAACCGGAACCCTTTCTCTTTGATTTTCTGTTTGGATTACGATTGAATGACGATTATCGGTCATACAGGTACCGTTTGATATTTCTTTTGGGAGTCTTTTCGAACTCGTTGGGCCAGAGGATAATCTTGGTAATCTGCTCGTAGGGGGCGACCAATTTATTGAGATCTCTACGATTTTCGTCCATCACTGCCTGCATGTCATCTCCGGTAACGCCTTCGCAATCGGCCTCTTCGTAATCGGGATAGACCAATGCAACCAATTTCCCATTACGCTCTACGACCAGTGACTCCATGACACAACGCATGTTGTTCAGTTTGCTTTCGATCTCTTCGGGGTATATATTCTGACCGCTGGCACTAAGAATCATACTTTTGCAGCGACCTTTGATAAAGAGGGTTTCGTCAGCACTCATGGTACCCATATCTCCAGTATGGAGCCAACCGTCAGGATCGAGAACGGCACTGGTGGCTTCTGGACTTTTGTAGTAGCCTTTCATGACATTTTCACCCCGGACACAGATTTCTCCCGGGATATGTTCCGGATCGGGTGAATCGATTTTGGCCTCCATGAAACCTTGAATCACCCGACCACACGATGTTGGAATGAAATCAGTATAATAGGTGTAACTGATTAACGGGGCGCATTCGGTCAGTCCGTATCCTACTGTAAAACGGAATTTGATTTTGCGAAGGAAATTTTCGACCTCGCTGTTGAGTGGAGCTCCGCCTACGATCATTTGGGTAAATTCGCCTCCAAAGGATTCCGTGAGTTTGTTGCAGATCGAAGCGTAGATCGTTGAGTCGATCAACGGGATACGCACCGCCAGTTTGAGCATGCTTTTGTCGAGCATGGGTTTGATCTGTTTGCGATAGATCTTTTCGAGAATGAGAGGCACGATGCAGATCAGATTGGGTTTGACCTCTTGCATCGCCTCAATCAGGATTTTCGGAGATGGAATTTTTCCTAACAACGTGATGTGCGTACCTGCGGCCAGTGCAGTCAGAAAGTCGAAAGCGCAACCGAATGCATGGGCTAGTGGCAGGAAGGAAACCACCCGACTGCCTTTGTAATGTAATTTGGACCGAAGACCAAAAACGACATTCCCTGTCAGGTTATTGACCGTTAACATAACGCCTTTGCTGAACCCGGTTGTGCCGGAGGTGTAACTGAGAACGGCTACGCTGTCATTGTCGATGGTAGGGTATTGGATATTTTCGATTGTAAATCCGTGGGGATAGCGTTTTTGGAAATGTTTGTCAATGGATTTACGAAATTCTTGTAGGGAATGTCCGTTACGTTCGTAGATACAATGAAAATCTGTCAGTGAAAAAACGGCACGAACATTCTCGATGGTATCGGTTTCAATAGCATCCCAGTAGAGATCGCCGCAGAATAGCAGGATGGAGTCGGAGTGGTTGATGATGTGGTGAACATCATTGGCGTTAAAGTCCTGTAATATGGGGACGATAACGGCTCCATAGGTAATGGTTGCGATATATGCGATACACCAGCGCGGGTTGTTTCGGCCGATCAGGGCGATTTTATCACCCCGTCGGACGCCTGCCTCTTCGAAGATCAGGTGTAGTTTGGCAATCTCTTGTGCCAGTTCGAAATATGAAAATGTCTCTTTTTTGAAATAGTCTGTTACAGCTGGCTGTTCCCAATTTTCTCTGAAACTTGTTTGGAACAGTTCGATCAAATTCTCTTTCAACATATTCGTATCGAATTGAGAGCCTATATAACAAAGATAAAAGAAAAAATGAGATTTGAGGAGTTATGAATGTCTGAATTTGCTATTATAAAGCCAATTTTTATTGATTGTGAGCGTTTTATTAGGGATGTTGTTTGAATGAAAAGTAATTTTATAAGGGTATAATGTGTTCGAAGAAACAAAGACGGTTTGTATTTTGACCGAATTCATGGTCAATTTGGGTTGAAATGGTTTGTTGAGGCTCCATGACGGAAAATAATCCCTACATTTGTGCTGTTTGAGACCTTGTTGATTTTTCGAGGCCGACGAAATAATAGGAGAGGGCATTGTGTCGTTTCCGCAGTAGTAATTTGGATATAGGATCGATTATGAATGGTAAGATTTTTACTCGATTGTCTTTAGGTGCGTTAGCCTTATGGGGGGTAACCACATCGGTTCAGGCACAAACTTCGACCACAGGTGAAGTGAAGTCGGGGGTGGCGGCTCAGCAGTCGTTTTCGGGTTTGATGCAGGAGCAGCGGAATACGGGTGATACGACGAAATGGATACAATTATATACGGCAGATGGTCAACCGGCTACGGTGGTGATGTTCCCGGCTCCTGAACATAAGACACCCACTTTCGGATTATCGCAGCAGACGCAGCAGCAGACCTCTGTCAGCGATAAAAAATCTCGATCCGGTTTGCCTCAGTTGGTATGGGGAGCATCGTTCGATTTCTTCTTCGATAACCGTGAGTATAAGAATTTGACTACAAACTGGTCGCAGTCACTGTTTGGTGCACGGATCAATCCTGAAATTGGAGTAACCTGGGATGGACGTCACTCTTTGATGATGGGTGTAAGTCTGTTGGCTAATTTTGGAGCCAAACCTTTTGAGGTCGATAATGAGATTTTCGGCTACTACCAATATATATCGCCTCGATTCCGGGCTTATGCCGGTGTTGTTCCGCGCAGCCGTATGATTGGTGAGTATTCGGGAGCCTTCTTTAGCGACTCTGTCAAATATTACGACCCCAATCTGACCGGTCTGTTGTTGCAATATATGGGTGGTCGTGGATATGTTGAGTTCGGTTGCGATTGGAACAGCATGTTCTCGAAGACGACCCGTGAGAAATTTTTGCTCTTTTCTGCTGGACGATTGGGATTAGGCGCTCGGCAGCTTTTCTATTTGGGATACAACTTGACCATGTACCATCATGCCGGTTGGGACAGCAGTGACGAACCCGATCCGACCGTTGGTGACGGTGTGGTGGATAATGTGTTGATCGAGCCTTTCGTAGGTGTAGATTTTACCCGTATTGCACCTACGATGCAGGAGTTGTCATTGCGTGTCGGCTGGATCAATGCTTTCCAGAATGACCGGGCTTATGTGGGAGATTATGTGACACCGGGTGGAGTTCAGATCGAGGCCCATGTCCAGAAATGGAATTTCGGCATTCACAACACCCTGTATGCGGGAGACAACCTGCAACCTTACTATGTAGCTCCGGCTCCGGGTTTGGATTATGGTCCGGGGTTATATTGGGGTGAGCCGTTTTACCGTACCGACAACATTTATGACCGTTTGGAGATCTATTGGCAGCCGATCAATACCAATATGATGCATTTGCGTGTTTCTTCGGTTCACCATTACGATGGCCACAAGTGGGGTTGGCAGCAGAAAATTTCGTTTACAGTCAATTTGGGCCAAAATCGAATCTTTAATAACAAGAAGTAATGGAAGACGGGGGAAGCATTGCTACTGGTGGTGAAGCCCAGTTTTCTGTGTCCTCTTTCCGGAATTTTAAACACCTGTAATTGCCAATTTCACGCAATAAGATTTGTGTTAAAATAGAATTAGGACGAATGTATAAACAACAAGCACCCGCACATACAGTGTGGGTGCTTGTTGTTTAAATGGGCGGAGATCAGTGCTTAGAAGCAACGATCGTCCTACAAATATTCCCTCTCTCTCTTGATTGAAGTCGTGAGAGTTTGTTAAACGGTTAATCAGAATTGTCGGGGTCGTTACTCCCTATTGCAACGTTTTTCTGCTTGTACGCTCTTCGTTGTGTGGCACGTGTAACCAGCGGTTAATTGTGTATATTGAGCGGGTTCGCGAAAAGTAAAAGCGGTACCCCGATATGTGTGAATACTAATTTTCGGTTACTTTAGTAAGACCGTGTTCGGCAGCCAGTTGCTCCATTAAAGCGTACGCCTGGTCGTAATCGTTGCCGATTTTGCCATCGAGAATTGCATCTTTAATTGCCTCTTTGATCAAACCGACCTCCCGACATGGTGCTAAACCATAAGTTTTCATGATCAGTTCTCCGTCGATAGGGGGTTGGAAATTGCGGATGCGGTCCTTCTCTTCGATTTCACGCAGCTTGCGTCGCACCAGTTCGAAATTGGCCAGGAAGCGTTTCACTTTGGCGTCGTTGGCTGAGGTGATGTCGGCTTCACAGAGGGTCATCAGATCGTCGATGTCATCCCCGGCCTCGAACAGCAGACGTCGTACGGCAGAATCGGTCACCTCCTCTTCGGAGAGGACAATTGGGCGCAGATGGAGAAATACTAACTTCTGCACATATTTCATGTGCTCGTTCAGTGGAAGCTTCAGTTTGCGGAAGAGAGGCTGAATCATTTTGGATCCGACCACCTCGTGCCCGTGAAAACTCCATCCGGTACGAGGATCAAATGCTTTGGTGCGAGGCTTGCCGATGTCGTGTAGCAGGGCCGCCCAACGCAGGTAGAGGTTGTCGCTTTTGAGAGCGACGTTATCCAACACTTTGAGCGTGTGCAGGAAATTGTCTTTGTGGGCTTTCCCGTTTCGGGTTTCGACGCCTTTGAGCGCACACAGTTCAGGGAAGATCAGCTCCAACAATCCACAGTTGTCGAAGAGTTGGAATCCGATCGATGGCACAGGGGAGAGCATGATTTTGTTCATCTCGGTGATGATACGCTCCTGGGAGATGATGTGGATTCGTTCCCGGTTGCGGCGAATGGCGGCAAAGGTCTCATCTTCGATATCGAAACCCAGCTGTGTGGCAAATCGGATTGCCCGAATCATGCGCAATGGATCGTCTGAGAAAGTGGTATCACTGTTACACGGGGTGCGGATAATGTAGTTCTCCAGATCGTGCATGCCGTTAAAAGGATCGACCAGCTGGCCGAAGGTGTCGGCATTGAGTGAGAACGCCATGGCATTGATTGTGAAATCGCGCCGAAGTTGATCGTCTTCAATGGTGCCGTTTTCGACGATCGGTTTGCGAGAGTCAGCCCGGTATGACTCTTTGCGGGCACCGACCAATTCCACCTCCCAACCATCGCAGTGCAGCATGGCCGTTCCGAAATTCTTGAATACGGAGACCTTGGTGTGCATCTCCCGGCCGATTGCTTCAGCGATTTCAATGCCGCTACCCACCACGACGATGTCGATATCGGTACATGGGCGGTGCAGGAAATAGTCACGCACGTAGCCTCCGATGACAAAGGCACGTACACCTTTTTCGTCGGCGATACGGCCGATTCGGCGGAATAGCGGGGCACTCAGAGCGTCGTTCATGGTTGATGTTTTGGCAATGCTATTGCTGAATAAAGAGTCGGATGCGGGAATCACGGGTTTCAAAGAGAAAAAGCTGTTTCCACAAAAGATTAACAATCGCATAGTGGTAATCGGCCCGGAGTTTTTGAAATTTCTCTGTTCGTATGGGGAAACGTTCAACAAGTTTTCCGTGTCGGACAGAGAAATGTTGTCATGTTGTTTAGGCCTGTTTTGCTTAGACTCATTTGCAGAGGCTGGGGCGGAGGTAACTTTCCGGCAACCCACATGTACCTCTTTGTAAATATATGTCTGTTAATAACAGCGCTGGCTGAACTATTTTTTCAGCTGACGCAGGTAGAGTTGAATAGTATTTTCGAGACCGAGATAGATTGCATCTGAAATCAGAGCATGTCCGATCGAAACTTCGAGCAGATTGGGAATTGTCTCGGCGAAATAGTGCAGATTTTCGAGGCTGAGATCGTGCCCTCCATTGACTCCTAACCCACAGCGTGCCGCCTCTTGGGCAGTTGCCAAAAATGGCGCTATGGCCTTTTCACGGCCGGCTGCATACGCAGAGGCATAGGATTCGGTGTAGAGCTCTACGCGGTCGGCTCCTGCTTCGGCAGCGTAAGGAATCATCTCCGGCTTGGGATCTACGAATATAGAGGTGCGAATACCTTTTGCTTTGAATGTGGCCACTACCTCACGCAAGAAAGGCAGATTGTTTTTTGTGTCCCAACCTGCATTTGAGGTGATGGCGTCGTGCGCATCGGGCACCAACGTGACCTGGGTTGGTACCACTTCGAGCACCAGGTCGATAAATTTATCGATCGGGTTGCCTTCGATGTTCAGTTCGGTGGTGATAACCTTTTTCAGATCGCGGACATCCTGATAACGGATGTGACGCTGATCGGGGCGCGGATGCACGGTGATGCCCTGTGCACCGAACCGTTCCGCATTGAGCGCTGCCTCTACCACATTGGGAATATCTCCGCCGCGTGAATTGCGTAATGTGGCGATCTTGTTGATGTTGACACTCAGCTTTGTCATAATTTTCGTTAATTTTGCGCCATAAAGGTACACATTACGGACGAAAATCCCGAACCGAAGGTGGCTGAATTTGCGGATTGTGCAATTCTTTGGCTATCTTCGTTTGTTGTTAAATCCTTTCAGAGATGAAAATAGCGCTTTACAGTCGAGCAGAGGCTTTGCACGGGGCTGACGAACTCGATCGTTTGTTCGAGGCATTGAGCCGCCACGCCTTCACTGTGCAGTTGAATGCCGGTTTTGCTGAACGTGTGCATCTGCTCACGGGGCGTACATTTTCTGAAGAACAGCTCTATCATGTTCCCGAAGAGGTGGCCGATGACGTGCGTATGTTGATCAGTTATGGAGGTGACGGTACGTTTCTCGAGGCGGTCCGTTTACTGGATCTGCGTCCGATTCCGATTATCGGGATCAATTCTGGCAGGTTGGGATTTTTGGCCAATATTCCGTTAGACGGTGTGGAAACGGCTCTTTCGGAGATCAGTCAAGGTAAATTTGAGGTTGAGGAGCGTACCATGTTGGCTGTCGAGGGAGATTTCATAGATTCTGACAGATATCCCTATGCGTTCAATGAGGTGACGGTTCAGCGGCATAATACCAGTATGATTGCGGTTGAGGTCTTTGTCGATGACGAGATGATCGCTACCTGTCATGGAGATGGTATGTTGATCTCCACCTCCTCCGGTTCGACAGCCTATTCGCTCAGTGTGGGTGGGCCTGTAGTAGCGCCGTCGTGCCGATGCTTTGTTATTTCTCCTATTGCTCCGCATAATTTGACCATGCGTCCGGTTATCATCCCAGAAACTTCGAAAATAATTTTCCGAGTACGTACACGAGGTGAAAAGTCCTTTGTATCACTGGATAACCGCAATTATTTGGCCGATGATGGAGCTGAATTGCGAATTTGCAAGGCTAAAAAGTCGATTTTTTTGGCCCATCTTCAAAATATATCGTTCTACGAAACGTTAAGAAATAAAATGATGTGGGGAATCGACTCTCGTGATCGTCAAAAGAAATGTGGAAAGATGGTTGAGCAAGAGGCTGATTAACGGCATAAATGTTATATTTGCATTTTAATCCCAAGCGAAGTAGTAAATCAATGCGTATGGATCAGAAGCGGATTCCCCGACACATCGCTATCATCATGGATGGTAACGGTAGATGGGCCAAGGAGCGCGGCCTCGAACGAGTACAGGGACACATTCAAGGTGTTGAGAGTGTCCGCAAGGTGGTGCGTGCTGCGGCAAGTTATGGAGTTGAATATCTGACCATATATGCGTTTTCGACTGAAAATTGGGGGCGTCCCTCACGAGAGGTCGAAGCGTTGATGAAATTGTTGTGCGAATGCACCCTTGATGAGACTCCGACGCTATTGGCGGAAGGAGTACGGATGCGTTTTTTGGGAGATATTGATGCCTTATCTGTCGAAGTGAGGCAGGCAATTCGTGAAAGCGAACAAGCAACAGCAGACAATAAAGGATTAACGTTGCAGATTGCAGTCAATTACAGCTCTCGCTGGGAATTGACCCGTATGGCACGTTTGGTGGCATCGGAAGTGGCAGCAGGACAGCTATTGGTCGAAGAGATTACACCCGAGGTGGTTTCCGACCATCTGGTAACTGCCGGTGTTCCGGATCCTGATTTGCTGATTCGTACCAGTGGAGAGTTGCGTTTGAGCAATTTTTTGCTGTGGCAGCTTTCATACAGTGAGCTCTATTTTACGGATATTTATTGGCCTGATTTCGACGAGAAACAGTTTGCTTTGGCGATTGAGGATTATCAGCGCCGCCAACGTAGATATGGACTACTAACGGAATAGATTTGAAGTTTGCCGCTATTCATATGAAAAAAGGATTGAGAGCCCTCGTGTTTTTGTTTGGAATGGGCTCTGGAACGGTTGCCGTGGCGCAAGCTCCGGCTGTCGCCGATACGACGAAAGAGACGATTGCACCTGAAGCGCCGCTAGTTGATTACAGTACTCCGAAGCGCTATATAGTAAATAAAGTTACTGTGACGGGTGTTAAATTTCTGGATCCAGAAGTTATTGCCCGTTCGTCAGGTATTGTTAAAGGAGATACGATCATGTTGCCGGGTGATTATGTGTCATCGGCTATGCGTCGTATGTGGGAGTATCATTATTTTTCAGATGTGCGCATTTTAGCGGATCCGGTGGGTGATAGTGTGAATTTTGAGATTTACTTGCAGGAGCGTCCTCGTGTGTACAAATGGAAGATTGAAGGAGCTACCAAAAGTGAAACTTCAGAATTGATGAAGGATAAATTAAAACTCAAACGAGGTAGCGAATTGTCGGAGTATATTCTCAATACGAGTATAGATGTTATCAAAAAATACTATGATGAGAAAGGATTCCAAAATGCTGTAATTACTTATCGACAAGAGAACGATACGACGATCCGCAATGCGGTCAATCTTACTTTTGTTGTCAATAGGAAGAAAAAGGTGAAGATTGGCGAGATTACTTTTGAAGGTAATCAAGTGTTTTCAGATCGCAAGTTGCGTAAAACATTCAAGAAGACTCATCAAAAGAGTATAAACATTTTCCGTTCATCGAAGTTTAAACGGAAAGAGTATGCAGAGGATAAGGAAAATTTGCTTGATTTCTATAATTCTCGCGGTTATCGTAATGCTGTTATCCTTTCCGATTCGATCTATCCTATTAATGCAGAACGCCTTGGTATTGTGATCAAGGTGGACGAAGGGAAAAAATTTTATTACCGCAATGTCACTTGGTTAGGTAACAGTGTTTATCCGACTAAGCAGTTGGATGGAATGGTGGGCATCGTAAAGGGTGCCACTTATGATAAGAAGTCATTGTACAAACAATTGGGTATTGGTAAGGAGACCAATCCTGATGAGATGTCGGTGTCTACTTTGTATCAGAACTCCGGATACCTGTTCTCTCAGATTGAACCACAAGAGATTGTCGTCAATGAGGATTCGGTAGATTTGGTAATTAAAATTTTCGAGGGAGATCAAGCTCGTATTAACGATGTTACATTTACAGGAAACTTCCGAGTTGATGATAAGGTTATTCGTCGAGAGTTGTATGTTCGTCCGGGTGAGCTGTACGACCGTTCGATGTTGATGGCGACTTTACGTCAATTGGGTCAGATGCAACACTTTGATCCCGAGAAACTCCAGCCAAATATTATGCCGGTATCGAATGAGTTGGTCAATATTGCGTTCCCGTTGGAGGAGAAAGCCAGTGATAAATTCGAGATTTCCGGAGGTTGGGGTGAAGGCATGTTCGTCGGATCTGTCGGTGTTCAGTTGAATAACTTTTCGATTCGCAATCTGTTTAAGAAAGGAGAGTGGCGGCCTTATCCATCCGGACAGAACCAGCAATTGGCGATTAAAGGTCAAACCAACGGTACATATTACAAGGCCTTGCAGCTGAGTTTTACAGAACCATGGTTAGGCGGACGTAAGCCCAATTCATTGACCGTAGGTCTCTACTATTCCGATCAATCTAATGCTTATTATTTTACGCAAAAGGCAACAAAGCACTTCCGTACTTTAGGAGCTTCAGTGGGTATTGGACGTCGTTTGTCATGGCCAGACCGTTATTTTACTTTGTATAATGAAATTGCTTATCAAGCATATAACCTGAAAGATTGGGATAGTTTCATCGTGACCAATGGTACGTCAAACATTATTCAGTTCAAGACAATGTTTGGTCGTAGTTCAGTTGATCAGCCCATCTATCCTCGTCAGGGATCAGATTTCTCAATTACACTGTCTTTGACCCCACCATATTCTCTGTTTGACGGGAAAGATTATTCAGATCCCAATATGTCAAGTAACGATCGTTACCGTTGGATCGAATTTCACAAATGGTTATTCAAAGGTAGATGGTATTTCCCCTTGTCGTCTAACCACAAGTTGGTGTTGATGGCGGGAGCAGAGTTCGGTTACTTGGGGTCATACAACAAGAATAAACCGTCACCATTCGAAGGCTTCGATGTCGGAGGTGACGGTATGACCGGATATAGCGTGTATGGTGTCGATATTATCAAGTTGCGTGGTTATGAAAACGGAGGATTGACCCCATATGCGGTTGCTGGTAACTCCTATGCTCGGGCCTATAATAAATATACCGTTGAGTTGCGCTATCCGATATTGATGCAGAGTGGATCGACAATTTACGCATTAGCGTTTGCTGAAGGTGGTAATGGTTTTGCGTCATGGCAAGATTTTAACCCCTTCTCGATTAAACGTTCAGTGGGTGTCGGTATTCGGCTCTATCTGCCGGTTGTTGGTTTGATCGGATTCGATTGGGGTTATGGTTTCGATCCTCAGGTCGGCGAAGACAAGGCTCACGGAGGCGAGTTGCACTTTATGATGGGACAAGAGTTCTAAACCTATAACACGACTATTATCTATGAAAAAGTTTTTATTGGTTTGCGTGATTTTACTCTTTGCGGGAGGCGGAGTTTACGCACAAAATTATATCTTTGTAAATTCAGAAAAGGTATTTAAATCACAGGCTGATTATAATGCGGCTATTGCGCAGTTGGACACATTGGCCAAGCAGTACCAAAAGAACGTAGAGGATGCCTATAAGATGTTGGAAGAGGCCTACGGTAATTATCAGGTGCAGCGCAATTACCTGTCGGAGACCAAACGAGCAACGAAGGAAAAGGAGTTGGCCGATTTGGAGAAAGAGGTGCAGCAATATCAGCAGGATGTGTTAGGTCCCAAGGGTGATTTGATGAAAAAACGTACGGAATTGATAAAGCCCATTCAGGAGCGTGTATTTGCGGCGATCAACAGTTATGCAGAGTCGCATCAGTACACAATGGTTTTGGATGTAGTGAACAATCAGACTCTGCTTTATTATTCTCCGTCGTTGGATAAAACGCAAGATGTAATTAATCTTCTAAATAAGTAACAAATAAACAGCTTTAAGTATTACTGTTATGAGAAACCTTTTGAAACTGACTTTACTTGCCGGACTGCTCATTTGCGGTACGACTACTTATGCCCAGAAATTTGGTTATATCAATTCACAAGAGTTGATTTCGTCCATGCCAGAGCGTGATTCTGCTTTGACCAAATTCCAAAAATTCGCTGAAGAGCAAAATAGCCAGCTTGAGACCATTCAGGTTGAGTTCAATAATAAATACATGGATTATCAGAAGAATGCTGAGACCATGAGTGAATCAACTCGTCAGCTGAAAGAGCGTGAGTTGCAGGATTTGCAAAAACGTTATGAGGATTTCCGTCAGGCAGCAGAGCAGGATGCTCAGAAGATGCAGCAGCAGTTGATGGGTCCAGTTGTTGAGAAAGCACAACAGGCTATTGAGAAGGTCGCTCAAGCTAATGGATTTACGATTGTTTTTGATGAAGCAGCAGGAGCGATGGCTTATTTCAATAAATCGACTGTTACCGATATTTTGCCTTTGGTGAAAAAGGAGTTAGGTATTGTTGATAAGCCAGCTGCAAACTAGTAGTCCTCGATAGTTGGTATAATAAATGGGATGGCAATTGCCATCCCATTTGTTTTTCTATGTGATCGTGAGAGTGTTTTATACACTCAAGATCAGAAGTAATCTCCGGAGGTAGATGGGTGTATGCGGTAACATAACTGCCTTGAAGATTGAATTCATCTCCGGTGTGCCAATTGCCGATTTTGTCTTCGATGTGATAGGGGTTTGATCACTAAATCTCCGAGTGTTTGTCGCCGTTGCTTGTGGTTTATATGGATTGGTGAGAGCTGTTATCTCTTTTGTTGCTGGTGCTGCAAACCACCTCACCTCACCTCAACTCAACTCAACCTTCCAACCTTAAATCGGTTGTTTGAATTTTATAAGATATAAAATGCTCTACGTAGATAGCAGAAAGCGATCATGTATTGCATGGGTTTAGTTGTGCCACATTTTGAATAAATAGGGGCTGTCACATGCCATAGAATGATCATTGGCAGGTGTTGTTGTTTTTGTGTGATCATGAGATAAAACAAGCTCAATTGTGGCCTTGTCAATTCGAAAGAATGATAGTGTGTATGACGAGGTGTCCGATGGGTGGTATTTGAATAGATATGCAAATAAAAAAGGCAGCTTTTTAAGCTGCCTTTTTATGAGTTATTGCAAGGTGTTACTCAGCTACGACACTGAATTTGATAGTTCCGCTGATACCTTTGTATATTTTTACTTTAGCCTCGTATTCACCGATAGTTTTCACAGCGTCCAAAGAGATGTTTTTACGATCTACAGTGATGTCGAGTTTTTCGAGAGCTGCAGCCAAATCGGCAGCAGTTACTGAACCGAAGATACGGCCTTCTTCAGCTTTAGCTGCGATTGTGAGAGCAGTTTCAGCCAATTTAGCAGCCAATGCCTCAGCGTCTGCAACGAGTTTAGCCTCTTTGTGAGCGCGTTGTTTGAGAGTTTCGGCCAGTACTTTTTTCGCAGAAGCGGTTGCGCTGATTGCGTAACCCTGCGGAATCAGGTAGTTGTTGGCATAACCGGGGCGAACATCCACGATTTCGTCGGCGTAGCCCAACTTCTCAATATCTTTTTTCAGAATTACTTGCATGATGGGTCCTCCGGTTTTTGATTATTTGAACATATCAGTTACGAACGGCAGAATTGCCAAGTGACGAGCACGTTTAACGGCAGTAGCCACTTTTTTCTGGAATTTCTGAGAAGTACCGGTCAAGCGGCGAGGCAGGATTTTACCCTGTTCGTTGAGGAACTTCTTGAGGAACTCTGCGTCTTTGTAATCGACATATTTGATACCGGCTTTTTTGAAGCGGCAATATTTTTTCTTCTTAACCTCTACTGTAGGAGGGTTGAGATATCTGATTTCTGATTGAGTCTGTGCCATGGCTTTTACTCTTGTTTAGCGTTGTTTTTGTTTCTACGTTTTTCGGCGTATTCAACGGCGTATTTGTCCATTTTGAAGGTCAGGAAGCGGATAACACGCTCGTCACGACGATACTGAGTTTCGAGTTTTTCAACGAGGTTACCTTCGCCGGTGAACTCCATAAGATAGTAGAAGCCGGTGGTCTTTTTCTGAATTGGATAGGCCAACTTGCGCAGACCCCAATCCTCTTCGCTAACGATTTGACCGCCGTTTTCGGTGATGACACCGCGGAATTTGCTAACAGCCTCTTTCATCTGAACGTCAGAGAGAACCGGTGTAGCAATGAAAACGGTTTCGTAATGGTTCATAATGCGATTTTTAAAAGTGTTTGAAAATTGAGCCACAAATGTATTTCATTTTTTCATAAAAAGCAAACTTTTTTGATTTTAGCGTTTGATCCAGAGCGAAATTGGACGGGTAAATTGGATTTTTCTGTTTTATTGGATGTGGCCGTTATCCGACCTGGACATATATTGATTCTACACCTTAAATGTGAACCTTCCCTATGTGCAGTGTTCTGCTTGTTGAGAAAAATCAGCGAGAATATGAGAATAGGTGAGAGCCAGGTTCATCAAGGCGCTGTGCTGGATATTGATGAGATGTATCTTCTTATTATATTGTATAGCTTGAAGATGGATTGAGGGGATATTTTTATCGTGTTATCGGCGTGTAGTTTCGGAATCCGTACAAATATTTTTACCTTTGCAAGATAGAAATTACGTTTAACACAAATCAATAACAGAGATATGTCAGAGTTTAAGTATCAGGAGCCGTTCCCGTTGTCGG
Source organism: uncultured Alistipes sp. (assembly GCA_900539755.1). GTDB lineage: Bacteria > Bacteroidota > Bacteroidia > Bacteroidales > Rikenellaceae > Alistipes_A. The sequence continues at coordinate 73,319 of UQDC01000005.1, forward strand.
CCGACACAACAGAGTATCGTCTGCTTACGAAGGATTATGTGAAGGTTGTCGAGTGCGACGGCCGCAAAATCCTCAAGGTAGATCCCAAAGGTTTGGAATTGTTGTCTAAGGAGGCTTTCGGTGATGTTTCGTTCTATTTGCGTGCAGCGCATCTTCAGAAGTTGGCTAATATTCTTGAAGATCCGGAAGCAACTGACAACGATAAGTTTGTTGCTTATACGATGTTGATCAACCAGACGGTTGCAGCCGAAGGAGAACTTCCTACCTGCCAGGATACTGGTACCGCTATTGTAATTGGCAAGAAGGGTGAGGATGTTTACACCGGAGCCAACGATGCCGAAGCTCTGTCGAAAGGTGTTTATGAGACCTACAAAGAGCGAAACCTTCGTTACTCGCAGGTCGTTCCTTTCACGATGATCGAGGAGAAGAACAGCGGAACGAACCTGCCTGCTCAGATCGACATCTATGCGACTCAGGGCAACGAGTATAAATTTCTGTTCATCACCAAAGGTGGTGGATCAGCCAACAAGACTTTCCTGTATCAGCAGACCAAAGCGCTGTTGACCGAAGAGAATTTGACCAACTTTATCAAAACCCATATCATGGATTTGGGAACGGCAGCATGTCCTCCTTACCATCTGGCGATTGTAATCGGTGGTACATCTGCAGAGGCTAACCTCGCTGCTGTTAAGAAGGCTTCAGCTGGTTATCTGGACAATCTGCCTACCAGTGGTAACGAAGGAGGCCGTGCTTTCCGTGATCTGGAGTGGGAAGAGAAGGTGCTGAAGATTTGCCGTGAGTGCGGTGTTGGTGCTCAGTTCGGTGGCAAATATCTCGTTCATGATGTTCGTGTGATCCGTATGCCACGTCATGCTGCATCTTGCCCGGTAGGTATCGGCGTTAGCTGCAGTGCTGACCGTAACATTAAGGCTAAAATTACTCCGGAGGGTATTTTCCTCGAGCAGCTCGAGAAGAATCCGGCACGTTTCCTGCCCAAACAGGCTCCGAATATGCAGCCTGCTGTTGAGCTCGATCTCGATGAGGGTATGGACAAAGTTCGCGAGACCTTGTCTAAGTATCCGGTTAAGACCCGTTTCAATGTAAAAGGTACGTTGATTGTTGCCCGTGATATTGCACATGCTCGCATCAAACAGATGATTGACGAAGGCAAACCGATGCCGGAATACTTCAAAAAGCACCCGATTTACTATGCAGGTCCTGCCAAGACTCCGCAGGGTATGGCTTCGGGTAGCTTTGGTCCGACCACTGCAGGTCGTATGGATCCGTACGTGGATCTGTTCCAGAGTCTGGGAGGTTCAATGGTGATGGTTGCCAAGGGTAACCGTTCTCAGGCCGTTACCGACGCTTGCAAGAAACATGGCGGATTCTATTTGGGTTCGATTGGTGGTCCTGCAGCCGTTCTGGCTAAAAACAGCATCAAATCGGTTGAAGTGGTTGACTTCCCGGAATTGGGTATGGAGGCTGTCCGCAAGATTTACGTGGAGAACTTCCCGGCCTTCTTGCTGGTGGACGACAAAGGCAACGATTTCTTCGCTGAATTCAAAAAATAGTTTTGTTACTGCATAAGAGTATGGGGCTGTCCTGTGGGCGGCCCCAACTTTTTTGACGGAAAATTTTATTGATGAGACTTGTTGGAGAAGAGAGCATGTTTTGGTAAAGAACGTGCTGAAGGTTGAGTGCGTTTGTTGTGATCAACCATTGGGTCAAAATGTGCGATGAACTCTCCTTTCTCTTCGATAATGAGAAGTTTTACACAGATTTTTCAGCTTCCGAACTGAAAAAATATTACATTTGCAAGTTATTATTACGAACTTAAATTTCAACTCATTAATAACCACCATGAAGAAACAGATCAAATACGTGTCTGCTGCTGAGGCGGTCAAAGTTATCAAGTCGGGTGATCATGTCCACTTGAGCAGTGTTGCCAGCGCTCCGCAGTGTCTGATTCAGGCCATGTGTGATCGTGGTCGCAACCATGAACTGAAGGATGTTCACATTCACCACCTGCACACTGAAGGTCCTGCTCCTTATGCCGATCCCGAATTTGAAGGCGTTTTCCAGCTCGATTCATTTTTCGTTGGTAGCAACGTCCGTAAAGTGACTCAATCAGGATATGCGGATTATATTCCTATTTTCTTGAGTGAGACGCAGCGTTTGTACCGTAGCGGCGTATTGCCATGTAATGTTGCGATGATTCAGGTTTCAGAGCCTGATGCGCATGGCTATGTTTCGTTGGGTACCTCTGTGGATGCCACTTTGGCCGCTGTAGAGTGTGCAGAGCATGTGATCGCCGTTGTCAATAAACATGTTCCCCGTTCATTCGGTGATGCGTTTATTTCAGTTGAAGATATCGATACTTTCGTTCAGGACGATACCCCGTTGGTAGAGGCTCATTTCTCAGTTCCTAACGAGATTGAGACAGCTATCGGTAAGAACTGTGCTGCGTTGATCGAAGACGGTGCCTGCTTGCAGATGGGTATCGGTGCGATTCCGAATGCAGTGTTGGCTCAGCTGGGTAACCACAAGAACTTGGGTATCCACACCGAGATGTTCGCTGACGGTGTATTGCCGTTGGTTGAGAGCGGTGTAATCAATGGTCGTAACAAGGCAATCGATAAAGGTAAAATGGTATCTACCTTCTTGATGGGTTCGCAGACCGTATATGACTTTATTGATAACAACCCAGGTGTTTTGATGATGGACGTAGGTTATACCAACGATCCGTATATTATTGCTAAGAACCCGAAGGTTACCGCTATTAACTCTGCTTTGCAGGTTGATTTGACTGGTCAGGTTTGTGCCGATTCACTCGGAACTAAGTTCTATTCGGGTGTAGGTGGCCAAATTGACTTTATTTATGGCGCATCTCGTTCTGAAGGCGGTAAAGCGATTTTGGCCATGCCTTCAGTAACCAACAAAGGTATCAGCAAGATTGCTCCGACTCTGACCAATGGAGCCGGTGTTGTAACGACTCGTGCACACATTCACTGGTTCGTTACCGAGTTTGGTGCAGTGAACTTGTATGGTAAATCGATGCAGGAGCGTGCTCGCTTGATCATTTCTGTGGCTCATCCTGATCATCAGGAGGAGTTGGATCGTGCAGCTTTCGAACGTTTCGGTCCTCACCACACTTACATTAAAGCAACTACGCCGACCAAATAATCTGGTTGTCAGATTAGATATTGAAAAGAGGCTTGACTGATATCAGTCAAGCCTCTTTTGTACATAGAAAATAAATTTAAGCCGTGTGCAGTGAATGGAAGATGGCATATTGTTTTGTCTTATTGCATGCAGGATACTCCGCAGACGCAACAGACCCTTGGTATGTCATTTTTAATTCACTTTTGTCCATATTTTTCGATTAGCTTGTCTGCCAGTAGAGGCATGCCTTCAGCTGCTCGCATGCGAATGGTCTCCAAGGGATTGCGAATACCCCGCGTGTCGGGCTCATTGGGGTCAACCAGATAGACCGGTATTTCGGGTCGAATATAACGTACCAGTGAGGCCGCGGGATAAACAGCCAGTGATGTACCCACGATAACGAAGATGTCAGCGGTTGCAGCAATTTGTGTGGCACGGTCGAACATCGGTACACTCTCGCCAAAAAAGACGACAAACGGTCTTAATAAAGAGCCGTCTTCGCAACAGTCGTCATAATGTTGTTCCCAGCCTTCGATGGGTACAGTTAATGTTTCGTTCTTGCTGCTGCGTAATTTTCGCAGTTCGCCATGGAGGTGGGTAATGTGTTTACTTCCGGCTCTTTCGTGCAGATCATCGATGTTTTGGGTGATGACCTCTACATCAAAATAGTTTTCGAGTCGTTGGATCGCAAGATGTCCGGCATTGGGTTGTTTGGATAGCAGTTCTTTTCGTCTAATGTTGTAAAAATCGATCACCAGTTTTCGATTTTTTGCTAATGCTTCAGGGGTGCATACATCCTCGATACGGTATTTGTCCCACAAACCGTCTGAATCGCGAAAGGTTGAAAGACCGCTGTCTGCACTCATGCCCGCTCCGGTGAAGATGACCAACTTTTTCATATTGTATTGAGTTATAAGTTGCGTTTCTTAATTCTGTTATCTTTTGTGAATGAGATGTCTGTTGCTGAGATCTCATGGTTTATTGATAAGATATCTAGTTTGTCTTTGTTGCGAGTTGTCTCTGTGGTGGTGACTGGGTATTATATTTACTCAAAAGTAGTAATTAATGGCGTAGATTCGTTTAGATTTTCTGGCATAATGTTCGTTTCAGAACGACATAATAGATGTATAGTGCATCAAAGATGAGAGTGTTTAAGTTGAACGCAAGGAAGGATATAGATCCGAGAAAGTGTGTCAAGTGTATTAGTTGGGATGTTGAAGAAGAGACAAAAATTATTGGGCGTGCAGTTGGCTATGAGGCAGAGATACAATCACGTTGTGTAAGGCAACTATTGGGCATTGTAAAACAACAAGAGGCTGGATTTCCAGCCTCTTGTTTGATGTTATTATGAAAATCGATTAGAACCGATAGCCAACCATAATCGAGAATACACTGTTGCGAGCTGTGCCTAAATCAGAGGTCACAATATTACTAACTCCAATGTTGTAACGTGCTTCAAGAATAATTCCGAATGGGCAATCATAAGATACACCGATTGGAATGGAGAAGTCTGCGTTTGACCATCCTTTGCCATCAGTTTTGATAGTGGTTTCATTGTTTTTGGTCATTGATTTACTATTTAGAAGAAAACCTGGTTGAATACCAGCTTTGACCGCTAAACCACCAATGATATAATAATTGGCCAGGATAGGAATATTCAAATAGTTTAATCTCTCTTTGGTGCGTACATCTTCTTCTTTACCGAAACTAACACCTTGACGAGAGTAGAGTACGTCAGCAGACAGTGCGAAATGATCAGTAAAACGGTAATCCGCAAAGGCACCGACAACAAAACCTGTTTTGGTTTGACTATGTTCAAAGTTAGATACTCCTGTCAAATTCAGACCACCTTTAACACCCCAGCCGAAACCGGTTTGAGCTGAAGCCACTGTGCACATACCTGCCAGTCCCAGCATAAAAAGAAAAAGTTTTTTCATAGCTCAATCATTTATGAGGTTGATAAAACGAATATACACCTTTTTTATTTATTTGGAAAATTCCATCATGTTTTTTCGAACGCTTTTCCTATAAAGTGCATTTTTCATGCCGATTGGGTAAAGAGTCGGTGTAAAAATAAATTTGGTTAAGTTTTGGATTTGGAATAACCTGTTTCACAAACCAAGTTGATGGTATAATGTTTCAACAGCCTGAGGAATGGTGGAGGTGGAATCAAGCGCTTTGATGAAACCGCTACCGATAATTGCACCGGCGGCATGTTGTTGGGCCGCTTGCAGTGTTTCCGGGTTGGAGATACCAAATCCGATCAGACGAGGATTGCGTAGTTTCATGGCGTTGATCCGTTCGAAATATTGGATGGTACTATCGGAGAAGTGATCTTGCGTACCGGTGGTGGCGGCAGAGGAGACCATATAGATGAAACCGTTGGTATGCTGATCGATCAGTTTGATGCGTTCGTCCGAGGTTTCGGGAGTGATCAGCATGGTGAAGCGCAGGTCATATTTATCGGCCAGCGGTTTGAAGTCCCGCAGGTAGTCGTTCAGCGGAAGGTCGGGCAGAATAATTCCGTCAATTCCGATCTCTGCACAACTTTGGCAAAAGTGCTCGATGCCATATTGCATGATGGGGTTGAGATAGCCCATCAAAATCAACGGTATGGTTACATCCCGACGAAGATCTTTCAGCTGTTCGAACAGCTTTTTCATGGTCATGCCGTTCTTCAATGCAACGGTACTGCTGTTTTGAATGGTTTTACCGTCGGCCATCGGATCGGAAAAGGGGATGCCGATTTCGATCAGATCAGTGCCGCGTGCAGCAAGTGCACGGATGATCTCGGTGGTGTCGTCCAATTTGGGGTATCCGGCCGTGAAGTAAACCGATACAATGCCTGAAGTTTTGACTTGAAAAAGATGATCTATTCTATTCATGGTTTTGTTTTTTGAATTGTTCGATAAATGGTTTGAGCAGGTCGTACTCTTTGTGTCCCGGAGCGCTTTCAAAACGACTGTTTAGATCAAAGCCCAATAGTGCGTGATGGCTTAGACTGAGAAGCCGTTCGGCATCTTGAGGTCCGATGCCTCCACTGAGCAGGAAAGGGAGATGGCCGGTGTAATGTTCGAGCAGACTCCAGTCGAACTGCTGTCCCGAGCCGCCGTATGTGGGGGTCTTGGTGTCCACCAGCAGGATCGAGCAGCAATCCTGATAGCATTGAGTCTGTTCCAGATCGGCCTGGGTGGCTACGGAGAGAGCCTTGATCACCGGAATGATCCGGTTGATCCGCCGGCAGGTTTCGGGCGACTCGTGTCCGTGCAGTTGGACCAGATCGAGCCGGTATCTCAGTGCGGTACGGATGACCTGCTCTTCGGTTTCGTTGACAAAGACGCCAACACGTCGAATGGTTTGTGGCACTGTGGCGAGGACTGCAGGATCGAGTTGGCAGGCATTACGCGGAGAACCGGACCAGAAGATAACCCCCATGTAATCAGGGTGAAGGTCGGTCACCTGCCGGATGTTGTCCGGCTCACGCATACCACAAATTTTGATTTTCATGATCGGGATTTGTTATAGGAGCTGCAGTGGGTCAGCTCTTGAATAAACGTTTGCAGGGCGGCAGCCGGGTCGGCCGTCTTCATAAAACGTTCGCCCATCAGGAAACCGTTGAATCCCGCTTGATGTAGCTGGGCAACGGTCTGAGGATCGGCAAGCCCGCTTTCCGAAATTTTGACAAACTGTTGCGGAATGTGTTGGATCAGTGCAAAAGATTGTGCCGGGTCGGTGTGAAAGGTGGTCAGATCGCGGTTGTTGACGCCGACCACATCCACCGAGCTGCACAGGGCATCCAACTCCTCTGCTCGGTGTATCTCAAGCAATACCTCCAGCCCGAGTGCGTGGGCATATGCGGCCAGACGTTCAACCTGTCCCGGCGTAAGCGTTGCGGCAATCAACAAAATGGCATCGGCTCCGGCAATCCGTGCTTGACAGATCTGGTAGGGATCGATGATGAAATCTTTCCTCAGGATGGGGATGGACAGGTGGGACCGTGCCTCCTGCAAGTCGTTCAGATCGCCGGCAAAGTAGTCTCGGTCGGTCAGAATGGAGAGGACTGCAGCTCCGGCCTGTGCATATCCGGTGGTGATGGAGGTTATCTCTGCATGCTCTTTGATAAAGCCTTTTGAGGGCGATTTGCGTTTGAACTCGGCGATAATACCCGTCTGCGAACCAAGCAGCGCTGCACGCAACGAGTAGGCTCGGCGTGTAGTGGCTGTGGCTTCGGCTTCGAGTGCGGCCAGAGATTTCTGCTTCCTGGCAGCGGCCACCTCCTGCTGTTTGGTGGCGATGATCTGTTCGAGGATATTCATGGGAGGAGCATTTAGGAGTTCAATTCGACAAATTTGCGGAAGGTGGCTTTTGCCCGTCCGCTCTCGATGGTCTCAAGAGCCTGGGCAATACACTCCCTAATAGGCCGTTGAGGTTCGAAATTGTGGATGGCGTAGGCAGCATTAACTGCAACGGCATTTTTTTGTGCAGGGGTTGCCGTGTTGTCCAACACCTTGTCGAAGATGGCGGCTGCCTCAGCTACGCTGGCACCGCCACTGAGATCCTGTTCCGTACAACGGGTCATGCCGATCTCTTCGGGAGCGACGATCATCTCCCCGTCGTTGGAGAAGACTTTGAAGTCGTCGGTGAGCGAAATTTCGTCGTAGCCATCTAGTGTGGTGACGATCGTATATCGGGTGTCGGTCTGCTGGTAGAGGTAGTTGTAGAGACGTCCCAGCTTCAGGTTATAGACGCCGAGTAGCTGATGATGTGGTAGTGAGGGGTTGACCAGCGGGCCCAGAATGTTGAAGAAGGTACGGACGCCGAGAGCTTTCCGAACCGGGGCGACGGCTTTGAGGGCCGGGTTGAAGAACTGAGCATGGAGGAAGGCCATGTTGCACCCTTCGAGTGACCGTTTGAGCTGGTCGGTATCGCGCGTGAACTTCACGCCATGAGCCTCGATCACGTTGGATGAACCGCTGACGGAGGTGGCTCCGTAGTTACCGTGTTTGATGACCGGATAACCCGCTGCTGCGGTCACGACGCAGGCTGCAGTGGAGATGTTAAAGGTGTTTTTGTTGTCGCCACCGGTTCCGACGATATCGATGGCATCGAACTCCGAGAGATTGACCGGTACACGCATTTCAAGCAGCGCTTCCCTGAATCCGGCCAGTTCGTTGAGAGTGATGCTACGCATCAGAAACACGGTGATAAAGGCGGCGATCTGACTGTCGTTGTATTGGCCGTGTGCCATGCGGATCAGCACGTCACGGGCCTCATCCCGGTCGAGATAGCTGTTTTCGAAGAGTCTGTATAGTAGATTTTTCATGGTTTGCTGTTAAATGTTGAGGGTAAAGGGATAGTTGTTGCGTTCGGGTGGAGAGAATGACGATGTTCTATTGACTTGATGGATGGAGTAAGCACGTTAGGAGGATCATTTTCCACGGAGAGTTGCCCCTTGGGCGGTTATGCTTTCAGCCAGTTCTCAATCAGCGAACGGCTGACAGGTGTGAGCACCGATTCGGGGTGAAACTGTAGGCCTCGCACATCGTACCGTCGATGAGCCAGGGCCATGATTCGACCGTTGTCATCTTCGGCCGTGATTTCGAGCTCTTCGGGGAAGTTCTCTTTATCGACGATCCAGCTATGGTATCGACCCGCTTCGAAGGTTTCGGGCAGTCCTGCAAACAGCGGGTCGGGAGCGACGACGTGAATCTGACTGGCTATGCCGTGATAGACCTCTTTGAGGTTGGTGAGTGTGGCCCCGAAGGCTTCGCCGATAGCCTGCTCGCCGAGGCAGATTCCCAGAATGCTTTTGCTGGGGGCATATTCCCGAATCAGGGGAAGTAACAATCCAGCTTCGGAGGGGATGCCGGGTCCGGGCGAGAGCACAATTTTGTCAAAATCGGCGATCGTTTCCAGCGCGATTTGGTCGTTGCGGGCGACAGTGATCTGATCGATACCTGCTTCGCGCAGCAGCTGTACGATGTTGTATGTAAAGGAGTCGTAATTGTCAAAAACCAACAGTTTCATGGTGGTGTGTATTTAAGAGATTAATTTTTCAGTTCTTCGGCCATCTGAATTGCTTTGCGCAGGGCGCCCAATTTGCCTTTGCCCTCCATCAGTTCGTTGTGCGGGTCCGATTTGGCGACGATTCCCGCACCGGCCTGAAAGTGCAGCACATTATCACGGCTGAGGAAGGTACGGATCGTAATGGCGTGGTTGAGGGTGTTGTCGAACCCGATGTAGCCGATGCAACCGCCATAAACTCCGCGGGCGTGGCTTTCGATTTCGTCGATCAGCTGCATCGCCCGAACTTTCGGTGCTCCCGAAAGGGTGCCGGCCGGGAAGGTGTCGGCGAAGAGTCGGATACGGTTGGTGTCTGGGGCGACGTGGCCGCACACGCGAGATACCATGTGAATGACGTGTGAGTAGAATTGAATCTCTTTGTAGGATTTGACATAGACGCCGGTTGTGTTGCGGTTCAGGTCGTTTCGGGCCAGATCAACCAACATGACATGTTCGGCATTCTCTTTGGGGTCGTCGCGCAGTTTGACGGCCAGTTCGTGGTCGGCCTGGTCGTTTCCGGTACGACGGAAGGTGCCGGCGATGGGATCGATGGTGGCGGTATCTCCAATCACTTTGAGGTGGGTTTCTGGTGAGGAGCCGAAGATGCGGTACGAACCGAAATCGAAATAGAAGAGGTAAGGGGAGGGGTTGATGGAACGCAGGGCCCGATATACTTTGAAGTCGTCTCCCCGGAAGGCCTGCATGAAACGACGTGATAGCACAATTTGGAAAACATCGCCTCGCAGGCAGTGACCGATTCCTTTGCGTACCATCTCCATGTATTGTTCGTCGCTGATGGGAGAGGTTATCTCGCCGACGGTATGGAAGTCGTAGGAGGCGTAGTTCTTACTGTTGAGGATGCTGAGCATGTTGTCGATGCCCGAAGGAGAGTCAATGGGACGGTTTTCGGTGGCGGTCATTTCGTTCCGCATGTGGTTGACCGTGATGACATACCGAAAGAAGATGTAGTCCATTTGCGGAACTTGGTCGATTTGCGGTTTGGTGATCTGTACGTTTTCGAAGTGGGCGACACAATCGTACGAAGTGTATCCGAAAAGACCGTTAATGCGTCCTGGGGAGCCGGTGACGTTGAACAGTGCCAGAAAGTCGTTCATCCGGTTGCACAGCGGGTGATCTTTGTCGATTGTCAGATTAACGGACTTGCCGTCAGGAAACTCCTCAGTGATGGTGTCTCCATTTACGGTGAAGCGTGCGATGGGCTCTACGCCAATGAAGGAGTAGCTGTTTTCGGAGGTGTGGTAGTCCGAGCTTTCGAGCAGCACCGATTCGGGAAAGAGATCACGGACCTTCAGGTAGATGCCTACTGGGGTTTGCAGGTCGCCCAGAAAGGTGCGGCTCTCAGCTATGATTTGGATTTTATTTTCGGGTTTCATGGTTTGGAGCGTTAAAGAGTTTGACGTAGGTCTCCATATCTTTGTCTCCACGACCAGAGACGGTGATGACCACCACATCATTCGGATTGAATTTTTTGCAACCGAGCACGGCTAAGGCGTGAGCCGATTCGAGGGCCGGAATAATCCCTTCGAGACGGGTGGTTTCGAAAGCGGCATCAACAGCTTGCTGGTCGGTGATGGCTAACACCTCCGAACGGTGGGTGGCTGCCAGATGGGCGTGTAGTGGTCCGATTCCCGGATAGTCAAGACCAGCCGAAATGGAGTAGGGTTCGAGAATCTGACCATCTTCGGTCTGCATAACTAAGGTGTGGCTGCCGTGGATGATGCCGTCTCGGCCCAGGTGGATGGTTGCAGCCGATTTGTCGGAGTCGATTCCCAGTCCGCCAGCCTCGGCAGCGATCAACCGTACCCGTTCATCTTCGAGGTATTCGTAGAAAGTTCCTGCCGCATTGCTTCCGCCTCCGACGCAGGCAATCAGGTAATCGGGATAATCCCGCCCCTCCTTTTCGAGAAGCTGTTGTTTGATCTCGCGGCTGATGACCGATTGGAAGCGGGCAACCATATCGGGATAGGGGTGTGGACCGACCGTTGAGCCGATGATGTAGTAGGTGTCGGCGGGATGGCAACACCAGTCGCGGATTGCCTCATTGGTGGCATCTTTGAGGGTTTTGTTGCCGCTGGTCACGGAACGAACCTCCGCACCCAGCATCTGCATCTTTTGTACGTTGAGGTGTTGACGGGCAATATCGGTCTCACCCATATAGACCACGCAGGGCATATCCATCAGGGCGCATACGGTGGCTGTGGCCACGCCGTGCTGTCCGGCTCCGGTTTCGGCAATGATCCGTTTCTTGCCCATGCGACGGGCCAACAGAATTTGCCCCAAAGTATTGTTGATTTTATGGGCACCGGTATGGTTCAGGTCTTCACGTTTGAGGTAAACTCGAGTCCCGTATTTTTCGGAGAGACGTTTGGCGTAGTAGAGAGGGGATGGACGTCCGACGTAATCACGGAGCAGATCATCCAGCTCTTTTTGGAAGCTGGGGTCAGCCATCACCTTCAGGTAGTTTTTGCGCAGATTTTCGACAGTCGCATACAGGATCTCTGGAATGTATGCCCCGCCGAAGGGGCCGTAATAACCGTTTTCGTCAATGTTGTACTTCATCGTATTGGTGTTTTTATTGTTTGTTACGGTTGGGAAAAGCATAAAAAAAGAGAAGCTGTCGTGAGTTCGACAGCTTCTCGATATAGAAAGATTACTTGTTAAAAGTTCATCAATGTATATACACGCATCTTACACTCACGACTTGAATAGTTGCGAGTGCCACCACCAGAAATTGATGTTCAGGGAGATGCGGTTCATAATTTTGTGTTTTGAATGGAGTTTTGCTTGATCCCTCCAACAGCAAATATAGACGAATTGAGGTGAAAGTGTCCTATGATTGATAGATTTTTTCTCAGATTTTTTGTGTTAGACTATGTAATGATCTGAATTACTGCCTATCTGAAGCTCAATTTTTTTGCAAGTATTCCGTATGCAATAATGAAACAGAAGGGGTGTGAGCTTTGTTCCTACGATTTCAGGGAGAAAAAACAGTGGTTTTGCCAGAGTGTCGTTGCGAATAATAGTAACATTGATATAACAGCCAAAGTGGAGAAGACACGGGAAAATATCCGCTCTGATAATCGACATGTACAGTTCATGGACTGGAGATTATCAGCGTGTGATGTTCCCTCAGCTGGATTCTTATACTGTAAGGGATTCAGGAAATTTCGCGTATGGCATTAACACGAAAAGACAGGGGTCAATAATCAGACAGAGGATGATGCTGTTCGACGCTGTCCCGCAGACTTCGGCTATCGAGGTGGGTGTAGATCTCGGTGGTCAATATAGATTCATGTCCCAACATTTCTTGCACTTGACGAATACTAGCTCCACCCTCTAACAGGTGTGTGGCAAACGAGTGGCGGAAGGTGTGCGGGCTGATCTTTTTGGTAATTCCGGCCGCTTTGGCGCACTCGCGGATAATGTGAAAGACCATTACACGTGTCAGCGGTTTTCCTTTGTTGTTCAGGAAGAGCGTATCTGCGTAATGTTCATCGACCGGCATGGTCCGCCGCTGTTCGAGATAGAGGGTGATTAAACGGATGGCTGTTTCACTGATTGGGACCAACCGTTGTTTATCTCCTTTGCCAATTACCCGTATAAAACCGTCGGTGAAAAACAGATCGCTGATCCGCAGGGTGATTAGTTCACTGACCCGCAACCCGCAACTGTATAGGGTTTCGAGCATAGCTTTGTTGCGATGGCCGAAACGGCTGCTCAGATCGATCGAGCCGATTACGGCGTTGATCTCTTCCACGGAAAGTACATCGGGAAGTTTTCGGCCGATTTTGGGGGCTTCGATGAATTCTGTTGGTGCTGTTTCGATTCGGTCGTTGAGCATCAGATAGTTGAAAAAACTTTTGATGCCGCTCAATTCACGGGCTTGGGTAGCCTTCTCGACACCTGTATCGTAGAGGTGGGCCAAAAAAGATTCGATCTGGTCGGCTGTTACCTTTTCGGGCTCTGTGATGCTGAAAGTGTGTTCCATATAATTGGAAATACGTGCCAGATCATGCAGGTAGGCTTGCACGGTATTTTCGGAGAGTTTTTTCTCCAATGAAAGATAATAGCGATAATCTTTCAGCTCCTTGTCCCAACTCATACGTCAAAATTAGTAAATTTGCCCTAAACCATGAAATTCTTTCCGACGATGGATTATATAGCCCTGAATATTCAAACGCAAGACGAGGAGCAGTCCGAAATTCTGATGGCACTGCTTAGTGATTGGCCTTTTGACAGTTTCGATGAGCAGGAGAAGCTGTTGCATGCCTATATCAGAGAAAAAGATTACACCGAATGCCGGGTTCAGGTTGAGGCGCAGTTGAATGAGATGGCCGTGCCGTTTACCGTTGAGCGCATTGCTGATCGCAATTGGAACGAAGTGTGGGAGTCGAATTTCGAACCGATTGAGGTGGAGGGGAAGTGTTCGATTCGGGCACCTTTCCATACACCACGTCCCGATCTTCCTTACGATATTGTGATTATGCCCAAAATGGCTTTCGGAACGGGACATCACGCTACAACCCAGCTGATGGTGGAAGAGATTCTCGATCTTTCTCTGCAGGGATTGAACGGATTGGACATGGGATGTGGAACGGCTGTGTTGGCTATTTTGGCCATGATGCGTGGAGCTGCGCACATGGATGCCATCGATATCGATGAGTGGGCTTATATCAATAGCGGGGAAAATGTCGCCACAAACGGATTTGCTGATCGAATTACAACCCAACAGGGGGATGCTTCGTTGTTGGCAGGTCGTCATTATGACTTTGTGCTGGCCAATATCAACCGTAATATCTTATTGGCGGATATGGCGGCTTATGTGGGAACACTTGCAGCGGGCGGTCAGTTAGTGATGAGTGGGATTTTGGAAGCCGATATCCCCTGCATTGTCGAAAAGGCTGAATCGTTGGGGATGCATTACGATGGCTATCGTCTCCTGAATGGTTGGGCCTCTGTCCGGTTTACAAAGGAGTAGCGACTATAGCCAAGCTTATATTACCTCTTTTGCGTGCCGGATATCCGATTTTGCATCGTAAGGATACACAGATAAGATCAGTAAGGTATCTACAATCTGGAAAGAGGATTGTTTTCCCCTGTTGTCCCGGCTTAAAGAGGAGCAGCATGAGGGGAAAAGCTTTGCAGTATCCGACTGCCCCTCCGAATTAAAGTTGTAAAAAAGGCTCGCACCAGCATATAAAATGCGCTAAAGTGCGAGCCTATGTTTTGTGAATGTTATGAACTTATGTGATCGCAATATCAATAAAACGGTTAGCGGGAGGCGGTGGTAACGGCGATTGCTTTATCACCGGGTTTGTACCAGTCTCCGCGAGCCCGCATGACTTGTTCGACCACATCCCGAACACATCCCTCTCCACCTTTGAATTGCGAGACATAACGTGATGCTTCGATCACTTCGGTAGCGGCATCTGCGGGACATACCGGCATTCCAACTTGTTGCATCGGTTCGATGTCGGGAATGTCATCTCCCATATAGAGCACCTCCTCCGGCGTTACTCCGACCTTTTGCATCAGATTATGCAGTGCCTCGATTTTATGCATGCAGTTCGAGTAGATGTGTTTGACACCTAACATGTTGAGACGTACTTCCAGACTTCTGCCCCGACCACCGGTAATGATGGCGATCTCGTAGCCACGACGGAGTGCATAAGAGAGCGCATAACCATCTTTTGCATGAAATTTCCGAATAAATTCTCCTTCAGGAGTGACGGTGATTCCTCCATCGGTCATGACACCGTCCACGTCGAGTACGATCAGTCGTACTTTTGCTATATCTTCTTTGAAGTTTCCCATATGTCGTTACTGATTTTACGATATAATTCTTGCCATTTTGGGTGTTGAGCCAACAGATCCAGGTGGCGTTGCTGTGTGGGTAGATCGCCCCGACGAGCGGGTCCGGTCTGTACTGCTGCTGCCGATGGGCTATCCATAGCTTTACGGGTAGTTTCACCGATCAGAGGTCCGATCAGTGTAGCCGGCAGGTGCGCCTCTTCGAGCAGTTGCTGGGCGATAGCGTACATGCGGTTGGTGAAGTTGCAGGCAAAGACAGCAGCCAAATGAAGCTGAGCCCGTTGACTTTCTGTGCTTTGATGTACATTGTCGGATAGTACGTTGGCCAACTCCAGCAGTGTTTCTATTGTGGTTTGATCCTCACCTTCGATCAGTAGTGGAATCTCCCGAAAATTGACTTTACGCCCCGCGGTGAAGGTTTGCAGAGGGTAAAAGACTCCGCGATGGTGCAACCATTCGGGCAGAACATGCCACGAAACGCATCCGGCCGTGTGGGCAACGATAGCCTCGTTGTTGGGAATCAGTTCGGCTACCTGGCCGATTTGTGAATCACTTACTGCAATTAAAATAATATCTGCCGACTGTAGTTCAGCTGGGTTGTTGGTATAGGAGCAGCCTGCCATTTGTGCAATGGCGTTACCTCTATCTTGATTGCGGGCATAAATGCGATCCAAGCAAAATTGCTCGCCAGTTGAGGCAACCTGGACGGAAACCGGAGCAGATAGGGCGCATGCCAATGCCTCAGCTACATTGCCGCTTCCGATCAGACAAATCCGTTTCATGCTTGTACTTTGGGGTTATTGGTACACGCTTCGACACGCTGTGATGTTGCTGCCTCAGCTGTTGATTTGGAGCTACTACTGTTCGCTCCCTTTTTTTTTGACGCAGTTGTGACAGCGTCGGTAGCCAACTCTTTTGTTGTCTGGTGTGTGGATGAAACAGCTTTAGAACATTCAGTGGGAGACGAAGTAGCCTCTTTGGTTGCGGTGTCTGAATCATTGGGAACCGATGGGGTTGTTTGTGTGGCCGCTGCAATTGTGTCGATTATTCCCTCTTTGAGGTCCATGATGCGAACATTATAGGGAGAATTTTCAGCCATCTGATCCATATTCTTGAGGATGGTATCGATTTCGCGATATTCACTGTTCATGCCGATATCCAGTGGATCTTTCCACAGGTCTTGGTAATTTTTAGGAATGCGATCTTGTGCGGCAGGGCGTGACGTTGCAACCTGATGGATCACATCGAACACAGTCAATTTGTGGACATCTCTCGCTGGAAGGTAAAAGTTGGTTTTGTCATCTTTACCTAATGACGGTGCAATTAACTTTGCGCGTTCCAAATCGAAGGTGACATCCCGGACGATACGCACGGGCATATTCAGCTGTTGAGCCACCTGTTCTGACGAGATGCCGCCTTTGTTGTCCAGAAAATGGAAAACAATTTGTCGCATGACCAACAGTAGAGCACGTTTGCGATATTCATAGCTCATCTCGCTGGCCCGTTTCTCGTATTCGAATTTTTTGATGTTTTGGTAAGCGAAAGCCAGCTCTCCACCGAAAAGTACGATCTGCCAGCTGGCTTGCAACCAGATCAGGAAAAGCGGGAAGGCGGCAAAGCTACCGTAAATGGCATTATAACTGGTCAACGAGGATTGAATGTTGACGTATATAATCTGGAACAGCTGGAAAATAGAGCCGGCTATGATTCCGGCGGTCATGGCGCTGCGGGGCTTGACTTTGGTGTTCGGAATCACCATGTAGAGGAAGGCGAACATCACCCAAATGGTGAACAGCGAGAAGAGTCCGAAAAAGAATTCGATTGTAGGACCTGGAGTGATGTGCAGCAGTCGGTCCTGCAGTTGCAGACGGATGCTGTTGGATATGATCCACAGAATCGGTACGATTACTACGACCGCAATGTAGTCACTTACTTTGCGGGCGATGCTGCGTGATTTGCGTACTTCCCAAATGTCGTTGAATGCCTTTTCGACGTTGTTGAACACCTTGATGACCGACCAAAATAATACCAGCAAACCGACAGAAGCGATCAGGCCTCCTTTTGTTCGTTGCAGCATGGCATTGGCGAATTCGATCACCTGATCGATCACTATACGGTATTGAGGAAATTCGGAATAGAGATAAGCACTGAGTTTGGTCTCCAGTGCGAAGCCTTTGGCAATGCCGAACATCAGGGCAGCGATCGGAACGATCGACATAAGGGTGTAAAAAGTGAGAGCGGCTGATTTGATCAGGATGCTGTGCTCGGAGAAACCCTGAGCGGTGAACAGACACACTTTGAATTGTCGTACAGCCCAACGAATTTTGGACGAACGATATTCATGTTCTTTTTTGAACCAAATGTCGTAGGAGATATATTGGATGATTTTTTTGATCATTGTCGCAGGGTGTCACTCTTTGCAAAGATAACAAAATCCGTGAGGTTTGGGAAAATTGGAGAAAGTGTTTTGCTTGGTAATGTCAGCAATAATTCCTGGTGCTGAGACGAATCGATTAAAATGATAGATGATTCAGTCAGCACCTGACTTTGCATCGATTTTCTCTATTGCAAAGCCGATATGAATAGAAAAATATGACTCAATGGTTGAACCTTTGCTGTTAATTCCGGTTTGAGGGGACAGGTGTCCGTACGACCTTGAGTTAATACTTTTACGCTTAAACCATTGTGTCGTTAGCTGAGTCTTTGGATTGGGATGTTAAAGAGGTGTTATTGGGGCCTGTGGTTTTGGGTAACCGTCTGATTTTGATGTTGAGCCATGCAAACAGGATTGACATCACAGGACTCAGATAACAGAAAAAAGCGTATGGGAGGTAGGTAAAGGTGGATACCCCCAATACACTGGACTGGGTTGCACCGCAGGTATTCCAGGGAAAGAGGACAGAGGTAACGGTGCCGGTATCTTCCAAGGTGCGGCTCAGCACTTCCGGAGCCAGTCGGTTTTTACGGTAGGCGTTGGAGAACATTTTGCCGGGAACCACAATGGCGATGTATTGATCCGAAGCGGTTGCATTGAACAGCAGACAGGTACCGGTTGTGGTGGTGACCAGTCCGCCGGTGGAGTGTACGCGTTGGATCAGTGCCGAGGTGATTCGTTCGAGGAACTGTCCGGCCTCCATGACTCCGCCGAAAATCATGGCGGTAATGATCAGCCAGATGGTATTCATCATGCCGGCCATTCCCGAGGTGCTGAAAAGGGTATCGACAGTCGGATTCCCTGTGTTGATCGACAGTGAGCCGTACATGGCCTGGGTGATGATGCGGTAGGCACCTTTAAAGGTCAGTGTCTCTTGTCCGCTCAATTGGGTAATTACATCGGACTGAGTGATCAACGCTAAAATAGCCCCCAGAATAGCTCCCAGGAAAAGGACAGGTACAGGTTCGACACGTCGAGCAATCATCCAAATGACAATGATTGGTACGATGAAGAGCAGCGGACTGATCTGGTATGTGGAGGTAATGGTCTGTTGTACGGCATCGACAGACATATCGGTCGGTTGTATATCGATGCAGAGCGAAATGATTGTAAACAGAATGATGGTGATCAGTATAGTGGGAACTGTCGTAAACATCATATACCGGATATGGGTGAACAGATTGACTCCGGCAGTGGCAGAGGCGAGATTGGTTGTATCGCTGAGTGGTGAGACTTTATCTCCGAAGTAGGCTCCTGAGATGATGGCACCGGCGATCATGGCGTCGTTGAGACCGAGGGTCTGACCGATTCCCAATAGGGCCACACCGACGGTAGCGATGGTGGACCAGGAGCTGCCGGTAGCTATTGCAATGATTGCAGCGATGATTACGGCTGCTGGCAGAAAATAGTCGGGGCGCAGGATATACAATCCGTAATGGATCATGGCGGGAATGATTCCACTCAGCATCCAGGTGCCGGCTAAAGCTCCGATCATCATGAGGATAAGGATAGCGGGCATGGCAGCTGAAAGCGTGTGGAGAATCCCTTTGAGAATATCTTGCCAGGTGACTTTATTGTAGAGTGCGATGCAGGTTGCGACACTCGAAGCGATCAACAGTGAGATTTGGTTGGCACCGGAGAGGGTGTCATCGCCTAAAGTGATCACATTAAGGCTGATCAGCCCGATCAATACCAAAATGGGAATAACGGATTGTAGAATGGTAGGTCTTTTATGGCTTGTGTGGTTGCTCATGTTGATCGAGATCTGGGTTTTGAATGAAAATTTCATCCCCAAGCATTAAGACATAGGGTTGTGTCCCGATACGGGTGAAAGCTGCATAGTGGGTCCCACCCTGACGGATACCTAATGACTTGGCGATGGTTTCTGCGTCTTGAGGAAAATCTTTTTTGAGTAGGTTACAACGGGTAATGCCGTCCTCTTTGAATCGTGATTTGAGTGCTTTAGGTTTGTATGGTGTAGCCCATTGAATCGGGTAAATGTGCCCTACAAAGGATTGTGGAATATGACCGGAGAAAAGATACCCGGTGGCAGAATTGGCTCTGCATCCGCAGTATTGGGCATATTGTTCGATCAGACGGGCCTTGTACAGCACTACATCCGGAATCAATAAGTAGCGTGTAGCAATGCCATCGGTTTTCTCTCGGGAGAAAATCAGGGTGTCTGGTTGAATTGTAGATATTCGCGTAGAGTGATCTTGATTTTGTTCCGGAAATGGATTTTGTTTTGATGTCTGCTGTTCGGTCTTTTCTTGGGGTGGGCTTAGCCATTTTCCCTCTTTGTGCGAATAACAGAGTGTGGGATGCCCTGAGGCGGTTAATCGGATCACCCCCATTTGTGCAGAGTCTGTGGTAACATCCACAGGTATTTGGGGAGCTTCCGATCGCGTGGAGAGATTTCCAGTTGCCGAAAGGTTGTCTGTACTGGACAAACTATCCGAGGAGGAGGTTACTGTGCAATTGTTTTTAAGGTTGCGTATTTCAATTAAAACCTCTTTGCACTCGCCACGTACCGAGATAATTTCGATCGAACACTTCTCCCCAAAAAGTCGGAATGCTTCGTCAATGTCGAAGAGCGGTGAGGCTTTGATTACGACTAATGGCGAGAGTTGCAATAACGATGGCAGTAACTTGGTGACATTGGGCGAACAGTCCTCCAATAGCCACACTTTTTTGCCTTGGCTGTCTCTTCGGGCGGGATCAATATAGATCAGATCGATCGGGCCGATGGATTCCGCTCTTGAGTTCAGATCGGCTACGTATTGTTCTGCTGTAGTGGTTATGATTCGAATGTTACGGGCTTGGAGCCGTTCAAAATTGATTCGAGCGATCTCGCACAGTTCGGCGCTCTGTTCAACGGTTACGACCTGAGCGAAACATTTGCTGAAATGAAAGGCATCTACTCCTAAGCCACAGGTCAGGTCGAGGCAAGTGTGGCCTGTATAGTGTTTGAGAGAGGCACTCTCTTCACTGCTTGCCTGTTCGAAGGAGAGGGGAGGTAAAATACACTGTGCTGCATAGTAGGCGGGCAGTTTGATGCGGGCTCGTTGCAGATATTTGATTTGTGTCGCCACCAATGGGCCATTCTCGCGCAAGGATAACGCTACCTTGGTCGGATCGTCGTTCAGATGTACGGCGATTTGTTCACGGACATCAGGCCGTAGCAGCGTCTTAATATCGTTGCAAGAGATCATGGTACAAATATCCGTGAATTTTTCTTAAAGACCAATTTTTCGTTTTGTTCTTCTCTTAATTTGACTACGATAGCGACAATTGCGATAACTGCATAGAGTGCGATTACCATGCATCCAGGCATGTGGACATCTCGTATGGCAGTTATCGGAGTGTGTGCAGCCCAACCGATGATGCCGTTTTGCAGGGAGAGTGCGTGGTGAATAATGAAACTGCAGATTGGGTTGAGGAATCCGAATGGTATGAGCAACCAGATCAATCCTGTGCAAATAGTGATAAATGAGGTGAGGATAACGATCGGATTGATCAGCAGGGAGATGATGGGGATATTGCCGAAACTGTATGCGACCAAAGGGAGCGTTCCGATCTGTGCGGCCAGGCCGAGGAAAATACAACTTAAAATAGCATTGGGAATACGTCTCCATTTTTTGCGATAACGGAACAGTCGAGGATAGAAGAAGAGGATGGAGAGCACAGCGACAAAAGAGAGTTGAAAACTGATGTCGCTCAGATATCCCGGATGTACTGCTAACATGACAGTGGCGACACCCAATACAATGTTATAACTATTTCCTTTTTGTGTGATGTTGAATGCCAGTTGGGCACAGGACATCATCAGGGCTGCACGAATTACAGGAGCCGACAATCCGGCCATAACGGCATATCCCCACATGAAGAGTATGACTAAGATGTTTTTGATTAGATGTCCCCGACGGAAGAGGACAATCCAGCCGAACAGCAAGTTTGCAAAGAGCAGAACAAACCCCATGTGGAGTCCCGAGACGGCCAAGATGTGAGCGACGCCGGTGATGGCATACTCTTGTCGCAGGTTGGGGTCGATACCTCGACGTTCACCGGCCACGAGTGTGGCGAGCAGATTGCGATCGGTTTCGTTCAGGTTGAGGCGCATAAGTCGGGAAACGGCGTTGTGTTGAACTGTTGCCGCCCAAATCGAGGTTGAAACGTTATGTGGGGTCATTCGGGTAATCAGAGCGCCTCTGGTTACATAGCTGCGCGCGAAGAGACCTCTACTGCGCATTAACCGTCCGTAACTGCTTCCGGTGGTGTCGATCGGATTGAGGTAGCCCCGAAAGGTGATCTGTTCGCCGATTTGAACCCGATAACAGGTATCAATGTAAAGTTGAATCTTTTCGGCAACGGGTGTCCATTTCGTAGGATGATGCGGGTTAGGTGTTGCTAAGTTTTGCTGATCCTCGGAGGTGTGAGCACTTGATGCGCTGGGGATTGTATGATTCGCATCAGAATAAAAGTTTCTGTTTGGAATACAACCAGTTCCGGGAGATGAAGTTGGTAGGGAGTCAGAATTGCGGATAGTTTGGGGCTGGAATGTTTTGTTCGATTTTCGCGGGTAGGGACGATAGTAGCCGACATGAGCCGTTGTGCGCTGCCAGCGGCCTTGTGTGTAGGGTGTTGCGTCGATTTGGGCAATCATCAGCAACCGTTCTCCTTGCGGTATTTCGGGTTGGGCTGTGCCGATACGACTAAGCAGCAGACCGGTCAGCAAAATGGAGGCAGAGACGTACCACCATCCGGCGATGCTTTTCCGCAGGAACCAGGCAGCACCATAGACGATGCTGGCAATCAATATCAGTAACCAAGTAGGCACGGTGACCCATGGCGCCAACAAGATTCCGATCGTCAGCGGGACGATAATTCTGAAAAAGGGAGATAGTGCTATTTGGTCCGACAGATGCATGGTCAGGCTCTGTTAGGCACCCCATGAGGCACGGTCAAGGTTGCGGTATCGGATTGCTTCGGCGATATGGGTAGAGCGAATGTCGGGACTTGCCTCCAAATCTGCAATGGTTCGAGCCACTTTGATGATTCGATCGTAGGCCCGGGCCGAAAGATTCAGACGTTCCATGGCGGTTTCGAGCAGTTTGACAGACTCTTGATCCAACGGACACCACTCGCGTAGTTGCCGGCTGCTCATCATCGAGTTGGTGTGAATATTGGTGCCTGCAAATCGTTTTTGCTGAATATGCCGGGCTGCAATCACCCGTTCCCGGATGGTGCTGCTCGACTCCTCCGGGCGAGTTTGCGTCAGGTCGGAGAAGGGGACAGGTGTTACCTCCACCTGTAGATCGATGCGGTCAAGCATAGGCCCTGAGATGTGATTCAGGTATTTGGCTACGCTGCCAGGTGAGCAGACACAATGTTTAGTCGGATGGTTGTAGTAGCCGCATGGGCAGGGATTCATCGATGCAATCAGCATAAAGTTTGCCGGATATTCGACGGTATATTTGGATCGAGCGATAACGATACGTTTCTCCTCCATGGGTTGCCTTAGCGATTCGAGCACCGTGCGACTGAATTCAGGCAGTTCGTCCAAAAACAGAATTCCATTGTGAGCTAACGAAATCTCGCCGGGTTGTGGATTGGTTCCTCCTCCCACTAAGGCCACTTGTGAGGTGAGGTGGTGCGGCGCACGGAACGGACGAGTCGTGATTAGTCCCTCCTGACGGCCCAATTTCCCGGCTACGGAGTGGATTTTGGTTGTTTCGAGGGCCTCTTGCAGGGTGGTGGGTGGCATGATTGAAGGCATACGGCGGGCCAGCATGGTTTTGCCTGATCCCGGAGGTCCCACCATCAGTACGTTGTGACCACCGGCAGCAGCCACTTCGAGAGCACGTTTGACAGGGGCTTGTCCTTTTACATCGCTGAAATCGTAGTCGAATGCGTATTGAGCGGCGGCAAAGGTCCGTTCTATGTCGATTTTCAGAGGTGTCAATTTGGTACTGCCCTGTAAAAAGTCGATGACCTCATTTAAGTTTTTAACGCCATAAACATCCAATCCCTGAACCACGGCTGCTTCATGCGCATTAGCTTCAGGAAGGATAAGGCCTGCAAAACCCTCCTTTTGAGCTTGGATGGCAATGGGAAGTGCTCCTTTGATTGGCAGGATAGCTCCATTGAGTGATAGTTCACCAAGTAGAATGTATCGAGATAAATTTGGAGCGGTGATTTGACCCGATGCGGCTAAAATAGCGATTGCGATGGGAAGATCGTAAGCAGAACCCTCTTTGCGCAGGTCTGCTGGTGAGAGATTTACGGTCACCTTTTTACCGCTCATACGGTATTCACAGTTGTCGAAAGCCGAGCGGATACGCTCCTGACTTTCCCGTACGGCATTATCGGGCAGGCCAACGAGGTACATGCCTACACCGGCTGTAATGTTGACTTCTGCCGCAATAGTAATAGCTTCGATGCCGGAGATGGCACTGCAATAACTTTTGACAAACATTGGGGTTAGTGTTATGGTGTTTTACGGAATGACATCAATCTATCTATGCCGCTCCGGATATGATGTCTTGAGTGTCCTACCTTGTTGGTAAGACAGACAAGATATAGGTTGTTTGCGTGCCGTGCATTTCAAGTTCACCAATCAAGAGTGAGTTGTTTTGGACGCAATATAGCAGAAACAACCCAAAGAACCGATTCGTTTCCTCGATCCATTGGGGAATTTTCCAGTGGACTCCTACTAAGATACTACAAAAAATGGAGAATTTGTGAACCAATCAGCATAGATGTGGTTGAGGTTTGCAATATTTCAGCATTGAATAGCTCTTCCCTGTTAGTCACTGTCTCGTCGAGGCTCTGAACAACGCAACTACATGTTACTGTCGCCATAGATATAATAAATGTCTTGGGGCCTCTACACGTCATGTGGAGACCCCAAGTTGAAAATGGATGTGTGAAATTGATCGCGTGTGAAGAATGCAACTGAAGCTCGCCTCAGTGTGCGGTTAGTGGGACTTAAACGGAAAAGTACGCACGGAATAATTTAGAACGGTGATCCTTCATCATTGCCGTTGTTGCCAAAACCGTTCTGGCCGGAGCCGGATGTACCTCCCAGCGAAGAGGGAATATCTTGGAAAGACCCGCCGAAATTTCCACCAAAAGAGCCCGAAGGTACCCCCAATGCTCCGTATCCGCCCGGATCATTGAAATCCTGTGCGGCGCCAAGGGAAGAGGTGAATTCGGTATTCATGCTGCTGTCAATACCGGTGTAACCCGGATCGTCATCAAAATCCATAAAGCGAGCCTGTTCTTTGCGGAATCGCAGTTTAATTGTGTCAACGGCTCCGTTACGGTGTTTTGCTACAATGACTTCGGCCATGCCTTCTGTCGGGGTGCCATCCTCATCTACGGTAAGTCCATAATATTCGGGACGGTGGATAAAGGCAACTAGGTCGGCATCTTGCTCGATGGCTCCCGATTCACGCAGGTCAGAAAGTTGAGGCCGTTTGTTGCCGCCTCGCGATTCGACCGATCGGTTCAACTGTGACAGGGCAATAATCGGAACATTCAACTCTTTGGCTATGGCTTTTAATGAGCGGGAGATCATGGCGACCTCTTGTTCACGGTTGCTGTTGCGATTGTCTGTGTTGGCGGTCATCAACTGCAGGTAGTCGATGATGATCAGTTGAATGTCGTATTGGGTCTTGAGTCGGCGTACTTTGGATCTGAATTCGAAAACCGACAGAGCCGGAGTGTCATCAATAAACAGAGGTGCTGTTGAAAGCGGTTTGATGGCGGTCTCCATGTGTTTCCATTGTTCGGGTGTGAGATCGCCATTGCGGACGCTGCGAGAATCGAGTTCAGATTCGGCAACGATTAGACGCATCATCAACTGTTCGGCGCTCATTTCAAGTGAGAAAAATGCTACTCCCTTTTGAAAATCTACTGCCACATTGCGGGCAAGTGAGAGCACAAAAGCTGTTTTACCCATAGACGGGCGGGCTGCAATGATGATCAGGTCGGAAGGTTGCCATCCCAAAGTCAGACGATCGAGGTGTGTAAATCCTGAGGGGACACCGCTGAAGCCTCCTTCTCGTTTTGAGGCCTCTTCGATCATCTGTAAGGTCTTGTTTAAGATGTCACGCGATTTTTGAACGTCTCGTTTGACGTGTCCTTCGGCCACTTTGAAGATTTCACCTTCGGCAAAATCGATCAGGTCGGTTACATCCGAAGCCTCGTCGTAAGAGCGTTTTTGAATTTCGGTGGTCGCGCGAATCAGTTCACGTTGCACATATTTTTGAGCGATGATCTTCGCGTGAAATTCGACGTGAGCGGCCGATCCCACCTTTTGGGTTAGTTGGGCCAAATAAGAGGCTCCCCCTACAGCGGTCAACTTTTTGATCTGCTTCAGCTTTTCGGTGACCGTGTACAGGTCGATGGGTTTCAACTCCATCGACAAATCGAGAATCGCTTTATAGATGATTTGGTGCGTCTCTTTGTAGAATGCTTCTGGTGTGAGCAGTCCCTGCACCTCGATGACGGCATCCTTTTCGAGCATAAGCGCACCGAGAACGGCCTCTTCGAGTTCAACGGCCTGAGGCGGGACGATGCTGGCTGGATCGGTCATTAGATCGGCTGCTGCTTGAGCGTTTTTTTCTTTGGAAGAGTATTGTTTGGCCATAGTTGTCTTGTGAATCGGACTGTAAAAATAGTAAATTCGTCGGAAAGTCTCCGGAGAAAATGCGTGAGGTGATTAACGTTTTTTCCAACCAAAGAAATAGCTCTTTTGACGTCGTTTATCCTCTTGATTGCGGGCTACATACACTTTCTCTCCTGTATATGGGTTAAAACCTGTATAAAACATCACCGACGAGAGGGTGAGCGGTGTCGGTGTCAGATCTTGTACCTGCTCAAGCCGGAAATGGAGCCGACGGGTTTCGACAGCCAAATGGCGCATGTCTGCTTCTGTACAGCCCGGATGGCTGGAGATAAAGTAGGGAATCAGCTGGTAGTTCAGCCCCTCTTGTTGGCAGATGCGGTTAAACCGTTCGTTCAAGGAGCGGAACAGTTCGAACGAGGGTTTGCGCATTAATTTGAGTACATGCTCTTCGGTGTGTTCAGGAGCCACCTTGAGCCGTCCGGAGACATGGTTGCGGATTACCTCTCGTAGATATGCGTCACCGTCTTGTTCAAACAGGTCGTATCGAATGCCACTGCCGATAAATGCCTTTTTGATCCCTTTGATTGCGGTTGCTTTTCGGTACAGATCGATCAGAGGTCGATGGTTGTTATCGAGGTTTCGGCAAGGAGCAGGAAAGATACATGAGGGTCTGATACATTTGGCGCAGAGTGCTTTGTTGCGTCCTCCCATCCGGTACATGTTTGCCGAAGGACCACCCAAATCCGATAGATAGCCTTTGAATCCTGGCATAGCGGTTATTTGGCGAATCTCGTTGAGGATGGAGGTTTCACTGCGGCTCGATATGAATTTGCCCTGATGAGCCGAAATGGTACAGAAACTGCAACCTCCGAAACAACCGCGATGCAGATTGACCGAAAATTTAATCATTTCATAAGCTGGGATATCTCCTTTCCCGTTGTATCGAGGGTGAGGCAAACGCGTGTATGGCAGATCGAAGCTATGATCCAGCTCTTTTTCGGAGATGGAGGGGTAGGGTGGGTTGACTACGACATATTGGTCCCCGACAGGCTCAACTAACGTTGCTGCCTGCATTCGGTTTGATTCGGTCTCAATGTGGACAAAATTCTCTCCGAAGGCCTTTTTGCTTTGCTGACACTGTTCGAAACTGTGTAGCATGATGGTGCTTTCGGGTAGTGAACCGATTTTATTTGCGGGTGCGACATACGCGACCTGCGGTACTTTTCGAAGCAGGTTCAGATTATATCCTCCTCGCATGGTTCGGGCTATTTCAGGTAGAACTTTGTCTCCCATGCCATAGGCCAACAAGTCTGCTCCGCTTTCGATCAGAATGGAGGGTTTTAGGGTGTCACTCCAATAGTCATAATGGGTCAATCGGCGCAGTGAAGCTTCGATACCGCCAATAATGACCGGTGTGTCGGGGTAGAGTTGTTTGAGAATGCGGGTGTACACGGTAACCGCATAATCGGGCCGAAATCCCGCCTTGCCTCCCGGTGTATAGGCGTCGTCACTGCGCAGTCGTTTGTTGGCTGTATAGTGGTTGACCATTGAGTCCATGGCTCCTCCTGTTACCCCAAAGAAGAGTCTTGGTCGGCCCAGTTTGCGAAAATCACGCAGATCGTCTTTCCAGTTGGGTTGAGGAACGATGGCCACACGTAAGCCTTCTGCTTCTAACAACCGGCCGATTACGGCCGCACCGAATGAAGGGTGATCTACATAAGCATCACCAGAAAAGATAATGACATCCAGTTCACTCCAATTGCGTGCCCGCACCTCTTTGATAGAGGTGGGCAACCAATCGGTTAGTTTGTGTGTCGGGGCAGCTGTATGTTGCTGCTTGTGACGATCTGTTTCGTGTGGGTTCACAAGTGTAAATTTGTGTGTAAATGTAGCGAGATTCCCTGGGATTGTCAAATCGTTTGATTGGATTTGTTCGGTCTATAATTGCTAAATTAATAGTTTATGTATATCTATGTAAATCATTTATATTAAATATTATATATTCTTATTGATATGTGTTATTTCTGATTGATCAGGAAATAGAATAAAACGACAGAATCTTGTTTTTGGGAGGACATTCGGATCGCCGTTACCAATTTGTGACAGGTGATTTATTATATAAATATTTGACAATTTGGGAACTATAGCTTTCGTTGTGGGTCTGTTTCAGTCTGTGTCCTATATTGAAATACTGATCAATTTAAACAGGATCTTGTAGAAAGATATTCAATATAAATATTATATAAGATATTAATTTTACAACTTTTAGAAGTTATTTTATAAAGTGTTTATTTAGGTAATTGATTGGGCCGATGAATAGCTCTTGCAATCATAGTCAGTGCAATTAAAAAGTTGTGATTGGTGTTTTACCAATTAAGATTTATGACCATGAATTCACTCATTGGAGGGACATGCTATTTCTCGAAATGTTTAAAAAATATTGTGAAATGCTTTGATGACAAGAGCGCGTCAAAAGACGATAAAGATCGTATTGGTAATAAATGTTTTGAGAAAAGAAAGGATGTATAGAGAGTACGTGCGTGAAGTGCTATGTCGGGGAGTAGAGCTTCTATATTGAGGCAAATTAAAAATGATGTTAATTTTGGAGAAATGAAAAATAGCGGTACATTTGCCGCTGTAATTGGTTTCACAACACGATTTATTGTTTGTGAATGAAAAGGGAATCGAGTGCAAGTCTCGAACAGTCCCGCTGCTGTGAACTCATTAATTATTTCCTGAATATCTGTTGCCACTGACAGCTTTGCTGTTGGGAAGGCCTCGGGAATGAGAGTAAGTCAGAAGACCTGCCAGTTATTGATAACCGAATGCGAGGACAGGATGGTTATGGTGTCAGATTTTGAGGAAGACACCTTTCCGTGCTATTCTATACATTTCAAATCAGATGTGGAAAGCCTGTTGTCGCCAAGGTGGTGAAAGAACTTACGGACAAAACCTTTCCATATCATGAAAAAAAAATCAATCTTTTCTTTGGTAAATTATGCTATGCCTTTGATGGCTTTAGCGTTTGCTTGTGCTTCTTGTGGTGAAAAAGGGTCAGGTACTCCCGATCCGAATCCAGGAGAAGATGGTGATGGTGATGTCGAGATTCCTTCGACTCCTTCTTACAATTTTAAAGGTAGTGCATACATTACCAAAGTGTTAGATTTCATGCCGGCTCCCGGACAATTTAGCAACACGTTGCCTGCATACGCGGAGGGAGATGACCAGGAGGCGATGAACCAGAAAGTACTTAATGCAATCGGTAATAATAAACGAGGCATGATTTCATTGGGAGGTTTCGGAGGTTACGTTATTGTAGGATTTGACCACACGATTGAGAATAAGGCAGGCTTGCGTGATTTCCGTGTTTTAGGTAATGCTTACAAGAACAGTTCTGAGCCTGGGGTTATCATGGTAGCTCTTGATCGCAATCAGAATGGCCAGCCTGATGATGATGAGTGGTATGAAATCGCTGGAAGCGCACATCAGAAGGCATTCCAGGAGAGTTGGTATGCAGCTGCTCGCGAAAACGGAAATGACGTTGATATTCACCGCAATTACGAGATTACCTATTTCCGTCCGTCACAAGAACCTACCACTCAGGAGGAGAAAGAGACCTATATTCGATGGGAAGATAATTTGGGACAGGCTGGTTATCTGCCGAAAAATGCCTACCATTCGCAACCCTATTTCCCTCAATGGTTTGAAGGGGATCGTATGACCATCAAAGGTACTTGCTTACCTCAGAATTCAATTCCCAATGGGGCAATTTTTGAACTTCAGGCGTTTACTTACGGTTATGCTGACAATGTTGCCAATACGGATGTAGAAGCATCGATTGACATCGATTGGGCTGTTGATGCTTCAGGCGAAAAGGTGTCATTGCCAGGTATCGATTTTGTCAAAATCTACACCGCAGTAAATCAAGTTAACGGTTGGATTGGCGAATGCTCAAGTGAAATCACCGGAGTTGAAGATCTTCATATGTTGAAAGAGAAGATTCCTACTCGATAAGATATGTGATTGTGACAATATATATGATAAAAAGGCTACTTAATCAAGTAGCTTTTTTATTGTTGCAAAGAGGAGAACGGGGTTATGAATATAGATGTAAAAATGCTAATCAGTTAGTCGAGATATAGCGGACGGATGGTTATTCTTCCTTTAATGCTTCAGACACTTCGGTTTCGGCTTTGCGAAGTTTCTCCCGGCACAGTTTGATTAATTCAGAAGCTCGTTTGACTTGAGCGCCTAACTCATCGACATTCATTTGTGCATCATTAAATTTCTCCAGAATCTCTTCGATCTCTTCGATAGCTTGGGTATAGGTCGGTTGTTTCTTGTCCATATGTAATTAATTTGATTTTTGCTGTTTCTTGTAGGTTGATCGGCGATTGGGGTGCAGCTGACGAACTTCGACATCAGCCGATCCATCGTGCCAAACCACATGGATTTCATCCCCTGGATGGATATCGTGTATGGAGGTCAGATTGCGATTTCCAGAACGTACCAAAGCGTAACCCAATTCCAACATTCGTTTGGGATCACGTGTGAGAATTCGATCATTGAGCAGATCCAATTGTTGCCGGCGGTTGGATAGTATCGTTCGGCTGCGATCGGTTAAGGTCTCTCGATAGGTGTTTAAATTTCGCTCGGCTGTCTGTAAAGCATAATGGATAGCATGCGATAATTGAGTTTGCAGATTGTCCAAATTTCCTAAACCGCGATAGACAGCCTGGCCTGTCAATCGGACCAGATCGTTGTGCAGCCGTTCTAATTGCAGTTGTTGCTGATGCATTCGTTCTGTCAGGCCCAATTTCAATGTCATGCCGATTTGCTGCAATCGTTGATGTTCTTCATCAAGTAATGTTAAGACGTGACTGGATAACTCTTCGAGACGTTCTTGCAGCCAATCGTCCAATGCAGCGCAACGATCTTTCAGATAGACCGCTACTGCGGTTGGAGTTTTGACCGAGACCGCAGCGACCAGGTCTGCAACGCTCTGATCCTTGTCGTGCCCGATGCCTGCAATGACGGGCAGTGGAAATTGAGCCAAGTGGCAGCAAAGCCGATAACTGTCAAAGCAGCCTAAATCACTTTGTGAACCACCACCTCGAATGAGTACCATTGCATCAAAGTCATCAATACGATCAGCGACTGCCCCTAATGCGGCGATAATCGAGTCTTCAGCTCCTGCGCCTTGCATAAAGGCGTCAAACAGTTCGACATCGAAACGATAGATACCATTTGCCAACTCTTTGCAAAAGTCCTGGTATCCGGCTGCATTGCGAGATGAGACAACCGCGATTCTTTGCATCACAACTGGTAACTCTAACTCGCGGTTCATGTCATAGACTCCATCCTCTTGCAGTCGGGCTATTGTCTCTTGGCGTTGCCGCTCCATGTCCCCCAAAGTGTATGCCGGATCGATATCCGTAATCTGCAACGATAGCCCATAGAGTTCATGGTAAGTGACCACTACTTTGATCAGAACCTGTAAGCCTGCGGAGAGCGTCTGTCCAGTCATTTGCCGGAAATAGGGTTCAAGCATGGCATAGGTACTGCGCCAGATTATGCCCGTGGCTTTAGCCTTGGGTACATGGTTCGCTCCTCCTTTTTCGACCAATTCCAGGTAGCAATGTCCTGAATAGTTGACTTTCAATTCACTGATCTCGGCTGTAACCCAATACGGCAATGGGTGGGTTTGGTCGATACCTGCCTTGATCAGCATTTGCAAATTGCTGAGCGATATGGGATCGGAATTGGGCATATCAATTATTTACGCGAAATACCTTTTGCATTCCTTTTATCTTTATCAGTTTGTACACGACAGTCTCCACGACTTGTGTACTGGTCACCTCGATATTGATCAAACCGGATAGAATGCCGCCAGCCGAATTGAGGCTCATTGAACGGATGTTAATTTTCAGATCACTGTTGATCACCTCGGTGATTTTGTTGACCAAACCTGGGACATCGTCAGCCTGGATCCGAACCGTTGCCCGGAATGAACCGTGAGCAGCCTCTTTTTGCCAACGGGCTGGCAATACACGGTACGGATAGCGCTCTTTCAGACGCATGGCATTGGGACAGTCGTGTCGGTGGATCGTTATGCCGTTGTTGATCGTAGTGAAGGCAAAAATATCATCGCCATAGATCGGGTTGCAACATTTGGCCAATTTGTATTCAATGTTGCTCAATGATTCATCGATGACCAGTGCGTCATCCACACTCGAGGTGGATTTAGCGGCAACTGTTTTAATTTGCCGCACCTCATCGACCGTCTCATTATCGAGCAGGCGAGTCAATACATCTTTGATGTCACCAATGACAATTTTTTGCTGGGCAATTTGGCCGTATAGTTCAGTGCCTGTCTTGAATTTATAGTATTTACAGAGCATGGTCACCGCATCATCCATGGCGACGGGCAGCTTCCAGTTTTTCAATTTTCGCTCCAACTCTTCACGCCCTAAGCTGGCTGCTTTAGCCTGCTCTTCCCGCAAGTAGGCCTTGATTTTGTTTCTTGCCTTGCTTGTGGTTACAATGTTTAGCCAATCGGCTTTGGGTTTTTGAGTTTTAGAGGTTAGAATTTCAACAATATCTCCGTTTTTAAGCTGTTCTTTGAAAGAGACATTGCGGTGGTTGACCTTTCCTCCTACACAAGAGGCCCCCAAATTGGAGTGGATATCAAAAGCAAAGTCCAGAACCGTCGCCCCTTCATTCAATTTGCGCAGATCACCATTGGGGGTGAAAACAAAGATTTCACCTGACGACAGTTTGATGTTGAACTTATCTGCTCGGGTTTGATTTTCGGTTGCTTCGATTAATTCCCGAATACGGCTGAACCACTCTTCGGTCCCCATACCGTCGTTTTTGATTCCTTTATAACGCCAATGGGCGGCCACTCCACGTTCAGCAATTTCATCCATGCGTTCCGTGCGGATCTGAATCTCGACCCAACGTCCTTCAGGTGTTACGACGGTTGTATGCAAGGATTCGTATCCATTGGATTTGGGAATTGATATCCAATCGCGCATACGATCCGGGTTGGGCGTATAGAAATCGGTTACTATCGAATAGATGGCCCAGCAGCAAGCCTTTTCCTGTTCGCGAGGGCAGTCCAAAATGATGCGAATGGCAAACAGATCGTACACTTCGTCAAAGCCGATGTGTACACGTTTCATTTTGCGCCAAATTGAATAGATTGATTTTGTGCGGCTTTTGAGGTGATATTTGAAGTTTTGCTGCTTCATTTTCTCCTCGATCGGCTTGACAAACTCTTTAATGAACGCCTCACGTTCAGCTGCCGTATCTTCCAGACGGCGCAGGATATAATTGTAATCTTCAGGTTCGAGATACTTTAGGGAGATGTCTTCGAGCTCCGATTTTACATTATAGAGTCCCAGTTTATGGGCGATTTGTGCATAGAGGTTCAAACTCTCCCAGGATTTTTTCAACCGTTTTTCGTCCGGGAACATATCGAGTTTACGCATCACTTCCAGCCGGTCTGCCAATTTAATTAAAATCACACGTGGATCTGACGCATAGGAGACGATCAGTTCACGGAAATTATCCACTTGGTCTTCGGCAGCTTTGGTGTCCACGTCGGAAATATTGCACAACCCTTTCAGTATGCCGATACACTGTTCACCATAGTGTCTTCCGATGGAATTCAAATTGGCTAAACCTAAACGGACGACATCATGCAGTAGGGTAGAGATGACGGAATTGCGTCCCAGTCCGATTTCGCGGATGACGATTGTGGCGGTATCGACGGAGTGCATCACTAAGGGAGTACCGTCATAGCGTGTCATGCCGTCGAGTTTTTCGATAGCGACGCGCAGAGCTGCTTTGACCAAATGATGACTGGCTTCACTGAAATACTCTTCTGACAGTTTCAGGAATGGGTCAACGTATGCAGGTAAAGATTGATTGTCCAACATCTCGGTTTCCATAATTTCCGGGAGATTTAGATTTTGCTGAAAGATACTAAATAAATTTAAGAATATGGAGTGCTATGCTGAAATTCTGGCGGTCGATTTAGCCGAATCTTAGGTTTAAAAGATGTAAATCAAGAGACATCACGGCCAATGATTTTTTATATCAAACAAGATCTGTAAACTCTGTTATGTCTCCAGGATGAGGCTCTATAGGAGGAACAAAATGAGGAAAGACTAGTGTGTTTTAGTTGACAGGTATCTAGAGATTGAATCGTCTATTGTAATCGGTCTCAATGTGTGTGCCATACGGATTAATCTTGTCATTGGATTGTACTCCTTGTTATATAAAGATCTAAAAAGGTTTTTCGTATTTATTGCAAACAAAAAAAGAACCCGGAAGCGTTTATTTGCTTCCGGGTTGCATAAAAGCAGGTGTGTATGTACTACTTATGATAGAATTTGCGGGGTTTGATCATATTTTCCGGAGAGAGCACGTTATCCAACTCCTCCTGGCTCATCAGTTTTTTCTCCAAAACCAGTTCGTAGATACCTTTACCGGTCTTGAGAGCTGTTTTGGCCAGTTCAGTCGATGTCTCGTAACCCAAATATGGATTCAAAGCCGTAACCAATCCGATGCTGTTGTAAACCAGTTTGCGGCACACCTCTTCATTGGCAGTGATGCCTGCCACGCAACGATCACGCAATGTGTTCATGCCATTGCTCAACAGATCAATGCTTTCAAACAGGCTGTGAACAATAATTGGTTCCATCACGTTCAGCTCCAATTGACCTGCCTCAGCCGCCAAGGTAACGGTCAAGTCATTGCCAATAACCTTGAATGCTACTTGGTTAACTACTTCAGGGATTACGGGGTTTACTTTACCGGGCATAATGGAAGATCCGGGCTGCATCGGAGGAAGATTAATCTCGTTGAGACCGGTACGTGGTCCGGATGAGAGCAGGCGCAAGTCGTTGCAGATCTTCGAAAGTTTAACCGCCAATCGTTTCAGAGCCGAAGAGTTCATGATGAATGCTCCGGTATCGTTGGTTGCCTCGATCATGTTGGTTGCGGCAACGACCGGCAGACCGGTGATCTGACGCAAATACTTAATGCATAATGGTGAATAATCGGGATCTGCATTAATACCTGTGCCGATAGCCGTAGCACCCATGTTCACTTCGAGGAAGAGTTTGTAGTTTTGTTCCAGACGCTCAACCTCTTCAGTTAAATTGGCCGCATAGGCTTCAAACTCTTGTCCGAGGGTCATGGGGACTGCATCCTGCAATTGGGTACGTCCCATTTTGATGATGTGAGCGAACTCTGCACCTTTGGCGTGGAATGCCTCTACGAGCCATTTCAACGACGATTCCAGTTTCGAGATGCTGTTGATCAAAGCGATCTTTACAGCAGTAGGGTAGGCGTCGTTGGTGGATTGTGACATGTTGACATCATTATTCGGGTGGCAATATTTGTATTCACCACGCTGATGTCCCAGTATCTCAAGAGCACGATTGGCAATTACCTCATTGGCATTCATGTTGGTTGAGGTACCGGCGCCGCCTTGAACCATATCTACAACGAAATGGTCATCGAGTTTACCAGCGCGCACCTCTTGGCAAGCCTCAATAATTGCCTGTGCAACCTGACCGTCGATTAATCCCAAATCGCGATTGGCCATTGCCGCAGCCTCTTTGACCATAGCCAATGCTTTGATCAACTCGGGGAAAAAGTAGAGTCGCACACGACTAATGTTGAAGTTTTCAATGGCACGCATGGTCTGCACGCCGAAATAAAACTCCACGGGGATCTCTTTATTTCCCAAAAGATCATGTTCCGTACGGGTTTTGCCTGATAGTTGGCTTCGTGTAATATCCATAGTGTGGAAGTTATAGAGTTTGATAAGTTAGTCCAATAAAAAACTACGCGAAATTAATCAATTTCGCGTAGTTTCGTAATAAATTTCAACAAAATATCGAGTGAATTTTTTTGTCCTGTTTTGGATCAATTAGCCGACAGTGCTGAAATGTTTTTTGCGTTCATTATGAGCTGTTTAGAGATATTGCTCCAGCAGATCGGCCATTTGAGAGGCCAGTTCAGCTGCTTTTTCACCGGCAGCTTCAGCAAACCGTTCTCCGTTGTCGGCATAAATGATGCCTCGAGAAGAGTTTACCAACAGGCCGCAACGACGATTCATGCCGAATTTGGCCACCTCTTCGAGACTTCCTCCCTGAGCACCGACTCCCGGTACTAACAGGAAATGATCGGGGATCAATTCACGGATGCCTTTCAACATTTTGGCTTTGGTGGCGCCGACGACATACATCAAATTATCGGTTGTTCCCCATTCTTTAGAGGCGTCAATCACCTTTTCGTAGAGGTAACCTCCATCCTCCAATGGCAACATTTCAAAATCGGCTGCACTCGGATTGGACGATAGGGCAACAATAACCGCCCATTTCCCATCGAATTGCAGGAATGGATCGACGGTATCCCGTCCCATGTAGGGTGACAGGGTTACTGCATCGAACTGATATTCTGAAAAGAATGCGCGAGCATACATTTTCGAAGTATTACCGATATCGCCACGTTTGGCATCTGCGATTACAAACAGATCGGGATATTTCTCACGGATATACTCCAATGTGCGGCGCAAACTAATCATTCCTTTTTCGCCACAATCTTCATAGAAGGCCAGATTGGGTTTATAGCAGACGGCGTACTGAGCAGTTGCATCGACAATCGCTTTGTTGAAGGCGAAGAGAGGATCCTCTTCGGCCAACAAGTGGCGTGGTATCTTGTTCATGTCACTATCGAGTCCTACGCAAAGGAAACTGCGTTTAGCCTTAATCTGTTCAAAAAGCTGATCAGCATTCATATCGATAAGATTTATTATTTCGTACTTAGATCTTTGATCCAATCAAAGAAGTTAAAAAAGTGCCTTAGCCTGACGGAAGAAGCGGTAGTATTTGCGGATTGTGATTGCTCGGTTTCAGTATTCCTTCACTGGCCGTACTCTTTTCTGAGGAATGGATTGTTGAGGTCAGCTCTTGCGCATGGCCGAAAGAGAGCTACTTCCACAATCAACAAAACTGAATACGTGCCGAATGTTATGCTTGGCAATCCATTAATTCTCTTCGCTGGCACGGAGGCGTTCGGCATTTTCTGCTACTTGCAGTTTGTCGATAATCTCCTGAATATCACCGTCCATAACGGCCGCTAAATTGTACAGGGTCAGGTTGATTCGGTGATCGGTTACACGTCCCTGAGGATAGTTGTAGGTGCGGATTTTCGCACTGCGGTCACCGGTTGAAACCATGGTCTTACGTTTCGAGGCAATCTCATCCAAATATTTCTGATACTCCAGGTTGTAAATACGAGTACGCAACTCTTCGAATGCTTTGTCGAAGTTTTTGAGCTGAGATTTCTGATCCTGGCACTGTACCACAATACCGGTCGGAATGTGGGTCAGACGAATTGCCGAATAGGTTGTATTGACAGACTGACCACCCGGACCTGACGCACAGAAGATATCTTTACGGATATCGTTCATATTGATTTCGAGGTCGAACTCTTCAGCCTCGGGCAGTACGGCAACCGACGCAGCCGAGGTGTGCACACGGCCCTGGGTTTCGGTTTGAGGTACACGTTGTACACGGTGTACACCCGACTCATATTTAAGTACACCATAGACATGATCGCCCGTTACCTTCATGACAATCTCCTTGAAACCACCCGAGCTGCCTTCGCTAGCGCTGTTGATCTCATATTTCCATCCTTTTTTCTCGATGAACTTGGTGTACATGCGGAACAGGTCACCCGCAAAAATGGCAGCTTCATCACCACCCGTACCTCCACGAATTTCGACGATTGCATTTTTGCTGTCTTGTGGATCTGCAGGAATCAACAACAGTTTGATCTGCTCCTCCATCTGTGCCAAAGCAGGCTCCAGTTCGGCAACCTCCATGCGGGCCATTTCACGCAACTCCTCATCTTTCTCGTGCGCCAAAATCTCTTTGGCCTCCTCGAGGTTGTTCAATGCCGTACGATATTTATCGCTTGTCTCAACAATTGGTTGCAGCTCTTTGTACTCTTTATTCAGCGCAACGAATTTTTTGACATCGGCAATCACTTCGGGGTCAGTCATCTGCTGCCCAATCTCTTCATATTTGATTTTCAGGCCATCAAGGCGCGTAAGGATCGAATTGTCCGCCATAAGGTATACAACTGTTTTTGAATGGACAAAGATAGACATTTTTTTGTTTTTTCGTATCTTGCGCCTCCGATGCAGAGCCTTATGAAAAATACCTTTCTGAAAATAGCTGGATACCTTTCTGTGGCATTGGGTTTTGCTGGAATATTTCTTCCGCTGCTGCCTACCACTCCGTTTCTGCTGTTGGCATTATGGTGTTTTGCAAGAAGCTCCACACGGATGGAAAGTTGGTTGCTCAATAATCGACTTTTTGGCCAGTATCTCAAAGATTATGAACGAGGATGCGGTATTCCACGATTTGTCAAGGCATCGACCTTGATCTATTTGTGGAGCACCATTCTCTTTAGCATGATCATTTTCACCGAAGCGTGGTGGATTAAAATTTTGCTGTTGGTCATTGCCTTTGGGGTGTCGATTCATGTTCTGAGCATGAAGACCAAACAACATTTTGGTACGCGCACGTTGGTCCTGATTCCGACCGAACTGGAGGCCAAACCATTTATCGCATCGCAGCCCGAAGGGGTAATCGTTGAAACGGTCGGCGTTGGCAGCTATCGCTGCGCCTATAATACTTACCGACTGATGCTTCACTACCGTCCTCAACGGGTAATTTTAGCTGGATTGGCCGGAGTGTATCCGGGCAGAAAGATTCCGGTTGGGGAAAGTGTATTGGTCAAAACCGAACGTAGTGCAGACATCGGCTCCTTTCAAGAACAGACCTTTCAGGCAAAATTTGGCGAACAGACTGATTGCCCCTTTATTCCTGACTCGACCAGTTTTCAGCAGGTAGTCAGCAATACGGTCAACGCAGCTGCCTCACCTTATGTCGATGCAGAGGGAGCAGATATAGAGAACATGGAAGGTAGTGCTTTCTTTCATGTTTGCTTGCAAACCGGCACTCCGTTTTGGGAGCTTCGCACGATTTCGAATCAGGTCGGAGAACCTTTTGAGCAATGGGATCTGCATGCAGCTACCCAAACTTTGGCACGTGATTTAAATCGCTTGATTCATGAACTTGAAGCTTAACATATCCACCTGTCCGAACGACACCTTCATGTTTGATGCCATGCTTCACGGTCGCATCGACACCGAAGGGTTGACCTTCGATCTGAATTTAGCCGACATCGAGCAGCTCAACCAGGCAGTACTGGAGGATGGCCCTGACATCTCAAAATTGAGCTATGCAGTTGTGCCGCAAATCTGCGACCACTATAAAGTTCTCAACAGTGGCAGTGCCTTGGGACGAGGCAATGGTCCTTTGTTGGTCAGCCGACACAAAATTTATCCCGATGAGCTGTACGATGCGCAGATAGCTATCCCAGGCGTGCATACCACAGCCAACCTGTTGATGAGTCGTATCTATCCTGCTGCTCAAAACAAAAGAGCCTATCTCTTTTCGGATATTGCCGATGCGGTGATGAGCGGCGAATGTGATGCTGGTGTATTGATTCACGAAGGACGATTCGTCTATCGCAAAATCGGTTTGCAACTGATTGCCGACCTGGGTGTCGAGTGGGAAAAACTGACCCAGTTACCATTACCTCTTGGTGCCATTGTGGTTTCACGAAACCTCGATTCGGCCACACAACAAAAGATAGATCGGGTATTGCACCGCAGTGTTGCGTATGCCATGGCTCATCCGGCAGCTTCGGCCGATTTTGTCCACCAGTATGCGCAGGAGTTGGATGAAGAGGTAACTCGCAGCCATATCGAGCTGTTTGTCAATAATTATTCGATCGATTTGGGTGCTGAGGGTCGCAAAGCGGTCACTCAACTGCTCGATATTGACAAAGAGAAAGAGGAGGAGTTGTTCGTATGATGCAGGAGATTCTATCTCGGCTGGAGTCCGAAAACAACCTCCGTACCCTGCCTGATCTCAATCCACAGGGCCTCTACCTCGAACATGACGGCAAGCGTTATCTCAACCTCTCGTCAAACGACTATCTCGGCATTTCGTGTCGGAGCTTGCACCGCGATTTCATGCGCGAAGTTTGTAATAGCGACGAGTTTCTGCTCAGCAACCCCTCTTCACGCTTGATTACCGGCAATAGTCCTGATTACACTCGCTTGGAACAGACCCTCTCCAACCTATACGGAGGGAAAGCCGCTTTAGTGTTAGGCTGCGGCTACATGGTTAATTCCGGCATCCTGCCTGCCATCACCGACAAGGGAGATTTGATTCTGGCAGACAAACTGATCCACGCCAGTCTGATCGACGGGCTGCGGCTCTGTCAGGCCGAATGGCAGCGGTTCAACCACAACGATATGGAGCACCTCGAACGGTTGTTGAAACGGTATAGAGCTAACTACCGTCAGGTTTGGGTGGTTACCGAATCCATCTTCAGTATGGATGGAGATCGGGCGCCGCTTCGTCAGTTGCAACAACTCAAAGAGCAATACGATCTGAAACTCTATTTGGATGAGGCACACGCTTTCGGGGTATGTGGGCCGGACGGACGGGGTTTGGCTGCTGAAGAGGGTGTCGATTGCGACATCATGATCGCCACTTTGGGTAAGGCGATTGCTTCGCAGGGGGCATTTGTGGTGACCGATTCACTGACCCGAGACTTTTTGGTCAACCGCATGCGCACCTTGATCTTCTCCACCGCACTTCCCCCCATCTTATTAAGATGGTCTGAATATGTTATCAGCCGTCTGCCGCAGATGGAAGATTGGCGTCAACACCTTCGGGATTTGTCCCGACTGTTGACCGGAGATACCTCCTCGACTCACATCATTCCGATCATGGCCGGAGAGAACCGACGAGCCATCGAGATGAGTGAACGTTTCCGGGAGTCCGGCTTCTGGGTCATGCCGATCCGAACCCCGACCGTACCGCAAGGCAAG
The DNA here is from genome assembly GCA_900539755.1 of uncultured Alistipes sp. Classification (GTDB taxonomy): domain Bacteria; phylum Bacteroidota; class Bacteroidia; order Bacteroidales; family Rikenellaceae; genus Alistipes_A. Next base: position 114,440 of record UQDC01000005.1, read on the forward strand.
GCGCGTGTACGCGTCTCATTACATGCAGCCCTGCCCGATGAAGCTATTGTAAAATTCAAAGAGGTATGGAACAGCATTGGATAACCCGCGAAGAGAATCGAGATCTGATTATTTACGCTTTAGGGTGGGGGGGCGACTACCATCTTGTCGATCACATCCGTCCAGAAGGGTATGATTTGCTCTGCACATACGACTACCGAACAATCAGTCCGGTTTCTCCAGAGAGTGTAGCCCGTTACAGGCGAATCTATTTGTTTGCCTGGTCATTTGGTGTGTGGGTGTCTGAGCTGATCTTCAGGGGAATCACGTTTTACCGGACCGTCGCCATGAACGGTACCCCGCTTCCCATTAACAACCGTTACGGTATCCCTGCCAAAGCCTTCACCGTCACATTGAAAGGGATGGAACGGGCCGGTTGTGACACCTTTAATCGTCGCACTTTCGGTAATAGTTACAATCGGCTTGCCGACTGGCTTGAATGCCGTCCCTTCGCAGAGAAGTATGACGAATTGCAAAAACTGTATGGCGCTTCGACCAAAGCCTATAGCCCTACCATTCGCTGGAGTCATGCCATCATCGGCGAAGCGGATGTCATTTTTCCGCCGGCCAATGTGAAGGCGTATTGGGACGACGAATCACCGGCTACTGAAGTACAGCTCGTTCCCGAAATGCCGCATTATCCCTATGCTGATCCTGAAATCGTATTGTCCCAATTGTCGGCCGATACGCTATCGAAATTACGCCATGAGTGACAAAGATCTGCTGAGAAATCGTTTTGCAGCCAACCTGCACAGTTATAATTCGCTGGCTATCGTTCAGCAGCAAATTTGTGATGAGTTGGCAAATATGCTCTCGGCCCACATTGAGCCGAAGCACATTGCACGCGGTTTGGAGATCGGAACCGGTACCGGATTTCTCACTCGCCGATTACTTGAGCTTTGCCCCCATGCTACATGGGCCTTAAATGATCTGGTGGAGGGCTCGGCTAATTTTTTGGAAGCCTATACTCGCAATCATGCAATTCGTTTCCAATGGGGTGATGCGGAAGATCTGGCACAGTTCTCCGATAGACCGTATGATCTGATCGCCACAGCATCGACTGTACAGTGGTTCGATCATTTGCCTATATTTATTAAATCTCTTCCTGAACTGCTTTCAGAGACGGGGGTGATCGCTTTGAGCACTTTCGGTCCGGACAATTTTATTGAGATCAGAACCACCACCGGAGACGGTTTGGATTACTATACGGCTGACGAACTGTCCAAACTGTTTCAACAGGCTGGATTGACTATTTTGGAGTGCAAAGAGTACATTCGTCAATTAAATTTCGATTCGCCTACTGCCGTACTGCGCCACATCAAAGCGACCGGGGTCAATGCGATCCACAAAAGTCGTTGGACTCCACGTCGCCTGACACAGTTTGAGACCGATTATCGCACCCAATACTCAACCCCCACTGGTGAGGTTACCATTACTTATCATCCGATTCTGATCGTAGCACAAAAATCTTAACAACAAACAGTAAAATAGAGAAGTCTGCTTCTCTTAAAAGACCTTTTAATCTTTTGTTGCATAGGTACAGATGCCATGCGGCTTGTGATCTGGAATGTCTGTTGACATCATGAATCAAAAGCGATATATTGCTTTGCACTGTCATCCAACAAGGGGCTATGAAAGAGTAGAGGCGGGGCTGTTTGTTTCGTGTATTCTTCCATCTGGGATTATCTTTACCGCTACTCACTCAGCGTTTAGGTAATCAAAAAACGTAGCGGGAAGCGCGATTGTTGTTTATTCAAATAATTACGGAATCTGAAACTGTTATATTGAAATAGACCGTTGCTCGTACCTCCTTGTTTTATGGAGGTGACGACCTTTGCCTTACTTCAAAATCAATAAAAATATCTGAAACGATCTGGAAGAGCTCCCCAGTCAATAAAAGATTCAAAAAATACACAGCAGGATGTATAAGCCGGGTTCTGTACCTACAAGAAGGTCTCTGCCATTTATCTAGGCCGACGGTCACCCGCACGACTCATCAGCAACCTACCCCCCGACATCGGACGAGCAATCCTACTGCGTCGGTATACATGGTCTTGCAACCCGTCAGGCGTACGGCCAAAGTGTGTCGCCACACCCGCGGTGGGCTCTTACCCCGCCTTTTCACCCTTACCGAAATTGCGAGCAATTCCGGCGGTTATTTTCTGTTACACTACTATTCCCTTACGGAAATCTTCCCGTTAGGAAGGACGGTGCTCTGTGTTGCCCGGACTTTCCTCCCCCTCCGAACAGACGGAGGCAGCGGCAGAGCCATCCTGCTGTGCGGGGCAAAGGTAAGCAACAATCGGCAGACAACCATACGCAATAACCATTTTATTGTTACTTTTGCGCTTGCCGCAACTCTGATTAGGAGAAGATAACGGCAAGGTGACTTATATTTTTGTGACTGTGAAAAACAACGACCTGCTCATATCCGACTACAATTATCCGCTACCCGAAGAGCGCATTGCCAAATTTCCGCTTGAAAAACGGGAGATGTCCAAATTGTTGATTTACAACAAAGGCAATATTTCCGAAAGTCAGTTTTATCACATTGGAGAGTTTCTGCCCCAGGGATCCATGCTGGTCTTCAACAACACAAAAGTGATTCGTGCTCGACTGATTTTTCATAAACCAACTGGGGCGCGAATCGAGATTTTCTGTCTCGAACCATACGATCCTGCCGATTATGAACGTGCTTTTGCAGTTAAAGGTTCTTGCAAATGGAGTTGTATTGTTGGCAATCTCAAGAAATGGAAAGAGGATGATCTGCATATCGATTTTGAGGTGGATGGACAACCGAGACGCTTGACTGCGCGCAAAGCCGAGCAGGGCGAACGGGAGCAGATCATCGAGTTCAGTTGGGATGGTGATCAAAGTTTCGGACAGTTACTTGAGACTTTGGGGCGCATTCCGATTCCTCCTTATCTCTGTCGTGAAAGCGAGGAGTTGGACAACAGCCGTTACCAAACTGTCTATTCGAAATTCGAAGGTTCGGTTGCAGCACCTACAGCTGGACTCCATTTCACACCCGAAGTGATCGACTCCCTGCGTCACGAGGGGCACCTTACGGATGAGGTAACGCTTCACGTTGGGGCTGGTACTTTTCTGCCGGTGAAAACTAATGAGGTGGTGCAGCATAAAATGCATACGGAGCATTTCGAAATCAAACTCTCCATCGTACGCAATCTAATTGCTCATCTTGGCAATGTCATAGCGGTTGGGACCACCAGTGTTCGCACCCTTGAGTCGCTTTGTGCACTCGGGTGGCGTATTCAGCAGACTGGAACATCTGATGCAGAACGTCCGATAGGGCAGTGGGAAATTTACGATATTCCGGATGAACAAGAGACTCTGCCTCTGTTGACGGCATTGGCAAATTACCTGGACAAACAGGGATTGGATCATCTCAAGACAGCTACTCAGATTATGATCATGCCTGGTTATCGGTATCGTATTGTTCGTGGCATTATCACCAATTTCCATCAGCCACAAAGTACTTTGTTGCTGCTTGTTTCGGCATTAATCGGAGAAAATTGGCGCAAAGTGTATGATTATGCGTTGAACAATGATTTCCGGTTCTTAAGCTATGGTGACAGTTCTTTGTTGCTCCCTTAGTTGACATATGCCTGAATGTAAAGGCTATATTGGAAATCGATTTTGGCCTAAATTAATTCACTTAGTGGAGCAAGATATATCGAATGAGATACCATTAAGTAACCCTATTCAAAGAGTTTTGCGGATACAGCGATAGGGAGGTCTTAAAAGATTGCCAGAACAGTTGAAGCAATCATAAAAAAAGCGGGATCTAAAATCCCGCTTTTTTTATGAATCGATTTAGCTAACTATTCGTTGCGTCCGTGGCAATGTTTGTATTTTTTACCACTACCGCAAGGACATGGATCATTTCGTCCTACTTTTTTGTCAACATGGATAGGTGCAGGTTTGCTTTTATCACCTTGTCCTGCAGCTGCTGCAGCCTCCATGCGAGAGGTTTGCATGCGTGACATATCGGTGCGCTGCGGTTTTACAGGTTGTTGCGGAGCGCTCTCCTGATTTTCGCGAATCGGAATCATCGCTTTGAACAGCGTGGACAATATCTCGCGGTTCACCTTCTCCAACATTTTGCTGAAGAGGTTGAACGACTCGAACTTGTAGATCAACAGCGGATCTTTCTGTTCGTAGGTGGCGTTCTGAACGCTTTGGCGCAATTGGTCCATTTCGCGCAGGTGGTCTTTCCAGTTTTCATCGATCGTAGTCAGAACAACGATTGTGCTGAAACATTTGAAGACCTCTTTGCACTGTGATTCGTATGCCTTTTTCAGATTAACAGGGACATTGTATCCGCGGAAACCATCCGTAATTGGGATGTAGATGTTTTCAAACTTATCACCCTGCTCTTCATATACTCGTTTGATAACGGGGTAGGCTGTTGTTGCAACCGAATTGATACGGCGTTTGTAAGCCTCCTGGAAATCTTTGACTACCATGCCGGTCAGCATGGCTTTATTCGCAGCTTTGTAGGTTGCTTCGTCGAACGAAGGTTGTACAGCGACTTGACGAATCATGTTGAACTTGAACTCCTCGAAATCCATATCGCCATTCTCTTCGACGAATGTTTGAGCAAAGTCCATCATGATGTTGTTCAGATCGACCTCGATGCGTTCTCCATAGAGTGCGTGGCGGCGTTGTGTATAGATCACTTCACGCTGCGAGTTCATCACATCATCGTATTCCAGCAGACGTTTACGGATACCGAAGTTGTTCTCTTCAACTTTACGTTGAGCCCGCTCGATTGCGCGAGACATCATACCGGCCTGAATTACTTCACCCTCTTTGAGACCCATGCGGTCCATCAGTTTGGCGATACGTTCCGAACCGAACAGACGCATCAGGTTGTCTTCCAGTGATACATAGAACTGAGAAGAACCGGGGTCTCCCTGACGACCGGCACGACCACGCAACTGGCGGTCCACACGGCGGGATTCGTGACGCTCGGTACCGATGATGGCCAAACCTCCGGCAGCTTTCACTTCGGGAGAAAGTTTGATATCGGTACCACGACCGGCCATGTTGGTCGCAATGGTTACCTGTCCGGTTTGACCTGCTTCAGCAACGATCTGAGCCTCGAGCTGGTGCTGTTTAGCATTCAGTACGTTGTGTTTGATGCCGCGCAGTTTCAGCATGCGGCTGAGCAACTCTGAGATCTCGACAGAAGTGGTACCCACCAATACGGGGCGTCCTTGTTTGATCAAAGCGTCGATCTCCTCAATTACCGCAGCATATTTTTCACGTTTGGTGCGGTAGATCAGGTCATCTTTGTCGTCACGGATTACAGGACGGTTTGTCGGGATTACTACAACGTCCAGTTTGTAGATGTTCCAGAACTCACTTGCCTCGGTCTCAGCTGTACCGGTCATACCGGCCAACTTGTGGTACATACGGAAGTAGTTCTGCAACGTAACGGTGGCGAAAGTCTGAGTAGCAGCCTCGACTTTGACACGCTCTTTGGCTTCGATTGCCTGGTGCAGACCGTCCGAATAGCGACGACCTTCCAGGATACGGCCAGTCTGTTCATCGACGATCTTCACTTTGTTGTCGATCACCACATACTCTACATCCTTTTCGAACATGCTGTATGCCTTGAGCAGCTGATTGACGGTGTGTACACGCTCAGAGCGGATTGCGTAGTCATTCAGTACAGCATCTTTTTTGGCTGCTTTTTCTTCACCAGAGATATTCTCTTTTTCGATGTCTGCAATGCAAGAGCCGATGTCTGGCAGCACAAAGAAGCCATCTTCACCAACGCTTCTTGACAGCGCTTCATGACCTTTATCCTGCAGCTCTACGGAGTTCAACTTTTCGTCGATTACAAAGTAGAGATCATCGACAATTTCCGGCATACGGCGGTTGTTGTCCTGCATATAGATGTTCTCGGTCTTGAGCATCATGGCTTTCATACCCGGCTCGCTGAGGAATTTGATCAGCGGTTTGTATTTGGGCAGACCTTTGTGAGCACGATATAGCAGGATACTACCTTCCTCCGTTTTGCCTTCTGAAATCAATCTTTTGGCATCGGCCAACAGCTGAGTTACCAGGTTGCGCTGAAGATTGAAGAGATTTTCAACGGCGCCACGGTACTGTTCGAACATCTGGTCGTCGCCTTTGGGAACAGGACCTGAGATGATCAACGGTGTACGGGCATCATCAATCAATACGGAGTCCACCTCATCGACGATCGCAAAGTGATGTTTGCGCTGTACCAGATCGTCGGGAGAGATCGACATATTGTCACGCAGGTAGTCGAAACCGTATTCGTTGTTGGTACCGAAGGTGATATCGGCCATGTAGGCTTTGCGACGAGCTGCCGAATTTGGCTTGTGTTTGTCGATGCAATCTACCGAGAGCCCATGGAATTGGTAAAGCGGTCCCATCCACTCCGAGTCACGGCGAGCCAGATAGTCATTGACGGTCACCATGTGCACGCCTTTCTTGGCCAGTGCATTCAGGAATACGGGCAGTGTTGCTACGAGGGTCTTACCTTCACCGGTTGCCATTTCGGCGATTTTACCTTTATGCAGAACGACGCCACCAAAGAGCTGACAGTCGTAGTGAATCATATCCCAGGTGATTTTGTTGCCTCCAGCGGTCCATGAGTTGCTGTAAATGGCCTTGTCGCCTTCGATGCGGATGAAATCCTTTTCGGCGGCGAGATCACGGTCGAAGTCGGTAGCGGTAACGACCACTTCGCTGTTTTGGGTGAAACGGCGGGCCGTATCCTTCATGATAGCGAAGGCTTCGGGCAGAATCTCATCGAGCTTCTCTTCGATTTTGCGATCGATCTCTTCGGTCAGATGGTCGATCTTGCGTGAGATCTCCTCTTTTTCATCGAGAGAGGTCTCCATGTTTTCGAGTTTGGCTTTCAGATCGGTAATCTGGGCCTCATCATCAGCAATATATGCAGCGACAGCTGCTTGTAGAGCTGCGCTGTGTGCACGCAATTCATCGTTGGAGAGTTGTTCGATTTGAGGATATATCTCCTTGATTTTGTTTACATAAGGTTCAATCTCTTTTCGATCTTTGTCGCTTTTTGTTCCAAAGAACATTTTCAGCAATCCGGTAACTAAGCCCATAATTGTCGTTGGAAAAACTATTTGTAATTGAATTAGGTTTCAAAATTGATCCGCCAAAGATACGATTTATTCTTGAGAACAGAGCAATATTTTGCCGATATTACAGCATGCGCACCGTTTTTTCTCGCAGTATTCTCTCGAAAGTTGTATCAGCGCTTGGGAAAAGAAGGCGTTGTCGGGTATGATGCCCAATTTGATCCAGGGCATGGTGTAGGTGTTGTGCTCCGGAGCGATTCCTTCGAGTAGTTCGACCGCCCGTTCTTGCAGTGCGTCGTCCATCTGATTTTTACCGTAGGCAAACATCATTGGAACCACCAGATTGATGGTGAGTACATCGAGCATCATGGCTCCGAAACGTTTGACACAGGGCGAACTTTTGACACTGGGTAGAGTGTGCGTGGTCCAGTAAGCGGAGGCTTCAGTGCTCAAGATTGTGCGAATCTCCTCCAGTGTAGTGCAGTTGACAAGATGGGTAAACAAAAATTCTTTACGAGCCAGTAGCCCTGCCAATTCTACCAATCGCAATACGGGATGGTTAAAGGCGCGAGTTTTGGAAATCTCCCATTCACCATACCGCATCGGGGTGATGTCGAAAAGTTGGGAGAGATGTTCGAATTCACGTTGTAGCTGAAGCGTATAGTCATCCGGAAACAGGCGACTCCGTTCAGTGGAAAGCATGCCTGCACCACCCAACAGTAGCGCTTCAACTGACATGATCGACTCTTTGACTCGGCACAGAATACGGTAAGGAACTGTACGGGCCAATTTCATGTACGCTTCACGGTTGCGACCAGCTCCAACCGATTTGAACAGCGTGATGTAGAATGCTTCGTTCCAATCGTTACCCGCCTCGTGATACAGGGTGAGAAAATCGTTGTATTTACGCTCAAGCCGTTCGATCATCAGGCGGGTCAGTGTGCCGTACAGATTTACGGAGGGCATCTCTTTGAGAGCGTGGCTGCAATAGAGCCGACCTTCGCCTTCGATCAGATTGCGGTACAATTCATCCAGTTCGTCCGGATAGTCGAGAATCAGTGCCGGGATGACAGAACCATCCACACGGCAAACAACGGCATCATCCACTTGGACGAGATGCAAAATGCAGTCGTCGTATGCCGTGTCGATGTGGTGCAGGTGTTGACGCCATTGAGAGGCTTTTTGATGGACGGCGATAGGACCGTGATGGATTTTACCGTCTATTTCGATACGGGCATCGAGTATATCTACTCCTGCTGATGGGTTGATAGATCCGGGGTTGATTACACGAACGATTCCGCCATTACTGGTTGTTAATGTTGGATTGGTATAGAGGTATCGAATCCAGATCAGTTTGAGAAGATCTTCTATGGGTGTAGTTTGCATATTGTTGGCAGAGATTTAACTCTTTCAACAAATATAAGCAAAAGGATAGAGCTGAAAAATAGGCTTCTTTGTTTTTTAGGTTGGAAGATCTGTCGCAGGTAATAAAGTTGTAGAGGACAATAAATGACAATACGGGAAAATGTAGGGTTTCGACCTTGATACATCCGGATGTTTGGGGGTGTTTCAACTACGAAAGGTCCTGACAGGAATGAGGGTAGCAATTAGATTGTATGATGGTGTGAAGCTGGTATGTGTTCTCGCCAGATTCAGTAAAAATACAAGACAGTCAATGAAATTGTGTTTGATATCCCCAATAGTGTTGCCTGAACAGGAATGATAGGGCCAAATGAAACAGGGACAAATGAAAATGAAGTTTCATTTGTCCCTGTTCTAATATTTGATTTGAAGAGTGTATAAAATAGTGTAAAAAGAACTTGTGTGATGACTACAACAGTCCTAACTCCAGCAGACTCTCTTCAGAAATCATGCTTTTGTCCCAGGGTGGTTCGAAGGTGAGGATTACGTTGACTGCGGTAACTCCTTTGATTTTGCCAACGTTGTCGTGAACCTCTTCGAGGAGTTGATCTGCCATGGGACAGTTGGGGGCAGTCAGGGTCATGCGAATATTGACTACGCCATCCGGCTCGACATCGATTTCGTAAACCAATCCTAAATCGTAAATGTTGACCGGTATCTCCGGGTCATAAATATTTTTGAGTGTCAGGACAATTTCCTGTTCTATGCGGGTAATTTCTTCAGGTGTTGTCATCGCTGTTACTGCTTTTGGTTCTGAAAGGCGAGAGCATACAGTTTCATCTGTTTGATCATGGCGAGCAGACCGTTGGCTCGGGTCGGCGAGAGATTTTCACGCAGGCCGATCCGGTCGATAAAATAGAGGTCGCAATCGAGAATCTCTTGTGGTGTTCTTCCGTTCAGCACGCGGATCAATAGCGCAATGATACCTTTCGTGATGATGGCATCGCTATCAGCGCTGAAATAGATTTTACTATCTTCCATATGGGCATCGACCCACACTCTCGATTGGCATCCCTTGATTACATATTGGTCGGTACGATGTTTCTCGTCGATGACGGGTAACTCTTTGCTCAGATCGATCAAATAGTCGTATTTGTCGAGCCATTCGTCGAATACGGAAAACTCATCGATAATTTGATCTTGTACTTCTGTCAATGTCATTTTCTTGTTCTTTTAACAGAGAGGTCGGTATTGAAAATAGAACCGTCAGATTCTACATTTCATTGCTCATTTGTTTTATGGTTTGACGAATAAAATGGTCCAATTCAGGAGAGCTGTAGAATTTCCAGGCCGAAAATCCGATCATATTGCCTTCCGGATCTTGTGGGATGCCCCAGAATTTCATACACTCCTGATTGACGAAATCCCGAATTTTGACCATTTCGTCGAGTGTCAAATGGCTTAATTGTACAAAATAGCTGCCTGAATAATCTTTGTTGATAGCGGATAGACTGTCAACAGATCGGTTCATGTAGGCTATACACGAGCATAAAGCATATCCTTTTGCCTCCTCTATGCGTGTTTCGTACGTTGATTGCTGTGCACGACAATTTAGTGCAACACCAATCAGGAGTGAGATTAGCAATATGTCCCGGAAACCTACCATGTTAATTCAAGCGCCTTAATTGTGTCTTAGCGTTGGTTCGGAATCACCTCTGTCAGCACGGACCCGGTTGCAGCATTAGGTACGGTGATTTGCATGATTCGAGCCAAAGTCGGAACGACATCCGTCATGGATACATTCCGATATACTTTTTTGACAGGCAACGATGTGCCATAAAAGATTAACGGTACATGGGTGTCGTAGTCATATAATGAGCCGCTGGTCGAAACTTTGGTGCTGTCTTCTTCGATCCAACCGGGCATCAGATTGATGACGATATCTCCGGAACGTTTGGGATAGAAACTGTTTTGCATTTTTTGTCCTACACCACCTCCGAAATAGCCGTTTTGCATGCTGGTCGAACTAAGTGCATCACTAACGCCTCGAAATTGCAGGGCAAATGTTGCTGCACGCGTCTGTACTTCGGCCAAATTAAAGCCATAAGAGTAGATAATCGATCTGTTCAGATAGAGTTGACGATCGTGGTATGCGATAATCCAGTTGGCCGGTTCGAACTGAGCACTCAAGAAGCCGTTCATAATCATCTTGAACTGCTCGACGTTGAAACGTCCCATAGGCACCCGTCCATCTTCTTTATATGTGTCACTGGTGCCATGATCCGATGTAAGAACGACGATAACTTCACCGTTTTTAAATTGTGCGGCAAGGAAATCGGCAAACATGCTTAACTCGGTGTCAAGTTTATAGTAGGTATCTTCAACTTCTATGGAGCGAGGACCGAATTGCTCACCGATCAGTCGGGGTGAATCATACACGATGGTCAGCAGATCGGTATGATCGTCACGTCCCAACTTTTCCTGAATGATCGCTTCGCGGGCAAATTGAGAGGTCAACGTGTTGCCATAAGGAGTGTAGAGCAGTGCTGCTGCATTGAATGAATAGTCCTCTTTTTTGAACAGGGAACCGATTTTGCGGAAAAATGGTTTGGAGAAGAAACCCTGTTTTTCCGATGTAAAATCGATAACGGTACGCTCGCTGTTTTTATAGGCTGTTTCGGTTTTGCTTGGATCCCAACTGCGATCCATGTACTGCTCGAAAATGTTTTGTGCATTATAGGCAGATACCCAGTGGGGAAGCTGTTTAAAATAATAGGTGCTTGAGATCCAATGTCCTCGGCCGGCATCCAACCAATAGGTGTCGGCACTGTAACCTCCTCCGACAATGGCAGAGACCGGAGTTGCTGCAATTGAGATCACTTTGGATTGATTGTCAAACTCTTTGAGACGGTCTCCGAGAGTGGCTACAGTCAGGTTGGCAGGGGAGTAGCAACCGATACCTGCATCGCATTCCAATCCGGTTACTTTGGAGTCAGCGATCAGGTTGATCTGTTTGCCGGTGGTAAAGTCGATCCAGTTTTCGGAGACGACACCATGTCCGGACGGGTTGGTTCCAGTAGTCAAGGTTGCCAATCCTGCAGCGGTATTGGTTTGCATATAGTCGTAGTGCGCACCGGCATAATATACGCCTTGATTCATAAAACGGCGAAATCCGTCTGATGAAAAATTGCTGGCAAAACGGTCCAAATAGTCAGCCCGCATTTGGCTGATGACAATATTGATGACCAGTTTGGGTTTAGTGGGCTGCTGGGCGGAAACAGAGCCAGCACAAAACAGTGTCAACAGCATGGTTGACAGAATGTTTGGTTTCATGTGCTAATTTTCCAAGTTTGGTTGTGTTGGTCTCCTTGATTTAAGGCCAATCTTTGCAAGTCACAAAGGTAACAAAAGTTGTGATAAAATAGTTTCCGGAGTTAAAACCATGATACGGTTTTAACTCCGGAAACATAGGAGTATGATTAAATTCTGAATCAGAAACGATAATCCTGTTCTTGCTCTGCACCAAACCGAGGAGCAATGTTTTGTGTATCGCGGGTGTATGCAGATGTTGTATTCCCCGGATTGTTTACGGTTTGGCTGTTGGTAGCTGCATTGGGATTGGTGCTGTTGGTCGTTGGTTGTGTCGGCGATTGCGTGAACCCAGCTGGAAGAGTAGAAGTGGTGTCGTCGAAAGCAACATCCTTTGGTAGAGAACGTTTGGGTGCGGTGGCTTCGTCCGGATTCAGCTCCTCTTCGATGGGGTGATTGCTGGCATATCGTTTCGCTTTGTGTAGCATGTAGGGTTTACGAAAATGGTACCCGTAAAACAGCCATAACGGAATTAATGCCAGTACGAATAGCACCATTGAATAGATGCTGAAGATATAGACCAGCAGTTGTATGGTGGTAACGGCTAATGTTAAGGCTAAGGCCATGAATACGGCCCCCATTTTGTAGCCGGTTTTGAAAGGCATGCGGCAGTTGGAGCAACGAAATATCCCTTCGATGCCGATGACCCAGAATAAGGGGATTTTGACATCTGTGCCGCAACGAGGGCAGGTGATGTGTCTGTTATGTTTCAGTTGGCTCATTGTTCGTAACTTTCAAGTTGAGTAAATCGTCTTCTCTCCTCGTTGAAATCGAGTTGAGTATAACATTTCTGCAGGGTGTCGATTTCGGCTGCTATTTTGGTGAGAAATGTTTTGAAAGCGGAGCTGTCGGGATGGAGAGGTCGGTGACTCAACATCTGTTGTAGGGCTGTGATCCGTTGTATGGTTTGTTGGGCTTGTGGTGCAATCACCCAGTTACAAAACTGTTCCCAAATGTAATCAGCGGCCAGATCTGAAGGGTGGATCATGTCCCGATCATAAAACCGATAGTCGCGCAGATCATCCATCATGATCTCATATGCCGGAAAGTAGTGGCAGTTGGCAAACTGTTCGACTAAGGTGTGGGCTGCTACGATCAGTGTCGATTTACTCAACTGGTTGTCGGCCAGTCCATCCCGCAAATGACGTATCGGGCTGACTGTAAAAATAACCTGTTTGTCTTGCAGATAGCTGCGTAGCGGAGTCTCCCATGCATTAACGATCTCTTCTACGGAGAGTCTTCTGCGAATGAAATCCTGTTGGGGTAGTTTGTGGCAGTTGGCAACGACTCTGCCCGATGTTCGATGTTCATATACCCAAGCCGTCCCCCACGTAATAATAACGTAACGGGCCTTCTGGAGTGATGTGTGTCCTTGAAGGGTGGCTGTGTCGATCATCCGGATCAATTCGTCTGCCGTCGATGCTGAAAAAGAGCCGTGACACCGTAAATCGATCCAGCGCCCTTCGTGTTGGATTAATTCGTTGGGATCGGTCTTGCGGTTAGCGTGCAGATCTTCCAGTGTGGAGAGAATCGATATCGGGTTGAATAGGATGCCATACGGGTTTAGACTGACCGGCATCTTGCCCTCTACCAACCGTTGCCCAATCCGTTCAGAAAAGCAGGATCCGCAGATCACTCCCTGTGAATCGTATCCAATGGTAAAGGGAGCCGGAGATAGTTTGATCTGTGTGCGGAGAATCATTTTGAGCAGATGTGGGGTTGATCCCGAAGGTTATATTGCAAAGATACAAATTCATTTTTATTTGTTATTTTTACCTCAAATTTACCGTTATGATTTTCTTCTCAGGCTGCAAGATTAATATAGGACTGTATGTGATTCGGAAACGTGCCGATGGTTACCATGATCTTGAAACGGTGATGTTTCCGGTCCGGGGACTGTGTGATGCAATTGAGATGATTCCGGGCGATAAACCGGGTGTCGAATTCAGCTCCTCGGGTCTCGCAGTGGATGGGTCTGTGGAGAAGAATCTCTGCGTGCGGGCTTATGAGTTGATGCGTCGCAACTATCCGATTGGTAATGTTAAGATGCATCTGCACAAACATATTCCGATGGGGGCAGGCCTCGGAGGTGGCTCTGCCAATGCTGCGTGTGTCATCAAAGGGTTATCGCAATTATTTGATCTGAAATTGAGCTTGTCCACAATGGAGTCTTTGGCTGCTGAATTGGGAAGTGATACGGCCTTTTTCGTGGCTGATCGACCGGCTTTGGCTACCGGGAGAGGGGAGATTCTTTCCCCAATCGAACTGTCGATGAAAGGCTATCGAATGGTAATTGTCAAACCGAATGTGGGGGTCAGTACGGCAGAGGCTTATGCCCATGTTACACCGCACGTGCCGGAAACAGCATTGACAGAGCAGTTGGTGCAACCTGTCGAACTGTGGAAGGATGTGATCGGAAATGATTTTGAGATGTCCGTTTTTCCGCAGTATCCCCAGATTGCCGAGATCAAACAACAATTGTATGAGATGGGGGCATTATATGCCTCTATGTCGGGGTCTGGATCGGCTGTTTATGGTATCTTTTCGGGTGATCGAGGCGTAATTCAGGCTGATTTTTTGGATTGTTTTGTATATCAGGAAGATATGGCCTGAATTGGTCGATTTAGGCTGTGAAATGGTATAATTTGGGGAATTATTCCTATTTTTGTTTTTTGAGTTGTTAGTTAAAATGGCTCAATACCTTAATGTTGAATAGAGAAAACCACAGTACTAACTAAAAATTTACTTTATTCTATGTCAGAGGATAGTAAAGTTCTCGAACTCCAACAGCGGAAAGAACGTATCCGCTTCGGAGGCGGAACCAAAGCCATCGAAAAACAGAAAGCGATGGGTAAAATGACCGCGCGTGAGCGTATCATTGCGTTGGTAGATGCTGACTCTTTCCAGGAGTATGATATGTTTGTTGAGCATGACGGTCGTGATTTCGGCATGCAGGACAAATCTCTGCCGGGTGACGGTGTAATTATCGGTACCGGTACCATCATGGGTGCTCCCGTTGCCATTTTTGCACAGGACTTCACGGTTGCCGGCGGTTCGCTCGGTTTTATGCATGCACGCAAGATCACCAAGATCATGGATTATGCATTGAATATGCGTATTCCGTTGATCGGTATCAACGACTCGGGTGGAGCTCGTATCCAGGAGGGTGTCAACGCTTTGGCCGGTTACGGTGAAATTTTCTTCCGTAATACGCTTTCAAGCGGTGTGATTCCGCAGATTTCGGTGATCCTCGGTCCTTGCGCCGGTGGTGCTGTTTATTCACCTGCATTGACAGACTTCGTATTTGTAGTTGAGAATATTTCGAAGATGTTCATCACTGGTCCTGAAGTAATCAAGACCGTTTTGGGTGAGGAGATCTCAATGGAAGAGCTCGGTGGTGCGAAAGTACACAGCGAGATGACCGGTAATGCTCACTTCTATGCAACCAGCGAGGATGAGTGCTTCGTTCAGATCCGTAAGTTGATCTCGATGATTCCGGCCAACAACACGATCCGTGCAGAGAAGATCACTCCGGCTAAACCTCTGCCAGAGTATGATCTTACTCAGATCGTTCCGTCAGATCCGACCGTGCCTTATGATGTACGTGACGTGATCAAGGCGTTGGTTGATGAGAGCGAATTCCTCGAAGTGATGGAGATGTTCGCAGCCAATATCGTAATTGGTTTCGGTCGCGTGAACGGCGAGACTGTCGGTTTCATTGCCAACCAGCCGCTGGTTATGGCCGGTGTGCTTGACTGCGACTCTTCAGATAAAGCCGCACGTTTCATCCGTTTCTGCGATGCCTTCAATATTCCGATCGTTACCCTCGAAGACCTGCCGGGTTACCTGCCGGGTATAGACCAGGAGCATGCTGGTGTGATCCGTCACGGTGCAAAACTGCTTTATGCATACAGCGAGGCTACTGTGCCTTCAATTACTGTAGTGTTGCGTAAGGCTTATGGTGGTGGTTATATCGCTATGGGTTCTCGTCACCTGCGTGCAGACTTCGTATTCGCATGGCCGAATGCAGAGATTGCCGTTATGGGTCCTGAAGGAGCTGCCAATATCATCTTCCGCAAGGAGATCATGAACGCAGAGAATCCTGCCGAGATGCGTCAGCTCAAGATCAAAGAGTACAAAGACAAGTTTGCCAATCCGTATGTGGCTGCGGCCAAAGGTTATATCGACTCAGTGATTGCACCTGCTGAAACTCGTAAGTTCATCGAGCATGCACTGCGCGTATCGGCTCACAAGAATCGTTCTCAGCCAAACAAGAAACACGGTAATGTGCCTTTGTAGCAGATCGTGTGATTACTTAAATATTTTAAGTTATGGCAGAAGAAAAACAGTATGATATATTGACTACGATGCATGGTAGCTTCAAAACGACCTTTACGAAGAAGCACCTTGCACGTAAGCCTTGGCAGCCTGAAAATCCCAAGCACATCAAATCGAATATCCCTGGAACGATTGTGAAAGTATGTGTGACGGAGGGTCAGGAGGTAAAAGCGGGTGATATTCTGCTTGTTTTCAAAGCAATGAAGATGAACAGCAATATCCGTGCAGCCCAGGACGGTAAAGTGAAAAAAATCGATGTCAAAGAGGGTGACAATGTACACAGTCACGCTGTAATGATTGAGATGGAATAATTTTAAACTGTGTTATAGAAAGGGGACGATTGAATTAATTTTCAGTCGTCCCTTTTTTATTTTTAGCCGCCCAAATGGTATATTTAGACAAATGTTTTTAATGTCTAATTTAATGTCATGTGTTATGAAAAGTTTATTGTGCTTGGTGATGCTTGTTGCTTTTAGCTGGACATCTTATGCGCAGCCGCAATCCAATGAAAACGAAAACAAAAAATCGTACATGTATTGCGAGATTGTCGGAATGACAAAGTTTATGAGCAATAAGGTCAACGTAACGTTGGATTTTGGACAGTTCAATAAATTTGGATCTGATCAACGGTTGCGAGATGAGGAGGGTAAGCCGATCGTATTCAATTCAATGGTTGATGCTATGAACTGGATGGGGGCAGATGGGTGGCAGTTTATGCAGGCCTATGCAGTTACCATGGGGTCAACAAATGTTTATCATTGGCTGTTGAGATTGGATTTAGACACGCTGACACCAGAAGAAAAAGAGGCTGCATTAGCCAAATTTAAAACGAAAGCCGATTTTAAAGATAAATAAGCTCAATTATCTCATAGACCGGACGAATGTCGAATTCGACAGTTTTTAGTATGAAGCATTGTTGTATTGTACTGATATGGTCGAAGGTATTGATGCTGGTCGAATGGGACGATTGAAATTGTACAGGTTTTAGATCTATTTTATTGATAACGTCTATCATGTAAAACAAAGGGCGAACTCAATCAGAGTTCGCCCTTTGTTGTTTTTGGTGTTGTGTTTTTATTCATGGGAGGTGGTATTCCAAATTTCCCAGGCCTTTTCTGCCTGACCGATCAGCATGTCGTAACCATTACGAATAGCCGCACCTTGTTCTTGACCTCGCCTTAAAAATTCGGTAAGAGCTGGGTTGTAAACCAGATCGAACAGAAAATGCGCAGGTGTGAGTGTTTCGTAAGGGATTGCCGGGCAACCGGTTATTTTGGGAAAGGTGCCCAGGGGTGTGGCATTGATAATCAGTTTGTGTGTCTCCATCACTTCCGGAGTCAACTCGGAGTAGGTTAAACGATTGTCTCCACTTTGACGGGAAACGAACGAGAAAGGAATCCCCAGTTTTTTTAAAACGTATGCTACCGCTTTCGATGCCCCACCTGTACCTAGGATTAATGCATTAGGGCGCTTGTTTCCGATCAGATCTAACAACGATTTCTGGAATCCATAGGCATCTGTGTTGTAACCGAACAGTCCCTTGGGTGTGATTTTTACGCAGTTGACTGCACCGATTTCTCGGGCTTCACCTCCCAGATCGGTAAGATAGGGGATGACCTCCTGTTTGTAGGGAATCGTTACGTTGAAGCCGCACAGTTCGGGATGATTTTCCAGCATGGCTGGTAATTCGAGAATAGACTCCAGCGGAAAGTTTCGGTATTCGCATTCGGGCAGATGTTCCTGTTGGAATTTATCCGCGAAATAGCGCGCTGAAAAGGAGTGCCCCAAAGGGAAACCGATCAGACCGTACAATCGTTTCATTGGATGATGTATTTAACTGCCACAAAACTTCCGATGAGCAGGACGGTGAAGGCGATGGCCAACCAATTGAAGTATTTGTCGATAAATACTTTGATCGGGGCACCGTATTTCCAAATGAGCCAACCGAACAGGAAGAAGCGGAGTCCGCGACTGACAATGGATGCGATGATAAACATCGGAATATTGAGTTTGAAAACACCGGCCGTAATGGTGATCAACTTATAGGGGATTGGGGTGAATCCGGCGGTAAATACGACCCAAAAGTTGTATTGGTTGTAAATGGCGCTGATGTGTTCGTACTCTTCGTGGGTAAATCCGGGGATAATCCGGAAGAAGAAGTTGGCAACAGCTGTAAATTCGCCACCAGGGGTGAGCCATAGGTAGTGGCCGATCGCATAGCCAGCCATCGCCCCTAAGACGGATCCGAGTGTACAGATGAATGCGTAGCGGAATGCTTTGGTCGTACATCCTAAGCAAAGGGCAATCAATAATACATCGGGAGGAATGGGAAAAAAGCTGGATTCAGCGAATGCCAAAATGAATAGAGCAGTGCCTCCCCAGCGGCTATCGGCCCATTTTAAGATCCAATGATAGAGACGTTTCAACATGATGTAGTGTGATTTTGTGGATTTGCTTGAAAGAGTATCCTGGATGGCAAACATCCGCAAAGATACTGTTTTCTTGGTAGATTCAAATAGAGGGTGAGTATTTACAAGTGGAAGGTAGAGAATGAATAAATGGGATAACGCTTAGAGGCAAAAGTTGAAGATGCTTATATAAACGGTAATCCAATAAGGGGGACAGAGCTTATCCGTAAATAGTAGTGTATTTGATGTTTGCATTTTGCATTTGTGTGATGTGCTTTGGAGTGTTGCCGTATGGAGTGTAATGAATTACGCGTCTATATGCAAATCCATAGGGAATATAGTTGAAATTGCGGATGTAATTTCGTATTTTTGAAAGAATGAAATGTAACCTTCGTTTAGAAAATATGGTATCTGAATAGTGATTGGCTGATACTAAATAGTTGCAATTTCCTCTGTATGTAGTATCGTCATGCATGGATGAAGCAAAGATAATCTGTAATTCTGGACGTGTTATGGTGATAATCATTGCGTGGGGATTTGAACAAGTTGCTTTTAGGTACCAAGGTTTTCTTAAGAAGAGAAGTAGTGCCGGTCATTATATGGGATCATGAATAGCGGTAAAATTTTTGTGTTTTAACAGGATGTTTCGGAAGAAAACGTAAGAACGTAAAGTGAAATGATCGTATTCATGTTGAATCTCATGTACAATCAACAATGTTGTTTTGAGTGGATGCATTGTGAAAAATGAGTGATGGCGAATCCGGTTTTGAGATTAGTAATAGTTGTAGAATTATGAAAATAACCCTTTTACAAAGAGATATTGTATGGGCGGATCCTGAAGCGAATATGTGCAAAAATGCACAATTACTTTCGGATAATGCCGGTGCTGATTTGTATGTGTTCCCGGAGATGTTCTCGACAGGGTTTTGTACACAGCCGGAGGGAATTGCTGAGCCAGCACCTTCGCAGACACTTGAATGGATGAAACAGCAGGCAACCCAATCAGGAGTAGCCCTCGCTGGAAGTGTTGCTGTAACGGATGAGGGACGATATTATAACCGGTTTTATTTTGTGACTCCGGATGGAGAGGTGGTGCAATATGATAAAAAACATCTTTTCACATTTGGAGGGGAACATTTGAGGTTTACACCGGGCAGAGAGCGTGTTGTGATCACGTATAAAGGAGTGAGAATTCTGCCACAGATCTGTTATGACTTGCGTTTCCCGGTATGGACACGGAACCGAGGTGATTATGATATGATCATTTATGTGGCAAGCTGGCCGAAACCCAGAACAAATGCATGGCGTCAGCTGTTGCGGGCACGTGCTATCGAGAATCAGTGTTACGTTGCCGGAGTGAATAGATGCGGCCATGATCCTTACTGTGAATACGAGGGCGGAACAGTGATCCTTGATCCGTATGGCCAGGTGATGGCGGAGTGTCCAGACGGTGTCGAAAGTCAAATCAGTGCTGAAATTGATTTGGAGAAGCTGGATGATTTCCGTAAGAAATTTCCAGTGCTTGACGATGCTGATGATTTTGTGATCACTCCATCCCTGTAGTGCCAGATTAGTTTTGAAACAATAGAGATTTTAATTTACACATATGACACAGATTAAATTATTACTTGGCGATGAAGCGATAGCTGAAGGAGCCTTGCAATCGGGACTGAAGGGCGTGTATGCCTATCCCGGTACACCAAGTACGGAAATCACAGAATATATACAGCATGCTGCCATATCCAAAGAGAACGGTATTCACTGTACGTGGAGCTGCAATGAGAAGACGGCTATGGAGGCGGCCTTGGGTATGTCTTATGCCGGATGTAGAAGTATGGTTTGTATGAAACATGTCGGCATGAATGTGGCTGCCGATGCGTTTGTCAATGCGGCCATGACGGGTGTAAACGGCGGATTGGTAGTGGTTGCAGCCGATGATCCTTCGATGCACTCTTCACAAAATGAGCAAGATTCTCGCTTTTATGGGAAATTTGCGATGATTCCGATTCTTGAGCCTTCGACGCAACAAGAGGCCTACGAGATGATCCAATATGCCTTTGAACTGTCTGAGACGGAGAAGCTACCGGTGTTGATGCGAATCACTACTCGATTGGCCCATTCACGTGCTGCCGTAAATGTCAAGACAACAAAACCGGAGATTGCCAGAAAACCGGTTGCCGATGAGCCTGCCTCTTGGGTTTTGCTTCCGGCCAATGCTAAACGAAAAAATAACGCCTTGACGGCCAAACAATCCTATTTGGAAAAATTGTCGGGCGAAACGTCATTTTTCAAGACAACTTTGGCCGAACAGAGTAATGGCGTTGGAATCATTACCTGCGGTACGGGATACAACTATGTAATGGAAAACGATGCTCTGAAAGCGGGCTTCCATATAATGAAAATTTCGCAGTATCCGGTTCCGGCGGAGAAGGTGCGGGAGTTTGCCAAATTGTGCAAAGGGATCTTGATTGTTGAAGATGGACAACCTTTCCTTGAGGAGCAGGTGCGAGGTATTCTCGGAGGTGATTACACGATTAAAGGTCGGTTGACCGGCGCTCTGCCCCGAACGGGAGAGTTGAATCCGGAC
This sequence comes from uncultured Alistipes sp., assembly GCA_900539755.1. Lineage (GTDB taxonomy): Bacteria > Bacteroidota > Bacteroidia > Bacteroidales > Rikenellaceae > Alistipes_A. Next base: position 135,649 of record UQDC01000005.1, read on the forward strand.
CATGTGGCTGTGGCTTTGGGGATGAAAAACATCCCGGCTTTCTCGATTCCGGAGGGAATTGTGCCGAGACCACCTGCACTGTGTCAGGGTTGTGGGCACAGGGATGTCTATATTGCCCTCAATAAGGTGCTTGCCGACTATCCCAATGCTAAGGTGTTCGCCGATATCGGATGTTATACGTTGGGTGCATTGCCTCCATTCTGTGCTATTGATACCTGTGTGGATATGGGTGCCTCGATAACGATGGCGAAAGGTGCTGCGGATACCGGACTCTATCCGGCCGTTGCAGTGATTGGTGACTCGACTTTTACCCATAGCGGTATGACAGGTCTGCTGGATGCTGTTAATGACAAGGCTAATATTACCGTTGTGATTTCAGATAATTTGACCACGGCAATGACCGGCGGTCAGGATTCGGCCGGAACCAGCAAATTCGAGGCGATTTGCATTGCATTAGGCGTTGAGAAGGATCACGTACGGGTGGTTGTACCGCTGCCGAAGAATATGGAGGAGATCACCAAGACGATCAAGGAGGAATTGGAGTATAAGGGCGTTTCGGTGATTATTCCGCGACGTGAGTGCATCCAGACTTCGGCAAGAAAAAAACGTGTAGAACTGTCAAAACGCAATGAGGAGGAAACGAAATGAAAAAAGATATAATTCTTTCTGGAGTGGGGGGGCAAGGTATCCTCTCCATAGCGACCATTATCGGAGACGCTGCAACCAAAGCCGGGCTGAACCTGAAACAGGCGGAAGTTCATGGGATGAGTCAACGTGGAGGTGAAGTTGAATCGGGTCTGAGACTTTCGGATACGGAGATCTATTCGGATTTGGTGCCCCTGGGATCGGCCGATATGATTTTGTCGATGGAGCCGATGGAGGCGCTTCGTTATCTGCCATTCTTGCACCCAGATGGGTATGTGATCACCTCGTCTTCTCCGTTCAAGAATATTTCGAACTATCCGGAAGAGAAGGTTCAGGCGGCCCTTGCCAACCTGAAAAATGTGATCACTATCGATTTGGACCAGATCACCAAAGAACACGCGATGCCCAAATCGGCCAATGTGGTACTGTTGGGAGCTGCTGCTCGTTTTATCGGGATTCTGACCCCGGAACAGATTGAGGCGAGTATCCGCAATATCTTCGCATCGAAAGGGGAGAAGATCGTTGAGATGAATTTGAAGGCATTTGAAATCGGGCAGGAGTATGGCAGCAGATAATAAGGTGTTTTCAAAGGAGCTGGTGGCCGAGATCGTGGATCAATTGAAAATTGCCGATCTGGAGAATGCCACCATTGGCGAGGTGTTGCTGGTTGCCTCCGCACTGGAGCAGAGAACTGGTATTCCCTTTATTCGGATGGATCAGGGTTCTCCGGGACTCCCTCCCAATAAAATCGGTATCGAAGCCGAGAAGGCTGCTTTGGATAGCGGTATAGTGTCGCAATATCCGGCAGCGGCCGGCGTAGCGGAGTTGAAAGAGCAGGCTTCGCGATTTGTGAAGGCCTTTCTGGATATTGATATCAGTGCCAGAGCCTGCATCCCTACGACAGGTGGTGTGGCAGCTTCGTTTGCCTCATTCATTGCCAGCACGCAGCGAATCGAGGGTAAGAATAAAGTGTTGTTCATTGATCCCGGTTTTCCGATCCAGAAGTCGCAGTTGAAGATTTTGGGGATCGACTGGGTGTCGTTCGATATTTACAATTTCCGGGGTGAGAAGCTGCGTCAGAAATTGGAGTCCATCATGCAGTCGGGTGAAATTGCAGCTATAGTCTATTCAAACCCGAACAATCCGGCTTGGATCTGTCTTGATGAGTCAGAGCTGAAAATTATCGGCGAACTGGCAGATAAATATGATGCTATCGTGATGGAGGATATGGCCTATTTCTGCATGGATTTCCGTAAGAATTTGGGCCGCCCGTTCGAGCCGCCCTATCCGCCAACGGTCGCCAGATATACGGACAACTATATTCTGATGCTTTCTTCTTCGAAGATTTTCAGTTATGCCGGTCAACGTATGGCATTGGCTTGCGTCTCCGACAAACTGTTTGACAAACATTATGAGGCTTTGGCAAACCGTTACGGAGATTCCGGAATTTTCGGACAGACATTTATTGCCTCGATTTTGTATATGATTACGAGCGGTTGCACAACCTCGACCCAGTTTGCTTATGCAGAGATGTTGAAGGCGGCTTGCGATGGAGATATCGATTTTGTGGCTGATACGCACGTGTATGCCGATCGGGCCGAAAAGATGAAGAAGATCTTTGTGGATAACGGTTTTCATATCGTGTACGATTATGATGTCAACCAAAAGGTCGGAGACGGATTCTTCTTTACACTTGGCTATGGCAAGATGAGTGGCGGTGAGCTGCTTAAAGAGTTGCTGTATTATGGTGTCAGCAGTATCAGTTTGGGAACGACTGGTAGTGACCAAAGTGGTATCCGGGCTTGCACTTCCAGAATGAGAGAGGATCTTTATCCGGTACTGCAACAGCGAATGGAATGGTTTAGAAAAGATCATCCGTTTGAAGATTAATTAACAGATGCGAGATCGTCTAAAAGACGACACATCCAACTTAAATGAATTTAAACTTAGCGAACTCTTATGGGGATGATCTGGAATAAGAGCAAAGAGTGTATGAGTCGGGACGAGATGTCCGCCCTGCAGGGTAAACGGTTGCACAAACTGGTGGAACTGGTCTATCACAATGTGCCGTTTTACAGAGCGAAGATGCAGGAGCGGGATCTTTGCCCGGACGACATTCAAAGTATTGAGGATATCACAAAGCTTCCTTTTACCACAAAGCAAGATCTTCGGGATAACTATCCGACGGGCCTTCAGGCTGCGAATCAGTCTGAAATTGTCCGGATTCATGCATCGTCGGGAACTACGGGTAATCCGACCATTGTCGGCTATACACGCCGGGATTTGGAGATATGGAGCGAGAGTGCGGCCCGTGCATTTACCGCTTATGGTGTAACGCGTAATGATATCTTTTCGGTTGGTTATGGTTACGGCCTCTTTACAGGAGGTCTCGGCGCCCATTACGGCGTTGAATATGTGGGTGCAACTGTCATTCCTACCTCTACAGGTAATACTGAAAAATTGCTTCGTCTGTTGAGGGATTTGAAAATTACCGGCATAGCTTGTACCCCATCTTATGCTCTTTATGTAGCCGATGCCATGGATAAACATGGAATGACCAAAGATGACATCTGTCTCAAAATCGGCGCATTCGGAGCAGAACCGTGGACCGAGAATATGCGTAAAGAGATTGAGACCCGACTCGGACTGCAGGCTTACAATCTGTACGGTTTGAGTGAGATTATCGGTCCGGGTGTCTCTTATGAGTGCCAATGTAAAAATGGTTCTCATATTTCGGAAGACCATTTTTATCCCGAAATTATCAATCCGGACACATTGGAACCACAGCCATACGGTACAACCGGAGAGTTGGTATTTACCACCCTGACCAAAACGGGAATGCCGTTGTTGCGGTATCGGACCAAAGATTTGACCTCTCTGATTGGCGAGAAGTGTGAGTGCGGTAGGACAAATGTCAGGATGACTCGGATTATCGGCCGCAGTGACGATATGTTGATTATTCGCGGTATTAATATTTTCCCGTCGCAGGTTGAAAGTGTTATTCTCGGTATGCCGGAGTTTGAGCCGGTTTATATGCTGGTTGTTGATCGGGTGAATAATCTTGATACATTGCAAGTTCAGGTGGAGGTTCGCAGAGATTACTTCAGTGATGAACTTGGAGCCATGTTGCAACTTCGTAAACGCCTTGCCGACAAATTGAAGAGTGTACTCTCTATCAGTGCTGATGTCAGGTTAATGGAGCCCAATTCCATTCCAAGATCAGAAGGAAAGAGCGTGAGAGTGATCGATAAGAGACATTTAAAATAACAGGATTATGACGATTAAGCAGATTTCAGTTTTCCTGGAGAATAAGAGCGGCCGTCTGAATGAGGTGGCGCGTGTGTTGGCTGCCAATCAGATCAATATGTTGGCTTTTTGTATTGCAGAAACAACAGATTTCGGTCTGATGCGCCTGATCGTGAAAGAGGTGGATAAAGCTGTTGAAGTTTTGCGCAATGCAGGCTTTGCTGTGATATTGACGGATGTGATTGCCATTCACTGTTCCAACCAGCCTGGATCATTATCCAAGATTTTGGAGAGTTTGGCTGAAGAGCATATTTTTATCGAGTACATGTATGCGTTTGCACAGTCAGAGAGGGCTGATGTGATCATTAATCCAAACGATTTGGAAAAGTGTATTCGTGTGCTGCAAGAAAAACATCCGGATATCTTGTAATCTGATTGAATCCGGTCACAACATCCCTTAGATTTTGTATCAAAGAGTATCCTTGTGACTCGATTTTATCGCTATTTGAGATTGCAGAGATTCTTCATTTTGAGAAGAAAGTTAAGCCATGCTTTATAAGTATCTCATTTGCTGGTAGTCAGAATGTTTTTTAGTTTGATAACTTCAGTTAGTTTAACATGAAGTGAGTGCTCATATAGAGTTTTATAAACATATTTAGCAAAAACGTAACCCAGTCATCATGGATAGTCGTTATTTCCAACCCGAAATCGAAACTATGAAACGAGCCGATTTAGAGGCTCTTCAGATAAAACGACTTAAGGAGAGTATTCGCATTGCTCTTCAAAGCCCATTTTATAAAACACGTTTTGGAGAGATGGGAATTACTCCCGATAGTATCCGCAGTTTGGAAGATCTCCAAAAACTTCCTTTTACAACCAAAAATGATTTGCGGACTCATTATCCATTTGGGTTGGTGGCCGCTCCAATGAGTGACGTCGTTCGGTTGCACTCTTCCAGCGGTACGACGGGTAATCCGACTGTTATATGCCACTCTCAGCACGATTTGAACCAGTGGGCAAATCGGGTTGCTCGGTGTCTGTATATGGTTGGGGTGCGAAAGGATGATGTTTTTCAGAATACTTCTGGCTATGGTATGTTTACAGGAGGTCTTGGTTTCCAGTATGGAGCTGAGCTGTTGGGGGCGTTGACGGTTCCAGCTGCAGCAGGTAATACCATTCGCCAGATCAAGTTTATTCGTGATTTCGGAACTACGGCCATGCATGCTATTCCGAGCTATGTTTTCCGGCTGTATGAGGTGATGCAGGAGTTGAATATTGATCCGCGTAAGGATACCAAATTAAAGACATTGGTGATTGGTGCGGAACCCCATACGGATGCTCAACGTAGAAAAATTGAAGAAATTTTGGGTGTCAAAGCTTACAATAGCTTCGGTATGTCTGAAATGAGTGGGCCGGGTGTTGCATTCGAGTGTACGGAACAGAACGGGTTGCACTTGTGGGAGGATAGTTATATTATGGAGATTATTAATCCCGATACATTGGAACCGGTTCCGGATGGAGAGATTGGTGAGCTTGTGCTGACGACACTTGACCGTGATGCGATGCCATTAATTCGTTACAGAACGCGAGATTTAACCCGCATTATTCCAGGAGAGTGTCCTTGTGGACGTACTCATCGCAGAATCGATCGCCTGAAAGGCCGTAGCGATGATATGTTTATCGTTAAGGGTGTCAATATCTTCCCGATGCAGATCGAAAAGATTTTGATGCAGTTCCGGGAGTTGGGTGCCAACTATCTGATTACGGTTGATACGGTCAACAACAATGATGAGGTGATGGTAGAAGTGGAGTTGAGCGATCTGTTTACCGATGATTATTCTCAGCTTCAGGGGTTAACCCGTGAGATTACACGTCAGCTCAAAGACGAGATTCTGCTGACCCCAAAAATCAAACTGGTGGACAAAGGAACGCTTCCGCAATCGGAAGGGAAAGCGGTTCGTGTTAAGGATTTGCGAAAAAATAAGTAATATTAGCGGTTATGATGATCAAACAATTATCGGTATTCCTTGAGAATAAATCAGGTCGTTTGAATGAAGTCCTCGATATTTTGGGACAGGCTGATATTCGTATTATTGCGGCGACTGTAGCGGATACCTCGGAGTATGGAATTTTACGATTGATTACCTCGGATACAGCCAGTGCTTATGAAGTTTTGAAGGAACATCGGGTAAGTGCTCAGCAAAGTGATGTCGTAGCGTTGACCTGTAACTCCAAAGCTGGTGTTTTTGCCTCTCAAATTAACTCGTTTGCAAAAGAGGGGCTCTCTATTGAATATATGTATTGTTTCTCGATTCGCGATAAAGCCTTTTTGATTTTGCGAACAAGTGACAATGCTCGTGTAGATGAAATTGCTCAACACTATGGATTGAGTATCATTACCGAGCAAGAGTTGCTTCAACTATAGTTGAAGTGTTGACGCTGTACTGATTAATTCCTACGGCTATGAAACGATCCGACTGCCTCCTGTTGCTTCTATTGTGTGCCGTTGTTTGCCTGTTTGGGTTTATTGCTCCATTACGTGATGGATATATGCAGGCCAATGCGGCCCATCCTTATTGGATGGCGTTTCTGAAATTTGCAATTTTGGCAACATTGGGGGAGATGATTGGGCTGCGGATCAAAACTGGGTCCTATAATGAGCCTGGATTTGGAATATTACCCCGTGCAGTGGTTTGGGGCTTGTTGGGAATGTGGATTGCGGTTGCTTTGAAGACGTTTGCTGCCGGAATTCCCCATTTTCTACAGAGCTTAGGTGTGGATCAGGCTGTAGAGGCCATGAAAGGTCCTTTAAGTGTGGAGAAGGTGCTCTGTGCGTTTGTGATTAGTGTGATGATGAATACGACCTTTGGTCCCGTGTTCATGACTGTTCACAAAGTGACAGATACACATATCTTAAATTGCGGAGGGTCGTTGAGAGCTTTGGTTACGCCGATACCTTTCGGAGAAATTTTGTCAGGCCTGAATTGGAAAGTACAGTGGGGTTTTGTTTTCAAAAAGACGATACCGTTCTTTTGGATTCCGGCACATACAATCACCTTTTTATTGAAGCCACAATATCAGGTCCTGTTTGCTACGTTGTTGGGTGTCGCTTTGGGTATTTTCCTTTCAATAGCGGCGATCGCTAACCGTAAAGCTAATTAATCCCGTATCAAGATTGTGCGAAAAAGGGGCACTGTTACAGCTGAAATGTGCAGCATAGGGTGCAGTGTGTCTTTGAACATAATCTGTTATTGTGATACTGATCGGGAGGATGTGTCAGTTGTGTCGTTTGCAGTCATATTCTATAATTGAACATTGAAAAGTTTGTAGGCGTATTTTCTATCTGAATCCTGTACCCCTTCCTGGAAACCATTGCAGCCTTGACGGCTTGGCAATCACATAACTAAATAGATGTGCCATGGGAGAACTTGTGCAAATTTTCCGTTTATACTGAAAATCTGCATAATGGTTCATGTTGAATAGTATTAGTGTGCTTTAAGATACCGGGTGGAAGGATGAACGTTGTCACGGAAGGTAGTCATCCAAGATGCCTCCACCAAGCACTAAGTCATCTTGATAGATAACTACGGGTTGACCTTTTGCTGGAGCCCATGCTGGACAGTCAAGTTCGATTCGCAGCATTTGAGGCAATATGGTCGTCGAATCACGATTAGTACATTCTGTATTGGCCTTTGCATCTGGTACTTCTACGGCAGGGTAGGGATACATATGTGCTGTACCGTTGGGGTTACGTCCAATGCCTCGTATGATAACACGCAATGAATTCGATGTAAATAGCTTTTGAGGGTTAGGTGAGTGCCATTCACGCAGAATTAAGGTGTGGTAAAATAAAGAGGCGGGATCTCCGACAATGATCCGATTGTGAAGCGAATCGATAGCGGTGACGGCAACCCCTTGGAGTGTGGTGTTCAACCCTCGTTTTTGCCCGATTGTGTAGTTCGTATATCCGGAGTGTTGTCCCACGATCTGTCCCTGGTGATCGACAATCTCTCCTGTACCGATTGGGGGTAATTCACGTTGTAAAAAATCCCGGTAATCCGCTCCGTGTAAGAAACAGATTCCCATACTTTCGCGTTGGGCGTTTTTTTTCTGTGGTGTGCTGTACAGAGTCTTGATTTCGCTTTTGATTTGATCTCCCATCGGAGTCAGAGCCATGGATAGGCAGCTTTGTGGAACTCCCCATAAATAGTAGGATTGATCTTTAATCGGGTCAATCGCTTTGCGGACATAGTAGATGCTCTGTTCGCGATGAATCCGGAAATAGTGGCCGGTGGCAATATGGTCGAATCCTTGATGTTGAGCCAGATTGTATAGTGCATCCCATTTGATTTGCGGATTGCAACGTGTGCATGGCGCTGGCGTCTCTCCTCGACGATATCCGTCAATAAAGTAGTCAATGATCTCTTGACGAAAGCGACCCTTTGTGTCCAAAATTTGCAGTGGTAAGTTGAGCTTTGTAGCTCCTTTGCGTGCCTTGTCAAGCAGTTCGAGATTTCCCGTTGTGTCGAGGGTGACGAGGTGAACGTCATATCCTTGTTCTCGTAGGATTATAGCAGCGGCGGTACTGTCTATACCGCCGCTGAATCCTAATAGAACACGTTTTTTTGTTTTATGTGTGGAATCTGCCACCTGTCTGCAAAATGGTTAAGAGTGATCAAAATTGTTCTGGAAACGGTCGAATTAGATGGAGTCATTTAGCGCTTTGACCATTATGCGTACAGTTCACCTGGCTTTGGTGAAAAACACAAGTCCACCCTTTTCAACGTCCAGTAGGTTTCGGCCCAATCTTCCAATTTTTATTTATGGGTGGATCGTGCCATCCGGATCGCCATATTGATCCCAATTTTTGAGAACGTCAAATGCTTTGTCGAAAGTTTCGTCAAATTCGGCGTTCATGATGATGTAGTATTCGTTGATTCCCCACAATTTTTGCGCGATTAGAGCCTTGAGTTGTGCACGGATCAGTCGTGCCGAGCGGTCGAATTCAGTCTGGTTGAATTCTATGTCGCGTTGAGTGGCCAATTCTGTCAACTCGGACAACATCTTGTCCGTTACTTGAAAATCGCGATTGAAGGTCTCGAATGTCGGATACTGTTTGGCCAATTTGTCACGGTTTCGATCCATGTAAGAAACCGCATATTCGTTCAACAGCCCTTTACGAACCATGCTGGTCAAATAGTTCGAATACTCTGTGGTGTCGTATTGAACCAAAATGTCGGGTGTAATTCCACCGCCTCCATACACAGTCCGTCCGCTCCGTAGCGTTTTGAACATCAACGTTGAGTCAACCGACACTGAATCTTCAAGACTTTCGAACCGTTTGAAGAAGTCCTCTTCATAGCCTTTCAGATCTCCATTGTGGTATGGACGTTGAATGACACGTCCAGTTGGGGTATGGTAACGTGCGACCGTCAAGCGTACGGCCGAACCGTCCATCAGAGGAATCTGTTGTTGTACGAGTCCTTTGCCGAAAGTCCGACGTCCAATTATCAAAGCTCTGTCCCAATCTTGCAGTGCCCCGGATACAATTTCGCTGGCTGAGGCCGATGTCTCGTTTGTAAGTACGATAACTTTGCCTTTCAAGAACTCTCCGTTGTGAGTAGCACGAGCTTCATCGTGCGGAATACGCATCCCCTCCATGGAAACAATCAGATTGCTTTTAGGCAGGAAGAAATTGCTCAATTCAATAGCCTGTCCGAGCAGTCCGCCACCATTGCTGCGCAGGTCGAGAATCAGCGCATCGATCGGTTGCAATTTCTGGTATGCTTCCAAGAACTCCTTGAATGTGTTGTTGGCAAATCGGTTGATGCGGATATAGCCGGTTGTAGAATCCACTTTGTAGGCTGCATCGACTGTGTAGATCGGAATATCGTCACGAACGATGGAGAAATCCAATGTGTCGGGTTCCCCATGTCGAACCACCCCGATGTCGATGCGAGTTCCTTTGGGACCACGTAAAATTTTGGGCACATCCAGCAGTTTGGTGCCTACGATACTTTTCCCGTCTGCCGATACAATGCGGTCGTTGGGCAGTAGCCCGACCTGTTCCGAAGGACCTCCGGCGATCACATTGACTACGATAACCGTATCGTTCAGGATGTTGAATTCAATTCCGATTCCACTGAAAGAGCCTTCTGTGAACATCTCTTCGGACTCCTTCATCTCCTCTTGCGTGAGGTATGTAGAGTGGGGGTCGAGTTGCAACAACATGGCTTGTATGGCCTTTTCGACCAATTGATCGTTGTGCAGGGTGTCCACATAAGTCCCGTTCAGATAACGGTAAAATTGATTCAACTTCTGCAGTTGAAACATGGGGTCCTCTTTGACCTTCGGATCCACTTCCGGCAGACGGGGTTGTGCCGCTATTTCGGTACAACTCCATCCCAAGAGCAGAGCGAAGATGCCATATTTCAGTTTACGGGTCATCTTATTCGATCAAATTTAACAGTTCAGTTTGAGCGACTTTGGTTTGCTCGCCCGTTGTCATATTTTTGAGGGTTGCCGCACCTTCTGCCAATTCATCGCTACCAATGATTACCACATAAGGAACGCCACGACGATTGGCATATTCCATCTGTTTTTTCATTTTGGCGCTTTCCGGGTAGATCTCGCATGCAATATCTGCCTGCCGCAATTGCTGCATCACCTTCAGAGCGGCCAGCTCCTCCTCTTTGCCGAAATTGAGCAGTAATACTCGGGTGGTCCCTTTGGTTTCGGCGGGGAAGAGGTTCAGACCGGTCATCACGTCATAGATACGATCAGCTCCGAATGAGATACCTACACCGGACATGTTCGGCATTCCGAATATGCCGGTCAGGTCGTCGTATCGTCCACCGCCGCAGATACTGCCGATGGCAAAATCTTTAGCCTTCACTTCGAAGATTGCTCCGGTATAGTAGTTCAATCCACGTGCCAACGAAAGATCGAGCTCAATTTCGAGCGGAATATTGAGAGCATTCGTATATCCGAAGATGGTCTCCATCTCTTCGATGCCTTTGAGACCAGTTTCGCTTGCACCGATGGCTTCGCGCAATTTGCTAAGTTTTTCGCTGTTGCTGCCGCTCAACGAGAGAATCGGTTGCAGTGCTTGGACTGCCTCTTCGGAGATTCCTTTGTCGCGCAACTCCTCATTGACCGCCTCGAGACCGATTTTCTCCAATTTGTCGATGGCAATGGTGATATCCATCATCTTATCGGCGTGACCGATCGTTTCGGCAATGCCGTAAAGGATCTTTCGGTTGTTCATTTTGAGCACCACAGCGATACCCAATTTCGCAAACACCTTCTGTACAATGTCGATTAACTCTACCTCGTTGATCAGACTGCGGCTTCCGATCACATCCACGTCACACTGATAAAATTCGCGGTAGCGTCCTTTTTGAGGACGGTCTGCACGCCATACGGGTTGAATCTGATAGCGTTTGAACGGGAACGAGATTTCACTTTGGTGCTGAACCACATATCGGGCAAAGGGAACGGTCAAGTCATATCGCAGCCCCTTTTCGCAAATTTTGGTTGAAAGGGCGTTACTGCCAGCTTCGAGCTGTTCAGAGGTGATACCATTCAGATAATCACCTGAATTAAGAATTTTGAACAGCAGTTTGTCTCCCTCATCGCCATATTTTCCTAACAGGGTCGAGAGATTTTCCATGGCGGGCGTCTCCAGAGGTATAAAGCCGCAAGTGCGGAAGACGCTCTTTATTGTGTCGAAAATGTAGGTGCGTTTGATCATCTCCTCGGGGCCGAAATCACGGGTCCCTTTGGGTATGGATGGTTTTTGTGCCATGATAGTGAATGTATGATTAGGCTAAAAGTTTACGATATTTCACGCGATGAGGTACGGTGTCCCCGAGGCGTTTGCGTTTATTCTCTTCGTATTCGCTGTAGCTGCCCTCGAAGAAGACCACTTGTGAATCCCCTTCGAAAGCGAGGATGTGTGTGGCGATACGGTCGAGGAACCAACGGTCGTGCGAGATCACGACGGCACAACCCGCAAAGTTGTTCAGACCCTCTTCCAACGCCCGGAGAGTATTAACATCGATGTCGTTGGTTGGCTCATCGAGCAACAGGACGTTCCCTTCCTCTTTGAGGGCGAGGGCCAGATGCAGACGATTCCGCTCACCTCCCGACAGCATGCCGCACTTCTTCTCCTGGTCGGTTCCACTGAAGTTGAAGCGTGAAACGTAGGCCCGGGCATTGATGCTGCGACCGCCGAGCTGAATCAACTCGCTATCCTGAGAGATGACCTGATAAACGGTCTTTTCGGGGTCAATCGATGCGTGTTGCTGATCAACGTAAGCCAATTTGACGGTTTCGCCGATTTTAAATGTACCGCTGAGGGGCTTTTCGATACCCATAATCAGCCGGAAAAGTGTCGTTTTACCTACGCCGTTAGGACCAATGACACCGACAATGCCGGCTGGGGGAAGCGAGAAGTTGAGATGTTCGTACAGCAGACGATCCCCATAGCCCATCGATACATCCTGAGCCTCGATAACCACATCACCCAACCGAGGTCCATTCGGTATGAAGATTTCGAGTTTCTCCTCTTTCTGTTTGGTATCTTCGTTCAGCATCTTGTCGTATGCGGCTAGACGAGCCTTGCTCTTGGCATGACGGGCAGAGGGAGCCATACGTACCCACTCCAACTCCCGTTCGAGTGTCTTGCGACGTTTGCTCTCCTGTTTCTCCTCGAGAGCCAAGCGGTTGGATTTCTGTTCCAGCCAGCTGCTGTAATTGCCCTTCCAAGGAATACCTTCGCCTCGATCCAATTCGAGAATCCAACCAGCAACCTTGTCGAGGAAGTAGCGGTCGTGTGTAACGGCAATAACGGTGCCTTTATACTGTTGCAAGTGTTGTTCGAGCCAATCAATACTCTCAGCATCGAGGTGGTTAGTCGGCTCATCTAGCAGCAATACATCCGGCTCCTGCAACAGCAGACGACAAAGTGCGACACGTCTCCGTTCACCACCCGAAAGGTGTTTAACCAGTTGATCTCCATCGGGACAACGCAGTGCATCCATCGCTCGTTCCAGGGTTGCATCGAGTTCCCAACCGTTTTTGTGGTCGATGGCTTCGGTCAACTCTCCTTGACGTTCGATCAGTTTGGCCATCTGGTCATCGTCCATAGGCTCCATGAATTTGGTGTTAACCTCTTCATACTCCTTGAGCAGGGCGACCACCTCGGCACAACCCTCTTCAACCACTTCACGGACCGTCTTGTTGTCGTCCAATTTCGGCTCTTGTTCCAGATAACCGACCGTATAGCCGGGGGAGAAGACCACTTCACCCTGGAAGTTCTGATCCAGTCCGGCGATAATCTTCATCAGTGTCGATTTTCCGGATCCGTTCAGACCGATAATGCCGATTTTGGCACCATAAAAAAACGAGAGGTAGATGTTGTTCAATACTTTTTTCTGGTTGGTGAAGGTCTTGCTGACACCCACCATCGAGAAGATAATTTTGTCGTCTGCCACAGGTTTAATTCCGTTTATGCGTTTGTCTATTTATCCTGATTCGTCCGCATCACACAAGTGGTGCGGACGAATCGGAAACTTTATCATGAACGATGAATCGAAATTATATATTGTTAAGGCTATACCTGTCCACAATAATACATGTTTGTATTCGATTCATCTTTCCAAATCCATGACGAACTAAAGTCGTGTTTTTGATAGCGGTTTTATTGTTCGTCTCTATGGAATTGCCACAAGAGCGGGGGCTGAATCCACTTCTTGTCAAAGGATTTGAAAACAAATTTTTTATCTTAAAGAGCCTATTTCAACAAAGAATTAGGATCGAGATTGGCACTTTCAATGTCTTTGAAATATTTGTAGGTGCCCACCTTGAGTTCATCGGTTGCATCTTCGTCACAGACGATGATACCGGCTGGATGCAGCTGCAAGGCGCTGATTGTCCATTGATGGTTGTATGCTCCTTCAACACCTGCAGCCAGTGCACGTGCTTTGTTGTGTCCCATGGTGAGAATCATTACTTCACGAGCAGCCATGACAGTTCCTACACCGACAGTCAGAGCTGTTTTCGGGACCAGTTCTGTGTCACCACCGAAGAAACGAGAGTTGGCAATAATTGTGTCTTTGGTCAATGTCTTGACACGAGTGCGTGAGTTGAGCGAAGAAAAAGGTTCGTTAAATGCCAAATGGCCGTCAGGACCGATGCCGCCCATAAACAGATCGATGCCGCCTGCCTCTGCAATACGTTGCTCATAAGATGCGCATTCTGCTGCCAAATCCGGTGCGTTTCCATTGAGAATATTGACATTTTCAGGTTTGATGTTGATGTGGCTGAAAAAGTTATTCCACATGAATGAGTGATAGCTTTCGGGATGCTCTTTGGGAATGCCTACATATTCGTCCATGTTGAACGTAATGACATTGGCAAACGATACGATCCCTTTTTCGCAATAGCGGATCAGGGCTTTGTATGTCCCCAGTGGGGTTGAACCTGTGGGAAGACCCAATACAAATGGTTTGTCGGTATGGGCCTGATGTTCATGGATGCGTTTCACTATGTAGGCCGCTGCCCATTCTGATACGCCTTTGCCGTCTGGCTGAATAATAAGTCTCATAGTTTTGTATTATTTATTTTTGTTTTTATTTGCCTGTGAATTATCACGATAAGATCAAAAAACTGCAATCTCAAAGTGACAATTTTTGTTGGGTGTTGCTTTCGTTACTTTGATTCCATGATGGAGCATTCAAAGTTGTTGTGTGTAAAGCGTATTTCAAACGATGATTGTCCTCAAAAATGGAGCACAATCAGAATCATAAATCATTGGGTTAGACAATTTGACTCGGCAAACATCTATTCGTTTACTGGAGGTGTCACAATGTTCTATGTCGTATGTTGAAAATTTGCTCCACAGTAAAAGATACATTAAAATAGTCTGACAAATACCTCGATTGCCTGATATTCTGCCATACCCAATTTATCGTATAGAATAGCCGTATTCTGGTTTCTTTCTTCGGCACGTTGCCAGAATTCACGTTTATCTTCGCCGGGGAAGGGCATTACATCCTTTTGTGACAGGTGCTTGTAAACGGCGTGGCGTTTCTGCATTACCTCGTCGGGGCTCAATGGTACGGCCATATCGACCATATCGAGGCTCCACTCCTGCCATGCTCCACGGTACAACCACATGCGGCAATCTTTGAGCCACTCTTCGTTTTGTACTTTTTCAATAGCTGCCAATAATGCCTCAATGCAGACACGGTGTGTTCCATGGGGGTCAGAAAGGTCACCGGCTGCGTATATCTGATGCGGTTTGACCTGTTGTAACAGATCGACAATGATTTGGATATCCTTGTCGGTGAGCATGCCCTTTTTTACACCACCTGTTTCATAGAAAGGTAAGTTCAAGAAGTGAATATGTGATTCATCGCTCAGCCCCATTTGACGGCAGGCTGCTTTGGCCTCAGCACGACGGATCGCTCCTTTCAATCGACGCAATTCGACAGGTTCAGGTTCCCCTTTTTTCTTGTTGCGAATGATCTTTTCTATTGCTTTGTATTGATCACCAAGACCACACTCACGTGCCGTGTCCAGATTTTGCAATACCGTGTCATCTAAGACGGCAATGTTTCCAGAGGTTTGATATGCAACATGTACATCGTGGCCTTGATCAATCAAACGGATAAAAGTTCCTCCCATTGAGATGACATCATCATCGGGATGCGGACTGAAAATCAATACCCGTTTAGGATAGGGGGTTGCTCGTTCCGGACGGGTCGAATCGTCAGCATTGGGTTTTCCACCTGGCCAGCCTGAGATGGTGTGCTGCAAATCGTTAAACACCTGTATGTTGATGGTGTCGTAGGTCATGCCGGTCTCTTCGAGGAGCTGTCCCAGCCGGTTGTCGGTGTAATCTTGATAGGTGAGTTTCAAAATAGGTTTGTTTACCTTGCGGCACAACCACAGAACAGCTGTACGGATAAAACGCTCCGGCCATTCACAAGTTCCTACCAACCAGGGTGTTTTAACTCGGGTTAACTCTTGTGAAGCACCTTCATCGATAACGACTTCAATATTGGTGTGCTGCTGTAAACAGGTTGCAGGTGTAGTGATGTCTTCTTTGCCTTCAACAATCGCTTTGATAACATCGGCTTTATCTTCACCCCAAGCCATGAGAATGATTCGTTTGGCTTTGAGAATTGTACCGAGTCCCATGGTGATAGCCCGACGTGGAACGTTGTCAATGCCATAGAAAATTGAGGAAACGGCTTGACGACTTTCATTACCCAATGCAACCAAGCGGGTACGGGTGTTGGAATAGGTGCCCGGTTCGTTGAATCCGAGTTGGCCTTGTACACCGGTGCCGAGGAACAACAGGTCTAATCCGCCATACTCTTCGATTTTCGACTCATAATCGCGGCAGAAATCGGCTACTTTGTCTTGTGGTAATGTAGCATCGGGTATGTGGATGTTTTCAGGTAAAATATCTATGTGGTTCAACAGATTTTCGTGGATTATCCAGTTCCGGCTCTGTTGTTCTTTAGGCGAAATAGGGAAGAATTCGTCAAGACTGAATACAACCACATTGCGGAAACTTAAGCCCTCCTTTTGATGAATGTCCACCAACGCACGGAATGTGCCGACAGGGGATTTCCCGGTGGTAATACCCAGAATGCAGAGCTCCCCGAATTTTTGTTTTTCGCGGATGCAACTTTCAATTTCGCGTGCGATATACATTGATCCGGCCTCTTCGGCAGGGAAGATGGTCGTATTGATTTTTTCGAATTTACGGATAATATCTTCAGGGTTAGCTCCTGGTTTGAGCCCTCCCGTTTTCTTCAGTTTGTAGTTTCTGGTTGCCATTTTCAAGATGTGTTAAAATAACCCTTAAAGATAGAAATAAACGCAAGAACTACCAAATTATAAGCTGATATGCGGGGCAAATTTTCTTTTAGACTGGTTGCGATAGATCAGTAATAGTGATGGGTTATGTTGTATGATAGATTCGGACAAAAGAGTTGCGTTCGGAGAATTTACATATGCAAACCATCAGGTTTCAGATATTTTATTTGTCTTTGGTGTCGTTAAATTAAAAATTGGGTAAAGTATTATGAGTTTGAGTCTCAAGTTGTGATAAAATTTATTGGATTTGATGCAAAATGTGCAATTATTCAATGCGAATGTGAGGGAAGGGTTGGCGCGCTGATGAAAATTTGTTAACTTAGGTTAAACATGTCTATGTGGTGTGTATTCACGGATGCGGAGTGTACTTTATATTATTCTCACCGGTGCTGTTAGAGGTATCAACCCCAATTTTTTTCTCTTAAAAGTTGTTGCCATATGTATATCAAATTGATACAACCCCGAATGACCAAACGCCCCATGGATACAGAGCTTAAAATACGTATGTCTCCACCGTTGGGGCTGTATACGATCGCACGAATGTTTTCAGATGATCATACAGTAGTGGTTGAAAATGAGAATATAACGCCAATTGTTTGGGATGATGCACCGGATGTAGTCGGTATTACGGTAACGGTCAATTTATTGCCTCGCGCTATTGAAATTGCCCGCAGGTTTCGGGAACGTGGTTCAAAAGTGGTGGCAGGGGGTATTCATATTACTACGGCTCCGGAGACTGTTCCTGAAAATAGTTTTGATGCTCTTTGTATTGGACCTGCAGAACTTACCTGGCCACAAATTATCGATGACCTTGAACACGGGCGTTTGAAACGGGAATATCGCTGTAAGAGAAAATTTGTCGGCGAAGATATTGTTTCGCCGGCATATCATTTGATCTCGTCTGCAGATTACCTGTATTGCAACATTATCCATACGAGTCGGGGATGTCCATTCCGTTGCGATTTTTGTTACAATTCATCTACTGAAAGAGCCTATGTGTTACGTCCGGTTGAAGATGTGGTTGCCGAAATCAAAGCAATCGGACGGAGACATATTATGTTTATTGATGACAACTTCAATGGAAATCCACGTTGGACTCGAAAATTGCTTGCCGCTATTCGACCATTGCATATTCGTTGGCATTGTGCAGTTTCGATCAATATAGCCAAAGATACAGAACTGCTTGATCTGATGCGTGATTGTGGCTGTATGGGGCTTTTTATCGGATTTGAAAGTATCAGTGGGGGCTCGATCGATAGTGTGCATAAAGTCCAGAATCATATCGATGAGTATGAACGTGCAATTAAAGAGATTCACGATAGGGGAATAATGATTAATGCAAGTTTTGTTTTCGGCCTTGATGAAGATACCCCTGAAACTTTCTCAAAAACATTGGATTGGATGGTGAAAAATAGAATCGAGACAGTGACTTCCCATATCTTGACACCTTATCCAGGTACGAAAGTTTATGAACAGATGCGAGCGGCAGGTCGGATTGTGAGTGAGGATTTGGCGCTTTACGATACGGCTCATGTTGTCTATACTCCGCGAAATCTTACTCCTGAGGAGCTTTACAACGGCTATTTGTGGATTTACAAAAAACTTTATTCTTGGCGAAATATTTTACGCAGGATGCCCAGGTCTCGTCGTCAGATCCCCTCTTACTTGCTGTTTAATATTTTTTATCGCAAATACGGTCGTTTTACCGAGTGGCTTTGTAGGCTTTTAACGTATGAACGGATTGGCAAGATTGCGGATCGGAGTGTAATTTCCAGTTGCTTGCCTTAGTATGCAGGAAGAGTATGTGAAAATTACATAATCTTTTTGTCATCGATTTATGATTAAGAACAACGTTCCTTCTTATTTTAATTATTTTTCTTGGCTTGTTGACCCGTTAGCTTCTGATAACATTTGTTGATATAGGGACTCGGCCTGCTGTATTATGCTAATGTAATAGGAATCATTTTTACTCTTGGAGATTTTAGCTCGTTTTTCCTTAGTTTCTAATGTGGAAATCAGAGGTATACACGTACCAGACTGATTAGTATAGAATACTTGTTTTACAGGGATGGTGTTGTTGACGAGTTTTTCTACCAGGATACATTCTGTACTTTCATAGGAGGTTAGATAGACGGCCGTTATGGCATTGGATATGTCTAAATAATCTAATTTGTTGCTTATAATCCTATATTCATTTTCTCCTTTCCAATCGATTTGTTTGGTAAAGAATATCTCTTGTCGATGAGTAATGATATAGTTCTCAATGTCTGTTATTGTTTTTAGGCCATTTGATAAGTATATGTCCTTATGTAGTACATTTTTGTATTTGACGGGAGCATGAAACATATCTTTTTGGTTTAAGGGCATTTTTGCATAATCAAACTCAATGCATACACCTCGTCTTTTGTCTCCATAATGTCCCCACATCATAGCTGACATGCATCCCTTGATATATGAATCATAATTCATTGACAAGCTGATCTGCTTGTATTTTGATCGCATGTCTTTATACGCAAAGATCATACAAACATTTTCGGATAACGGATGGATGGATTCACTGAGTTCCATCATGTCATTCACCCCTTCTGGTGCAGAGAAACGCAATTGTTTGGTCAGCCATATTTTTACAAATGTTTCAAATGAGGTGTAATGATATAATTTTTGCTTTTTTTCTTTCAGTGATAATTTGTGTCCAGGAAATCTTCCGTTGCTATTAAGTATAGATTTTGCTGTGTCTTTGCTCATAGTTATTCTATAAAATAAGAGCAATAAATTATTTTATTAAAAAGACAAAAAGCGACTTAAAAGCCGCTTTTTGTGAGTATTACCCGTATTTAGAGATTTTGACGAGATTTAATACTCCTCTTCGTTGAAGAAGAAGTCATCTTTGCTTGGGTAATCGGGCCAAATGTCTTCGATGCTTTCGTAGATGTCGCCTTCGTCTTCGATCTCCTCGAGGTTTTCGATTACTTCCAAGGGTGCTCCTGAACGGGTCGCATAATCAATAAGCTCCTCTTTGGTGGCAGGCCATGGTGCATCTTCCAATTTGGAAGCCAACTCTAATGTCCAGTACATAATCGTTTCTATTTTTAATTGTTAATTGTCATTGACCATCAGATACTTTTCATTGGGAGACAAAAATAGAAAAATTTTTATTTTTCGTATACCCAAAGTATCTCTTTTATATGAAATTCTTGTGATATTTTTCGCGCAAGCACATATAGATAGTCAGAAAAACGATTTAAATACTTAATAACATCTTGATTGACTGGGTGTTGTTCGCTAAGTGAAATGCATCTCCTTTCGCTTCGACGGCATACGGTACGAGCTATATGGCATAATGATACAAGTGGATCACCTCCCGGTAAGGTGAATTTGGTGATTTTGGGTAATGTCTCTTGGATTTCGTCAATCCATTTTTCCAGCATCGCTACATGAGTGGCATTAAATTCAGGGAGGTATTTGGTCGCCTCTTCTTCCGTGGCAAGGTATGAGGAGAGGCGCATAAGGTGATCCAGTACCAGCAGTAATTGGTCTTGATAGGTCTTGAGTTGAGGGTGTTGCGCCATGTTGTCACGTAGAAAAGCCGTTTGTGCCATCAATTCGTCAACGGTGCCATAGGCTTCTAATCTGGGGTGATTTTTGGCTACACGGGTGCCTCCCACCAAAGAGGTAGTTCCTTTATCGCCTGTTCGAGTATAGATTTTCATATGTTTGATGTTTAATTGCGTTGAAAATGGTTGGTTGAGTTGGTTAAATCCGGTAGTGTTGCGGTTGTAATTTGGGGTCTACAAAATAGAGCATTATTACGCGTCGATCAACACTGACACAGGGGTATTCATTGCAAAGTTGTCGAGCTAATTTCCATTTTTGGGTTGTGCGATATGGAGATAGCATTACAAGACAACAAGGCCGATTGAGTGTTTGCGGGGCTACTGTTGCAATGATATCAAGTGGCGTTTGGGGTAATAGTACGCAAAAAACGCGCCCGTTAGGTATTTCGTAGGTTGAATTCCCGATCAACACATATTGATCCATTTGACAATGAGTATATAGGTTCTGCAATAGGATGCCGGTCTTTTGACCAACTCCACGTTTAATGAGAGCCTGATATAGGGAACGGTCGCTGCCTGTGATCCGATTTTTCATAAAGACATTGCGTACAATCCCATACATGAAAGGGGAGTGTACGCCATGTCCGCGCCAGTGTCGCACATGAATTTTGCCTCTGAGACGGAAGTAATTTCGGAAAATTTGCCGTTTGATGCTGACGATCAGAGCCATGAGCTATGGATTAAGTTTCCCGGCAAGATGGCCGGTAGAGTAGGCTATTTGTAGGTTGTATCCGCCAGTGTTGGCGTCAATATCGAGTACCTCTCCTGCAAAATAGAGGCCACGGATCAATTTTGACTGCATGTTCATGGGATTGACTTCGTCGGTGCAAACCCCTCCTGCAGTGACAATGGCTTCTCGAAATGAAGCGTAATCTACGATAGTGATGCGCCAAGATTTCAAGGTGTCGATCAATAGTCGCTGAGTTGTTGCAGTGAGTGTTTGGATCGGTCGTGTTGGGTCGAGTTTTGAGCGACGAGCCCATTCCCCGATCAACAAGGATGGCACCAGTTTCGCCAGTAAATGTCTGATTGGCGCTTTGTCGGACAATGTAGCCTTCTCGCGTTCGAATCGCGCATTGAGCTGCTCGACAGACAGAGATGGTTTAAGATCAAGTCTTAACTCGACATGATGTTCATCGATCAGAGCATCGACAGCCTGCCGACTGAGTCGTAATACAATGGCACCACCGACCCCCAATGTTGTAAAAGTAAGCTCTCCGAACTCTTCGGCTACTTTTTTACTGTCAATGTATAGTTGAGCCGATACATTGCGTAGTGTAAAATCAATCAACGGCTTAGGAGTGGGGCGATCGGCAATCAGTGGAGTCAGTGAGGGGCGGATTGGAACGATCGTATGACCGAGTCGATGGGCCAATCGATATCCGTCTCCGGTGGAACCAGTCGCAGGATAGGAGGCTCCTCCTGTGGCGAGAATAACGGTTTGACAAGTGATTTGTTCTGTGGAGTTATCGTCATACCGTACAAAGACGCCTGTAATTTGTTTATTACGCACTGTTATTTCCTCGACACGGGCGTGTGTAGTTATTTCGACGCCCTGTTGCCGACACCATGCGATATGCGCTTCAGCGACGTCCCACGCACGACCGCTTGTCGGGAATACACGACGACCTCGCTCAACACTCAATGGAACTCCGATTTGTTCGAAAAAGTGCATGGTGGTTTCACAGTCAAACTGTTGCCATGCATATCGGATGAAATTGGCACCACTGCGGACTTTGGCTAAAAACTCCTCTTGGTTGCAAAGATTGGTCAGGTTACAACGGCCTTTCCCGGTTATGCGGACTTTACGTTGGGGTTTCTCCATCCGTTCGCACAATAACACATTGCGACCCGTAGCAGCTGCGACTCCAGCCGCCATGATTCCTGCGGCGCCTCCGCCTATGACCACGGTCGAGTAGTGTTTCATTGTCCGATTTTTAGACAAAGGTAAAAAATCGGTTCAGTTTCCATTAAGGTTTCTGCGAAAAATGTGTACATTTGCAGACCATTTGTCCGAACGCTGGTTCGGCAATATGAACAAGTAACGAAAGTCCTGTCCAGATGTTAAGCAGAAGATTATTACGCATTAAGGTTCTCAAAGCGCTTTATGCCCATTTCAAATCGGAATCCGATTCTTTGATTTCATCCGAGAAAAATTTGATGTTTAGCATCGACAAGACCTACGAACTGTACCATCAGCTGTTGTGGTTGATCGTCGATGTAGCCACATTGGCTGAAAATCGCATTGAACTGGGGCGCAAAAAACATCTGCCCACTGAAGAAGAGCGTAATCCCAATACCAAATTTATTGAGAATCGTGTAGTAGCGCTGCTGCGTGGCAGTGAGAATCTGACTGACTATTTGGCGGCGCACAAACTGGGCTGGATTCAATACCCTGAATTGATCAAGACCTTGTATAACTCGATGATTTCGAGCGACTATTATAAAGAGTATATGGCCTCTCCGACGCGTTCATTCAAAGAAGATCGCAAATTTGTGGAGAATTTTTATACGCTTACGGCCGATAGTTGTGTGGAGTTGGAGAATGTCGTTGAAGAGCAATCAATCTTTTGGTCGGATGATCTCGATTTCGCCAATATTATGGTGATCCGTACAATCTCCAATATGAAGGCCTCTCAAACTGAGGTTGAGCTGTTGCCTCAATATAAAAATGAGGATGACCGGGAGTATGTGAAGGAGCTGTTCCGCCATGCTGTTGTGCATTATAACGAGTATTACGAATACATCGGTCGTTTTACGAAGAATTGGGATGTCGATCGTATCGCCTTCATGGATAATCTGATTATGGTAACTACCATGTCAGAGTTAATAGCTTTCCCATCTATTCCGGTCAAAGTAACTTTCGATGAGTTTATCGAGATTGCCAAATATTATAGTACACCGAGCAGTAGTACTTTTATCAATGGCGTGTTAGACAAGGTGGTCGAAGCTCTGCATGAGGAGGGTAAGATCGCCAAAAGTGGTCGAGGCTTGTTGGAAAAGTAAGATAAAGCTCTGTTTCAGGGTGATCTGCATAGATGAGTCTTCCAACGATTTTATAGTTGTTTTCAATACATTATAAAGTCTATTAAATAGCGCACTTGTGATTCATTTGTTTTAACCGAATCGGTTATGTGCAACAAAATTCTTTGGTGTACATTATTCCTAAAATTAAGGTTGTGTCGGTTAAGAGAATGCAGATTACATGTTGAGCTTTTCTGTCCTCGCATCTACTCTCAACACAATATCAAATCAGGTTACAATCAATGATTTCGAATTCTGTTTTTCGTCCCCTTTTGCTATGTGGCGCAATGGCAATTCAGGTGTTTGGTGGGGTGTCTTGTGCAAGTTCATCACAGTCTGAAGGTGACGATAACAACACAACATCAGCGAATGTAGCTTCTATGACGATTGAATTGTCCGATTCACTCTTGCGGGTCGGACCGACAAGTGATACGATTGATTTAGGACGCATGTATGCAGGAGAGGTGATCCGACGCGATTTGGCGATACGCAATGTCGGTCCTTCTGCTTTTTTGATTTTAGAGGTAAAGACCAGTTGTGGGTGTACGCAAGTCGATTTTTACAAAAAGCCTATTCGTTCAGGTGAGTCGGTGCCCTTTTCATTCGAATTTGATAGCCGGGGATTCAATGGATATCAACTGAAGCATATTACACTTCGTACCTCGCTTGGTCCGCAGCCTTATACGTTGGTGGTAACCGGTGAGGTAATTCCTGAATCGTAAATTTTTCAATCAGCAGTTCTTCCATTTTTCCGCACTTTTGGTAATCGTGTGGAAAATATCACGGAATGTTTTATATTTGTATCCATAATCAAATATCTTTTATTATGAATATGATGACAATTATGTTGCAGGCACAGCCTTCAGCCGCTGGTGGCAGTATGCAGTTCCTGATTATGATGGTGCTGATTTTTGCGGTGATGTATTTCCTGATGATTCGCCCTCAGCAGAAAAAACAGAAAGAGTTGGTGAAATTCCGCAATGCACTGGAAAAAGGGCAGAAAATTGTTACTGCCGGTGGTATTTACGGTACTGTAAAAGAGGTTAAAGAGGGTTATGTGCTGGTCGAAGTGGACAACAATGTCGCCATTCGTGTTGATAAGAACATGGTGATGCGTGATCCTTCAGACATTGCAACGCCTGCAAAATAGTCGATAGAATATCGTTGAGATTTTGAGTCTCAGTTTGTACAACCCGGCGCGATTGCGTCGGGTTTTTTATTGTAATGTTATTGATCGCTTAGTAGGAACAGTGATGATGAGATGTGGCGAGATTTTACGGTATGTGTCTGATCAATTTGTCCTATATGTGGATTGTGTGGTTTAATAGACAGGTAATCAGGTGTCACTTAAATGGTATCGCAAGTCTATTAAAAGGCCATATGGTATAATGGTAAGATCATGATGTGTTTTACTGGTGTGGTCATGTTGATGATAAATGTAGCGGAATAGTAATGGCGTTGGAATGAGAGGGATGATGCCCAAGAATACGCTGGAGTTGATTGGAGCCCCATATTTACGGTCGGGTGCAGGGCCGGAAAATATGACGTAGGATAAAAAATACGGCCGCCATGTCATGAATGGCGGCCGTGCTGAGAATCGATGTAGTTATGTATACCTATTTCTGAGGTTGTGGGCGATAGGTGAGTCGTAAAGGTTCGAACGCAAGACGATTAATCAGGTTGACAGCATAGTTGTACACCATGACCATGCCGTCATAATTGATGCGATCCGGAGTGTCTGTGGGCTTGTGATAATCCACGTGGTGTGGAGTGCCGAATGAAAATGCCGGAATGCCTTTTGCATAGAATGACGAATAATCGGTCGGGCCCTTTTCGCGGAATTCCCATACCAGCTCGAGGTTGTCGTTGTTTGGCAGGGATGCAAACAGAGCTGGTGCTTCGTAAGCTGATCCTAAACCGCGGATACCCAAAGTGCGTTCGTTAGGCATACGGCCCATCATGTCAATGTTGACCATGGCTTTGACGTTGTCAAGAGGTTCGACAGGATGATCAGCATAATAACGTGAACCTTTCAAACCACGCTCTTCGGCACCAAACAGAATGACAATGACATCTTTTTTCAGGAATGCGCGACGTTCGCTGATGTAACGAGCCAATTCCAAAATACCGGCAGTGCCCGATGCGTTGTCGTCTGCTCCTGCAAAAATGGCCGGTTCTCCTTCGAACTCTTCGAGTCCCATGTGATCATAGTGTGCGCCAAGAATAAGGACATCTCCTTCCGGATTGTTCTCCTCAGGAGCTTCGATTTTGGCTACGACATTGAAGGTGTGCTCGGTGTTGACATCGATGGACACGGTGGCTTCGAGCTGTTTTTGTGCCAACAACGTTTTAGCTGCCTTTTCGCTGACCTTCATTACCATAAAGTCAGGTCCTGACGGCCAACGGGCTGGCAGATTGCTCAGCGGTTGTCCAACCATTAAAATGCCTTTTGCACCATTTTTCAACGCGGTTGTCTCACGGGAACGTTGTTCGCTGCCATCCGAGTAGGAGCGGGGAGTGAGATGCACCACAACAAATTTTCCTTTGACATCTTTCCCTTCGTAGTCACGGGCTTTGCCTTCTCCCAGATCGATTACTTCTCCGCTGAATGTGCCTGTATTCGAAGTGACGGAGGGAATGAAATCACGTCCTAAAACCAATGTCCGTTTACCGGCTTTAAGTGTGTTCCCCTCGTCAGTGAGGTAACGGTACGCTGAATAAGAAAACTCCTGGAGTCCATCTTTAGCCAGTAATTTGAATCCGGGCAGTGCTTTGAGTTGTTCGCGAATGTAGTTTACTGCCAAGGTGTCTCCATGTGTGTTGGGCTTGCGTCCGGCGAACTCTTCGCTTGCCAACGTGTAAACGTGTGCTTTGAGACGATCCTTGACCCCTTGTCCTTGTGCAAATGCACCGCTGGCCAACAGAGCGCACGAGAGAATAATAAAGCTTTTTTTCATGCGTCTTAATGGATTATGCTTCTTGAGCTGGTTCTTCTTCGTCTTCAATGGAAAAATCGGTCATGCCGATACCAACCAGAATGTTGTACCAAGCAACTACCTTTTTCATGTCTGATACATGCACACGGTCACGATCGTATTCAGGTAGTACAGTGGCGAAGAATTTTTTTAACTCCTCAGGGGTTGATTTGGGGCTGATGGCCTCTTTGCCTTCCGTGTATTTATAGATGTTTTCGAAAACTTTGCCCAGTGGAATGTCGTCGTTTTCGGTATAGATGGCAATTTCACCCAGCGCACTCACTTTAGCCGAGCCGGATGCGTTGCTGCGTTTCCCGTCGGTCAGAGATTCGACGATCACTCCGTTGTGGCTCTGTGCTACGAACTTGAACAGCCCGCTTTGGCCCGATATGGCCAGGATTTCTTTTAGTTTCATGGTTTGTTGTTATGTTTTGATGATAAATTGTCGTTTTTGTGGAACGGAGAGCAAATATATTCATTTCATTGGATTTTCGTGATCTGTGACTCCTAAAAATTAGGAGAAGTCGGGGAATTTTTCTAAAATTGCGATCTTGTAATATCTAAGATAAATCTATGAAAGTACTGAAGTTTGGAGGAACTTCCGTCGGAAGTGCGGAGGGTCTGAGACAGGTTAAACGTGTTGTAGAGGCTTGTCACGAGGAGGTTATCGTCGTGGTGTCGGCGTTGGGAGGAGTCACCGATCAACTGTTGCTGACCTCACGAATGGCTGCGGCCGGTGATATGGAGTACAAAAACCAACTCGATCAGATCGTCATGCGCCATCGTCAGGCTATTGAGGATACGGTGGACAGCTCTTGCCGTGCTGAAGTACTTGCTAAAGTGAACGCTCTGCTTGATGAGCTGGCCAATATTTTTAAAGGGGTATGTTTGATCAAGGACCTCTCTCCGAAAACCGGAGATGCAATTGTTAGCTATGGTGAGCGGCTTTCGTCGGTGATTGTTCAAGGTGTGCTGGCTCCGGCCGAATTGTTCGATGCGCGTGATTTTATTAAGACGAAGCCCTATTTTGGTAAACATATCGTAGAGTTTGCTCCAACAGAGGAGTTGATTCGTGCCCGTTTTGCGGTTATGCCCAAGGTGACCGTCGTTCCGGGCTTTATTGCATCGGATAACCTGACGGGTGACGTTACCAATTTGGGCCGAGGTGGTTCGGATTATACAGCTTCGGTTTTGGCTGCAACGTTGAAGGCCGATTCTCTCGAGATTTGGACTGATGTAGATGGATTTATGACTGCTGACCCGAAGGTGATCAGCAATGCTTATGTGATCGAGCACTTGACATTTGTCGAGGCTATGGAGCTCTGTAACTTTGGAGCCAAGGTGATCTATCCGCCGACTATCTTCCCGGCTTATCATAACAATATTCCGATTCGTATTCGCAATACCTTCAATCTGGACGCTCCCGGAACCTATATCACCAAAGATAAAACTCCGGACAGCCGTACTATTAAGGGGATCTCCTCGATCAACGATACCTGTCTGATTACGATTCGCGGTTTGGGTATGGTCGGAGTGATCGGCGTTAACTACCGTATCTTCAAGGCTCTTTCGAAATCGGGAATCAGTGTTTTCTTCGTTTCGCAGGCGGCGTCGGAGAATACCACTTCGATCGGCGTACGTAATGGAGATGCCGAACTGGCCGTGCAGGTGCTTTCTACGGAGTTTGCCCAAGAGATCTCGATGGGTGAGATTAATCCGCCGGTAACGCAGCATGATTTGGCAACAGTGGCCATTGTCGGAGAAAATATGCGCCATCGCCCCGGTGTGGCCGGCAAGCTGTTTGGTACGTTGGGACGGAACGGTATCAATGTGATCGCATGTGCACAGGGCGCTTCGGAGACCAACATTTCGTTTGTCGTAGCCAAAGAGAACCTGCGTAAATCGCTCAATGTGATTCACGATTCATTCTTCTTGTCTGAATATCAGGTGTTGAATATTTTCTTGGCCGGTGTGGGTTTGGTCGGTAGCAATCTGTTGGATCAGATCCGTCAGCAACAAGAGAAGCTGATGCGTGAAAATTCATTGAAGATTCGCATTGTCGGTATCACCAATTCTCGCCACTACATTGTTTCGCGTTCAGGTATTGATTTAACTACCTATAAAGAGCAGTTGGCGGCATCGACATTGGTTTCGACACCGGAACGGTTCCGGGATGAGATATTGTCGATGAATATCTTTAATTCCGTATTTGTTGATTGCACGGCCAGCCCGGCGGTAGCCAGCATTTATGAAGATTTGTTGTCTCATAATGTTTCGGTTGTTGCTGCCAATAAGATTGCAGCCTCTTCGAAATATGATCATTATCTCAAATTGAAGAACATTGCGCGGACGAGAGGTGTAAAATTCCTCTTTGAAACCAATGTGGGTGCAGGTTTGCCGATTATCAATACGATCAGTGATCTGATCAATAGTGGTGACCGCATTTTGAAGATCGAAGCGGTGGTTTCAGGAACGTTGAACTACATTTTCAACGAAATGAATGAGACGGTTCCGATGAGTCGTGCGATTGTTATGGCGAAAGAGGCAGGTTATGCAGAGCCGGATCCACGTATTGATCTGAGTGGTATGGATGTGATCCGTAAATTGGTGATTCTCTCTCGTGAAGCCGGTTATCATGTTGAGCAAGAAGATGTCCAAAAACATCTGTTTATTCCGGCTGAATATTTTGAAGGTAGCGTAGAGGATTTCTGGAAACATATTCCAGAGTTGGATGCCGATTTCGAATCGCGTCGTAAAAAACTGGCCGCAGAGGGTAAACGTTGGCGTTTTATTGCCAGCATGGATCACGGAAAAACCGAAGTCTCACTGCGTGAGGTGGGACCCGACAGTCCGTTCTACCATTTGGAAGGTAGTAATAACGTGATTTTGTTGACTACCGAACGTTACAAAGAGTACCCGATGCAGATCAAAGGTTACGGTGCAGGTGCCAGCGTAACTGCAGCAGGCGTTTTCGCGGATATTATCAGCATCGCTAATATTCGATAAGCATCCATCTTTTATTTTGTATCAACAGTCTGATGCGATTTTGGATCTATGGAATAATATAAACTCTAATGCATTCATAGATGATATTGATGTCGAGATCTGTATTTGATCGCAAAACTTGTGGCTCTCGACTGCATGCGCGTTGAAGCGTAACAAGTTTTGAGAATTCATAAATGTGATTAATAACGCAATTTGAGGGCAACCTAAGTGGTTGCCCTCTTTGTTGATAGTCCCGTACTTGATACGATTCGTGAAAGCATTGATATTCATGAAAAGTTGTCTGATCGAGCAAGGTGTTGTTCGGTGATTGAGGTATTTCTGCCCGTAATTCAGGTTTTTCAGTTTTCGAATAGCATATTACTTTTGCATCGTACAAAAAGAATTAAATTCAAGCAGCCTTATGTATATTGAACAAATCAATTCCCCCAAGGAACTGAAGCAGTTATCTGTGGATCAATTAAATATTTTAGCTGGTGAAATTCGTGAAGCCTTGTTGAAACGGCTCAGTACATGTGGAGGACACATTGGCCCTAATCTCGGTATTGTCGAAGCGACGATAGCGTT
This sequence comes from uncultured Alistipes sp., assembly GCA_900539755.1. Classification (GTDB taxonomy): domain Bacteria; phylum Bacteroidota; class Bacteroidia; order Bacteroidales; family Rikenellaceae; genus Alistipes_A. The sequence goes on from UQDC01000005.1 coordinate 165,617, forward strand.
GCATTTTGTTTTTGATTCTCCTAAAGATAAGTTGGTGTTTGATGTGTCGCATCAATGCTATACTCACAAAATGTTGACCGGTCGTAAAGAGGCGTTTCTTGATCCGACTAAATATGCCACCGTGTCGGGTTATACTAATCCACACGAAAGCGAACACGATTTCTTTACAGTGGGGCATACCTCTACATCAGTTAGCTTGGCATGCGGGTTGGCTAAAGCGCGTGATCTGAAGCAGGACAAAGAGAATATAATTGCAGTGATCGGAGATGGTTCACTCAGTGGTGGAGAAGCCTATGAAGGATTAAGCAATGTCGGTGAAATGGGCACCAATATGATTATTGTCGTAAACGATAACGAAATGTCCATTGCCGAAAATCATGGAGGTTTGTATGGAAATCTGAAGGAACTTCGTGAGAGTCAAGGAAACTCTCCCTGTAACTTTTTTAAGTCATTGGGGTTGGATTATCTGTATGTTGATAATGGGAATGATGTCGCTGCGTTGATTGCAGCTTTCCAACAGGTGAAAGATGCAACTCGTCCTGTTGTAGTACATATTCATACCCAGAAAGGGAAAGGTTATGCTTTCGCAGAGCAGAACCGTGAGAAATATCACTGGGGAGGGCCGTTCAATTTGCAGACAGGTGCCTCGAAAAACAGTGGTGCAGGTGAAGATTATTGCGATTTAACCGGACAATTTTTGTTGAAAGAGATGGCAAGTGATCCGACGCTGGTTGCGATCTCATCAGGTACACCTACTGTAATTGGATTCACCGAAGAGCGACGTCGGCAAGCAGGCCGCCAATTTGTGGATGTGGGTATTGCTGAGGAGCATGCTGTAGCGTTGGCTTCCGGAATTGCTGCCAATGGAGGAAAACCTGTTTATGGGGTGTACAGTACCTTCATTCAGCGTTGTTACGATCAGCTTTCACAAGATTTGTGCATCAATAATAATCCGGCTGTCATTGCAGTCTTCGCGGGTACTGTTAATGGTATGAATGATGTTACCCACCTCGGGTTCTTTGATATTCCGTTGATGGCAAATATTCCGAATATGGTTTATTTGGCACCTACGTGCAAAGAGGAGTACTTTGCTATGATGCGCTGGGCAATCCAGCAGCGTGAGCATCCTGTGGCTATTCGTGTCCCGGGCGTGGTTGTTGAGTCTCGTCCAGAGGCTTTTGATGCGGATTACAGTGAATTGAATCGATATCGGATTACACGTCAGGGAAACCGTGTCGCAGTTTTGGCTCTGGGATCGTTCTATGGATTAGGTGAATCAGTGGTAGCCAAACTGCAATCTGAAGCAGGTGTGAATGCAACGTTGATTAATCCCCGTTATATTACAGGCTTGGATGTCGATATGCTTGAATCGTTAAAGAAAGAACATCAAGTGGTAGTGACGTTGGAAGATGGCGTGTTGGACGGTGGATTTGGAGAGAAGATTGCTCGTTATTACGGAGATGCCTCCATGCGTGTACTGAATTTTGGCTTACGTAAAGAGTTCGTTGATCGTTATGTTGCATCGGAATTGATGCAAGCCAATCGTTTGACGGATAGTCAAATTGTAGCCGACATTCTTGCGTCCTTGAATTAATTGGCATAATTTTCTGAATCTGATATTATAGCTTTTTTGCTATTGATGTTTGTCGAGGGGTAAGGAAGTGATCCTTATCCCTCGATCTTTTTTTGTGGACTCAGTGAATTTTGAAGTGTCATTGAGATCTGATATGTGTTGTCTGCAAAGTGGTTGTAAGATCTATGGGTTATGTTTTGGTTATGTAGCCTGTCCTCTGTGGCTGTTTTTGTGTTATGCGTGCTGAATCGACAGACTTTCAGTTTTTCAAAGCTGGACGGGATCTACATAGTATTCGCAGGATATTTTTTACTACCTTTGAAAAATCATATGATACAAATTAGAAAGAGATGAAAATCGCAATTATCGGTGGCGGAAATATGGGCGGAGCAATTGCTAAAGGAATTGCTGCCGGCTCACTGGTCCCAGCATCCAATTTGACCGTTACGGCTCATACGCAAAAGACATTGGATAAAATCAAAAGCTTTCATGCGGAGATTAACACAACGCTTGATAATCGAATGGCTGTTCAAGGAGCAGATTTGATTATCATTGCTGTTAAACCGTGGCTGCTTGAAGATGTTGTGGCTGGGTTTCGCGATTTGCTGGACTATTCTTGCCAGTCAGTAGCTTCGGTTGTGGCCGGTGTTTCGTTTGATCGTTTGCAGACAATGCTCGACAATGGTTCAGGAATATCTCCGGTTATGTATCGTATTATTCCGAATACGGCCATCTCTTTGGGTGAAAGTGTTACCTTCATTGCAGCATGTGGGGCTTCAGATGAACAATTGAAATTTGTGGTTTCACTGTTTGATGAACTCGGTCAGACCATTGTAGTCGAAGAGTCGATGATGGTGGCCGGAACTTCATTGGCTTCATGTGGAATTGCTTTTGCTCTAAAATATCTCGATGCATCCATTCAAGGTGGGGTAGAGCTTGGTTTTACCCCTAAAGAGTCCCGTGCAATTGTGATGCAGACCATGCGTGGAGCATTGGAAATGATGCAACATAATCAAACCATGCCTCAGACGGAAATTGATAAGGTAACGACGCCTGGTGGTATTACATTGAAAGGCCTGGCAGCCTTGGAGGAGGCCGGTTTTGTGCCTGCTGTTAAAGAGGGATTATTTAAAAGCCGATAATTATGGGATTCAGATTCAAACGAGTTGTGGTCAAAGTGGGTAGCAACGTACTGGCCCGTCCGGATGGTTCGCTCGATGTGACGCGTATGTCAGCCCTCTCTGATCAGGTTGCAGATCTGCACCATAGTGGGGTGGAAGTTATTTTGGTGTCATCTGGAGCTGTTGCTTCGGGACGGAGCGAAATGCATGCACATACCTTTAAGCGTAAATTGGCACAAGTGTCGGCCCGACAGCTGTTCTCAGCAGTTGGACAGGCAAAGCTGATCAATCACTATTATGAGCTGTTCCGTGATCATGGATTGGTGTGTGGACAGGTGTTAACGACTAAAGAGAGTCTTTCGACACGACGACACTATTTGAACCAGCAGCATTGTATGTCGGTGATGTTGGCCAATGGCGTGATCCCGATTTTGAATGAAAATGATACCATTTCGGTGACCGAATTGATGTTTACCGATAATGATGAGTTGTCGGGTTTGGTTGCTGCAATGATGGATGCGGAGGCTTTGGTTATCCTGAGTAATATTGACGGCGTGTATAATGGTAATCCGGCAGATCCTGACTCATATGTGATTCGTGAAATCGCTCCTCAACAAGATCTATCCCAATATATCCAATCTGGCAAATCCCAATTTGGACGTGGCGGTATGTTGACAAAATGCCGTATCGCTCGCAAAGTGGCTGAAGAGGGAATTGAGGTGATTGTTGCTAACGGAAAGCGAGAGAATATTTTACCTGAAATTCTTTCTGATAAAATTGAAACGATCTGTACTCGTTTTATTCCTTCTGAACGTGTTGTTTCACCCGTTAAAAAATGGATTGCGCATTCCGAGGGTTTTGCTAAAGGTGATTTGCGAGTAAGTGAGTGTGCTTATGAGGCGTTGACAAAACCAGAGGCAGTCAGTCTGTTGCCGATTGGTGTGACGGATGTACAGGGAGACTTTGAGAAGGGTGATATTGTACGGATTTTGGCTCCTGATGGTCGGCAAATTGGTGTCGGTCGTATCTCTTGCGATAGCGCTAAAGCGGCTCAACTGGCGGGAACTAAAGGAGAACGTCCTCTGATTCATTATGATTATATGTATTTAGATCAGCTTGATCTTGAATAAGGTTGATCTTTTTATATTAAGTGTTACTCGATATGGAACTAAACGAACTTTTTGAGAAAGCTGTTGTAGCTTCCCGTAGTTTAAATCTGATACCTGCGTCCAAGATTGATTCTATTCTTTTAGCGGTTGCTGATGCAGCAGAGGCGAGGACTGATTATATTCTTGAGGCTAACCGTCGTGATTTGGCATTAATGGACGAATCTAATCCGATGTATGATCGGTTGATGTTGACTGCCGAACGAATTAAGGGTATTGCAGACGATATGCGAAATGTGGCGTCATTGCCTTCACCATTAAATCATGTGTTGGATGAGTTTGTCCGTCCTAATGGAATGAAAATTACTAAAGTATCGGTTCCGTTTGGCGTGATTGGGGTGATTTACGAGGCCAGACCTAATGTCAGTTTTGATGTCTTCTCTCTCTGTTTGAAATCGGGTAATGTTTCTGTATTGAAGGGAGGGCATGATGCCCGTTATTCAAACGAGGCGATTGTCGATGTGATCCGTGATGTGTTGTGTGCGAATGGTGTGGACGAACATACCGTGACGCTTTTGCCTGCAGATCGTGAAGCGACCGCAGCTCTGTTGGATGCAGTCGGGTATGTGGATTTGTTGATTCCTCGGGGAAGTAAAGGTTTGATCGACTATGTGCGCAAGAATGCACATATTCCGGTTATTGAAACAGGTGCAGGTATTTGTCATACTTACTTTGATGTTAAAGGTGATGTTGCCCAATGCGCTAATATTGTCTTTAATGCCAAAACACGTCGTGTAAGTGTATGTAATGCGTTGGATTGCTTGATTGTTCATCGTGAGCGTTTGGCTGATCTCCCGGCTGTGTGTGAGAAACTCGCCTCAAAAAATGTGCTGATTTATGCTGATTCAGATGCCTATGCTGCCCTCGAAGGTCGTTATCCAGCAGATTTGTTAGTTCATGCTACGGCTGAAAGTTTTGGAACGGAGTTCCTCTCGTATCGTATGGCGATTCGCACTGTCGGATCGTTAGAGGAGGCTTTGGAGCATATTGTTCGTTACTCTTCCAAGCATAGTGAGGCAATTGTGAGTGAAGATCCGGAAGCAATTCAGATTTTTCAGCACAGAGTGGATGCTGCATGTGTTTATGCTAATGTTTCGACTGCATTTACTGATGGAGCCCAATTTGGCTTTGGTGCTGAAATCGGTATCAGTACTCAAAAGTTGCACGCGCGTGGCCCGATGGCTTTGCGTGAGTTGACCAGCTATAAATACTTGATCAATGGAGATGGTCAAGTGCGCTCTTGATTGTTCTTTTATTAAGAGGTAGTTTGTTAGGTTAGTTATTTATTATCCTACATGTCAATAAAAGTCTGCGTGATGTGATGTCGCGCAGACTTTTTTATTGGTGTGTTTATCGATTTGGGAGAACGTTTTTTTATTAGTAAAATTATTTGAACATTCACAATTTAAAGCATTTCCTGTAATTTTGCCCGTCAGTTTTCATGAGGATGAGAGCTGTTTGTGTGTTTTAAAATTCAATTTTGCTATGAAAGGATTGTTGACAATTGGCATGTTAGTCGTTTCGAATATCTTTATGACCTTTGCTTGGTATGGTCAGCTACGTCTCAAAGGCCAAAAATGGTTCGATAGCTTGCCGTTGGCTGGAATCATTCTGTTGTGTTGGGGTGTTGCATTAGTGGAGTATTCGTTTCAGGTACCTGCCAATCGTATAGGGTTTCATGAGAATGGAGGCCCCTTCTCGTTGGTTCAATTGAAAGTAATACAAGAGGTTATATCCCTTTTGGTCTTTACGCTCTTTACACTGATCTTCTTTAAGAATGAGGCGTTTCGCTGGAATCATGCGGTTGCCTTTATGTTTTTGGTGTTGGCCGTCTATTTTATTTTCAAAAAATAGTTCCGATTATTTGCATATTCAAAAAAATGACCTACTTTTGCAATGAATTCAAATTTGTAATAATTACAAAATAGAAATGAACGCAAAGTTGCATCAATATTTGTCTAGTTTCGGGGTGAAACCCTCGATGCAACGTATTGCGATCATGGAGTATTTGATGACGCATCGGACACATCCGACGGTGGATGAGATCTATACAGCGCTCTCACCATCCATGCCGACCCTGTCTAAAACGACGGTATATAATACGTTGCGTTTATTGGCGGAACACGGCGCAGTGTTGGAGCTTGACATGGATTCGAGAAATACTCGATTCGATGGTGATGTTACGCCTCACGCTCACTTCTACTGCAAGTCATGTGGTCGAATTGAAGATTTGCCGTTAATTGGTGGAGAGCGTTTACTACAGGCAGTTCCGGAGTCTTTTGATGTGTCAGACGTACAGGTTTATTACAAGGGGATTTGTCGCGATTGTAAACACGGAACGAATTGAAACTGATAATACGATAGAGTTGAACTTTTAAAAGAAGAAGATTATGAAAAAGAAATTTATTTGCACGGTTTGTGGTTTTGTATACGAAGGTGAGCATGCTCCTGAATTCTGCCCTCAGTGCAAAGTGCCTGGTTCTAAATTCAAAGAGGTTGTTGAAGGCGAAGGCATGACTTGGGCTGACGAGCACGTTATTGGTGTCGCTAAAGGTGTTGATGCAGAGGTGCTCCAGGGTCTGAAAGATCACTTCATAGGTGAGTGTACAGAGGTTGGTATGTATTTGGCAATGAGCCGTCAGGCTGACCGTGAGGGCTATCCAGAAATTGCAGAGGCTTTCAAACGTTATGCATGGGAAGAGGCTGAGCACGCTGCCAAATTTGCTGAGCTGTTGGGTGAGGTTGTTTGGGATACCAAGACCAACGTGAAGGCACGTATGGAAGCTGAGTGTGGAGCATGCGAGGATAAAAAACGTATTGCAACACTGGCTAAGAAACTCAATCTGGATGCCATTCACGATACCGTACACGAAATGTGTAAAGACGAGGCTCGTCACGGTAAAGGATTCGAGGGTCTTTACAATCGTTACTTCAAATAAGAAATGTCCTTACAGTAGAGATGTTTTAATTTAGGTTAATGTGAGCGATGGGGTAGAAATGAAAATTTCTACCCCATTTTCATTTCTATATTAGAATGGAGTTAAAGCGGAGACAAAAGGTTAGATACTATGAAGTCTCTTGATGAGATTGTGTAGCGAGTTCTCTTATGCCTAAGAGCATCATAGTAGGGGAGTGCTTGGAGAAATAGTTTGAATGAGAGAAATCAACAAAAATGGCGTACGCAAAAAAAGTTAGATTAAACCCATTTGCTCCAGGAGAATTGAGGCATTCATGTTACGGCTGACACCTGGGCGTAATTTGTAATCATATACAATTTGTTTCCCGGAATGGTCGATTTCGAAACAGATATTGTGAAAATGTTTAGGATCCTGCTGTGCCAGCTCTCCGAGAGCAAGATCATGTGTGGCAACTAACCCGGCAACAGGCAAAGTTTGTAGCTTGTGCAGGAATTTTCGCGAGCCGTTCAATTTATCTTGTGAATTGGTTCCTTTGAGCATCTCATCAAGAATGCAAAATGTCTTTTGCGACTGCTCGGCTGTTTGCACCAACTGCTGAAGTCTGAGTAGTTCAGCATGAAAATAGGAGGTGCCTTTAGCTAAGTTATCGGTAGTACGCATACTGGTAAATAGCTTCATAGGTTGAAATGCAAACGTGCGACTGCATACAACATTACCAGATAGAGCTAAAACCAGGTTGACCCCCACGGTGCGTAAAAAGGTGCTTTTCCCAGCCATATTGGCTCCCGTGACGATATATATATCATGCAGGGCTGAAACCTCAAAATCATTGCACACTTTACCATTGGCGGGGAGTAGAGGATGTCCCATTTCTTCAGTATGCAGTATATGTTGATTGCTGATTGTAGGCGTACAGTAGGTAGGATGGTTGTATCGGTAAAAACCCATACTGGTTAATGCGTCAAATTGATGTATGGTATCGAACCAAGAGGTGACTTGTTTGCGGTGTGTCTCACGCCAACGATCGAATTGGATGATGTGGTGCAGATCTTTCAGATAGAGACCATTCATAACTAAGGCTACCAAAACGTTGTTCCGTTGGTCGAAGCTGTCAAGAATTCGATTCAGCGAACGGAGCGCTTTGTCCGCAGGGATCGTTCCGATGAGAGTCTGTTGTAACTGTTGTAATTCAGGGCTCGAGAACGGTGTGTTTACAATCTGTTTGACCAAATGATTGTGTGTGCCGATTACTTTGGAGAACCGATCGGTTATTTTGCTGATACGGTTGATGCGTTTGAGATAATAGGCTAAAACACTTAATTGTACAAAGAACGCACATAGAGCGTATCCGTATGGAATGACGGACAGGATGGTCAAAATCCATAGTAAGATACAAATTCCGTTACTCAAATAGAGAACTTTCTTGGCGTGTGAGTTGTGGAAAAAACTGGGCTCTTGCAACCACTCTTGCGCTATTTTGTTATCCTGTTCGGTGATCGAGTGAATCAATCCAGTTGCCTGAAAAATTAACATCCATTCAGGTTTGTTGGATAATTCAGCAGCCGCTTGTTGTCGTGCAAGAATTCTTTGGTCGTCTAATTCGGGGTTCAGCAGCCAATCTGCTAACAGTTTGCACCCGTGAGGTGTAGCGGTTCTATTTAATGATTGAAACAAGGATTGTTCTCCGAACAGATCCAAGTCAAGAGCGTATGCATGAGTTGGGTTGGTAAACTGTTTGCCAGTATTTAGAGCGGACCAGTCTCCATTTAGATATTTAATTTCAGTTTGGCAGCATCGAATCAATGTTTTCAGCTTGGCAATGCGATTCACGACTCGATTATCCCATACGGTCAAACTGATGAATAGGATAATTAGGAAACCGCATGCACTCAACCATATAGTTATATTTTGAGTCGCGATCAGTCGAATAATACCGTAGACAATAGCTGCAAATAGTAATAATTTCGTTGTGGTCAACCAATTCCGAATGCGTGAAGAGGTGCGTAAAGAGGTCTCTTGTTGTTTATAGTATTGGGTGTAAAATTCTATCGGTATCATTAGTCTGTTGATCGATGGAAGATAAATAGGCTTAATTGACCCTCAAAGATATGTTTTATTTTTCAAGTATAAAGGTGTCTTTCTTCCCGGTACCCCATTCATATAGATATTCAGCTCCTTCAATGTTGACATTGACCACTAATCTGAGCCCTTTATCACAGTCAATGTGGACGAATCCAGATACTGATTCACCCGGGTAGATGGTGTTTTTCTTCAAATATCCCAATTGTTTAATCTCCCTTTCATTTTGAAGGGCTTGGCTGAAATTTGCAATTCGTTGTTGAGAAGCCAGATTGGCTTGGGCGGCTGCAGTAGGACTGTATGTCGAGGTTCGAAATGATGTTGATCCTCCATGGCTGCTATGAACAGTAGTTGTTGATGTTGAGTAACCGGCACCAGCGGTGGATAATCCTTCACTGACACCCATCAGAATTGCACTCCAGGTTTGAGATCGATTCACCTTTTTCATGTATTCATCGTATGACCAAACCTGTAAGTCGGTTGGCATATTTTGCTCGTCAAAAGCGACTGCGGTAATATCATTTTCTGGGGTTACTTCAATGGGAGTTAATGAATGGTTGGTAATAATCATGTCAACGCGAAACCATTTTCCATAATCTCGTTTGATGGCGCATTTTAGGGCAATTGTCAATCCGTTTTTAAAATAAATTTCGTACGGTATTCCATCTTTATATTCGATTATACGTTCTGCAAGGGTGGGTGATTCCCATACCGGGGAATCGTCAGTAATGCGATATTTCAAAGTGTTACCTGCGCTGTCGGCAAGTAGATAGTAATCGTTGGTGAGTTTTCCGGCATCATATTCTGCAATGCGACAAGAACCGTCATTCAGGTAGGTTTTTTGAATACCGTCTTTTTTACCGTCAACGTAGAATGTCTGTACCTGTAGAGCCCCCTCTGTCGAGTATTGTAAAAATTCGCCAGTGAGTTTGCCGTCAGCATAATGGGCCTTTTGGGCGACTGTGCCATTTTGATTAAACATCACAATGTCGCCATCAAAAACAGAACGCATGTCATCTGTTGAGTCAATACTTAGAAAATAGCCTTCACAACGAGTCTCTCCAGTACGGTAAAAATCTTTGAACATCTTGGGTCTTGTAGAGTCTGCCGGATATAATGCGATTCGATAATATTCTGCAAAAAGTTGATTGGGAGCTTTTTGTCCGGATTTGGTGTAAAATAATGTGTCGATATGTTCTTGTGCAGATAACGACGTGTATACGCTACATCCCAATAATAGACAAAGGAAAATCTGTTTCATAAAGTCGGCTTGCTGGATTTGTCTATGTTGTTGTTAATCGACGTTTATTGGTGTGGTTTGTTAGTCAAGCGATATGTTGTTCCAAAATTGGCTATTAGTGTTCTAATAGGCAGATGGTCTTATAGCTAAGAAGAAGTATGTCACTATCTTAAGTTGGTTATTGTTAATTCGTTAGCGTTGAAATAGTTGTACTATACTGTGGTGGATGCAGTTGTTTTTAGATGGCTAAAGATAGTGTAGCATATGATTGTTGAATTGCAATGTAGGTGTCTTTATTCCATACTGCTTGCTGAGGAGAGGGGGTATTTGTTTGAGTATTTTTAAGAATAAATTTATCTTCATATTCGAAGTTTTGAGATATGGTATATTTATTGGTATATTATTGAGTGGAGGGAACTATTTGTTAACTAATATAGAATTGTCATGAAGCATATTTTAATTGCTATTTGCACTTTGTTTGTTATGGGAGGATGTCAGTCTAATAGTGATGGAGCGGTTATAGACAATCGAACGGTAAAAACGTTTGATGTGGCTCGCTTCATGGGGAAATGGTATGAAATTGCACGTTATGATCATCGGTTTGAAGAGGGTATGACTCGTGTAAGCGCTACCTATACCTTGTTAGATGATGGACGTATTGAAGTACTAAATGCAGGATACAAAGATGGTAAGTACAAAGAGATTAAAGGTAAAGCCAAACAACCCAATCCAGCGGATCCAGGCAAATTAAAGGTCTCATTTTTTCTTTGGTTCTATTCGGACTACTATGTGTTGATACTTGATCCGAATTATCGTTATGTAGTAATAGGTAGCAGTAGTGATAAATACCTTTGGATTATGAGCCGAAACCCAGATTTGGCTGAGGATGTGATCCGAGATCTTCTGGATCAACTTCGTGAGCGAGGATATGATACAGCTAAATTGGTATATAGTTATAGACAGTAGTGGTCTCAAATTTGATTGGCCCAAGCGTTTTCTTTGTAGACTGTAGGTGAGATTTTAGTGTATATGTTATGAGTGAGAGTCTGTGTTGACTCTTGACTTGGTAGTTGTATCCACAATGAGTGTTTATAAAGCTACCTTTAATAAAGTTGGGTGTGCCTGCTTTTTTACAATGTCAATTCCTGATTTTTTTACTTACCGATGCACTATCAAATGCCTATTGACTATCAATAATTTACGGCTTAAAAGATAGGAATCTCAAAAATTTACTTGTTTTTTCGCAAAAAAGACTGGTAAAAAAAGCAAAAAATAGCAGATTTGAGCTTTTATTTTGAG
>UQDC01000006.1 GCA_900539755.1 uncultured Alistipes sp.
ATTTTAATTGTTATACTTTATAATAACTAGTCCGGATTTTTACCGGACACATATGATTGGAGTTTATACTTGTATGATGTAACTATGTCTCAGATGGATTAGATACTTGTTACATCTCAATTTAAATACAAAAAAAACGACGCCCAATAAGGCGTCGTTTTTGTTATGTGTGAAATCGTAATTTCCAATAAATAAAAATCCATCAGGAATTTTCTTGTCTCTTTTGCTGTGCTGTTAATAATCTGCTGTCCAACTATTGCGCTGCCAGACTTGCAACAATCTCTTATAGTTTTGGGGCATTGGGAGAGACTTCGCCAAGATCTGGCTTTTTATGCTGTGCTGCCTCAATCTCAGCCCGTAGCGCAGGGTTTTCGGACGTGGCCGCTGCATTGATGAAAAGATCCCGATCGGGCCAATCCTTCACGTTATTCAATGCTGTGCGGATCATGGCATCAATTTTATTCGGGAAACGAGAACCGGACCATGAACTGGTGTTGGTGATGAATACCCAGGTATAACCATTGCTTTGACGTTTAAGCATAGCACTGGATCCGGCTAAAGAACCGGAGCGCGACCAGACGTTATGGTCAGTGGTACGCATCCATCCAATCGGAAACTTACGTGAATCTTTCTCAGTCATATAGGCGATGGTTGTCGGTTTCAAAATGTCGGGTTTCGAATCATCAGGATCGATCGCCGTAATGAATTTCATTAATTCAGTAGGGGAGGCTACCCATCCTCCGGCACTGCCAAGGATTTGCAGGTTGGATCCGCCATAACAGCGGGGAACCATATGACCACTACCATCATAGCATTCAACAGGTTCAGCATCGGACGGTTCATAATAGTGAACCTCGTTGGGGTAGCGGTGCTCTACGTCCGAATAGCCGATGTGCATGTCATAGCATCCGATCGGTTTTAAAATACTGTCTTGAATGTAGGTTTCGTATGGCATGCCGCTGACCTTTTCGATGATTTTGCCCAGTACGACATAGCCTAAATTCGAGTATGCATTGCCTGCCCCCGGACGGAACCGCAAGCGGGTGCTGGCGGCAAATTGAACCATATCATCTACCGTCATGGGGTGGGTGATGTTTCGGCTGCGGGCAATCGATGGCATACAGAAAAGCGGATCGCCTGCACGGGTTGAGTAACCTGCTTGGTGACGTAACAGATGTTCTACTGTAATGTCTCGAATGCGTGCATCTTTGATGTCAAGGAACATGGAGTCGTTGAGAATACCGTTTTCTCCGAATACTTTTTGGTCCAGAGAGAGCTTTTTCTCTTCCCAAAGCTTCATGATACCGGTTGCGGTGATCAGTTTGGATAACGATGCAATGCGAAAGATGTTGCTGACATTGACTGAGTCTCCGGATGTGCTGTCTGCAATTCCGAATCCTTTGCTGTATAGTAATTTGCCATCTTTCATAATAGCGAGTGATGCACCCTGGATCTCCCACCGTTGCATAAAACGTTCGATGGTGCGTTCCATCTTTTTAGTCTCTTGCAGATCAGAGAGTGAATCGTTAATTGCATGGTTTATTCCCAATAGCCCGTCCGGTACCAGTGTCTCAAATGCCCGTTCAAAAGGATTCCCGTCATTCGTATGGTGCTTGAGGTAGTAGCCACGGCTGATTGTCGTCACACTGAGCACCAGCAAAATGCTCAAATAGAGATATCTGAACTGTTTTGACGTCATGAGCGTTGAGAATCATTTTGCGAAGAGGAACAGACGGTTTGTGCCTCGTGTTTGGGTTGATGGTTATTGGAAAGATCAGCAAGGTCGGTCTGTTTTTGCGTGTTTTCCAACCGGGACAGTAAGGTGCGGAATCGAGAACCACGTTGTGCCAGTGATCCAATCAAACCTCCACAAAGCAGCAGATAGCCAGCGTAGGTGACTGTATTGCCGATGGGATCGTGGTTGACCGAGAGTATAGTTCCCTGCTCATCCGGATCATAAGAGGATTGGTAAATCCGAAATTGACCGTTTCGTGCAATATTGTTCATTTGAATATCGACATCCCGGGTGTTGTCGCCCTCAATAATGGTCAGGTCACTCTCGTAAGAGGAGGGAGTATTGGAGCCCGGATACCGAACCAATCGGAAATCGCGCAATGCGATAGAGAAAGGTAATTTATGTAGTGTGCCGTTGGACTGTACCAGTTCATTGGAGCTCTGTCCGATGCGGATCCGCATGATGCCTTCATACCCCCAAATGTGTGTAGCCCATGCACCGATCAGAATGACCGCAAAACCGTAATGCAATAGTAGGACTCCCCATTGTTTACGTTTGCGTAGGAGATGTTTGTGCGATAAAAGGACGAAGTTGGCGATCAGTAAGATAAACAGCAATGTAAACCACCATGAATGGTAGATGACGCTCAGAGCTGCTTCGGTGCCTAACCCAGTCTCTAAAAAAGTGGCAGAGCCCATTGCCAAAGAGAGTAGAAAGATCAGCATGGCTGTGGCTTGCCATGTTGCTAGCATCTCTTTGATCTCTTTTAGAAACGACATAAATAAAACCCGTAGCTCAACAAAAATACAAATTTTGTTACAAACACCCTTCGATTTAAGAGGCTAAAATCGATATTTTGTCTTGAAATGTATGTTTTGTCCCCTCATGTACTGAAAGATGGTTTTATGCTCTTGCTCTTTTATATGTTGCTGTTATATGTTGTCTGGATCTGCCCTCCAAGAATTATTGTATATAACGGCTGTTGAATGTTGTAAATTGCCGAATCACGAAAATATTATGATCCGGTTTGACTGATTGAAGATTATATGACTGTTCCGTTGGTTATGTAGTTCATGTGTGTTGTAAATGATGTTACTCCAAGTCATGCTATGCCTGGAGGACTTTTACTCATGAATCCTATAAGCCAGAAGGAATATGGTCGAATAAAAAAGCCTTCTCTAATCAAAGAGAAGGCTTTTTTATTCTGTATAAGTCTTAAAATAGATAGATGAGATATTTTATAAATCCCCTGTAGGTCTTGTTATTTGCAGCTTTGTAACTTAAGCAACTTTTATGGTTATTCTTTGACTGCCGTTATAGTCCTATTTCAAGGCTTTCTCACAACCATCTATCGAAACTATTTTGCATAGCTGATCGAACGAGTTTCGCGGATTACCGTAATCTTAACCTGACCCGGATAGGTCATCTCGTCCTGGATCTTCTTAGCGATATCATGTGAGAGCAGATCAGCATCCTGATCTGAGATCTTATCGCTGCCGACGATCACACGTAATTCACGACCTGCCTGGATAGCATAAGTCTTCATAACTCCTGGATAACTCAGGGCCAAATCTTCCATCTCTTTAAGACGTTTGATGTAAGATTCAACCACCTCACGGCGCGCTCCCGGACGTGCTCCAGAAATGGCATCGCAAACCTGAACAATCGGTGCGATCAGGTTGTTCATCTCCACCTCATCGTGGTGTGCTCCAATGGCATTGACCACTTCAGGACGCTCTTTGTATTTCTCGGCTAAACGCATACCGATAATTGCGTGTGGCAATTCGGGTTCGTCGTCGGGCACCTTGCCGATATCATGCAACAAGCCTGCTCGGCGAGCCAACTTCGCATTAAGACCCAGCTCCGAAGCCATGATCCCACATAAATTGGCAGTTTCACGAGAGTGTTGCAGAAGATTCTGTCCGTAGGATGAACGGTACTTCATTTTACCGATCAGGCGAATCATATCGGGATGCAACCCGTGGATGCCGAGGTCAATTGCGGTTCGTTTTCCAACTTCGATGATCTCCTCTTCGATCTGTTTTTCCACCTTAGCCACAACCTCTTCGATACGTGCCGGGTGGATACGACCGTCTGTTACCAGCTGGTGCAAAGCCAAACGGGCAATCTCACGACGGACAGGATCAAATCCGGATAGAATGATGGCCTCTGGAGTGTCATCTACAATGATTTCAACTCCGGTCGCAGCCTCCAAAGCGCGGATGTTTCGTCCTTCACGGCCAATGATACGTCCTTTGACCTCATCAGATTCGATGTTGAATGCTGTTACAGAGTTCTCTATGGCAGCCTCAGTCGCTACGCGTTGAATTGTCTGAACAACAATCTTCTTGGCCTCTTTGTTGGCCGTCATTTTAGCCTCCTCCATCGTCTCGTTGATGTAGGCGAGGGCTTCGGTTTTGGCTTCGGCCTTCATGTTTTCGATCAGCACATTTTTAGCCTCTTCACTGCTCATGCCGCTGATCTGCTCCAGGTGCATGTTTTGCTCCTTGAGTTTGCGCTCGATCTCCTCTTTTTTGCGTTCAATGTTTTGTAACTGGGCCTCGAGTTGAGAACGCAAATTATCCTGTTCCTTGATCTTCTTGTTGAGCTCCTGCTGTTGTTGTTGCAGG
Organism: uncultured Alistipes sp.; assembly: GCA_900539755.1. Lineage (GTDB taxonomy): Bacteria > Bacteroidota > Bacteroidia > Bacteroidales > Rikenellaceae > Alistipes_A. The sequence continues at coordinate 4,366 of UQDC01000006.1, forward strand.
TTGTTTTCCAGCTGTTTGGCACGTTGTTCACTCTGTGCAAGACGCTGGTTGCGTTCATTGACCATCCGGTCATGTTCGCTCTTAAGCTGGATGAATTTCTCTTTGGCTTGGAGAATACGCTCCTTTTTGATCATTTCACCTTCGGTCTCGGCCTCTTTGAGAATAGCTTTCTTACGGGCCAAAGCCTTCTGTATGATGAAGTATGACGCTACGCCAACAATGACGATCACTGCGATCAGTACAGTAATTAATATATCCATGTTAGTATTCAGTTAAATATGTGTGGGTTATCATCTTAAAATAAAAACGCCCGCACGGGGAACCTTCTTTGGGTTTGACGAAGCTCCTGTCTCGTCATGTGTGGGGCTGCCGTAACTCGCAAACGTCCAACGTCCCCGCCGAAGCGAGAAACCTCCCGAAGGAGGGTAAGGCCTGTTTTTGAAAAACTGAGCTTGACCCCAATGTTTAAAGTGTTGAGTTTCGCAAAGTTAAAAAGGAATCCGTGCGGGCTTGTTCCTAAGCTCTATGTAAAGAACGTTGTTTCGACTCAAAGTTTGACGTCGTTCAGGTAATTATCTATCTCCCGGTTGAGTGCTTCCAGTTCTGCCAACTGGTTGCTCAACGAGCGATCCATCTCCAAAGTTACTTTTCCTACGGCCACCTGTATGGCTGCCATGGCGAGGTAATCCTCAGGCTCTGCCACATAGCTGGCTTTATAAGCGGTGATCAGTTTGTTGATCTCCTTTGCGGCCCGGCGATATTTCTCTTCATCGTTTTGTTTGATGGTCATCGGATACTCTTTCCCTCCGATTTTGACTGTGATTCGCCGTGTGGCCATGGTGCGTATGATGCGTTTACCTGTTCATCAGGGCAATGCAGTTGTCTATCTCTCTAATGAGGCGATTGACGCGTAGTCTTGCCGCTTTGTTGTCGGCCTTGGAACCCGCAAAGGCACGTGCTGTTTCGAGCGTCCGCACCCGTTTTTCCAAAGCGAGTATCTTCTCCTCGGCTTCCCGTTTTTGGAGGGCAATGCGTTCACGTTCTGCAACGAGTTTTTTAAGCTCGGCGCGTAGCATCCGGTTGTCGTCCAGCAATTTGCCGACCTGCCCCTTCAGCGTGGCTATGATGGTTTTGCTTTCCACGTTGGTGTTCCGAAGGATATTATTCTCCATTTCAAAATTAACAAATTATTATGAATATTCAAATCCCTGATGAGATATTCGTCAGGTACTTTAGGAGAATAATTTGTCAATCAAGATCTTATTTGTTCCCGAAAAGTCCAAAAAATCTTCCTGTAGGTCAAATCCCCCAAAATGGATTTCCGAAGGCCGATTGTCGGTCGGAAAGGTTTGCATGATGGGGACGATCAGAAATGATGTGTACCAAGTTGGACTTGCATCTTTTCTGCAGCAATCATGCAATTGAACCTCTCCGGTTATTTGTCCATGCTGACAGGCACAGCATACAGATCATAATCTTCTGCTTCGGTGATTCGGACATGCAGAAAGGTCCCCGGGGTTAATTGATCCGGTTGTAAATGAAGCGCAGACTTTGCGTTTTTGCTTGATTGTGCGTTTGAGTTTTGTGTGTTTGCTGTATGGGCAATATCAGTTGGAGTCTCAGTAGTGTCGATGGCCTCCTCTTCAGTCGTCTTGCAACCGGTCGTTGAACCATTAAACGCCGACAGCGTGTTCGCAAAATCAATAAAGATTTCGGTGTCCACTTCCGGAGAATCGTATTGAGATCGCCCGATCCAGTATTCTCCTTCACGACGATCGAGAATGACTCGTTCGATACGTCCAATGCGTTTTTGGTTGTTTTCGAGCGAAATTTCGTTTTGCAGCTCCATGATCCGCTCCACGCGCTGCTGTTTCACCTCCTCTGGAACATCGTCATGCAACTGAGTTGCTGAATAGGTCCCCTCCTCCTCGCTGTAGGGAAATACACCGAGCCGTTCGAAACGGATGTCACGTACGAATTGCAGCAACTCTTCAAAGTCTGCCTCTGTCTCCCCCGGATAGCCGGTCAATAAAGTTGTGCGTAAAGCGATATCCGGAATTTCACGACGTAATTTTTCGATCAGGGCATACGTCTCGGATTTGTTAAGTCCACGTCGCATGCTTTTGAGTTGGCTGTCACTGATGTGTTGGAATGGGATGTCGAGGTATTTGCAAATTTTGGGTTCGTCGCGCATTGCTTCGATCACCTGTTCCGGGAAGTGAGTGGGGTAGGCATAATGCAGACGGATCCACTCGATTCCGTCAATACGACACAATTTGTGAAGTAACTCGCCCAATTTGCGTTCGCCGTAAAGATCCATGCCGTAGTAGGTGGTGTCCTGTGCAATGACAATCAGCTCTTTGACTCCCTGACGGGCCAATCCTTCCGCTTCGGCAATCAGTTGCTCCATGGGGACTGAAACGTGGCGCCCCCGGATCAGTGGAATGGCGCAATAACCACATCCCCAATTGCAACCTTCCGAGATTTTCAGATATGCATAGTGTTTTGGAGTTGTCAACATACGTTCACCGGTCAGCTCGTCCCGGTAGCAGCCTCCTACCCGTTCAATGATTTTCGAGAGGTCGTTGACTCCAAAATATTGATCCACTTCGGGAATCTCCTGTTCGAGATCTTTTTTGTAGCGTTCAGCCAAACAGCCCATCACGAAAAGATGGTCGATCTGACCTGCCTCTTTGGCTTGTACAAAGCCGAGGATGGTGTTGATCGACTCCTCTTTGGCGTCACCGATAAAACCACAGGTGTTTATGATCACTATTTTGGCATCGGTCGAGTTGGAGTCGTAGATGATATCGAAATTGTTGTTGCGAAGTTGTGCCATCAGATGCTCTGAATCTACAAGATTTTTCGAGCAACCGAGTGTGACTACGTTGATCAGTCTCTTTTTCATAAATGTTCAGATGGCGCTGTCTCTGTTGTAAAAGCAGATCAGAACAGCAGCCGGTTTGGTGCAATATGTGTTATAAACTTTTATTGGTTCAGTTTCCTGTGGCCTACTTTTTAGCCTGTCTCTTTTGGGGCCGTTTTGTCGATGGTTTTGTGGCGCCTTCCGATCGGTCGTTCATCTGATTGGCATCTGATGAAAGGTTGAATAGCTTTTCCATTCTCCGCATCGAATAGGTGACATCAAACCAAACGGCATCTCTCCCTAAACGTTTGGCATCTTCCTCCGTAAGTGTGAGTACATCGCATTGAGCACCGGTGATCGGATTGGTCACCAACTGCTGGTTCGCAATTTGACGAACTTTCAATCTTCGGGCAAGATAAAAGTATTCGTCCGACACGTTGGTAATGATCAATGGGGATTCTTGACTCCCGTCTCCCAACATCTCCATGGCGTAGAGGCATAAAGTAGTCCGTACATGGTAGGATTGGATCGCCTCGTAAGCTGTGGAGTCGAGCATAAATTGTAAAAATCCCGTCAGATCCAGTACATGAGGGGACGCCGGTGCAAATTTCAGAATTTCTTGGGCAATTTGGAATGCCTTTTCCTTATTCCCTTTGCGAAAATTGGTGTCGAACTCTCTTTCGAGGTTCAAATACTGGACGTTATCATCCCGATAATTAACGCCATAAAACAGGATCATCAGATTGTTCACGTCTTGCCAGAAAATATCTCCTCCGTCGATAGCTGAGTTAAATTGTTTAGTTAACGAGTCGAACAGTATGTCGTTGCAGGCGTGTTTGCCCCATACCTGCATGTCGATAGCGTTGTCCTCTGTCCTGGGTAGCAGCGCCTTTTGTGAGGCGATGTATTCTACCCACTGTTGATAGCCTGCGGTGTCGGTTGGTATGGTGTCGTTAGTTGAAGTCTGTTCCTGTGGTGTAGTTGGAGGATTCATGCACGACAACCAACCAATTGCTAATAAACATACTGTCCCGAGCAAAAGTGTTGATTTCATAGCGTGGTGGGGTAAAAGGGTTTGTATAGGTGTTCGAGGTTGTCGGTAATTGAAATAAGCAATGAGGTTAGATGTGTTTTGTTAGAAGTAGTTGATTAACTGTGTGATGTGTAAATCTTACATCGTGGATCTATGTGTTAAAATGGCTTTTTGATGAGCGTGACGTTTATGTGGCTGTTTTAAGTTTTTATGCTGTAATGGTAATGTGGGTGACTGTACTGAGTGTGTGATAGTGTGTACAGGAATGAAAGAGCCTTTGCGGTGTCTTTCAGTGTGTAATGTATAGTGAAAAATAGTTGTCCGGTTGAGTTCGGTGGAGTAGGCCTTTGCGGATTGGATTTGTAGATTTTGGTTGTTGTTATTGATTTCGGTGGATTGAATGGTATGCTGTGAATGGAGTGGAATCTGTATGTTATGTCCGTTTTGTTGCTTTGGGGACATGGTTGGGTTCGCTACAAAACTGACGAATCTCTTTTTCAATTATCCTACAATCACCTATGAACAATATTAATGAAAATATATGAGAAAATCAACCGATTAGCTCTGTTTTATGTGTGGTTTTGACTAGGCTTTGTGGTTGTATCTGTACAAACTGTGTGGCGTCTTCCGTGAATGGATGGATGCCGGTGTTTTGCATGTGCTCAGTCGTTTTATGGCTAAATCTCCAAAATGTGTGAAAGTTTTGTGTTGTGCCCTATCGAGGCATGATCCTTGCCGCCTTATAAAAGGTGATATGGCATGGTGTATCGGGTTGGTCGTGGATCCTCTGCGTAATGTGTGGAGTGTTTGAGATGTGAGGATTTTGAGGATGTACTGAGATGTGGTTTATCGGTTTGAATTTTTTGGTTAAAATGGTGGAAATCTGTTGCTTTGATTAAAAATAAAGGTTAAATTGCATAATGTATATTGAATCGATAAAATGGCGCTACTGGATTAATTTTTGATGGAATAGATTATAAAATATTGATAATTATTTTGTTATCAGTGTGTGCGACGGTTGTGAACCGTTAAATGAATAGAGTAATAGTATGTCCTTGAGTTTTCGCAAAGTATAGAATAACTGTTGAGGCGGATTGTCAGCATATCTCTTGAAAACTATTGAAAGAATTCCATTTATCTGAAACGTGGTTTGTAACGAGTATTATCCCATAACATTCAATGAAATTAAAAATCAACAATCGAGTCGTTTTAGGAATATCAATCCCGTTGTTAGTGATTCTGCTAATTGTGGGGTTAGGTGTTACGTATCGTTCCGGAACTATTCACGGACAACAAGACGATACGGTTATGCCCTGGGAGCATCAAATCACCATGGAGGGGACGGATTATTTCCAATATTTTTTCAATGCAGTGAAAGGAGCGTATGTCCGATATCCATGGGTGGTGCAGGTCTCTTATATTATTGTGGTGCTCTGTATATTGGCTGTTGGAGTGTTGGCGGTGTTTATGTCATGGGATATATACATGCGAAAGAAAAATGCGAGGAGATTCAATGAGCTGAAATCGAAATACTATGGCGTTTTAAGCGATATAGCCAAAGCGGATCGGGTGTTGGAACGGTCTGAAATATATGCGATGCTCAGACCTGAACAGGTGGCAGAGACCAGTTATGCCTACAGAATCAAATGGATCGAGCTGTTTATATTGTTACGGGCAGATACCGATATGCAGTAGCCTGCGATTACCAATATGCGTAATGCCATGGAGGTGCTAGGTTTGAGCGAATTTATGGAAAACAGGCTAATCTATGGCAGGGATAAAGATAAATTGAGGGTGATTCAGGCTGCCCGACTGTTGGATATGCAGTTGCCAGACAGTGTTATGGCAAGCTTTGTCAATAATCGTGATGTACGCTTACATAAAGCTGCCCGATTTTATTATATGTTGATCAATAAAGATGATCCCTATCTGTTTTTCGAAAATGACAAGATGAATGACCGATTCTCGGTGTGGGATAAGTTGGAGTTTCATCAACTGTTTGCAGACTGTCACGAGGCAGGGAAAAAGCTGCCCTCGTTTATTCCGTTGATCCGTCAGTTGTCTAACCCCGAGATAGCGGCATTTTTTATCAAGGAGACAGCCTATTGGGGTAGCGATGTCGAAGTCGGGTACTTGGAAGAGTATTTCGACTCTCCGGATCAAAATTTTAGAAAAGCTGCATTTGAAGGTATGGGCTTGCGTCGTTTTGTCGCCGCTGAAGAGAAGATGAAAGCCTGTTTTTATAATCAATCCGAGTCGATCAAAAGAGTCATTTTGGAGAGTATCCTGTCGATTCGCTCCGGAAAATCTGCCACGTTTATTAAAGAGGTGTTTGATACCTCTGCCTCCCGATTTACCAAACGTACCGCATTGTATTGCCTGTGGTATTATGGCAATACGGGGAAAGAGTTGTTTATGGAGATGAAAAAAACAGCATCGGAAGATGACCTCGTGTTGTTTAATCAAGTGGAAAGAACTTCAGATCAAGAACCTTCACGCTCATATCTGCCTGTATGAAAGAGTATATCATAGAATTTTATGGGCTGACCATTTTCGTCTATTCCATTGCCTTGATCATTTCGTATGTCGTTTTGATCTGGTTGGCGGAAATCTCGATCATGCGTAGCAGAACCTCCTTTGTGGAGTCTTATGCTAAAAAGATTATCACCCGAAGCCCTTATACACCAGGTGTTTCGATTGTCGCTCCGGCATACAACGAGGAACGAACCATTGTCGATAATGTCAATTCACTGTTGGGACAGGATTATCCGAAGTTCGAGGTGGTCATTGTCAATGACGGTAGCAAGGATTCGACATTGGAAAAATTGATCGACAATTTTAAGTTGGTTGAGATTCCGTTTGATTACGTGGAGTTGATCAAGACCAAACCCTTTAAGAGGTTGTTCAAATCGACAGATCCGAAATTTGACAAATTGATTGTTGTAGATAAAGTCAACGGCGGTACCAAAGCCGATGCAGTCAATGCGGGACTGAATGTCGCTTCGTATCCCTATTTCATCAATACGGATGTGGATTGTATCTTAGCTCGTGATGCCATCTACCAATGTATTTTGCCGGTTTTGGATAAGGAGCATGTCATTGCGGTCAGCGGAGCCATGGCCATGTCGAACGGCTGTAAAATGAAAGATGGTCAAATCGAAGAGGCCTATCCTCCGCATGCTCTGATTCCGCTGTTTCAGACGCTCGAATATATGCGGTCGTTCCTGATCGGCAAAATGGGGTGGTCAGCCATCAATTCGATGCCGAACGTCTCCGGTGGATATGGCATGTTTGACCGAAAGATTGTTATTGCTGCCGGAGGCTACAGCCCGGATTCTTTTGCTGAAGACATGGATATGCTGGTCCGAATGGTCGGGTACTGTTGTGACTTTTCGTTGCCGTATTAGGTGATCCAAATTCCGCAAACCTGCTGCTGGACCGAAGGGCCTCCGAATATCAAAGTGCTTTCACGTCAACGTATCAGATGGGGCAGGGGGTTGATCCAGACTTTTGCCCAGCACAAACGGTTTTTATTCAATAAAAAATATCGGCAGCTGGGACTGGTGACGTTGCCGTATTTGCTGATATTCGAGTTTTTTGCCCCAATGATTGAGTTTGTGGGGATCCTTACTCTGAGTTTCCTTGCATTTACCGGAGCGGTTAACTGGAATACGGCGATTGTTATCTTTTTGGCGATTTATGCCTTTTGTCTGACCCTCTCTATGGTGGTCATCTTCTATGATTATACCCTCGGTGGCTCCTACAAAAAATTAAAAGCCTATCTCTGGATTTTGTTGGCAGCCATGTTGGAGCCATTTATCTATCATCCGATGGTTGTATTCTTTTCGTTAAAAGGCTATTGGAATTATTTTATTAAAAAGAAAGCCGTATGGGGAGAAATGACTCGCAAGGGTTTTTCCGCAGAGGTAAAAAACAGTTGATCATGAATTCAAAAACACTCTTCCCCCTTCATAATAGATGGAGTTACCGTATGCGTATCCTCTCATTGGTACTGATGCTTGGGCTGTTTTGTGCCGGAAATAGCTATGGTATCGGCAAAGACAAAAAGGTGGAACAATATGAAAAGTCAGTTAAAGATCTTTTTGTCGATGATCGATGGGAAGAGGGTATGAAAATTTTACGTGAAGGTTTGCGACTTTATCCCGAATCGTCCGAACTGAATGGGTTGGCTGGCAGTTATTATTATCAATTGAAAGACTATGACAATGCCCGTTATTTCCTTGTTCGGGCAGTCAAGGATACCCCCGATAATGTGAACGCAAAGAGTTTGCTGGTCAATGTCGAAGAGGAGACTGGCAATTATTCCAGTGCGATTTGTTATGTGAACGAACTTTTGGAGGTGACGCCATATTGGCCGGGATTATGGAAAAGAAAGATCGGGTTGTATCGTCGTCAGGGTAATCATATTGAGGCTGACAGATTGTTAAAACGGTTGGTTCAGATCTATCCGAACGATACGACCATACGACAGGACTATCTGGATCGTCTCGAGGAAAACTATTTAAGAGAGCGCAAGGCAGGAGATAAGGTAGCGGCCATAGAGGCTTTGCAGGAGCTGTTGGCTAATGATAAGTCGCAAGAGGTGTATTATTTGGACTTGACCAATCTGCTGTTACAACAAGGCAGTCCGGAATCTGCCTTGCAAGTGGCTTCGGAGGGGGTGATCTCGTTCCCGACATCGATTCCTCTGATTTCAAAAAAAAGCAGAGATTCTGTCCGGATTGTGTCGTTATCCCGAAGCGTTGGCCTTTTTAGAGAACCGGATGAGTGTGATCCCAAACAACGCTTCGTTGCAAAAACTCTATAATGCGATTATGGGGGAATATGCACGGTCCCAGCAGTCCGCTGAACCCTATCAGCTTTATGGAAGATTATATGCGCTTGAAAAAGATCCGGATGCCTTGAACTATCTGATTGATGAGTCGATCCGTAGCGGGCGGGAAGAAGATATGAAGAAGTATCTCGCAGAGGCTCGGCGTATGTATGGCGATTTGCCGGAACTGCGATACAAAGAGTACGATTTCTATAAACGTCAGGGCAGTCCGAAAGCGGTGTCTTTACTTGAGGAGTTGTATGACCGCTATCCCGATAATGCGGATATTGTCGAAGAGTTTTGTGCTTTGAAATATGCACAAGCGGAGGATTTGCGGGCAGACGGCTCCTATACAGAAGCGGTCAAATGGTTCATGTTTGTATCACAAACTACGCGTGATACGACGTTGAAAGTGTCAGCTTTGAAAAAAGCGTATGCGGTTAATCTGTTCCTGAAGCAGTATGATGCGGCGGGGGATGTGCTCGAATCGCTGAACAGATATATTGGGCATGAAGAATATGTGGTACGAAAGGCTGAGATCCTGAATGAGCGAGGTGATGTTTCGGCTGCGTTAGACTATTTGTACGATTATTGGCAGCATCCGGATCCTCAATCGGATCGAGCATATGTTGCTACGATTTATGAGGAGACGGCACTCCCCTATATTAAACAATTAATGGAATCGGGGGATCTGAGACAAGCGGGTGCCGAGAGTCGGCGTTTGTTGGAGGTGCAGCCTCTGTCTGAGACAGGTGTGCAATATGCGATTGCCAGTTATGACCGGCTGGGTGATCAAGTGATGTCGGATTACTATCTGCAATATGGATTGCAACAGTTCCCGGGGCATACCTATTTCATTGAAAAAAAGGCCGGACTTTTATATGCAGACAAACAGTATCAAGAGGCTATCGATTTGTTGCGGCCAGTGGCCGATTCTCTTCCCGGCAATCAAAACATTGTATCCTCCCTATCGGCCAGCAGTGAAGCAAATGCCTATAATCTGATCAAATTGAGACAATACGATGAGGCAATGGCTTCGATCGATACGGCTTTGGTTTACGACCGGAATAATCATCGTCTTTATTATGCCAAAGGGGTGATTTATGAGAAACAGGGACTGTATGATTCTGCCTATGTTTATCAAAGCCAGTACAAACCTGATCTCACAGAGGCGAGAGATTTCAAACGTCATTTGATCGCTTTGGAACGCCGGGAAATGAAGAATGAACTCTCTATGGGCGTTATATTCGGTGGCTATTTGAATGGTCGCTCGATCGCTCCTGTCATGGATGTGAGTTATGCCTATACCTATAAGAAAAATCAGTTCTTTTTTAATCCTGCCTATACGGCCCGTGAGGATCTTGTCGATGAATCTGGCGTTAATGTTCCGGGAGATCAAGCGGTACGGTTGGTCGCTGGATGGGGTAGGCGACTCTCTTCGAGATTGGCCTCTGCTCTGTATGTGGGATGGTCCAATGAGTTTTTCCCAACACTTTCGGTGGATGTGTCTGTCGGATACGATTTAAAACGAGATTGGAATCTCAATTTTAGCGCAGGGTACAGATCTTTAAATCAGGATCAAATTGACTATCGTTGGGAGGAGACAACGGATCCAGAATCTGGTGTTACGGAAGGAATGTGGGTGCCAGAAAATAATGGACGGAAAAAGGAGACACTGTTGAATGTCGGTGTCGCTGCAATCAAATCTTATGAATTCCTGATTCTCACATTGAAAGGTGATTTTTTTGTCATGGGTAAACAGCCCTATTTCAATAGCTCAGTACAACTGAAGAACATTCCTGGAAATGATGGTGTCTCCTATGTGCGAGGGTCGGTAGGTGTCGGTACAGCTCCCGAATTGGATGTCATCGATTATGCGATGCCGGGCAGTTTCAGTAAGGTTAATGTGTTTGCAGGGCTCGGTGCCGGATATTTGATCGGTAAACACATGTTGATCGGAGTCGATTTCCTGTACAGCACTCTATATACGCAAAGTGGTAAACGGATCGGAACTTATGACGATTATGTGAATGATATTCAGACCAAATACAAAAATATGTTCAGTATCTATAGCCATATTAGTTTTTATTTTTAGTAACCACATCGTTTGTCGGTTGAGCATGTGTTGTCCTGCAAAAAAATATAGTTTATGAAGAAAAGGTTTAGTTGGGTCGTTGTATTGATTTTCTCTTTGGCCAACTGTTTTTGCCAACCGCAATCGCAGGACAATAGGTACGATTCTTATCTCGTGTTGGCTGCGGACGAGGAGGGCGATGATTTGCGTTGGACTGACTATTTGTAGTCGCAGTTGGATCGTCGAGGAAAAACTCGGCCCCAGCCCATCTCGGGTGAGGGAACAACATTGGAGATTGTCGTGGATGTGGATCCTGCCATGATGTCAGAGTATGCCGTTGTACGTCAGAAGGATCGTTTGACACTGCGGGCGAAAAATCCCGATTCGATGTTGTGGCTGTTGTACCAGTTTATAGCTTGGATCTCTCAATACGACGACCATTTGGAGGCTCTTGACCTTCCACCGGCTTTGTTGGATATGAATCGTACGTGTGAAGGAACATTTGCTTTTGAATATCGGGGAATCTACTCGCCGACCAACTCTGATCCCGATTTTATGGCTATCAATGCCTCGCATAATATTGACTACGATTGGGGCTTGTGGGGACATAATTTAAGAAAGGTGTTGGACGGTGAGGCCTCCGACGAGGTGTTTGCCTGGACTCAGGGGAAGAGGGATCACCGTCAATTCTGCTTTTCATCGGAGGATTTGTACACCCGTTTGGTCGCCTATATTTTGGACAATTACGGCGATGGGACCGTAAAGAATGGACCAAATAAAGGACAGGTACAGGGAAACCGCTTTTGTATCATGCCCGACGATAACAATATTGTCTGTCAGTGTGAGAAGTGTCGGCAAGCAGGAAATACAGCTCAATCCGCAACGCCGGCAGTTGTGAAGATGATGCAAAAAGTGGCCGAACGATTTCCCAATCATCGCTTTTTTACCACATCCTACCTTACGACAAAGAATCCTCCGTCGATGCACATGCCTGAAAATACAGGGGTACTCATCAGTGCAATAGATTTCCCACTCTCATATGGGTTTGAGTCCACTTCGCAGGCTGCAGACTTCGCTGCCAAAATCAAACAATGGCGTGCAGTGACTCCCAACATTTATGTGTGGGACTATATGAGAAATTTTGATGATTATTTGACTCCTTTCCCGGTGTTGGGTGTTCTGGAAAAACGGTTGGCATTTTTTAAACAACTGGGGGTGTCGGGAGTCTTTTATAATGGTAGTGGTTATGATTATGCCTCATTGGATGATGTGCAAACATTCGCCCTCGCCAGTATGTTAAAAAGCGATAGCCTGAGCTGGAGTTCGATTGTCAAAAAGTATCTCGATAAATTTTATCCACAATCCGGGGCATCTATTTACGAATATTGTCACACTCTTGAGGAGCGGGTTGCACAGAATCCGGTTGCTCTTGAATATTATGGTGGAATCGATGCTGCTATTCAAGCCTATCTGATACCGACTGAATTTGAAAATTTTTATACGCGTTTAGATGCTGTTTCCAAAAAGATCTCAGGGGATGAACGTGTACGGCTAAACCGTTTGCTGACAGCGTTTAATTATACCCTGTTGGAACTGATGAGAACTCCTAATGGATTGCCATACAATGCTGAAAAGGTTGAGGAGTGTTTGTGTAACTTGAGTGGTTATACAGCTTTTCCTGAAATGAAATATTATAAAGAGGCGAATGGCGCTCTCGCTGCCTATATTGACTCGTGGAATAGGTACGATGTGTACACTGCCACTGATCATTCTCTGAAAACTGATTTTAAATTCTTTTCGAAGGAGGCAAATGATCAACCGATTCCCCAGTTATCGGACGGCTTTCATGGATTTCCTTCGGATTATCATACCGGATGGTACCAGTTCCGAAATGGTGTAGTGGTTGGAGAATGCGAAATAGGGGAAGCGTGTACCATTGTTGTGTCGGGAGGGTTCTTGTATGCTCCCCAATGGAAAATCGATCTGCCAGGTGAGGTTTATGTATTGGTTAACGATAAACGGTGTTGCGAAGGTTCGTTCGTTTCGACACCCGTTCCGTTTTCAAAACAGTTCTGTCGTTTTGAGTTGCCAGCTGTGGCCGGTGATCGTGTGAAAATAGTTGTACAATCCTGCAAAACGACGGGATATTCCGTCGCTTGCGATGAAATAGAGATATATGAAAAGAGGTAATTTGTATAAGCTGCTGTTGATGGGGCTTGTGACAGGTGCGGTTGCTTGCTCGGGAAGAGTCGAACGTACATCTGTGTTTATTGAAGATCCGGTCAGACATTATTATCCAATTCGATTTGGAGATGAGCTGTGGATCGCATACGATGTTACCAATACTGGAAAAAATCCATTGATTATAAGTGAGATTCAAACCTCATGTGGCTGTATCGTGTACGATGATTCCAAACGAATTATTCCAGCGGGGAACAAAGAGCGTCTGCTGTTTAAGTATGACAGTTTTAAAAATTTGGGTTACGCACGGCACCAGATTCGCCTATACGGAAATTTTGATTCCAGTAGTGTAAAGTTATTGGAATTTGATGTCAATGTGGTCCCATCCTCGGATTATGTGCGAGATTATGAAGAGGTCTATCTGGGAAAGATTCAGACAAAGAAAAAAAATACAATCACCAAATCAGAATCGGACAACAAAGATATTTACTACGTCGATGGCGATTATTAGCGTAGAATGGTGTTGAAAATTGTTTGATCGAGCTGTTGCTGATACGGCTTTTATGGTTGGGAGTGGTTACGAATCAGCGTGTTTTGGATGGTTGAAGGTGAGGGGTATTAGATCGTTTTGCCCTCCTCAAAAAAAACTTTCTACGTGTAGATTGGGCAGTAAAAAATAACGCCCAAACCTGGGCGCGTAATATAATTCAAGTGTACACAATGTTTTCATGCGGTTACATAATGGCAAATGACGCAATATAGAGCAGCAAGTTGCGTCACTGGCTTTAGTAAGATTGCATAAAATAAACAGTGTGTGTTATTTGAGTCTAACTGAGCCTAACTGAACAGACTGTCCACAAACTCTTTGCGGTCGAAAACCTGCAATTGGTCAATGCCTTCTCCTACACCGATATAACGAACCGGAATTTTAAACTGATCGCTGATACCGATGACTACACCGCCTTTGGCTGTGCCGTCCAGTTTCGTAATCGTCAATGAGGTGACTTTCGTTGCCTGGGTGAACTGTTTGGCCTGTTCAAATGCATTTTGGCCTGTCGATCCGTCCAAAACCAACATGACATCATGTGGTGCGTCCGGAATTACTTTGGCCATGACATTCCGGATTTTGGTCAGTTCGTTCATCAATCCGATTTTATTGTGCAGACGGCCTGCCGTGTCGATCAATACCACATCGGCATTATTCGCTACGGCTGAACGTAACGTGTCGAATGCGACGGACGCCGGATCGGAGCCCATCTCCTGGCGAATCATCGTGGCTCCTGCGCGTTCGGCCCATACGGCCAGTTGATCGATTGCAGCTGCACGGAAAGTGTCGGCAGCTCCGATATAGACCTTCTTGCCAGCTTTGGTGAGTTTTGCGGCCAATTTTCCGATGGTTGTGGTTTTGCCCACACCGTTTACGCCAACGACCATGACCACAAACGGATTGCCGTTTTGACGTTCGAATGAAAGGGCCCCTTCGTTGTTGCGATTCTCTTCGAGCATGGCCGTAATCTCATCGCGCAAAATGGCATTCAACTCGGCGGTGTTCATGTATTTGTCTGTAGCGACCCGTTTTTCGATCCGTTCGATGATGCGAACCGTGGTGTCCACTCCTACATCCGAAGTGATGAGAATCTCTTCGAGGTTATCTAACACCTCGTCGTCCACCTTCGATTTGCCGGCGACAGCGCGAGCTAATTTGGAAAATACTCCCTCTTTGGTTTTAGCGAGGCCTTTGTTTAGATCCTCTTTATTCTCCTTTTTCGAAAAGAGATTGAACAGTCCCATATCGATTTGTGTTTTGGTCGTTTGTATTTTCGGCCGGGGCCGCGTGTCTGACTCAGCAATTCCCACCTGCGGCGTGAGATCCTATAAATGTTGGTTATATCTTGAAGAACATTATCTGGGTGCAGCATCTTTGATGTCATCCAGCGTCATAATGTCTTCACAAAAGCAGAAGTTTCCCAATAGGGGCAAACTCATAGCCCCAAAAATACAAAAAGCTCCTTAAAATTTTAAGGAGCTTTTTGTATTAAGATGCGTTTCGCCTATTTTTTAGCGAAGAAATCCTTAACCTGTTCGTTAGGAACGATCTCAGCCTTGAACGCGTAAGCGCCGGTCTTCTCGGATTTGACCATCTTAATACACTTGGTAAACGCTTTACCAGTGCCCGTTTTCAGTGTTGC
The DNA here is from genome assembly GCA_900539755.1 of uncultured Alistipes sp. Lineage (GTDB taxonomy): Bacteria > Bacteroidota > Bacteroidia > Bacteroidales > Rikenellaceae > Alistipes_A. Next base: position 19,543 of record UQDC01000006.1, read on the forward strand.
GACTACTTTCTTTGCCATGATTCAACCTTATTTGATTTCGCGGTGAATGGTTACTCGTTTCAGGATCGGGTTGTATTTTTTACGTTCCATCCTGTCGGGGGTGTTCTTTTTGTTTTTCGTGGTGATGTACCGCGACATGCCAGGCAGACCGCTCTCTTTCTGCTCAATGCATTCGAGGATTACCTGCACCCGGTTACCTTTTTTTGCCATGATGTTTCAGCTTTTTGATTAATAAACTTTGCGGGGTGCGGCAGCTTCCCGGAGGGCTACTGACAGACCTTTTTTGTTAATGGTTTTCATGCCGGCTGCGCTAACCTTGAGCGTAATCCATCGTCCTTCCTCTTCGCTCCAGAAGCGTTTGGTTTTCAGATTGGGATTGAAACGCCTTTTGGTCTTTTTGTTCGAGTGGGCGACGTTGTTGCCGACCTGCGCCACCTTACCCGTAATTTCACAAACTTTCATACGACTAAGCGTTTTTAAATGTGGTTACTCCAAAAGGAGCGACAAATTTAGAAAAAAATATCCGGATTCGCAATATTTAGCCGCGGAATCTATCTCTTAGCCTGCGATTTGTTTGTGGCGAAGCTCATGAAGATCGGTCGTCGAATCGGAAAGTAACAGCAAAATATCCCCTGAAGCCAGTTGAGTTTTACCGCTCGGAATGAAAAATTGTCCCCGACGTTTGACCATCACGGCCAGCGTATTGTCTGGCAGGTCAATATCCATGAGCCGATCTCCATTAACCAGCATGGCGGGGATGACTGTCAATTCGGTCATGGTGGATTTGATCTCTTCGGGGAGTTCGATGCCAAACTCTTTCTTTGGGGCTTTGGCAACATGTCCCAATTTGAGCAATAGTGCGGCGTAATTGACCGTGGTGCCCTGAACCAATAACGAGAGAATGGTGATGAAGAAGACAATGTTGAAAATCGTGGGGGCATGTTCGAGTCCGGCAATCAATGGGTAGGTAGCGAAAATGATCGGCACGGCTCCTCTTAAACCTACCCATGAGACATAGAATTTGGCCCGTGTACTTATTTTACGGAATGGGAGCAAGCTGAGCCAAACGCTAATCGGACGAGTCAACAGAATCATGGCGGCACCAACTAACAAGCCAATTCCTGCTACAGGTAGCAAATCTGTTGGATTGACCAAAAGCCCCAATGTAAGGAACATGATCAGTTGGAATAGCCAGGCAAAACCATCAAAAAAGGTTCGGATACTCTTTTTGTGGAGGATTTTGTGGTTGCCGATTACCAGACCTGCGATGTAAACCGCCAAATAGCCGTTCCCATTGCAGAGATCGGTAAATGCAAAGACAAAGAAAACGCATGCCAATAATAAGATGGGGTAAAAGGCTTCGTTGTCGATGTTGAGTCGGTTGATGATGACAAGAGCCAACCTACCCAAAATATAGCCAAACAGTCCGCCGATAATGAATTGTTGCAACAGCATCAGGACAGCCTGCATGAAACTCATATCCCCGAATTGGATGATCTGAATCAACAGAATGGTCAGCATGTAGGCCATCGGATCGTTGCTTCCGCTCTCCAACTCGAGCATGGGACGCAGATTCTCTTTGAGTTTCAGTCCTTTTGAACGTAGTATTGAAAAGACAGAGGCGGAGTCAGTCGAAGACATGACCGCAGCGAGAAGCAGCGATTCGGTAAACGATAAACTCGGGATACCGGTTAGAACTCCCGATATGTAGTAAATAAAGGTTCCGGTGAGCAAAGCGGTCAGTAATACGCCTATGGTGGCCAGCATGATGCCGGGGCCAGCGATAGGTTTGATTTCGGAATATTTCGTATCCATTCCGCCGGAAAATAGAATGATGCTCAGTGCCATCATGCCAATGAATTGGGCGGCAGCGGAATTGTTGAATTGGATACCCAAACCATCACTCCCGAAAAACATGCCCACTCCCAAAAACAACAATAACATGGGAACGCCGAAACGGTATCCTGCTTTTCCGGCGAGAATACTGATAAATAATAAGATAGATCCTATTAACAGAATGTTTCCGGTGTCAATGGTCATAACGATTTGTGGGTATGCGTGTAATTAGAAATTTTGATCAGCAAAATTATTCTTCCAAAGATACATAAAAAACGTATTTACCGCTCCTTTTCGTGTCGTGTTGATTGAAATCCGGGAACGATTGTGAAGGTTTTTGCTGACAAAATGCGTCTGGGGAAATCGACATGGTGGTAATGGCGGATAGGCGGTTGTGACAGATTTGCGGATTAGGAAAGGAGTATCCGCTTATATCGCTCTTTTGAGGGGAACCGATTGAGTCTGTACGATCGGTAGCATCCCGTTTTAGCTCGTTCCTATTGGAGCTTATTTGACATTAAGCCCCAATAGGAACAGAGATAAATCTCCTTAAATGGAAGTGGTGAAATCGCCCTCATGATTCCCAATTATACATTGTCGCAGAGAGGTAGATCTCCTAAGCCTAACAGCTGTAAACGCAACAAGTTTATGCAGTTCGACGATGCCCGTTCGATATTTTGGCTGCGTACCGAGCCAAAAACCATGCGCCGAGAAAAGACACCGTTAGGAGTGGCTACAGCCATCCATACGGTTCCGACCGGTTTCTCCGGAGTGCCTCCGGTAGGACCGGCAATGCCTGTGGTTGAGATGCCATAAGTGGCCCCAGTGGCACGACGAACCCCTTCTGCCATCTGTTCAGCGACGCTTTGACTGACAGCTCCATAGCGATTCAGACTCTCGGGATCCACACCGAGTAGGGCTATTTTGACTTCGTTTGAATAGGCTACGACACCACCTTTGAAATATTCCGAGGCTCCCGGCATTGCCGTAAACCGATGGGCTATATTGCCTCCGGTGCAAGATTCTGCGGTGGCAAGGGTCTCTCCACGAGTCTTCAACAGAGTTCCTGTTACTGATTCCAAAGAGTCATCTTCAGAACCGATAATATAATGAGGAATTACTTTTGAGAGCTTTTCGATTTGGCTTTCGATCTCCTGTTCAGCCTTTTGTCGGTCGATTTCATATGCTGAAAGTCTCAGTCGAATACAGAGTGCACTAGGCAGATAGGCCAAATGCAGATATGGGGGCAGGGCCTCTTCCCATGATGCAATCGTATCGGCCAAGATCGATTCTGCCAGTCCGAATGTGATGATTGTGCGGTGGACATTGGCATCGAGTGCGAAATGTTTACGCAAACGGGGCAATACCTCATCTTTGACCAGTGCTTTCATCTCGAAAGGTACACCAGGCATGGAGATCAGAACTTTGCCGTCCCGTTCGAACCACATGCCGGGTGCAGTTCCATTCCTGTTCGGAAGTACCGTGCAGCCGTCGGGAACAAGAGCTTGCCCCTGGTTGAGCTCGGTAAACGCAATACCCCGCAGCGCCAATTGCTTGCCGACCATTTCGTAAACCTGCTCGTTACGTACCAATTTCATACCGAACATTTCGGCCAATGTCTTTTTGGTGATGTCATCTTTGGTCGGACCGAGTCCTCCTGTCATTAAGACAATGTCGGCACGTGACAGTGCGTCATTTACAGCTTGGACAATTTGTGCTGCATTATCTTGTACCGAGGTGATTTGAATGACTTTGATTCCATCATCTCCCAGTGTACTGCCTAACCAGGCTGAGTTGGTATCGACGACCTGTCCGATCAACAGTTCGTCACCGATAGTTATGATTTCTGCTTGCATGTTGTGTCAATCGTTTGTTCTGCAAAAGTAGTGATCGAATCAACTGTGTAATCCGTTTCAAGTAAAAAATATTAGCGATTTTCCGGAAGAAATTTTCACAGTAAATTGGACACGGGACGGTGGTAATCCGACAGAAGCGATTGACCCTCTTTTTTACGTTGCAGTATGGGGGTTGGCAATCCCGATCGGTAATGTTATCGAGGCAGGGTTATATTTTATTGGGTTATTGGGGAGGGATGAGAATATGCTTGTGTAAAAATGTGCCGTTTCATTGAATGGGGCTTTCAGGGATGACGACAAAGGAGAAAGAGCACAGAATGTGTACACGAAAATAAGTGATAGCGATAAACGCTGTTTATGAATGAAGAACAGGCACAAACCAATTTTCCCAATTTAGATGCACATCATTGTGCTCTTAAAAATGAAAAACGGCGCATTTGCGCCGTTTTATAGTTGGTTGATTGTGAGAGTTTCAGGGAATGTGATGCGGTCTGGTAGTGTTGCTGCACGCTGGCAAACATCAGGTTCGAATATCGAGGACAGCAACCTTAGGTTCTGGATGTCTGTAGGCTTCCCCTTGTTGTGGTCGAGAATCGAAATTTCTCTGGTGGGTCAAGCCGATACAACAGTGTGTATTTGTTGTCTTCTTCTTTGTTTCCGATTGCGCTAATAGGGCGAATGAGTTATTATCTGTAATAAGCTATTAATGCTTTGTCTTAAATGGATCAGCAGCTATCAATGTGTAGCCGTTAACAAGCGTAGTCTGTGTCGTTGTTCAACAAACAGTGCCCCGTTGTGGCAAAACGGCTATTCAGCAGACGATGCCTGGGAATTGGAGTCTGCATCAACTTGACTGGCTTCGGCCTCTTCTTTAGAAGCTTGTTTACTGTCCTGAGAGGGTTCTTGAGTCTGTTGCTCCTTTTCGGCAGCTTTTGCAGCCTGTTGAGTTTCATGCTCTTTGCGTATTGCCTCCTCTTTGAGACGTTTGCAGATGCGTTTGACAAAACATGGACCATTATAAATGAATCCGGTATAGATCTCGATCAGGCTGGCTCCAGCATTCAACATGGCGATGGCATCATCTTCGGTCATGATACCGCCTACCCCGATGATGGGGAATCGTCCTTCGGTCTTTTCGTGAATGTAACGTACCATCTCCAGGGAGCGCTCTGTTAACGGACCTCCGCTCATGCCTCCCTTGCCAATCTCTGCGACCAAATCCGCAGGAGTTTGCAGTCCGTCCCGACGTGTGGTCGTATTCGTGGCAACGATTCCATCCAACCCGTTTTCGATCAGCACTTCAATCATCTCATCTACCTGCTCCTTGCTAAGATCGGGAGAAATCTTCAATAAGATCGGACGGTAGTGATTCTGACCACGGCGGAATTCGATCAATCCTTGCAACAGGGTTTTTAGATTCTCTTTGTTTTGAAGACAGGCCAAGTTGGCGATATTCGGACAACTGACATTGATGACAAAGTAGTTGACATATTCATACAGACTGCGGAACAGACGCAGGTAATCTGCCGGAGCCTTTTCGTTCGGAGTCAGCGTATTCTTGCCGAGGTTACCTCCCAAAATGACCGACCGGCGATTGGGACGGAGTCTGTCTCTCCTATAAAAACGTTGTACGGCACTGGCTACCCCCTGGTTGTTAAATCCCATGCGGTTGATCAGGGCATGATCGGCTGGTAACCGGAACAAACGAGGTTTCGGATTGCCGGGTTGAGGCAATGGAGTGATGGTCCCGACCTCTACAAAGCCGAACCCCATAGCCGCTATCTCCTCATAAACCTCTGCATCTTTGTCGAAACCGGCGGCCAATCCGATGGGGTTGGGAAACCGTATGCTGAATACCTCACGTTCGAGCGATGGATGGCGCATCGAAAAGCAGGCACGCAGCAATAAACGTCCTCCGGGGATATAATGGAGAATGCGCAGGCCTAACACGACCAGATGGTGTATTGTTTCGGGTGAGAGCTGAAAAAGCAGTGGCCGAATGATCTGTTTATACATGGTTGGATGCTGTAAATCTGCGACAAAGATACTAAAAAAATTCAGTACGGTACGTATAGTGGTTTCGCATCTGTTCGAATCGTTCCGGATGGGATTTGAGCTCATCGGTTTCGGATACAATGTCAAAATAATGACCCATTTCTTGCTGCAAGTCAACCCACGTGATGGTGTGGTTGGGTATGGTTGGGGTTACCTCGTTCGGATACCATGTTTGGAGGGGCCATCCGTACAGTCGAGCAACTGCTTGTACTACAGCCGCAGTACCGGCGGCTTTCCCCTGAATCGAGTAGCCGGCAATGTGTGGCGTCGCACACAGTGCACGTTGTAACAGTTCCGGATCGAGGTTTGGTTCATGATTCCAGGTGTCAATAGCAATGTGGTTCAGTTTGCCGGAACGAAGTGCTTGCAACAGAGCTTCATCTTGCATGACAGGTCCTCGGGAGCAGTTAATAAAATCGGCACCGGAACGCATTTGAGCGAAAAAATCCGATGAGGCCATTCCTGCTGTACGGTCTGGTCCGGTTTGGGAATAGGGGACATGTAGGGTGACTATATCACATTGAGGAAGTAACTCCTCAAGAGACAGAAATCCTAAGGACGGATTCTCTCGCATGCGGGGAGGGTCGCAACAAAGAACTCGGAATCCGAACAGTTTGCCATATTCAGCGATCAGTGAACCGACATGCCCGACCCCAACGATGCCCAATGTGCGTTGTTGGGGCTGCCATCCTTCAGCGGCTGCGAAACGAAGCAGTACGGCCATAACATATTGGAGAACGCCCCGTGCATTGCACCCTGCGGCGGTGGTCACCTGGATGTCGTGGGTGTGACAGTAGTCCAGATCGATGTGGTCGAAGCCGATGGTTGCCGTTGCAATTAATCTCATTCGAGACCCGGCAAGCAGTTTTTCGTTGCATTGAGTCCGGGTTCGGGTAATCAGCACTTCGGCGTTCTGAACATCTTGTGCTGTGATCTCACTCCCTTTGAGGTAGCGTACCTCTGCGTAGGGTTCGAGTACGCCTTGTAAAAACGGAATGTCGCAATCGGCTACAATAAGAGGTCGTGACTGCATGGTTCGATGGTGTATTTGATCGTGTATTGGCTATTTTGAGCAAAAATAGAGAAATCTGATAGAGATTGTATTGCTTGTTGGGTTTAATTGGCGTATCGTGTTGGTGTTTGGTCGTTTTATTGAACTGACGGAGAGTAGAGAAGTAGAACTGTATTTCGTGAGTGCCCTAATCGTTATTGAGTTTATACTGGGATGTGGAATGAAACGTAATGGGGTGTAGGGAGGGATAAAGCCATTGGCTTGCCTGGACAGGTGGAACTGTGCTTGATGGTATAAAGGCTCTTTTTGACAATAAAATTAGGTCGAGATTCAGAGTAATTCAGTTGTGGATTGTCCGATTATGTTGCATGGATAAGATAGACCCGTGCGGGACACGAAGCAAGGATTTTGTCGTATCTGATGAAAATGTATGGGAGTGAGTTTTGCTTTTGGAGGTGATTGGCGGGAATGATATCTTTTGATAAAACTTGAAGGTATTATGTAGTGAAGATTGGGGCGGTGTTGTATTTTGAGGCCATGGAGAGTGCAATCAGAGCCTTGAAACAGGAACAGTGTGCGGAATGTGATAAGCCATGTATAAAAAAACTGCCGCCGTGAACGATTGTCCACGGCGGCAGCCACCCAACTTAATGTATTGATTATGAAAAACAGATTCCCGGCTTCTGTTTCACAACGATACCGGCCATCTGTACATATAACGTTTCCCGGTGGGTGATATTGTGGCGAAAGCGGGAAAATATGAGAAAAATCCATGCAGAAATGTTGGGTTGGAGCTATCTAATCGAAGACCGTCAGATGGTGAGAAGCGTCAGCAAAAGAAACTCTGTCAGTAGGTTGTTAATTTTTCGTATCTTTGGGTCGTTGAGGTGAAATTTTTATTCGATATTTTCCTGTTGCAGCTATTGCTTGCAGTAGAGAAATACGGACAGTCTATTGGGTAGAGTATGTTGAGAGTGTATGTATAGTATAAAAATTTTACCGTCACATTTGATGAGTTGAAAACAGAAAATCATTGACTATGGAAAAACATATCCTGGCGGATTTTGATCCCAATGCTCCCGGTATTAATAATGGTTGCTATTTCGGTATGCCGTTTACCCCTGAAGAGTCTAAGTTGGTGCTGTTCTCGGTGCCTTGGGAGGTGACAGCCTCTTATGGTGGAGGTACCGCTCAGGCTCCGGATGCGATTCTGGATGCCTCCATGCAGGTAGATCTTTACGATGTGCATAACCCAGGCGGATGGGAACAGGGTATTGGTACTCTGGAGATGGATGATACGCTGAATCCACGCAGTAATCGGTTGCGTCAGGAGGCCTTGCAGGTCATGTCCCATTTGGAAAATGGAGGCGCTCTCGATTCGGATTTTATACAACGCCGTCTGCGTCGGATCAACAAGGCTTCGGAGGAGCTGAACCAATATGTGTACGAGGAGTCGAAACGATGGGTCGAGGCCGGAAAAAAGGTGGGTGTCGTAGGCGGTGACCATAGCGTGCCGTTGGGACTGATGCGAGTGATGGCTGAACGATACCCCGGCGTAGGTGTGTTGCATATCGATGCTCATGCCGACCTGCGAAAGGCCTACGAAGGTTTTACCTATTCACACGCCTCGATTATGTACAATGCGTTGCAGGAGGCTCCTGGAATCGGAGCGTTGGTGCAGGTGGGTATTCGTGATTTTTGCGACGAAGAGCTTGAAACGGCACGTGCGGATAAACGTGTGGTACAGTTCCCTGACCATGAATTGGCCGCAGCTGGATTTGCCGGTGAAACGTGGCAGCAGGTTTGTAACCGAATTGTCGAAACGCTTCCAAAACAGGTTTATGTCAGCTTTGATATTGATGGCTTGAGTCCGGATAATTGTCCGCATACGGGAACACCTGTGCCGGGGGGACTGTCCTTCCGGGAGGCGGTTTATCTGCTGGTAACTGTGGTCGAGTCGGGACGTGAGATTGTCGGTTTCGACCTCTGTGAAGTGGCCCCCTCTCACGAAGAGGAGTGGGATGCCAATGTTGGGGCACGTATTTTGTATAAATTGTGCAACTTGGCATTGAAAGCATAAATAAATACTAAGAAGACAGATTATATGTTTCTGTGTTCTGAATTCTGAATTCTGAATTCGTTTGCAGATAGCTGCCGCATAGATGTAGATACAGAAAGAGGGCTTTGTTTCGTTTAACTCAATGCAGGAGCCGAATGCCTTTGATAAGACCGGTATTTGTGGCCAAATGCTAAGCGATGAAATGTACTTGCACTTTGTATGTGAGCTATTGCTGTAGCGCTGTCAATAAAATAAATAGACGATGATTTGATCGTGGAACTCTGTGGGTGTTTCCATTGTGAATGCTGTCGGTCGAATCGTTTTGTAAAAAATGTAATTGTAATAGTAAATTTTTTGCCTGAGACCTCCCAAACTTTAAAGTGACCTCCCTAAACTTTTGACCCATTAAATTGTAAAAGCCGAATGTTATGGCCCGTCATGTAAGTTTTGCTCTGCGTCGCAGAATCTATCTCTTTTCAGAACGCTATTACTGGTTCATGCACAGCCCGTGGGCTGGAGGCGTGATGTTGGTGATCTTTATGCTATTGGCCCTCTTGCTGGGGAATCTCCCGGCCACAAAAGAGTGCTATTACGGCATATTGCACCGTAATTTTACCATCGGTTTCGATGGCTTCGCCCTGTCAAAAAGTATTGAACATTGGATCAATGACGGTCTGATGGTCATCTTCTTCTTTTATGTCGGATTGGAGATCAAACGCGAAATCATCGCTGGCGAACTCTCAAGCCCGCGTAAAGCCGCTATGCCCATTGCGGCGGCAATTGGCGGTATGCTCTTTCCGGCCATTATCTATCTGTTGTTCAACGCAGGCGGAGAGGCTGCCTCAGGCTGGGGAATCCCGATGGCTACCGATATTGCCTTTGCTATTGGCGTATTGTCGCTTTTGGGAAATCGAGTCCCGCTGTCTTTAAAAGTGTTTTTGACGGCGTTGGCAATTGTCGATGACCTCGGAGCTATTTTGGTGATCGCTCTCTTTTATTCAACGGAAATTAACGTGACCCTGCTGATTGCAGCCGGTGTTGTTTTCCTGTTCCTGATCCTGTTGAATCGTCTGCACGTCTATGCAATGAAATTTTATCTGATACCGAGTATTGTGCTGTGGATCCTCTTTCTCCATTCGGGAGTGCACGCCACGATCGCCGGTGTCCTGATTGCGCTGACTATTCCTGCGGTTCCTCGCTATTCAAAACCCTACTTTATCCGTAAAACCCGTCATTTTATCAACGAATTCCGCCATCGGGATATTCCCGGAGTCGAGGTGCTTTGCAATCCACGCCAGTTGCGGACCCTGCTGATGAAACGAAAAGTGACGGCCAGCACTATTAGTCCGGCCCAGCGTTTGGAACACTCTTTGCATCATACCGTGGCGTTTTTTATCATGCCGGTCTTTGCATTGGCCAATGCAGGGGTGGAATTTGCTGGCCCGGAGGATTTACACGTTTTACATAGTTCGCAAGGTCTGGGTATTATTCTGGGACTGGTTATCGGGAAACCATTGGGCATTATGCTGATGAGCTGGCTGGTTTGGCGTATGGGGCTGGCTACATTACCTCACGGTGTGAACTGGAAAATGTTAACCGGAGTAGCCTGCTTAGGTGGTATCGGATTTACCATGTCGATCTTTATTGATAATCTGGCGTTTGCGACTCCATCCTTTATTGCAGCAGGTAAAATTGCCGTCCTGGCCGCTTCGACCCTGGCCGCCGTGTTGGGACTGGTGTGGTTGCAATTTGCCCTGCGAAAAGCTCGAACAGAATGTTGACCCATGGGGAATGGCAAATGCTGAAAATTATTTTGCGAAAGGTGCTCTCAATTCACTGAATTTATTTATGTTTGCATTCGCATTTTCAGACTCCATATTATTTGGTCGAAGAGATATACTAATTTTGAGAAAGAGACGTTAAACAATTATATTTTAGATTTAAACACACAATGAAAAAGATTGCAATTTTCGGAACCTTTGCAGCGTTGGTGCTCAGCTCATGCGGAGCCGGTGCAGGAACCCCAAAAACAGAAGCAGACTCATTGGCTTATGCAATGGGTATTGATTTCGGTACCTATGCGAAAAAAGTTGACAGCACTTTAGACGTAAATGTGATTGCTGCAGGTATCAAAGCTGCTATGCAGGGTGATACTTCAGTGATGAGCCAGGAGCAGGCATATATGTTCATGCGTGAATATTTTATGGTCCGCATGCCGAAGAAAGAGAAAGAGGCCAGCGAAAAATTCTTGCAGGACGTTGAGAAAAACAATGCCAATGTTAAGAAGACCGCTTCAGGTCTGTTGTATGAGATCGTAACTCCGGGTGATGCAACCAAGATTACTGAAGCTGATACGCTGAAAGTGGTTTATGAGGGTAAACTCAAAAACGGTCAGGTATTCGAATCTTCAAAAGATACGGTGAAATTCCCATTGCAGGGTATGATCCCTGGCTGGGTTGAAGGTATGCAGTTGGTTGGTAAAGGTGGCGAAATCAACTTGTGGATTCCGTCTAACCTGGCTTATGGCGAGCGTGGTGCTGGTCAGGTGATCGGCCCGAACCAGGCTTTGCAGTTCAATGTAAAAGTTGTTGATGTTATCCCAGGTGATACCACTAAACTCAACAAACCGGTTAAAGGTACGCTGAAACTCAACAAGCCTGCCACTGTAAAATAATTGTAGCGGATAAGATTAAGCCAAAGGACTTATCGGATCTATAGTTTGAAATGGGGAAAGAATCTTACTTGATTCTTTCTCCATTTCTTTATTCGTGTAGTTGTGAGTCCAAAGGATGAAAAAAGAGCAAAATTATACCCGATGATAAAGGGATGTAGATGGGAATGTAAAGTTGAACAGGTGTTGGTCTCTGAATAGTACCAAAATGGGTAGAATGCGAAAATAGCGGTTAATGTTTGCGCTATTTGACAATAATGGTAGAGATCACATCGATGCCTGAAAGACGGTTGATCTCATCTTTTAGAGTTTCCCGCCGCATGAATACCTCGTGTCGGGCTACTGAAGAGCTGATATAGACAAAAAGCCGTCTGTTGCGAACCTCCAAGTGTGTGGTGTATGCGGCAATGACCGGTCCGACCAATTGCGGCCATCGGTCGGGTATTTTGGCTTCGGCAATTTTGCGTGCAATGTGTGGCACTGAAAGAAACATCTCAGAGATTGCATCGCCGATTCGAATAGGGTCTTTACGTCTCATGGTGCCAGGTCGCTATACAGAAATTTATTCGAAGAGGTTTGTTCCCGATATGTTAAAAAGCAGTTTCGATGTCGTTGGTCTGTGCGGGAAGAATACTGCCGTCTGCAACATTGAACAGCGTATAATCGCATCTGTTGCTTTGCAGAATGCCGACAAGCCGGACCTTGTTGCAGTCTGTGATGAAAATCTGTCCGAAACGCTCCTGGGAGACCATGCCGATTAACTGTTCGACCCGTTGCATGTCGAGCTTGTCGAAAATGTCATCCAGCAACAATATCGGTTGTCGATTGCTGTGGGTCATGACCAAGTCGTATTGAGCCAGCTTTAAAGCAACCAGAAATGACTTTTGTTGCCCTTGTGAACCATACTTTCGCAGTGGGTAGCCTCCGATACTCATGCGAATATCGTCCCGGTGAACCCCGCAAGTGGTGAACTGGTTGATCAGATCCTTTTGGCGGGATTGGTTTAACAGCTCTTCCATCGGCGTATCGTTCAGTTCGGAACGATAACTCAACTCCACCTGTTCTCGGTCTCCTGACAACTTTGTGTAGGCCTCTGCGACAAGAGGCGCAAGCTCTTCGATTAACGTCTGGCGGCGCTTGTGCAGGCTGTCTCCCAACATGGATAATTGCATGTCAAATACCTCCAGCATCTCGTTGAAATTGGAAACCGTCTGGTTTTTCAACAGTTTGTTGCGTTCGGCCAAAATGCGGTTGTATTTGATCAGCGTGGCGAGATAGTCACGATCCAACTGGGAAATAAGCGAGTTGAGGTAACGGCGCCGCTCTTCTCCCGATTCGTTAATGAGGGCTGTGTCCGACGGTGCAATCATGACAATCGGCAATAACCCGATGTGGTCCGATAGTTTGTCATACTCCTTGCCTCCACGGCTCAGCTTTTTGGCATTGCCTCGTTGGTAGGTGCATACGATGGTCTCGTTCCGCTCATCGCTGATCGTATAGATGCCATTGACTACAAAGCCTCCCTCGCCATGACGTATGCACTGAGCGTCTGAAAGTCCAAACGCACTTTTGCACATCGACAGATAATGAATCGCATCCAGAAGATTGGTCTTGCCTGTGCCGTTGTCACCGACAAAGCAGTTGATCCGTGGCGAAAAGTCGATTTGCGCTTCGTGGATGTTTTTAAAGTTGAGCAGGGAAAGTCTTTTCAGATACATCGTATGGGTAAACTCTCGAATTGGGGAGCAGGAAATCCGCTTCCTCACACAAAGAAACGAAAATATATTCGGAAACTATTTCATTTTGATGAAAAAAGGTTAATTTTGCAGAGTTCATACAGTTCCAAATTTTAATTATCAACAGATTATGTCAGTCAAAAAGGCAGAGGAGAGCCTCGATCCCGAAGTTAAGATTCAGTCGGCGATCGGCAATACCGAGAACTTTATCATACGTAACGGTCGTAAATTGATTATTGCGTTGGTAGTGGTTTTTGTGGTTGTGGGAGGTTTCTACGGCTATAAATATTTGGTGGTTAATCCACGTGGAGAAAAAGCTGCTGCAATGATGTTCATGGCAGAGCAGAATTTCGCAGCGGATTCGTTCCAACTCGCATTGGATGGTGATGGAAACTATGCAGGTTTTCTGCAGGTGATCGATAAATATGGTTCGACCTCACAAGCGAATGCAGCTCGCCTCTATGCAGGTATCTGCTACATGCGTTTGGGCCAGTTTGAGCAGGCTCTGGCTCAGCTGAAAAAGTATGATGCACCCAAAAGCATCCCTGGTGCGATCCTGAAAGCACAGTGCTTGGGCTTGCAAGGTGATGCTTGTGTGGAGTTGCAAAACTACAAGGAGGCTGTCTCTTTCTATAAAAAGGCTGTAGAAGTGAGTGAGAACAGCTTGACCGCTCCTTTCTATATGAAGAAATTGGGGCTGGTATATGAGAAACAAGGCGACAACGCCAAAGCTCTCGATGTCTATAAAGATATTCAGGCATCATACGGTAGCAGTATGGAGGCCCGTGATATTCAGAAATTTATCGGCCGTCTCGAGCAGTTGTAGTCGCTGGTGCTGCAAACAGAGTTGAGGGGAAGCCCCTGAAGTTCTGGACAGCAGGCGGATGAAACGGTGAGAATGACCCGATCAACAATAGTAAAGGTTGCCTTCTTTCGGGATGGCAACCTTTTTTAAACTGATCAAAACATAAAAACGATATATATGGCAACCATTCATAAAAATCTTTCGACAATCGAAGGTGACCTGCCTTCTGCTGCAGGCATGAAATTCGGTATTGTGGTGGCGGAGTGGAATCCGAAGGTGACCATGGCATTGCTCGACGGTGCGGTCAAAACTTTGACTGCTGCCGGTTGTGCAGAATCTGACATTACGGTAAAACATGTGCCGGGAACTATCGAATTGACTCTCGCTGCGCAGTTTTTCGCTGAATATACCGATGTTGATGCGGTAATCGTCTTGGGGTGTGTGATTCAAGGGGAGACCCGTCACTTTGATTACGTGTGCCAAAGCGTGACGCAGGGTGTAACCGACGTTATGTTGACCTGGAATATGCCGGTCGCTTTCGGCGTGTTGACAACAAACGATATGCAGCAGGCTTTGGATCGTGCAGGCGGTAAATATGGCAATAAAGGCGATGAGGCTGCAGTGGCTGCAATCCGGATGGCTGCTCTGCAGATCGAGATGGAGAATGAAAATCCGGATCCCGAACGTGAGCGGGAAACGGAGCGTGAACGTTCTCGCCGTAGCATGCACAACGTGAATTAAGGAGTTCGAAATAGGAATAATCAGGCATAGAACGATCAGACTGAATCGTAATACGTACGTCGTGCGATTCATCCTCTCGTTTTAACAATAGCGAACAGCCCCACGGAAAATTGATAAAAAACGATCTTCCGTGGGGCTTATTTTTTGTGTGGTATGTGTCGATAGCGGGTTGTGTTGAATCGAGGACGATGAATCCGGATTGTGCAGTTTGCTTGCATGAAGCTTGCCTGCGTACAGGGTGTTTGCGTGTAGGTATGCTCCTTGATAGTTGTGCAGCACAAATCATATAAATTCATTTGATGAGAAGTGCGTGTGCATTGTTCTCCCTGAAACTGTACTGCCGGAGTATGTCAATGAAAAAAAGGTTATAAAGCGTGACGGCCTTTTTCTTTGTGAGGTCAATAGATGGCTTCGATCAGTCGGTTGACCATGATGTTGAAATAGCGTTGGGGACCGTACCCTTCGAAACTGATCAGACCATGTACCGAACCGGCGAATGCTTCGTCACAATGGATCAACATCTCTTTGACCAAAGGCTCTTCGTGCAGGGCTATTTTTTTACGACGACAGGCCTCAAAAATAAGTCGTCGCATGACGCTGTCTGTGGCTCCACATTCGATGGGTGAGGTGTAAACTTCGTGGCCAAACACAAGAAACAATGGCTCGTCTTCTACATTGGTCAGGACATGATCGTAATTTTCGATAACGGCAGCATCGCATCCATTGGCTGCGGCAACGGTACGGCTATAGGCTGAAATCTGTTGAGAAACCGTCGTCGGATATCCCATAAAGAGATATTCGCATGGCATGACATCGAGCATCATGCGCGTGTGCCAGATGGTATAATTGGAGTAGTAAAGTGGAGACATGGAGTCCAATATCCAACACGGACCGCTTTTATCGTTACTGCATCCTTGAGGATGTAATAGAAGCCGTACTCTACTGCCTGTCACCGGACTTCGATTCTCAATCAACAGACGTTCGATGCGCTCTTGTAGCAGCGTAAGATCAGGTATGGGAAGAGTCGGGTGGGGATTCTGTATCGGAACGTCAGCTTTTGTAAATGGCTCTGTTTGTGAAGAAAAACTTTCGGGATAGAGCGCACGATAAGCTTTGCTGGCAATTTCAAGATGATCCTCCAGATGTAGCGCCTGGCGTTTGCCGGTCGTGTGGATCAGTTGGTAAATGGCCGGAACACCTGTCAATAATTCATACCGGAGACCGAGCTGTTCCGGGGTGGCCATTTTGCCGTTATAACATATCCGATCTGTGTGCATGGTGTGGATTTATCGACCTCCGACCAGATTTTGCCAGAATAATGAGAAAAAGTTGGTATCCATCAGCAGCGGAAACAGAAACCCGTACAAAGCTCCGAACAGATGGGCGAAATGGTTGATCCGTTCACCTTGGCGTCGCCCCATGTAGGAGGAGTAACCGATATACAACAATCCGAAAATGATCCCTGGGATCGGAATGATGCCGAGTAGGTAAAGTTTGCCCCACGGATTGAAAAAGATAGAGGTGAACACAACAGCTGCAACGGCACCTGACGCACCGATTGATGCATATGCCGGATTATTGCGGTAGCGGACCAGATCATAGATCGATGCGCAGATCATGCCGCCGAAATAGAGCAAAAGATACCAGGCATCGCCATTTGAAATGAGTCCGATTTGCGTGTAAGCATCAAAAAACTGTTCGATAAATTGTCCAAATGAGAGCAGTACCACCATATTGACTGCCAAATGGATGTAGTCAGCATGTACAAATCCATGGGTGATGACCCTCCACCACTCCCGATTGTGGTTGACCCGGTAGGGAATCAGGGCCAGTCGGTTGAAGAGGGTGCGGTTGCGCAAGGCGGCGATGGTGACGATCAAGGTCAGAAAAATAATCGTATAGGTCATAATGTCTGTCAGTAACTAATGAGTAAATTGAGATGGGAAGAAATAGATTTTGAATAATATCGGTGATTAAATGGTTGTTTCCAGGTGTGAAATTATCGAATATGTCGCAAGTATGAATTTGAGTCCGGAATTGTTGTGTGTCGATAGTCCAACTGTTTTGTGAATTGAGTGATAAGCACGGTTATGAAGGTAATCAGTGTTTAAACCATGTTGTTGTGTGTGGCGAAGCTATTTTATTCATGGAAAAATGAATCAGTCAGAGATTGAATCGGAAGCATTTTCCCATTGTAGGAGCTATTCACGCAATTTAAATCTTTTCTAATGAATGTCGAGGACGATACCAATGCAACAGGTAATAACAAATGGGACACCATGTAAAAAGCGATCCTCTTTTGAACGTTGTTCAGGTCTCCGGCTGTTCAACCCTATTGTTTGGGCTGTGTTATTGCCTTTCGATTAAAATGTTGAGTATGCGGAGCCAGAAAGTCGCATCAAATCATTAAAATCTTTAGTAAAAGCTCTTTCAGTAACTCACCGTCATCGGTCTGTCCTGCTCCCATTCCTTTGCTTTTTAGATCATACTCGCGCAGCAGCCCCAAAATAGCGAAAACTTTATTGTTGGGGTACAGAGAGGCCGCTTGAGTATATTCTTTCAAAAAAAAGGCGTTGGGCAGTTTCATCATGCGGGCCAACTCCATATCCGAAGGCATCGGTTTACCCTTATGCCGAGAGAGCCAACGCTGGTAATTGACAATGAAAATGCGTTGAAAATGTGTGAAAAGCGCACTCATGGTCACCAATAGCGGATTGTCTTTCGGGTTGCGAGCAAAGTGATCGGCGATGCGCATGGCTTTGGCCATATCCCTTTCCGAAAGGGCTTTGGTCAACTCGAAATTGTTGAAATCCTTGCTGATGCCGATGTTTTGTTCAATCTGCTCGGCCGTAATGTTTTTTGTCCCTTCGGGCAGAAAGGTGAGCAGTTTGCCCAATTCGTTGGTGATTTTGGCAATGTCAGCCCCCAAATGGTCAGTCAGCATGGAGATCGCTTTAGGGTCGAGCGTAAACCCTTTGCTGCGGGCATAGTCGCCAATCCAAGCCGGAAGCTCATAATCGCGCGGAGGAATGCTCTCGAAAACCACCCCTTTGGCCTCGATCTGCTTGTACAGCTGCCAGCGTTTGTCCATATTGCGCTCTTTGTGGCAGAGAACAAGAATCGTCGTAGGCGAGGGTGATTGCATGTATAACGATAGCTTGTCTAACCCCCGAAGCTGCTGTGCCTCTTTGACAATGACAACCTGATAGGCTCCCATCATCGGAACTTGCCGACAAAAATTGATGATCGCACCGGCTTCGCTCTCTTTACCGTATAGCGTGATTTGACCAAACGCACGCTCAGCCTCATTGAGAATACTCTCTGAGAGAAGCGAACTCAACAAATCGATGAAATAGGACTCTTCGCCCATCAGCAGGTAAACCGGCGCAAATTTCCGGGCGGCAATCTGTTGGCAGAGTGACGCATACATGTCAACGGAATCACGGAACGTACGTTTACCGGTTTTGGCCATAATCTACGAGTCTATTGGGCAGTGAAACTATTTGCTTTGATGCTGAGGACGTAACAAATCTCCAACCACTTTGACCGGTGAGAAGGTGGTGATTGGAACCTCAACGAAAATGGTGTTCCAGTGAGCCATTGAACCGTTCCATAAACCGGGCAACTCTTGAGCCAACAGCTCTCGTCCATTTTTCGATTTGTGGCTGATGAAGCCCGTCATCGGATCGACATATTTACGCAGGTCAAAGCGTTCGTTGCGATAGTTTTTGGTACCGCAGACCACATCTACCGGATTGAAATGGGTGGCTGCCTGCATCAGATCCCGTTGTTCAGGGGCAATCTGAGACGATTCAGCAATCTGCAACGATTGGCTGCCGTCTGGTGCAGAGACCCAGAATGGGCCGCCTCCCGGCTCCCCTTCGTTGCGAACCATGCCGCAAACCCGGATGGGGCGATCGAGAATCTTGTAAAGCCGATCAGCTTGCTGTAAAAGACTTAATCGTGCAAAATCCTTGGGCAGTTTTTGACCAAGTCGCTCCTCAACAAAGCGGGCAATTTCAGCAACCATTCCTTTGTCTTTTACACCGTTGTATAGCGTGCGCAGATAGGAGTGGCAACGCTGTTGCAGGGACAGCAGCACGGCCCCGATTACCTTCTTGTAGGTTACAGTGTCGCCCTTGAGAGAGTCGGGCAGAACGTTGTCGATGTTCTTAATGAAAATAACGTCTGCGTCAATCTCGTTGAGGTTCTCGAGCAGGGCGCCGTGTCCAGCCGGGCGGAACAGCAGTGAACCGTCATCATTACGGAAGGGCTCACCCTCTGGAGTGACGGCGATAGTGTCGGTTGAAGGAAGTTGTTGCGAATAGCTGATTTCGTAACGTACTCCGAATTTCTGCTCAAATCGGGGTAAAACCTCATCAATGCGAGCTTTGAATCCTTCCAGATGTTCTGGCGAAACTGTAAAGTGAATCCGGGCTACACCGTTGCGATCAGTTGCATAGAGTGCTCCTTCACTGAGATGTTCCTCGAGTGCTGTGCGGTTCCCGTCGGCATAGTGGTGGAAAAGAATCAACGCTTTGGGCAGATTGCCATAGTTGAGTCCTTCGGGACCGATTATGCCTCGAATTACCTGTTGCGGATCGGTAGTTGCCCCGATCTTTTCGTGTAATTTTTCTGCAAAAGCGAATTTGTCGATGTTGGCCACTGCCTCTTCAGAGGCTGCATTGGACTTTCCGCTGTCAATAAATTCGAACAGAGCCTTAAACATACGGGTAGCTGCACCCGATGCAGGAACAAATTTGACAATCCGTTTGTCGGCAGAGAGTTCGTCGTATCGTTTGATGTATTCGGCTACCTTGTCCGGGGTAAATGTCCGGATGCCGTCTCCGGCAATAGCAGCACGATCGATATGCAGATAAGGGAATCCTGAACGGAAATATTTTATTTGGCGTTCAACCTGTTGCAAGGTGAGGCCATGGGCGTCGATTTGCGCCAGATCTTTTTCGGTAAACATGATTATTGTGTTTGAATAGGGGCGCTCCATCTGCCCGATATGGAACAGGATGGAAAACTTGCTAAAGGTACTCAAAAAATGGCGGACGGCGATGGCTTTGGCGGAAAATTGTTGATGAATTTGACCAAAGAAGTACCCTTATAGACACTAAGTGTGAAGGTTATGTTTTTTATGGTGTGTCTGGTGTGAGCGGAGGAAGTGTAGGTGTTTGGAGGTGTATAATGGGTGTGTTTGAGGGTGTGTTTGCGCGGAAATGAAAACAGTTGTGGAATAAACGCACAGACTCTGATACAAACGATGACTATTTCAGTGTGATTGTGGGTCTGCTTGGGTGGTAAATGTTCTGTAGTATGGTAGGTTTGGGTAGGATGAGGGGAACGGTTGTTTCAATAAATACAAGAGCGTATAATACTGAGTGATATGAATATTTAGTTGATATGCTGTGTGTCGGGTGTCGGAGGGAGGCATTGCCGATGGCCTTGAGGATTGGTGTGTGTTTGTGTGAAAGATGAGTCCTGGAGTGGGAATGGGAACGTCTATTGGCTGATGATGTTTAATCGGGTTTCGATCGGGCCTCAATGTTATAGTAGGGTAGTAAGGGATGCAGAGCCCAGGTAAAAATGCTTAGGTGTTACGGCTAAAGAGGCATTCGAAATGCCAAAAACAGGAAAAGTTGCCGGCGATTCTGTGTGACAAGTAGTAGTAAAATGAATCAGTATTGTTCTGATGCTTTGGATGTGTTGTGATTTTGGTACAAATCCCTACTTTTGTATTATATTGTAGGATATCTTTCATGCGGTTACGGCAAAGTTCTACGGAATCTTCGGGCGATGTTCGGGTAAGTGGCGTCAAACTCGCTCATTTATGCTTTGCCAAAGCGCAATGAAAAATCGGCATTTGTGGCGAATGATGTGTTGGTGCGTAAAGGTGATACATCGATTTGCAGAGTGCTGATGTTGCAATTTAGGAAAGACAGATGAAACCCAACAGAACCCCAATATCCCTGAAATCGATGAACAGCTTTGGAGTCGAAGCTGTTGCTGCCGGATGTGTCGAATTTGCAGATGTAGAGAGCCTGCGTGCTTTTTTTGTGGAGCAACGCTCCTCTGGTGAGTCGTGGTACGTGCTCAGCGGAGGTAATAATGTGCTGTTTACACGAGAT
Organism: uncultured Alistipes sp.; assembly: GCA_900539755.1. Classification (GTDB taxonomy): domain Bacteria; phylum Bacteroidota; class Bacteroidia; order Bacteroidales; family Rikenellaceae; genus Alistipes_A. The sequence continues at coordinate 40,451 of UQDC01000006.1, forward strand.
TATCCAGGTGTGATTTTACATCCAGTGGCCCAGGGTATCACATTGCTCGATGAAAAGGATGGCAAAGCGATGGTGAAGGTCGGAGCTGGAGTGGAATGGGATGATTTTGTGGCGTGGGCTGTCGATCACGGTTATGGCGGAATCGAGAACCTGTCCCTGATTCCAGGCTATGTGGGCGCTGCCCCAGTTCAAAATATCGGTGCATACGGCGCTGAAGCGAAAGATACTATTCGTGAGGTAGAGTTTTATAGTCCCGAGAAGGATCAGATCGAGGTGTTGTCTGCCGAAGCATGTGTGTTCGGTTACCGTGATAGTATCTTTAAACGCGAGTTGCGAGGCCGGGCAATTATTCTCTCGGTGACCTTTGCGTTGGATCTGGTCCCTGTATTTAGATTGGGGTATGGTGATCTGAAAGCAAAAGTTGAGGAGGCGGGCGGCCCGACATTGCATACGGTGCGTGATGCAGTGGTGGCGATTCGCCGCAGCAAACTGCCAGATCCGAAAGAGTTGGGTAATGCCGGCAGCTTTTTTAAAAATCCGGTTGTTTCACGAGAGGTGGCGGAGCGCCTGAAAACTCAATATCCCGATATGCCCAGTTATGAAGTGGGGGAAGATCGGGTTAAACTGGCAGCCGGCTGGCTGATCGATCGTGCCGGATGGAAAGGTCGCCGGGTTGGCCATGTCGGCGTGCACGAACATCAGGCATTGGTGTTGGTTAATTATGGCGGTGGGACCGGAAATGAGGTGCTGAAGTTGGCGCATCGTATTCAACAAGAGGTGGCGGACCGTTTCGGAGTAGAGATCGATATGGAGGTCAACGTACTGTAATGGATTAGGTACGTATTGATAATTTATTGAAGTGGTTATGGAGACGTTGCAGAGCAAATTTGAAAATTATGTGTCCGGACACAGCATCTGTTCGCATGATGATAAAATTCTGTTAGCAGTCAGTGGTGGTGTCGATTCGATGGTGATGTTGTCACTCTTTGCTGAAGCTGGTTATCAAATCGGAGTGGCACACTGCAATTTCCAGCTACGGGGACCGGAAGCCGAGGAGGATGAACTGTTGGTCGCTGAAGCCGCTGAAAAGTTGGGCGTGCCTCATTACAACATCCGTTTTGACACCCTTAAAGAGATGGAAAGTACCGGAGAGTCGGTCCAGATGGCTGCTCGCCGTTTGCGTTATGCTTGGTTTGATGCCCTTTGTGACGAACATGGTTATCAGCGTATTGCTATCGCTCACCATGGAGATGATTCGGTCGAGACCTTTTTGATCAACCTGCTGCGTGGTACAGGGTTACGGGGCCTGACCGGTATCAATGTGATCAATGGCCGGTTGATTCGTCCGTTGCTCTTTTCGACCCGCAAGGAGATTCTCGATTACGCTCTGCATAAAAATATCCCGTTCCGGGAGGATTCATCTAACTCCTCGACCAAATATTTGCGCAATAAGATCCGTCTCGGAGTGGTGCCCCGTATCAAAGAGATCTCTCCGCAGTTTACCGAAACCATGACCTCCAATGTCGAACGTTTGACGGCTGCTCAGGGATTTATCGATCGGAGTATGGCCGTGCTGCGTCAGCGGGTGGTGGTCGATGAAGGTGATCATCATATCATCGAAGTGGATCGGATTGATCCGTTGTTGCCGGTGCAGTTTGTTGTGTATGAACTGCTGCGGGGATTCCATTTCAACCCTGATGTCATCAACCAACTTTACCACAGTTTCGAAACCGGAGAACAAAGTACGGGAAAGAGATTCTATTCGCGTGATTACGCAGCCTATATAGATCGTCGTCGAATTATCGTAATGCCGATTCCTACAGACGATGTTTGTGAATTGGAGGCGGATGAACAGACCCATCGGCTCTGCTGTGGAGGAAATATTATCCGGTTCGATCACCTGGAAATCGACGATCTGGAGACCTTGCAACAGCCGGATAACGTGGCGTTGCTCGATGAAAAGAAGTTGCACTATCCGTTGCATATTCGTCGTTGGCGGGAAGGGGACAGTTTCGTGCCGTTCGGTATGTCCGGTCACAAAAAGGTGAGCGATCTGTTGATTGACAACAAAGTGTCGTTGCCGGATAAACAGCGCCAATTTGTTGTGCTTTCCGGAGAGGATATTGTCTGGGTGGTTGGACGTCGGGTCGATGAACGTTATCGAGTCGATTCGGAAACGGAAAATGTCTTGCGCCTTACGGCTGTTATTGATCCTGCCTGATCTTTTGAGAATTTGTCGGCAAATTGTCTGTCTGGCGGTTTGGCGCTCTGCCTATTTTTTATAAATTTGTAGGGCTTCTGAGGTGTTGGAACAGAAGCTCCCACTGATTTACATCTGGCTTGCGGGGAGGTGTGCATCGTATTGGGTTACCTGCCATGTAAGCGGATGTGATGGTAGTTGGTGGTGTACACATAGTGTACCCAAGCAAATCCTGTTGAAAACGTAAATCAATCAATACACTAACTTAAATCGAAACCAAAACAGATGAAAGATGTAACGACAATGGCCGCAGATAATATCCGTATTTTGGCGGCCTCAATGGTGGAGAAATCAAAATCGGGACACCCCGGTGGTGCTATGGGCGGTGCCGATTTTATCAATGTTCTCTATACCGAGTTTTTGAAATACGATCCCGATGATCCGACCTATCCTTTCCGTGATCGTTTCTTCCTCGATCCGGGTCATATGTCGCCGATGCTCTATTCAGTGTTGGCACTGGCCGGATATTTCTCATTGGAGGATCTTAAGAATTTTCGTCAGTGGGGAAGTCCGACTCCGGGACACCCAGAGTTGGATCTGAAACGGGGAATCGAAAACACCTCCGGCCCGCTGGGTCAAGGCCATGCCATGGCCTTGGGTGCAGCAATCGCTGAACGTTTCATGGTGGCCCGTTTTGGTGAGTGGATGGCCCACAAAACCTTTGCATTTATCTCCGATGGTGGTATTCAGGAGGAGGTATCGCAGGGTGTCGGCCGTATCGCCGGTCACCTGGGATTGCACAACTTCATTATGTTCTACGATTCAAACAACATCCAGCTTTCAACCAAGGTGGAGGAGGTCTCAACCGAAGACATCGTAGCTAAATATGAGGCGTGGGGCTGGAATGTGATCAGCATCGACGGTAATGATGCCGGCGAGATTCGTATGGCCCTGAATCGTGCGATCAATGAGACAGAAAAACCGACCCTGATCGTTGGTCATACCGTTATGGGTAAAGGTGCACTCGGTAAAGAGGGCGAAAGTTTTGAAAACAAGGTCTCGACACATGGTCAGCCTTTGACCGCTGCCGGTGCGGATATTGCCAAGACTGTGGCTAATCTGGGTGGTGATCCTGAAAATCCGTTTGTGATTTTTGATGAGGTGAAGAAACTCTATGCGGATCGTGCTGCTGAATTGCGTAAATGGGTTGCATTGCGCAAAGAGGAACAGAAGAGCTGGACCGCTGCCAATAGTGAGTTGGCAGAGATTCTTGACGGATTCCTGCAGGGTAAACTGCCAGAGATCGACTATCTGAATATCAAATGCGGTGAGAATGTGGCGACCCGTGCTGCTTCAGCTGCCGTATTGGGTGCTTTGGCAGAGAAGATCGAAAATATGATTGTCGCTTCGGCCGACTTGAGCAACTCGGATAAAACGGACGGTTTCCTCAAAAAGACTCATGCATTGACCAAAGAGGATTTCGGTGGACGTTTCCTGCAACCCGGCGTGTGCGAGTTTACGATGGCTTGTATCATGAACGGTATTGCACTGCATGGCGGTATTATTCCGGCTTGCGGTACCTTCTTCGTATTCTCGGATTATATGAAACCGGTGCTGCGTCTGTCGGCATTGATGCGCCTGCCGGTGAAATTCATCTGGACACACGATTCATTCCGCGTAGGAGAGGATGGTCCGACCCACCAGCCGATTGAACATGAAGCTCAGTTGCGTCTGATGGAGCAGCTGCGCAACCATCACGGTGAACGTTCCGTTGTTGTATTGCGCCCGGCAGATGCTCGTGAGACTGTAGCCGCATGGAAAATCGCTATGGAAGAGCAGCGTCCGACCGCTCTGGTTCTCTCGCGTCAGAATATCAAGGATCTGCCCGCACTGCATGGCAACCGTGCCGAAGAGGCAATGCAGGCTGTTAAAGGTGCGTACGTCGTAATGGACTGCGATGGTACACCGGATGTCATTCTGTTGGCAAGCGGTTCAGAGGTGGCTACATTGGTGGATGGTGCCGCATTGCTGAAAGCCGACGGTTTGAAGATTCGTGTTGTGTCCGTTCCGTCTGAAGGCCTCTTCCGGGATCAGAGCAAAGAGTATCAGCAAAGTGTGCTGCCTACAGGTGTGCCTAAGTTTGGTCTGACCTCTGGTCTGCCTGTAACTTTGGCCGGTTTGGTAGACGGTGATGGTACCGTTTACGGCCTGGATCACTTCGGATATTCAGCCCCGGCCAGTGTACTGGATGAAAAATTCGGCTTCTCTGGACAGAATGTGTACAATCAGGTGAAAGCCATGCTGAATAAATAGTAGAGTAATTTACTGTATGAACATTGAGGGAGGTGTGTTCCATAAAGGGGCACTCCTCCCTCTCTTTTATGCCGAACATAAAAAAGTGCATCCTTTTATGGAACGGGATGCACTTATGATTTGTTTGAGGAAATCCAGTTAGCAATAGATGCTACAGTTTACAGCAGGTCGAATAGTTTTTCGAGATGCATGCTGCGGGAACCCTTTATCAGAATAAAACGGTTGCGCAATGGGTGTGACTCCAAATGGGAGTACAGAGCTTCGACATCTGCAAAATGGGAGAAAACGGGCGATGTGTGATCCGAAACGCTGGTTGCTGAAGACCCTTTGTGTGCGTTGTCGGCGTTATTTGTCTTTATGGATTCAGGTGTAGCTGTTGCTGTCTTTTCTGAGTTTCCGGAGGTAATTGCATGTTGCGCCAAAACAGCACTGAAATGTTCTCCTACCAAATAGGCTTCAGCAATATTGAGCCGTTGCAACAAGGTGACAATCTGTTCATGCTCTTCAGCCGAATAGCTGCCCAATTCTGCCATATCCCCTAAGATGACCACTTTCGGGAGATCCGAAGACGATGTGGCAAAGTTCTCCAGTGCAGCCTGCATGCTGGACGGATTGGCGTTATACGCATCCTTGATCAAGGTGTTGTGGGCTGTAACCTGTTTTTGAGAACGGTTGTTGTCGGGAATGTAGCTGGAGATGGCCTCTACTGCATCTTCCGGTGCAACGGCAAAATAGGAAGCCATAGCTAAAGCTGCCGCAATATTGTTGAGATTGTAATCACCGACCAGATGGCTGTGAATGGTCTGCCCCTCCCAACGAACACCAATGAACTCACCGCTATTGTCTCGTTCCAGCTGGGAGGTACTGTATGGTACAGCAAACAGATCGGGCCGTTCATTGACCATCCCTTCCAAAGTCTGGTCATCCCGTAAATAAAAGGCGGTTCCCCTGTTTGCCGCCAGATAATCGAGCAATTCACCTTTTCCTTTGCGAATTCCTTCTGCTCCACCGAATCCTTCGAGGTGAGCTCGACCAATATTGGTAATCAATCCGAAGTCAGGCTGTGCGATTTTGCAAAGCAGTTCGATCTCGTGCTGGTGACTGGCTCCCATCTCCACAACGGCAAAATCGGTATCGGCTGTCATGGATAACAGCGTCAATGGAACTCCGATATGGTTGTTCAAATTGCCTTGCGTAACGGTGGTCGCATACTTTTTGGAGAGAGTACGTCCGATCAGCTCTTTGGTTGTGGTCTTGCCATTGCTTCCGGTAATGGCCAAAATCATCACTCCCAATTCATGACGATGGTATGCTGCCAAAGCCTGAAGAGCCTTCAAGGTATCGGGAACCAGAATGTATCGTGGATCCCGTTTAGGCTTGTTTTCATCATCGTTGTGCGTGTCGTCATGGCTGTCGCAAATGTAACTCTCCTGCTCATCCTCTTCGTCATAAAGAGCGTGATCGTGATGATGATGCCCGCAGGAGCAAGGTTCAGGATCGATGATTGGAATGACTTTCGGGTTGTCAACAACAGCTAAAATAGCCCCATTGTCCAAAGCAGTCGCTGCGAATTGATTGCCATCGAAATGTTCGCCGTGCAGTGCGAAAAACAGTGACCCTGGCTCAATTTTGCGGCTGTCGGTTGAAATGTGCGGATGCAACAGGAAGGTTTCGTATAACTCTTTCAGCGTTTTGCTGTCCATGATTTCGCTCATAGTGCTTCACTTGAAAAACTGCAAAGTGACTCCGACCTTTCTGTTGTTCATCGAGAAACAGAGTTTACACCCCTCTGTTTCCCTATTGGCATGTATAGGCCGGATGCCCTTAAATAAATTTATCACCAATCTTATAGTTGACGTCGTCGATGAACTTTTTGATGTTTTGTTCGTTTTGTTTGGGACAGATCATTAACACATCGTCCGTATCTACCACGATAAAATCCTCAAGTCCTTCGATGACGACCAATTTGTCTTTTTTACCCTTCACGATGCAGCCCCGGGTGTCGTATAGCATACAGGTCTGACTTTCGACATTCCCCTCCGTGTCTTTTGTGGAGTGTTGATACAGAGAGCCCCAAGTGCCAATGTCGGACCATCCGAAATTGCTGCAGCGAACATATACATTACGTGCCTTTTCCATCACTCCAAAGTCAATCGAAATTCCCCGGCATTCTGGATAGATCTCGTTGATTGCCAGCTGCTCTTCAGGGGTATTGTATTTGTCTTTGGCGGAGGCGAACAACTGCTGCATCTCCGGTAAAAATTCCGCAAGACTCTCCATGATCGTATCCACTTTCCAAATGAAGATGCCGGAATTCCAGAAAAATTCACCGCTCTCAACAAACAGCTTTGCCATCTCGAGATTGGGCTTTTCCGTAAAGGTCTTGACCTTATGGATCGCAGCAAATCCGTCAGCAGACTCAGTTTCGATTTGAATATACCCATAGCCGGTGTCAGGACGGCTCGGATGAATTCCGATGGTCATCATGGCATTATGGGCCTCAGCAAAGTCAGCGCTTTCGGCAATATTGTGACAAAATTCCTCTTCGTTGAGAATCAGGTGGTCAGATGGAGTAATGATCATAGTGGCTGAAGGGTTGACACTCTTCAGTCTCCATGCCGCATAGGCAATGCAAGGCGCAGTATTGCGCCCTACCGGTTCACACAATACTTGATTGTCTGTGAGTTCTGGTAGGTGGCAGAGTACCTGCTCTTTATAATTGCTGTTGGTTACTACCAAAAAATTTTCGGGTGGAATGATGCGTGCAAAACGTTCGAATGTGTGGCGGATAAAGCTTTTCCCTGTGCCTAATACATCCAAAAATTGTTTAGGCTGTGAGCGGCGGCTGATCGGCCAGAAACGACTGCCGATACCCCCTGCCATGATGATGCAGTAGCGGTTTTTGTCCATATCGTGGAGGTAAAAACGGTTTTGACTTTACAATGATACCTCTTTTTCTCGGGATAAACAAGCGTTCCATCAGCCGAGATGGGATCATCTGTCTGTTTTTTACTAAATTTGCTGAACCTATGCTAAATTCATTTTGTAGAGCGTTGTAATTACGTTGAGTTAGGAATTTGGTTTGCAATGTACGAACAATTAATCGTTGGTTTATGAAAATTAAATTATTTACCCTGCCCAATATATTGACTCTCTGTAACCTGCTTTGCGGTGCAGTTGCAGCTGTAGCGGCTTTGCGCTTCGATAATTTGCAGTGGCCGCTGCTGTTTATCGTGGCAGCCGCTGTATTCGACTTTTTAGACGGATTCGCTGCGCGCCTGTTCAAGAGTTATTCACCTCTGGGAAAAGAGTTGGATTCATTGGCCGATTGTGTCAGCTTTGGTTTCGCCCCTTCGGCGATTCTGCTGAACATATATGAAACCAGTGGGGGAGAGGGCCCATGGGGATATTTGGTCTTTATTTTGGCTGCCTTCTCGGCGCTGCGATTGGCAAAATTCAATATCGACGAAAACCAATCTACCCAGTTTATCGGTATGCCAACCCCGGCTGCCGCTCTGTTGGTGGCTGCATCGGGGTATCTGGCCGGTACCGGAATGTATATGATTAACCCGTGGTTTGCCGTCCTGTTGGCTTTCGTGTTGAGCTACCTGCTGGTGTGCAACGTGCCGATGTTCGCTCTCAAATTCAAACATTATGGATTCCGTGGCAACGAAGTGCGATATATCTTTGCAGGTTGTGCGGTGGTGGCGCTCATCATCTGGAAAATCCTCGCTATCCCCTTTATTATAATGGCCTATGTGGCTGTCTCTATGGTGCTCATGGCGGTCCATTTCCGTAAATCGGAATAATTTTATACCTTTGCCCAGTTTAGCTGTGTGAATTCGTAACGGATGGTGTCTCCGAAATGCAGATACAGGTTCATGCGTGCGGCCTTTGTGTCGCTTTTCGCACTTTGGGGAACCTTGACCATGGCGCAGACCGGATTCTCAGGTCGTAATAATGCGTTGGGAACTGCCTATAACAATAGTCAGAACCAGATGCAGTATGGAGCTGTGGGAGGAACGGTGGATAATAACGCTACCGAGCAGAAACGTGATACCACCAAGCAGCGTAAACCTCGAAAACCTCTCGAATCCTATTTCTTTGACGATTCGACTCGTATGCGTTCCATCTTTGTTTGGAATCCAAGCCTCAAATTTAATGAGGTGAAGATGGCTACGATCGATACGATGATTAACAACTTCCAGACAGATTATCCTTATCAGCGTGTGCGTGGTGGTGTCGGGTCTGCCTATGTGGGTACACTCGGTAGTGCTGCGGTGCCATTGGATGCCTCTTTGCGCCCGGAATACCGTGATTTTAGCTTCGCGCAACCGTTGGATTCGTACATTGTGACGCCTGAACGGGCCTGTTTCTACAATACTAAAAAGCCCTTTACCCATTTGTCCTACTTCTTTGGCGGTCAGAAAAAGAAGTTGGAGGAGTCGCTGTGGGTGACACATGCCCAGCAGATCTCGCCTTCGACCGGAATCAATATCGATTATAAAAGTCGGGGTATGCGTGGACAATATACGAACCAGGCCTCACGGGACAAAAACCTTTCGTTGGCCTTTTCGCATACCGGCAAAAAGTATTCGATCCATGCCGGTTATATCTACAACATGGCCAGTCTCAAAGAGAACGGCGGTATTCTCCGGGATCAGGATGTAACCGATACGGTGTTTGATCTGCCTGAATTGTTGGATGTTTGGCTGAAAGATGCCAAAAACGAATATAAAAACAATACGTTTTATTTGACCCAGTCGTACGGTATCCCATTGCGACAGCTGAATGACAGCGTCTTTTCGATTGCGGATAGATCGTCGATTTTTATCGGCCACTCGTTTCTGTATAGCCGCTATTGGAGACGTTACACCGATACGCGGAATGGCATGAGTACGGGTGATGACGGTGAATCGTTCTATGAACATTGGTATATCAATCCGACCTCTACGCGAGACTCGACTTTCGAAAGCCTGCTCTCGAACAAGGTGTTTGTACAGATCCAGCCGTGGGACCGTAATGGTGTAGTCGGCCTGATCAATGCTGGTATAGGATTTGATGTACACCATTATTACCAGTTTGGCATGCAGGAGTACCTGTACAAGAACAAAGGTCATAATGAAAACAGTACCTATGTCTATGGCTCGGTTGAGGGCAAGGTACGCAAGTATGTCAGTTGGAATGCCGATGTGCAGTATCATCCCTTCGGTTATCGAAGCCAGGATCTGTCGATCGGCGGTGATATCCGGCTGAGTATTTTTCCCAAGGGACACCCCGTTACCCTCCAGGGAAGCGCCCGCTATGAATTGAGGACGCCCGACTACTGGATGGCTAACTACTTCTCTAACCACTATGTGTGGTCTAACTCTTTTGCGAAAGAGTCTGAGACCCGTTTCTCTGTCACGCTTTCTGCTCCCCATATCGGTGCAGAGGTGGGCGTGGATCAGGTTATCTCGACCAATAAAGTCTATTATGGTCCCGATGCCGTTCCCGTTCAACATAACGGTAGTGTCAGTGTGACGGGCCTGTATGCTCAAAAGGATTTCCGCATTGGCGGACTTCACTTGAACCACAGGGTATTGCTCCAGTTTAGCAGTGCCCAGGAGGTTGTGCCTGTGCCTCTGGCAAGTGCTTACCTCAGCTATTTCTACGAATTCAACGTGGTGAAAGGAGTCTTGAGACTCCAACTCGGTCTCGATGGCCGTTACAACACGAAGTATTATGCGTTCGGTTACAACCCTGCCGTAGGGCAGTTCTACAACCAGCGCGAGAAAGAGTTGGGTAACTATCCGTTCGTGGACTTTTTCGTTGCGGCGAAATGGAAACGAATGCGAATCTTTGCCAAGTTGCAACACCTGAACGAAGGGCTTTTCGGTGGACGTGATTCTTTCACCGTATTGCACTACCCGCTTAACAAGCGTGTCCTCAAGGTGGGCTTCTCCTGGAGCTTCTACGACTAAACTGCGGGCAGGTTAGCAGCCCACAAAGTTTATTGTATGCTGAAAAAAGTAAGCAAAGCGGCCCTTTGGGTCGTAATGAGTTCTTTTGTAAGTTTTTTGATTAGTTGCAACCGGTCCCCGGAAACCACCATACGCCAGCGTGGCGAATTGGTCGTGGCTATGGATGCCGAAATGCCGGGGTACTTCGTACTGGGTGGTGAAAGTTATGGATACCAGTACGATCTCTTCAAAGCGTATGCTGCCTATTTGGGTGTGCGATTGCGGGTCGTAACCGAAAAACCGCATCCCGACCGTGTCGAAGATCTCGGTACCCCTGATATTGTAGCAACGATGGCAACCCACATCAAACACGATGACGATGGGAAAGCTCTTCCGATTTATACTTCGTCCTACGTGTTGTTGGCCAATCGTGATAAGGCTGCCGAAGCTCGTAAAATGGAACATTTCGAGCTGATCTCCTTTCTGAAAGGACGGCGCTTGTTGGTCTCTTCGGGGTTGCAGGGAACGTCATTGTATGAATCGCTGTTGGATTCGCTCTCGGGATCGAACATCTACGTTTCGTCACGTAACAGTTTCGACATGATGGAGCTGATCCGCGATCAGAAGTATGATTTCCTGATTTGTGAGATGAGTGAAGCTCAGTTGGGAGCGGCTCTGGTGCGTGGGGTTGAGCAGGTATATGCTTTCAATGAACCGCTCGCAATCAGTGCCGTAATTGCCGATGACGAATCCCGTGAAGAGTTTGCAACTTGGCTGGACCACTTCCGTGGCAGCGAGCAATACGCAGTCCTCAATGACCTCTATTTTGAACGAGGTATCGTCGGACGTGTAATGGGAGAGGGGCTGACTGCAGCCCAGGCTGGAGGAATCTCGCCGTATGATGATCTTTTTCGCGATGTGTGTGAAAAAGAGGGATACGATTGGCGGTTGATTTCAGCGATTGCCTATAACGAATCAAGGTTCAATCCTCATGTGGTCTCTCGAAAAGGGGCGACGGGATTGATGCAGGTGATGCCCCGTGTTGCTCAACAATTCGGTGTCGGTGGAGATTTGACCGACCCGGCCAACAACGTGTTGTTGGCGCTCAAAGTGCTTTCAAAGATTGAAAAGTCACTCGATTTTGCCCCGGGAACCCCGTCAACCGATCGAATGCAGATTGTGTTGGCTTGTTACAATGCGGGGATTGGCCATGTGCTCGATGCACGTAGTTTAGCTCGAAAGTATGGAGCAAATCCCGATTCCTGGGAAGATGTCTCCGCCTATTTGAGTCGCAAGGCCGATCCGGAAGTGGCTAGTGATTCTGCGGTGAAGTGTGGCCGTTTTAACAGTTCGCAGACCCTCTCATTCGTTGATAATGTCTGCGCTAAGTACCAAACTTACTGCAGTAATTTTAGTCGGTAATTACCGAGTTTTTTGATCGTAGCTTGATGCTGTGGTTTCGATGAACAGTTAGAGCTTTTCAAGCTATCGATGTTGACACAAAAGCGCACCAGTATTCGCTGGTGCGCTTTCTTTTTGTGAGTTTGAGAAAATGTATTGGCCTGTTTTGTTCTTGTATTATGGGTGACACTCGTTAGTCTTTTCTGCTGAAATTTCAGGATAGGTTGTAGAGATGTGGATATAATCCAACTATTGGGAGGTTGATTATATTGTAGTTGCAGAATGATGCTATGAAAGGTGTCAGAGAGATGAGTCTGGGGTGAATTGTGGAACTCAAGAAGTACACAATTCGATCGAGAAATCAAGTAGGGTAGGCGTGGGGCTGAAAAGAGAATTGCGGTAGGAGGAAATATTGGCCCTGCTTGTCGAAATGTCGGCAACGGTTGCTGTTTATATGTATGTGTCGAAGTCCTTGTCTTGATCTTGTTCTTGATCTTGTTCTTGTGCATTTCTTTGTGGATCTTTTTTTTCGTGTCTTTTGTTTTGCCCCTCGCCCTCACCCTTTACCTTCGCCCTTGCCCTCGCTTTTGCCTTTGCACTTATTGTTCTCCTTTTGTCTTGGGACGCCCTTGTTGTACGTGCGTTTGGGCAAGCCTCTGATGTTGGCTGCGGCTAAATAAAAAAGGAGCTTATCATTCGATAAGCTCCTTTCCGTTGTATTGATAGTAACCCTATTGCTGTTTCAATGCTGCGTGAGCAGCTGCCAAACGTGCGATGGGCACACGATAAGGCGAGCAGGATACGTAGTTGAGACCAGCGTAGTGGCAGAACTCAACTGATGAAGGCTCTCCACCATGCTCACCGCAGATACCGCATTTGAGCTGTGGTTTCACACTGCGGCCTTTGAATACAGCCTCGCGTACGAGCTGGCCAACACCGTTGACATCCAGAACCTGGAACGGGTCATATTTGAGGATGCCCTTTTCGAGGTAGATCGGCAGGAATTTAGCCACGTCATCACGAGAGTAACCAAATGTCATCTGCGTCAGGTCATTGGTTCCGAACGAGAAGAAGTCAGCCACCTCAGCGATTTGGTTCGCTGTAACAGCAGCACGCGGGATCTCGATCATGGTACCTACAGTGTAATCAATGATGGTGTTGTGTTCTGCAAATACCTCTTGAGCTACAGCGTCGATTACAGCTTTCTGAGCACGCAATTCACGGTGAGTACCAACCAGCGGAACCATGATCTCTACGTGTACATCGATACCTTTTTTCTTGATGTTCAAAGCGGCCTCGATGATTGCACGGGTCTGCATCTCGGTGATCTCAGGATAGGTGTTGCCCAAACGGCATCCACGGTGACCCAGCATCGGGTTTGCTTCAGCCAAGGCATCGACCTTGTTCTTGATCTCTTCGTAAGAAACACCCATTTCGGCTGCCATCTCGCGCTGCTCTTTCTCGAAGTGAGGAACGAACTCGTGCAGAGGTGGATCAAGCAGACGTACCGTAACAGGCAGACCGTTCATCGCTTCGAACAGACCCTCGAAGTCGCCACGCTGCATGGGCAGCAATTTAGCGAGGGCTTTGCGACGACCAGCCTCGTCATCTGCCAGAATCATCTCACGAACGGCTTTGATGCGGTCGCCTTCAAAGAACATGTGCTCGGTACGGCACAGACCAATACCCTGTGCACCGAAACGGAAGGCAGCTTTTGCATCACGTGGCGTGTCGGCATTTGCACGAACCTTCAAGTGTGCAAATTCGTCTGCCAGCTCCATCAGTTTTGCGAAGTCACCGCTGACCTCTGCATCTTTGGTAGCCACCTGGCCTTCGTAAATCACACCGGTTGAACCGTTCAGTGAAATCCAGTCACCCTCTTTGTATGTTTTGTTACCAACGGTGATTGTGCGTGCTTTGTAATCGATAACCAGATCGCCTGCACCGGAAACGCAGCATTTACCCATACCACGAGCCACAACGGCAGCGTGTGAGGTCATACCTCCACGTGCGGTGAGGATACCCTCTGACATGGTCATACCCTTCAGGTCCTCAGGTGAGGTCTCGATACGAACCAAAATGGTCTTTTTGCCCTCAGCAGCCCATTTCTCTGCGTCATCGGCAAAGAAGACGATCTGACCTGTGGCAGCACCCGGTGATGCGGGAAGACCTTTGGTGATGATGATTGCCTTTTTCAAAGCAGCTGCATCAAAAATCGGGTGCAGCAATTCGTCCAGTTTAGCAGGCTCTACACGCAGAACAGCGGTCTTGGCGTCGATCATACCCTCTGAGAGCATATCCATAGCGATCTTCACCATCGCAGCTCCTGTACGTTTACCGCTACGAGTCTGCAGCATCCACAGCTTGCCACTCTGGATGGTGAACTCGATATCCTGCATATCGGTGAAGTACTCTTCGAGGTGCTGCTGAATCTCGTTCAATTCGGCAAATGCAGCCGGCATTACCTCCTCCAGTGAAGGATATTTGGTTGAACGTTCGCTCTCAGAGATACCCTGCAGCTCTGCCCAACGACGTGAACCCTCAATGGTGATCTCCTGCGGGGTGCGGATACCTGCAACCACATCCTCGCCCTGAGCATTAACCAGGTACTCACCGTTGAAGATGTTTTCTCCGGTTGCGGCGTCACGGGTAAAGGCTACACCGGTTGCTGAAGTTTCACCCATGTTGCCGAATACCATAGACTGTACGTTCACCGCAGTACCCCATTCAGCAGGGATGTTGTTCAGTTTACGGTACAGAATGGCACGTTCGTTCATCCAGCTGCTGAATACGGCGCAAACAGCACCCCAAAGCTGTTCCCAAGGATCAGTCGGGAAGTCCTGTCCGGTTACCTCCTTTACAGCTGCTTTGAAACGTTTTACCAGCTCTTTGAGGTCGTCGGTGGTCAGCTCGGTGTCGAGTTTTACACCCTTCTCCTCTTTTACGGCGTCGATGATCTCCTCAAACGGATCAACATCCTCTTTGCTCTGCGGCTTCATGTTCAATACCACGTCGCCATACATCTGTACGAAACGACGGTATGAATCCCATGCAAAGCGTGGATTGTTGGTCTTTTTCGAGAGGCCCTCAACCACCTCGTCATTCAATCCGAGGTTCAGGATGGTATCCATCATACCCGGCATGGATGCGCGTGCACCTGAACGTACTGAAACCAACAACGGGTTAACGCTGTCACCGAATTTCATGTTCATGATCTCTTCAACCCCTTTCATAGCGGCTTCTACTTCGGGTTTGATCAGGCTGATAACTCCCTCGCGGCCGTGGGTGTAATATTCGGTGCACACTTCAGTCGTAATGGTGAAACCCGGAGGAACGGGGATACCGATCAGGTTCATCTCCGCAAGGTTGGCACCTTTACCACCGAGCAGCTCTCGCATCTTTCCGTTACCTTCGGCCTTTTTGTTACCGAAAGTATAGACTCTTTTCGTGTTTGGCATATCTTTCTTGTTTTGTGTGTGTTTTCTTTTTAAAATATTTTAATAAATTAACTGCTCTTTTGTTAAAATTTAGACTTATATCGTGGAGAACAAAGATAGTGCTTTCTCCTGATTTACCAAAAAAATAGTCAGGTAACTTATTATCATTCTTGTTTTTCATCCTCTTCTTCGGGAATGCTCCGGAGAGCAAAACTGTCATGTGTGTAATAAAAAATCAAAATTTAACGATTAGCTGAACTCCTTTTCTGATTTTGGAGTGGAAAATGGTTGGTTGCCGGTTCGATTCGTGATGGCAGGGGCTGCGTTAATTCGATCCACACCGGTAAATGGTCGCTGTATCCTCCGGTATATGTGTTGCCGTCAAATGTGCGCAAAGGATAACCTCGTTTGGCACCATCCCTTTGTAACAGGTATTCACGAACGAAAATACCATAACGTCCCGAAAAAGTCAGCTCTCCAGTGGGGCTTGTCGAGTTTTCTGTTCTGCTGTTTTGTGGCAATGCCAGATTGCGACTCATGATAATAAAATCGTATTGCAGACGACGGTCTCGATAACAGTAAGAACCGAACCCTCGTCGTTCGCTCTCGATGAATGGCGTGAAAAGATTATGTCCGAGAATGGTTTTGCCGATTGCGGAAGAGGGAGTTGCATTGAAGTCTCCCATGACGATCAATTTACGGTTGGGCTCTCGATGTGACAAAGAGTCCGTGATTTGATGCAGCAGTTGTGCTGCTCGGTTTCGCAGGGCGCTGCCGTTGGGTATGGCCGGCATATGGCAAATGACAAGGCAGAGCGGTTCGTTGTTCAGCTCGCCCTCAACAATCAGAAAGTCTCGATGCACCAACGGGGCTCCGGCCTGGCTGATCCGTTGGGGAATGAAACTGCTGCCCCGATAGAGCAGCGCTACATCAATGCCTCGTGAATCGGCCGTATGGCGATGGATGTAATTGTAATCTTGATCCATGGTTAGTAGCAGGTCTTGGAGGACCTCTTCGTTCTCTATCTCTGCTAAACCGATTATGTCGGCTTGCAATTCGTCGAGGACTTGGGCAATGTGCGAGATTTTGTGTCGGTAACGTTCGGTGTTCCAACGACGGACTCCTCGAGGGGTAAATTCGGTGTCGTAAGTCAACGGATTGCGTATGGTGTCAAATAGGTTCTCGATATTGTAAAAGGCAATTTTGATCGATTCGGTGTGCAGGTCGTTGGAGTGGTGTGCAAAATGGGTCGAGTCTGCGTTGACAAATCTGTCAAAATCTGGGTGCGATTGGTGATCCTCCGAATCTGTTGAAGTAGAGGCCTGTGAATGGTTCAGAGGCTGGCTGTCGGTGGTGTTGTGGTTAGTGTTGCTGTAATTTGTGACGGTGTTTGTTGATTGGGTTAGGTGTTGGGTGTGAGGAAATTGTGTGTTTGTAATCGCTGGTGCTGAAGCGTTGGGAAGAATCGATAAGTGATGTGAGTCGTGAGTGTCTTCGTGAATTGAGGGTGCGTATTGGCAGTTTGTATGAATAGGCTGCAATAGGTTGCAGTTGGATGAAGGGCTTGGCGTTGCTTCAGCGGATTGGTAGAATGTGTGGTTTTGGGAGGTGGAATCCATAGAGGGAGAGTGTGCGTTTGCGGGTGTAGCCCAAACGCTACTGAACTCTACAAAGAGCAGTTGCAGGATAATTACTGTGATGAATCGTACAGATGCTCGCATGCCTTATTGGTCTCTATGGGAATAATGGGTTGTTGTGGAGTATAGTTACTGATAACAGATTATAACAGAAGAGTTGTATTGGGTCGTGGTGAGGTCCGGTATAGTGTGGGGTTGGTCAAACCTCATTTTGCAATTGTTCGTATTCATGTAGATGTGAGTAGGTGTTTTGTCATATAATAAGATGATGTCACCATTATGTCACCGATCGGTCGAAAGTGAAAGGTTGCACTGTCGTGATTCGGCGAGTGTGGCTCGAAGGGAAACTGACCTTGCTCTGTGACATTGCGTAACCTTTCTCTGCCATAGCCGTTATATTATAAAGGTAATAATTTTTTTCATCGAAAACCCGACAAGAAAATTAAGTACCCGTTTTTTGCCTCTTTTTAGCTGTTTTGAGAGCCTGAAATGAATTCGTGCTCGCCAAAAGAAACCTCCAAAATGAAAAGTACCCCAAAATCGGATTTTAAGGGCTCTTTTTTTGCGGTTCGTTAAAAAAGCTGTAACTTTACCAAGTTATATGAATGTAAAGCTATGAGTGAAGAGACAGGAGAAAAAATCATTAAGATTAATATAGAGGAGGAGATGAAAACTGCCTACATCGACTATTCGATGTCGGTAATTGTCGCTCGAGCTCTGCCTGATGTGCGTGACGGCCTGAAACCCGTCCACCGCCGTATCCTGTACGACATGAGCAGCGAATTGAATCTGACCTCCGATAAACCCTATCGTAAATCGGCCCGTATCGTCGGTGACGTGCTCGGTAAGTTCCACCCCCATGGTGACTTGTCTGTCTATAATGCCATGGTGCGTATGGCACAAGAGTGGAGCCTCCGCTATCCGTTGGTCGATGGCCAGGGTAACTTCGGTTCGGTCGATGGAGACTCCCCGGCTGCTATGCGTTATACGGAGGCCCGTATGATGAAGATCGCCGATGAGGTGATGGCGGATATCGAAAAAAATACGGTCGATTTCCGTCCTAACTTTGATGAAACACTGAAAGAACCGGTGGTGCTCCCGACCAAAGTGCCCCTGCTGATGGTCAACGGTTCGTCTGGTATTGCGGTCGGTATGGCAACCAATATGCCGCCCCACAACCTGACTGAGGTGGTAAATGCCTGCTGTGCATACATCGATAATCCAGATATTGAGATCTCAGATCTGCTGCACTTTGTCAAGGCCCCGGATTTCCCCACAGGCGGTATCATTTACGGATACGAAGGTGTACGTGAAGCCTATGAAACCGGACGTGGCCGTATCATTATGCGTTCCAAAACCGAAATCGAACACACTTCGACCGGTCGGGAATGTATCGTAGTGACCGAGATCCCATATATGGTCAATAAGGCCGAGATGATCAAGAAGATCGCCGACCTGATCAATGAAAAGAAACTGGAGGATATCGCCTATATCAATGATGAGAGTGATCGTAGCGGTATGCGTATCGTCATCATTCTCAAAACCGATGCAGTGGCCAGTGTCGTGTTGAACAACCTGTTCAAATATACCCCGCTGCAGACGTCATTCCCGGTAAACAATATCGCTTTGGTGGATGGTCGCCCGACGTTGTTGACCCTCAAAGATATGATCAAGTACTTTGTCGAACACCGTCATGATGTGGTGGTGCGTCGGGTTAAGTACGATCTGGAGCAGGCCGAAAAACGGGCCCATATCCTGGAGGGATTGCTCATCGCCGTGGACAATATCGATGAGGTGATCCGCATCATTCGTTCGGCCAAGACCCCTGATGAGGCAAAAGCCGGTTTGATCGAACGCTTCTCATTGACGGAAGTTCAGGCCTCTGCAATTATCGATATGCGTCTGCGTGTGCTGACCGGCCTGGAAAGAGACAAGCTCAAAGCAGAATACGACGACCTGTGCAAACAGATCGAATACTTCAAAGAGGTGCTCGACAGCTATGCGTTGCAGATGAAGATCGTGAAAGACGAACTGATCGAACTGCGTGACAAGTACGGTGACGAACGTCGCACCGAATTGGTGATGCGGGCCGAAGAGTTCAACCCCGAAGATTTCTATGCAGATGATGAAATGGTAATCACCATTTCGCATATGGGTTACATCAAACGTACCCCGTTGACCGAATATCGTACACAGAACCGTGGCGGTGTCGGCATGAAGGGCAGTGCAACCCGGGATGAGGACTTCATCGAACATATCTATGTGACGACCATGCACAATACGATGCTCTTCTTTACCGAGAAGGGACGTTGCTATTGGCTCAAGGTTTATGCAATTCCGGAAGGCTCACGCTCGTCGAAGGGTCGTGCATTGCAGAATGTGATTCAGATTGAACCGGACGACAAGATTCGTGCATATATCAATGTGCGTCGTTTGAACGATAAGGAGTATGTCGATAATAACTACATTATCATGTGTACCAAAGAGGGTGTCGTGAAAAAGACCCGCTTGGAGGCATACTCTCGTCCTCGCCAAAACGGCGTGAACGCCATTACGATTCGTGAAGGAGACCAGCTGATTGAGGCTAAATTGACTACCGGTAACAGCGAGGTGTTAATCGCTGCCAAAGAGGGTAAGGCCATTCGTTTCAACGAAGAGGCGGTTCGTCCGATCGGGCGTACGGGTGCCGGCGTAAAAGGTATTACGATCGAGGATGATGACGAGGTGATCGGAATGGTTTGTGTGGAACCTGACAGCAAGGAGGATATTCTGGTTGTCTCTGAGAATGGTTATGGTAAACGTACCGATTTGGATGACTACCGGATTACCAATCGTGGTGGAAAGGGTGTCAAAACATTGCAGATTACCGAAAAAACTGGAAAACTGATCGCAATCAAATCGGTAACGGATGATAATGACCTGATGATTATTAACCGTTCAGGGTTGACGATCCGCATTCCGGTAAGCGATATTCGCGTGTCGGGTCGTGCAACACAGGGTGTCAAAGTGATCAACTTGCGTGAAGGTGACTCTATTGCTTCGGTAATTCCGGTGCCCAAAAGTGATGATGAAGAACAACCTGTTGTAGAACAGAGTGGTGTTGAAGCTGAAGCCACGGATGTAGAGACGACGGCTTCATCTGAGACCATGAATTCAAGCCCTGTTTTGGAAGAGTAGTCGAGTTGATGATCTTCAGTTTTTCATGAACAAATAACATAACTCAAACAAAAGAAACAAGTTAAACCAATTAATACTTACGATTATGAAACGATTATTGGTATTGGCTTCTATTGCCACAATGGGCGTAAGCGGTACTGCATTTGGCCAGTCTGGTGTGAATGAAGCTAACCTGATGCAGAAAGTCAGCAAAGCCGAAGCCGCTACTCAGGATCCGAAAAAGAATACCAAAGCAGCAACTTGGATTACTTTGGGTGATGCCAATTATAATGCTACGATTGCTCCTATTGCCTCACTGTATAGAGGTCTGAGTGAACTCGAAATGATGTTTATGATGGGCAAGAATGAGCAATCTACGGATACAATTAATGGTGTTCAGATGAATGTCGCATCTTATGATTATGTTGATGTTTATCTGACTAATGGTGTGGTTTCTTTCTGGAAAACGAAAAAAGCAATCAACCCTAATGGCTTGGAGAAAGCTGAAGCAGCTTATATGAAAGCCTATGAATTAGATAAGGATAATGCTGCCACTTTGAAAAAGGTTCAGCAGGGCTTGACTAATGTTTATAACTGGTATAAACAGATTGCCGACAATAATTTCACCCAACAGAATTTGCCAGTAGCTGCATCTGAATTTGCTAAGGCATATGATTTGTTGCAGGAAGGTGTGATTACCGCTGCTGATACAACCAGCTCATTTAATGCAGGTTTGATTTATGCAATCCTGAAAGATTATCCTAACGGAGAGAAATATCTGTCAGCAGCGTTGAAAGATGGTTTGGCTAAAGGTGGTGATACCTATTACTATCTGAATCTTTGCTATGCCGGTGAAGGTAAAAATGCTGAGGCTAAACAGGTGTTGATGGATGGTATTAAAGCCTATCCAATGAATTCAAAACTGGTAGAGGGTCTGCTCTCAGTTTATGCAGCAACCGGTGAAGATCCTAATGAGATTATTCCATTGGTAAATGAGGCTATCCAGAATGATCCGAAGAACCCTGAACTGTATGCAGGTTTAGGTCGTGTATATGACAAATTGGGACAACCTGACAAATCAATCGAAGCGTTCAAACAGGCTTTGGCGTTGGCTCCAGATGATTTCGCTACCAACTACAATATCGGTTTGATGTTGATCAAACGTGGTGATGAAGCGAACAATGCATTGAATGACAAAATGTTCACTAGCACTGAATCTTTGAAAGCTGAAGAGGCTGCTGTTAACGCTATGTATGCAGAGGCTCTAGCTCCACTGGAAAAGGCTCATGAGTTGCAGCCGGATGATATCACGACGGTTGAACTGCTGAAAAACCTCTATTTCCGTTTCCGTGACGACAATGCACAGTATATGGAGAAATACAAACATTATAACGAATTGCTAGAGTCTATGCAGCAATAGTTTGATGGAAAATAGATAATAAAAAGAGCGTCAGAAATGGCGCTCTTTTTTATTTTGGACAAAATTTTGCAGGAAAGCAGGAGATGGATTATTTTTGTGATTTGTATAATTGGATGGAAAAGGCTTTGCAAAATAGTGCGCATGTTAGGCGTTGATTTGCAGCTTGATAGATAATCATGATGGAAGAACAGGATAATAAAATATTATCGGAACTGACCGGTTCTGAATATAAATATGGGTTTACGACCGATGTCGAGACCGAAATCATCCCCAAAGGGCTGAATGAAGAGGTCGTACGACTCATCTCGGCGAAAAAAGGTGAGCCGGAGTGGATGTTGGCTTATCGTCTCGAGGCTTATCGCCGTTGGAAGACGATGACAATGCCTCGTTGGCCTCATTTGGATCTGCCGGAGATCGATTTCGATGACATCATCTATTATGCGGCACCAAAGGCTAAACCAAAATTGAATAGCCTCGATGAAATTGACCCCAAACTGAAAGAGACATTTGATAAATTGGGCGTTCCTCTGGAGGAGCAGATGATGTTGTCAGGCGTTGCAGTCGATGCCGTGATGGACTCCGTGTCGGTCAAAACAACTTTCAAGGAGACCCTTTCCGAAAAGGGAATCATCTTCTGTTCCATGTCGGAGGCAATCCGGGATTATCCCGATCTGGTCCGTAAATATTTGGGCAGTGTGGTCCCCAGTACCGATAACTTCTTTGCGGCTTTGAATGCAGCGGTCTTTTCGGATGGCTCGTTCTGCTATATTCCCAAAGGGGTGCACTGTCCGATGGAACTCTCGACCTATTTCCGAATCAATGCAGCCGGAACAGGACAGTTCGAACGGACGTTGATTGTGGCCGATGAGGGGGCCTATGTCAGCTATATGGAGGGATGTACCGCTCCGATGCGTGATGAAAATCAGTTGCATGCTGCCGTAGTCGAAATTGTCGTGATGAAGGATGCCGAGGTCAAGTATTCGACCGTTCAGAACTGGTATCCCGGTGACAAAGAGGGACGTGGCGGTATTTACAACTTTGTGACCAAACGGGGAATTTGCAAGGGCGAAAATGCCCGGTTGTCGTGGACGCAGATCGAAACCGGTTCAGCCCTGACCTGGAAATATCCGAGCTGTATTCTGGCCGGAGATAATTCGGTCGGAGAGTTCTATTCGGTGGCTGTGACCAATAACTGTCAGCAGGCCGATACCGGTACGAAGATGATCCATTTGGGGCGCAACACCCGCAGTCGGATTGTCAGCAAAGGTATTTCGGCCGGACGTAGCCAGAATAGCTATCGGGGATTGGTCAAGGTGGCTCGCAAGGCCGAAAATGCCCGCAACTATTCGCAGTGCGACTCCCTGCTGATTGGGGATCGGTGCGGAGCTCATACCTTCCCCTATATTGAATCGAACAACCGTTCGGCTGTGGTTGAACATGAGGCAACCACCTCCAAAATCGGAGAAGATCAGCTCTTTTATTGCAACCAACGTGGCATCTCTACGGAGGATGCTGTGGGACTGATTGTCAACGGTTATGCCAAAGAGGTGCTGAACAAGTTGCCTATGGAGTTTGCGGTTGAGGCGCAAAAATTACTCTCGATCTCGTTGGAGGGTAGTGTTGGTTAGACCGGGAGGGAGGACTCCTCGTTGGTCTTGTAGAAACCCGGAACAAAAAAGAATCAATGAAAATGGCAGAAAAAGATATGTTGGAGATTAAGGATTTGCATGCCAGTGTAGATGGCAAGGAGATACTCAAAGGGATCAATCTGAGCGTCAAGGCTGGAGAGGTGCATGCCATCATGGGCCCGAACGGTTCGGGTAAAAGTACGTTGGCTTCGGTGCTGGCGGGAAACGAACGCTTTGAGGTGACTCAGGGTGAGGCATGGTTCCAAGGACAGAATCTTTTTGAAAAGAGTATTGAAGAGCGTGCCCGCATGGGGCTGTTCCTCGGATTCCAATATCCGGTCGAAATCCCGGGCGTGAGCATGGCCAACTTCTTGCGCTATGCGGTGAACGAAAAACGTAAATATCAAGGATTGGAACCGCTTTCAGCTGCAGAGTTTTTGCGCCTGATGCGTGAAAAGAGTGCAGTGGTCGAGCTCGATAGCAAATTGACCAACCGGGCGGTTAATGCCGGATTCTCTGGCGGCGAGAAGAAGAAGAACGAAATCTTCCAGATGGCGATGCTCGAACCGAAACTGGCCATCCTCGATGAGACGGATAGCGGTCTGGATATCGATGCACTTCGTATTGTGGCTACTGGGGTGACCAAACTGAAACGTCCCGATAACGCTACAATCGTCATTACGCACTATCAGCGTCTGCTGGATTATATCGTGCCCGATGTGGTGCATGTACTGTATAAAGGTCGTATTATCTATTCGGCTGGTAAAGAGCTTGCCTTCAAACTCGAGGAGCAGGGTTACGACTGGTTGATCAACCAATATGAGTAGCGGCATGGAACGTTCGATTGAAAATAGATTGACAGAGCTGTTCCAGGCGCACGAAGAGCTGCTCGGTGTCGATCAAGCTTCTCCGTTGACTCGCTTCCGTCGTGCTGCGATGGAGCAAGTGACCCACTTGGGGATCCCTAAAAAGGGTTCAGGGAATGGCGATCGCTACCATTATACGTCGTTGCGCGAGACGTTCGATCAGCCGTGGCACTATCTTTTTACTGCATCCGAACAGGAGACCGCTTCCTCAGCAGTACATTCGACCGAAGCGTTGCCGGGTGAGATGTATCGCACCACCTTTGTCAACGGTTTTTGTGCAGATGAGCAGAATTTGGTCCAGTTGCCTAATGGTGTTGTGTATGGCTCATTGGCTGCCGCAGTTGAATCGTTTCCAGAGCTGGTGGCCCGCTATTACAATACGCTGACAGCCGACACCAACGATGCTGTGGAGGCATTGACGGCTGCTTTTGTCCAAGACGGTGCCTTTGTCTATGTGCCCAAGGGTGTACGGGTTGAGTTGCCGATTGCGGTCGAGTCTCGTTTTGGTGGCGCAGATCAGGCGATCGCCACATTCGGACGCAACCTGTTTATTTTCGAGGAGGGAAGTGAAGCCCGATTGGTACTCGACTACCGTTCGGTGGATCAGACAGCAGTGCTGGCCTGTAGAACACGGGAGATGTTCGTAGGAGCCGGTGCCCGAATCGATATGGTTGAGGGTTGCAGGTTGAACAACGGCTCGTCGCTGGTTTCGTGCAGCCGTGTCAGTCAGTCGAAAGCTAGTGTGTTGCATGCGGTTTCCGTTGCGTTGAGTGGCAAGTTGATGCGAAACGAACAGCGTGTACGGTTGGAAGGACGGGACGCAGAGAATCATACCAACGGGCTGATGATTGCCGGAAAAGATGAGCATCTCGATTTTACGACCGATATCGAACATCTGGTTTCAGATTGCAACAGCTATCAGTTGTTTAAAGGGGTGGCTGCAGATGGAGCTACTTCGGTCTTCAGCGGTCGGATCTATGTCGCACAGGACGCCCAGCGGACGCAGGCTTTCCAGCAAAATAACAACCTCTTGTTGGGGAATGAGGCGCATGCCTACGCCAAACCACAATTGGAGATCTATGCCGATAATGTGAAGTGCAGCCACGGAGCGACGGTCGGTCAGCTCGATCCCGAAGCGATCTATTATATGCGCCAGCGGGGAATCGACCTTGAAGATGCCCGCCGGTTGCAGATGTATGGTTTCGTATTGGACGTCTTGGCCGAAAGCCGGGTCCCACAGATGAACGAACTTTTCGATCGGGAGATCGGCGCCAAGATCGAAGCATTGTAAAGCAAATATAGATGGCATACGATATTGCTAAAATAAGGGCCGACTTTCCGCTGTTGAACAGTAAGGTTTACGGGAAGGAGTTGGTCTATCTGGACAGCGGGGCGACCGCTCAAAAGCCCTTGTCGGTGATTGAGAAGGTCGATTACCTGCATCGTCATCTCAATGCAAATATTCACCGGGGGCTCCACTACATGAGTGAGGAGTGTACCTCGGCGTATGAGGTGGCGCGTGAAGAGGTGCGGCGATTGATCGGTGCATCCTCCACGCGTGAGGTGGTCTTTACGGCCGGTGCAACCGCTTCGATCAATACGGTGGCGTATAGCTTCGGAGAGAAGTTTATCCATGCCGGAGACAACGTCATTACTACGGAGATGGAACACCACTCCAATATCGTCCCCTGGCAGCTGATCTGTGAACGGAAAGGGGCTGAATTACGCGTGGTGCCGTTCGACGATGCGGGGCGTCTGATGACCGAAAAATTGCCCGAATTGTTGGATGATCGCACTCGGTTGCTGTGCGTGACTCAAGCCTCGAATGTTTTGGGTACCTGTCCCGATCTCAAGGCGATTATTGAGGTTGCTCATGCGGCTGGTGTGCCGGTATTGGTGGATGGTTGCCAAGGTATTGTGCACGGTGGTGTGGATGTCCAGGCTCTCGATTGCGATTTCTATGCCTTTTCGGGACACAAACTTTATGGTCCGACCGGCGTTGGTGTTCTGTACGGCAAAGAGCATTGGCTCGAGGAGATGCCTCCGTTCTTCGGAGGCGGGGACATGGTGGCAACGGTAAGTTTTGCAGGGACAACCTATGCCGAGTTGCCGCTGAAATTTGAAGCCGGAACCTCCAATTATATTGCAGCTATTGGATTGGGTGAGGCCATCCGTTATCTCGATACGCTCGACCCGAAAGAGGTGATGCGTCATGAACAGCAGTTACTGGAGTATGCAACGAAGAAGCTGCAAGGTGTCGATGGTTTGCGCATCTATGGCAACCAGCCGGATAAATGCGGGATTGTCTCCTTTACGATCGATGGAACGCATCCGATGGATGTGGGAATGATCCTGGATAAAATGGGCATTGCGGTGCGAACAGGTACCCACTGTGCTGAACCGGTCATGACCCACTACGGAATTACCTCGATGGTGCGGGCATCGTTTGCATTGTACAATGACTTTACCGATATTGACCGCCTGGAGGCTGGGGTTCAGCGTGCTGCCCGAATGTTGCGGGCCTGATGTTGAGATGCACTACGCCAGTTTAACGGGAAAACCGATGGTGGTGAATGGATCGGCCGTAGAAAAGTAACGCCGTAAGGTGTTGTTGATCTCCTTGTCTTTGTTGGCCGATGAGGTTTGAGAGTGGCCTTATTTCATTGTGCCAGTTTGGTGTAATTAGATTGGCGGTTTGCCCTCAGTGCATTTGAGTTGCAGACTCGGGATAACGCTATGAATAAAAATGTGTTCTAAAACTTCTAAACTACGCAGATAACCATGCCTTTTATTGTTCTCGAAGGTCTCGATGGAGCCGGTAAATCAACTCAGGTCAAAATGCTGCAGGAGTATCTCAGTTCCAAAGGCCATCGTTATGAATATCTCCATTTCCCCCGTTTCGATGCACCGGTGTATGGCGATCTGGTGGCTCGGTTTCTGCGTGGTGAATTGGGAGCGCTCGATCAGGTAAACCCCTATCTTGTGGCGCTGATTTATGCAGGTGACCGTGCGGAAGCCGCCTCGATGATTCGCAGTTGGCTCGATGAAGGCAAGTTCGTCATCGTCGATCGCTACGTCTATTCCAATGTCGGCTATCAGTGTGCCAAGGTGGATGATCCCGCCGAACGGGAACAGTTGCGTCAATGGATTGTCGATCTCGAATATCAGCACAATGCCATTCCTCAACCCGACCTGTCGCTCTTTTTGGATGTGCCCTTTTCATTTACACAGCGTAAATTGACCGAGCAGCGGGATGGGGATGATCGTCAATATCTGCATGGCAAACAGGACATTCATGAAGCCTCGTTGTCTTTGCAGGAGCGTGTACGACGTGTCTATTTGGAACAGGTGTCGCATGACTCTCGTTTCCGTGTGATTGAATGTACCGATGAGCACGGAGAAATGCGTGCACCGGAGGCTATATTTGAGCGAATTATGGCTGAAGTGTCTCCGTTGCTTTAGTTGTAGTTCTGTCGCACAACCCTTTCCAGGGGGCATATAAGCATTATGGCAAATGAAATCATCTCTGAGCCGTAATGCTCTTTTTTTTATCAGGAGATTATCGTAAATGAAAAATAACTATATTTGTCTGAAATGCAGTGCGTTGATAGGATGGAGTACAGGGGCGCCCGTATCAAATGAGGGTCAGGTGAACCCATAAGGGTACTCTGAAGCTGAACTTGCTTCCGAACTCTGTGGCCATGAAAAAGCCACAGAGGGTATCTGGGCACTGTTGGCTGATGAGGTTTCGTGGAGGTCTCAGGGGCAGAGAACGGTGACAAGAACATGGATATGTCTGGCGCCATGTCGCTGAAAAGTGGACAGTCCGATTGCAAAAGCCGGATGGATGAGCGGATCTCCAATATCTCCAACAGGATGTATTCGGGAGCTTGTGTGAGAGACTTCCCGTTGTATGTCTAAACTGCCGGAAGAGAGTTTGCAGAAAGAAAATAGATAGAAAGAAGAGATAAATAGTTTGTTGTAAGATGAGAGGTAAAAACGGATTCGTCGCTTTATGCAGAGTGATCTTGGCGCTGGTGTTTATTTTTTCCGGATTCGTCAAGGCTGTCGATCCGTGGGGTACGGCCATTAAACTGAGTGAGTATTTTCACGCTTTCGGACTGGGGGCACTACAGAGTATGGCCATGTTCTTTTCAATCCTGTTGTCTTCGGTGGAGATGTTATTGGGATTCTGTACCCTGTTCCGTCTGGGCTTTGCAAAACGTCGAACGCCAACCTTCATGTTGATTGTGATGGCGTTTTTTACACTCCTTACGCTGATCTTGGCAATATGGAATCCCGTTTCGGATTGTGGCTGCTTCGGTGACGCCGTGAAGCTGACCAATTGGCAAACCTTCTTTAAGAATTGGATTCTGCTGGGGCTGGCTGTCGTGATGTGGATCGGAAACAGACCGCAACAACCCCGATGGAGCGCTCTGGAATATACCTCCGGTAACGAACATCATGGGCATGGCCTTGAATGGAGCCTCGGATTCATGTTCCTTTTGTTTTCGGTAGGGGTGGGACTGTACAGTTTGCGCCACCTGCCAGTAATCGACTTCCTGCCGTTTCAGGCTGGAACCGATCTGACAGCCCGTAGCGATACCTCAAAAGTCAATCTGATCACCACATTGATCTATAAGGATAAAACTACCGGTGAAAATCATGAATTCACCCTCAGTGATACCACGTGGTATGATACTACCCGTTGGGAGTTTGTGGATACCCGGTTCACCGAACACAAAAATCCCAATGCCGGTGAAATCCATCCCCTGTTGGCGGAGTTTTCAATTTTCGATGCTAACGGTGACCATACGGATCAATTGTTAGCCACTCCATCCGAGTGGCTGATGGTTACGGTGACGTATCCTGAACAGCTCTCTGAAACTTGCCGGATGAGGCTCGCCTTGCTTACCCAGTATGCACAGGATCGGAATATTCCGATTATCGGTGTGACCTCGGCTCCTTTGACCGATTCGACGTTGAAAGTGGGGATTTTGCGCATCCCGTTGTATAATATGGATGGAACCACCCTGAAATCGTTGATCCGGACTCATCAAGGTGTGATCGCCCTTAAAGATGGAGTGATCCTGGCGAAATGGGATTGCCGGGATATACCTGATTTTACACGCAGCAGCTCCATCCTCTCTTATGTAACGGCACAGACTGCGCGTACTCATGCCGTGTGGTTCATCGGCGTGTGTGCAGCAGTACTGGTATTGCTATATATAGGATATTTTGTTTATCGGCGTTGTGAATGATGTTCTTTAATTATGCTTGGGAGATGCCCTCTAAGAGCAGGAACATTCCAATAACGCAATTCCCATAAATAATAAAAGTGCCGCAAACAGTTGTTGCGGCACTTTTGTTTATGGAGGATACTGGTTGGTTAGTCTTTGCGGACCGTCAATCGAGGTGCTCGGGTAAATGGTTTTTCACGATCGAACAGGTAACGGTAGGTGGTGTGCATTTTGTGTTTTTTTGCACAGACCATGGTCTCGACCACACGCATCATGATGGGATTGAAATCGCCAATCCAGGCCAATTCAAGACTCTTGTAATGGTTAACGGTCCCTTGTGCAACAACCTGCTCAAAGGTGTAAATCATGCCGGATTCAATCCCTTTGCCTTGAAATTCGGGAACTACTCCAAAAATTAAGGCAAAAATTCGTGTCGCTTTGCGGCGAACTTTCATGCGCCAGACAAACCGTAATTTACCCCACCAGTTGAAATTTCCGTGCAGAGGTGCAATGACATTATTCAGATCCGGAATCATCAGATAGAATCCGATCGGCTGATCATCGTAATAGGCAAAATACATCAACTTCTCGTCGATAATCGGACGTAACGAATTGAGCAAAGCCAATGCATGTTCCCGTTCGATCGGTTTGACCCCGACAAACTTGGCCCATGCCTTATTGTACACGGTGCGGAAGTCTTCGGCATACTCTTCCAGACTGCGTTTGCGTTTGTCCATGTGCTCAAAACGGTAACGAGGCTCCTCCTGAAGCCGTTTGACACGTCCGTAAACGTTTTCTGAGAATTGCCCTGCTTTCAGTTCACGCAGATAGGTGTGCTGGTTGAAATAGTTTTGGAAACCATAATTCTCGAATAACTTAATATAATATTCGAAATTGTATGGATTGGCATATAACGGAGTAAATTCAAACCCTTTGACCAGCAGCCCCCACCATTGGTCCCGGTCGCCGAAATTGATCGGGCCATCCATCGCTTCCATCCCTTTGGAGGAGAGCCACTCTTTGGCTGCGTCAAATAACAAGTTGGCCACCTCCTGGCTGTCGATCGACTCAAAGAAGCCACAACCTCCTGTGGGTTGTCCGTCTGAAGCGGCCGCTAATTCGTGGTTGTAAAATGCAGCAATGCGACCCACGGTGTTCCCTTGCTCGTCAAGAGCCAACCAACGTATCGCTTCGCCATTATCCAACAACTTGTTGTATTTGGGGTCGAAGCGACGTTCAATATCCTGATCTAATGGGCATATCCAATTCGGCTCATTGCGGTATAATCGCTTGGCGAAGTTGAGAAATTCTCGGGCATCGTGCCGGGTTGTTACCTCTTTCAGTGTGTATGTCATGATGAATGAATCGTTTGACGATTATCAAATTTTGACAAAAATACGAATTATTTGGTGTTTTATGCCTTAGATCGGTGGTTTTGGTGCGGTTGCGGGTAGCAATATTTTATGGATAGTGGTGAAATTAACCGTTGGCTACTACCGATGCCAAACTGTGTAATGTCAATGGTTTGTGGTGGAATGCAGGGAGTAATTGGGTGTAACGGTAAATCTTTGCAGCGGTGCTCTGAATAAGGGAACCGGCAGGGACAAATTTAGGTCATTGGGTTGGGGTAGAGGATGAAACGGATGAATTGGTGAGTAGTGTTGCAGATGGAGTGTAGTCAGGTGTGAAAGCATTGACCTTATTGATTTAGGTCAAATTTTTCCGCTGAGAGATACTTTAATGCGGATAGATGTGAATCGGTCCAGGATATGGTAATGGCCAATGAATATTGTATCGAGTGTGGTCATATTTCAAACTGCAAATCAAACTGCCAACGAAATAGTGCACACCGGAAGGGAAAACGAAAGCAGAATTTCTCGTGTTTTTTGCGATTACGGGTATATTCAGATTCCAAAGGCAGTAATGGCGGTTGGGACGGTTTGCGTATGTTTGATCATTAAGCCCTCTTTTGCCAGGCATTTTCTCTTCTCGTTTTCCTTTCACTTTTTCACTCTTTTCTTTTCACTCTTTCTCCCAGTCTCCCTTTCTGTCTTAGTCGCTCCCGTCCAAAAAACGGGAAAACAAAAGAGCGACACCTAAATGGGTATCGCTCTTCGTGGTTGGTTTTCTGCAATTATAATTGAACCTCCAGAGGTGTGGTCGCTGTGTAGCTCTTACCACGGAATTTGCCAGTGGCTCCCTCAGGAACGGTTACACGCAACAGGTTGTTTTCCATCGAAACATTAATGTCGCCGTATTGGGTCGGGATGGTGGCTTTCAATGGCTGCATCGACAGAGGAACCTGTGGATCGATCTCAAATACTTTCCACCCGTCACTGATCGGACGAATGCCCAATAACTCAGACGGAATCAATGCTGCGGGTCCACTACTCCAGGCATGGCAGAGACTCTTGCCGAAGGGACGACGATAGAAACTGTACTGTTGTACCTCGTCCTCCCGTACATCGTAGCCTTCCCAGAAACTGGTCGCTCCCTGGGCAATCATTCCTCCCCAGTAATCCTTCATCTCATGCAACATCCGTTCCGGAGCACGCATGCGGGAGAGAGCCATGTATTCGAAACCAGCCATATAGGGCGTGCCGACTGCTGTGATCGTTGTGTCTGCTAACGCCTCGAGGATGCCGGGATATTGAGACGGTGCTGCAAGACCTGAAATGACCGCCAGGAAGTTGGCATGACGGTTGGGTTGGCTCTGACCATCGGGTTTGCCACGCCATGCCTTCCGAACCGGGTCATAGCCACGCTCGTAAAGCACTTTTTTCAGACTGTCGGCCTTCTTTTGCCAATAGGCGGCAGTTTGCGGATCGTTCATCCGTTCGGCCAAAGATACGGCACTCTCTTGTGCCCACCACCACAATACCTGAAGTGCATTCTCCTTTTCGATATTGGTCCAATCGATAAACAGCCAGTCGAGACCCTCGGTAAATAATCCGTTCTCATCGCAGCGGCTTTCAACCTCTTTGAGTACATTCTTGATGCGAGGCCATTCACGTTGCAAGTGCTCCATGTCCCCGAAATAGAGTTGGTAGCGATCTTGCGAAATGACCCACCACAACGAATAGTCGGCAATGCCGTTCACATCCTCTTCTGCAATACCGGCCCGGCCCAAAATAGCCAGTGTGCGGCGGACAATCTCAGGATCCCGGAATGTATAGGCGTTGACCATCATACTCATGGCCAGGTCTCCGGCCCAAGGCAGACGATCTCGTTTTACACCGTCAAGCAAAAATTCGTGCATACACAGACGCAGTGTATAGGCACTCTTGAACCAAATGTCGGTCAGCAGGGTGTCGTTGGATTGGAAATCTCCACGATAGCAAGCCGGATAAGCATAAGCATCGCACTCAACTGACTGAATCAACTCTTTTTGCGGAAGGTAGGCATACCGGAAAGCTACCGGGGTAACCGAACGCCAAACACCCTCTCCAACCTGTTCCAAATCGAAACTCTGTTCTCTGGGGCGTGCTGCTGTATCTACAGCCTCAAGAATTGACTCGCCTGCGAAAAAGTCGGGTTGACTGTTGGCTTTTACCACAATGAAGCCGAACAGTTGACGACCGAAATCATACAGAGTGTCATTTTGTGTGCTGACGGGTTTCAGTCGTACGGTTGGTGTGTCGTAACGGTGGGGAAGGGTACCGTCCTTATATTGGGGATAATGGCACGCAGCAGCCCACGTAATGCTGTCCGAAGAGGCTTCCCACCGTGTATTGTCGGTTGAGATAACCCCTTTGTCGATGCGCAGCGTCGGAGGCTCCTGCTCGGTCGTCAGGGTGATCAACAGGGATCCTGGTCCGGTTACTTTGAATTTATGAGGCTTCTCGCTATTTGCTGCGGTGTAGATGGTCTGTCCGTTGTTTTTGATTACTACATCACCGAAAGCGTTGAGTGTAATGAATTGCGGATAACGTGCATCTACCGGCATGGGAACTCGGAAATGTGTCCGATTGCTGGGTGTGTAATATACACCCGGATAGCGGACTCGCAAACGGGCATCCTTAACCAGTTGACGCATCAGCTGCAATCTCCAGGCCTCCAGCTCGGTGTCGGCGTAGAGCCATGGAGCACCCTGCACGGTGTCAGGTGTCGGAGTGACAGCAGTTCGTGAATAGAGTGGATCAACGGCAGATGCCGGATGTTTGTCTGAGCGTTTGTCGTTGTTGGCGGCCTGAACGGAAGAGAGGGAGAGGGTCCCCAGTACCATAGCTGTTGCCCATGTGGCCAATCGGGTTCGGGTTGTCATGTCAAATCGCTTTAGGATTCAGTTGAAAAGATCTTAAAATATTACTGGCTTTCATGCGGTGTAATCCACATCCATGGATTATCCCATAAAACCCCAACAAATTTACATTTTTTCCTTCGTAAACCAAATGTTTTCGGGATCTGTGATGCCATGCGTCGTACGCTTCTGTGGAATATAGGGCAGGGTGAACGGCGTGGGATCGTAAAGAGTGGTCAGAAGTACGGGTGGGGCACAAGAACGGAGGTAAATAGAAAAAGGAATTGGAATTGTGTTGGGTATTGGGCTGGGAATCAGAAAAGAGTAGTGCCCTCCAAAAAATGCACAAAAGCGATGTTGATAAACGAAGCGTTCTTTGGCTGAAATGCAGTTGTGAAAAAGCCAATCGCTGGCCGACTGTAAAATAGTTTGTTATAGGTGTTCTGCTTGCAAGTAGCAATCGGTCGTCTTCCAAAAATACATTTCTCGAAAATACATTGGGTGTGATCAGAGTAAAAGCCCTGATGGGTGAAAATTCTGACCGATATTATGGCAGTAGTCTCTTCATCTCAATATTTCAAGATGAGGGAAATGAAAATTGAATCAAGAGTTTCGGTTATGGCTTTCCCGATGTTGTCTGCAATATGGAATCTTGTTGGAGGCAAGCAGGATTCAAGCGCAAAGAGTATATGTTTTCGTACGTTCTGCTGAAAAAGATCGCAGTCAAGGCCGTCAACAGAAGGTGATATTCAAATTATCCGGATGGGGAAGAGAAACTCCTCCCCGGACAGTCCGATTAGTCGTTGGTGTCGGCTTTACGACTGCTCTTTTTCCAGTTCGGGGTGATACTGATGAAAAAGCCATAGTTGCGGCCCGGCATGGGGCGTGAAAGAACCGATACATACTTCTCATTGAACAGATTGTAGATCGAAAACTTCAAGGACAACTCTCCAACCCTCTCCGATACGAAGGTCTTCTCTAACGAAACGTCATTCATGTAGTATGGGGTCAGTACGCCCAATTTGCCGCCATCATTGCTCGATGTGGTATAGCGCTCGCTGTAGTGGTTGTATTTGTAGATCAGTGTAAACCGTTTCCAGGTTAAGCGCCCGGTGATCGAAGAGGAGTATTCGGGAATGTACACAAGTTGTTTGCCGACCGATTGGTCTGCCCAACTTTTCGGCTCATCCTGGTTGATGGAACGGGTTTTGGACCAGTTGCCATCCAGTCGGATGCCCCATTCCCGACCCAAATCGACACTAACCCGACCTCGCAACTCAAACCCGTAGCTGTGAACCTGTTTGACATTGCTCGGAGTCCAATAACCTTTGGCGGTGGGCAGCCAGAGAATCCAATCCTTGATTTTCGAATTGTAAACCGTAGCCTCACCCCGTACGGAAAAACGACCGATGTCCCATCCCGCTTCAATACCTCCGTCATACGTGAAACCCCGTTCACAATTCAACGAATCATTACCTCCCGGCAGAAAATAGAGGTCATTCAGCGAAGGGTAACGGAAGTTACGGGCGATAGATCCCTTTACTACCAGCCCGGCCTTTGGCCACAGGATGTATTCGGCAAAAAATGCAGGGATGATCGGTGTGAATTTGCGGCCATAACTCTCTTCCCGCAGATCGAGAGCCAGACTGAGTCTCGGTACGGGACGGTATTTGGCCGTCGCAAAAATCGACGCCTCAACACGTTGTTTGTCGTATCCGGTTTTATCGTATTTGTCGTAACTGTTGACTGCGTTGAGGTTGACATTGGCGTTGGCCCTGAATATCCACTTGTCGGAAAGGTACCAGTCGGCAGAAAATTGCGCATACCCGGTATGAACCCGACTCAAAGAGTGGATCATCTCAACCAACTCATCGGTGCCGTTCTCGCCTTTGTAGGTGTACAGCATATTCGAATAGCTATACCCCGCTTTGGCCGACAGACTCCATTGTTCACTGTAACGATCCCAACTTCCTACCAGTCGAATGGTGGTTTCATCCTGTTCATTTTTCGATTCGTCCTCCTCCCGGTAGTTGACATTGAGCATCGGGACCCCTCGTTTCGAGTCCAGGAACCACCCGGTAAACCCAAAACGGTTGTTGTTTTGTCCCTTCCAATAAAACTCTTGTAACAGATGCAGATCTCGGTACGAACCGTTTTTGTTGTGCTCGATCGGATAGCTGCCGTCGTCGTTGCGTTTGTTGAAGTTGACGTAGGGAAAGTCGTTTTTGGCGTTGGCGTAGTAAAAACGGGTCGATGATTGGAACTTCTCATTGCCATACTGCACCCGCAGGAATTCATCGTAGGTGCTGAAACTGCTGATTCCCTGGATGAAATTGAGCTTTACACCATCCAATCCCGGTGTATATTTCGTGTCGAGAGCAACGGCTCCACCGAGTCCTCCTCCCACAACTCCGACCGAACTTGCCCCATGATACAAGCTTCCTTTGTCAATGAAAAAGGAGGGGATCATCGAAAAGTCAACCATGCCGAGGGTCGGAGAGTTCAACTTCATGCCGTTCCAAAGAACCTGGGTGTGGGAAGGGGCCGTGCCTCGAAACGAAGCTGTGGCCAGGGAGCCTCGCCCGTATGATTTGATAAAGATCGGCGTATTTTGAGCCAATACGTCGGCAATGCTGTTGACCACTGTCTCCCGCAGGGTGAGGGTGTCAAGTGTGGTCATGGTTGTCCCGACATTCGACAGGG
Organism: uncultured Alistipes sp.; assembly: GCA_900539755.1. Taxonomy (GTDB): domain Bacteria; phylum Bacteroidota; class Bacteroidia; order Bacteroidales; family Rikenellaceae; genus Alistipes_A. The sequence goes on from UQDC01000006.1 coordinate 76,634, forward strand.
GACGACGTGCGGTGACGGGAACCTCCTGCAACTCCACGAGGCGTTCATACTGCTCTTGACTGGAGGTCTCTTTCTTTTTGTCCCCTTGTTCCTGGCCCCAGAGCGGTAATGCACTCGATAGGATTGAAAGAGTAATAAATGATCGTATGATGTGTCTCATGATGGAGTTGGAGATTTGCGGATTGTGAATGATCGTGATGGATGGCAGGTGTTATCTTGGTTTTGTGTCGCAGCATTTTGGAAAGTGCCGGGCGGTATCTGATGATAGTTGATTCATCATAAACCGTTTTGATCGAATCTGTTTAGTGTATTATGTCGATGTAGCCGGAAGAAATGCTGAAGTGATGTAGTGGTGTCCCGTTGAAGAAAATCGTGTTGTGTTGTGTTGTGTTGTGTTGTGTTGTGTTGTGCGAAAGACTGTTTTGGGGAATCGCCTCTTAGACTATTGTTTGACCTTTTGTCCTGTGGTGACTACTCCACAAAACAGAAGGAGCCGGGCGTAATACCTACCCGTATCGTGTCCAGTGGAGCAGCCTGCGGAGAGAGCCTATAAACCACCCCATACTGAACGTAGTCGATCGCATCGGCCACGTAAACTTCAGAGGTTTTGGGATCTATCGCCAGTCCATAATAGAGCGTGCCGGTATATTTCAAGAAAGGCTTTTGGGGCAGTTGCTCATCTGTTACCTTCATGCACCAAACATCTTTATTAAGAAAGTAGAGAGAGTCCCGACTGCCGTTGAGGCAGATTTCCGAAGGGGCATCCTCCATCGGGAAAGTGAGCTGCAATTCAATGTTGCGACTCTCGGCATCGATGCGGCTGAGGGTGGGCTGTTCTTGTCCGTAAGGGCTGCCTTCGTAACCGCCATCGGTCAGTACCCACAACTTGTTGTTGCAGTCTAACGCTATGGAATTGGGTTGAATGCCTACGGTGATCGAATCGACCACTTTGTCCTGATCGGAGTCGATGACCAAAAGCTTGTCATCGTATGACCAACAGTTCGTAAAAATCAGATTTTTGTATTGAACCATCTGCTCGGTTGGATGTTGACGGTCGATGCCGTTCGAGACGTCGATCCGGCCTGTGATTTGGCAGGTCGAGGGATCAACGATTGTGATGGCACGGGCATAGAGATCGGTAACGTAGGCCTTCGTGTCGCTCAAAATATGCATGTAACGTGGAGAGGTGAGGCCTCGAATGGTGCCGGTTATTTTGGCCGTGTGACGATCGATGGCGAAAATAACGCCGGAATTGTTGACAACTATATAAACGGTATTGCCGTATGAGGTGACCGATTGTGCAACATCTCCCAATGGAATTCCGTTGGCACTGAGGAAGATGTCGTTGTCTCCGTCCTGGTCGGTAATCAACTGGCTGTTGGTGATGTCGTAGTAGCACAGTGAGGCATTCCCGTAGGTGAAATTGCCTTCGTTGGAGATAAACAATCCCCGGCCGGGCAACGTCATATCGATCGGCTCGATCGGGCCGTACTCCATACATCCCACAGCGCATAATGCCGTGATTAACACCAGCACGGTGTGTGGAAAACGGTGGCGAAGCCCCAAAAGATGGCAGAACCAATATGTGAAAACGGATGAAAAAGAGCGGATCATACGGTTCGGTTTCGTTTGCAAGTGTTGGACAAAAAGCCCTTTTGAACGTGCAGCGACGTTTCGGGAACCAATACGAAACAACCGACCGATGATGCCGGTGTGTTGCCAACCCATTTCGCCGCAGGTTGTCGGGCAATCGTGCAAAGGCAGGTCTTCTGACTTGTCCCAACTCTCCACGCCTTCCCGTCCGGCTATCGAACAGTGGCCAATGAGGAGAGTGTCGTCTCTGGGTGAGACGGGATTCACAGCAGCGGGAACTGTTGCCGATTTACACAGCATTCCCTTTTAATCCCCTGATAAACCTCTTTTTCGGGGGAACCGTTGCGTGACAAAAGTGCACTTTTTTTCAGACAAAACCAAATAAGCTCAAACTCTGGGGCCGATCTCAGTCGGGGAAGCAGAATTCGCAATTCCAAAATAGCGTATGAGAAGATCTGAGTCGGGCCCCTTGTTGTATTTTGTCTGTGAGAGACTGTTTGGTCCGACGCAATCCGTAATCTCAATCCAGTTCACATGAATAGTACTATCATTACAATAGCGGGCAGCGTTTTTCGGAATCGAACGATTTGTCTGCAATATCCGGCTCCATGCATTATATATTAAAGTATTCTTCTTATCTTGCTTTGTCGTTTGAAAACAGAGTGACCGAAAAAGATAACTGAATTTCAATTTCGCGTTTCGAGTTTTTATCCCTATATTTGTTATTGGAATAACACCACTGCTTAACTAACGACTAATAAACGCATTAGTATTATGGCAAAGAAAATTTTAATTAGGGACTTGACCCTTCGTGACGGTCAACAATCCTCGTTCGCCACGCGTATGAATCAAAGTCAGGTTGATAGCGTCCTCCCCTTTTACAAAGAGGCAGGCTTCTACGCTATGGAAGTATGGGGTGGTGCGGTACCTGATTCGGTAATGCGCTATCTGGGCGAAAACCCTTGGGATCGTCTGGAAAAGATAAAAGCTGCGGTGGGTGATGTGTCCAAACTGACCGCTCTTTCACGGGGACGCAACCTCTTCGGATACAGCCCCTATACGGATGAAATCATCGAAGGTTTCTGTCGCAATGCTATCGAGTCAGGACTCGGTATCATGCGTATCTTTGACGCCCTGAATGATGTAGATAATGTGAAATCTACCATCAAATATGTGAAAAAATATGGCGGATTGGCCGATTGTGCCGTCTGCTATACGATCGACCCCCATTTCTCGGCAGGAGAACGTCTGGTCTCTCTGTTGAAGGGTAAAAAATTGCCCGGTAAGGTCTTTACTGATGCCTACTTCCTGAAAAAGGCTCAGGAAATGGAGGCCCTGGGAGCCGACATGGTCACCATCAAAGATATGAGCGGTCTGATCCCGCCCAAACGGGTCGCAACCTTGATCCGTCTGTTCAAACAGAATCTGAAGGTGCCCGTTGACTTCCATACTCACTGTACTCCGGGTTATGGATTGGCTTCCGTGCTGTCGGCTATTGTGGCCGGTGCTGATATTGTCGATACCAATATCTGGTATTTCGCCGGTGGCCCCGCTGCTCCAGCTATCGAATTGATCTATCTCTTCTGCAAGAAACTGGGCATCGAACTGGATGTCAATATGGAGGCTGTGGCCAAAATCAATGTCGAACTGCTCCGAATCCGCAAAGAGTTGGAACAGTACGATGCCGTCAAACAGTTCCCCAATCCGTTCAATCCATTGACCGATACCCTCCCGGCAGAAATTGACAAGGAGTTTGACCGTGCCATTGCAGCTGCCAAGAGTATGAATGAAGCCGAACTGATCGAGGCTTGTCATGCCATCGAACGTTACTTCAACTTCCCGGCTCCGAACGAATTGGTTAAAAAGGCCGAAATCCCGGGCGGTATGTACACCAATATGGTGGCACAGCTCAAACAGCTCAAGGCCGAAGATATTCTCGAAAAGGCAATGGAGCTGATTCCTCGCGTGCGTCTGGATGCCGGTCTGCCTCCGTTGGTGACGCCGACCAGTCAGATCGTAGGTGCTCAGGCGGTGAACTGTGCTCTCGATGCCCGTAACGGCAAGCCGATGTATTCGAATGTGTCGAATCAGTTTGTCGGTTTGGTGAAAGGGGAGTATGGCCATACCCCTGTGCCGGTAGATCCGGAGTTCCGTTTCAAAATTGCCGGGGTGCGTGAAGAGACGCCATACGATACCTCGAAAAATCAGATGCAGCCCAATCCGGTGCTGGAGGATTGCGGTGGCGTTAAGTTGGCCGAAAACGAGAAAGAGGTGCTGTTGCTTGAGCTCTTCCCGTTGGTAGCCAAAAAGTTCCTGACCGATCAGAAAAAACAGCGTTACGAACAGAATAAACCGGTTGAAGAGGAGGTAAAGGCTCCTGTCGAAAAAGAGGAGGCCCCACGTGCTGCCGCTGAACCGATTACGGGAACTGTAGTCAGTGCTCCGATGCCGGGCCGGATTATTCAGGTGATGGTCAAACCGGGTGACGTGGTTAAATCGGGACAGGATGTGGTGATTCTGGAGGCGATGAAGATGGAGAACAGTATCATGGCCAACAAAGCGGGTACCATCAAACAGGTACTGGTTTCCGAAGGTGAGGCTGTGGCTGCTGATGCTCCGTTGGTGGAGATTGTTTAATTGCTGATCGAATCGCTTGAAAGAGTGGGTGAGTGAATGGAGCTGTCGGTCCGGCGATCCTTGCGACCTTGCGACTTTGCAGTCTTTGCAGCCCCCTCACTTCCTACAGTATCTACATTTGATTATACTATATCAGTTTGGTTTTTGAATAACAGAGGCTGCGATGCATATAAGGTAGCCATTGAAATAGTGTGATGATCTTCAGAGAAAGAGTATTTGTTGAAAATACTCTTTCTCTTTTTTTGTTTGGAGTGATTATAAGACTCGTATGCAGTGGCCGAAACAAAATCTCTGGTCGAGTGCTATGGATTTGAATGAGTCGAATGAGTCGAATGAGTTGGAATGGGTTGGAAGGGTTGGAAGGGTTGGAAGGAGTGAAGTGGATTGAATAGAATAGGTGAGGGATACGTAGATGAGGATTGTGGATTTGTTATCCTGTAATTTAAGGTAATCCGACAGAATCCCTTTTGAGAGGGAGGAAAAAGTGAGCGGAGCAATTCGGAATGGATTTGATTCGGGATGGTAGAGTGGGGCTATGCGAGTGGTGGAGCGAATTGCATAGTGAAGGATGAGGGAGTGCATCAATATTATTATAGTGTATTAGGCGGTATATAATAGCAGTGCATTATATAAATTAGGGAGGATATATATAATAGTAAGGTTGGATTGGCCTATTATAATTGGGGTGCGGTGCATATAACGGGGTAACGCTATAACGGATCTGTACATGCAGAGACAAATCTATCGCTACTCCGATTGAACAATGCGTATCTGTATGCTGTGAAAACGTTAGGTTAGCGGTTTTTCGGCAGGTCTTTTGTCGGTCCGGTGGGGTAAAGGTCTGCTACACGATTTGTTGCATGATTTGCCGTGTGATTTGCTGTGTGATTTGCGATATAAGGTGTTCTATGGTTTACTCTGTGAACGCCTGCACGATGCTGTGTGAGTGCGTACATGATTTATTTTGTGTGGGAGGCAGCACACCATGTTGTGTGAGTATGTTGCATGAATTTGCTTTGCGAGTCGCAGCATGAATTGGTGTGTCAGTGTACCGCATGGTTTATGTTGTGTGTGTCAGCAGGCCGTGCTGAATGAGTGTGTTGCATGATTTGCTTTGCGAGTCGTAGCATGAATTGGTGTGTCAGTGTACCGCATGGTTTATGTTGTGTGAGTGGCAGCACACCATGTTGTGTGAGTATGGTGCATGAATTTGCTTTGCGAGTCGCAGCATGAATTGGTGTGTGAGTGCGCCGCATGATTTACTTTGCGAGTCGCAGTCCGGATTGCTGTGTGGAAACACTGCATAATTATTTATAGTGTGAGTCGCCGCATGAAAGATCGTAGGTATTGTATGAATGGCCGTATATGCTGCATGAATTCTTGCAAGACACACCTCCCTACATCACTCTTTATCTAAAACGATCAGGGTAAATCCGGCGTTTCGGTTTCCAGTTTTCATTTGCACCCATCTCCGTGAAAAACAGTGACAATAAAAAGCCTTTTTTGTTGGTTGTTCCGCGAATATTTCGCTATATTTGCGCCGCGTATCGTGTCTGCTGGCCAGAGCCCTGGATCAGAAGACGCAATTTTCGTTTTCACTTTTTGATTACCAATAAGATACCATAACTTATGAATCAGACACTGTTTGTTACCGTCTTGATTACAGCGGTAATGCTTGTCGTAGCGGCTTTGGGCACTGCATTGCTCATCGCTCCCCGCTCGTTCAACAAGCAGAAAGGTGAAGCTTACGAGTGCGGTATTCCCACCCGCGGAAAATCGTGGATGCAGTTCAAGGTGGGATACTACCTCTTCGCAATCCTCTTCCTGATGTTCGACGTCGAGGCCGTATTTCTCTTCCCTTGGGCTGTGATCCTGCGTGAAGTGGGCGTACAAGGTCTCGTGACGATCCTGTTCTTCTTGTTTATCTTGGTTCTGGGCCTGGTTTACGCCTGGAGGAAAGGAGCTTTGGAATGGAAGTAAAAATCAAATCGATGAAATACGAGGACTTCAAGGATAACGAGTACTTGGAGACCTACGCAGAACTGCAGCACGCAGGTGCACCTGTCACCATCGGTATCCTGGACGATATGATCGACTGGTGCCGTGCAAACTCCCTCTGGCCGCTCAACTTCGGAACCAGCTGCTGCGGTATCGAGTTCATGTCGATCGGCGCCGCCCGATATGACTTCGCCCGGTTCGGGTTTGAGGTAACACGTGCCAGCCCGCGCCAGGCTGACGTTATCGTTGTGGCCGGTACTATTACACACAAAATGGCGCCTGTGTTGAAACGTCTTTACGACCAGATGGCCGAGCCTAAATATGTGATCGCCATGGGGGCTTGCACCATCTCCGGCGGCCCATTCAAAAAATCGTATCACGTCGTACAGGGTATTGATACCATGCTCCCGGTGGACGTATATGTGCCGGGATGCCCCCCGCGTCCCGAATCGCTGCTCTACGGTATGATGCAGCTGCAGCGTAAAATCAAACTCGAGCGCTTCTTCGGCGGCGCAAACCGTAAAGAGAAGATGCCCGAAGAATTAAAGGAACAGGAAGGAGGCGACAATGAGTAATCTGATACAAGATAAGATTCTGGCACTGGCCCCCGCTGCTACAGTGAAAGAGGGTGAAGTGCTGACCGTAACGGTTCCCGCAGAAAATTTCCACGCCGTAGCCCAAATGCTGCGTGACGACAAAGAGATGCAGTTCGACTGCCTGGTGTGCGTTACCGGTGCCGACTGGGGCGAAACAGTGGGCGTGGTGTATCACCTGCGTTCAACTGTGCTGGGTCACGAAGTGGTGCTGCGTCAGCAAACCGCTGATCGGGAAAACCCGGTATTGCCTACCGTTTCGGATCTGTGGCATTCTGCCAACCTGAACGAACGTGAAGTGTTCGACTATTTCGGTATCCGCTTCGCCGGACACCCCGATATGCGTCGCCTCTTCTTGCGTAACGACTGGAAAGGCTATCCGCTGCGCAAAGATTATGACGCAAATCCCGAACTCAACCCTGTCCCCACTACCAATGAGGAACCGGAGGACGAAACCACCGAGATCGAATTCAAGGATGGTAAGTTGGAGGTGAGCGATCACCAACTCTTCGACGAAAAAGAGTATGTGGTCAATATCGGACCGCAGCACCCTGCAACTCACGGTGTGCTCCGTCTCTGCACCTCGATCGAGGGTGAGATCATCAAAAAGATCGATGTCCACTGCGGATATATCCACCGTGGTATCGAGAAGATGTGCGAAAGCATGACCTACCCCCAGACCCTGGCGATGACCGACCGTTTCGACTATCTGGGTGCACACCAGAACCGCCATGCGCTCTGTATGTGTATCGAAAAGGCCATGGGCCTCGAGGTCCCCGAACGTGCTCAATACATCCGTACCATTATGGATGAGTTGCAGCGTATCGATTCGCACCTGCTCTTCTACTCCTGCCTCTGCATGGATATGGGGGGTCTGACCCCATTCTTCTACGGTATGCGTGACCGTGAGAAGGTCCTCGACATTTTCGAAGGTACTACCGGTGGCCGTCTGATCCAAAACTATAACGTAATCGGTGGTGTGATGGCTGACATCGATCCCGATTTCGTCAAGAAGGTCAAGGACTTTATCGCTTATCTGCCCGGCGCTTTGAAAGATTATCACGATGTCTTCACCGGCAACGTCATCGCTCAACAGCGTATGAAGGGAATCGGTATCCTCTCCAAAGAGGACGCAATCTCGTTCGGTGCTACCGGTCCGACCGGCCGTGGTTCGGGTTGGGCTTGCGATGTGCGTAAAGTACACCCTTACGGCGTATATGATAAGGTGGATTTCAAAGAGATCCTGCGTACGGAAGGTGACTCATTCGCCCGCTATATGGTGCGTATGGAGGAGATCTTGGAGTCTGTACACATTATCGAACAGCTTATCGATAACATCCCAGAGGGCGACTACGCCGCCAAAACTAAACCGATTATCCGTCTGCCGGAAGGTGAATACTATGCAAGTACTGAGGCTTCACGTGGTGAATTCGGTGTCTATATCGAAAGCCGTGGGGACAAATATCCTTACCGCATGAAGTTCCGTTCGTCCTGCATGCCGCTGGTTTCGGTGGTAGATACGCTTGCGCGCGGTTCGAAGATCGGTGATCTGATCGTCATCGGTGCGTCACTCGACTATGTGATCCCTGATGTTGACCGCTAACCCAAGTTTAACCTGATAATTTAAACAAATATGTTCGATTTTTCAATCGTGACTCAATGGATCGACTCGCTGCTGAGAAGCTGCATGTCGGACACAGCTGCATTGATCGTTGAGTGTGTGCTGATAGGGGTTTGCCTGCTGTTGGGTTATGCCGTAATCGCTCTGATTCTGATCTTCGCCGAGCGTAAAATCTGCGCATATTTCCAGTGCCGCCTCGGCCCGAACCGTGTTGGACCCTGGGGATCAACCCAGTTGATTGCCGATATGTTCAAAATGCTCACCAAAGAGATTATCCGTATCGACCATATCGACAAATTCCTCTTTAACCTCGCACCTTTTATCGTGATTATCGCATCCGTGTTGGCTTTCGGCTCGCTGCCATTCGCCAAAGGTTTGCAAATCATCGACTTCAATATCGGTATCTTCTTCCTGCTGGCCGTATCCTCGATCGGTATCGTCGGTATCCTGCTGGCCGGATGGTCAAGTAACAACAAATACACCCTGATCGGTGCCATGCGAAGCGGCGCCCAAATGATCAGCTATGAACTCTCAATCGGCCTCTCAATCCTGACCATGGTGATGCTGGCCGGTACAATGTCCCTCTCGGGAATCGTGGAAGCGCAGGCTGACGGGTGGTTCATCTTCAAAGGCCATATCCCTGCAATTATCGCTTTCGTGGTGTATCTGGTTGCCGGTACCGCCGAAACAAACCGTGGCCCATTCGACCTCCCAGAGGCTGAATCCGAGTTGACGGCCGGTTACCATACCGAGTATTCCGGTATCCACTATGGCTTCTTCTACCTGGCCGAGTACCTGAATATGTTTATCGTGGCTTCCGTGGCTGCTACCCTCTTCTGGGGCGGTTGGATGCCTCTGCACATCAGCGGTTGGGACGGATTCAACCAGGTGATGGACTATATCCCCTCACTGGTCTGGTTCCTCGGTAAAGTGGCCGTCATGATCTTTATCATCATGTGGTTCAAATGGACCTTCCCCCGTTTGCGTATCGACCAGCTGCTCAAACTGGAATGGAAATATCTGTTGCCGATCAACTTGTTTAACCTGTTGCTCATGGCACTGATTATCGTTTTCGGGTTACATTTTTAAACAGGACGAGCTATGACAGTTAAAGAATATTTTACCTCATTTTTCAGCGGTTTGCGCTCACTGTTGGTGGGTATGAAAACTACCATCAAGGTATATTTCCGCCCCAAAACCACAGAGTGCTATCCCGAAAACCGTGCTACTTTGAAAATCTCGGATCGCTACCGTGGTGAACTGGTGATGATCCATAACGAGAATAACGAACATAATTGTGTCGCTTGCGGAATTTGCCAGATCAACTGCCCCAACGGTACCCTCGAGGTTATCTCTAAACAGGTGGTGGACGAAGAGACCGGTAAACCCCGTAAAGTGCTCGACCGCTATATGTATGATCAGGGCAGTTGCCTCTATTGCCAACTCTGCGTGCGCTCGTGCCCACATCACGCTATCAAATTCGTGAATACCTACGAACACGCCGTGTTTACCCGCAGCAAACTGATCAAGCAGCTTAATCACGAAGGTTCAACTCTTGCTAAAAAATAGACGTCTATGGAACTTACATCTCAACAGATAGTCTTCTTCATCCTGGCTGCGGTGATCATCATCTGCTCGATCCTGACCGTCACAACCCGCCGGATCCTGAGGGCCGCTACTTACCTGCTCTTCGTGCTCTTCGCTACGGCAGGCCTCTATTTCCAACTCAACTATACGTTCCTCGGCGCTGTACAGCTCACTATCTATGCGGGCGGTATTATCGTGCTCTACGTCTTCTCGATCCTGTTGACCAGCTCCGATGCAGACAAAAAGGAACCATTGCGTAACCGCCGTAAAGTGGCTGGACTGATCGCTTCGGCTGTCGGTGTGGCTCTCAGCCTATTCCTGCTGCTATCCCATACATTCCCCGAAGTTATGGCGCTCTCCGATGCTGGTGAACTCTCTATGAAAACAATCGGCTATACGATGATGGGAACCGGAAAATACCAATATCTGTTGCCGTTCGAATTGGTCAGCGTCCTGCTGCTGGCTTGCATCGTCGGTGGTTTAATGATTGCTCGAAAAAGACAATAAGCTATGATACCAGTACAGTTTTACCTGATTGTCAGCGCTGTGATGCTCTTTGCGGGTATCTACGGATTCATTACTCGCCGTAATCTGCTGGCTATCCTGATCTCGATTGAGTTGGTCCTCAATGCGGTCAACATCAATTTCGTGGTGTTCAACCATCACCTCTATCCCGGAGCGCTCGAAGGACTCTTCTTTGCGCTGTTTGCTATCGCCGTAGCAGCTGCTGAAACCGCAGTCGCTATCGCTATCATCATCAATATTTACCGCAATATCCGAAATATTGAGGTGAAAAAACTCAACGAACTGAAAGACTAAACCGAATAGAAGATGGAATATACGATACTCATCCTGTTATTGCCGTTGTTGAGTTTCCTCTGCCTCGGCCTGCTGGGTACCAAGCTCCGGCCTTTCGTTTCGGGTTGCATCGGATCGGTCGTCCTGGCCGCTGTAGCAGCTCTCTCTTACACGACTGCCGTGCAGTACTTCTCCGGTGCGCGTGTCGATGGCGTTTATGAGCCTTGGACAGTACTCAACTTTAAATGGCTCGGTTTTACCGACGCCCTCCATATCGATCTGGGCATCTTGCTCGATCCGATTTCGGTGATGATGCTGGTGGTCATCTCCACCGTGTCATTGATGGTGCATGTTTATAGCCTCGGCTACATGAAAGGTGAAGTGGGATTCCAACGCTACTATGCGTTCCTTTCCCTGTTTACCTTCTCTATGCTCGGCCTGGTGGTCGCTACCAATATCTTCCAGATGTATATCTTCTGGGAGCTGGTCGGCGTATCTTCATACCTGCTGATCGGTTTCTACTACACGAAACCCGAAGCTATTGCCGCCTCTAAAAAGGCATTTATCGTAACCCGTTTTGCCGATATGTTCTTCCTGATCGGTATCCTGTTGCTCTCGTACTTCACCCAAACATTCAACTTCGAGGCTATCACAACCAGCGCTGCCGGTAACGGAAGCATCTTCGCTGGGGCCGCTGGTAAAACCTTTATGGGATGTTCGGTAATGGCTTGGGCAATGGCACTGATCTTTATCGGTGGTGCCGGTAAATCGGCCATGTTCCCGTTGCACATCTGGCTGCCCGACGCTATGGAGGGCCCGACCCCTGTTTCTGCATTGATCCATGCCGCTACAATGGTCGTTGCCGGTGTATATCTGGTGGCACGCCTCTTCCCGGTTTACTACTTCCAAACTCCCGAAGTACTCGTCGGTATCGCTGTCGTAGGTGCATTCACCTCACTGTTCGCTGCAGTGATCGCCTGCGTCCAGACCGATATTAAACGTGTGCTCGCCTTCTCAACCATCTCGCAGATCGGTTTCATGATGGTGGCTCTGGGCGTTTCAGGTTACGGCGGACACCACGGCCTCGGTTATATGGCCAGCATGTTCCACCTCTTTACTCACGCTATGTTCAAGGCGTTGCTCTTCCTGGGGGCCGGTGCAATTATCCACGCCGTCCACAGCAACGAAATGAGCCATATGGGCGGACTCCGCAAACAAATGCCGATTACACACATCACCTTCCTGATCGCCTGCCTCGCTATCGCAGGTATCCCTCCTTTCTCGGGATTCTTCAGTAAGGATGAGATCCTCACCGCAGCTTTTGAATTCAGCCCGGTGATGGGTTGGGTCATGACATTCATCGCTGCGTTGACCGCATTCTATATGTTCCGCCTCTACTTCCGTATCTTCTGGGGTAATCCTGCAGAACATGAACACGAACCGCATGAGGCTCCCGCTTCCATGACAACCCCGCTGATTATCCTGGCGGCTATTACCTGTGTTGCCGGTTTTATCCCATTCGGTAAGTTCGTCAGCAGTGATAACGCTGAGTACATTATCCACCTCGATACAACGGTGGCTATCACCAGCGTCGTGATCGCCTGCATCTCGATCGGAATCGCTACCTGGTTCTATCGCCGCCAGAACCCGATCCCCGGTAAACTCGAATCTTCTATGAAAGGTTTGCATACCGCTGCTTACCACCGTTTCTATATCGACGAAGTTTACCAGTTCATCACCCACAAGATCATCTTCGGTGGTATCTGTTCAGGTATCGCCTGGTTCGATCGCCACGTGGTCGATGGCTCTCTCAACGGCCTGGCTGCCGTAACACAACGCCTCTCGCTGGCAATCCGTGGACTGCAGTCTGGGCAACTCCAATGGTATGCTTATGTATTCTTGATCGGTACGCTGGTACTGACGCTCCTGATCGTGTTTTGTTAACGAATAAAATTTAAGACTGGATATGAACTTCTTATCGTTATTTGTGCTGATACCCATCCTGATGCTGGGCGGTCTGTTCCTGTCCCGCAACATGAAGCAGATCCGGTGGGTAGCTGCTACAGGAGCCTCGCTGCTGTTGGTGCTGTCAGTGGTGCTGACGTTCCTCTTCCTGGGTGAACGTGCCGCCGGAAACGATGCCGAGATGCTCTTTACTGCTGAAATGCCATGGTTCAAACCTCTGAATATCAACTATTCAGTCGGCGTGGACGGAATCTCAGTGGCCATGTTGCTCCTCTCGTCGGTAATCGTATTTACCGGTGTCTTCGCATCCTGGAAAATCAACCCTCTGCCTAAAGAGTTTTTCCTTTGGTTCTTCCTGCTCTCAACCGGTGTGTACGGTTTCTTTATCTCTATCGACCTCTTCACCATGTTCCTCTTCTATGAGGTGGCCCTGATCCCCATGTACCTGCTGATCGGTGTCTGGGGTACCGGTCGAAAAGAGTATTCAGCTATGAAACTGACCCTGATGTTGATGGGTGGTTCTGCTCTCCTGTTGCTCAGTATTCTGGGTATTTACTTCTTCTCAGGAGCCGAGAGCGGTACCTATACAATGAATATCCTCGAACTCGCTAAAACCCGTATGCCGGTTGCGATCCAACACTACTTCTTCCCGTTGACCTTTATCGGTTTCGGTGTGCTGGGCGCTCTCTTCCCGTTCCATACCTGGTCTCCCGACGGTCACGCCTCTGCGCCTACAGCTGTCTCAATGTTGCACGCCGGCGTGTTGATGAAACTGGGTGGATACGGTTGCTTCCGCGTGGCGATCTTCCTGATGCCCGAGGCCGCTAACGAGTTGGCTTGGATCTTCCTCATCCTGACCGGTATCAGCGTCGTTTACGGTGCTTTCTCTGCATGCGTGCAGACAGACCTCAAATATATCAACGCTTACTCTTCGGTAAGCCACTGCGGTCTGGTGCTCTTCGCAATCCTGATGCTCAATCAGACTGCAATGACCGGTGCTATCCTCCAGATGCTCTCTCACGGTCTGATGACGGCACTCTTCTTCGCCCTGATCGGTATGATCTACGGTCGTACGCATACACGTGATATCCGTGAAATGGGCGGCCTGATGAAAATCATGCCTTTCCTCGGTGTGGGCTACGTGATCGCCGGTCTCGCTTCGCTGGGTCTCCCTGGTTTGAGCGGATTTATGGCCGAAATGACCGTTTTCGTCGGTTCGTTCGAACATCAGGATACCTTCCATCGTGTCTTGACCATTGCAGCTTGTACCTCAATCGTAATCACCGCTGTATATATCCTCCGTGTGGTCGGTAAACTCCTCTACGGTAAAGTGGTCGATCCGCACCACATGCAACTGACCGACGCCGTTTGGTATGAACGATTCTCGGTGATTACGCTGATCGTGGCTATCGCCGGTTTGGGTATGGCCCCGCTGTGGATGTCGAACCTGATTCAGAGTGGTCTTGTACCCGTTATTGAACAATTAACCCGATAATGTCCTATGGATTACAGTAGTTTTTTGGAGATGAAAGCGGAACTGTCACTCGTCGCTGTGATAGTGATCCTGTTGATATATGATCTGTTCGCCGGGAAAAATGGCATGCGTTGGTTCCAACCTGTGGCTTGTATCCTGGTGGCAGCTCAAGTACTCTTCAACATTGTTCCTACGGGAAATGTCGAGATCCTCGGCGGTATGTACCAGTCAACCCCGATGGCCAGTGTCCTCAAAACCATCTTGACTATCGGTACGCTCATCGTATTCCTGCAATCCCGCAGCTGGCTCGAAAGAGATGCCGTAATTCGTCGTGGTGAGTTCTACTTCCTGACCCTGTCAACCCTCCTGGGTATGTACTTCATGATCTCGGCCGGTAACTTCCTGCTCTTCTATCTGGGTCTCGAAACTGCCTCGATCCCGATGGCTACCCTGGTCGCCTTCGATAAGTATAAAAGCAAATCGGCTGAAGCCGGTGCAAAATATATCTTGAATGCTACCTTCGCTTCGGGTCTGTCACTCTACGGACTCTCGCTGTTGTACGGTACTACCGGTACCCTCTACTTCAACGATATCCCAATGATGCTCGACGGTAGCCCACTGCAGATCATGGCCATGATCTTCTTCCTCGTGGGTCTCTTCTTCAAGATCTCGTTGGTGCCGTTCCACCTGTGGACTCCCGACGTTTACGAAGGTGCTCCGACCTCTGTGACTGCCTATCTGTCGGTCATCTCGAAAGGTGCAGGTGCTTTTGTCCTGCTCTTTATCCTGATCAAGGTCTTCGCCCCCTTCGTGCAGCAGTGGCAGGCGGTTCTCTATGGTTTGATCATCCTGACCATTACCGTAGCTAACCTCTTTGCAATCCGCCAAAAGAACCTCAAACGTTTCCTCGCCTATTCTTCTGTTTCGCAGGCCGGCTACATCATGCTCGGTGTGATTGGCGGTAACGCTTTGGGTATGGCCGCTCTGGTATATTACATCCTGGTTTACCTCGCTTCGAACCTCGCTGCATTCGGCGTAATCGCTGCAATCGAACACAAAACCGGTAAGGTGAATATGGATGACTACAACGGACTCTACCAAACCAACCCGAAACTGAGCTTCGTCATGATGATCGCTCTCTTCTCGCTGGCCGGTATCCCTCCGTTTGCAGGTTTCTTCAGCAAATTCTTCATCTTCGTATCTGCAGCACAGATGGGTTTCTATGTGCTCGTCTTCATCGCCCTGCTCAATACGATTATCTCACTTTACTACTACCTGTTGGTGGTTAAGGCTATGTTCATCAACAAAAACGAGGCTCCTATCGAGAAATTCCGTTCAGACAACTATATGCGTATCAGCTTGTTCGTCTGCAGCGTAGCCATTATCTTACTCGGTATCCTGAGCGTCGTTTACGATAGCCTGGTTCCGATCAGCTTCGGTATGTAATTCATGATACACTGAGACAATCTGTATCCCAACGATTGATCTAAATCATACGAACAAAAGCCCCGAAAATTTCGGGGCTTTTGTTTTTAGTATTAGTTGCAGATCGCTCGGATGATGGCGGCGACCCTGTCGGCAATAGATGTCAATAGTTGTCAATTCATGCCGCCCTTTCCGGTAGGTGGTAGTGTGGCTATTGATGCTGTGCAACTATCAATGTGATGCGGCTACGGATGTCGTGTGGCTGTGGATGTCGTGTGGCTGTGGATGTCGTGTGGCTGTGGATGACATGTGGCTGTGGATGCCATGCGGCTATTCCAATGCGCTGACCACTTTCAGGGCCGCTTCGTAATCGGGTTCGTGTGAAACCTCTGAGACATATTCAATGTGGCGAATGGTGCCCTCCCGATCAATCACAACAACTCCACGGGCCAACAGTCGCAACTCCTTGATCACAAATCCGTATTTTAATCCGAAATCAAGATCCCGGTAGTCCGAATATACATGCACATTCTCAATGTGCTCGGCTGCGCAAAAACGACTCTGTGCAAACGGTAAATCAACCGACAGGGAAAGAATCTCCACATCGCTTTTCAAACGGCTGGCCTCTTTGTTGAACCGGATATTCTGCAGAGCGCATACCGGTGTGTCAACCGATGGAAATACACTGATGATGATATTCTTGCCTGCGTACTGTGAAAGGGATACGGGCTGTAAATTGTTGTCCAGAACACTGAACGATGGTGCTTTGTCTCCTACATGAAGCGGATCCCCTACCAAAGTGATCGGGTTGCCCAAAAATGTAATCTGTGTTTTGTCCATAACAATGAAATTTAGTACGTCCTAAAGTTAAACAATTTTGATACCATATCCGACCTTCAGAAATAAACCGGAGCAGTTACCTCCCGTTAACCTGTTTTTTCCTTTCCTAATGTGGACGAATTGGGCTATCTTCGCATCAACTTGTCATTGAAGATCCCCCGGTGCGTGCCCCCGTGGCAGAACCGTTGAAAGGGACGTCTAATGTAAATTCAAGTTGTAAGTCAGATCGACATGGGAACAAAAATCAATAAAACCAACGCTGCTCGTCTGTTGGATCGAGCCGGAATCGGATATGAACTGGTCCCGTATCAGGTGGATGAAGAACATTTGGCCGCTACACATGTGGCAGAACAACTCGGCGAAAATATCGCACAGGTATTCAAAACATTGGTGCTCCGAGGAGATCGAAACGGTATCCTGGTGTGTGTGATCCCGGGCGACGGTGAGGTAAACCTCAAACTGGCGGCAAAAGCCTCCGGTAACAAAAGTGTCGAAATGCTCCATATGAAAGAGCTGTTGCCAACAACCGGATATATCCGGGGCGGCTGCTCGCCGATCGGAATGAAAAAGACCTTCCCGACCTATATTCACTCGTCGTGTCTCGATTTTGACTATATTTATATCAGCGCCGGTATGCGGGGCCTCCAATTAAAAATCGCTCCGAAAGATCTGGTGCGCTTTACACGGGCAGAGGTGACAGACCTGCTGTAACCTCTCAAATAGGCCCGAATCTCAATCGAAGTATCAGGAAGACTCCGAATCGTATGAGCATATCCCTCCCCAATCCAATCAGAGATGTAAAACCATCCGAAATCAGCCGGATATTGATCCAGTGGTATGAGATCAACCGTCGTGAATTGCCGTGGAGAGAGACCTCCGATCCATACAAAATCTGGATCTCTGAGGTGATTTTGCAACAGACCCGTGTAGCTCAGGGTTTGGAATATTATAACCGCTTTGTGGAGCGGTTCCCCGATGTGAGCTCTTTGGCCGAAGCCGGTGAAGACGAGTTGATGAAAATGTGGCAGGGATTGGGCTATTACAGCCGGGCCCGAAATCTGCATACGGCCGCTTGTGAAATTGTGGAACGGTACGCCGGTGTTTTTCCGACCGATTATCACGATGTGCGCTCACTGAAAGGTATCGGCGATTATACAGCCGCCGCAATCTGCTCTTTTGCATACAATCAACCCTACGCAACGGTCGATGGCAATGTTTATCGGGTTTTGGCCCGCCTGTTCGGCATAGATCTGCCCATTGATACTCCGGCCGCTAAACGCCGCTTTGCTGAGTTGGCAACCGATTTGCTGGACCGCCAGCAGGCCGCACTCCATAATCAGGCAATGATGGAATTTGGGGCGTTGCAGTGTGTACCCCGTTCTCCGGAATGTACGAACTGTCCGCTGGCCCAACAATGTGTCGCCTTGCGGCAGGAAAGTGTGGAAAAGTTGCCGGTAAAAGCCGGACGTACCGCTGTCAAACCACGCTATTTTAATTATCTGTATTTGCATTGCGGCGAGCAGACGGTCCTGGTCAGACGTACGGGACAAGATATTTGGAAAAACCTGTATGAGTTTCCGTTGATTGAAACAGAGCAACCGCTTGATTTCGAACAGCTGCGGAAAGATCCCCGTTTCCCTGTTTGGGTCGGAGATCAGGAATACACCGTGGTGCACAGTGTGTCGATGCCGAAACATCAACTGTCACATCGAACGATTTATGCCAATTTTTATGAAATAGGCCTGAAACAGTGGCCCGAATCGCTGCCGCCCGAGGCGTTGATGATGACCCGAGAGGAGATAACCCGCTATCCGGTTTCGAGATTGACGGAGCTCTATCTGCAACAAAATATGTAAATTGTAAAGCAATCCTATAAAAATATTCATGATGAACCTTTTGTCAGAGATCGATCCTAAAGTATTGGATGAAAATGTTTTTAAATTGATCGGAGAACAGTGGATGCTGGTGACGGCCGGCAATGCTGAAAAGTTCAATATGATGACTGCCAGCTGGGGCGGACTCGGTTTCTTGTGGAATCGGCCTGTCGCCTTCGTCTTTATTCGCCCACAGCGTTATACATTTGATTTTGTCGAACGCAACGAAGGCTTTACCTTGTCGTTTTTCGGCGAAGAGTATCGCAAAGTGTTACAATTATGCGGAATCAAATCCGGTCGTGAAATCGATAAGGTGGCCGAAACAAAATTGACCCCCTTTGCAACTCCATCGGGAAATATGGCTTTTGAAGAGGCCTCGCTTGTGCTCGATTGCCGCAAATGCTACACCGATATGATTGAAAAAGGAAACTTTATCGATTACGAAACAGTCGCACGGTGGTATCCTCACGAAGATTTCCACAAAATGTATGTGGCTGAAATCATCGGTGCCTGGAGACGCTAATTGTACTGCAGATACTTTTTGTACGGGCTTTTGACAGGGGAGAAAACTTTGCGGTGAGTTTTGCTTGAGGAAAGATGCGTGCAGGGGTAGTGGCGTTTGTCAGAAGTGAACTGCCTCAACAAATGAATCGACCAACAAGGGTAGCATTCCGGCAAAGAGAGTTGTTCCTGTAAAGTGAATCGCTCCAGCTAAGTGAATTGTTTCAACAATATGAGCCGCTGCAATAAGCGAACTACCCCAATAATGGGGAGTATCCCAGCAAGGGGAGTCGTTTCCATAAAGTGAGCTGCGCCAGTCAAGTGAATTGCCTCAATAAGGTGAGTCTCGCCAGCCAAGTGTATTGCCTCGACAACGTGAACTGCCGCAATAAGCGAGCCATTTCCAGCAATGGGGCGTTCCTGTAAAGTGAACTTTGCTAGTCAAGAGGATCGTCTCAACAACGAGAGCCGCCGCAATAAGCGAACTACCCCAATAATGGGGAGTATCCCAGCAAGGGGAGCGTTCCCGTAAAGTGATCCTCGCCAGTCAAGAGGATCGTCTCAATAAGGTGAGTCTCGCCAGCCACGTGTATCGCCTCGATAACGGGAGCCGCCGCAACACTGAAACTGTGAACGGAAACAACCGCACCACAGACCTGTATCCTCAATCTGTTTTGCCGAGTGCGGTATCTGTTGTATTGGTGGATCCTGTGCCCCCAAGTGGAAAACGATAAAGAACCGATGCCGCAACGTGAAACGATGGACGACACCTGAGATAATGGAAAAAGTGTGAAAGAACTTTGGCGTGTGTTTTGTGAATTGTATAACCGTTGAATGAAAACCGAACAACTATGGAAATAGAATATTCACGAGGAGATCGCAAAGGAATTCTCCGGATCGTTGATGAAGGAAAGGCACTTGGATGGATCTCCTACCAGGAGGTCGGAACCGATCGGTGGCTGATTGACCATACGGTTGTCTTCCCTGAATATGAGGGGCAGGGTGTGGGCCGGAAATTGGTGTTGGCGCTGGCTGAAGAGGCTCGCAAAAGCAAGCGAAAAGTGATTCCCCAATGCTCTTTTGCCCGATTGGTTTTCGAACGGAATGCAAATTTGCATGATCTGTTGGTCGGAAGTGTGGAAGGCCGTTAGCCGTAGGCAACAGCATAAGTACAAGCAACAGAGAATCAACCATCCGACAAGACAGATGAGAAAGAGCCTTACGGCATGCAAGTAACAGGTGCGCATGTAATATGCGTGCGGGTGTGCGGAAATGTGCAAGAGGTGACGTGTGCGAACGTGCAGGTGTTGTGTGCAGGAACGTGCATATAGCGTGTGTGGGACGTGCTTGTGGCATGTGTGGGCTGTGTATGTGGCAGGTGTGAGGTTGCATACGGTGTGCGTGTGATATGCACATTGTGCGGTATGCATTTGAGTGGTTAGACACATCGAACTGCAACTTCATGATGGCTCTGAGACGTTGGATGTAAAACGTAAAACAGGCTACAAAAAACAGAAGGCAACGATCGGAATATTCCAGTCGTTGCCTTCTACTTTTGCCTCTTTTTGCGGTATGGTCAGGAGCTGTTTTCTGGATCAGGTGTAACCGTTCGGTTGTTTCTTTCAAACGTACGATGTGTAAGTAGAGGCGATCCGCTGTTCTCCTGCCTGTTGATTAACCTTTTATATCCTCCGCATTTATATTTTCCGCAGCAGGAAGAGAACTCTCTTGAATTGCATTGCCTGTGCCTGGTGCTGTTGCTGTCTCTGAGGTGGAGCGGGTGCGGCTACGTCCTCCACGACGTCGGCCCTGTTGGGTACGCTGGGAGGATGATGTCCCCTCGCTCTTGTCGGCAGTACGAATGGCAGTGTCAGAGGATCCCTCGCCCTCCGGAGCCTCTGTTGATGCTATGGGGAGAGTGGTCTTGCTTTTCGTTGCCGTTACACGAACTGCATCGTCCGTCTCGCCTACAACAGCTTTACTCTTCGGTGCCTGTTTCTGTGATGAGGTAGAAGCCTGTTTGTCAGAACTGCCTTTTGATTGTCTCTTGGTAGGGGATGGAGTGGGGGCCTCCTCGGTTGCAGAGGTGGAACTGGCTGCGGTGGCTGAAGCCTTTTTGCGACGACTCTTTGAAGCTGCCGATGTTCCAGATGTGCCTGAAGATTCAATAGCCCCCGAACCTTTGGGTGCGGTTGGGGTCGTTGAACCTGTTGTAGTAGCAGCGGTGGTGCGAGAAGTTGCCGCAACAGCCGTTGTCGCAGCCGCAGAAGATGATGATGTGGAGCTGGCTGCCTTGGTTTCAACACGTTTGTTGCTCTCCTCTTTTTTAGTCTTGCCTTTGGCGGGTTTCTTCGTACGGAGGCTTTGATCTGTCGGAACAGAGGCTGGACGGTGCTCCTCTGAGGTGCCCTTGCGGCGGCGAGGCGTTTCGATATTGCCTTCACGACCAGAGGTTGCCGTCAGGGTTTTCATCCGTTCAAAACTGTCCAGGTGAAGCTCTAAAGCACGTACCGAGATCAACAGCTCACGGATCGAGATGCCCAATGAGATGGTTAACAGCACCAATGCTATTCCAAACGTGTAAACAGCAATCATCTGTAAGCCGATGTATATCAGAAAGGTGCAAACCACACACAACAACAGGCTGCTGACACCAAATAGCTGCATCGAACGGGCCATGTAGAGCCGGCGGCGAAGATTGGCCAACTGCAGATGGGTAATGGTCGAGGGATTTTTGTCGTAATCGGCCTTGAGAGTCCGTACTAACTGTGCATAGGAGAGAAAGCGGTTGGTGTATGCCAGCAAAATCAAGGATATGGCAGAGAAAAGAATAGAGGGTGTCGATAAAGTGAGTTCTGTCATGAATGGTTAAATTTTTTTGTTGCGCCAATTCGCTTTGACGAGGTAAAGATAGGTAAATAATAGCAATCCAATGCTATATATGATATCGACAGTCCAACAGAGCGTAATGCTGGGACGGTGGAGAATGATGATCCACCAGATTGAAAGTACATACAGGGCTAATGCTCCTAACTCCATCAGCATGGCCATAAAGGAGTTGCCGGTACCGGAGACCGCATTGAAATAGATGCTGCCGGGAATCAGTGTCAAATAGCCGGCCACCATGACCCATAATGAGCCAACCGATGCGGCAATTAGGGTTAGATCATTGGTGTATAGACGAAGCACAACGGACGGAAACAGGCAGATCAATATCATTACAGGCAGTGCTAAACGATAGGCCAGACCGATAATTTGTCGTACGGTCGGCATGACCTGATCGTATTCTCCTTTGCCCATCAGGGTGCTGGTCAAGGCACTGGTGGTGGAGCTGTATGCGCTGACCGTTACGAACAGAATGGAGGAGACGCTGCGAACAATGTTGGAGATGGCCAGTGGACGCTCACCGAGGTGTTCTACGGTCAAGAAGAAGATGAACCAGGTGCCTGTGGAGATAAAGGCCTGCAGCATGGTCCAAATCGACACGTTGAAGATCTGTGTCAGAATGGAGAGATTGAAACCCTGGAAACGGAACAGCCCGTAACGTTTTGCGTAACCGTGCAAGCGGGTATGGATAGCAAAAAAGAGCAGTGAACTCAACTCTGCAATGGATGAAGCGATGGCTGCACCTGCAATACCCAAGGCCGGACATCCCAATTTTCCGAATATGAGTATGTAGTTCAACACGATGTTGGTGAGCACCATGATAATTGAGTTGGCAGTCAGCAGGCGGGTGTTGGTGGTGCCGACATAGAAGGCCCGGAACAGCACGGCGGCAAATGAAAAAAAGAAACCGTAAACACGCCAGTCCAAATAGGCAACGGCTGCAGCATAGACCGCATCGGATTCAATCAGGGTGCGGAGTAGCCGGGGAGTGTACTGTTTGGAAACAAAAAACATGACAGCGGCAAAACACAACAAGAACAATAATCCCTGTTGAAAGATTTTGCCGATTTCTCGGGGGTGTCCCTCTCCGTTTCGTCGGGCAATGAGGATTTGCACGCCGATACTGAACCCGAATCCGAGCATAAAGATCGCCATGAAATAGACGCCGGCCAATGCCGATGCTCCCAATTCGACATCGCCGACACGACCCAAAAAGGCCACATCGGTCAGGCCGATCAGGTTTTCCATCAATAAGCTGATCAGCAGTGGATAGGTGATTTTCCAGATATGTCGGTTTGTATAGGCTTGCATGGTTATGTTTTAGCTCATTTACGCTCCCTGTTGGGAGTGAGGTTCTGTTGCGGAGGCTAAATGCCTATCCTGATGCTTTGCGTGGCGAGGTCGTTTTATGGTGTTTTCACCTCTGACCCCTGAAACGCTTCCGGGACGTGGCCTTGCCGTTGTGGCCCTGCATCTCCCCTTACAGCATATTCGGGAGTAGGGTTGTGCAGTGGGGCGGAGTAATGGGGCTATGCTATTGCGGCACCACCATTATGGTTCCACTGTTGCGGTTCCACTGTTGCGGTTTCACCGTTTCCCTGACTCCGTTTGGGCGTGGTAATCACATGGTGATACCATTGCTTTCCTCCCCCTCCTGGAATCCATTCGAAGCGAGGCAATATGGCTTTACATCCTCGCTGAAATGTGTTCAGTAAGGCTCGGTCGTTGTCACTATGCACCTGCCCAATGTCTATCCAGTAGAGGCAATCTCTTGGTAGCTCTACATCCCCTCAACAGTAGAGTCTCAGTTGCGTTCCTGGCGATTGTATCCTCTGTCCTCCGGCTTGAGTCTTGGCGTTTGGCCAGTGTGAGGAATGTGCCCTCATGTCCGTTTTCCGCAATCCTTTGTAATGCGGTATGGCGAAAGGCTGGGCAATGAGGACTACTCCTGTTCAACCCGCTCCATACATGGATCCCTCTTAAAAAATGTAGGAACAATCGAGTGTCCAAATACGGTTTTTACCTCTTGTATGTCAGACAGATATTGAATCGGTTTGGAAAAACAACCCTTGAAAGAGGACGCACAATGGACAACAAAGGTAGAATTTTTCTTTGCAAATGTTTAATTTTGATAGCTTACATCCCTCAGCTGCTATATGCAGACGGTGCGGAACAGAACAGAAGCCCTTTATGGGTGTACTTCCGGTAATGCGTAGTGTGGCTGTGAGCAGGAAACCGATAAACGGACCAAAGCAAAAAATGGAAATCGTCAAGAAAAATATTCCGGTGCTGGAAATGAGCTGTGCCGTGTGCGCAGCGAATGTCGAAAACAGAGTGCGTACGGTCGAAGGTGTGGCCGCTGCATCTGTCAATTTCGCCTCCAATCAGCTTCATGTCGAATATGATCCTGCACGTGTGACCTTGCTCCAGTTGCAACAGGCCGTGCGAGAGATCGGCTATGATCTGATCGTGGACGAAAGTCACGCCGAAGAGGAACAGCAACAGGCCCAGCAGAATCATTATCGTGAATTGAAACGCAATACGGTGAAAGTCTGGTGTTTCGCTCTGCCTCTGATGATCCTGGGAATGGTGTTTATGCATGAACGTTGGGCTGCATGGTTGATGCTGTTGCTCTCTTTGCCCGTCTTTTGGTTCGGGCGTCTGTTCTACATCAACGCCTGGAAACAGGCCTCACACCGATCGGCCAATATGGATACATTGGTCGCCTTGAGTACCTCTATCGCATTTTTGTTCAGTCTGTTCAATACGCTCTTCCCGCAAGTGTGGCTCTCTCGTGGATTGGAACCTCATGTCTATTATGAGGCTGCTACGATGATTATTGCTTTCGTCTTGCTGGGAAAGTTGCTCGAAGAACGGGCTAAAGGAAATACCTCGTCCGCCATTCGTAAATTGATAGGACTGCAGCCAAAAACGGCCCGTGTCATTGGTGCGGATGGTTCGGAGCAGGATTTGCCGGTCGCCCAATTACAGGTGGGAGATCGGATCAGCCTCAGACCCGGGGAGAAAATCCCCGTGGATGGAATCCTCTTTTCGGGGAGCACCTTTGTCGATGAGAGCATGATTACCGGTGAACCGATCCCTGCCCGTAAGGATCAGGGTGACAAACTGCTGGCAGGGACCGTTAATCAACGTGGCTCATTTGTGATGGAGGCAACCAAAGTGGGAAGCGATACCTTGTTGGCGCAGATTATCCGGACCGTACAGGAGGCACAAGGTAGTAAAGCGCCCGTGCAACGCATTGCCGATCGGATTGCTGCCGTATTTGTTCCGGTGGTGATCGGCCTGGCCCTGCTGACATTTCTCCTCTGGTTGGTACTGGGTGGCGAAGAGGCTTTTACCTATGGGCTCCTGGCAATGGTGTCCGTATTGGTCATCGCTTGCCCCTGCGCTTTAGGATTGGCTACACCCACTGCGTTGATGGTGGGAATCGGCAAGGGTGCTGAACAGCAGATCCTGATCAAAGATGCTGCTGCTCTGGAGCGTATGTGCAAAGTCGATACGGTGGTGTTGGACAAAACGGGAACCTTGACCGAAGGTCGTCCCGAAGTGGTAAAGTGGTTGTGGACTGCAGGTACGGAAGAGCAACACCGCTATTGGCAGGGGCTCTTTTATGCAGCCGAATCCCGATCGGAACATCCCCTGGGAGAGGCTGTGGTACGTTATCTGGAGCAACAGGAGGCTCACACGTGTCCTTTGTCCCTGTTTGAGAGCTTGACGGGTGAAGGTGTTGAATTCAAGGCGGAAAGTGCTGCCCGGAGCGATGTGGAATCCTCCGTCTCACCGTCGGCCTCAACTCCGGATGCCACAACGGAAAGCGTAGCGACTGGGTCCTCGTCTGACTTGGGGCAGAGAGCAGAACAGACGTTTTGGATCGGCAGTCGTAAACTGGCAGAGCGTTATGGGGCAGAAATGGAGCCATCGTTAGCCCGGGAGATTACGGCCCATGAGCAGGCTGGATGTACCACTGTCTTGGGTGGTTGCGGAACCCGACTGTTGGCTGTCGTGGTGATTAGCGATCGGATCAAGACAACCACGCCGGAAGCTTTGAAAGAGCTGCGTCGTGCCGGTATAGAAATCTGCATGTTGACCGGCGACAGCCAAAAAACAGCCGCAGCAATTGCCAAAGAGCTCGGTATTTCACAATTTCAGGCAGAGATGCTGCCTGCGGACAAAGAGCAATATATTCGCCGGTTGCAGGCTGAGGGGCATACGGTCGCTATGGTCGGAGACGGTATCAACGATTCGCAAGCCCTCTCGTCTGCAGATGTCAGTGTCGCTATGGGGCGGGGAACGGATATAGCGATGGAGGTGGCCATGGTTACTTTGATCACCTCTGACCTGAAATTACTCCCTCGGGCCTACCGGCTTTCAAAAGATACCGTACGAGCAATCCGCCAGAATCTGTTTTGGGCCTTTATATACAATTTGATAGGCATTCCGATTGCTGCCGGAGTACTCTATCCGGTGTGTGGACTGTTGCTGAATCCGATGTTGGCCAGTGCGGCGATGGCTTTCAGTTCGGTCTCTGTGGTGATGAACAGTTTGCGGTTGCGTTGGAAATAGAGAGCTGAGGTTTGTCCCGGTCGTGGATGTGCAAGGTGTGAACCTTGGACGGGAAAACAGATCGGGTTGCAAGGCCTGGACCTCGGGGTGAAAACAGATCAGGTTGCAAGGTTTGAACCCCGGGCGAAAAAAAGTCGAGTTGCAAGACCTGAACAATAAATACAGACTTGAATCGATTAAGTATGATATGAGGGGTAAAAGCTACGTTAGGCTGCAACCCGAAATAGTATATGTGAAACCAGAACTATTAATCAAAAAGTTATGAAAACCAGCAAGTTTAAAACAAATGCAAAATGTGACGGCTGTGTAGCCCGTATAGCTGATAAATTAAACGAAATTGTACCTCGTGAACAGTGGAACATTGACCTTTCGACAACGGATCGGGTGTTGACCGTTACGGCGGATGTTCCCGATGAGAAGATCATCGCTGTGGTGGTAGCGGCTGGTTATAAGGCGGAAAAACTTTAACGATTCCCCCATCTTCGGGAAACGCACTGTCCTCTGAAATTTTGAATCCCGTCCTGGCATGGAGAATTCCGTATCCTGCCATGGAACGTTGCTTGCAGATGCGCCGGGAACAGAGCTTGTGTGATGGGCCATGATGTGCTACTGTCGATCCAATGCAATTTCGATCCGATACGATTGGTGTTGTATGCGGGTGATGGTGGGGTGCGGCTTGTGATTAGGGTGGCTTGTGATCCGGTGCGGTTGGGGTCAAGATGTGGCTTGAACCGTTGAGCGAATGCGTGTGCGGCTATATTGATGTGGACCGCAGATCTTTCGAGCTGTGGATGGTCCGGAAGAGTCGTACTGGAGAGATGAAGAGTCCAAAATCTGCATGTGTTGTATAGAAAAAACGGTTGCGTGTCAATGCCGAAGCGTTGCGGAGGTTAAGTTGTGGTGTGTTTGCGGCATGGTGAAAAGCTGCGGCGCATTTGCAGTGCGTTAAAAGGATATGCGATCCATGGTGACCGGTCAGCATGCTCCCCAGCGTGGCATGTTCCTCAGCGTGGCATGTTCCCCAGCGTGGCATGCTCCCCAATGTGGTATCTTCCTCTCCCGTTCGTTGTGGAGTTGCAGCGTGTGGTTGTGTACGCAGCGAAGATGTAATGCGTATTGGTTATGGAGAGGGAGGACACATATTCGGGAAAGTCGGGGATGAATGTGTGGTGTTGCCAGGATACCCGGAAAGTGCCGAATGCGAATGAAGCGTTCGGGCGATGGCTTCATGTCGGGTAAGCAGAAACGATGTTGTGGAAGCATTGCTGTTGTGGAGCGATAGCAGATCCGTGTTGGGCCTGTAATAACCCCGTTGGTGAATGACTGCTTCCGTGGCGTCAGAATGGCAATGTGTCGTTTGTTTGGTTAAATTTGTAGCGAACAGTCAAATTTGAAAAGTCTTGTGAAAGAGCATACAGTGAAAGTGGTCGATTCGTTTGAAGGTCATGATGATGAGGCCGTCTTCAAAAGTATTGTGCTGACGGCAGAAAACCCCATGTCGTTTGATACCTACGTAATGCCCCAAAAGATCCATGGCATGGGCCTGTGTATCTGCCAACAGGGTGAGGCTGTCATCTCAATCGATAAAAAACAGTATCCGATCCGCCAACACGATATGGTCATCTTTCTGCCCGGGGCAGTGGTGCAGCCGGTCAGCCGTAGCGATGACTTTGCGGGATGTGCTTTAATGCTGAAGATCGATCGGGTGATTGATGTCGATCCGTCGATGGGAGTGCAGCTCTATTTGGCCGTGCGGGATCAACCTTGCGTCTCCCTGACGGAACAGGATATGCAGGCAATTTTTGAGGTGCGTGATTTGATCCAAAAGAAAATAGCCTATAGCGATAACCCCTATTACAAAGAGATCATCGAAAATTTAATATTGAACCTCTTTTATGAAATTGGGGCGATTATCAATCGTGGAAAAACGCTCGAACCCCGTAAAACCCGCAGCCGTCAGGAAGAACTGTTCGAAAAATTCCTCTATTTGGTCGCTACCTATTACCGAACACATCGTGATTTGGGATTTTATGCCGAACAAATGTGCTTGACCCCAAAATACCTGTCGGCAATCGTTAAACTCGTCTCGGGATCCAGTGCAACCGAATGTATTAACCGTTCGGTCATTCGCAATGCAAAGGCCCTGTTGGAAACCTCACAACTGACTGTACAGCAAATTGCCGATTATCTCAATTTCCCCACCCCCTCATTCTTTGGCCAGTATTTTAAAAAACATGTGGGAATGACCCCGAAAGAGTACAGAATGCAAGCCCATTAAAACCGCAGAAAGTTCCAGTAATAGTGGTCATTTAGGACAAAAAAACGTACCTTTGGGAAAATTTTTCAAACGAGAGTATCGTGGAACAATTTTCCCTATATGGTGTAAAGTGGGTCAGGACGCTGTTTTGTTGTGTCCTGTTTGGTTGCATCTGTTTGCCCCTGTCCGTTTCGGCAAGCTGTATCAAGCCCTCTGCCGATGCATTCCCATTCACACCAATTGCCGATCCGATGTTCCAACCGGATACTGTGGCCGGTGATACCCTGGCTCTGGACAGTGCAGTACGGCTGAACGGCTGGCAACGCTTCCAGCTCAAGGTCGATCGGATGACCCAAACCCGACTCTATAAAATGACCTATGTGGCGGTGCCTTTGATTGTGGCCGGTGTGGTCCTCAATGACCAGCGATACCATTTCAATGCCCTGCGTGATTCCTATATCCCTACGTTCCGATACCATTACGACGACTATCTGCAATATGGACCGATGGTATTGACCTATGGTTTGAAACTGGCCGGCGTGCCGGGACGCAGCTCCTGGGGACGCATGTTGGTCTCCAACGCCTTCTCTGCGGCATTGATGGCCGGCTTTGTCAATACATTGAAATATTCGGTCAAGCAACCCCGCCCAGACGGATCGGGTAACAACTCATTCCCTTCGGGACATACCGCTACAGCCTTTATGGCGGCTACCATCCTGCATAAGGAGTATGGCCTTACCCACAGCCCCTGGTATAGTATTGGCGGATATATGACCGCCACGACAATCGGCGTGAGCCGTCTGATGAACAATAAACACTGGATCTCTGATGTCCTGGTCGGTGCCGGAATCGGTATCTTGTCAACGGAATTGGGCTATTATTTGACCGATCTGATCTATAAGGATCGGGGATTGCGCCGTCCCGATCGGGTTGACTCCCATTTCAACTATGACCGGAAAGCCTCGTTTTTTGGCCTATACATGGGGTTCAATTGGGCCGGGAAAAGCATGGCCTATTTTAATCATGCCGGAATCAAGGTCTCTACGGGTGCAATCTCGGGTATAGAAGGAGCGTGGTTTATCAATCGATATATCGGTATCGGAGGTAGGGCAACCATTGCCAGTATGCCGATGGCTGTGAGCTTGCAGGATAATCAGATGGTGGATGGTGAGGCGTTGATGAGTCGTCTGGAACGTATCGAAATCTCCTCTTTGAAGGTCTCCGAAGTGATGGCCGGTGCCTACTTCTCCTATCCTCTGTCCAAACATTGGTCCGTTGGGTCGAAACTGCTGTGTGGTACCTATTCCATTCGTAAAAACCGGGTCAATGCCGTACTGAATCCTGCCCAGCAGGAGAGTACTCTGCCAGTGAATCTTCCGGTGGCACAGCTGTCAAGAGGCGTTACCGAGTCTCAGCAATTGGCCGACGGTTTGGAGAAGGGGCAGACTCGTCAACCTCTGATGGAGATCGGTTCCAGTGAAAGTTTCGGATTCGGCACCGGACTGTCGTTCATGTATCTGGTGGGCCGAAATCTGGGTGTCCGCCTTTTCTACGATATTAGTTTCTCACCGGTGCACTTTAAAGCCAAAGAGTACAACATGGACGGGTCGGTGCAAACCAGCAGTATCAGAGATTTTAACTACTCTTCTACGCTGGGAGGATCAGTCTGTATCCTCTTCTTTGGCAAGGATAAGAAAAAAGCAAAATAACGAAAACCTCTAGCTGTTCGTGCACTTGTGTGTGTACTTGTGCGCGTAGTGGCGTGTGTGCCTGTTTGCACAGCCATTCGTAGGCCGATGATAGGCTTTTTACTGGCATTTTATACGATCCTGTGTCGTATGAAGTGCCAGTTCTGTTTTGATTGTCATGGTTGTGAGAAGAGCCTGGATCCCTTGTGACGTTTGGATCGCCAGAATGACAGGAGCTCTTTGATTATCACCTTCGATAACCTGATTAGACAACGCATCCGATTGCCTTGCATTCGGAGCTATCCCGTATCCGAGTTCGCTCATCGCAATGCGGGCCTCAGTGTGTTATGCCTATATACTACTTTGAACCCCAGTAGAGGAACAACATACCGATCAACACCAACAGCAGGTCGATCGCCTTGCTGCGCAGATTCTTTTCACGAAACAGCAGCGCCCCGAACAGGAACGAAACGATCACACTGCCCCGTCGGATCATGGAGACCACCGAAATCATCGAACCGTCGAGACTCAGCGCATAAAAATAGACAAAGTCAGCAGCGGACAAAAAGATCGAGATCAACGGAATGCTCCAGTGCCAATGAAAAGGTGAGTTTGCACGGTGGGGCCACCAAAGAATCAGCAACACGATGGTCATGATTCCCAACTGGTAGAGGTTGTACCAGGATTGTACCATCATCGGGGCAAGCTGGCGCATCAAGTATTTATCGTAGAGACCGCTAATAGCGCCAAGCAGGGCTGCCAGGACGATGCAATAGATCCAGCGGTTGTGCCGGAAATCGATCCCCTCCTTGCGTCCGGAACGGCTTAACATCAGGAAAGAGATACCGGCCAAAATGACACCGATCCATTGGTAGAGGTTGAGGCGTTCGCCGAAAATCAGCAGCGCTCCGACCAGCACCATGACGGGACGGGTTGCGTTAATCGGGCCTACGATGGTGATGGGCAGATGTTTCAGCCCGAAATAGCCTAAGGTCCAGGAGCTGAGAACGATCAGCGATTTGAGCAGGATCAGACGATGCACCTCCCAACCGGCTGAGGGGACATACAGAAGCGGATGGGTGGCCATCTGTTCGGGCCGCCAGGCCGACAAGAGTATGAACGGCAGAAAAATCAGCGACGAAAAAAGCGTGTTGAGCAGCAGAACGGGTAATACCGCATTGCCGTTGAGCGACTGTTTTTTAAAGACATCGTAGAAACCCAGTAACAGGGCGGATAAAAAAGCGAGCGCTAACCACATAGTCTTCTTGAATTTAGCGGGCAAATTTAGTGGAATTTTTCCACTTTTAGTTAAAAAGTGGCTATCTTTGAGAGATTTTGACCAAACGAGGTGCTTCGTGTTGTGACTTGTCTCGATAAGCCTTGCGGTGCATTAGTGGAATGCATTGTCATGTAGGTTGTTATTGGGATGCGTCAATTGATCGCCTCAAGGTGGTGGAAGGTAGGCCAGGGGCAAAGGTCATGGATGGTAGAGCCTGAACATTGGCCACCAAGATGCTTTGCATGAGGCGAGACCGATCGAGACAAGGCGGCAAAATATTGTTTCGAGTTTGGTGTGGACAATAGCCATGAACCGTAACTGGGAACACCCAATAGCAGGATGGGGCTCTTGTCCCGGATCGAAGATAAAACGGAACCTTTTAAAATGATAAATACAAATATAGATTAACTGAACATGCAATCCGAAAACAGTCAACCCGAAAACGAGCAGCCCGTGTCACTGCCCGAAAACGCTTATCGAGAACTGAAACCTGGTGAGGAGTATCATCCTGTGATGCCGGCTTCGAGTCGCCCGTGCGAGGCAACGGTCTATTCCGTTACTTTTGGTATCGTGATGGCGATCATCTTTTCGGCCGCAGCCGCCTATCTCGGTTTGCGGATCGGACAGGTCTTCGAAGCCGCTATCCCAATCGCCATTATCGCCGTGGGGGTCGGCAATTTGACCGGCCGAAAAAATATGTTGGGCCAGAATGTTATTATTCAGTCGATCGGAGCCTCTTCCGGAGTGATCGTCGCTGGAGCCATCTTTACGCTGCCGGCTCTGTATATTCTGGGGCTTGAGGCCAAATTCTATCAGATTTTCCTTTCATCACTCTTTGGCGGTCTGCTCGGTATCGTTCTGTTGATCCCGTTCCGCAAATATTTCGTCAAGGATATGCAGGGGCGCTATCCCTTCCCTGAAGCTACTGCAACCACCGAGGTGCTGGTCTCGGGAGAAAAGAAGGGAAATCAGGCCAAACTGTTGGCTGTGAGCGGTCTGATCGGCGGTCTCTACGATTTTATTATCGCCACCTTCGGCTGGTGGACCGAAAACATCTCGACCCGAATCGTTGAATGGGGTGCTGTTTTGGCCGATAAAACCAAATTGGTCTTTAAGGTAAATACCGGTGCCGCCGTGTTGGGTTTGGGCTATATCATCGGGCTGAAATATGCGGCGATTATTTGTGCCGGATCTTTCACCGTATGGTTTGTGCTGATCCCCTTCATTTGCCACTTTGCAGACGGTCAAACCTTGGCAGTAGGCGAGGGCGTGACCACCTTGCTGCGGGATATGTCGCCCGAAGATATTTTCCTGAATTATGCCCGCCATATCGGTATCGGCGGTATTGCCATGGCCGGTGTGATCGGAATTATCCGTTCATCCAAAATTATCCGTCAGGCATTGGGCCTGGCTGTCAGTGAACTCAAGGGTAAGAAAAACGCAGGCGCTGCCTCTACGGAACGTACCCAACGGGATCTGTCGATGAAACTGATCCTTTCGGTGCTGATCGCTACTCTGCTTACCACCTTCCTGTTCTTCCAGTTCGGGGTGTTGGATAACTGGTTCCATTCGATCATCGCTATCCTGATCGTCTTTATTATCTCGTTCCTCTTTACGACGGTTGCAGCCAACGCCATCGCCATTGTCGGTACCAACCCGGTTTCCGGTATGACGCTGATGACCCTGATCCTCAGTTCACTGGTCTTGGTGAGTGCAGGCTTGACCGGTACCGGTGGAATGACCGCAGCCATGATTATCGGCGGTGTAGTTTGTACAGCACTTTCGATGGCGGGTGGCTTCATTACAGACCTGAAAATCGGTTTCTGGCTCGGAACAACTCCCTCTAAACAGGAGGGGTGGAAATTCCTGGGTACGGCCGTCTCTGCGGCAACTGTGGCCGGGGTGATGATGATTTTGAATAAAACGTATGGCTTTGTGGGTGAGGGCGCCCTGGTGGCTCCACAGGCAAATGCCATGGCGGCCATTATCAAACCTTTGATGGAGGGTGGTTCCACTCCGTGGTTGCTCTATTTGGCCGGTGCTGCTCTGGCTCTGATCCTGACCATGATCGGGGTGCCGGCTCTGGCCTTCGCTTTGGGTATGTTTATCCCGTTGGAGCTGAATACCCCGCTGCTGGTCGGTGGCCTGATCAGTTGGTTCGTGGCCAGCCGTAAGGGAAGCGAAGCTCAACAAAAATCCCGTCGGGAACGTGGTACACTGATCGCTTCCGGATTTATTGCCGGTGGAGCGTTGATGGGCGTGGTGAGCGCTCTGTTGAAATATTTCGGCGCCGATTGGTTCGCCGCAACTTGGAATGAGTCGCAAGGTGCCGAAATCCTGGCTGTGGTGATGTATGTGGCCATCATCGCCTATTTCATTTGGGACAGCCTGCGGGCAAAAACCGAAGAGTAGAGGCGTGCTAGCATCCCCATTGGTTGAGCCGCACCGTTTGTGATACGTTTAACGGAGGAAAGGTGCAAGGACAGTTGTTCTGCATCCGTTCCAGATCGTTTGAATTTGTTGAATTTGGTTAGTGCTGCTCGGCAATGTGCGATTGGGCTGTGAGTGTCCACCCGCAGCAATGGAAAGTAATGTGCTGACGAGTGGACATGGAACTGCATCATTTTCTCCGGAGGCTTCTGTACGGCCACGGAGAAGAGTAGTTGACAATAAATGATTTTACAAAAAAACGATATCATGGAGATTACGATTGACAAAGAACGGCTTGTAGAACGTTTTTTACGTTACGTGGCCGTGGATACGCAAAGTGATCCTGAAAGTGAAACCTTCCCCTCAACAGCCAAACAGCTTACGTTGTTGAACCTGTTGCTAGAGGAGATGCTCGTTATGGGACTTGCCGATGTGGAGATCGATCCGCACGGATATGTGACCGGTACAATCCCCGCTACACCCGGTTGCGAACAGAAACCGGTAATCGGATTTATCTCTCATGTCGATACCAGCCCCGATATGACCGGGGTGGAGATCAAACCCCAGTTTGTATATGATTACGATGGGGAGGATATTCGTTTGAACGAATCGCTGACCATGCGTGTGGCCGAATTCCCGGAATTGTCCTTTTTCAAAGGACATACCCTGATCACGACCGACGGTACCACGCTGTTGGGGGCCGATGACAAGGCCGGAATTGCTGAAATTATGACAGCCGCTGAATACCTGATGGCACACCCCGAAATCCCGCACGGTACGGTACGTATCGGATTTACACCCGACGAGGAGGTGGGACGTGGAGTGGACTTCTTCGATGTCGAAAATTTCGGGGCCAATTTCGCCTATACGGTGGATGGCGGTTTCGAAGGGGAGCTGGAGTACGAAAACTTCAATGCCGCAAGTGCCAAAATTGCCGTACAGGGTCGAAATATCCATCCTGGGTATGCCAAGGACAAAATGATCAACGCCCTGCAGGTGATTTGCGAAATCAACGCCCTTTTGCCGGCAGCCCAACGTCCCGAACATACCGAAGAGTATGACGGTTTTTACCATTTGGTGGGAATGAACGGTACCGTGGAGCAGGCCACATCGGAATATATCATCCGTGACCACTCGCGCGAGAAGTTCGAGGCCAAAAAGAGCTATCTGCAAAGTGTGGTCAATCTGCTCGAGGAGAAGTATGGTAAAGGGGTGATCTCGTTGACCGTCAAGGATCAGTATTACAATATGCGTGAGATGGTCGAACCCCATCCCGAGGTGATCGGCCGGGCTGAAAAGGCGATGCGTTTGGCCGGAGTGGTTCCTGTTGTCCGTCCGATCCGTGGAGGTACCGACGGTTCACGCCTCTCCTATATGGGACTGCCCTGTCCGAACCTCTTTACGGGTGGAATGAATTTCCACGGCAAGTTTGAATACTGTTCGGTCGATACCATGTGCCGTGCCTGCAAAACGTTGGTCCATCTGGCCAAATTGTGGGGGGAATAGATGCCCGGACGGTTGGTACACGGTTGGTTCTGTAACTGGCCTGATGCCTGACGAAAACAGGTGTGTGTTATCGCTCCTGAAGGAGTGAACCAATGTCAATGAGGCTGCGTCCTGCCCTGCCAAAAATGAGACAGGGGCTTGTGGTAAATTGATCCGCTGCCAACCGAAGGAGAGTATATATGAATGTCAGAGGCGGG
>UQDC01000007.1 GCA_900539755.1 uncultured Alistipes sp.
ATCGCTCGATTCGCTGCATCTGTATTGGAAGAGCCATCGTAAACGTCGTTATGAAATCGATTTGGGCAGTGAAGTCTCTATGCGGCAGGGGAAAGTCGCATACGCTCAACACCTTCCGTTGTCACTCAAAGGAGGTTTTGCTTTCGGCCGGTGGCGTGAACATAAAATTATGTTCGATAAACTGACCTTACAGGCTGATAATATCCCGGTAGAGTTGAATGGTCAGGTGGTGGTTGAGGCTGATAGTGTTGTCTCTGATTTGGTATGTAAGGTGTCACCGTTGCAGTTTCAACGGGTGTTGAGTTTGGTTCCTGAGGCGATGATGCCGACAGCCCGTCATTTCCAAACCAATTTAACGGCTGATCTGGAGACTCGCGTTACGGGTACCTATCGGTTTGACAACAATGTGTTGCCGACTTTCCGGTTGGATTGTAACGTGAATGGAGGCTATCTCGGTTATGAAGGATCGAAAGTGCGGATTGACGATATGCAACTTGATGCATCGTTGTTTTACCATCCACAACGTCCTGATTCGACGGGGCTGATCCTGCGTAAATTTTCAGTCGAGGGGATCGGAATGAAGTTCCGTGCAGAGGGAACGGCTTGGGATGTCTTGCGAGATGCCCGGGTTCAAGGTAAAATGGATGGGTCGATCGATCTTGGCAAGTTGACCGAACTTTTCCCTTCGCGTAAGAAAAATATTACAGCACATGGAGTCATCGGTCTGGATGCCAATATAGGATGTCGTTTGAGTGAACTTAATATACGTAGGATTGGAAATACGCGTATCAATGCCAATGTAACGATGCAAAACCTGCTGGTCAATATGCCGCAGGATACGCTTTTCCTGATGGCGAATGGTGGACGGATCAGCCTGGGGGCCAATCCTAATCTGCCTGAATACGATACGACGATTGCGGCCGGAGCTCAGGTTGTCTATCTTGACGTACAGGCAGACACTTTGCAATTCGATATGAAAGAGTTGCTGGCTGTCTCCCTGTCCGGGGGCAAATTGAAGATGCGCAACGCCGTTGCAACCGATGACGACACAACTGTGGTACGACCCTTTACCGGTTCTGTCAATGCTCGCTATTTGGGGGTACAGGGAGTTGATTCCTCATGGGTGAAGATTGGTGGGCCGGCCATCGATTTTTCGATCATACCGTCACCAAAAGATTCGACGATTCCGGTGATTCGCTTGCAGTTGGCTTCAAAAGGTTTGGTTAGCAGAAGTATCGATAATATTTGTGCGATGCGTGGTGTAGAGGCTGACCTCGAAGCTACACTTTATAGCACGCGGCGTCAACAGGCTCAACGACGTGAACATTGGCTCGATTCGTTGCAGAGTGTCTATCCGGATGTGCCACGTGATTCGTTGTTCAGCCATGTGAGAGCTCAATATGTGCAAAAGCATCGTGGTCAACAGCCGCCTCAGGATGATTTTGTGTCTGAGGACATTGATATGCGTATGGATCAATCGATTCGTCAGCTGTTGTATCGTTGGAATGTCAATGGAAATATCAAAGCTGCCGGAGGGCGTTTAATTACGCCTTATTTCCCGTTAACCAATACGTTGCGCAATGTGGACATCGGGTTTACGACCGATCGGGTCGAATTGCGTGGAACGACTGTGCATAGCGGAGCTTCGGATCTGAATTTAACCGGTGAAATTGCCAACCTGAAACGGGCTCTTTCCGGTCGGGGAAAATTGGTGGTGAACATGCAGATCGAGTCCGATACGCTCGATATCAATGAATTGGTGAAAGCTGCCAGTTCAGGATCGGCTTATGTGTCGGCCAGCGCCGGTTTCAAAGATTCACTGCATCATGCTGTTTCGGAGGAACATTTGCAACAGATGATCGAACAGCAGGCTGCTATTGATACGGCGGAAGAGACTTCGTTGATTGTGGTTCCGGGTAATGTGGATGTCGATTTCGATCTCGATGTTAAACACGGAGTATATGCTGATTTGACGTTGAACAAGTTGTCCGGTTGTCTGATCGTACATGACCGTTGTCTGCAGTTGAACAATCTGGAGGCGGTGACCGATGCCGGTACGATGAAATTGACGGCGCTATATGCAACTCGTAGCAAAAAAGATATTACCACAGGATTCGATTTGGAGATGCAAAATATTCAGGTGGCTCGGTTGATTAAATTGGTGCCTTCTGTCGATACCTTATTACCGATGTTGCGATCATTCGAAGGGGTGGTAGATTGTCAAATGGCAGCGACAGCCGCATTGGATACAGCCATGAACATTATGATGCCGACACTGAATGCTGCCTGTCGTATTCATGGTCAGGATATGGTATTGCTCGATGGAGAGACCTTTACCGAGATTTCGAAAATGTTGCATTTTAAGAACAAAAAACGCAACATGATTGATAAAATTTCGGTCGAGATGTTAGTCCATGACAACCAAATTGACATCTTCCCGTTTGTGATCGAGATGGACCGATATAAGGCTGCTGTCAGTGGTGTCCAGAAATTGGATATGAACTTTGATTACCATATTTCGGTACTTAAGTCGCCTATTCCGTTCCGGCTGGGAATCGATATATATGGCAATCCGGATAAGTTTAAATTCCGTATTTGTCGGGCTCGGTACAAGAGCGTTGATGTACCCAGTTATGTGGAGGTGATTGATTCGGCCCGTTTGAATTTGAGAAAGAATATTACCGACATTTTCCGTCGTGGTGTTGAGGCGGCTACCCTAAGCCATTTGCGAGTGAATAGTTCATCGGCATTGCCTTCCGAAGTGACTGCTGACAGTGAACAGTTGACAGCTGAAGATTCTGTTCTGTTACGAAAAGAGGGCTTATTGCCGGGAGGTGATACTACGCAAATGCCTGTCGATACCTTGCAATCTGTTTCTACGGAGAGCCCAGTGTCTGAGGTCGTAGAGCCCTCTATTGAACAAAACTCGTTGCCGGTTGAACCAGACAAAAAGTCGAAGCGCAAACGCCGTTCACAACAACAGCTCGATGCAGTCCTTCCTGAAGAGCAGCAAAAGTAGCCTGTTGTAAAAAGGAGGACAGGTCGATGATGATGTAATATTTTTTATGTGGCGAAGTAAATGTGGATTTAATTGTTAATTTTGCCCATATTTCAGAGGAGTGTTACATTTGAACTTTAACCCTTACAATCAGGTTCATTGATGATGAAGAAATTTTTGTTGGTGTTCTCACTGTTGTGCGCGACATCGGCCTTGTCTGTCAAGGCGCAGGATTACAATTGGGCAATCGGTGTACGCGGTGGTGAGACCGCTACCGGAATTACCGTTAAGCACCATTTCGATCCCGCTAACGGACTGGAAGGTATTATCGATTTTGCCAAAGGTGTCAATGTGTATGCTTTATACGAGCGTCATATTCCAGTGATAACGAATGGTTTCCATTTTTACTATGGAGGTGGTCTCAATATGGGAGGCTGGGAAAAACATAGTGATACCAAATTTACAGCCGGTATTGATGGCGTAATAGGGTTGGAATATAAAATCCCCAAAATTCCATTGGCGGTGTCTGTAGATTATAAACCTTGTTTGAATTTTGCAGGTTATACCGGATTCCGTGCGTTGGATTTTGGATTAGGGGTCAAAGTGGCTTTTTAAAAAGTTAAATTGTCAGATATCATGAAAAAGTTTGTTTACCTGTTGTTGTTGCTCTTCCCGATGGTATCCTGTGTGAGCCGTCAGAGTGCAGATCAGGTCGAAAACCAAAAAGATTCATTGGCACGTGTAGTGGCAGCCAAGGATTCGATGATTAATGAGATTTTCGAATCGATGAGTGCTGTCGCTGAGAATCTCAATGCGATCAAAGAGCGTGAGAAAATCATCAACAAGAGTATTGATAACGGGGAGATTCAGAATCAGACTCCGGCACAGATCAATGAAGATGTGGAAGCGATCAATCAACTGCTGTTGGAGAATCGCGAGAAGATCGCTCGTTTACAGCAATCTGCCAACCAGTTGCGTAGTGCCAATTTGAAGGTGGCCAGCCTGGAGAAGATGATTGCTCAGTTGCAAAAGGATGTCGAGACCAAAGATCAGGAGATAACCGTACTGAAGAGTAATCTGGAGCAGATGAATATTCAGGTGGCTGAACTCAGCGAGCAGGTCGAAGGTTTGAATACTCAAGTGAGTGGACTGACCGAGACAAATGCGTCGTTGCAGGGTGAGGTAAAAGGCCAAACCGATATTTTGAATACGGCATATTACATTGTTGGCTCTGAGCGTGAGTTGTTGGCTAAGGAGATTGTATATAAGAGTGGTTTTATTGGCCGAACCTTGAAAATCAACGAAAGCCGCAGCTTGGACAGCTTTACCAAGATCGATATTCGCAATTTCGATAGCGTTCTGATCGGACAGAAAAAGGTGACATTGGTCAGCTCACATCCTGCAGAATCCTATGAGTTTGTTCAGGATGATAAGGGAATCTATGAGTCGCTGATTATCAAGGATAAAAAGAAGTTTTGGGAGTATTCCAAAGTTTTGGTCATCAGTTATAAATAATAAAAAGCGGTCATAGCGATAAATTTACTGCTTAACATTTTGCAAAAGCAGAAAGGTTTGTTAACTTTGCGCCCGCAACAGCATATTAATGTAAAACACACACAACCATGAAAAAAGGGATTCATCCTGAGAATTATCGTTTAGTGGCATTCAAGGATATGTCTAACGATCATGTGTTTTTGTGTCGGTCCGCCATCCAGACAAAGGAGACCATCGAAGTGGATGGCGAAACCTATCCCGTGTATAAGATGGAAATTTCCAACACTTCTCACCCGTTCTACACTGGTAAGATGAAGTTGGTTGACACCGCAGGACGCGTTGATAAGTTTATGAGCCGCTACGCAAAGCACTACAATAAGAAAGCCGCAAAATAGGCTATTCCATTCTCAGTATTACAACGAGGCTGTATCGTAAGATACGGCCTCGCTTGTTTTGGATGGTTATCGATCCGGCCTTGAATATCCGGCCTTGACGGTTTGGTTTTGATTGCGTGTTTTGTGTTGGAAGATGTCAAAGCCGTGGAGGCGGAGGAAGCATTCTGAGGGGCGGATTAACAATTGGGGTGAAACTGATTGGAGAGTGAAGCGAATACTGAATGGAGTAGTTGTAAATGGGCCTGGGATAGATGTAGAAGATGGCTCAGGGAATCCGTTTCAATATCTGACTTGTGAGGAGTTAGTTTGGTAAGTCGGGACGCAACAATAAAAGAGGGAAGAAGAGGGAAGACGAGTCTGACCGTGACGATCGTCAAAGTTTGGTTGCTCGTTTGATCGAATAATGAGATAAAAACGGGATCATTTCTGTAATATGAAATGATCCCGTAAAGATAGGTCTGTTTTTTAGGTAACCTCTTGATTCAATCGATCACGCTATCAAATCATATGAGCGTGTTATGGAGACGTTGGATAAGAGTTTAAATCTTTCTGAAGATTATACGACTTAGGGTAATTGCAGTAATTCAGCGATGCGTTTGGGAATATCGGTGTTATCCATGAACCCGCTGAAACGTTCCGCACCAGCTCCGTATGCATATATCGGTACCATACAACCGGTGTGTCCTTTGGTGGAGAAGCGAACGACAGCTTCGTTTTCTTCGTCGGGTTGGAGTTTCCCTTTTGTGAAGTTGTTGTCATCTGCAGGAAGGGTAATACCTCCGGTCTCGTGATCCCCTGTGACAACAACCAAAGTGCCGGGATTGTGATCGGCAAAATCCATGGCAATCCGGACTGCTGCATCGAAATCTTTGATTTCTTCGCGAATACACTCCAAATCATTGTAATGGCAGGCGTTGTCGATATGAGAGCCTTCAATCATGATCAGAAATCCTTTGCGGCTGGCATCGGCGAGTAGTCGCAACGCCTCTTGGGTTGCCCGAGGAAGCATATCTCCTCGTCCTTGCGGCATCAGAGGCATATCTTTTTCAGCCAGCAAAAGTCCGATGGGGCCTCGTTTTATTTTGGGCAGTGTGTCGAGAGAGTAGGCGATGGTGTACCCTTTGTTACGTAGTTCTTTGGAGATATTGCGGTCGTCTTCACGATCTTCAAAAAATTTGCGTCCTCCTCCGGCGAAAAAATCAATATCAGATGTCAAAAAGTCCTCCGCCAAGTCATAAGCGTGATAACGGTCCGAGTTGTGGCCGATAAAGGCAATCGGAGTTGCATCGGTGATGGTGTGCGTGGCGATTAAACCGGTAGCCATTCCCAAACTTTTGGCCCGTGTCATGATAGAAACTAAGGTGTCTCCATCAGGAGTCATGCTGATCATGCCGTTTCGGGTTTTGGTCCCTGTAGCCAATGCTGTAGCGGCTGCAGCAGAGTCTGTGACATCGCTTGAGGCAGAGTTCGTGGTTTGCAGACCGATGTATTGGGCCCGTTTCATAAATTCTGGAGCTCCGTCATACAGCGTCAGTGCACTGACTTGTGCTAAACTCATCCCATCACCAATTAATAAAATGACATTACGAACGGGTTGGGTTGAATTGTCGCAGTTTGCGGTGGTGGCATGTTTGCCATGTTTGTGAGATCGTGCCTGGAGAGGAGTAGAGGTTGACAGCAGCATGGCTGCCATCAATGAGAAACAGAAAACTCTTCGTAACATGAATGGGTGTAATTGATTTATTGTGATACCAAAGTTAGGACTTTTTGTCGGGATGACTGTTCTCTTATGGTTAAGTGTTGGTAAAGTTTGTATGATTTTTTACCTTTAACTCAAATTTTTATTTTGCTACTAAGTTAAAATATCTTTTGCAAATTTTCCAGCTATATGGATGTAAATCAATAAAAATCTGAAAAAATAATTGCAAAAGCGGATCGTCCATAAATTTAAGTAAACGTTAAATGTTGGAAATTTACAACGGTTTTTTGTGGGGCATGACAGCATTGGCTGTCGTGGTATTTTTTGCGCTGTATCATGTCAGGGCAGGGTATGGCTTGTTGCGTGACGGGCATTGGGGACCACAAATCGGAAACCGATGGGGCTGGTTCCTGATGGAATCTCCCGTCTTTTTTGCCATGTTGGTCTTCTGGCTCTGCTCCCCCAGACGTTTTGACGCGGTGCCATTGATCTTTTTGTGCCTGTTTCAGCTTCACTATTTCAACCGTTCGTTTATCTATCCGATGCTTTTGAAAGGGCGCAGTAAAATGCCGCTCGGTATTATTGTTATGGGCGTTGTGTTCAACTTGCTCAATGCAGCCATGCAGGGG
The DNA here is from genome assembly GCA_900539755.1 of uncultured Alistipes sp. Lineage (GTDB taxonomy): Bacteria > Bacteroidota > Bacteroidia > Bacteroidales > Rikenellaceae > Alistipes_A. The sequence continues at coordinate 7,216 of UQDC01000007.1, forward strand.
CTCTGGATCTTCTATTTGGCACCCGAAGGACGCTATTCGATCGACTGGTTGACCACACCGCAATTTATTATCGGTGTGGTGGTCTTCTTTGCCGGCATGGTTATCAATATGCACTCGGACCACATTATCCGTCACCTGCGTAAGCCGGGCGATACCGGTCACTATCTGCCTAAAGGCGGTATGTTCCGTTACGTCTCATCGGCCAACTACTTCGGCGAGATTCTCGAATGGACCGGTTTTGCCATCTTGACCTGGTCGGCTGCCGGAGCTGTGTTTGCCATCTGGACCTTTGCGAATCTGGTGCCTCGGGCTGATGCCATTTATCACCGTTATGCCGAAATGTTCGGTGAAGAGTTCCGCAAAGCTCATTTGAAACGGGTGATTCCCTTTATCTATTGATTTGATATTTGATCCGATATGAATGAATCCAAACTTTTTACGCCTGTTAAGATTGGGCCGTTGACGTTGCGAAATCGGACAATCCGTGCCGCAGCTTTCGAAGGTATGTGTATGGGGAATGCTCCAACCGACCTGCTGTACAATTACCATCGTAGTGTGGCTCGAGGCGGTATAGGAATGACAACTTTGGCTTATGCTTCTGTAACCCGTGACGGCCTTTCGTTCCCGCATCAATTGTGGTTGCGTAAGGAGATTATTCCCGGATTGCGCCGGATCACAGATGCGATCCACAGCGAGGGTGCAGCGGCCTCGATTCAGATCGGTCACTGCGGAAATATGTCGCACAAAGCCATTTGCGGCTGCCGTCCGGTGGGGGCATCGTCTGGAATCAATATCTATTCACCTACATTAGTGCGCGGATTAAGGCGTGATGAAATTGTCGAAAAGGCCAAGGCTTTCGGCGATGCGGTGCGGTTGGCCCGCGAAGCGGGATTTGACGCCGTGGAGGTGCACGCCGGGCATGGTTACCTGATCAGCCAGTTCCTCTCGCCCTATACCAACCATCGTAAAGATGAGTATGGCGGATCTCTCGACAATCGGATGCGTTTCATGCGGATGTGTATCAGCGAGGCATTGGAGGCTGCCGGAGACGGTATGACCGTGTTGGTCAAGACCAATATGCGGGACGGTTTCCGTGGCGGTTTGGAGATCGATCAATGTTTAGAGGTAGCCCGTGAGTTGGAACGTTTGGGAGCGCATGCTTTGGTGCTGAGCGGTGGATTTGTCAGCCGTGCCCCGATGTATGTGATGCGTGGAAGCATGCCGATCCGTTCCATGACTTATTATATGAACCAGTGGTGGCTGAAGTGGGGCGTGCGGATGTTCGGTCGGATGATGGTGCCTTCGGTGCCGTTCAAAGAGGCCTATTTCCTGGAGGATGCGTTGCAGTTCCGCAAGGCGTTGAAGATGCCGTTGGTCTATGTCGGCGGTTTGGTATCGCGTGCCAAGATCGATGAGGTGCTTGATGACGGTTTTGAATGTGTGGCGATGGCCCGTGCCCTGATCAATGAACCGGATTTTGTAAACCGGATGCGACTCGAGAGTGAGGAGCGTTGCGGCTGTACGCATGCCAATTATTGTATTGCCCGCATGTATTCGATCGAGATGGCATGTCACAAACATTTGACCGATTTGCCCTGTTCGCTCAGGCGTGAGGTTGAAAAGTTGGATGAAAAGGCTTTCGAATAGCTGAAATTGTGGAACTTTAGAACAGAATGCCTGCCGAAACAGGTTCGGAAAAGCGTGTAAGAGGACTTACCTTTGCATAATCCGATAGCGAGGGCTGGAAGTGAAAAGGATCATGGACGCAGAGATGAAAATAGATCGACCGCAGGGAATGGCATTGGTGACTGGATCCAGTTCCGGTATAGGATTGGCCTATGCCAAGGAGTTGGCCCGACGTGGTTATGACCTGTTGTTGGTGAGCAACGAACAGGAGCGGTTGCAGCAAGTCGCTGATGAATTATCTAAGGCTTTTGGGGTACGGGCACTGCCGTTGTATATGGATTTGGCACGTCCTGAAGCAGCCCGTGAGTTGTATGACCATTGCAAAAAAGAGCATCTGGAAATTGAGGTGTTGGTGAACAATGCCGGTGTTTTCTTCTTTGACGATCTGACGGAGGTGGCTGCATCTCGTATCGAAACGATGATCATGTTGCATGTCCATACCGTGACCATGTTGTGTCACTATTTTGGAGCGGAAATGCGTCAACGGGGGAAAGGCTATATCCTGAATATGTCGTCGATGTCTGCCTGGACTCCGGCTCCGGGAATTTCCGTGTATGGAGCCAGCAAAAGCTATTTGCGTAAACTCTCCCAAATGTTGCGCTACGAGTTGCATGGAAATGGGGTGTATGTGACAGCCGTGTGTCCTGGGGCGGTCGCTACGGGACTCTACAACCTTAGTGAAAAGTATCAGCGTTTGGCCCTGCGTCTTGGGGTGATGATGACGCCTGAGAGGCTGGCCCGCAAAGCAATTCGGGCTCTGTTTGCTCATAAAGATTATATTCTGCCGGGAGGAATTAATCGTTTTGTGATCCTGTTACTTTATCTGATGCCCGCCCAAATCATCTATTGGTTGAAAGGACATACCAAACTTTACCGTTATGGCCGTTGAAACGTGTGATAAAACATCACTTGGAGAATCGAGTGCGGCCTATCATTCGGGATGGACGATTGTAACTGGAGCTTCGGGAAGTATCGGAGCGGCTCTGACTGAAGGATTGGCTGCTCAAGGCTATTCGGTCGTGATGGCTTGTCGTAATTTGAAAAAGGCAGAACCTATCCGGCAACAGATCATGGAACGTAGCGGAAACGATCGGATCGTTTTGCAGGAATTGGATCTGGCCTCCCTGTCATCGATAAAGAATTTTATCACCGAATTGCGTCAGGTTGCCATGCCGGTGTCCCGATTGTTGAACAATGCCGGTGTGATGAACGGAACATTCCGTTTAAGCGTAGATGGCCTTGAAGAGGATACAGCTGTCAACTATGTCGCCCCTTATGCGTTGACTTATGGTTTGCTGCCTTTGATGCGAAGAGGGAGCCGAATCATTAATACTGTCTCATGTACATGGCGGATTGGCCGTATCGGTGACCATTATCTGCTGCCTGATCCTGAAAATTTTCATCGGTTCACTACCTATGGTAGTTCCAAATTGGCGTTGGTGCTCTTTACGATGGAGATGGCAAAACGTATGTCAGGCAGTGGAATTACAATTCAGGCTGCTGATCCGGGTGTGGTCGATACAGCCATGTTAACTATGGGACGTTGGTTTGATCCGTTGGCTGACCTGTTTTTCCGTCCGTTGGTAAAGACTCCACAGCAAGGAGCGGCAACAGCCTTGAAATTGGCCCTGTCGAATGAGGAGATTGGGGTTAATGGAGCGCTGTGGAGTAATTGTAAGATACGGAAAATTCCTCGTTGGGTTCAAGAACATCCGTATCGTCAGAAATTGATGGAAGATACCAAACTGTGCCTTGAGGGGCATGGGTTGGGATTATTGTGTTTCGGATCGAATAGAGCCGAAGAGAAAAATGTGTAATAAACCTGATACAGTGTTATTCATTATGAAAATGAAAAGAAGTTTGATTATCGCTTTGATGCTATCCTTTGCCATGGGGGTATATGCAAAAGGCCCGGTCAATATTGAAGGGAAAACGGTGCCTTATGTAAAAATCCGCGATTTGCAGAACCAACCGATTGATTTGCCATCTTTGGGCAAAGCGCCCTTGCTGTTGTTTTATGTAGATCCTGATCATGCCGGACAAAACAGCGATTTTATCGAGTATTTGGAGAGTCATCCCATCGGAGGAGATAAAATTGTTGCATACGGTATTGTCAATCTGAAGGATGCGCCCATGTTGCCCAATAGCGTTGTACGCAGTATGATGCGCGCCAAACAGAAGAAAACAGGAGCTGCTATGTACACGGATGTTGATAATTCATTACGTGATGCATGGGGTATGGGTGATGTGAACAATCAGTTTGTGATTATTTTCGTTACGAAAGATCGTAAAGTGGAATTCTTCCGGTACGGAGATTTTACGGAGAAAGACAAAGCCGATTTTTGGCGCGTAGTGAACAAGTATAAATAACGATGTTTGACTATATAGCAGCGGGAGAAGATCAGTTGACCTTCTCCCGCTGTTTTTGTGGTGTGACATTTTGTTAAAACCGATATCCAAAACCGACGGTCAGATACAAGTTGTACATGTCAAAACTGATGCTATGGAAATTCTTTTTGAAGATCGAGTTGGCCGAGCAGGTCAGATCGGCATAAACCGACAGATGGCGATAGGCTTGCCACTCCGCACCTAATTGTCCTCCCCAACTGAAGCGACGCAACCCATAGCCAAAATCGTAGGAGGCCGATTCGACCTCCACTTTGGTGCCTGTCGGATCCCCATCCCGGATATATCCGTCAAAGGCTGAACCGGTAAAGCTTCCGTCAATACGGTATGAAAAATAGGGGCCAAATTTGATTTCCCAACGTGGCGAAAGCTGGCGTACGGCCAATATAGGAAGTGTGATATATTCGTTTTGCACGCGGGTACGGATTCGTCCGGTATAACGTCCCGTCATGTCTCCGGTCATATCCCCATTTTCGATCATCATGGTCATTTGGTAGTTCTTGACACGTGCTCCGGCATTCATGCCTTTGGTTTCGAAACGGAGACCGGTGGATAGTGCCCATTTCGGTGAAAACCAGCGCATGACATTGCCTTCCACACTGAAAAGCATGGTCGGCGAGTATGATTCGATTTTTCGTATCTCAGCTGGCAGAGGAATAGGTGAGGTGCCTCCAATGTTGAAACCGGCCCGAATACGATATTCGTATTTTTTATTGGTCTGGGCCTGTGTGGAGAGACCGAATATCCCAATCAACAGTAATATGATAATTCCGATTTTTTTACCTTTCATAGTTCTGAAATTTGTGACTATTCATAAATGATCTGAACAGCATCTACGTACAATGTGCTTCCGACAGCTCCTTCAAAATGGGCTCCTCCCTGGCTCGCAGTGAAAACCACAGCCAAATTGTATTTGAAAGCTTGCTGTTTGAGTGGATCGTATGGCTTGTCGTACGTGAATTCGATGTCAAATACCTGATAGGATGTGCCGGTGGTCTCTTCAAGCGGAACCATGGCACGAGCTACAATGTTGGGAGAGGTAGTGATGTTGCTGCCATCGAGATATTCGACTGCATCGTCTGTTTCATATAGAATTGCATAAATCTGTCCCATATCACGTTGTGCGGGAACCACCTCTTTGCCATTTTTATCGGTTATATTTCCACCTGAGATATACCGATAGTGTCCGATAAAACGTACCGGTTTTTGTTCGAATGGCAGACCGAAATGAGTTGCTCCGAGGGGATTGCTGACTGCGCTGGAACCGTCGAAAGTTCCGATAAACAGGTTGCCTGCCGCAATGGGCATACCGACTAATGAACCCCAGAAGCCAGTGGAACGAGTGACCAATTTGGCAGCATATTTTCCCTGATAGGCATCTGTAGTGGCGAAAGTCGGGAAATCATCAGGTTTTGCAGAGCTACCTGCAATAAAAGTGTAGCCTGCATTTCCTGAACTCCAGATGTTTTGCTCATCGCCGCTGGGTAACAGCTCATATGGCGTTTGGAATTTATCGGTCCGCCAATGTTCGAAATCGTAGAGGGTCGGAATATCGGCTTGTGATACAGAAACCGTATAAACTTTAGACCATTGGCGGTCTTCAGAGGTAACTGTATAGGTTTGTGGAGTTGTGAAATCGCGTGTGGTTCCTGATGCCGGTTCGATCGTTGCACCTGGTGTCAATGTAAATTCCGGTGCCAAAGCTGTAATTTCTGCGCTTCCCGGTAGCAGCATTAGTTGAACCGTATTGTTCGTGATCAAGGGGTCTGATTTGAGGGTCCCTTCAGGGAGAGAACATTGTTCGATATCGGCCTCACTGTTGAGAGGCTCTTTTTTTATGCAGCTGGTCAGGCTAAAGCAGATCAATCCTAAAAGGCAAAATGTGAGAATATTATTTCGCATAAGTTCTGTTTTGATTATACCGGTTTATCCAGTTACGTTGTTACCCTTTTCTTCTCCAATATTGTTTGATTGTTGAAGAAGAGATGTTCTATCGTTTTACATTCAGTTAAACGATGTCCCTTTTAAAATGTTACGATGCCTATATGGAGTGGTGTGTCTGGGCATACCCGATGATGTTTGTTATGTGCTGATTCTCTATATAGTCATTGTTGTCGCTGATCAAGTAAGTTTATTCGTTTAGCAACTTGATGAGTCGTTGAGGGGGGATCGATCTGTGTGACTTTGTTCAAAATATTTTTGGGGTGATCAGAAGTGTGTAAACCTTTTTCATTTGTTGTCGGAGCAATTCATGGAGTGTGTAGAGCCATGATTGGTTGATATTGTTGTTGAGTCGTGTCTTTTCGTATCTTTGGCAAATCAAAATTCTTTGCAGTTATGGAAAAGTTCAGAGCTGTACGTCGCAAGGATCGTACCTGGGACGCTCTTTCCGCACGAAAATTGTTGGAACAGGGTGAATATGGTTTCTTGGCTATGTGTAGTGAGTCAGGTTATGGATATGGTTTGCCATTGAGTTATGTGGTCGATGGGGAGCATATCTATTTTCATTGTGCACCAGAAGGAGAGAAACTCGATGCCATTCGAGCCAACGGACGCGTGAGTTTTTGTGTTGTTGGGCAAACGCAGGTTATTCCACAACATTTTACTACGGCCTATCAGAGTGTGCATCTTTTCGGACACATCGCTGAGGTGCAGTCAGAAGAGGAGCGTTTACATGCTTTAAGACTTTTGGTGCGCAAGTACAGCCCGGATTATGTGGAGATCGCCGAAAAATACATTGCAGGCTCCTTTCATCGAACCAATGTGTTGCGTCTCGATATAGAACACATGAGCGGGAAATGTAAACGAGTCCCGCCGCAGCATTGATTCTCGGTGAGTAATTGAAATATTACGAGTCGTAAAGTGCTGCTTAGATAAGAAGTACAGCTGGAATGAGAGCGTTATGGAGAATGCGCTGAACGTTCCCTGGGGAGGAAAAGAACTGGATAAGCTATATAGATTTCAAAAGTTTTTGCGCTACGGTCTGGTTCAGATGGATGTTTTTTTGAGTAAGTGTTATTGTATCATAAAAAAACAGGAGGGGTCCAAAGTCCCCTCCTGTTTTTTTAAAAGTATGTCTAAAGCTTGTTTAAGTTTCCGTGTTAATTAGCTGATGATCGTTATTTCGTTTCGAGACCGATCTGTTCGCGTAAGTAACCCGCAATGCCATGTTTCATCGAGTGACGGTGATAATCGGCAATATGGCCTGACCAGTCATTGGTGGTTTGATCACCTGCACGAGTCTGGTTATATTGGGTAACTTCACGATCGTAATCTGCCAACAGCGGCTTCATCTCTTCATCTGTGCTGTAGTGATTGTGATGAATAACAGTGGGTTGGGGTAATTTGGGTTTCAGGTCTGGCATCTCGCGTGGGTAGCCGATAGCCAATCCGCAAACGATGGATACCCCCTCTGGTAAGCCCAGCATATCAGAAAGTTTCCGTGGATCTGCCGTGCGGGTATATCCAATGCAGCAGCAACCTAATCCGAGTGATTCGGCTACTGTGACAGCACTCATCATCGCCAGAGATGCATCAATCACCCCGACCGTATAGCCGTCGATTGTGGATTCGAAAGCTGGGGTCTCTTCTCCGTGCAGTGCAGCTGCTACACGCAGTTTGTGAAAATCGGTGCAGAAAACCAAAAAATGAGAGCAGGTCTTGATCTGTTTCTGGTTGGTAATTGCATAAATCTGCTCTTTGAGCGGCTGATCATCAATGACGATGACTGAAAATTGTTGCCCGTTATAGCTGGTCGGAGTGTTGCGGATCGCATCATAGATCTGCTGCATCTTCTCGGGCTCTACCTTTATACGCTCGTAACGGCGGATCGACCTCCGTTCAAGCAATGATTCTTGTACACTTTTCATGGTCTCTTGTTTTGCGTCAGGCACGACCGGTTACATAGCTATGCCTGTTTTATTCATCTACTGCAAATATAACGTATTATCTGTTTCCGATCTTGTTTATTGTTGGCCTGTTAATAAAATCGTGCCGAAAATTTTATTCAGTTTCAAATGACCTTGGGAGGGGGCCTTCCTCCGGTCCTTACTACAAAGTCTATTCCTGCAAGTTTAGTAGATACTTACCAGACTTGCTGTGATCTATGTTAAGTGTAAGATCTCTATCGAGTGGTAGTGCGTACTCTGATTTTGTTATATCCGTTTTGTTGTAGTCGGCTTTAGTCTCTTGGGGAGTGTTGTGTTGAAAGCAATGAGGTTAAGAAGGGTAGGAGGAGTCGCATCGACCGAAGACAGCCTCTGGAGAGAAAGTAAATAGAGTGGAGGCTCCTTAATGTTTGGCGGCGAAAGGTTGTGTTGGGTGCGCGATGTGAAAAAATAAAGGCCGTCACAATGGACGGCCTTATAAAAGGTTAGCTCACAAAGCAGATTAAGCCTGAGCGTCTTGTGCTTCTTTGAGACTTTGCCATACAAGGGCAGAAGCTCCCAGTACCGCAGCGTTTTTGCCATCAATGCCTGAAGGTAACAACTTCACCTTGTTGCGGAAGATGGCCAACAGGTTCTGTTCCATGTATTTCTTAGTCGGCTCGAAGATATATTTGCCGGCTTTGGCCAGTCCACCGAAGAGGAAGATTGCTTCAGGACTGGTCAGGGCAACAGCGTCAGCCAATGCCTCACCAAGCAATTTGCCGGTATATTCATATGCTTCGATAGCGATTGGATCGCCATTCAAAGCAGCTTTAGTGATCATTTCGGCTGTCAGATCATCATAAGAGATGCGACGGAATTCGCTATCCTCGATGTGGTCGGCCAGCAACTTGAACACGGTACGTTTGATTCCGGTTGCCGAAGCGTAGGTCTCCAAGCATCCTTTACGTCCGCAACCGCAGATACGACCGGTTTTGTTAACTACAACGTGGCCCAACTCACCGGCAAAACCGTCATGACCGTAGATCAGTTTGCCGTTGGCAACGAAACCGCTTCCGAGGCCAGTACCCAATGTAACCACCAAAAAGTCTTTCATGCCTTTGGCACCGCCATAAACCATCTCACCGACGGCTGCAGCATTGGCGTCATTGGTGATGATTACCGGAACAGTGGGGAAGTAACGTTTGATCTTTTCAACGATGTTCAGCACACCTTTCCAAACCAGGTTCGGAGCGAATTCGATCGTTCCGGTGTAGTAGTTGCCATTGGGTGCACCGATGCCGATACCCACCAATTCAACATCGTCGCCTGCCCGTTTGAGCAGTGACTGAATGCCGATATAAAGCTCTTCGATGTATTGATCGAAATCGGGATAATTACGAGTCGGGAAAACACCTTCACAGATGATCTCACCCTGCTCGTCAACGAGACCGTAAACGGAGTTGGTTCCTCCGATATCTACGCCTACAGCTACTTTTTTCATGGTAGAGTCAGTATGGTATTTTTAAATTATTTTATTAAAACAACAATCAAATTTACGAAAAAAATTGAGGACAGCAATAGTAATGTCTCGAATCGGTTTATTTTTTTAACTTTGTAGGTCTTGTTTTGGAGGACTTTTAATCTGCAAAAGCTATGTATTCGCTTCAGGAATTGATATCGATGAGCGAGCGGGAGTTGAGTTTGATCAGTTATCCACCCCGTCCCGCAGGATTGTATGAACCGATTCGTTATGCACTGGCCGAAGGTGGTAAAAGAATTCGACCGGCACTGGTTATGATGGCCTGCAATCTATTTACGGAGACGGTAACGGTGGCAAAACCTGCTGCTTTGGCTGTCGAATTGTTCCACAATTTCACCTTGTTGCACGACGATATTATGGACAATGCCGATACCCGTCGGGGAAAACCCTCGGTCCATAAAAAGTGGGGAGCCAATACGGCGATTCTTTCCGGAGATGCCTTGTTGATTTGTGCATACAAGCAGTTGGCTCGAAGCGAAGAGCGTGTTTTGCCGAAATTGGTTGAGGTCTTCAACGAGACGGCGTTGGGGGTTTGCGAAGGACAGCAATACGATATGGATTTCGAAACCCGCAACGATGTGACGGTGGATGAGTATCTGAAAATGATCGAGCTAAAGACAGCGGTTCTTTTGGCCGGGGCTCTGAAACTTGGTGCAATTTGTGGAGGGGGAGATGAGATTGAAACCGATCTGCTCTACAAATATGGAATCAATGTCGGTCTGGCATTCCAGCTGCAAGACGATCTGCTTGATACTTATGCTGATCCTGAGGTGTTTGGAAAGCCGATTGGAGGAGATATTCTCGAAGGGAAAAAGACCTATTTGCTGACCAATGCCATGAAGCGTGCGGATGATCCGACTCGGCTTCGTTTGCAGCAGTTGATTGCGGACAAGACGATGGATCCGGCTGAGAAAATTGCACAGGTTCGTGCTATTTATGATTCGCTTGGTATCCGGGAGTTGACCGAGCAGGCGATCAAATCCTATTTCGATAAGGCGTATCTGGTTTTGGATGCGATTGAGGTGGCTCCTGAACGGTTGAAACCTCTCAGAACGTTGACCGAAGGACTGCAAGGTCGTCGTAAATAGGTGCTGATTTGACAGCAACTTATGCAATCTGTTGTTGTAATAGGAAAAATTGAAGATGGAGTTTAAACGCAGCGATATTGAGATTATGGCGCCGGTCGGCTCTTATGAGTCGTTACAAGCGGCGATCCATGCAGGTGCCGATTCGGTCTATTTCGGAGTCGGTCAGTTGAATATGCGTTCTCGTTCGGCTGCCAACTTTACTTTGGATGATTTGGCCCGAATCGTGGCGATTGCCCGTGAACATGGGGTGAAGACCTATTTGGCGGTTAATACGCTGCTTTACGATGAGGATTTGCCCGCTATGCGGCAGACCATGGACCGGGCAAAGGCGGAAGGTATTTCGGCGGTGATCGTTTCCGATCAGGCGGGAATCCTTTATGCCCGTTCGATTGGGTTGGAGGTACACATTTCGACCCAGCTGAACCTCTCCAATTTGGAGTCGGTAGCTTTTTATGCACAGTTTGCTGATGTAATGGTGCTGGCACGTGAACTGTCTATCCCTCAGGTGCGTGCCATCTATGACGGCATTCGTGAACGGGATATCCGTGGACCGCATGGAGAGCTGGTACGGATCGAGATGTTTGCACACGGGGCGCTGTGTATGGCTATTTCGGGCAAATGCTACCTGAGCCTGCACGAAAACGGCTGTTCAGCCAATCGCGGGGCTTGCCGCCAGCTGTGTCGCCGCTCCTATGAGGTGCGTGATCGGGATAACGGTAACGAACTGGTGATCCAGAACCACTATATTATGTCGCCCAAAGACCTCTGTACGGTTGATTTCCTCGATAAGTTTCTCGGCGCAGGGGTACGCGTGCTGAAGATCGAGGGCCGTGCCCGTTCAGCAGAGTATGTCAAACGGGTTGTGGAGTGTTACGATGAGGCGTTGCGAGCCCTTGAGGCGGGAACCTATACCCCCGAATTTGCTGCCGGTCTGAAAGAGCGGTTGGCAACCGTATTCAACCGGGGATTCTGGGGCGGTTACTATATGGGCGCCCGTTTGGATGAGTGGAGTGGAGTATATGGCTCTGCAGCTACCAAACGCAAAGTCTTTGTGGGAAAGGTGACCAACTATTTCAAGAAGATCGGCGTAGCGGAGATTTGGGTTGAGGCGGCTCCGTTGAGTGTGGGGGACGAGACCTTTATTGTCGGTGAGACGACCGGTGTGGTTGAGTTTCCGTCCGAGGAGATTCGTGTTGATGAAAAGCCGGTTCAGACCGCTCCACAAGGGGTATTCTGTTCCGTTAAGGTGCCGTCACCCATTCGTCGGGGCGACAAACTGTACAAGTTTGTTAGCGCCGATCAGGTCGAAACGCAGCAGTAGCATTGGCCTGGCCCTGCAACTGTGTGGGGGAAAAGATCGCGGGCGTGATGTGCATAAAGTATTTGCCGTGTCCGACGATCACTGGCCACAGGATGATCTCCAATGATGCGAATGCAAATATGTAGTAGTCGTTGAGCTGTCTGAGCATAAAAATGTGGAGGATCCCGCTGAAAACGGGATATTTTCCTGGCCGATCAATCCATTTTGTTGACTTGGATGGGTGGCATACTGTCCAGGTGGATGAAGGATGATAGGAATAAATCGTTTTGCCTGAGTAGTACGAGGATTTGAAAGGTTGAATTATTGCGCGTGATTGGGCAAAGTGTTCCGGTGAATGGATCGGTTGCGATTGCAAATAGTGGCGTGGTTGTTTGCGTGAGTTCATTTGCTGTTGCAGACAAACCGTTTGGTGAAATTTTCGGGGGAAGAAAACTTCATTGCCCCCCATTGGATAACTGAATTAATACAAGTAACGATGTCGAACCACAAGGCCGGAGGCGGCCCCTTGAGCAAAATCAAGATTGGCAATGCCATCTATCCGATCCTGATCGGCCTGGCCGTTGTGGGTTGGATGTTGTGGCGGGATTTCAATCCCGAAGTCTTTGCCAATATCACCTTCTCGTGGACAACCGTCGGATGGCTGATGTTAGCGGTGCTGTTCATGTTTGGCCGGGATATCGGCTACATCATCCGGATCCGGGTGTTGAGTGGCGGCGAACTGTCGTGGTTGCAGGCCTTTCGGGTCATCATGTTGTGGGAGTTTACCTCGGCTATTACCCCGTCGGCTGTCGGTGGTACCAGCGTAGCCATCATCTACGTGCATAAAGAGGGAATCAGTGTCGGACGCAGTTCGGCAATTGTCATGCTCACCTCCTTCCTCGATGAGATCTATTTTATCGTGATGTTCCCGCTGTTGGTGCTGATTGTCGGGGTGGACCGTCTTTTCGATATCGCTCAGCATGGCGGTGTGATCGCTCAAGGGTTGATGACCTTTGCACTGATCGGGTATGCACTCAAATTTGCTTTTGTCTGTGTACTCTCGTATGGTCTGTTTGTCAATCCTCGTGGATTGAAATGGCTCCTGTTGAAGATCTTTAAGATGCGTTGGTTGCGACGCTGGTATCGGGCCGTCGAAAGGGTCGGAACCGACATTATCCTCTCTTCGCATGAGATCAAACGGGCCGGATGGCGTTTCTGGCTGAAGGCTATCTCTTCGACCTTCCTCTCTTGGAGCTCGCGCTATTTGGTGGCCAATGCGTTGATGATGGCATTCTTTGCTGTCAGTGATCAATTCCTGTTGTTCGCCCGTCAGCTGGTGATGTGGATCATGATGTTGGTGATGCCGACCCCGGGTGGAAGCGGTTTTGCTGAATACGTCTTTTCAGCCTATTGCAGCGATCTGATCGAGGTACCGGTGGCTATGCAGCTTGGAGCTGCTGCGCTGATCGCCGTACTGTGGCGTTTGATCACCTATTATCCCTACCTGATCGCTGGTGCCATTATCTTCCCGCGTTGGATCAAACAAAAGTTCGGCCGAAACAAAATTTAATGGTTGCGTTTGCGTTTCAAAAGAGATGTTGTTGATAAAAAAATAATAAGTACTCGATCTGAGATGCAGCCTTTTGCATAGAGACGAGTATTTTTACTAACATGAAGATTTCACGGAAAATATGGGTGTCCGCTACGGTCGGACTGGTAGTGATTGCAGGTGTGGTCGTGTGGCTGTTGTGCCGGGACGTCCAGGTGCCTGACGAAGAGATTGTAGTCGAAGAGGAACCGGTTGAACTGCTCTACGGAATCCCCAAAGACCAATACAATATCAGCGAAGGTGAATTTGTCAGCGGAGAGACGATCGGAGCTCTGTTGGGAAAATATGGAGTCGGAGCTGCAAAAGTCGATTCGATTGCCCGTGCCGCAGAACCTGTCTTCAGTATGCGTAACCTGCGGGCTGGACATCCCTATGTGATTTTCCAAACGCGTGATTCCATCGCTCCGAAATTGGCCTATTTCGTTTACGAGGCATCAGCAATCGATTATTTGGTGATCGACCTGACAGACAGTATTCGTGTGTATAAAGCCGAAAAGGATGTGACGGTGGAACGCCGCAAAGGAACGGCAACAATCACCTCTTCGTTATGGAACAGTATGCTGGCCAACGATATGAGTCCTGCGTTGGCGATGGAACTTTCTGATATTTATGCCTGGAGCATCGACTTCTTCGCTTTGCAGCCGAATGATAAATTTACCGTAATCTACGAGCAGCGATATGTAGATACCACCGAGGTGGGCTTCGGTAAAATCTGGGGGGCACGTTTCGAACACGATGGCAAAGTCTATTATGCCATTCCGTTTGTGCAAAATGGGAAACTGGATTATTGGGACGAAAAGGGGAACAGTTTGCGTAAAGCACTGTTGAAAGCTCCGTTGAAATACTCGCGAATCAGTTCGCGTTTCTCCAATTCACGTCTCCATCCCGTGTTGCGCATTCGTCGTCCACACCATGGTGTCGATTATGCAGCACCGTCAGGAACACCGGTTTATGCCATCGGTGATGGTGTGGTGATCTATAAAGGTTGGAGTGGAGGCGGTGGAAATACGCTGAAGATCAAACATAACGTTGGTTCGTTAACCTCGGGGTATTTGCATTTGAAAGCATATGCCAAAGGAATTTCAAAGGGTACTCGTGTGAAACAGGGTGATCTGATCGGTTATGTAGGGGCGACGGGGTTGGCGACTGGACCGCATTTGGACTTCCGTATCTGGCGAGGTTCGACTCCGATCGATCCGCTGAAGGTGCCATCCGAACCGGCCGAGCCGATCAAAAAAGAGAACCTTGCAGCGTTTGAAAAAGTCAAAGCGCGTATTATGGCCGAATTGGATGGCCAGATTGCCGACAGTTTGAAATTGACCTCAACCGAATTTGATTCGTTATGCAATCCAGTTCAGACACCGGTAGCAGCATCTCAAAGTGCGCAGAAACCGCAACAACCGACCGCCAAGAAATAACGCCAGTCGATTCGCGTATCATTGGGTTTATCAAGCGTCACCATGTGCTGACTTTGGCTACTACGATTCATGATGAGCCCCACTGTTCGTCACTTTTTTACGCCTATCTGCCTCAACGAAATCTGTTTGCAGTCACCTCGTCCGATAAAACGTGGCACGTAGAACAGTTGCGGCAAAATTCCCGTGTAGCTGCGGCCGTAGTGTTGGAGACCAAACTGGTGGGTAAAATCCAAGGATTGCAGATCCGGGGCCGAATGTATCGACCTGTAGGGGAGGAGTTAGCTGCTGTAAAAAAAGCCTATTTGTTGCGATTCCCTTATGCGGCTGTGATGGATCCCGAAATGTGGGTTATTGCACCCGATTATTTGAAGTTGACCGATAACCGGCTCGGTTTTGGAACCAAATTGTTGTGGGAGGCTTCGCCAGTAAAATCTGAACAGACAAAATGAACAAAACCATAAAGCTCCCGACGGAGCATGTAAAACCCAACGTGCAGAGATTAACCGGTCAACGCATTGCCGTAACCGGTGGTACCGGGATGGTAGGAAGCCATTTGGTGGCTGAATTGTTGAAGTTGGGATGTCGGGTCAAATTGCTTGTACGCCCGGGCGGTGGCTTCGGCCAGTTAGAAAAACGTTTGCAACAGTTGCAGGCAGCACAGTATGCCGCCCAACTGGAATGTTGTGAAGTGCCGTTGAATAATCCGTTGGAACTGGGCGAGGCGTTGCAAAATATTGATGTGGTGTTCAACTGCGCTGCACGCGTATCCTTCGATACCGATGAGCAAGAGCAGATTATTATCTCCAATACACAGATTGCTACACAGGTGGCACTTGCTTGTCTTGAAAACAATGTCGGATTGCTGGTTCATGTCAGTTCAGTAGCCACGCTCGGCTCTCCAAAGCCGGGATGTGACGAGGTAACCGAGTCGTGCGAACTCACCTCATTGAAAGAACGTTCCCCGTATAGTGTCAGCAAGTTTTTTGCAGAGAATGCCGTGCGTCGTGCGGCGTTACGTGGTTTACGTACGGTTGTTGTCAATCCTTCGGTCATCATAGGTGAAGGAGATTGGAACCGTGGAAGCGGTTTGCTAATTTCTACACTGGTCTCCAAAGGGACTCCAGCCTATCCATCTGGTGTGATGGGGTATGTCGATGTGCGGGATGTGGTGCAGGCGATGCTCCTGCTGGCAGTTTGTGACGGGGCCATTGGCAAACGATTCATCCTGTCGGGAGGCAACCTCTCCTATAAAGAACTCTTTACCATGATCGCGAAAGCGGTCGGACGCCGTCCGCCGTTGATTCCTGTCGGAAGTGGTGCATTGCACACTCTGGCTCACATTCAAAAAATATTTGGAGCCGAACAGTTGAATGATACGTTGATTCACGTGGCGATTGACCAGGTGCGTTACGATGGCTCCGCTGTTTGTCGGTTGACCGGTATGCACTACACGCCGCTCGATGAGACGATTAATCGTGTGGTAAAACAGTACCTGCAGGATCGGGCTGATAAAAAATAAGCATTCATAACATACAACTATGAAACAGGTAGCTGTCATCATTGTGGCAGGTGGTAAGGGGGAAAGGATGGGATCTGCCTTGCCCAAACAATTTTTACCGCTGGCAGGGCGTCCGATTCTGATGCATACCATTGAGCGTTTTGCAACGGCGCTGCCTGGCTGTCGTATTGTGGTGGTGTTGCCTCATGATCGACACTCATTTTGGCAAAGCTTGTGTGTTGAGCATGGTTTTACTTTGCCTCATCGGGTGTGTGATGGAGGTGCGACTCGTTTCGAATCGGTCCGAAACGGCTTGGCTGAAATTGGTGACGCTGAAGTGATCGCAGTACATGACGGCGTGCGTCCATTGGTCACATCTGAACTGATTAGAAGGGTGGTAGAGGCAGCCGAGCAGTCCGGTGCAGCCATTCCGGTGGTGTTGCCAAACGATTCGTTGCGAGAGATTGAATTGGAGGGAGAGAGCCGGATTGTGGATCGAAGTCGTTATCGTATGGTGCAGACTCCACAGGTGTTTCTCCGTTCAGTATTGTTGGAGGCTTACCGGCAACCCTACAATAATGCCTTTACTGATGATGCCAGTGTGGTAGAATATGTCGGAGGAACCATCACGCTGTGTGAAGGTGATTATGCCAATCTCAAAATTACTACGCCGACCGATTGTCTGATTGCCGAGGTGTTGATGAAGCGACAAAGTGAAAGTCTGGCATAGCATTATGCATGACAAGATTTCGAATAGATAGGAGCCTTTGGACAAGACTTTTTGAAAGGCTAATATGCAATAAAGAAGAGGAGCAGTTGGATAGAGATAATCCGCTGCTCCTCTTCTTTATTTTTACGATCAAAAGATGGGGCTATCTTGATTAACCCCTCCCTTGTATGATTGAAACGCAAGTTATTGTTCAACTGGTTGGTGCATTCCTGCCATTAACAGATTATTGTCTTTAGCATATTTTAAATAGTGTGTGCGGGTCTGAATAGCAGCTTCCGGATCCATGTCGTATGCCGCGCAGTATTCCGGATGTGGTAACTGCAACGCTGCACCATGAACCAAATCCCCTACGATAAGAAAACCACCCACTTGATATACAGTGTGACCGGGAGTATGGCCGATGGCCTCCATCGCCACTATGTTAGTAGGTAATGTGTCTCCATATTCGAACAGGTGTAACCGATCTTGGTATGCTGTCATGGTACGGGTAACTTGTGCCTTTTTCTCATCCGGCATCTGCATCCAGCCGTCATACTCAGCCTGGGCTGCATAGACCTCTGCATTTGGGAAAACCACGCTGTCTCCCTTCATCATACCTCCAATATGGTCACCGTGAAAATGGGTCAGATAAATGTAGTCGATGTCGGTAGGGGATAGGCCAGCGGCAGCTAATCCGGGAATCAAACGACTGTCTGGTGCGCCAACTCCCGTGTCAAACAGCATGTTTTTGCCGTCGATCTCCAACAAAAAGGTGCTGATAGATGCCGGAATGCCATTTTGAATGTCCAAACTGTCGATTAACGGTTGAGGAAGTTCGCCAAACAGACTCAAAGGCATGATACGCTCCTTGGCATTATCTTGAATCCATATCAATTGTAAACTGTCCTTGACGGTAGTGTCGGTAGTGACAAAAGCCATAGTCTCTTGAATGTTTTTAGCCTCTTTTTGAGAGGTATTTCCACAACTGCTGCACAGCAAAGCCAAAATGGCTCCGACCAATAAATATTTCTCTGTTTTCATGAATGTTGACCTGAATTTTCTCTCTTGGTCATAAAAATACGAAAGATTTACGTATAGGTATGAATATGCTGATGCGATGTGTGCCCAAGGCAGGTGTTGTGACTTGTTCAAATACGAAAATGTCTTTATCAATAAGAGATAGAGATAATTTTCTTTTTGTTGATATGAGCCTTGATTATTAAGTGTTTGTACGGGAAGCGTGTCACGGACTGTAGTTCTTTACGCAGAGCGGCATCAATCAGCGTTTGAATATGGATGATTTGTAGATTTACAGACCTTTGGGGGGGGGCTGAGTCGAGAAAAGAGATTGTTTCTTGTTATAAACCGTCCAGCATTGTCCTCATTCAGTTATGGTGTTTTATCTTTATTAAAGACGGTGTGTGAATGAGAAAATAATTTGAGATTTCGGAAAAGTGCATGAGCAAACTGTATTATGACAATCATGCAAAATGTAACAGTATATCCAAAAATGCTTTTGGATATACTGTTATATTGCCAATTTACAACGGCATGTTGCCGTGTTTTTTATGAGGATTGCTGCGGATCTTGTTGTGGGTCATCTCAAGTGCCTGGATCAGTTTGAATCGAGTCTGTCGGGGCAGGATGATCTCGTCAATATATCCGTTTTCAGCGGCTTGATAAGGAGTGGCAAAATTGGCTGTATATTCTTTCAACGCTTCGGCTTTTTGTGTTGCGTCAGCGTTCCGATAGAGAATATTGACCGCACCCTGTGCCCCCATAACGGCAATTTCAGCCGTCGGATAGGCCAGATTGACATCTGATCCGGTCTGTTTGCTCGACATCACGATATAGGCCCCTCCGTAAGCTTTGCGAAGAATCAGCGTAATTTTAGGCACCGTCGCTTCTACGTAGGCATAGACGATTTTGGCCCCGTGGCGGATGATCCCGTTGTGCTCCTGGACGCAGCCCGGAAGGAACCCCGGAACATCTTCCAATGTAATAATCGGAATGTTGAAGCAGTCGCAGAATCGAATGAAACGGGCAGCCTTGTCCGAAGCGTCAATATCGAGCACTCCGGCCAGGTAAGCAGGTTGATTGGCAACGATACCCGCTGTTTTGCCACCCAACCGGACAAAGCCGATGACGACGTTTTTGGCAAAGTGGGGCATGATCTCGAAAAAGTAGTGGTCATCGGCCACCGATTCGATCAACTCTTTTACATCGTAGGGGAGATTCGGATCGGCCGGAATTAACGTTTCGAGCTGTTCATCTTCCCGATGGATATCGTCCAGGCAGGGGCGTGCCGGAGCATCCTCAAGGTTGTTGGCGGGCAAGAAATTCAATAGCTCCCGAATACCCATCAGCACCTCCTCTTCGGTCGAACCCATGAAATGAGCCACTCCGCTTTTGCTGTTGTGGGTATATGCCCCTCCGAGCTCCTCTTTCGATACCTCTTCGTGTGTCACCGCTTTGACGACATCGGGACCTGTAACAAACATGTGGCTCTTTTCATTGACCATAAAGATGAAATCCGTCAAGGCCGGCGAATAACACGCCCCTCCGGCGCACGGGCCAAGAATGGCGGATATTTGTGGAATGACTCCGGAGGCGATGGTGTTTTGGAAAAAGATGTTGGCATATCCGGTCAGACTGTCCACTCCCTCCTGGATGCGGGCTCCGCCCGAATCGTTCAGGGCGATGATGGGAGCTCCATTTTTCAGGGCCATCGTTTGCACCTTGACGATCTTTCCTGCATTGGTGATACTCAATGAGCCTCCGAATACAGTAAAATCATAGGCATATACGTAAACCGGACGGCCATTGATCTTCCCATAGCCTGATACGATCCCATCTCCAGGGATTTTGTTTTGTTGCATGTCGTAATGGGCACAGCGATGTGTGACAAATTTGTCGAATTCGACAAAGGTGCCTTGATCAAGTAACATTTCGATACGTTCCCGGGCTGTCATACGACCTGCCTTGTGTTGTTTTTCTACTTTGTCTGTTCCGCCTCCTGCTTCCGCAGCCTGATTCCGACGGGTAAATTCTTCGTATGCTGGATTATTATTCATGATCTTTTGCGTTAGTTGTTGTTTCAAGTCTGATAAGCGGTTGTCCCGATGCAACTGAATCGCCTTCCGAAACCAATATGGTGCCGATGGTACAGTCTCCTACCACATTCAGATTGCTTTGCATCTTCATGGCTTCAAAGACAACGAGAGTGTCTCCTTCTTTGACCTGATCGCCTGGATTGACCAAAATTTTGACGATCTTTCCGGGCATCGGAGCAACAATAGTATCCTCCTGCCGCACATCTTCTTTCCGGCGTGAGCGCATGTATTTCTCTTGTGCATCGACAATTTCGACCTCGTATGAGTTGAATCCTTGACGAACTGTGTAACTACGACCGTTGTCAGAACTGGACAATTCCATGTTGAATGAGCGGCCATCATGGATCAAGGAGCATATTCCGTTGTCTGTGACGACAACATTAATTTCATAGATCCGATCATCTACACTGATGCGTACGAAATCTTTCTCTTTGCTGAGTAGTTGGATTTGAGCGGTTCGTTTCCCAATAGTCATTTCCATAGTTCTCTCCTGTTTAAATCCCTAATACCCCTTTTCGTTTGCCAAATTCTCGCCAGCGGTTCGATGGATCAGCGGAAGTAGAGGATGTTGATGAACCTCCGCTCTTCTCTAAAAGATTCAGGTAATCGATATGTGCTGCAATTAGTGCCAGATTTTCCAACTCTTCTGCCTGCTCATCGCTGGGGTGATTGGTACAGCAGTAGTCGGCAATTGCCTCTCCGTTTTGTTCTAAAAATGCGGTGTTGTAGTCCCCGTTCACAAAATCCGGCATGTGTAGAATCGCATTCAGGTAGGCGATATTGGTTGTAACACCTGTAATTTTGTATTCGTCCAATGCTCTGGACATTCGTTCGATAGCATATTCACGTTTTACGGCATGGACAATCAATTTCGAAATCATCGGGTCGTACCAAATCGGAATTTCATAATCTTCGTAGATGTATCCATCGATCCGAATCCCCAAACCATTGGGCTCGGTGAGCTGACAGACCACTCCAGGTGCTGGCATGAAGTTGTTTTCCGGATCTTCGGCACATACACGGCATTCAATGGCATGACCACGCTGAACGATATCGGTCTGTTTATACTGCAAAGGCTGTCCCGCAGCAATAAAAATTTGTTCCTTGACTAAATCGAGCCCGATGACCTCTTCGGTGACGGGATGTTCCACTTGCAGTCGGGTGTTCATCTCTAGGAAATAGTAGTTCCCTTGTCGGTCCACCAAAAACTCGATCGTCCCGGCACCGACATAACCGACCGCTTTGGCTGCAGCGACAGCCGTTGCCCCCATGCGTTGCCGCAATTCGTCCGTCAAAAAGGGCGAAGGACTCTCTTCGATCACCTTTTGATGACGGCGTTGGATGGAGCACTCCCGATCGTACAGATGGATTATGTTACCCTGCTTATCTCCTAAGATCTGAAACTCGATGTGATGTGGCTCTTCGATGTATTTTTCGATATAGACCGTTGCATCGCCAAAAGAGGCTAATGCTTCGGAACGGGCCGTCTCGTAGGCACTGCGGACCTCTTCGAGTGTTCGGATCAGCCGCATGCCTTTGCCTCCACCGCCGGCAGCCGCTTTGAGAATCACCGGAAATCCGATCTGTTGGCACAAGCTTTCGGCATCGGCTACAGAGTCCAGTTGTCGTTCAATGCCCGGAACAACCGGAACGCCAGCGGCAATCATCGCTTCACGAGCAGCAATCTTATCTCCCATCTGCTCGATGGTTTCGGCACGTGGACCGATAAAGGCGATGCCTGCTGATTCACACATACGGGCCAAGTGTGAATTCTCGGAGAGAAAGCCGTATCCCGGATGAAGTGCATCTGCACCGCAAGCTCGTGCAACAGCTATGATCTTTTCTACATTTAAATAGCTTTCTTGAGATGAGGCAGCGCCAATATGGTAGGCTTCGTCCGCCAGCAGCACATGTTTGGCCATGCGGTCTGCATCGGAATAGAGAGCTACAGTGCCGATCCCCATCTCACGACAGGAGCGTATGATTCTGACGGCGATTTCGCCACGGTTGGCAATCACTACTTTCTTGAACATATGTGTGGATTTGGTTGAACATGATGGCGGTAGATCGGATTGGTTCCATACAGGTAAAACGAATCCTTGATGGTGTGCAAACATTCGCTGCACAGACATCCATCGTAGTTTTCCGCAATAAAAGCACGTTGAGCAGCATCCAATGAGATGCGCGTGCAATGACAATCCATAATGGATTCGTGCAGGCACGTAAAACGTCTCCTGCAACGAGGACATACTTTCTCCATCGCAACAAATACAATGAGCCAAGCGATCTGTCTTGGGGACAGAATAATTCGACTTCTGAAAAAATGATTAAATGTTTCGTCACTTTTACGCCTAACCCTCGAGGCGAAAAAATGGTACATGAACTGGCAGGTCTTCTGACTGACTCCCGTCCTGATGCCTTCCCGACCGAAAGGTCAGTGGCCATGCAGATGGTTTCAGGACGTTGATTGGAGCTTCACAGCAGCGGGACTGTCCGGGATTTGCACCCGATTCCCTTTTATTGTCTTTTCGTGAATGCGAAATGACAAACCAATTCTGCGATAAAGATAGGAAATTACTTAAGTTTTTTACAAACTTTTTTGTGGCTTTTTGCGTGGTTTGTTTTGCAATATTTTGGTTTTTAGATTGTTACTTGGAGGGTTGTTGTTTGATAGCCACAAAATTGTTCCGTGTGGTTAGTTGCTTGCTATCGAAAGGATTATAGCAGGACAGGAAGTAAAGTGGCGGAAATAGGCTGAATAAGGGAAAAATAGTAACATAAGTCAATAAGTGAGCAGGAGAGAGCAGGAGTGGTACGAGGTGGAAAAGAAAGACGGGGCGGTGTTGGCGAAGGCAGTGATAAAAGAAGAGAAGGGTAGGTGGGGACTTAGTTTGCGAAGATTTGAGAACAGAGTAACGTGTAAGGCGATTCTTTATCGTTTGCGGGATTATTGCACAGGGACCGGTATAGTGTCTAAAACTACTGACGTAGTATCTGCACGGCAAATGTGTGACTATGAGGAAGTAGGAGACAAGAAAACCCGGGGGGACAGGATGTCGGCTCGGATAGTTGTAGGGAGCGGAAGTGCAGCGGATAATTCGAAAGATTGCAGGCGCTTTTTCACTGCAGCGAAGTAACAGTCCATGACGGCCGGATTACCGATCGGGTATCCCTTCTGATCGTTAGGGGCGAGCCGGTTTGTTGTAGCATGTTGGATATTCTGATCGCGATTATTTATTATAAAGGATTGTGTCCGTCCTTGCCGCTCTATCCGATAATAAAAATAGCAGGACGCTTATGAATGTCGGGCTTGGGTTGTTTGCGCCATTCGTCGATCGTTCGGGTACGAATCAGTTGATCGGGTTGCAGCAGGTCAGCAGCCACGGTCAGGCGAGTCTGCGAACGACAAGTAGTCAGAAAATCATCGAACAACTTCAGGTTGCGATAAGGCGCTTCAATAAAAATTTGCGATTGATGTTCGCTTTGAGCCCGGCTTTCGAAATGGCGGATAGCTTTGTTGCGGTCGGGCTGTTTGATCGGCAGATATCCATTGAAGGCGAACGACTGCCCGTTGAGTCCTGAAGCCATCAGTGCCAGCAGAATGGAAGAGGGTCCTACCAGCGGAATAACCTCAATACCATGCCGATGTGCTAATGCTACTGCATCGGCTCCGGGATCGGCTACTCCCGGTAATCCTGCTTCGGAGAAAAGCCCTGCATCGACACCCTGCAACAACGGTGCGAAAAGCGCGGAAACCTCCTGCGGCGTTGTGTGCTCATTCAGTTCGGCAAACCTCAGTGTGTCGATCGGACGTTGAATTCCGGCTTTGCTTAAGAACCGGCGTGCCGAACGAATATCTTCGACAATAAAATATTCGAGAGCGTCGATGACTGCCCGATTGCTGGCCGGAAGTACATCCCATACGGGACGATCCCCGATCGGAGTAGGTATCAGATATAGTTTGCCGTGTTTCATAAAGATTGGTGGCGGTATGAGGTAATTCAGTTAAAAAACAGGCAAATCGAAATGCCTTGCTTTTTTATACAGAAGTGTTGATCCTTGTTTCCCTATGCACGATAGCTATTCGTGCGTAACAACAAAGTTGTCAATAATATTTATTCTTTGGTATATATTCGTTTGACGCGGGTCGAAATGCTGGTCATGATCTCGTAAGGGATGGTGCCCAATACGTTTGCCATGTCAGTGACCGTATTGCCCGGCTCGGAGCCGAAAATCGTAACAGGGTCACCCTCTTGGGCCTCAATACCGGTAATGTCCAACATACAGGTATCCATGCAGATGTTGCCGATAATCGGTGCAGGCTTGCCGTTGACCAGCATGCTCCATGCACCACGGCTCAGATGACGATCCAATCCGTCGGCATATCCGATTGGTACGGTTGCAGTACGGGTTGGGTGGGTGATTTTACCCCAGCGTCCGTAGCCTACAGTTTCCCCTGGTTGCAGCTCTTTGATCTGTACAATGCGGCTGCGCAGTGTGCTGACCGGCAACAGCTGCTCTTGGTGTGTAAAGCCAACTCCATACAAGCCGATGCCTAACCGTACCATATCGAATTGCGCATCTGAGAAACGCTCGATACCAGCCGTGTTGCAGAGATGGCGGATGATATGCTCGTTGGGGAAGGCAGCCACTAACCGATCACTCATGGCTGTGTAACGGGCGATTTGTGAGTGGGTAAACTCATCGTGCTGTTGTTCGTCACTGCCGGCCAGATGGGTGAAGATAGTGCGTATATATAGGGTTTGCTGATTGCGAAGTGCGGCAATAACGCCGTCGATGTCTGGTTCCATAAAGCCCAAACGGTGCATGCCGGTATCCAACTTGATGTGGATCGGGTAGCAGGTCTCTCCGTGGCGTCGTGCCGCCTGGGCAAAAGCTTCCAAAGATGAGAAACTGTATATTTCCGGCTCCAGATGGTAGTCGATCATCACCTCGAAACTGTCTGCATCAGCATTCAGCACGACGATGGGCATGGTAATGCCTGCTTCGCGCAGCGTTACCCCTTCATCGGCAAAGGCAACGGCCAAAAAGCTAACCCCTTGATGTTGCAACATGCTGGCTACTTCGTAGGTACCGGTACCGTATCCGGAGGCTTTGTCCATAATCATGATGCGGACGTTGGGCCGTAACAGCGAACGGTAGTAGTTCAGGTTGTGGATCATGTTGTCGAGATTCACCTCCAGCACCGTGGTGTGGGTGCGCTGCTCGAGAGCATGGCTGATCTTTTCAAAACCGAATGCCCGACTACCCTTCAGCAGAATGCTTTTGTTGACAAAAAAGACCCGATTGTATCCATGGAGGAAGGCCTCCGTATTGCGAAAGAAGTGTTTGTCGCAGTCGAAGAGTCCTGCATGGCGCGAAATCTCCTCCCCGATACCGATGAGGGTGTCGATCCCTTTGGTATGCAGTAGAGCGGCCACCTGCCCGTACAGCTTTTCAGCCGGTAGGCCGCTTTGGCGAATGTCGGACAGAATCAGCACTTTGGGTTGTCCACCGGCCACTGAAGCCAAATAGTCCAGCGATACGGCCAGAGAATTGATGTCTGAATTGTAGCTGTCGTTGATCAATTTGCAGCCGTTGATACCCTCTTTGAGCTCCATACGCATTGCAACACTTTGCAGCGAGGGAAGGGTTGCCAAGATTGACTTCAGATTGTATCCCAAGATGTCATATAGGGCAATAGCCTTGGCTGCATTTTCCAGCGAAGCCTGATCCCGATAGGGCAGTGTGCTCAAATCGTAATGGTTGGGATCGACGGCGCAGAGTTTGTGATCTGCGTAAGTGCAGGCGATCTGGTCTGTGACCCATTGATCGCCAGCGTTGTAGAGAATGGTGCGGGCGTGGCGGAACAGGATCAGCTTTTCTGAGAGTTTCTGTTCCAGGCTGGTAAAGTGCTCCTGATGGGCATCACCCAGGTTGGTAAAGATACCGATATCGGGGCGAATCATGGCTTCGAGACGCTCCATTTCGCCCGGCTCCGAGATGCCGGCTTCGATAATAGCTAACTGTTCGTCCCCCTCGATCATCAACAGCGAGAGGGCAACCCCGATCTGTGAATTGTAACTGCGGGGGCTGCGAAACAGTTTGATACCGGGAGGGCAGAGTTGGGCAATCCACTCTTTGGTGACGGTTTTGCCGTTGCTGCCGGTGATGGCCACCAAGGTGCCTTTGAAGTGATTGCGGTGGCTGCTGGCCAGCTTTTGCAGTGCCTGGATGGAGTTGTCGCAGCGGACAAATCCAGCTTCAGGGTAGCGGGAGGTATCGATCTCCGAATCGATCAGAAAGGCTCGAACCCCCTCCTGGTAGAGGTTGGAGATATAATCGTGCCCATTGTGGTTGTTGCCACGAATGGCGACAAAAAGGGTTGCAGTAGGGTCAAATGGATTTCGACTATCGGTTATGATATGTTCGATTCGAGAGTTGCGGCCCGTTAAAATGCCGCCGGTGATCGATGCGATCTCCTCTAAACTGTAAGTCATCTCTTTGTATGTCTCTTTGAACGCTACAAAGTAAATGATTTTTTGGTCGTGTCATTCTTCCTTAGGTCTCTTTTTTGTAGCATGCATGTTTACAAGAGAGTAGGGCTACATGAGAATGGTTATAATCTTCAGACTAAAGATCTGAAGAATAAAAATGATGTTCGGATTCTGGGACGGGAGACAAGTGTGGCCACTGGTTGGTCAGATCGCTGGTCGGATTGCCGGTCGGAGAATGCCTAACTTCTCAGGATTCGAGCTGGATATGCACTGTAATTCGGTGTATGGATAGTTGGTCGTTATGCACCTTATGTTCCTTGCAACAGATATTGGCCGTGCCCAAACAATTTATTAATTATGGTCTCAGCCTGTTTTTGTATGACGAAAATACGATCCCGGTTGCATCGGTACCGATCTCACTGACCTCTGTTTAACCGATTCCGATTCAACCGGAAAATATGGTGTCAATACCGATCTAACGAGAATTGGTGCGTTAATGGCAATTTATCAATGTAATCACAACTACCCATTAAAGGTCGAGCTTGACCACTGTGATACCGGCTCCGCCGGACTCTTCGTGTTCATCTTTGACGCTCGAAACCAGATCAACCGTACGCAGATATTTGCGAATCTCCTCCTTGAGAGCTCCGGTGCCTTTGCCGTGAAGGATGCGTACCTCGTTAAATCCAAGCATGATGGCGTCGTCAATGAACTCTTGGGTTGCATCCAAGGCTTCAGAAACACGCATTCCCCGTACATCGATCTGCTGGCTGAAATTGATTCGCCGCTGGGCCGTGTCAAATGCCGCTGCTGGAACTCCAACCGGTTTCAAAGTGCGAGTAACCTTTTTGTACTCCGAATTGGAGATCGCCTCTAACCGTTTCAGATCGATCGTCGTGCGGATCTGCCCAAATCCGACAATGGCCTTTTTGCCGCTCAACTCCAAAACTTCACCGACAGCATCCTGTCCCTGAATTCGAACTTTGACGCCTGGTTCAATTGTCTTAGGTTTGATCTGATCCACTTTCGATTCGGTCTGTTGGGGTTGTGTGCCTTTGGCTTTACGCTCGGCACGACGCTGCTCCCGGGCGCGAAGCTGCTCGATCTTGCGATCGATCGCTGCGTCATCCACCGTGGTTTGCTCCAACGACTCCTTATACTCTTCAATCTTACGGCGGACAAAACGGGTCTTCTCCTTATTCGCCTGCGATTCGCGAATCACCCGAATCGTGTTTTCAATCTGACGATTGGCCTCCGAAGTGATCTGTTGGGCCTGAGCTTTGGCCTCCTTCAATAGACGGTTGCGTTCCGCCTTGATCGTCTCCAGTTCTGATTTGTATTTCTCGGCCAGCTCATCGACACGCTTTTCGGTCTGATGGATCTTGTCGCGTTTCTGCTCCCAATACCGACGATCACGGGCAATCTCACGCAACTGACGCTCCAGATTGATGTGATCCGTACCCGCCTTCTCCGAAGCGGAGCGGATAATCTCTTCCGGCAGACCGATTTTGCGAGCAATCTCGATGGCAAACGAACTACCCGGCTTGCCGGTCTCCAACCGAAAGAGCGGACGAATATTTTGTACGTCAAAGGTCATGGCCCCGTTTAGAATCCCTTTGGCGTTGCTTGCATAGTATTTGATGTTGGAGTAGTGTGTTGTAATGATCCCGAAACAGCCTTTAGCTTCGAGCTGTTCTAGGACGGCTTCGGCAATGGCCCCTCCGATAATCGGTTCGGTACCGGTTCCGAATTCGTCGATCAGGATCAACGAACGGTCGTTGGCATGGCGCAGGATATTCTTCATGTTGAGCAGATGCGAGCTGTACGTACTCAGATCGTTGTCGATCGATTGCTCATCCCCGATATCAATAAAAATGCTTTGGAAAATTCCCATCTCTGAGTTCTCCGAAGCCGAAATAAGCAAACCACACTGCAACATGTATTGCAGGAGTCCGATGGTTTTCAGGCAGACCGACTTTCCTCCGGCATTCGGACCGGAGATGACCAAAATGTGTTTTTCACGGGTTAAGGTCAGATCCAGTGGAACAACGCTTTTGTTCTCTTTGCGGAGAGTTTGGGCCAAAAGGGTATGGCGGGCATTTTTCAACAAGATGGAGCTCTGCTCTTCAATGATTGGCATTGTGCAGTCGTTGTCGAGTGCAAAGCGGGCCTTGGCCCGGATCAGATCCATGGTCGTCAGGTACTCTCCGGAGTGGGCAATGCCGGGCAGTTCGGGGCGCAACATGTCCGTAAAACGGACCAGTACCCGAACCACTTCACGCCGCTCCTCATACTCCAACTCTTTGAGTTCGTTATTGATTTCAACCACCTCGACCGGCTCAATATAGACTGTTTTGCCGGTAGCCGATTCATCGTGGACAAACCCTTTGATCTTGCGTTTGTTGGCAGCGTTGACCGGGATGACGGCCCGTCCTTCACGAATCGAGATCGAGGCGTCAGCATCGACCAATCCCGAGGCCTGAGCCTGCGACATGATCTGTTGCAGACGGCGGGAAATTTGGCCTTCACGTTCATGGATGGCCCGGCGGACTGCATATAATTCGGGGGAGGCGCTATCTTTGACTTTGCCGAAACGGTCGATGATCGAATCGATATGGTTAATGATGTCGGGAAAACCCTCCACGTCCCGACACAACTCCTTCAAACGGGGATATTTGGCTCCGCTTTCGCTGTCGAAAAAACGGACCAGTTCGTATGCAGCGGTCAAACCCTTGCGCAGAGTCAAAATTTCGGAGGTTTCGAGAAAGGTTCCGGTTACTTCGGCCTTTTTCAGAAACGGTGCAGTATCAACGTAGTTGTTTTCCGGAAAGTCGCTTTCGAGCATCAGGATAGTCCGCATTTCGAATGTCTCTTCGAGCAGGCGGACAATTTCATCGCGTGAGGTGCTGAAATGAAGCTCGGCGAGTTTGGCGCGAGCCCCGTCCGTGATACACAGTGCTGAAATCTGATTGCGGATACGGTCGAAACCTATTTTGGATTCAAAATTTTCGGGGTAGATCATCTCCTTTTATATAAGTAAAGCGCGCTTCGGAGGTGCCGTGCGCGCCGGATCGGTGTGGAACAATCCGCACTATTCGCGGTTGCGTCCTCCTCCGAATACCGATATGTTGATGTAACGTTTGGGGTTAGCCTTGATGTCGTGGAGCAGGGCTGAGAGGTTGGCCGAGGCATCCACTAATGAGTCGTACAGCGCTTGATCGTTAACAAACTTGCCGATCGTTCCCTCGCCGCTGTTGACCTTGTTCAGCGTTGCATTGAGCTGGTCGAGAGTCTGGGTCATCTCGGCAATGGCGGTCGGGAATTTCGATTGGCTTAACGAGTCGGAGAAGCGATCAACGTTGGTCAGAATATTGTCGATCTGTCCCTCTTTATCCTTCAGCATTTGAGACAGAGAATTGAGGTTGGCAATAATGTTGCGCAACGAGCCTTTCTCTTCGGTCATCACCTCATTGAGATTGCCGGTGATGGAGGCCATGTTGTTGACTGTGGCGTTAAGCCCAGCACGATTATCTGCCAAAATTGCATTAAGGTTATCGAGCGTAACGGTCAATCGTGAAATGACATCATTGGCCCGTTGTTTGATAAACTCGAATTCGCTGCCGGCTGTCTCCAAAAAATCTTTGTTGATCTCAGAGTAGAGTGTATCGCCCGGCTGCAACATCTCTGGTGAAGAGCCCAATACGATCTCAATGGCCTTTCCGCCCATGATGCCGTCGCTGTAAATCAATGCTTTTGAATCTTTCGGGATAGGGTATTTCGATTTTACCGCGAAGGTTACCACAACATTCTGTGATTTCGATGGATCATAGCTCATACTGCTGACCGTACCGACCTTAAATCCTTTGATAACGATGGAAGCAGAGGGCTGCAAGCCATTCACCTGATCATAGACGGCGTAGTACTCGTTATCTGAGGCGAAAAGGTCTTTGCTTTTCAGGAAGTTGATTCCCCAGTAGAGGAGAGCGAGCATGGCTACTCCAAAAAAGCCTATTTTGAATTCGCGGCTGAATTTCAGTTTTTTCATCTGTGTAGTCTCTTGTCGTTAGTACGCTGTTGAAGTCGAATCGTGTTGCTTCAACAATTTGAGCGACTTTGTGTTGTCCGTTTTTGATGTGTCGTGCATCACCGGTTAGGATATCAATCTTTCGTGTTGTGTCGTTCAATCAGATTGACATCATCACCTTGGTTACTCCATTTTACGTGCTTCGGAAACCGTGATGCGTTTCCCGTTGCAGAAAGGAACCATAAAGGCATCTTTGAATTGAGCCCGAACCTTCCTCTGCAAAGATAACGCTTCTTGGTAAGTTGGCACGCATCCGACATAATATTTATATACTCCGCCAACAATCATTTCGGTAACTTCACCCCGGTAAGGCCCGAAACGTGATGAGTTTTTAGGTACTTTACGATCCGAAGTCATCACTTGAATCCGGTATTCAACTTTGCCTTTGGACGTATTGGCTGATGTATTCTTGCTGTCTTGGGAACGTGAGACCGATGAGTTATCGTTGCCTGCAGGGTCATCGTTACGATCCATCTCCCGATCTTCGGCAGCAGAGAGATTGTTCAGCGTTTGCCAGGAGGTTTGCCCCTCTGATTTGGCTTTGTATTCACTGAAAGCGTTGAACAAAGAGCGCGCCAATTTTTCTTGTCCGCTGCGGGTAATGAGCATTTGGCGATCTGCCGTATTGGAAATGAACCCCAGTTCAGTCAAGATACTGGGCATAGCTGCGTTCCAAAGGACAAGAAATCCAGCCTGTTTAACGCCCCGATTCCCCATCGTCGTGTGTTTTACATACTGTTTTTGAATCATATTTGCCAAAGTCAGGCTTTGGCTTTGATACGAATATTGCATCAAAGAAAAGATGATGAATGATTCCGAAGAGCCCGGAACATAACCCTGGTATTTGGCTGAGTAATCATCCTCGAGGGTGATGACGTCGTTCTCCTTCATGGCAATGTCGAGGTTCTTGCCCGCTTTGTCCACACCCATTACAAAAGTTTCGGTTCCAGCAGCCGCTGAACTTTGGGCGGCATTGACATGAATGGAAAAAAACAGATCGGCACCGGCTTTGTTGGCAATGTTACCTCGATCGTACAATGGAATAAACACATCGGTCTTGCGGGTGTAGATCACCTCCACATCGGGGAAGTTCTCTTTGATCAGTTCTCCGAGTCGAAGGCCGACTTGCAACACAATATCTTTCTCTTTGTATTGTTTATATGAACATCCGGGGTCTTTGCCTCCATGTCCGGGATCGATGACGATTTTGCGAATGCCGACGCGGGTTGCCATCTGTGCGAATGATAGATTGGAATACAACAAGGTGCCCAAAAAAAGAAGCGGAAGCACCCAAAGACGGCGTTTTGTTACTTTCATTGCGTCGAACGTTAGGGAACTCTGTTTTTTTTTACCTATTTTTGCCCTGGAAAAGTGATTACTCCCCGCGGGTCAGTGCAAAATTAAATATTTGTAGGGAATTGCGCATAAAAAAAACGAAATATATCATTTCCGCTTTTTTGGTCATGGCGATGGTTTCGCAGACCGTATTCAGTCGTTCCGGTGGGGTTGAACATCCGGAAATGAGTGCGTACCCGCAATCACCGGTGAGGGAGCAGCCTGCAGTCAAATCTGATACTGCATCGAAATCTCTCCCAAAACCTCTTATTCTCGATTCACTGACTCTCGATTCTTTGGTACGAGCCGACAGTATCCGGCGTCGTGATAGTTTGTTGCGGGCCGATACCCTGCGTCGTGTGGCAGAAGCTCTGCAGAGTGATACCCTGTTGCGTCCTGCTGCGGACTCAGTGCCGATTTACCGCAAACCCTTTTTGGATGATGTGATCAACGGTGAGAATGAGGATTCACTGGTGTATCAGGTGCAAAAAAAGGTGGTTTACATTTACGAAAAAGGAGATGTCAAGTACCAGAAAATGAACCTGAAGGCAGACTTCATGCGGATCGATATGGATCATAAGGAGATCTATGCTTATGGACGTCCCGATACGGTGGAGTTGGAGGAACCGACCGAGGAGGGAGATACTGTGAAGATTGTCAATACTCGCCCGGAGTTTATCGATGAGGGGGCCTCTTATACGATGGATACGATTACTTACAATCTTGATTCCAAGAAGGCACGTATCAAGGGAGTGGCTACTCAAGAGGGGGAGGGTTATATTCAGGGTGTACGTGTCAAGAAGATGCCCGATAATACGATCAACATTGCCAACGGACGTTATACGACATGCGATGCGGAGAATCCCCACTTTTATATGGCGATGACCAAGTCGAAAACGATTCCAGGGAAGAAATCCGTTTTCGGACCCACCTATTTGGTGATGGAGGATGTGCCGATCTATTTCCTCGGTTTGCCGTTCGGTTTCTTCCCGATATCCAATACCCGCAAATCAGGCTTTTTGATCCCGTCGTACGGTGAGGAGACTGTCAAAGGTTTCTTCTTGCGCGATGGCGGTTACTATTTTACGATTAAGGATTATGCCGATGTGGCGGTTACGGGTGGTTTCTACACTATGGGTTCCTGGGAGGCCGATGTTGCGTCACGTTATGTGAAACGATACAAATATCGTGGTTCATTCGATATTAACTTCTCAAAAGACATTATCGGAGAGAAGGGAGATGCCGATTATATCAATCAGAATAACTTCCGGGTAACCTGGTCGCATCAGCAGGATCCGAAGTTCAAGCCCAATTCAACCTTTTCGGCCAGTGTGAACTTCTCCACCAGTGGATACAACAAGTATGCAGCTCAGAATATGAACGACTATTTGAGTAGTCAAACCAACTCAAGTATCTCTTATTCGCATACCTGGTCCAAGGTTTCGTTATCGATGAACCTTCAGCACTCGCAAAACTCTCGGGATTCATCGGTACAGCTCTCTTTCCCGAACATTGTGTTGAATGTATCACGTATTAACCCTTTCCAACGCAAGAATCCGGTCGGAAAGCAACGTTGGTACGAGAAAATATCATTGCAATATACTGGTACCTTTGGCAACACAGTAAGTACCAAGGAGAAGGATCTTTTTACGGAAAAGATGTTTAAAGGGATGCGTTCCGGTATCAACCATCAGATTCCGATTCAAACATCGTTTAATCTGCTGAAATACATCAATATCAACCCATCGATTAATTATCAGGAACGATGGTATTTTCAGAAGATAGAGAAGGAGTGGGATCCGGTGGCCAAACAGGTGGTGGATAGCGATACGACCTGGGGCTTTTATCGATTGTACAATTACAGTATGTCTGTAGCTGCAACTACCAAAATATACGGTACCTATCTGTTTAAGAAAAAGGATGGTTTGATTCGGGCTATCCGTCACATGATTACACCGTCAATCAGTTTTAGTTATACTCCGGATTTTGGTAAAAACGGTTATGGCTATTATAAACAAGTGCAGAGCGATACGACAGGCCATATCATGACCTATTCACCGTTCCAAAATGGGTTGTACGGTATCCCGAGCTCCGGTCCCAATATGTCTATGAGTTTTGGTATCTCACAAACTTTGGAGGCAAAAGTGCGTGATCGGCGAGACACGTCAGGAGTCAGAAAAATCAAATTGATTGATAATTTCAGCATCAATTCCTCCTATAATTTCTTGGCCGACTCGTTGAATTTGGCTCCGTTCTCTTTGAGCTTGCGTACGACATTGACCAAAAATGTCGCTTTGAATGTGTCGGCAACACTTGATCCGTATCAGGTCGATCCGGTATCTGGAAACCGTATCAATCGTTTCATGATCAAAAAGGGCTCTTTGGCTCGATTGACCAGTGTGCAAACTTCGTTTGGTTACTCGTTCAACTCAGGGAAATCGAGCAGCAGTGGTCAACCTGCCATGAACGATATTAATAGTGGAATGAATGTTCCTGTGGAAAATGCCGACATGTTCGCTCAACCTGGATTCACGGAGTTGGATCCCAATACACGACGTATGATGATGGCGTCACGGTATTATGATTTCAGTATTCCGTGGAATTTGGGTCTTAATTATAGTTTCAGCTATACCAATACCGGTAACCGGAAAAGTGTGGTACAGACGCTCGGTTTCAACGGTAGTTTGAATTTGACGCCGAAGTGGGGTGTGACGTTCAATGGCGGTTATGACTTTGTGGCAAATAAGTTAACTCCGGGTACTGTGACGTTGACCCGTGATCTGCACTGTTGGCAGATGAGTTTCATGTGGGTGCCGATCGGCTTCCGCAAGAGCTGGAGTTTTACGATTGGAGTCAAGGCTGCAACGCTGCGTGACTTGAAGTATGACCGTCGTAACAGCTTCTACGACAATCTTTACGATCAGTATTAAAATTTTAATCATGTCAGATAACTCATTGAATGTTGCCCAATCTTCTGGTGCAGCTTCTGTTGATATGCAAACAACAACAACGGAGATCAATCCGTTACTTGAATCGTGGCCAGGTCCGCATGCGACACCGGCTTTTGATCGGATTCATAATGAACATTACATGCCGGCTTTTCAGCAGGCTTTGGCCGAAGCCCGGGCAGAGGTAGAGGCCATTGTCGCCAATACGGATGAACCGACATTTGCCAACACCATTGAGGCGTTGGAGTTCAGTGGCAGACGACTTGATGATCTATGCAATCTGTTTTTTAATCTCAATGAGGCCTGCACCGATGATGAGATGCAACGTATCGCTTTGGAAGTTTCGCCGTTGTTGACAGCCTTCAGTAATGATGTAAGTCTTAATCCGGCACTGTTCGATCGGGTCCGCAAAGTGTATGAAAAACGGGCCGATTTGACCTTGACCACAGAGCAGAGTCGTCTGTTGGAGAAGAGTTACAAAGGTTTTGTGCGGGGTGGAGCGGCTCTTGCCGATGCGGATAAGGAGCGTTTCCGGGAGCTGACGACCGAATTGGGCCAGTTGAGTCTGCAATTTAACCAGCATGTCTTGGCGGCAACCAATGCCTTTACGCTGCATCTGACCGATCCCGCGCAAGTGAGTGAATTGCCGGAGTCGGTTCGTGAGGGGGCCGCAACCGAAGCTCATGAACGAGGCTTAGAGGGATGGGTCATTACATTACAGGCTCCGAGCATGGTTCCGTTTATGACCTATTCGTCGAACCGAGAACTCAAAGAGCAGTTGTGGCGTCGTTATAACAGCCGTTGCTACGGCGATGAGCAGGACAATCGTGAAATTGTCAAACGGATTGTCGCTTTGAGGTTGGAGGTGGCCCGGCTGTTGGGTTATGAGACCTATGCCGCTTATGTGCTCGAGGAGCGTATGGCGGGCACACAACAACGTGTGCAGCAGTTTTTGAGCGAACTGCTCGATCGGGCCATTGAACCGGCCCGAAACGAGGTGAAGGAGGTGGCCGATTTTGCTCGCAGCGAAGGGGCTGATTACGAGTTGATGCCTTGGGATTATGCCTACTGGCAGGAAAAACTCAAACAGGCACGTTACACCTTCGATGAAGAGATGTTGAAGCCCTACTTCCGCCTGGAAAATGTGCAACGTGGAGTTTTTTTGTTGGCTGAAAAGTTGTACGGGTTGACTTTCCGTGAAAATAGTGATATTCCGGTTTATCATCCGGACGTGAAGGCTTTCGAGGTATGTGATGGTGACGGAACCTTCCTGGCGGTGCTCTATATGGACTATTTCCCGCGTGCCTCGAAACGGGGTGGCGCCTGGATGACTGAATTCCGTCCGCAATACATTGAAAAAGGACATGAGGTGCGTCCGCTGATTTCGGTCGTATGCAATTTTACGAAACCGACCCGGGAACAGCCCTCGTTGCTCACCTTTGATGAGGTAACCACGCTGTTGCATGAGTTTGGCCACGCGCTGCACGGAATGATGGCGAAGGGAACCTATCCGAGCCTGACCGGGACCAGCGTGTACCGCGATTTTGTTGAACTGCCTTCACAGATCATGGAGAATTGGGCGACCGAAAAAGAGTATCTCGATCTGTGGGCCATACATTACCAAACCGGTGAAAAGATCCCGGCCGAATTGGTACAAAAGGTGATCGATGCAAAGAATTATCAGGCTGCCTATCGGCACATTCGTCAGGTGTCGTTTGGATTGATCGATATGGCTTGGTATACGGTGACCGCTCCGGTTACGGAGGATGTGGCCCGTTTTGAGCAGCAGGCGGCTGAAAAGACCCAACTGTTGCCCCGTGTTGAAGGACAGTGCATGTCCACGGCGTTCGGCCATATTTTTGCAGGTGGGTACGCTGCGGGATATTACGGCTACAAATGGGCAGAGGTGCTCGATGCGGATGCCTTTTCGTTGTTCCACGAACGGGGGATTTTCAATCGTGAAGTGGCCTCATCTTTCCGGCATGATCTGCTGGAAAAGGGCGGTTCAGAGGATCCGATGACCCTCTATGTCCGTTTCCGGGGACACGAACCCGACAGCCAAGCGCTTTTCGAGCGAATGGGCATCTCGATTCAGCATAAATAATAAGATGTAAATAAACGAGGTCTGCTTGTATCTTGAAACACGGAGGCGTGTTTAAGGTGACGAGCGCAACAGAACGTTGGTAATTTCCCGTGTCGTATGGGAAATTGCTAACGTTTTGTTGTGTAAAGAGGCGTGCTGAGTGGTAAAATTTTTAGCATTTGACCTTTAGCAGCGATTGCCAATCGGTTGTATAGTTCGGAGAGAGGTGATCCCGTTTCATTTTAAAGGGCTCGAATCCCTCGGCAGCCACCACCACCTTATGCTTTCCATAGGTGTCGTTTAGCTTGTCCAAAACGTTCATCAACTTGTCGTGCTTTTCTCGATTCCCGTTGCCAAACAGCTCCTGCTGCATCCCTTTGCGGGGTGATATGTCGGAAAGAATCACACCGGCCCGTTTGTATTCAAACCCCGGGCGGTAAATCTCACGCAACAGTCGTGCCGCTTGAGCGGTAAGTTCCAGGGTGCTGTCGGTCGGGTGGGGCAGTTTGACCAGTCGGCTTTCGTACTGTTGGGGCAGGTTGTCCCGGTGCGGATTTGTACGGATAAATAGCTGCAACTGGCTACACAGACTCTGTTGTTGACGTAACTTGGCGGCACATGCCGAAGCATATTGGGCTACACATTCGTGCAGCTCATCGGGGTCGGTGATATTGTGGGCAAAGGTGCGGGTTGTGGCAATCTGCTGCTTTTCGGGCGGCATCTGTTCGAATCCGATACAGGAGACCCCCTGCAGCTCTTTCCAGGTTCTCAGCCCGACAATACTCATCTGGCGATGCACCCACTCCTGTGGCATTTGGGTGAATTCGTATGCCGTTCGAATGTGAAACGAGGCGAGCATCTTCGAGTGACGACGCCCAATGCCCCAGACATCCTCTATCGGAAATTTTCGAAGCACCTTTTCAATATCTTCGGGGCGGTGCATATAACAGCATCCTTTCAGTTTGGGATACTGTTTGCAGAGCTTGCTTGCAATTTTGGCTAATGTTTTGGTCGGAGCGATGCCGATGCTGACTGGAATGCCGGTCGAACGCCGGACCGTGTAGGAGAGTCGATGACCGAAACTGTCCAATTGGTTTTCCCGAATGTCACGAAGATCCAAAAATGCTTCGTCGATCGAATAGATCTCTGTCGGCACGTGTCGTTTGAGGATGGTCATGACACGTCGGGACATATCCCCGTAGAGTACAAAGTTGGAGGAGAAGGCTCGGACCCGGTTATAGCGGATCAGGTCACGCAGCTCGAAGAAGGGTTGTCCCATGCGGATGCCTAACTGTTTGGCCTCATTGGAACGTGCGATGACACAACCGTCGTTGTTGGATAACACCACAATGGGGTGCCCGTTGAGCGACGGGTTGAATACGCGTTCACAGCTCGCGTAAAAGTTGTTGCAATCGCACAGGCCGTACATCAGCGGAACATATTGATCGAGGAGCGAACCACTCCCCATACGGTAAACTCATCATCTGGATTCACCTCAATCGGTTTGTAGCGTTTGTTGGCCGGCAGAAGCGTAATTTTACCTTCCTGGATTCGGATCCGTTTGAGGGTGAACTCCCCATCCAGAAAACAGACCACAATGTCGCCGTCCTGGGGGTGGAGCGACTTGTCCACCACCAACAGATTGCCGTCATAGATACCGGCATCCTGCATGCTGTCCCCCTCGACCCGAACAAAAAAGGTTGCTGCACTATCCTTGATCAGCAGCCGGTTCAGATCGAGCGATCCCTCGACAAAGTCTTCGGCCGGAGAGGGAAAGCCGGCATGTACTCCCGAAGAGGCAAAGGGAAGTTCAACGGTTGAATCGGTGTGTGCTTCGTATGCAGTGAGTTCTATATGATCGTTTCCCATGGCAATGTCTCCGTATGACGATGTGAAGTTACCGATTTTTTATTTAAACGGATTCAATAGGCACAACGGTATGCACCGGATCGGTGTCCGGATCGTCGTCTCGTTGCAGATAAACCCGGGGTGAGGTGCCGGTAATCTGTTTGAAAACTCGGTTGAAATTGTTGGGGGTGTTGAATCCTACTTCGTATGCAATCTCTTGGATGGTCTTTTCACGATCAGTCAGCAGTTCGATGGCTCGTAAGATGCGCCAATGGTTGACCAAACTGCTGAACCGGATTCCCGAGGTGTGGAACAGACGGCTCAGATTGCGGGTCGAGAGATTGAATCGGGAGGCCAGCAGCTCCATGTCGAGTCGGTCGCTCAGGTGGCGGTTGATGTAGTTTAATATGGGAGTCAATCGTGGATCGTTAGGAATAATTAGTGGACGGAGTAAAAACGGTTCCGTAGGATTGATCTGAGGCATCAGATTGAAAAAACTGGATGCATAGCGATAGAGATCGGGTTGAGTGCGACTTTGGATACAAGGGGCGTGTGATGCAATAAACTTCATGTTCTCACCGATCAGGGGGCGAACTCCCCAAATGTAAAACAGCGCTTTGGGATCCTGTTCGTTTTCGATGGGCAGATTGATGTAGAAAACAGTCAGTGAAACCTGTCGGCTGTTGCTGGATACTTTGTGTTTGGTGCGACTCGGAATCCAGGCCAGATGTCGTTCGGGTACAAAGTAATTATTCGAACCGATCTTGATGTGCAGGGTTCCAGACAAGGTGTATATGATTTGGAATTTCTCATGCGCATGTGTAGGCAGGTTGATTGCTTCCCAA
Source organism: uncultured Alistipes sp. (assembly GCA_900539755.1). Taxonomy (GTDB): domain Bacteria; phylum Bacteroidota; class Bacteroidia; order Bacteroidales; family Rikenellaceae; genus Alistipes_A. Next base: position 47,092 of record UQDC01000007.1, read on the forward strand.
CCGGTCCGTTTGATCAGAATCTCCTCTGTATCCGATTCTCCAATATGAGCAAGGTATCTGCGCTGTTCTTCGTTCATTGTTTTGGCGGAAAATGGTAATATTATTGCATAATTTGCAAAAACGGAGCAAATTTAAAGGAATACTTTTGCATCGTCAAATCACGAAGTCAATCCCTGAGTCTTATTTTGACTTTTTTGATAGTGCAGATTCCAGTTTTTGTGGACTGAAGCCTGAGATAAGGATGCATATATCACTACAAGAAAAGGTCGAGTGAAGGGGATAAGCAGCGGATTGTAATAGGTCTGAAGAGTTTCTCTGTTATCGTTGCAGATGATATTTAGTCGGTATCTGTTTGATACACGATTGATCGGATGGAGACTTTGACTTGATTTGATGTGCGTGTTAGAAGATGCTCCTTGGAGAGTATTTTGGCTGTAACCGTGCGGCCACAACGCAGATGAGGTTTGACACCGGTAAAAGGTTACCGGTTGGTTGGAGGTTGATGAATGTGAATATGATAGACGAGGACGAATTTTTTTAGCGGTATTTTCTTTTTGAGTTCTTTATGTAGTGCGTCTGCCCAGTCTGTCTCTCTCTCAGCATTGACGAGATGTTTCGACTGGCCGATCAGAACAGCAAGAGCATTCGAATGCACGAATTGGCCATCAGTGAGGCTGAACAGGGCGTGAAGGTGGCCAAAGATGGTCGTTTGCCGTCGATCGGTTTCGGACTGGAACTCCAATATATCGGAGATGGATGGTTGTCGGATCGGGACTTTTCGAATGGAGTCCATGCCGATATGCCTCATTTCGGTAACTCTTATGTGATCAAGGCTTCGCAGGTGGTTTACGCGGGGGGGCTGTGTCGCGTAATATTGAATCGAGTCGTCTGTCACAGCAGATGACGGAACAGGAGTACGCCAACAATCGCCAAAATGTGCGTTTCCTTTTATTAGGCCACTATCTGGATCTGTTTCAACTCAACAATCAAAAGGTCGTTTACGAAAAAAATATCGAGCAGACACGCCTGCTGGTCAAAGATATGCAGGCCTCTTATCGTCAAGGAACCGCTCTCAAAAGCGATATTACCCGTTATGAACTTCAACTTCAGAATCTGGAGCTTGCTCTTACCTCTGTTAAGGATAAGATAGATATTCTCAGTTATCGTTTGGCGACCACTATCGGTTTGGATCCAGGGGTGCAGATTGTGCCGGATTCGATGGAGTTGCGCAAACTGACTGTTGAGGATCATAGTGAAGCGAGTTGGATGCAGCAGTTGGAGGAGTCTCCTTCAATTCGGTTGGCTGATCTGAAAATTGCCCAAGAGGAGAATAGGGAGCAGAAATTGCGGGCAGAACGTCGTCCACAGGTTCAAGTTTTTGCTACCAATGATTTCACAGGACCGATTTTGATTGAGGTGCCTCCGTTAAATAAAAACTTTACCAATTGGTACGCTGGGGTAGGCATATCCTACAATATCGATGCGTTGTTCCGTACAGGGAAGAAGCTGAGACAGGCTCGTTTTGCAACGCAAAAGATGGAGGAGGCGCGCAATCTGGCGCTTGAGGAGGCTGAAAATTCGGTGCATGCGGCCTATGTTAATCTCAATGAAGCCTATATCCGGCTGCGGACGCAGCGTAAAAGTGTCCAACTGGCGCATGAAAACTTCAATATTGTCCGCCAACGTTATGTGAACGGTCTGGCCCTGATTACCGATATGCTCGATGCCAGCAATACGCAACTCGACATGGAGTTGCAGTTGGCCAACTACCAGATTGGTATCATCTACCAGTACTATTTGCTGAAGAAGATCACCGGAACGATTTAACATCTTAATTTTTTGCTGGGAAGCGTTTCTCTCCCTGCTTGGTGATTTTGTTCAGTTGTTTCTATTCTCTAAATGTTCGTTTTGTAAAATAGAGGTTATGCTTAAGATAAAAAATAAAAGACGGGTAATTCCGAATATTGTGATCGGATTGGTGTTGTTGGTCGGCATTATTTGGGTGTGTGCAAAATTTGTGCATTTGGGAGGTGTTGAGTATACCAACAATGCACAGGTCAATCAGCATCTGACACCGATCAATACACGTGTGCAGGGATTTATCAAACAGATCTGTTTTGAGGAGTATCAGCCGGTGAAGAAGGGAGATACGTTGGTGATTATTGATGATACCGAGTATCAGTTGAAGGTAGCTCAGGCCGAAGCTGATTATCAGAATGCATTGGCAGGTATGAGCGCCATGCATACGACGATCAATACGGCAGAGAATAATATTTCGGTGACGGATGCTGCCATTGAGGAGCAGCGGGTTCGGTTACAAAATGCGGAGGCCGATTTCAAACGTTATCAGGAGCTGCTCAAAGGGGAGGCGGTGACCCCGCAACAGTTTGATCGAGTGAAAGCAGATTATGAGGCGACCCAGGCCCGTTATGAGCAGCTTTTGCGGTAGAAGCAGTCTTCGTTGTTGATCAAGCAGGAGCAGACCCAGCGACTTGAACAGAATGAGTCGGCGATCAAATTGGCAGAGGCTGCGCTGAATCTGGCTAAACTGAATCTCTCCTATACGGTGATTCGGGCAACGACTGATGGAGTGACCGGGCGTAAGGATATTCACGAAGGGGAATTGGTTCAGTCGGGACAAACTTTGGTAACTTTGGTGGATGGTACGGAAAAGTGGGTGATTGCCAACTATAAGGAGACACAGACTACCGATATGCACCGCGGACAGTTGGTAGAGATGCAGGTCGATGCCATTCCCGGGGCGACCTATCAGGGACGTATCGTCTCTATTTCTGATGCAACGGGATCGTTCTATTCGCTGATCCCGCAGGATAATTCGGCCGGAAACTTTGTCAAGGTAGAACAGCGTATCCCAGTCCGTATCGAATTTACCGATCAGAACAGCCCTGAAAACCTGAAACGGTTGCGCGCCGGAATGAATGTCGAGTGTTCGGTAAAATTGTAACGGGATGTTTCGGGATTTTTTTGAAAGACGTCCGCGCATTCCCTATTTCAAAGAGTCGGTCCCACTGCCGATTTGTATGGGATTGTCGTTCTTCTTTGCACTGGTCTTCCAGTTCAATGCAGGGGTATTTTTGCCGACAGCTACCCAAATGTCCAGTATGTGGGGGTGGCTTAAGGAGGATGTGCAGATGGCTGCCTATGCCTCCTTTATTGGAATGACTTTGATTTTCCCGATTCTTTTCCGACTCAAGTTCCGCTTTCCGACCCGTTCGATTTTACTTACGGTTTGTCCGATCTTGATTGCCTGCAACCTGATCTCGATGCAGACACGTAATGTCTATCTGTTGGTGGCGGTCTGTTTTGTGTCGGGAATTTTCCGTATGTGGGGAACGTTCGAGTGCTTTTCCAACGTGCGATTGAGTGTCTCTCCCTCCGGAAACTTTTCGATCTTTTATCCGGTGATCTATATTATCGTCCTTGAAAGTATCCAGCTTTCCGGATTGGTGGCCGTACATATCAGCGATTGGGCAAACTGGCAATATATGCACTGGTTTGTCATTGGGCTGTTGTGTATTGTCTGGTTCTTGATCTTCACGTTGACCCGTTCCATTCGGCTGTTTCCCAAAAAACCGCTCTACGGAATCGACTGGTTTGGCGGTGCTTTGTGGGGCGTATTCCTTTTTGCAGTTATTTTTATTTGTATCTACGGTGAATATTATGACTGGCTCGACAGTCCGCTGATTCGGCTCAGTATCGTAGTGGCTATTGTAGCTTTACTGCTCAATATCAATCGTATGGCAATATTGAAACGCCCTTATATATCTCCTCAGGTGTTTCGCTATCGCCACTTCCCGACTGTCCTGTTTCTATTCCTGATGCTCTGCCTATTTTTGACCACCTCGACCGTTTTGCAGGAGATGTTCATGAAATCGATCCTTCGTTACGACCAACTGAACGCTGTCTCCATCAATTGGTGCGTTTTTATCGGGATTCTGATTGGTTCTGCAACCGTCTTTTATCGGCAGGCTATCTTGGGAGAAGGATATAAGCTTTTGATCTATCTCGGCTTTTTGTTGTTGGTGGTCTATCAATATTGTCTCTATTTCCTGATACATCCCAATCTGAATATTGAAAGCCTCTATTTGCCCAATTTTTTGCGGGGAATCGGATACGGAATTCTGTATGTATCGTTGACGATCTATGTGGCTAAAAGTGTGCCGTTTCAACACTTTTTTCAAGGACTTTGCGTGTTGAGCTTTATTCGTACCAGTATTGCAACACCGCTGGGAACTTCGATCTTGGGGTGTTGGATGCGTTATCTGCAGCAGGATAATTTGGGATTGTTGAGCCGCAATATGGATCACGTCAGAGAATGGGCTCCTCATATTTCGATTCAACAACTTTACGGTGAAGTATCGATGCAGGCAACGCTGTTGAGCCTCAAAGAGCTGTTCGGATGGATTTGTATCGTTGGTACTCTGTTTTTGCTCTCTCTCTTTGCTTACCGGATATGGATGAAATCGTGGAGGATGAGCCATCAGGTGTTGCGTAAGGTGAAAAGCCGGTATCCTGAACCGTGGCTTTCGTGATGTGTGCAGTTGGGTGCTGATTTATAATTTTTTGTCGTTATCATGCATGTCAAGGTCATTTAAGCCATTTTCTTGTCAGAAGCATCTTTTACAACTGTTTTTATATAAATAGATATCCAATTCGGCTTTTGGTGTGGACTTGGATAATGGTAGTTATTGACTACATTTGGGAAAAATCAGCAGTAACGCAAAATGCAGGATCCCAGAGATTATACCCAGCAGATCAATGTAGTCATCGATCACATCAACACTCATTTGGATCAGAATTTAGATGTCAAGTCGTTGGCCGGATTGACCCATTTGTCACCTTTCCATTTTCATCGGATCTTTTCTGATGCAATGGGCGAACCTTTAGCAAAATATGTGATGCGTAAAAGGTTGGAACTTGCCGCTATCTATTTACGCCACGATGTTTATAAACCTATTGCTATAATTGCTGCTGATACCGGCTTCCATTCATCCAACGTCTTTTGTCGGAACTTCAAACGCCATTTCGGTATGACAGCTGTTGAATATCGACGCAAAATGGAGCAGCAAGAGAGCAAGAATCATCCATCAGAACACAATAATGTGCCATATCAGCGATCCTATTTCCGGTACTTTTACCCCCGTAAATCATTTGACACTGGAGGTAAAAGTATGCAATGTGATTTTGAATTGAAACACATGGATGAAGTGCATATGGTGTATTGTCGCCATTATGGTGCCTATACTCAGATGCAACGGGCATTTGAAAAGTTGATGCAATGGGCCTATCCGCGAGGATTGGTAACTGCTCCGAATTTTCGTTTGGCAGCGATTTATCATGACAATCCTCAAGTTACACCTGTTGATAAATTGATTTCAGATGCATGTCTGATTGTTGAACGGCCTGTTAAGACAGATGGAGAAATAGGGACATTCACCATGCCTGCGGGACAATATGCTGTGGGACGGTTTGAAATTTCGTGGGAGGAGTTCCAGACTGCATGGTCCTGTATGTTTCAACTTATTGAAGAGCATGGATGTCAATGTTGTGGTTTGGCTTATGAGGTCTATTTGAATAACAGCGAAGAGCATCCGCAAAAAAAGTGGCTGATTGATATCTGTATTCCCGTCGAGGTAAAATAGTTTTATATGGATACCTTGGGGCAAAGATGCAGTTCTGCGGATAGATAAATCTTGATTAAATTTTAATTGTCATTAGGCGCTTGAAAGAGCGCCTTTTTTCTTGTATGAAATTTTCAAAGGAGGCGAGGAATCGGGTTTACTGTTTGAATTTTAATAAGAGCTTGATGGTAATTACATGAAGACCTCTTTCCCCTGAGTGGAGAATGTGGTGCCATCTAATTTCCTTGAGTGATGCACTTGTGGCCGATATAGGGTTGCTATTACGCTTGTGGTTATTGAGAGTGATAAAGTTGGCTCTGTTGAGTTTTGCAAGGGAAATAGTGTAAAAGAAAGTTTTTTAGCCTTTGTAAGCCTTTCAAATGAATGATCTGTGAGTATTTGCGATTTTTTTTGAAATTGAGACCGATGGGAAAAATTTTAGCGTCTAAAATGGAGCGTTCGAAGATGAAATCATTGTGTTTTCTCTATTTTTGCAAAGGGTTTCAGGATAGTTTTATGGAGTGGAAAGATCGCATCAGCAGTAAGGTAATTGAATTTTATGCAGGTGAGGAGCCGGCTATTGCGCAGATTCAGCATACACAAACTGTCGCTTCATATACCCGGATGATTGCTGCCGGAGAGGGGATTGAAGGACGTATGCTGGATTTGATGGAAACTGCAGCTTGGCTGCATGACATAGGATGTCCGGATGCCCGCCGCTGCTATGGAGATAGTCTGCCTGTGCACCAACAAGAGATGGGTCGCCAAAAGGTCAGTGTGTGGATGCAGGAGATAGAGGAGTTGACCAGGGAAGAGAAACAGTGGTTGGCAGATGTCGTGGGAACTCATCATCGTTTTGACTCTGCCAGACAGTTCCATTTTGAACCCTTGTATGAGGCTGATTTAATTGTCAATTTGATAGAGGGGTATTACGAACGGAGCCATGCTCGACACTATTACGATACCGTGATGACTACAGCAACCGGTCGCAAACTGTTTGTTTCCCTGTTCTTATAAACGACACTTTTAAGTGCGGATAATTTGTGCTTTTCATTGATCAAGGCATCTGTGTATAAGGGCCAGTCAAAGTGACCTGCAGATGGAAGCAGCGTAGCATGTTGAGTATTTATCGTTCGGGTAAAAGAGGGTTATGAATAGTTTTGCAGCTATAGATTTTGAGACGGCCAACCAACATCGTTATAGTGTATGTAGTGTCGGTGTTGTGATTGTCCGTGACGGGAAGCCTGTAAAAACGTTTTATGAGTTGATTCGTCCTGAACCCAATTACTATTGTCGTTGGGCTACTGAAGTGCATGGATTGACCCGTAACGATACGGATAATGCCGAATTGTTTCCAACCGTCTGGCAACGCATCGCACCTGAATTAGAAGAGTTGCCGTTGGTGGCTCACAACAGCGTATTTGATGAGGGCTGTTTACGGCATGCTTTCCGTCATTTCGATATGCCGTATCCGGATTATCATTTCCGGTGTACCTGTCGCTTGGCTCGCAAACATTTTCCACAATTGCCAAATCATCGTTTGGATACTGTATCGGAATTTGTCGGTTATGATTTGCAGAACCACCATCATGCTTTGGCTGATGCGGAAGCCTGTGCCCGCATTATGCTCTATTTACTTAACGAAGACTTGGTCTGTTTGTAATTTTTATTGATTTGCAAGTGAGTTGTTTTTTACTTGCGGTGGATCTGTTTCCACGATTTGCAGATAGGCAATAGCTTTAATATTGTCCCATTTTGATGATCTTTGTTTGTGGTGTATATCACTGGTAAATAGATTTTATTGAAAAAATCGATAGAGGGTGTCATATTTACACAAAAGAGATCTTTTCTTTCTGAGGTCGCTCAAATTTTTCCAAAGTATTCCATGCTCAATGAGGCATACTAAGCGAATGGAATGGTTGATCCGGATTCATTTGCTGCAACGCTTTGTGTTCTATAATTCCTTTTTATCCATCATTTGTTGCATGAAATTTACAAAGTTGAGGATCGCAAGCTATGTTTGAATAAAAAAAGTGATGATTTTCTTTTATTTCAACTGGACGAAGTAAATCTTTTCTTTTGTTTTTGATTATAAAAACTTTGATTTTTGATTTTCTGGAAAGATGGCTGTCTGGTGTTAAGATTTTTATTCAAAGTGTAGAAAAATGTTATTTTTCTGTATTTAATCTGTTTACTTTCAATCTATTGTTGTCCGGTGGATTGTGTTGCTTATTTGGTAAGTGTCTTAATCCGATAAATCCGGAATAGATAAACTGTGATTTTTGTCGGAAGTTAATCGAAATTCATGTTTTCGACGAGAAATTTGTTGAGATGAAAATTTGTGTAAAATAGTGTTGCGCAAACGATTGTTTAGCTTGTTTTGTCCCGAACAATAACTATTTTTGCAGTCCATTTTTTCCAAAGAATTGAGTGGCATCTTGACATAAGGGTTGAAGTTTGACACGTATAGAATACGAGAAATTTTATTCCTGATTGGAGGCGGAATAAAAAGGCAGATCGGTTTGTTTGAAGCTCTTTGGCATTACTTCATGATGCAGGACTTATTTATGTTTGGAGAAACGGGGAGAGCGTATTCAGTTCTTTAAAAATAGGGATAGTAAAACGAGCCTGTGAGCACTCTGAAAAGAGTGTGTAATAACAGGTTTTACAGCATGGTTTATGTTGTGAAATCCGGGAAATCGATTGGCCGGTCTTGTGTTATTGTTTTGATTGATAGTGACTTTTGTGTTAAAATTTATGAACACCCGGAGTCGTTTTGTATATTGCGAGATAGATATATGCCGAAAAGTCTGATGACTTATTGGTTTGCCTGCTTTTAGTCCGTCAGGTTTTGGTCCGAAAGGGTGACTGTGTGTGAAATTTAGAGCCAACGTATATGCTTTACGCTGGTACAGTAAAATAAATAGGCAATCTCTAATTCTCAATGTTATGAGTGCATCCATGAAAAGAAAATTCGGTGTAGCTCTTTTGTTGTCCATGTGTGTTTGCTGGGGAACTTTTGCCCAAGGTCCTAAAAAAGATCCCTCCCGCAAAGCGGTGCAGGATTCGACCAAGGTGAAAGATGCCTCTTCGTCCAAAGAGGAGGCAAACCGTAATGTGATGCTGAATGCGGCAAGTGCCAATGGACCGCGTGAGATTCAGATCGGATTGCCTTCGGCAGATGTGAACGTGTTGGAAAACGGTGTTCCGGTTACTTATGCTACCAATCCTCACAGTATTAACTCACAATGGCGTGCTGATGCCAGCTTGAGCCATGTGGGGCTGTTGAAAATTTCCGAAACCGCCATTAAAACCGGTAATATCGGATATGCGGTCAATTCGACGACCCAACTGGGTGAAAAGGGGTTTCACGGAACCTTCAATTACAAAACTAACCATTTTGGTCAGCAGGAGTTCTCATTGAATGTCAACGGTGAGATGAAGCGTGACTGGTACTTTAGCGGTAACATTTATCAGGATTTTGATCCGGGTACTTTCAAGATTCAGTCCACACCTTTTCAGGACCGCACCCAGATTTATAAATTCGCATTGACGAAACGTTATCATAACAATCGCGGTTCATTTACTGCGCTGTACAATTACAGTAACAGCCATCCGGTTTACAACTATGCCACGCAGTCTGCTCCGTTTATTTATGTCGGCGATGGTAGTGTCCGTGAGTTTGGTAAGTTCAAACTGGGTACCACATCTTACCTGCCGGTGGATAATGAGATGATCTATCGTGATATGCGGACAGGCGAGTTGAAAAAGACGACGCTGTATGATGCTTCGCAAAACAAAGCGAGTGGCATTACCTTGATGAACGATTACACCTGGGATAACGGACTCAACCTTTCGACTGTGCTTAAATATGACCATTCGACCGGTTCGTTGGTTTACCAGACGCCGATGGAGTTGAAAAAACGTGCGGATGGTACGATTGATTATGAATATGAGGCACCCGATGGCAGTATGCAACCCTACACCGGCGAATATGTTCAGAGTCGCATGTCGTGTCTGAACCGTGGTTTGATCGATGAGATGATGTTTACGACCGAACTGTCACGCAAAACCTCGAATGGTACTTGGCGTTTGGGATTGAACGAGTGGTTTTACGATATTGATTACACCTCGAATACAACCATGTATGATCAGTCTGTACCGATGGATGGTAGCTATCCTGTACGGCTTTACAATCCCAACTATCAGAATACGCCGGGACGTGTATATGGTGGCAATGGTTATTACTATGATTTCAATAAAAATGCGTCAGAGTATTACAAAGGTTACGAAAATAAAGTGGCGCTCTATTTTACTCACGATTGGGATGTAACCGATCGTTTGAATATCTATTATGGAGCGCGCTTCGAGTATCAGGCTTTGCGGGGACAGAATGCTGCCGTACGCAATCCGGAAGGAGATTACATTGGACGTCTGCCCGATTATCATATTGGAGCAACTGTTGTTCCGGTTTATGATGCTCAGGGCAATCGTACTGGTTATAAAGTGGGTAATGCCGGTGATCCCGAAGGTGTGTTGATTGCGCCCACCTCGATCGATCAAGATTGGTTTAACTATGCGCTGACCTTTGCAGCTACTTACAAAGTGACGGACCAGTTCGGTTTTACGGGTGACTTTACCTACATTACTCAACATCCTCGTATCGAGAATTTTGCACCGGCTACCATGCCCAATACGGATCGTATTTCGGTGCCGTTGGGACGTGTCGGTCTCTATTATAACAACAGTTGGTTGAGCTTGACATCGCTCTTCTCCTATATCTCGAAAACCAACAACAACTCGACGTTGAACCTGCAGCACTCAGTAAACGGTCAGAATGAGATTCTGGCAGCTCCGTTGACTTATGATATTCAGACGATAGGATGGACAACCGATTTGGTGGCAAGACCATTCAAAGGGTTCGATTTCCACTTCCTGTTTACTTACCAGAAACCGACCTACAAGAAGTATGAGACATCGGTTACCTTCTCGGATGGTTATGTGGGAGAGATCAATGCGACCGGAAATATCGTAGCCGAGATTCCGCAGGTGATTATTGAGATCGATCCGAGCTACATGATCACCAAAGATCTGAAAATCTGGACCAGCTTCCGCTATTTCAGTAAAACCTATGCCAATATCAACGATGCCTACTATTTCAACGGACGTTGGGAGACCTTTGGCGGATTGAACTGGCAGGTAAACAACCACTTGGCATTGGGTTGTACGGTGGTGAATTTCCTGAACCAAACCGGTGCGAAAGGCAGTATTGCCGGAGCGGAGCTGATCACCAAAGAGGAGGCGGGCAAATATGCCGGTACCGTTATGGCGGGCAGTTACATCCGTCCCTTTACGGTTGAATTCTCGGCTCAGATCAAATTTTAATTGATCGTATTGCCGGACAAAGTGTTAATAAGGTGTTGTAAAATTTTAACTTGCATAAATCCCTAAAGATAAAGATACATTGCTGACGCTCCACGTGATCGCGTGTAAACCATATGTATCTTATAAAAGCAGATGTGTGAGGGCCAGACAATGTTTTCGGCAGTTGAGTCGTATCTCACGTTGGCTTAGCAATGTATCTGTTTGGGATAGGGAAATATATAGTGATTTAATCAGGTAAATAAAAATAATTCAATCATGAAACGTTGGGTCAATTGGGCTGTGTTGGCGATGTTCGGTTGGGCAGCTGTAAGCTGCCAGTCGTCACAGGGCGGTTTGTCATATGAGTCTCAGGGGGATTCGTTGACAGTAGTACATATTACGCAACCTTCGAAATATCTGTTGTTGCCGATTCAGGAATCCTGCAACGAGAGTAAAGTAAAGTTAGTGACCGGTTCTCCGGCCGATATGGCTATGGATGTGCGTCTGGCTGTGGACAGCATCGATTATTACGTTCCGTTCGAATTGCCACAGGGCGATTCGAATGCAACCGTCACCATTGCCGGTATCGGTCAGGATGCAATTTGCTGGGACAGCATCAAATTGTCCGACAAATTCGATGTGACCAATACGGATTATTACCGTCCGATCTATCACCATACGCCGCTGTACGGATGGATGAACGATCCTAATGGCATGGTGTACAAAGATGGAGAATATCATCTTTACTATCAGTACAATCCTTACGGTTCACGTTGGGGCAATATGCACTGGGGACATTCGGTCAGCAAAGATCTGATCCATTGGGAGCATCTCAAACCTGCTATTGCACGCGATACGTTGGGACATATCTTCTCGGGTAGTGCTGTTGTGGATAAAAACAATACGGCCGGCTATGGTAAAGATGCGATTATTGCCCTCTACACTTCGGCCAGCGATGAGCATGGCCAAATCCAGTGCCTTGCATACAGCACCGACAACGGTCGTACCTATACCAAGTATGAGCACAATCCGGTGTTGACTCCGTTCGATGGTCTGAAAGATTTCCGTGATCCTAAGGTCTTCTGGTTCGAACCGGCCGGGAAATGGTATATGATCGTTTCGGCGGACAAGGAGATGCGTTTCTATGAGTCATCGAATCTCAAAGATTGGAGCTATCTGAGTGCATTCGGGCAGGGCTATGGTGTGCAGCCCAATCAGTTTGAGTGTCCGGATTTCATCCAGCTGCCGGTCAATGGCGATCCTAACAACAAAAAATGGGTGATGATTGTCAACATCAACCCCGGATGCCTGTTTGGCGGCAGTGCTACCGAATATTTTGTCGGCGATTTCGACGGTAAAACCTTCAAATGTGATACCGACAAAGAGGTGACCAAATGGCTTGATTGGGGTAAGGACCACTATGCGGCAGTCTGCATTTCGAATGTCGATGGACGTGAGATCGCTGTGCCCTGGATGAGCAACTGGCAGTATGCGAACTATACTCCGATCCGTCAATATCGTGGCGCTAATGGGCTGCCACGTGAATTGTCACTTTATACAAAAGATGGCCAAACCTATATGGCTGCCAATGTGGTTCCTGAAGCACGCCAGTTGCGTAAAGAGGGCCGCACCTTGAATACAATCGCACTTAAAGGTGAGGACTACAAACTCGACAAGATGTTGCCCACCAATGATGGTGCTTACGAGATGGTGATGGACATCGTACCGGGCAGTGCTCAGGTGGTTGGCCTGGAGCTCTACAACGCCAAAGGGGAGAAGAGTCTGATCTATCTCGATATGAAATCCATGAAGCTGGTGATGGATCGTTCGGAGAGTGGCCTGACGGCTTTCGGCGAGAAATCGGAGCCACATGCAATCGAAAATCACGACCGTCGCAAGACCAATTCGATCAATTATAAAAACGATTTTGCGCTGGGTACGTGGGCTCCGCTCAACCTCTGCGAAGGCAAACGCTACCATCTCGATATTTTCGTGGACAAATGCTCGGTAGAGATTTTTGTGGATGGTGGACGCATCGCCATGACCAATCTGATCTTCCCGACTGAACCGTACAACAGCGTGCGTTTTTATGCTGAGGGTGGTGAAGCATCTGTGGAAAATGTGGAAATTTTCCGTTTGGGATTGTAATGCGGAGACGTTATCTTTAGATTGAAAATTGTGTTAATCAGATGAACCTAAACTATATGAAACGTATTGTTGCCATGATCGGATTGGCTTTGACTCTGCAGGGGGTACGTGCTGCAACCGCAGAACAGCAGGTGATCCGCATCTCGACGGATAAAACGGATCTTGTATTACAAGTGGCTCCCAACGGCCGTCTGTATCAAACCTATTTGGGCGAAAAACTGTTGCATGCCGATGAGTTGAAAAAGCTGAAATGGAATGTGCATTCCGGTTCGGATGTCAGTGTAGGTTTGCGGGGTTGGGAGGTTTACAGCGGATCCGGCAACGAGGACTATTTTGAACCGGCCATTGCGGTAACTCATAACGATGGCAATGCTTCGACCTGGCTCTATTATGTCTCCTCTTCGAGCAAAGCGGTCGAAGGTGGAACCCAAACCGATATCGTGTTGCGAGATGACCGTTATCCGGTTGAGGTGACGCTCCACTATGTGGCTTACGCCAAAGAAAACGTGATCAAAACCTGGAGCGAAATCCGGCATCAGGAGAAGAAACCGATCCAGTTGTCACGCTACGCCTCGACCATGCTCTATTTCTGTCGTGAGGCCTATTATCTTACGGAGTTCAGCAGCGACTGGTCCCGTGAGGTCCAGATGAGTACGCAACGGCTGTTGGCCGGTAAGAAGATTCTCGATACCAAATTGGGTAGCCGTGCCGCTATGATCATGCAGCCCTTCTTTACGCTCGGGTTGGGACAACCGGCTGAGGAGATGCAGGGAGATGTCCTGATGGGTACTTTGGGATGGACCGGCAATTTCAGCTTTACTTTTGAGGTGGATAACGTCGGCAATCTGCGCGTGATTCCGGCGATCAATCCTTATGCTTCGAACTATCAGCTGTCTGCTGGCGAGACCTTTACTACGCCTGAGTTCATCTTTACACTGAGCTCGAATGGAACAGGGGAGGGAAGCCGCAATTTACAGAACTGGGCTCGTAATTATCAGCTCAAAGATGGAAAAGGCAGCCGGATGACACTGCTCAATAACTGGGAGAATACGATGTTCGATTTCGATCAGCAGATGTTGGGTAATTTGATGATGGAGGCCAAAGATTTGGGTGTGGATATGTTCCTGCTCGACGACGGTTGGTTTGGCAATGACCATCCACGCAACAGCGATACGGCCGGACTGGGTGATTGGGAGGCCAACCGCGCCAAATTGCCGGGCGGTGTGCCTGCGTTGATTGAGGCTGCCGATGAGGCTGGTGTGAAATTCGGCATCTGGATTGAGCCGGAGATGGTGAATCCCAAAAGCGATCTTTTCGAAAAGCACCCCGATTGGGCGATTCACTATCCAAACCGAGATGTTTACTACTATCGCAACCAGCTGGTCCTCGATATGAGTAATCCCGAGGTTCAGGACTATTCGTTTGGAATTATTGACCGTTTGTTAACGGAAAATCCCCGTTTGGCTTACTTCAAATGGGATTGCAACAGCCCGATTACCAATATCTACTCTCCTTATTTGAAAGAGAAGCAGAGTCAGTTGTATATTGATCATGTGCGTGGCGTGTATAATGTCATGCAGCGGGTCAAAGCAAAATATCCGGACCTGCCGATGATGCTCTGTTCAGGTGGTGGTAGCCGTTGTGATTACGAGGCGTTGAAATATTTTACGGAATTTTGGTGCAGCGATAATACCGACCCTGTGGATCGTTGCTACATTCAGTGGGGATTTTCGCAATTCTTCCCGGCCAAGGCGATGTGTGCGCATGTGACCAGCTGGAATAAAATGGCTTCGATCAAATTCCGTACGGATGTGGCCTCGATGTGCAAATTGGGTTTCGATATCGGACTCAAGGAGCTCTCGGCCGATGAATTGCTCTTCTGCCAGCAGGCGGTTGCCAACTGGAAACGTTTGGTGCCGGCGATCATGGATGGTGAACAGTATCGGTTGGTCTCTCCATACACCTCGAATCATATGGCTGTCAACTATGTCAGTCAGGATCGCAGCAGCGCCGTGCTTTTTGCCTACGACATTTATCCCCGTTTCCAGGAGAAGCTGATCCCGGTTAAGTTCCAGGGACTCGATCCCAACCGCATGTACCGGATTGAAGAGATCAACCTGATGCCTGGTACCGTTTCGACTCTTGCATCGAATGGAGAGGTCTTCTCGGGAGATTATCTGATGAAGGTGGGTATTGAGGTGTTCGGTTTCCGCCCGCTGCATAGCCACGTAATCGAATTGATCGCACAATAAAACGCACATAATATCAAGTTATGACTTCCAATCAATCCGTGAAAATTGGACGGCTGATCCCCGTCATGCTCTGCTTCTTTGCTATGGGCTTTGTCGATTTGGTGGGAATTGCCTCCAATTATGTCAAAGCCGATCTGAATCTGACCGATGGACAGGCCAATATTTTTCCGTCTCTGGTCTTTTTCTGGTTTCTGATCTTTTCCGTGCCGACCGGCATTTTGATGAACCGTATCGGTCGCCGTAAAACCGTATTGCTCAGTCTGATCGTCACATTTTTTTCACTGTTGCTGCCGATCTTCGGAGATAGTTACCTGATCATGCTCTGTTCTTTCTCCTTGTTGGGGATTGGTAATGCGTTGATGCAGACTTCGTTGAATCCGCTGCTGAGTAATATTATTTCGGGTGATAAGCTGGCCAGCTCACTGACCTTCGGGCAGTTTGTCAAGGCTATAGCCTCGTTCCTGGCTCCCTATATCGCCATGTGGGGCGCTACGCAGGCCATTCCGAGCCTCGGATTGGGATGGCGGGTGCTGTTCCCGATCTATATGATTGTTGCTGTGGTAGCTGTGCTTTGGCTTGGAGCGACCCAGATTGAAGAGGAGCAACCCGATAAGGCTTCGGGGTTTGTTGCCTGCTTCAAACTGTTGGGCAAACCGTTCGTCCTGCTCTGTTTCTTGGGAATTATGTGCCATGTGGGTATCGATGTCGGAACCAATACCACAGCACCGAAAATCCTGATGGAACGTATGGGAATGACGCTCGACAACGCATCGTTTGCGACCAGTCTCTATTTTATTTTCCGTACGATCGGATGTTTTGCCGGTGCGATCATTTTGCGCAGCGTATCTTCCAAATCCTTCTTTTTAGTCAGTGTCGGACTGATGTTGGTGGCGATGATTGCGCTGTTGGTGTCTGAAGTTCAGTATGTGATCTATACGGCAATCGCATTGATCGGTTTAGGAAACTCCAATGTTTTCCCGATTATCTTCTCGCAAGCGTTGCTCGATCAACCTGATAAGAAAAACGAGATTTCAGGTTTGATGATTATGGGCCTGTTTGGAGGAACCATCTTCCCGTTGCTGATGGGATTTACGAGTGACATCATGGGGCAGAACGGAGCTATTGCCGTGATGACGATTGGTGTCCTCTATCTGCTGCTTTATACTGCGAAAATTAAAAGATAAAACTTTCGGTAGTAGAAGATAAAAAGTAGCCCCGAGATTTCATGTAAATCTCGGGGCTGCTCTATTTCTGGTCAAGATGTATTTTATGGGGGAAGCTGATACAGGGCAGGTAGCGTGTAGGTGGGATTGTGTGCAGGTCGTTTTGAAGTGATACGGTGACAGAGACAGGGGATTTGTGTCCGCCTCTTTTTGAATTTGATCGATAGCGTGTTGGAAATAAATTGGTACCTTTGAATTTCATTGATGAAGATTCAAAACTCAAACTCACAATAATGAAAAAATCATGCTGTTTATTGGGGCTTGCCTTGGGACTGTTTGTCTCCGTGCAGGCCGAAGAGGTTCGTCTGCTTCGTTTCCCGGCAACAAACGGTACAGATGTCGTCTTTACTTTTGCCGGTGATTTGTACACGGCACCGCTCTCTGGAGGAGAGGCTCGCCGTTTGACCTCCCATGTGGGCAATGAGATTTTTGCCCGTTACTCTCCGGATGGGAAATCGATCGCTTTTACCGGCCAATATGATGGAAATACTGAGGTCTATTTGGTCTCGGCAGAGGGAGGTGAACCTCAACGTTTGACCTACACCTCTACCAACAAACGGGACGATTTGGGGGACCGTATGGGTCCTAATAACATTGTGATGACCTGGAGTCGTGATGGGCAGCAGATTGTCTATCGTAATCGTATCGGTGACGGTTTCTCAGGCAAATTGTGGAGCATCTCAGATAAAGGCGGTATGCCTGAGGTGTTGCCGTTGCCCGAAGGAGGTTTCTGCTCTTACTCTCCCGATGGCAAAAAGTTGGCATATAACCGGACATTCCGCGAATTCCGCAATTGGAAATATTATCGTGGCGGTATGGCCGACGATATTTGGATCTACGATCCTGCGGCCAAAAAGGTGACCAATGTCACGAACAACGTGGCTCAGGATATCTTCCCGATGTGGATTGGCGACGAGATCTTTTTCGCATCGGATCGGGATATGACCATGAACCTGTTTGTGTACAACACCAAAACCGGAAAAACCGAAAAGGTGACCGATTACACCGACTATGATGTGAAGTTCCCCAGTACGAATGGAGAGGTGATTGTCTATGAGCATGGCGGTTACCTTTACAAATTCGACCCGAAGAGCCGCCAGTCGGAGCAAATTCACATTACGTTGAATGGCGAAAATGTGTATGCACGTCCCGAACAGAAACATGTACAGAGCTTTTTGCGTGCGGCCAGTCTCTCTGCTGATGGTAAACGGTTGGCCGTAACTGCACGTGGCGAAGTGTTCGATGTGCCGGCCGAAGAGGGAGTAACCCGAAACATTACCCGCACTCCGGGTGCCAACGAGCGTGAAGCGGTTTGGTCTCCCGACGGCAAGAAT
Source organism: uncultured Alistipes sp. (assembly GCA_900539755.1). Classification (GTDB taxonomy): domain Bacteria; phylum Bacteroidota; class Bacteroidia; order Bacteroidales; family Rikenellaceae; genus Alistipes_A. The sequence continues at coordinate 65,055 of UQDC01000007.1, forward strand.
ATTGCCTACATTTCGGATCGTACCGGTGAAACGGAGATTTGGATGGAGTCGGCTCAGGGTGGGGAACCTATCCAGTTGACCCAGAATAACGATACCTATATCCGCTTATTGCAATGGAGTCCGGACAGCAAATCGATCCTTTATACGGATCGTAAAAACCGAATCGTCTTAGTCGATGTGGCGGCAAAAACCAAACGGGTAGTGATGCAAAATCCCGAAGGGGAGTTCTGGGATGTGGACTATGCTCCGGATAGCCGTTGGATCACCTATACCAAACCCGCCTCGAACGAGATGTCGGTCGTTTATCTCTACGATTTGGTGGAGAATAAGGAGTACCCGGTTACTGAAAAGTGGTACAACTCTTCGGAGCCGACTTTCAGTACCGATGGCAAATATTTGATCTTCTGTTCAAATCGTGATTTCAATCCGGTGTATGGATCGTTGGAGTGGAACCACGTCTATCTGCGTACCGGTGGAATCTATTTCGTTACGCTCAATAAGACGTTGCCTTCGCCCTTCCTGCCTAAAGATGCTGTTGTCGATGCGGAGAATGAGTCCGAAGCGGCTGTGACTGACGGTAAGGCAGAGGGTAAAAAACAGACCGACGGTAACACGAAAGATGCAAAGAAAAACAGTACGTTGAAGATCGATACGGAAGATATGTATGCACGTATCGTCAAATTACCGTTGGATGCTGATAGTTATAACAATTTCTATTGTGACGGAGAGCGAATCTGGTATTATGCAAAAGGGTCGACCCATATGTTTGACCTGAAAGAGCAAGAAGACGAGGTGGTTGCCGAAAGTGCCTCCATGGATGTTACTCCAGGTTCTAAAAATGCGCTTTTCTATTCGAAAGGTAAACTCTTCGTTACCGCTATCCCGACCAGCAAAATTACGTTGAGCGACGCTGTCGATCTGTCGAATATGGTGGCAACGGTTGATTATGCTCAGGAGTGGGCACAAATTTTCGATGAGGCTTGGCGGGCTTATCGCGATGGTTTCTACCTGGAAAATATGCACGGTGTCGATTGGAAAGGAATCAAAGAGAAATATGCTGTACTGGTTCCTTATGCAAAGACCCGTTTCGATCTGAACTACATCATTGGAGAGATGATCGGTGAATTGGCTTGTGGACATGCCTATGTCAATCCGGGTGATTGCAAACGTGCAGAGCGGATCTCAATGGGATTGCTGGGTGCTGAGATGAGTCGGGATAAGAGCGGATTCTATCGGATTGACAAGATTCTTCCCGGTGCGCCTTACAGCGAAAAATTGCGTTCTCCATTGGCCGAATTGGGGCTGAATATCGAAGAGGGCAATTACATTACGGCAATTGATGGCGTCTCAACGGCTACAGTCGATAATATCTACAAACTGTTGGTGGGTAAAGCCAATGTTTTGACCGAGTTGACGATCAATACCCAGCCGACCGAAGGAGGTCGTAAGGTGGTGGTTAAACCAACCGATGATGAGTATCCGCTATACCATTACAACTGGGTGCAGAAGAACCTGAAGCGTGTCGAGGAGGCCACTCAGGGACGTGTTGGCTATATCTATATTCCGGATATGATTTCGGACGGTCTGAATGAATTTGCCCGTTATTTCTATCCTCAGTTAGACAAGGAGGCGTTGATCATTGATGATCGTGCCAACGGAGGTGGTAATGTCTCGCCGATGATTATCGAACGTCTGTTGCGTAAGCCTTACCGCATGACGATGTACCGCACCTCGACCAAAACCGGAACGATCCCCGATGCTACGCAATACGGTCCGAAGGTGTTGTTAATCAATAAATATTCGGCATCGGACGGAGATCTGTTTCCGTGGAGTTTCAAGGCAAATGAAATTGGAACGGTCATCGGAACTCGCACCTGGGGTGGTATTGTTGGTATTAGCGGTTCTTTGCCCTATATGGATGGAACGGATATTCGAGTGCCTTTCTTTACCAATTACGATGCAAAAACCGGTCAGTGGATTGTCGAGAATCACGGTGTTGATCCGGATGTTGAGATTGATAATGATCCGATCCGGGAGCAGATGGGTGAGGATCAACAGCTTGAGAAGGCTATTGAGGTAGTTCTTGAACAGCTCAAAGATCGCAAACCATTACCCAAAGTACCGGCTCCGCGCACCTTTAAAGATCTGGGTCTGGAACAAAAATAAGAGAGTGGCTCATCCGATCTATTTACACACTAAATCGGATGGGCCACCACTTTTTTATGCATTCAGATTCTTATCTTTAGACGATCAGCAATGAGCACATTGTTTGAATAGAATGTGGTTTGTCATGGAGGTAAATTCTCAAAAGTCCAAGAAAACGGTCTATTACAGCGGGTTTACGGTGGCGTTGATCACCGCATTGGTTGGAGCCTATGTGCTGTTTTATATTACCGATCTCAAACCGGTCAGGTTGTTTCATACGACCAAATATCTTTTGACTCAAGAGATGGGGATGAGCTTTTATAATGCTCCAGACGGTGAGGAACAAACTGTCATGTTTCTTGATGATGCACCTGATGCACCAGCCCTTGATGAGGTGCGTCAAGAGGGTGAACGGTGGTTGGATTTCAGTAAAGTTAAGGTTGAAGCACCTGTCAATGGATGGGCAAAAGTCGATATCGGAGACGATGGAGCCCCTTTGTATGTAGAGCAGGAGTATGTCACCTCTGAAGAGGCAAGCCTTTTCGAAGGACGTAAGGCCAGCAACTCTTTTATGGCAACCGGTGTGAGAAATCTGCCGCCTGCTGGCTGGATGTGGCTGATGGGAATATCCCTCTACTTTTTCCTGTTTTATCCATGGTGGCTGGTGCTGAAAAGTGACCTGACAACGCAAGAGGGCAAAAATCAACTGTTGCATAAAGCCTCTTATTTGGCCTATGCTGCGTTGCTCTATTTTGTCCTGCTCTTCGGTTTGAAATTTATATGCGGATATAACCTCAGTATGCATTGGTTCGTATCTGGAAACTATCTCGGCAGTTCTCTGTTAGCCGTAATCAATGTGATTTTCGGAATTCTGGGTGTTGCAGGACTGTTTTGTGTGCTGTATCGCTTTTTTAATGACAGTCTCGATGCTGCCGATGGGCCGTGGGCTGCATTGCGTAAATTGGGCTGGAAAGGAGTTTTGCTGTTGATAGCAGGTGTCTATTTTATCCTGATTTTCCTTGGAGTATTGATCGGCATTATCGTCATTTGCGCGTGTGTCTATTTCTTCTTGACGAAACTGTTGCCGGCTATGTTGGCCTCTCATGCATTGTTAGGTGGCGGTAAACAGTCGGTGAGTCCTACCGATCCAGAAAGCTGCTATAGTTGTGCCTATTATCAGAATACTTTGTGTACACTACATGCAGAGGTGATATCAGATCCTTCTGGAACGCGTTGTCGTGATTATAAACATCAATAATATGGCGGCGTGTTCTTCGTTATAAATATAGCTTCTATTTTTTTGAAGTAGAGTTGACCGGTATGCTATAGGGCGTACCGGTCACTTTGTTTGGGAAACAGGGATGTGGGGAGGGTGTTTGGTGGAAAACGGTGTGTTTGGAGGGTCACCAATTTATGAAATGTATTTCATTGACATAGGTGCTAATGATTTGGTTTGATGCCATCCCAATTGGAATGCCCATAGTAATGAGAATAGACACTATGTAGCAAATAATGGTGATAGCTGCCGATAGTTTTCTACTTCCAAACAAAACGGGACGTTCTTTCACAATCTGTTCCCATTTATTGTGATTGTATAGTAGTTGCCACCATATTTCATATAGCATCACCACCAATATTATAGTTGCGCCATGTAGATAAGGGTCAGATACTTCGAATACTTTTACGAGAATCAGTATTATCAATGCCATGATAGGGAATGTCAACAGACTGCTTACAGCGTGGATTGCAGCAAGTGAAACATCGTCCTATTTTGTTATCGGGGCATCCTTATGGCGCAGACAGCTCTGATAATAGAACTTCCCGGAAATGTATCATGGCTTAGTAGCGAGTAAGAGTTGGGCCATGTGTCCATGCATTAAAATAGCCGGGTCTTGACTCGGGTGAAAACAATGCTGTCCGGTTGATTTAATTGCAAAACATTTTTATTGACAACATGAACTGTGCGATTATTGAGGATTAAGGAGGTATCCCTCTCGAAACGCATCGTAAACTGTATGGTACGAGGAGAGGTATAGAGCCATTCCCCCCATCTTTTGGCTCGATGCCGTTGCATCGTGATTAACTCTCCGGTAGGTCGTAAGATCAAATACATTGGATCTTGGTTTAGGGTGTCGGGATCGGAAGTCTTGTATTCATAAACACCAGCCATTCTTAGACTTTTTTTGTGTTGTCTCTGAGTAGTGGCGTGATCGGTATCATTCTTATAATTAGTGTTTTTATGGACCTGTAGTTTGTCGAATCGATTAAAATACATTATACTATCTTCTTCCAATAAAGTGTATTTATCAATAATGTCAAAGGTGTAATTAGGATAGTTCGTAAACTGTCCTTCGAGTATATCGGTAAGTGTTATCGCTGGAGGTATTGGAGAACATTCCAATTTAATCTGTTTTAAGTCTGTATATTCCCAATATCCGCAATATTTAATAAATTGGCAATTAGGGTATAACATGGTGAATGTTTTATTGTTATTTAAAATTAATATTTCAGCAATATTATCATTTAGCTCGTCTCGCAACGTCCATTTTGCGTTGTAAACGCCACTCATTTTGTTGATGTTGTGCTGCATGCTGCATGAACTGAGCATGAGTAGAAGCGGGAATGCTAAACGAAATGATCTGTTTTGCATGGCGTTATTGTTTTTGTGAGGTAGTACATGCTGTCCGAAATTCCTGTATGATAGCCTATTATGGTGCTGCTTGTGATGTTGATGTCAATGTTTTAAAGGAATCTGTTGGAGCTTTTATGATCCACGGTTACGAGGAGAATTTTATCGTGTCTTCAAAGTCATTCAATCCGCAAATAGCGTTGTTGACGGATGCATGTGGAGTATCTCTGCCGCTGGAGCATTTGTTTGTTGTCATTGTACTATCAAGATAGAGAATGTAGCTTTACTGTCATAATGTTTTGGCTGTTTTCGAATTATTAGGTTTGTGAAAATAATTCATAAGTTATTCATTGAAATCGTATCGCTGAAATGTCGTTTGAAGTCATTGTTTTGACCTGTTTATGTGAGTAAAACTACCAGTAATAATGATGTGAGTACCCCCAAACAATATACAACGATCAAACATCCACATATAATTTTTTTCATACGAGGTTCATTTCCCCATTTTTTATCCAGCTTTTTGTATTTTTCATCGTTTAAAAAATAACGATGATTTAGGTAACACCCTGCTAATAATATTATAAAAGTACATGACTCGCTATCTAAAGGCTTTCCTGTTAATAGCTTATATGCTATTCCAATATAAAACAGATAGAGGGTCGATACAAGTATAACGCCTATCCCAGATACACGTTCATATCCGAAATAACTGGCATGCCATTTCGTCATACGATAATAGATATATTCATGTAATGTTTTCATGTCTATTTTTTTTGTTAAGGGGCTTGCTGTATCCTATATCGTTTGTGCCAGCCCGTCATTACCATGCTTGTTGACATAAGTGTCAACAGATACTGTTGAGGTAACTTACTTATATGTATTTGTATCTTATTTGGATAGGGAACGATCAAATTGGCGACGAAGATCGCTGCTTATCAACAACTCTCCTTGAAAAAGGCCTGGTAGTAATAGACTTTTCAAGCGATCATTTAGTAAAATGTTCATCCAAGCTAACATCTCTAATAAAATGCAAAAGTGTAGTTTCATGATTCGATGGTTTTAGGCGTTATGCGGACAAAAGAATCGACCGTAGATTGACGTTTGATGCTGAAGGGCAGTGTTTTTGAATGTGAATATACCTTGCTTGGATGGAGTGTGTCACATAACAGTTTTCCTTCAATACTGCTATTGTTGCTCCTTATCGACAGTGTAGATGCGGATATACAAGGAGCTGTCTGGACTCGCTGTGTCGCAGCTGTATTCCGTATGGATAATTTCGTCAGGCTCAAGCGTTTTCAGTCGGTGTACATCTTGACAGGTTGCCACACGCCGATCGTTGACCATGTAGAGGGTTTGTATCTGGTTTCTGTTCAATTGATTTTTGTTAATATAGGAGGTTAATCCTTTGTTGACCTCCAAATATCCTTTGCATGCATCGTGGGTAAAGACATACAGGTTCTGCTGTATGGCAACGGTATCGAATTTTGGGATTAAATTTTTGTAAGGTCCTTTGTAGCCTGCACAAGAATCAATGGCTCCGGGAAGGGCATAGAGAGTTGGTGGAGTATTAACATATTGCGATCCTTGTAAAATGTGATCTACGTAGACGTTGATGACAAAGTCATGGATGATGGATACATAATCGTAAGGGCTCTGAGCCTGGCTCTTACCTATGTAACTCAGCAGAAAAACTGCAATCCATAGCCGTTTCATAGCGTTCCAAGTTATGGTGTGAAAGGCTTCCCAAAGTAACTCTATAAATATAGTAATTTTTAATGTTTTGCCATTATAGATTATGCCGATTGTAGGAGTTATTGTATTCCCTCCGGAATATGGGTGACTAACGAAATGTTTTTATTCTGGAGTTTTTATTTTGTTTATGAATGGATGTTACTGTGAATAATTAATTATAAAAAAAGCTATTTGTTGTAGTAATACTTTGATTTACAATAAATTATTAATTTATATATTTGTTTGCATCAAATCATTTTCATGCTGCAAACAGGTTTGTATAAGTGTATTTGTTCGTCAACTTATCTGCCATCATTTTGAATGACGAGTGGCTATGTGATTCGAAGATTGTTCAGGAATAAAATAGGGAAGAATATTCATGAATGTCTTTGTTAAAGCATCCGGTTTTGCGGTTGTGCTGAGATAGATTTTGTCATGTTTGCCACAACGAAAAATGATTAAAAGACAGAAATTTATTTAGATGATATTTAGTATAAAAGAGTATGTGTTTGCGATTTTTTACATGGTGTTTGGTGTGTTTTATGTTTGTACCCGCATTGGCATGGGCTCAACATCCGAATAACAAGGCTGAGCAAGCTATCCGGAATGAAATCGAACGGCAGAGTCGTCGCGAAGCTGGACAATTGAAGAGGGCAGGATGGAAGGTAATGCCTAACAAAACATCTATTGAACAGCAGGTACGTGATGTCCGTTTTATGGAAACTGCTACCCATGCCCAGTCTGGAGAGCGGCTTTACTTGATCAGTTCAAGTTGCGCCAGCGATAGCAGCTATTTGATGGCCAGACGAAAAGCAGATATGTCAGCTCGAGATAAGATGGTGCAGCAGGTGATTTCATTGATTTATAATAGTGGTACCGAAAATGCAAGATCGAATGGAGAGCTGGAACAGTTGCCATTTATAGCAGAAAATGGAACGGTTACTTCTGCTCATTTACAGTATGTCGTTCCGGTTTTGGAGTGTTATCGGGTGGATCGGAACGGATGTTATGAGGTGTTGGTTACCATAAAGGCAGATTATGCCAGAACATGTAAAATTATTAACGCTGTTTTACATCAAAAAAAGTGATGGCAAGGTGAGGGATGATTTGCCCTCTTTCGTAGAGATTTGTAAGAGTATATTGTGATTATGCAGTGTAATGGACGTTTGAATCGGATATGATTCTGTTTGGATCAATTGGCTTCAAAATCGTTTATGGTATTGTGGAGATAGGTTTAATGTATAGAAAATGATTTATGGATGAACTTCAACCAATCTTAATGCGAATTGCTGCTGCTACAGGTTACACCTTGGAACAAGTTAAGATCAAGGATCGTCATAAAGAGATTGTTTTGGCACGTGAGATTTATGTTAGAGAGCTTTGTGCGGCTGGATATTTACATTGGCAAGTGGGGAAGATTTTAGCTCGAGATCGATCGACAATCTCTTATGCCTTGTCTGCGTATGAACGTGATTATGAGACAGACGAAATGTTCAGAAGGATTGCAGATCGGGCAAAAGGCAATAATATAATATAGTTGAAACGTTTGTATGTAAATAGGGTAATATGCGTAGATTGTTTCATTATTTGGAGATTATATTGATCATTATATTTATACTGTTTTTATTTGTAGTTGCATGTTTGCGGAGGCAACAGCAGTGTGAATGTGAGGCAATCGAGACAACCTCAGTTCAAAAGGAATAGGTTATCAAATTGGACGTGTACGATTTTTTGCTTGGCAACTGTGCAATCCGAAAGAGAAGAAGTTTTTCAATCGATGTTATTCTGTAATGTGCTGTATGGGGTGAACGAAGAGCGTGTCTGTTTTAATCATCTTCTTTCAGTAGGTAAATATCCATTGATTTAATCAACCTTTTTATTGAATCGCTTTTATACCAAGTAATGCTGTGGGCAATGATACTCTTCTTGCCCATATGATCTTTAATAACAGATGGCTCTATACGCCTGATGTACTCTTGTGCCATGCTGTCAATCTGCCGGAATGCCTGAGGATCATATCGTGCAATGTCAAAATATACGGATGGGGAAATATCACATGTGTCTAAATGTAGATGATCAAAACCGTGTATAAGGCAACAGCACAAAAAATATTCTTGTAATAAGGCCCTGTTTACTTGCTTGCTGTTGTGTTTGTGGGTTGTCATACAGCTACTGAATAATAACACACTAATAAATCCCATCAAATAATTCGAAATTTTTCTCATGTCTTGAATGTGTTACTGATTATTCGAGAGTCTATAGATTTATAATTTGCAGCATATGGCCCTGCATCACTATGACTAATGGTTGCTGTTTTGTGGCATACAGTGGTATGTTTCAAAGTCACATCCATCTACCGAGTTATTGCATTCTTCACGCTTCATTCTGCAACTCCTTTTCGCTGAAAAGGTATTTGTTTTAGCTATCAGTAAGTTCCCAATGCTGTTTTGCTTAGTATGTCCTAAAGATCATAAAATAAAAGCTACTACTGCCAGTCTTATACTATACAGAAGTAGCTTGTGATGACCTATTGATAAGTTACGATTAGGGGGTGTCCCATACGAGACTCATATTGCTCTTTGGACAAGACCAATTTGTCCAAATACAATTTGTTTTGCCTGATCTCTTTCCAAGAGTATTGATGAAATGTAGTTGTATCATAGATATATACATAAAGCGAATCTACAGTATAACCACGGATTTTTATGGTACCGAGGTTGTTTCTATACAGGTTATAGTTTAAACAATACACGTTGGTATCTCCGGCTGAAACAAAATTGTATTCGAACGAGGATGGATCCGGTAGAGGTAGCGATGGAGAGATGGTATCTTTCAGAATGTCAAACTCATAAGCGGCTACATAGATTGGTCTGTCCGACCGATTGACAAAAGAAGTATATGCTCTGAGGTAAGGCTTTATTAATACAGGGTTTTCCCATAAGTGCGATTTACCTATCCAAATAGGATTTTTTGTTTCAATACGCTTATTGCTGGACACGGTAGCTTCTGCGGCTATAGTGTCCTGTCCAATTAATCGGATCATTTTATAGGTTGCAAAAAGATCTTTCCCGACCCTGACAGAATCGACGAGAATCGGTGAGCTGAATTTTGCAAAACCAACATCAATATGTTTGGTGATCCAAAGCCGGTCTAAGATTTTCCAATGTGCCTCTTGCTCCATCTCTAACAGCGTTCTAGGTGTGTTCAGATTGTGTCGGTGAAGCAGATACAAGCTATAACCTCCGCCGATGCATAGGATTAGTATGATTCCCCACAGTAAGCTCTTTCTCTGTTTCATAGTGGTATAATTTACGGTGTAGGTCGTTTTACAAAGATTGTTCAAGGATGATCAGAAGTGTCGTTTTACAACGATGAGTTCTCGATGCAAATCGGATGGACTCCGGCCCGATATGACAGGTCGTAGATAGAAAAGCAGTGCGCCTCTTTACGAAGGTAGAGCTAACACGCTTAAAATTAAATATTTTTCTGCGCTTATGCAACAGTCACATTCGAAAATCACCCCACTTGAAATTGATCATTTTCTGGGGTGTCCTGTAATGTAGCCTAAACACGATCTGTATTGGAGCCGTTCGGGTTGCCTGCAGGATCAAGGAAGAGGAGTATGTCGGAAACCAGTACCGCATCTGCTCCCTTTAGCAGCAACGTGATGATGCACGGCCAGAGCCAGGCTGGCAGGTCTGTTGTCGAAGGTTTTTGTGCACTTTATAGCGCGAGGCAGGGAATGGTTGAAATTGACTTAGGATAGGCGTGCACAATGTGATTGTCAAAAAAACATACGAGAGTGTCCAAGAAATAGACATTTTGACTCTAATATATATTAATCAAATATTTGTAAATCAAGTATTTGATTGTTTGGCATGGATATTTGTAGTGTATGTCATACAAAACCATTTAATAGATCTATTATGAAAAGACTTGTGTCATTTGCAATGGTATGTTGGGCAGGGATCGGGGTCCTGTTTGCTCAACAGATGAATCAACAATCTTTGTTGACCGGGGAAGAGATCCGAGGAATCGACGTGACGGGGCGTTGGGATATCGTCATCACTCAAGGAGACCAAACTGGAGTTAAACTGGAATACGATTCCACACTGACGGAAAAATACAACGTGACCTGCGAACTGGATGGGACAACGGTTTATTTAAATGTCGAAAATAAAGACGGTAGCCCCAATATTGAGGGTCCGGTAATGGCTTATGCTTATGTGACCCTGTCGTCATTGGATAAATTCCGGGTGTTCGGAGGGGCTTGCAAAATTACGGCGAAAGATACGCTTACCGCCAACCATTGCGATATCAATATTGTGGGAGTGGGTGACATTGAGAATGTATCCCTGAAGGTACAAACGTTGAGTTACGAGCAAGCCGGTGCAGCCCAGATATCTGGATTGAATATAAAGGCCCAAGAGGATGTCGATATAGCTATCGCTGGAGCTGGAAACTGTTCTGATATCTCGATTTGTACGGCTGGAGATTTGCAAATTCAGACCAAGGGTGTGGTTCAGTTTGCGGCCGATATTGATGTGAATAAGGTGACGGTTGAGGCCTCAAGTAATATGGGTAAAATCTGTTTGAGGGGACATGCCGCTCGTAAAACGGTACATTCGTCTCCTGTCAAGCAGATCGATCTCTCGCAGTTGGAAATATCCCAATAGATTGTTTGTGGTGTGGTTTGGTCGGATTAAGGAGGGGGAGATTCTTGCAAATCCCTAAACGAAAAAAAGGTTACGACTTGTATCGTAACCTCTTATTTTCGGGCTCCTCAACAAGGACTTGAACCTTGGACCCCCTGATTAACAGTCAGGTGCTCTAACCAACTGAGCTATTGAGGAATGTTCCTTTTGTTTTGCGAGTGCAAATATAAAGCAAAATCTCGATTCTGCAAAAGTTTTTCGAAAAATAATCGTAAAAATTTTCATGAAAATCGAGGCTCAGATTGACTTTTTCTTGATAAGGTGTTGGAATACAGTTGATCTGTGTGGGAGTTTATGTGGTTTCGTTTTTGCAATTTTTTTATGATTAAATCTGCAAATAGAGCTATACGGGACTTGCAGTTGCGAAAATTCTCCTGAGTTTTGACGACAGGGTTTAGTAAAGTTGTGTTACTTGTCAAAAATACGATTGGAAATCGGGGCTGATTTGTTGTACGTGAATCAGTCGTTCGGAATTGGTGAAGCACGTTGCTGAAAGAAATGGCTACGCATAATAAAAACGTCAACTGTCATCCCCGTTGGGTGGGGCAGTTGACGTTTTTAGTTATGAACTGCGATTTATGGCGCAATAGGAATCTACTTGCGGAGATTACAGATGCGGAGCCAGAATCATGTGTCATGTTGACTGCATCCGTGTTGGCTGCATTTGACCATCGCTTTGTTTGAGCTTACCTTTTCAGTGCAGACTCTGCGCAATTGCTAACCCTTAGTGCTACTATCCCGGTGGCGTGCGGACGAATGTTCGTTTCTCTGTGGGGCCGGATGTCCGTGCGAACCTTGTGAGCCTGTACTCCATGTCTTCATGGCTCCGTGATCTTATGCTCCCCTAATTTCCGGCTTTCGGGATCTGGTGACTCTTTGCCCTTGTGTTCCTGTGTCTCTGAGCCTCTGAGCCTCTGTGATACCGAGCCTAACTATTTGTATCTGAATGTCTGTATTTGGGCGAGGTGGCCGTGGGGCTATCACCACTTTTTCTCCTGCAGCGGAATCTCGATGAATTCGGTGTTCGGGGAGTGGCGCTGGAGATATTGTTTGAGGTAGCGGCGGGTGTCGTCGGTAATCTCTTTGCTGGTCAGCGGGTAGAGGTTATAGACCAATTTGGCCACTTCGATGTGACGGCTGAAGCAGGCCTCAAGACTCAACACCGTATGGTTGATACTGCCCAACCGGGGAGAGGTAACCAAAATCAGCGGAAGATGATGATCCGCAATGTAGTCGATGGTCGAGTAGGTGTCGGTCAGTGGTACAAACAATCCTCCCGCCCCCTCTAGTAGGACTGTATCGTAGCTTTCGAGCAGTTTGGCCGTGCTTTTCTCGACCAAGGAGAGGTCTATCTCCCGGTGGTCGATTTCAGCCGCGAGTTGGGGTGATGAAGGGTAGGTGAAGATAATCGGGCAGGTGGTGCCGTCAATATCCACCTCCTGCAGCGGAATCCCCATGATGCGCCGGTGCAACTCAATGTCTTCTGAAATTCCTGTATTGCCGGTTTGGATGAATTTTTGTGTGATGGTCCGTTCGTTGCGGGCGTTCATGTCACGGGCCAACAGCCCGGTAACGACACTTTTCCCGGCATCGGTGTCGATGCCGCTGACAAAATATACTTTTTTGCTTTGCATGTGCTTCGGGTTTAACGTCGAATATCAGTTCAAAAGTAGTATCTTTGTCTGCATAGTACAACTTTTTTATGGATATCGTTACGCTTGAAGAGAAAATTGCGGCAGGTTATCGGCTTGGATATGATGAGGCCGTGGAGCTGATGCACTCCACACCTGCCGAAGAGTTATATGAACTGGCGCACCGACTGCGTACCCGTTATCAAGGCAAGAAGTTCGAAACCTGTTCGATCATGAATGCGCGCAGTGGCCGTTGCAGCGAAAACTGTAAGTGGTGTGCGCAATCGAAATTTCACAAAACCAATATTGAGGTTTATCCGTTGGTGAGCGAGGAGGCTGCACTCAAAGAGGCGCTGCACAATGCTTCGAAAGGGGTGGAGCGCTTCTCGTTGGTGACCAGTGGACGGACCTTGAGTGCGGCCGATACGGATCGTATCTGTTCGATCTATCGTCACATCAAACAGCATACTCCGATTCATCTGTGCGCCTCATTGGGCCTATTGACCAAAGAGCAGCTGATTCAATTGCGCGAGAGTGGCGTAGAGCGTTACCATTGCAACATGGAGACAGCGCCCTCCTATTTTGTGAAGTTGTGTACGACTCACACGCCCGAAGAGAAGATGCAGACCATTGCCTGGGCCAAAGAGGCCGGTTTGAGTATCTGTTCGGGAGGTATCATCGGTATGGGCGAGAGTGCTGAACAGCGCATTGAGTTGGCGGTGACCCTCCAGAAGATCGGTGTCGATTCGATTCCGATCAATGTACTGAATCCGATTCCGGGGACCCCTTTGGCCGATGTGAAGCCGTTGGAAGATACCGAAGTGTTGGTAGCGATGGCCATGATGCGTATTATCAACCCCACGGCCAATATTCGGTTGGCTGGAGGACGCAATATGATCAAACATATTGAAGAGAAGGCACTCTATTGTGGAGTCAGCGCTTCGATTGTGGGCGATCTGCTGACCACGGCAGGATCTGATATTGACACCGATAAGGCGATGTTCCGTCGTTGCGGGTTCGAATTGTAGCCACCTGCTATTTTTTCGGGAGCTTTGTGGTTTTGTAATATGAAGACCAAAACTTTCTTTCCTGGTCTGCGATGAATCGTCTGGAATGACAAAACAGGCTCGCAGAGAGGTGTTTTTGAGAACCTTTTTAGACATTATGTGCGTGTGGAAAATATCGATACGAAGCTGAATAAGGTGTAAATGGGCTGAAAAACACTGAATGCAGCCGGAAAGGTTGGATGACGGAGTAGGGGAAGAGGAGTTGTGGAATTGGATGTAAAAATTAAGGCGTAGGACGATGAAAAGGTTGGTTCTGTTGATCATGGCGCTTGTGACTGGATCATGGGCGTTGGCGCAGCAAACTTCGACGATGAAATTCGCGCAGGAGCAGTGGAATTTCGGTGAAATCCACGAAAAAGGGGGCAAGGTGTCGCACCGTTTCGAATTTACCAATACCGGCTCCAACCCTTTCGTGATTGAGAAGGTGGTCACCTCTTGCGGGTGCACTACGCCGACCTTTACCCGTCAACCGATCCTGCCCGGTCGCAAAGGGTATGTCGAGATTACCTACGATCCGTTGTATCGTCCCGGTAAGTTTCGTCGTGAGGTGACGGTTGTTAGCAACGATCGTCGCAACCAGAATAAACTGATCGTCACAGGCAATGTGATTGCAGCTGAACGTTCACCGCAGGAGACCTATCCTGTTGATTTGGGCGAAGGATTGCGAGTGACCCGCAAAACGGTCGGAATCGGCTATGTGCCTCGTGGAGATGCCAAGGCTGGTACGTTGGAGTATTTTAATGCGTCCGATAAACCGATCACGATCGGCGTAATTTATGAGAATCCACGTGTTCCGGGATTCAGTGTCTCTCTCTCTACCTCGATGTTGGAACCGGCTACAGGCGGGGTGATGACCCTGTCGTTCGATCTGCGCAATGCGGATGTGTGGGGCCGGGTCAACCAAACGTTTTATCTGACGGTGAACGGTCAAAAGAGACCGGTTCGGTTTACGGTGTCGGGTATTGCCGTTGAGGATTTCTCCGGGCTTTCTCAGCAGGAGTTGGCTCAGGCGGCCAAAGCACAATTTACCGCTCAATATTACCATTTCGGCGATATGAAAGCAGGTGAGGAGCGGTCCAAAAACTTTACGGTGACCAACGTGGGGAAATCTCCGCTGATTATTCGTCAGGTCAATCCTGACAAATATATGAGCATTACCTTGAAAGCCGGGACCACTATTGCGCCCGGAGCGTCGGTTACCTTTACCGGGACGTTGCGTTCTGCGGGGGCACAACCGGGGCGTTTTATGGGAACGACGGTGATTCTGTTGAACGACCCTTCACGCCCGATGCGGGAACTTCGCTTGACAGGCAATATACTTTAGTGTGCCCCCCTGGCTGCGTCTTATGAGGCGAGGCGAATAAAAGGAGGATACCGTGCAGCGTGCAGTGTTTCAGAGGAGTGAGCGTGTACACGAAAGGACAAAGAAGATCCTGAGAAGTACAGTGTTGGACAGACGCAGCGAGTGGCGATCCGAAAGAGCCCATAAGCCTCACAATGTTCCCAAGTCCGTGATGTGAAATGGGCTGTAAGGGACATGATCACCTAACGGTAAAAATGTGTAATAAGACTGTGAATGAATAAAATGTCTCTTGCCGTGTGCAAGGACAAGAATGAAATAAGAACATTAATCGTACGATATGTTTAAGATACTCGGTAAGGAGCTATTGGCTCCGAATATTTACCAGATGGAGATTGAAGCTCCGCGTGTAGCCCATGCGGCCAAACCCGGACAATTCATCATCCTGCGCCTCGACGAAGAGGGCGAACGCGTTCCGTTGACCATCGCCGACTATGATACAGATCGAGGCTCTGTTACCATTGTGATTCAGACGGTAGGTTATTCCACAAGCAAACTGTGTGAGATGAATCCCGGCGAATCGATTGCCGATTTTGCGGGACCTCTTGGCCAGCCCTCAGAATTTGTGCACGAACCCATCGAGCAGTTGCGCGAAAAACGGATTCTGTTTGTTGCTGGTGGCGTGGGGACCGCTCCGGTCTATCCGCAGGTCAAATGGCTGAATGAGCATGGCGTAAAAGCCGACGTGATTATTGGAGCCAAGAATCGTGATACACTAATTTTTGTGGAGCAGATGAAGGCTGTTGCCGGCAACGTCTATATTGCAACCGATGACGGTAGCGCTGGTTTCAAAGGTATGGTGACCGCCTTGTTGTGCGATTTGATCGACAATCAGGGCAAACAGTACGATGAGGTGATTGCAATCGGTCCTATGATCATGATGAAGTTCGTTGCACTGACCACGCTGAAATATGGTATTAAAACCATTGTCAGCCTCAATACGCTGATGGTAGATGGAACCGGTATGTGTGGTGCTTGTCGGGTGACGGTGGGCGGTAAAACCCGTTTTACCTGTGTGGATGGTCCCGAATTCGACGGTCATCAGGTCGATTTCGATGAGGCGATGCGACGTCAGGGAATGTATCGTACCATTGAAAGCCGGAAAGCTCACATGGCGGAGGAGCGTGCTGCCGGGCACGTTTGCAACATTGGTTTGGACAAATAATCGGGAAAGAGATGGCAAACAAGATAGGACGTGTCCCCGTGCGGGAACAGGACCCGAAAGTAAGGGTTACCAATTTTGAAGAGGTGTGTCAGGGTTACACCCTTGAAGAGGCGCAGTTGGAGGCTTCGCGTTGTCTGCATTGCCGCAAACCGCGTTGCGTGGAGCATTGCCCGGTCTCGGTGCAGATCCCAGAATTTATTGCAGAGCTTGCTGCGGGAGATCTGGCTGCCGCTGCCGCTGTTATTGCTGAAGATAGTTCGCTGCCGTCAGTTTGTGGACGGGTGTGCCCACAGGAGACGCAGTGCGAGGGCTCTTGCGTGTTGGGCGTGAAAGGAGAACCGGTCGCTATCGGTAAGTTGGAACGTTTTGTCGGAGACTGGGCGTTGGAACATCCCGAAGAGTTGGATAGTGTCGAGTCGTCTGCTCCGAATGGACATAAAGTGGCTATCGTCGGAAGTGGTCCGGCAGGTCTGGCTTGTGCCTCCGATCTGGCCAAGATGGGTTACGATGTAACTATTTTTGAAGCCCTGCACAAAGCGGGCGGCGTGTTGGAGTACGGTATTCCCGAATTCCGTCTGCCCAAGAGTGGGGTGGTGGCCCGTGAAATAGAGAATGTACGGCGCCTCGGGGTACGCATTGAAACGGATGTGATTGTGGGGCGTACCGTGACGATCGATGAGTTGATGGATCGTGAGGGGTTTGAAGCGGTGTTTATCGGCTCGGGTGCCGGACTGCCTCGTTTTATGGGAATCCCCGGAGAGAACCTGAATGGCGTACTCTCGGCCAACGAATTTTTGACCCGTGTCAACCTGATGAAAGCCTACGATGATCGTTATGATACACCGGTTTATGTAGGGCAGCGAGTTGTTGTCGTAGGTGGAGGTAACGTGGCCATGGATGCGGTTCGTACTGCTGCACGTCTCGGAGCTGAAGCCAATATTGTGTATCGACGTAGCGAAGCCGAGCTGCCTGCCCGTCGTGAAGAGGTCCATCACGCCAAAGAGGAGGGAATTGCGTTCCACATGCTTTGCAATCCGATCGAGGTGATTGGAGATGAGAAGGGTTGGGTACGCGGTGTACGTTGTATCCGGATGGAGCTGGGCGAACCCGATGCTTCGGGATGCCGTTCTCCGGTCGAAATCCCCGGCTCTGAGTTTGAGATGCCGTGCGACGTAGTGATCATGGCGCTCGGAACCTCTCCTAATCCATTGATCGCTTCGACTACTGCAGGTTTGGAGACCACACGTCGGGGTTGCTTGGTAGCGGATGAAGAGTATGGTGCAACTACTCGTCCCGGAGTATTTGCCGGTGGCGATACCGTAACCGGTGCAGCTACCGTTATTCTGGCTATGGGGGCAGGACGCAAGGCTGCTCTGGGAATTGATCGTTATCTTCGAGGCAAAGAATAATCCATGAGCGTTTGCCTCTGCTAACGTCAAAACAGTGTGTGCTTAGTTCCCGGATATTGGGATGTAAAAAGTGAAACATACCAAACTCAATAAAACATCCCGACAGGTTCACTGCCGGGATTTTTTTATTGATGGGTTTTGCTGATTAACCAGTAATCAGGTTGTTTTGACGTATTCGTATTTGAAATTGATGTGGTGCGGTTACTCTTCTGTCGGGGGAGTTGCTACCGTAACCAACACCTTATCGATACGGGCACCATCCATATCGACGATCTCGAAATTGAAATCCTGCCATGCAAACCGCTCGCCAGTGACCGGTATGTGTTCGAGTATATCCAGGATTAATCCGCTTAATGTGTTGTAATTATGCTCGTTGTAGATGTCCTCTTTGTCAAAATAGGCCAAGAAGTCATAGAAAGAGCACTGCCCATCCACTAAGTAACCTCCCTCTTCACGTGGAACGATCTCCTGCTCCTCGCCGAGCTGAGGCATATTACCCAACAGGGCTCGAACGATATCTTTTAATGTGACAATTCCTTCGATACTGCCGAATTCATCTGTCACGATCCCATATTTTACCTCGGTTGATTTGAATTGAGCCAATGCGTTATATACACTCAATTTTTCCGGGAGGTATTTTGCCGGTAACAGCACGTGTCTGATATTGAATTCCGGAGAGTCGAGTTTGCCGAACAGGTCTTTGAGATATACGACCCCTACAATGTGATCCAAATTGCGGTCTGCAACGGGATAGGCATTATAGAGGTTATGCTCTACCTGTTCTTTGATCTGCTGATTGCTTGCGTTGATATCTAACCAAATCAGGTCGCTGCGGTGGGTCATGATGGAGCCGATATTGCGGTCACCCAGGTTGAAAACCCGTTCCACCAACTCCTGTTCCACCTCTTGCACCTCACCATCTTCAGTTCCCTCCTGGATGATGGCTTTGATCTCCTCTTCGGTTACTTTGCTTTCTCCGGCTTTGTCAAGCCCCAGCATGCAGATCACACCGTTGGTGCTGCGGGCCAGCAACCATACAAACGGACGCCCGATCTGTGAAAATAGCCGCATCGGTCGGGCAACCAAACGCGAAACTCGTTCGGAAGCGGTCATGCCGATTCGTTTGGGCACCAACTCCCCGATGATTAAGGTAAGGTAGGTAACGATCACCACAATCAGGGTTTGTGCGATTCCGAGACTGTAAGGTTGTAAAGGGGTGATTTTTGCGATCACTGGAGCCAACTGTTGTGCCAATACATCACCGGAGTAGATACCGGTCAGAATGCCGACTAAGGTGATGCCGATCTGAATGGTCGAAAGAAATACGTCTGGGTTGTTGGCTAAATCCAATGCGGCTTTGGCAGATTTGCTGCCCTTTTTGGCGTCGGTTTCGAGCTTGGATTTGCGGGCTGAAACCAGCGCAATCTCGGACATGGACAATACTCCGTTAAGTACGATCAGCCCGAGGATAATGAAGATTTCCATATAATGATTAAAGGTTGACGGCTTTAAGATACGATAAATTATACAATTACGAAAATGCTTGATTTGAAAGCCCTGTTTTTTGTGCGCTGAACCCAGGGGCTATTGTGGAAGTTTCTGATCGTAATTACTGTAAGGTGAACGCAGTAAACAGAGCAAAATTTAAAATGTGGGTGGCAACGATGTTTGTGCATTCGTGTGCATAAATTCTGATGGTATGGATAGTTGTCATGTTTTCTTGGTAGTAGATACGATTGTAGCTTGTAGGGTTAGGTTGGTACGTGGAAATAAAGAATGACGAACGGAATAACAAAAAACATCTCACAAGATTCCCTGCTATTCATATCAGTCGCAGAACCCACACCGACAGTATCAGCAAATAAACCGGGTAGTAATGGTTGAGGACAGATGCGCAGTGAGATAAGGTAGGTGCGAGGTGTTTTTGCGTTGCCGAATCAGTTTTTTTAATCTGCAGACGTTCGGATGGTAAAGAGAAGGGGCAATATAGATCGATAGCTGCCAATAACAGACAATAACAAAAAAAGAGTTCCAGAATGATCCGGAACTCTTTTGGTAATGAGATACAGTTGGAACTATATCGTTATAACTAAAAAGTTATAATCCAGCTATATGCTTACTATTTTGTAAAACCTTTACCGATAGCGATGAAATCATCAGCTTTCAAAGCAGCACCGCCGATCAGACCGCCGTCAACATCCTCTTTAGCGAAGATCTCAGCTGCGTTAGCCGGTTTGCAGCTACCACCGTACAGAATAACGGTCTCGTTGGCAGCGTCGCCGAACTTCTCAGCCAATACTTTGCGGATGTATGCGTGAATCTCTTGTGCCTGGTCTGCAGTAGCGGTTTTGCCGGTACCAATAGCCCATACCGGTTCGTAAGCAATGATCAGTTTGCTGAACTGCTCCGGAGTCAGGTTGAATACAACCTCTTCAACTTGCTGACGAACTACATCGAAGTGTTTGCCAGCCTCACGCTCTTCGAGGTTTTCACCTACGCAGTAGATCGGAGTCAAGTTGTTGGCATAAGCCTGAGCCATTTTTTTGTTCAGGGTCTCACTGGTTTCGCCGTAATATTGACGACGCTCGCTGTGACCCAAAATTACATATTCAACGCCCAGTGAAGCGATCATCTCTGCAGATACCTCGCCGGTGTATGCGCCTTTAGCTTCAGCAGCGCAGTTCTGTGCACCAACACCAATACCGGTGCCACGAGACAATTTTACGATTTCAGACAGGTGAGTGAAAGGAGGTGCCACGATGAAGTTTACGCATGAGCAAACTTCGCCTTTCTTGGCAACAATACCTTTGAACAGTTCAACACCCTCTACCGGAGTGGTGTTCATCTTCCAGTTTCCTGCAACAATTTTCTTTCTCATAGTTTTATTCTAATGAAGTTTTATTTTTCGTTTGTGTCTTGTCTTATTCGTTCATCCAGCTGCGTACTTCATCCAGTGTCGGATTTTTTAGTCCGAGTTTGTTCTTTTTGTTGAAGCCGCACAGGTCGTTGAACAGTTTTCCCGGGGCAATCTTACGCATGGCCTCTACGGTCATCAGACTCATTTTGTGCAAAACAGGTACCCATTCAGCCGGTACACCTACTGCCCCGAATTTAGCTTCATCATCCTTCTGTACAGCCTTCTCCGGACGCATCTGCGGGAAGAAGAGTACATCTTGAATGGTGGTTTGGCCCGTCATGAACATGGTCAGACGGTCGATACCCATACCCATACCCGAGCAGGTCGGCATGCCGTATTCCAATGCACGCACAAAATCCATGTCGATGAACATCGCTTCGTCGTCACCCTTCTCTGAGAGGCGTAACTGCTCCTGGAAACGTTCGTATTGGTCGATCGGATCGTTCAGCTCAGAGTAGGCATTGCAAAGCTCCTTGCCATTGACAAAGAGTTCGAAACGTTCGGTCAGATCCTGATTATCACGATGGCGTTTACACAGCGGAGACATCTCGATCGGGTAGTCGCAAATAAAGGTTGGCTGGATAAGATCACCTTCGCAGTATTGGCCGAAGATGGCATCGATCAACTTGCCTTTGCCCATCGTGTCGTCAATCTCGACGTTCAGCCGTTTGCAGGCTTCACGCAACTGCTCTTCGCTCTGTCCGGTGATGTCGTATCCGGTTTTTTCGCGGATGGCGTCAGTCATGGTCAGCCGGCGGAACGGAGCTTTGAACGAAATGGCATGTCCGTCGATGGTCAGTTCTGTGGTGCCGTTTACCTCGGTCGAAATCCGTTCGAGCAACTGCTCGGTGAACTCCATCATCCAACGGTAATCCTTGTAGGCCACATAGATCTCCATGCAGGTGAATTCCGGATTGTGGGTACGGTCCATACCCTCGTTGCGGAAGTTCTTACCCAATTCATATACGCCATTAAAACCACCTACGATCAATTTTTTGAGGTAGAGCTCCGTTGCAATACGTAGGTATAGATCAATATCTAATGAGTTGTGGTGCGTGATGAACGGGCGAGCCGATGCGCCACCAGGAATCGGTTGCAGAATGGGAGTCTCAACCTCCAAATAGCCACGTTCATTGAAGAACTGGCGCATGGTGTTGATAATTTTGCTGCGCTGGATGAAGACATCCTTCACCTGCGGATTGACGATCAGATCCACGTAGCGTTGACGATAACGCAGTTCGGGATCACTGAATGCGTCGTACACCTTGCCGTCTTTCTCCTTAACGATCGGCAGCGGACGCAGCGACTTGCTCAACAGCGTAAACTCTTTGCAGTGGATTGAGAGCTCGCCGGTCTTGGTGACGAATACGAAACCTTTGACACCGACGATATCTCCGATATCGAGCAATTTTTTGAACACTTTGTTGTAGAGGGTAGCTTCAGGATCATCACCGCAGACATCGTCGCGTTTGATATAGACCTGGATTTTACCGGTGTGGTCCTGCAGCTCAAAAAATGAGGCACTGCCCATGATGCGGCGGCTCATGATACGACCGGCAACTGCCACATCCTGGAAGTTGCCCTTTTCGGCATCGTATTGTTCAGCGATCTGTGCGGTGGTAGCCGTTACTTCATATTTGGCTGCGGGATAGGGATTGATGCCCAATTTTCGCAATTCGGCAAGAGAATTGCGGCGGATCTGTTCCTGTTCACTCAGTTCCAACGTGCTCATAATAACGATTTCAATGTTAAATTCGGACGACAAATGTACGAATTTTTCGATTTTTATCCTGCGATAGATCGAAAAATAGTCGTATATTCGTTTCAATATTCAATCAATCTGACAGCGATATGAAATGTTTCTTTGATTTTCGGGTGAAAGGAATACGTCTCCTGGTAATTTGCCTCGGGTATCTGATCTGTTTGTGGGCAGTAATGGGGGTAGCGATGTGGTTTGGTAGTATGTACGAGATGAACCGTATGATGATGGCTTCGGGGATGCCTGTGGAGGAATCGCCTGTCAATTACGCTCCACTCGTGTATGTTACGATGCAGTTGATCTATTTTGTGGTCTCTTTGTTATTGGGATTTTTTCTGATCACTGAATGTGTAAAAGGCCTGTCGTTCAAAGGCGAGTCTTTGCAGCCTCACTATGAGTTGGGAAAATATATTGGTCTGGTTGTAAAGGGCTTCCTGTTGACCATCATAACTCTGGGTATTTATTATCCGTGGTTTCTGACTAAAATTATTCGCTTCTTTGCTTCCGGAACGACTTATCGTGATCAACCGTTTGCTTTTAAAGGTGCGGGTGTGAATCTGTTCTGCATTATGACTTTTGTACTGCTCATTCCTTATATATTCTTGTTGGGAATATTCTATTTTACATTATATGTAGCCATGAGTAGCGGAAGTGCCGGGTTTGCAATTATTGCTCCACTCTGTCTGGTCGCTATTTTATTGTTATACAGCCTCTATTGTGCACTTGTATATCGTTGGATGATCGATTTCTCTTATGGCAACTCTCGGATTGTACTGAAAGTGTCGATCCCGGTGACCATGCTGTTTATGTTTATTCAGATTGTCTTGTCTGTTCTGACAGCAGGACTTTTCATTCCGATCGCTGGTGTGATGATCTATCGGTATATCGTCGGAAATATGCGTTTGGTCTCTGAGGCTGGAGAGGAGAGTGCATTGGGCTATCAGGGCCGAGTCGGTTACGACTGCCTCTATGTATATGGTCAGGCGCTGTTAACGGTGATTACGGCAGGAATCTATACTCCGTGGCTGATTTCAAAAGTGGGCCGTCGTTTGGTCTCCAATACCTATCTCGAACGCCCTGATGTGGTTACCCCAACGGTGACTCCCGGTGCAAATGAACCGGCCGAGGCTTTTCAACCCGTTGTACCAGTTGAAACTGTTCAACCCTCTCCGTTGCAGATGTAAGTACCTGCCGAAGAACGTTAAGCTGAGCGTTTGAGCATTGTACTTTTAATAAATAACGGCGTCCACTCATATACAGATGGGTGGACGCTGTTGGTTTGGTAGTATGTTATCAAAAGATGGGACAGTTTAGATAGATATTAAAAGATAGTTCTTAGGTGTAATGAAATGTCTATTGAGTTAAAATCTGGCGTGTGGGGGACTAACGCTCTTGCCTGTGCGTTTTGTCTCGATCCCGATGCTTGATAAGCATCGATTTTAAACCCGGCCAAAGGGATTTCCACAAATAGTTGAATTGAGATTTGTAGGGATCTCGGTCGGTAGATCCTGTCCCTATTCGGGTCCTACCATATTGTGGGTTGGAGGAGTACAAAATCCAATCGTTAATGGCTTCTGACAGTAGTCTGCGTTGTCTGATTTGGCCATCGTGATCTTTGATTAATTCAATCTCTAAACCGTTGTACAAAAGTTTCAAATCGACCGCAGAACTGTGTTTGTTTCCTGTAATGTTAAAGATCAGCGTGTCAATTCGTCCATTTTGGATCGATAGATTGGCTAAAGGCTCTGTAAGTGTATTGAGTTGATTCATGGCGAGTGAACCCAGTTGTCCATTGACCGTGAATTGTTCACTGGTATCCTGTAAGGAAAAATTGATGGTTGTTTGCAGGTTGGCAAGTCCCATCAGTTTCCCTGTTGATCGGATCGTCAAGAATGATTGATTTTGTGCGGGTCGGTTGCTTAACCCGAGGCACTCTCCTGTCAAATTGGTAACCGTTAATTTTCCGGGTTGTACTCCTTCTGGTGTTAGCTCTTGATATACGACGTCAAGTGGCCCGAATTGGAGACAACGGATGTCAAGGGCAATCGGCAGATGGCGGAGTGTTTGATTTAACAGCTGTTTTTCTCGTTGAGACTGAGCTATCTGTCTGTTTTTGTAACTGCTGATCTCTGCATGTTGAATAGTGATTGTATCGATGACGATACTACGCTCTTTCATGAATGCTGTAAAATCAATACCAGTCCATATAGTGGTTGAAGTTTGAATTTTGGTCCAGTCGCTGTGATTTTGGCTTAATTCCGCGTAGTCACTTTGTGGTAGTTGAGGGATCAATTGTAATCCTGTTGTTCGTATGAAGCGTTTTGTGGTGTTGATGTAAAGGGTGTCGAGACGAAGCTGATTCTCTTTATTTTGAAACGTGTACTGAATTCCGACAATATTTGCTGTCAGATTTCGTCTGCTCAGATGTGTGTTGGCAGTGTCTGAGGTAAGATCGATAGCAATAGTTCCTGTTTCGAAACTAATGCCATTGGTTATATGAAGGTTGGACTTCTCTCCATCGGTTTCGTATTCGTAAAAAGCGCCATTATTTAGAATAAAGTTCCCGATTTTGACCCTTTCATTGGCTGGTGTAAAAGTTTGTCGAGAGAGGCCAATTTGTGAAGGAATGTTTGTCTGCGAGTTGCTACGGGGATTTTTATTGATCAACTGTTGACTTGACGTGGTTGTATTGTTTGTGTGTTCTGTTTCTGATCCAATTCCGTTAGGATTTATCTCATGAACGGGATTTGTATTTTGGCTGTCAGGCATTTTAGTAACCTTCCCATTCCTAAAAATATGGATGATCGGATCTCGCAGCGTGAACTGATCACACGATAGCATTAGGTCCGAAGAGTTTTTGTGCCAATCGATCTTTGTCGCTGTTAATTGTGCAATGTTTATTTGTGAAATGAAGTGGCTTTCTCCTTGTGAGATCAATCTTGTCGTGTCAGCTATTAAACATATCTTTTCCAGTGTAACGGATCGTTTGATGAGACCAAGCGTTGTACGCTCAACTTGCAGATGATACAGACCGGCAGTACGTTGGTCAACCTCTCGTACTAAGGCTTGTTCAATCCGATTTTCAATGATTTGTTTGCTGATGATGCCAGCAAGCAGTAAGAGTATGATACTACCTGCAGTGATATAAATGGTTCGTTTTTTCATAGTATGTGTGGTCATGGCAATGAAATAAAATAAATCAGTCGGTTTTGTTGCGTTGAATGCGTATGGTTTTTACGTTGCAATTTTCTTTCCAATTTTTTTGAATCGGTTATCACTTTGTCGTCAATATTTTCCGGGCTATTTTTTGTGTGAGTGTGTGGGTGTGTGAGAAATGACTGTTGTTGGTGTGCGTGGATGATATGTTATTGTGAAGGGTCTTCTCGGTTGATTTGTATAAATCAATTTTAAAATATTTTAATATATAGTCAAATGTATAATAAAAAGAACTTTTATTTTTATGAGTTAATTTGTATATTTAATTGTATTGTTGTAATTTTACATTGTATTATTAACCATTTAAAATTTGTATTATGAAAAAGTTTTTATTCTTGTTTGCATCGATGATGCTATTGGGTGGTTATTTTGTCCATGCAGCAACAACTGAAAATGCTAATATGGCAACAACTGAGAATGCTACGGAAGTTGTTACTTTGCATCTGAATTTTACTGTTGATGCTCAGACGGTTCGTTTCAATTGCCCGGAAGCTGAACAATATGGTATTAATATTCTGACAGTATGTTTGCATAATGTAGATGTATATCAGTGGGGTAGTACTACCCCGGATTACAATACAACAGCATGGATTCAATTAGCATTTGGCTCTGAATCAGAGGTTGCACCAATTGTTCTTAGACCAGAAAGTTATGTGGCCTTAGATGAAATTGTTGTTGAAGGATCAGGTGATTATGAATATGACTTTGTTGTAACCGGTATTCCAGCCTGGTAGAATACGATGAATAATATGCTGTAGGGGATGCAAGTGCGTCCCCTTTTTTTATTTATATACAAAATGTATTGAAATTCTGATCATTTACTTTACTAAACAGTGTACTTCTGGTTGGATCACGTGTGCGATTTTATGTTTGTGATTTATGTTGAAATCAGCTCTGTCGAATCGGAGCTGGTTGCGTGGTGTTATTGTGAAAATTCTGTGTAGCAAGGATACTTTCGAATAAATCTTTCTAATTTTGAGAAGATTGGATTAATAAAATAGATGCAGGATGAAAAAGAGCGTTTTGTTGCTGACAATTGGGATGTGTGCTTGCGCGGAGCAGAATCAGCTTAATTTGGCAGGCTGTTGGATGGAGATTTTACTTCAAAAGACGTTTTATCAGCAAGGGGTATGTCTAAATTCTGATGGAACAGCTCAATCTATTGGAATGTCAACGTTGCAATATCATGATTGGAAACAATCCGATAATCAACTTATAATTAATGGCGAAAGTATTGGAAACGGCCAATCCATTCCGTTTTCTGACACATTGATGATAGTGAATTTGATCAATGACACCTTAACTGTGCAGCAGAATGGGGGCCGGTCAATCTCTTTTGTTCGAGTTAATGCGCCTGAAACTGTTGCCGATCAGATTGCCTCCCGTCCTGCTTATGAAGGGTTTGAATGGACGGAGCTATGTGGTGCGGGACTCAAACTGAATGTGCAAAAGAATGATCATATTAGATTGTTAGCAGATCCCTCTTTGCCTGGAATCGTGATGGTGAGAGATAAAGATCTCACTCCAAAAATGTTAATTCAAATTTTTGATTTGAAAAATCAGAATATAGATGATGTTATTCTTGCTTTAGAATCAACGGATGGTTGGGATAAACAGCAAACATGTACGTTTAAAGAGGTGGCATCAGGGCGTCCAGGAGTGCGGCGTTATGTTATGGTTCCCGATGGTCAGTATGGAGTTGAGATCAATAAACAGATGCAGACTGAACCTGTTCCGGCGACGTGCAATGGATGGGGTGTTGGGAATAGCGGCAGTAGATATTTTGAAATACACGAAAATCATCCTGATAAGGCTGTGTTTGTTGAAATTGGACAAGATGCGCCATTGTTTGATGAGAACAGTATAGAATTTACTGCGCAGAGGGTTTTTGATCCGTCGTCGGATATTCTTTATACCATGAGTGGGACTGTTCGGATTGGCCATGAAGTACGCTCTTTTCAGCCTGCAAATAGTGACGAGGAGTTTTGGCTCGTGGATAAGACGGGAACTTTAAACGCAATGTACGACGAACTCACTGGTGGAGTCAAAAATGGTAAGCCGGTAGAGGCTACACTTAAACTTGAATATAATGGGAAATGGGATGATGGATTTGCAGCAGAATATAGTGGAGTCTATTTTGTTCGTGAGGTAATCAGTCTAAAATAACGATGGGTATTTTGCGGAACGTAGCGGTTTTATCTATATTTTGAGGTAGAAGTAATTTAAAGTTACCTCTACATGTCCCAAAAGAATTGTTAAATCTATTTTGATACTGGGCGTATAGAAGATTGACTGTTTTAATGTTTAGTGTGGATGATTCATTTCAAAAGCACTGTATGTCTTTTGTCTCTATCCACGTAACAGTTACTAGTGTAGATGTTTTGAGTACAAAAAAAGGATTTGCAATAATGCAAATCCTCAATGATTTAGCGCGTTTTACGCTTGTGGTTCTAGCAGGACTCGAACCTGCATTTAAAGTTTAGGAAACGCTAAATTGATTTTGTATTTTGTTCTGATAATTAGTTTGTTACGTTTCTATATTTGAGTGTTTGTATAAACAATGGATAAACAAAAGAGGCTTTGAGAGTGAATTCAAATTGTTTAATTCTATCCAGAAATCTTTGTTGAAAGATAACCGTAATTTACCAAAGAATCAAGTTATACTGCACTCCGACTCCAATATAGGGCTGTACCCCTTGGGGCGTTAATGCCCCACCGGCACTTACTCCAATTCCCCAACGTTTGGGTTTTCTGGGAACCTCGATCTGTTCGATGATGGTTTGCGTGACGGTGCGGGGATAGACCTCGATGCTGCGGGCTTTGACGTTGTACCCTTCCATGTTAATGCGATATGTCGAATCATCGGTGAACAGGTAGCTGCTGATCGGCACAGGCAGACAGATTGGATTTCCATCCACAGTGTCCCGTATGGTGTCGAAATGCTCTACATGGACATATTTAGGTACTAACAACGTATCCCGAACTGTATCGATGCGGACGATCGGAGGCAGAGTGTCGTGATACATCACATTAACCGTTTGGACAGGTTTGGTGGCCCTACCTAATAGGAATGCTCCCAAAATAACAGCTGAGAAAATTATCACATTTTTCATAGGTGTAGGATTGCATGTCTATTCTTACCGGCCGAATAGGAGATATGCACCCAACTGTAATTGCTTTCGTCGATCAGTTGGTCAAAGTCGAAATCACCTTTAGCAATCAAATCGAATAGTTGTCGATTCAGTTCAGGGGATCCCACGGTAATATCGGCCGCTTCTCCCTTTTGATGTTGGCTGGTGGGAACCCCTCCAACTGCTTTATTCAATACCGGGCATCGGTACCCGCTGTTCACAGCGA
Source organism: uncultured Alistipes sp. (assembly GCA_900539755.1). GTDB lineage: Bacteria > Bacteroidota > Bacteroidia > Bacteroidales > Rikenellaceae > Alistipes_A. The sequence continues at coordinate 94,156 of UQDC01000007.1, forward strand.
TGGGGCTACCCCATGCCTCGCGGATCGGATCGAGCAGGTTATTGATCAGCGATGTCAGTTTAACTTTAATAGCAGGCGGGGGAGTGTTATCAATGCCCTTTTGATGTGCTGTGTCTGATTGTGTCAATTCGTGGATGGTAAAATATTTCATTTGTCAACAGTTTTAGCGATCTTAATTTCAACACTTCCAAAAGGAGGTTTTCTGTCGAGACATGCTGTATTTTCGCATTTCAGCATTCTTGCCACCGCTTCGGAGGTTCGGGTGTGATCCAACTCGCCACGCAGTTTAGCGATTTCGGCATAGAGGGAGTCGATTTTTGCATCTTTGCGGTCGAGGTCAGATTTCAGCTCATCGGCCCGCAGTTTTCGGTCATTGGCCACCTCTTGCCACTGGTCGATCAGCTTGCTGATATTATCCAGGAAGGCGGCGTTTTTCTTTTCGCGCAGCGTGACCAACGTGACCAATCCGCCATTACTGATGAGCAGCGTGAGAATGGTTATAATAATAGTTGTCCAGTCCATACATGTTGGGTAAGTATGTTAAAAGTAGGTCGGGAATCCCGACCATACTTTCTACAAAATTGAAATCAGCCACATAACGATTCCTCCAGCGACTACCGGTACAAAATCTTTCCAAAACTTCGGTTTTTCGTATTCGCCTTTAGCGTTTTTGTACTCTTTCCCGGTGCTTTGCTTGATACCTCCCCAGGCGATCGCTACGATCAGCAGTGGGATCAGCGCAAAAACACCCATATTGAGCGTTACAGTGCTAAGGGCAGCCACCACCATCCCGACGATGACTTGCCAAAGATTCTCTTTTGTCATAAGGTTATCTGTTTAGGTTATACCATAGTTATCATTCCACTTGACCAATAGTACCGAGCGTTAGAGGTTTCGTAAGGAGATGATGGTGAGATTGTATATTCACTTGAACCAATCCCTTCAATACTAAATTGATCAGTTATAGAATATCCCGGAGGGGAGAATAGAAAAGAGGTTGATGAGCTGGGAACAATACCGGTAGTATATTCCCAGATGCCTCCAAATTGATCATATCCCATGAATTTGATGAAGAAGGTGTCTTGGGGAGCGGAGCTGAAATTGATTTGGATCTGTGAGGTGGCGTAATTAAACGAGGTGGTAATGTAAATATCCACGGGTCCTGGTTTTGCAGCCTGGGTGATTTTGGTGGTAGCAGATGTGATAGATGTGCCTGAGCTATTTTTTACCGTAGCGGTTACAGTTGCACTGCGGGTATTTGTAGTTGTATTAGCTTGGGCCGTTACGACTCCAGAAGAGGCGTTAATTGAAAAACCTGATCCAGAGATGGAGTAGGAGATGGAATATCCTGAAGGGATACCATGTTCGTCATAGTCGCCTGAGGTGTATTTGGCGGTGTATAACACATCGCACATAGGGGTGTCAGATCCACCAGAAGCTGGAATCTCATTATACCCGAAAGAGCCTATTGTAAAATTATAGTACTTCTCTAATGAGTTAGCGGCCTGGTATATATACATGCTTCCTGAAGCTGATTTGCTTCCTGATCCGCTCCAGGTTACGGTTTGAGATTTCACAGTGGTTTGTCCTGAAATCGTTCGACCTTTCAAAGAGGCTGTAGCCGTAATGGATGATACACTTGGCGCTATGGCGTTTTTTCCAGAAGAGGCAGCTGTCGTTGTTTCTTGCTTCGTATCTCCGGAGTCATACGTATATGTTGTTATAACAGCTGTTTTATTCCAACTTTGAGAACCATTGCCGGCAGTAGCGGTGGCCGAACCTCCGGAAGCCGGAATGGTTGTGTTGGTAATAGTACCGGCTATGACGTTTTCATAAGTTGTTACTCCACCGGAACTGCTTGTCGCCTTACGCGAGTTTGTGATGGACGTGCTTGCTGTTTTAGTTTTGGATGTATCACCCGAGTTTTTGGCTGTGATGGTCACGGAGTCTGTTGCCAAAGTGGTTGCCATATCTCTATGAGAGAGCGTATTCCCAGATAGACTGAATGCACTATTCCCATTTGAGGTGATAGAAATCGTAGTGGTGCCAGCGACCGATCTGGTTTGATTAGGACCTGTGGCCCCAGAGGTATATAAGGCATTATATGTTTGCGTATTCGATACCGAATGGGACACCGTAGCTGAACCTCCTGCAGCTGTCATACCTGAACCAATACTTACAGTGGGCGTTCCATACGTGGTGATGCGCGGATTGTAATTCGAATTGGTAACCGCGTTTGCGTTAGATGTAACTGATGTTGAGGCTACCACAGTGCCTGAAGCGGAACCTTGTCGAACCTGAAGCGTATAGGTTTGCGCAGAGATGACGGTAGTCCCATACGTCGTCTTAGTTAAAGTGGAGGAGGTTGTAGAGCTGGAATTGGTGTAACTTGCCGGATTCACGCTACAATAAGAGGTGCCTGAATTCACCGATACGGTTAAATATGCGGTTCCGCTCCACGTTTCCGTCGAGGCTGACCCTGAATTACCGGAAGAGTAAACCGGAGTTTTGGATCTTCGAATATAGCCCCACGTTACAGTACGCGTAGTCGCTCCAGCTGCCAAAGCTGCAGTGTTGTTTAACGACAGGCTGGCGGTATAATTTCCATAGTTATACCGTTCAATGGAGTTAGCTGCCTGCTGAACTTTGACCTGCTTATTGCTGCTCTTACCGTGCATGGTAACGGTAATTGTAGCAGTTGTTACATCAGTGACGCCGGATGCGACAGCACCTTTAGATCCAGCAGTTACTGAACCATTGGAGGTATTCACCGAGCTCCCTGCATAACTAATACTTCCACCGGTCGTATCCGTACCAGCCCCCGAGGTCGCACCATTCCAACCGTAGGTTTGAGAATACGATACGGTGGGGGTGACTGTTCCACCCGATGCGGGAATCATCGGATAGGTCGCATTAATAACCGGATTAGCATATGTGAAGTATCCTGCTGCCTGGTTATAGGTAATGTCCTTTGTAGCGGTCTCGCCATTCAACGTCAACGTAATCCTAACCACAAACCCATTTCTTGCGGAAGAGGACATGTTATTCGTTGCAGTAACAGTAGAACCGGACAGGCTAAATCCGGTTATAGCAGTTATTACGGAGTATGACAAGTTTCCGCCCGAGGAGGCCGAGGCCGACGATCCACTTGAGTATTGTCCAGTCTGAGAATAGGTCAATCCAGTTGCCACATTATCAGTCCCGCCGGTTGCTGCTATGGTTACAGGGGTAGTACGGGAGATGGTTGGTGTATTCCAGGTGAGGGTATTTGCAGCCTGAGTTATAGTTAGTGATGTAGTTTTGTTTACTGCTACCCCATTAATAGGCCCATTAATAGTGCATGACAAAGATCCCGTTCTGTCTGAACTCGTTGTAGTTCCTCTTGATTCGTAGGTAACTTGACCATAATAAGGGACAGAGGAAGCTGTATTAGGTTTCCAAGTTCCCCAAGATTGATTGAAATTCCATGAGAATACAGATGCAGGGAAATTTACTGCTCCACCAGATCCCCCAGATGTAAATTTAGGGCTAACCACATATCCATAATTACCTCCGGCCGCAGGAATTGAAACAACAGCATGATCATTAGTACCCGATTCAATGATTGAAATTGAAATAACGGTATTTTGTTGTTGATATACATCTGCACTAACAGATCCGGTTTGACCATTGCAAACATAAAAATAAGTTAAAGTCCCTTTTTTAGTTCTAGGTGCTACCGTAAAACCCAATGATCCACTGGAAACACTTGCAGAATAATTTGAACTTGTTACTGTCGGAGTAGTAATCGTATCAGAAGATCCTGAACTAAAAGTTCTGGTCTGAGTTATCGTGCCTCCGAGAGTTCCATTTGAGATAGTACCTCCAGCTGCGGGGATGTCGGAAACAGACAGTGTTCTTCCAGTAGGAATACCATAACTTATTACACCATTGGCTGCTTGTGTTAAATTAATAGTTACAGAGAGTGTTTTATTATCAGTTGAAGGTGACGTCAAAGTCCACGTTAGTGCTGCATCTCTTTCAGCACCTGCGGTTGTTCCTCGTGATTCAGCCGTTATTTTTAAAACTCCGGTTTCAGATAAAGATTTGCTAAAATAATTTTGTGATACGATCCAATCACCTGTCACCCACGTAGTAACAGAAAAATCTTCCCCAGAAGAAACTGTTGCCCATCCCGTATAGAAATGCGCATTTTCACCCGCACTAAAAGAACCACCTGGGGTAATGTAGGTTGACAAGTTACTACCACCGATCTTTAATGACTCAATATAGTTGGCTTCTTGGTAAACTGTAAAAGATTCAGTAAGTACATCCCTAACAGTATCACCACCAACGGATTCAGGGTTAGTAAAGGTAACATCTAAAACACAGGAAGGATTACAACTTCTGCGACTACCAATCGTAATTCCACGAGAGGATGCGGTAATAGTTCCAGTCTCCGCATTGAGCGAAAATCCAGTAGCATTAGGCATAGACCACGTTCTATGTGCTACTCTTCCGTCTGTGTTTATTTCTGTTGCCCCAGACGAATAAGTTGATTTGGTTTGCGAACTTTTATTAGGAATTTTGGTTCCTCCTGAAGCAGGTATGTCCCCAGCTGGATATTCAGTCGTACTACTTGATCCTGCGGCCGGTTCAAATTGGATATTAACTACCTTATTCAAAGCCTGAGTACATGTAGCAGACACACTTATAGTAGCAGATTGATTTCCTTCAGCATTATATATACTTGTAGGATACCAAGTTGCATCAATTTTACGAGTCACTTCCCCTGAGATTCGTGCATTACCAATCTCTGTTCCTCGGTTAGTAGCAGTCAAAACGCCTGTCTTTGCATCAACAGCAGTAAATCCATTTTGGATTGATCCTAACGACCACGTGATTTGTACCCCTAATATACCATAGGTATCTGACGGAGCAGAAATTCCAGTTGCCCCACTTGAGTAAGTAAACTGATAAGCACCTCCATTTAAGGTTGGAGAGGCTGAGGTTGCTCCGGCATTAATAGTCTGATAAGCCAGAGTAAATGGTATAATTGAAAGTTTGGTTACATAATTACCTGCTTGATAAACGTCCGCTTGGGCAGCTGCGGATTTTCCATTCAGGGTAACAGTTACTGAAGTGGAGGTGATTTGAGTTCGATTGGATATTGTGGTTTCTTTCGATGGAGCTGTTACGTTTCCTTCCGTATCCACATTGTCGCCAGTGTACACTACTGTGGCTCCAGTGGTTATGTTACCTCCACTTCCTGCGACCTCGTTCCAGGTCCAGGCCTGCGTATAGTTCAGCTTCGGGGCGACAGACCCTCCCTTCGCCGATATGTCTGGGTAACTAAACGCAGATATGGTAACCTCCGAAAAAACTTTGACTCCCGCCTCTTGGGTGAGGGTGCATGATGCAGCGTCTTGTTCACTGGATACCATGAGGGTCCCGGACCGTCTGTTTGCGGAGGTGTTGTTTGCAGCGGTTACGGTTATGGAAGCCGGGCCGGTGCCCGAGAGCGGTGATACCTGCCAATCGTTGGGAGCTGTGATGGTCCAGGGCTTATTTTCATCCACAACAATATCCAATGTCAGGCTTTGCCCCGCAGCGGCAAATGACAGCTCAGAGGCAGACAGAGTCAGCGAGGTATTGGGGTAGATCTGGTTGTTGCCGACGTATGCCTTTTCGACAGCCGTTGCACCTACGTATGCAGCGGCGATATTATTGGTTCCGATGATGATCATTGTTGTGTCAGTGTATCTCCGATTTCATAGGTGTAAAGCTCATCCTGGGGATTTTCGCCCTCAAACCAGATGGAAGCATTTTCCGGGTAGGGTGTGCCCTGTTCGATGTAGTCTGTGGAGCTGTTTTCCCATCGGTCTTTCCCCTTTTCGATTGTGTATTGGTATGCAGAGGTGTGGGTGGCAGAGTCGTACAAGAAGCTGACATTTGATGCCGCCTCTACAGGACGATCAACGGAATCCCGATTAAAGGAGAGTATGACGTTACATCCGTTTTGTGATTTCACCAATACCAAGTAAACGGTTTGACGTTGGAATGCGGCTTGTGTGTAGTTCACTGATGCGGTCATGCCTCCACCGCTGACGGAGATTGATCCCTCAGAAGCTGTCTCTGATTTTGTTGCGTGTATGGTTACCGTGGCGGGACCGACCCCAGAGGTCGGGGTGGCAGTCCACCCCTCGGGCAGACCAACGATACTCCATTGGAGCGAAGGGTTGCATTTGATCTGAATGCTGCGATCCTCCGGCATTCCAGAGAAGGAGAGGGTATTGGGGGATACCGACAGAAAATCCGACTCGTTTTTGAAGACCAAATAGATGGTATTTGCGTCTCGAGACGAGATTAGGGCGAGTTCATCTTCAGTTCCGGTCCAGATCTTTTTGTTACCGGTTCCGGCCTGGTCTGTGAAGGAGTCGGCATTTCCACCGTTTGCGGGCAGGGCATTGGGTTTGTCCGGCAGACTGGCGAATGTGGTTCCGTGGGGGTTTCCGCTTTTGATCTGCGAGTGGTCATAGGCTGTTTTGCCTCGATCTCCCCGGTAGGCTGTTGAGGAGGTCTCTCCCAAAGCTAAGGAGGGCGAAATCTCCACGTAGCCCGATCCACTCCACCGATAGGTGAGGTTGCTGTCTTTGGCTACATAGATTTTCCCAGCTTCGCCAGAGGCCGGGAAGCTACTTAGAGAGTCGTACTCCAAGACATCATCCACATAGGATGGGAGCTGAGAGGAGAGAATTAATCCGTTGTCATCCAGCTCAGCCACACCGCCGGCAACGCCAATATCGGTTTTATCCACCTTGTGGTTGTCGGCATACTCTTGGGCACTTTGCAGCGTTGTGGCATCGGCCTCAGTATAATCTGTCCGGATACTATCTTCTCGGTCATTGGTGTATGTTTTGGCCTGCGTCAAAGTCGAAGCGTCGCCTTGATCGGCATACTGCTTTGCAGATTCCAAAGCGTTACCAGCCGCTACCTCAGTAATATTTTTGTCACCTATATAAATAGCCATATCATTTTGTTTTTCAGAAGTTATCCCAAGTGTAATCGGCAATCTCTCCCTTATACGAACCTGTGTAATCCTTATTCACCGACAAAATTCTCGCACTATCTACGGCTCCCCCCACAGAGGTCTGGCCGTCAGTATTCCCGGGAAGCATCAGTATTGACCAAGGTGTTTCTGGAAGGTCTTTCCCTCCTGCCACACCATTAATTTCTAAATAGTCCTGCACTGGTTCTCCGTCTCTTGTCATGACTCTGACAATCCCTTGATCGTGAGAAACGTCGTTTAGTATCAGGTGGAAGGTGTCTCTTTCAGGTATGCCATCTTGATCGCAGGGGACTTGGATCGAAAGCCCACCGATAGAGATGGACAGCGATCCGTTGCGTGGAGTGGAGGTGTTGTTTGCGGTGGCGGTTACGGTGATGGTTCCCGAACCGGTTCCCGAGAGCGGTGAGACCTGCCAATCGTCGGGCAGCTCTGGCGTTACAACCCATTGATCGTTGGCCTCACAGTTGATGGTTAGCGTTCTAGAGGTTTGATCGACGTAGAACGACAGAGAGGTCGGGGTGACAGTTACCGCATGGTCGTCGGTCAGGTAGATGGTGTTTGGGTCTTTGGAAGGAAGAGCGTCATATTCGTCTTGAGAGCCGGTCCAGATCTTTTTGCGGTTGTCTTCGTCATTCCAATCTTTGACGGTATCGGCATATTCTTTGGCTTGTGACAATACATATTGATCGGCAGTGGCGAAATCGGTCCGGATACTCTCTTCGCGTTGGGAGGTATAGCTTTGAGCATTGGCTAAAGTGGTGCTATCTCCTTGATCGGCGTAGGCTTGTGCCTCATGGAGAACCACCGTGTCGGCCTGGGCGAAGTCCTGACGAATGACCTCTTCTCGTTCATCCGTATAGGCTTTCGCAGAGTTCAAAATCACCTGATCGGCCGCTGCAAAGTCCTGACGGATGATCTGCTCCCGTTGATCGGTGTAATCTTTGGCTTGGATGAGTATCCACTCGTCGGCCGAGGTGATGCGATCCAGTGAGGAGGAGATGTAAACCGAAGAGATGGTAATCCTGTTGCCCTGCTCATCCACGTAATCGGTGCCGATGTCGTTGGCCTCAGAAGAGCACTCGACTAACTCAAAGACGGCGCACGTGTTATGAGTGTATGTGAGCAGAGTGTCGGGGTCGGCCAGGCTGGGCTGCTTGTAGTGCAGCCGTGCATCCCAGATTCCAATTGTCTGCTGACTGCTGGCGGGAAAGAGTATGATAATCTTATTCCCGCTGATGGTATAGTCCGGCTTGATGGTTAGCTGTTTACGACTGCAATACAGTTCTACTTCGATCTCTGAACAGTTGTCGAAGGAGAGCGGTTGGTCGGCGCTGTAAAGAGCCCAGACCAAACGGACATCGTTTCCGATTCTTACTTTGGCTGTTGGCATGGTTTATTTGGTCCAATAGGATTTAGACAGTTCGATCAGTGTGGTGGCCCGCTCCTCTCCGAAGGTGGCTGCGGTCAATCCTGCCGTCTGGTAGATGACTGCCGGATAGAGTAGCTTGCAGAAGGAGATTTTGTTCTCTTCGATCTGCGGTATCGGGTTGTATTTGGCCATTTCAATCTGGGCGGTTTCATCTTTTGAGCCGTAGGCCTCCAGTCGGTATCCTTCGGGGGATTGCACGACGGCGACAATCGGCCGCTCGTCATTGCCTCGCACGCCGGCCCATTTGCACTGCAGCTGCAAATAGGTGGGCGAAGAGTCGGTGATGGCAGCCAACACCGGAATGGTCCAATCACTCATCTTGAAGATCACTAAGCGTAAAAAGTCGTCGGGCAGGGGGAGCGTAGCGACGTTCCCTCTCCAGGTGATCTCCGAGGCTATGGAGGGGGCATCTCCCATCAGATCGGCCGAAGCGTTGAGCGACACGGTGCGAACGGCATCGACGACCTTTTGGCGGATGATGTCGTTGAGCGATAGTGTGTTGATGTCACGAATCAGGTCGGCCGTCATCTCGTTTTCGTCCAGCGCTATGCGCACATCGGAGAGGATGCCTTCGAGCAGATATTGCATGGCTACTGTAAATTGGGGAAGGAGATACCTTGATTTTTGGCAGCCTCGAGTAGGCCGGAACGGGTGCGCAGCTGTGTGGTTGGCACGCCTCGCTCTTTGAGTATGTGTTTGGCATCAGACAAGGAGGTCACCTCAGCATAGATCTGCGCTTCGGATTCGTTAGAGGGGGCCTCGATGGCTGGATTCGATGCGGGGAGCTCGTTGGGGGTGGACTCGAGGGGCTCGGCCGTAAACAACACTCCACAGTCGGGATGGTGGTTGAGCTGCTCGATCTCCTGCGGATCGCCTGTGATGTAGATCGATCCTCCCGTGGAGAGCGATTCAAAACGGATGTGACGACGTTTGCCGTCGATCCGGATATTGAACGAGATGTCGGAATGGCTTTTGTATTTGATTCTCATAGTCTGTTTTGGGTTGAATGGTATCAAATAAGCCCCTCCCCACTGTTGGGAAGGGGCTCGAACAAGAGAAAGGAACTTCGTTTAGGCCGTTGCGAGTTTGATGCGCGCGTGGGCTTTTTTGTAACGGAGATACAGGCAGCACACCTCCCGTAATACGGTAGCATCGGTATTGCGGATACCTGCACTCTTCAGATCGAGAACGTTCCGTTCCCAGTTGATGTGTACCTTCTTGGTCAGGTAGGTGGGGTCGATGGCCAATCCGTAGTCGGCCATGCCATTTTGGTCGAACAGCTCGTGATGCATCACCAGCACCTCTCCGAAGTCGGTGTCAAAGGACTTGAATTTGAGGTTCCACACCTCTACGCTCTCCTTCAGTCGGAACTTTTCGGAGGTGATTTTGCTCAGTGCAGCCAGCAGGTTCGAGCCGGCGAAGAGCACCTTGCGTTTGTTGCCCACGCCGGTGCCGGTGAAGAGATCCTTCGCCAGATCTACCAGCTCATCGTCCGAGACGACAGCTTCGCTCTTGTCGCTGTCCCATGTGCCGAGCGTGATGTCCTTGCCGGCTTGCCACCAAATACCTTCGGTGAACCAGGTGTTGTTCTTCTTGCGCGGATGTTTGATCTTGCCCTTGACGCCGAACAGGAAGGAGTTCTCCTGACCCAAACGCATGTCGTAAACGCTGTCCTCCTCCAGATCGCTGAAGGTCCAATCCACCTCTTTGAGTGCGATTTTGTCGAAGGTGGACTGTTCAACCTGCATCATGAAGTTCTGGCAATACTGCGTCTCCGGGGTCGGAATGTTGGAGAATACGGCGGTCTGGGCATCCAGCTCGGCGCAGGCCTTGCCCAAACGAATCAATACCGTATCCTGAGCGATGGCCGGCAGCATGGTGGGCTGTCCGTCACTGGCCTTGAGGCCGTTCACTGCATAGACTACCGGCTGGCCGTTTGAGTCGCTGGCCCCGATCACATGCAACATCAGATCTTCCGTGCTGGGTTGACCCTCTTCGCCATTGATGTAACCTTTGATGCCTACCACGCGAATGGTGTCAGACTCATCGAACATTGATGCGTCGGTCACCTCCAAGGTGGTCGAGGTGCCGCTGGATTGTTTTTCGAAGGCGGTCTTCACGGTGGTCTTGATCGGTTTGGTGCCGACAGAGTAGTATTTTACCTCCATTGAGTCGCATTCGATCGCCTTGCCATAGCGCGAGATTTGATCGATAGGGGTGGCCATGGGGCGAATGCGTGTAATCCGTTTGTCGATGTCGGAGAGATACATCTCCGGGATGGCCTCTCGACCGACGGTCTCGGTCAGACCTCCCTCATTTCGAGAGACGGTTTTACCGGCATCGGGAAGGTCTGCAATGACGGCATCCGCCATGCAGACGCCCTGGGTGACACCGCATACCAGTGCCATCAGAAACAGTACCAAGCTACCCAAATAGCTCCATTTGAAATTTTTCATACCTGATCTTGTTAAGTTTGATAATTATTGAATGTTGAGTTTTGTTAGCTGCGCTTGATTCTGTTCATGCGCCCGCGAGTCCATATATCTTCATCGGTAGCGAAGCGATCCAAGGCTCCATAGTCGGGGCGTTTGGGTGGTCGCACGTCGCTGCCCTCTCCGCCCAACATGGGAGGTACCCCCTCCGGGACGGTCATCTTCCGTTTGTTGGCATCGATCTTGGCGTTGCGTCCGCGCACCTCGCCCTCCATGGCGGCCGTGCTCAGATCTTTATCGTAGTTCATCGCCTTGAACATCACCTGCCAGGTCTCTGGGGCCACCTTGCTGAGGATGGCATCATCCACAATCTGGGCAAAGCGCTCAAATACTTCGTTGGCCTGTTCGTCGGTGTAGCCGCCATGCTGCTGCACCTTCTCCAAGTTGTCAAGTGATGTGGCCAAATTGGTTTGTGCCTGCTCTTCAAGCTCCTTCTCTTTCATCTGGCGGGCGAGGTACTCCTGGCGAGCTTTGGCAAATTTCTCCTGCATATCGGGGTCGTCCAACGCTTCGCGGAAGTCATCGCCAAAGGCTCGGATGAGCTGCACGACGGGATCTTCTCCTTTGCGCCAGTTCATAAGAAAAGCGGCAGAGCGAGGATCCGAAGCAAATAGATTGGTGATGGCCTCGTCATTTTTTTTCCGTTCGGCAATATCCTTTTCGTACGTGTCGAAATCTTCGGCGATACGGTTGTAAATCTTTTCGTCATCTTCGAAATCCTCGTCCGGGTGGCTCTTTTTGAGGCGGGCGATGATCAACTCCTTTTTGGATGGAGTTTCACTTTGGGCGATGATCCCTTCAGGTGGAGTCATCCTGCTATTTTCCTCTTTATACATAATGAGCTTGTTTTAAGCGTTTTTGGCTGTTGTTCCTGAAGCAAAAATAGATGGGGGCCTGCCTCGAAAAGTACATCTGTTAATTTTGTGACAACCCAGGTAGGTACAAACGGGGTTCTGGATCAGGTGAAAAGATTGTTCTAATCGAAAAAAGCGTCACTAATGACGCTTTTTTCGATTAGAACTTTAAGGAGGGCAAGGAATACATCAATTCGCCCTATAAGTATTACTTTTTAGATTTGGGCTTGCGTAATGCGCGGATCAACTTTCGGCAATCTGAAAAAAGCCATTTGATGGAGAATCTGATCTATAATGAGTTGAGGGTTCGCGGATTCAATGTCGATATTGGGGTTGTCCCAACCGTAACCAAAAATGAAGATGGAAAGCAGCAACGTTCAAGCCTTGAAGTTGATTTTATCTGTAACCTTGGGAGCAGACGTTATTACATACAGTCTGCGTATAGAATGGAAAGCGAAGCAAAAATCAAACAGGAGCGTGCGTCTTTGACGAAAATTAACGACTCGTTCAAGAAGATCATTATCATTGGCGAGGAGACACCTGTTGTTCGAGACGAAACGGGTATTGCAACGATAGGTATTTACGATTTTTTGCTTAAAGAGAATTCCTTGGAGCTGTAAGGTGTGCGTTTTGTCAAGGGCAGACATTAATATAATGTGAATATAAAGAGGGGAAGGCAGTCAGCCTTCCCCATTTGTTCAGGTAACTTTGTGTATTAAGCTGTTTTACATGCCGATACGCAGGGTTTTCGAATACCGTTCCGAACGCGATCAGGACTTATTGAACGCCTACCGGCGTCAGATTGCACTGACCTCCGGCCCCATCCGGTTGAGGGAGGTGATGTGCCGTGTGGTGAACTCCCCCTCGTCGAGATTTTGGGTCTCACCGGAGCGGGCCATGCGGGTCATATCCAGCATGGAGCAGGGAAATCGCTTAGAGGGGATGATGCGCAACAAGCGGATTATGTTCCGCGAAATCTATCGGCGTGTGCACCTGCTCAGAGAACGTCCCCCATATCGACAATTACCTTTAGTGGAGGTGGTGCAGATGGTGGTTGAGCAGCCCGCCCCCTCCTTCTACATGACGCCACAGAGCGCCATCGTGATCATGCACCACATCCGAAAACGCCGTAAACAATGCAACAGCTCAGAGTCCCGTTCATAGCCCTGCTGCTGGCTCTCTACCTTCTGACCCTATCACCGGAGCAGGTGGGAGCGGTAAGTGGCGGGCCCTTATGGCGTTACGCCGTGTATATGTTTTTTCACGCCAACCTGTTCCATCTGTTGGGGAACGCTTTGTCGGTGTACGTGGTGTGGCAATTTCGTTCCGATCACCCCTTGGTGGTGGCATCGTCGCTCTATGGGGTGGCGCTGCTGGCTGCGCTGATCACCAGCTCCGATACCCCAACTGTGGGGGCCTCGGGTGTTGTCTTTGCCTCGGTGGGCTTTCGTCTGAACCGTTGTCGCAGCCTCAAAACATGGGGCGTGGTTCTGCTCTCTGTTGCGGTGGGGGCCCTATTCTCGCAGATCAATTCAGCCCTGCATGGGGTTGCCCTGCTGGGCGGATGGCTTGTCGCCTTGGTGTATCATTTCTTTATTCGTTGGGCAGATGACTATCGATCAACTTTTGGCTGAAAATACCGAACGACATCATGAGAAATATTCTCCTTTTGACCCCTTGACTGGAGTTGGAGCCCCCGGAGAGCGAGTCCTGTTTCAGCTGAAGGATTACCTCTTCCCACAGCAGTATATCCCCGTCGAGATGCGCCGGGAGCCTCTGATTGATAAGTTGGCGGAATGCGGCTCGATCGAGGCCTTCGTCCGGAGGTATCTCTCCCGAGAGATGGGGGAGGAGGTGCGCGAAAAGGTGATCCGGCAGATGATCCGGCTGCGCATCCGCCATGACTTCTGCTTTTGGGCCTTTGCCTTTGTCAAGATCAAGCCGAAATCCGGTGGAGATATTATCCCCTTCAAGTTGAACCGTGCTCAGCGTAAGTTGATCGCAGCCCTCGAGAAGATGCGCTTGGAGGGTCGTCCGATTCGCCTGATTCTGCTCAAAGCACGGCAGTGGGGCGGCTCCACAGCGGTGCAGGTCTATATGGCTTGGATTCAGTTGGTACACAAGACGGGCTGGAACTCACTGATTGTCGCTCAGGTGCGCGATGCCGCCTTAGAGGTGAAGGGCATGTTCTCTACGCTGATTGAAAACTACCCGCTGTGGCTCCTGCACGAGGAGTTAGAGGACTTTGAGCCGGGCGAAAAGAAGCTGACCGCCTTTGAGGGGGCGCAAAATATCGATATCGTGCCGCAGCGCAACTGTAAAATCAAGGTAGGTTCGGCCGAAAAGCCCGACAGTGCACGTGGTGGCGATAGCGCCTTGGTGCACTGTACGGAGGTGGCCTTCTGGGTGAAGACGGAGAATAAAACCCCCGAACAGATTGTGCGCTCAGCCTGCTCCGGTGTGCTGTTTGCTCCCTTGACGATGGAGATCTACGAGAGTACAGCCAATGGTACGGGTAACTATTTCCACCAGGAGTGGGAGCGGGCCAAACGGGGTGAGAGTGACAAAGAGCCGCTCTTTGTGCCGTGGTTCGATATCGAGATGTACGAACTGCCACTTGCGGATCCCTATCGGTTTGCTCAAGCACTGTACGAGAATCGGAACAATAGGGCTAACCAGGGGGTGTATGATTGGCGGCTATGGGAGAGGGGGGTCACCCTTGAGGCAATAAATTGGTACCAGCACAACCGCAAGCGGTTCGATGATCATGCAGATATGGCAGCCGAGTACCCTTCAGATGACATAGAGGCGTTCAAACACAGCGGAAAGAAGGTGTTCGATCAATACAAGGTGGAGGCCTTCGGCAAGGAGTGCAGGGCTTGTCGGTATATGGGGGATGTGTATGGCCTGGCAGATCAGGGGCCGGAGGCGCTCAAGAGGATCAAGTTCTGTGAGGACAGACAAGGCCTCTTGAAAGTGTGGGAGCTGCCTGAGCTGGAATTTAAGGTGGTAAATCGCTATTTGACGGTGGTCGATGTGGGTGGTCGCTCTTCGGGGGCTGACTATTCCGTGGTGGTGGTCTTTGATCGCTATTGGATGATGGAAGGCGACAAACCGGAGGTGGTTGCCGAGTGGTACGGCCATATTGATCATGACCTGCTGGCCTGGAAGGCGGCGCAAATTGCGGCCTTTTATGACAACTCACTGTTGGTGATCGAAAGTAATACGTTGGAGACACGGGATAAAGAACGGGATACGGATGGAGATCATACCTCCTTTATCCTGAATCAGATTGCCGATGTGTACCCCAATCTGTATGCCCGTCGGCAGTCGGAGGAGGCGATCAATAGCGGGGCACCTCGCAAATGGGGTTTTCATACCAACTCTTCGACCAAGCCGATGATCATTGATCACCTGATCCGCATGATTCGCGAGCAGGCCTACATCGAGCGGGAGCGGGGCTGTCTGGATGAATATCTGTGTTACGAGAAGAAGGAGAATGGCAGCTTCGGAGCCATCTCGGGGCGGCACGATGACCGCTTGATGACACGAGCCATCGGCCTGTTTATCTGTTTTTGTGAGATGGACCTACCGAAGATTGTCCAGCCAGTGCAGCCACGTGTGTTACGTCCTGTATCTGTGGCCACTATTTGATTATTAACCAATATCTGAGATATGAAAAAGCTATTGAAAACGGTTTTAGCGGCCTTTGTTCTTCAGTGGGCATCCATGCGGCTGCGTTATGCGGTTCGGCTGGCGGAGCGGGCCCATCGCAAGAGTGGGGAGCGGTATTATGTGATGCCGGATCACCGGGATCGGTTGATTGTGATGCGTCGCAGCGGGATGCGCCGTCTGCGACGGTATGGCTACATGGATTCGCACGTACGGATGCGCGATGTGATGCGTGAGTGTTTTTACTGTACGGCTGATCGGGGAGGCGTTTCGTTGCCACCAGAGGTTGTTGTGGCAAAGCG
>UQDC01000008.1 GCA_900539755.1 uncultured Alistipes sp.
CCTAACCTTCAATATTTTCAAAGAACTTTCATGATTTTTTACCGGACACTAGTGAAATTACACTAAAAAAAAGCGTGGCAGCTCGAATACTCGAATTGCCACGCTACGACCAACAAATGAAATCCGATACCCCTACGAATTTCTCACAACTGTTTATAAATCAAATAATTTACAATTAAAGACTCACATCTCGACATTTCATCAAAATTAGCCTCAAACGGAAGCACCTTTAACCATTACAAATATTGCTGGAAGAAGTGTACGATACGGTCAAATGGTATTTTTTCTCTATTGTCATACAGATCAGTATGGTTGGCCCCAGGAATGATTAACAATTCTTTATTTTCCCCTTTAAGCCGTTTGTATGCATCCTCGCCAAAATAACGAGAGTGGGCCAATTCTCCATGCACAATCAATACGGCGCTGCGAATCTCATCACTATAACTCATTATCGGCATATTGATGAACGAAAGAGAAGAGGTCGTATTCCATCCCGCATTGGAGTTGAGCGAACGTTTGTGATAACCACGTGGAGTTTTGTAATACGCATAATAATCTTTTACAAACTGCGGAGCGTCATCAGGCAGAGGATCCACAACACCACCGGCTCTCATATAGAAACCTTTCTTATAATCCTCCGTTCGTTGGGCATTCAACCGACAGCGCAGCTGGTAACGTGCTTCCGCATCCATCGAATCAAAATACCCCTTGGCATTTACTCGGCTCATATCATACATGGTAACTGCAACGGTAGCTTTGATTCGGGTATCGATAGCAGCAGCATTGATAGCCAATCCACCCCAACCACAAATTCCCAGAATACCAATCCGGTCGGGATCTACTTCCGGCGAGGTAGCGAGAAAATCGACAGCAGCACAAAAATCCTCGGTATTGATATCAGGAGAAGCAACATTCCGAGGCTGCCCACCACTTTCTCCCGTATAAGAGGGATCAAATGCCAAAGTCAGAAAACCCTGCTCGGCAAGAGTTTGAGCATAGAGCCCTGACGATTGCTCTTTTACTGCACCGAAAGGACCGCTGACGGCAATCGCCGGCAGTGGCGTCTCCACCCCGACCGGTTTATAGAGATCGGCTGCCAACGTAATGCCGTAGCGGTTAGTAAAGGTCACTTTACGATGACTCACTTTATCATTTTGCGGAAAGGTTTTATCCCACTCCTGCGTCAATTCCAACTTTTCCATACTCATTTCCGATGTTTCTTGAGTTTGCGCCATCGCAATCGTTCCACTGGTCACCATAGCACTCATCAAGATGATTGTCTGTTTGAGTTTCATATTGAATGTCTTTAATGATTTACTCTTGCAACGAGAATGTCACAGAGACCCTTCCCGACCCGACTGCTTCGGCCAATCCCGTCGGATCATCCACACGTCCTATCCGTGTATAGCTGTATGGGCTTGAAAAGGTTTCATAAAACAATACCACGCAATTGGAGCCATACAACAGCAGATCACCAGCTCGAATGGTCCCCGGACGATACGCGTCGGTTGGCAATTCAGATGAAAGATTATAATATTTCTCATTACCATTGAGTTCGTTCATCGTAATCGTCATTGGCAATAATGTCCGGAACGCCGCTGCCGTTTCATTATTGGCAAGCGACACCTGAAATATTGCATTTCCGATCTGAATTTTCATAATCTGAGATGTTATTGTTTCGTCATTCTCACTGTCTTGGCTATCCGTCGCAGGAGGTGTCGGTGTTTGATCTCTGGCAAAGGAGCCCTCTGAACAAGAGGTAAAACCGCTCAACCCGCCTAACATGCATACGAATGCTATCCAATGAGCAGGTTTCATTGTTCTTCCTTCTTTATTTCTCTTTGAATACGGGCAGGCACACCTGCAACGATCGTATTATCAGGAACATCTTTGGTAACGACAGCCCCTGCTGCAACGATCGAGTTTTCCCCCACCGTCACTCCCGGTAGTATGATTGCTCCGGCTCCGATCCAAGCCTTACGTTTAAGGTGAATCGGACGTGTATAAACATTGCGACGCAATGCAGGATCCTCAGGGTGGTTTTCAGTAACCAGTTTCACGCCAGGACCTATAAAAACATCATCATCCAATGTAATGCCACCACGATCCAGAAACGTACAATCGAAATTGACAAACACCCCTTTACCGACACGGGTTAATTTTCCGAATGCCGTGTAAAAGGGAGGAAACATTCTCACAGTTGGATCCAGTTTCTGACCCCAGATCTGTTCGAGCAGAGCCCGGACTTCATCTGCGGTATGATAACCGGTATTAAGTTCTCCGACCAAATTCATGGTCTTTTCAAACTCCTTATACAACAACGGATAATCCGGATCGCTTTCCAGAATCAACTCTCCATTGCGCATTCTTTCGATAATTGTATTTGCATCAACCATAGCTATCCTATTTTATTAATATTTATCTTACCTAAACAAAGTAACTCGTAACTACCGCATCAGCCGTCACAAAAGAGTTTCTCAATCTGATTGCTAAAATAGAGAATCTTCTGTTGCCGAGCAGTACCCCATTTGCAGATGGAAATACCCCGATTACGGTTTTACGCCATCAGACAGCATTTTGATTGTCAGCGACCTACCCACATTACGGATAAACTTACCCCAATCCCTTTTTCCGCTTGTCAAATTTTTATAATCATCCGGAAATATGTTTCTTTGTTGAAAACAAAATAAGCAATAATCATGGAGTTCATCCAGGCAGATACCATCGACCAATACAACCGTTTTTTCGGCATTAAGACACGCCATCCTTTAGTGGGCATCGTCCATTTTGACGGTAAAGAGAAACAGCAACCCCATCGAATGGTTTTTGGATTCTATGCCCTGTTCCTGAAACAGACACACGGTTGTAAAATCAATTATGGCAAAACCATATACGATTATGACGACGACACGGTCGTCAGTTTTGCACCAGGTCAGTCGGTAGAGATCGAACCTGTTGAAAACAGCTCAACACCCAAAGCAATCGGCTTGCTTTTTCATCCGGAATTTCTGTACCGCACCCCTTTGGCGCAAAAGATCAAGCAATATTCGTTTTTCTCCTATACGTCCAATGAGGCATTGCATCTTTCACAACAAGAGCAGGCTATTATCGAGGACTATATGAACAAAATCGAGTTGGAGTTACAACATCCTATCGACCGTTTTTCCAAATCGCTGATCGTTTCTAATATTGAGGTACTGCTCAATTATTGCATGCGTTTTTATGAACGGCAATTTATTACCCGTGAGCATCTGAATCACAACACATTGGCCCGTTTCGAACATCTACTCGACGACTACCTTGATTCAGACCAGGCGTTGATCGAAGGGATTCCGACAGTACGTTTCTTCGCTGATAAAATTTGTTTATCTCCGAACTACTTCGGCGACCTGGTAAAACAACAGACCGGCAAAACTGCACAGGAATACATCCATTTAAAGATGCTGAGCAGAGCCAAAGAACAGATGATGGATCCGGATAAAAACATCAAACAGGTTGCTGAATCCTTGGGATTTCAATATCCACAACATTTTGTCCGTTTCTTCAAACGAATGGAGGGATGCACTCCAAAAGAGTTCCGGCTACGTCTCACCCGCGGAGCATAAAAACCTTTGACACTGATTTTTGATACTTTTACAAACGCTTCATTGCGACATTTGAGGATATATACTAAAGTGGCCCATAACTCATCCCATACGTATCCTGGTTTGAGACCTATTCTGTCCAGCACAGAGCTGTCGGCTGAAGCGGGTAATAGTCCGCCTCCAGCCATCCAATCGACACACAAGGCATAAGTCAGAGGCAACAAACTTTCACATGCAAAACGTCGGAATCAGGCAATAATTGAACAATTGTCCCAATGGGCCTAAATAGGCCCATTGGGACAGACGAAGGAGAGATTCCAGGAACGTATCGGAGCTCACCACAGAGCAGATTTGCAACAATAAGGTCCATATGAGGATCAACTTTCAAACCATACGTTTCGGAATAGGTTTGGACGACTTCCCTGTACCAATCGCACATTCCACCCTCCTATCCGATCGCCCCTGCGTGTAAAGAATCATTAGGCGAATAAGACCAACCTCAAAACAAGAATCCACATTCTTACACAGCACTACAGCAATCGAGATTTACCTCCAATATAAGGGGATTTTCCCGCCACACAACTACGACAATAAGACCGCCAACGGCTTAATCTGCACTCTCAATAATGTATAATCACCCCAACGAGTCCTACACAAAAGGCCGAGTATTAACAAGACTGGAGACGGACATGACTCCTATAGGAAGGAGGCTAATCTTCAATCCTGCGGCAGCTGAATAGGCCACAAAACAGATCGACATCTGACTGATTAACAATTTTCAAACTAAACTTTATTATTACAACCGATGAAGTCTATATTATTATTTATGGTTCTGCTCTTCACCACAGGATCCCTATACGCACAACATCCGGCAGAGCCCAACACACAAAACGAAATGGACAGAATTAGCCGCTGCAAAGAGAATTACCGACACCTTTTTCAAGGCGAGGCCCTCACCGGAGAGGGGAGTGATCCGGAGTTGATGGATATTTTGCAAAAGTTTATTTTCGGCGACATTTTCGCCACTGGGACTCTCGATCACAAAAGTCGAGAGCTGATTACCTGCACGGTCTTGACCGTCATGCAAACCATGCCACAACTCAAAGCGCACACCGGAGCAGCACTCAACGTCGGAGTCACTCCGATCGAATTACGCGAAGCCGTGTATCAGTGTGCACCGTTTATTGGTTTTCCAAAAACGCTCAATGCGGTAGCAACAATCAATGAAGTTTTTACAGAGCGAGGGATTACTTTACCTCTCGACAAACAAGGCAGCATTACTGAAGAGGAGCGTTTTGAACGTGGCAAAGCAATCCAATACCCCATCTATGGGGATGAAATTGCCCAAGCCATGGCCCCGCTGCCCGCTGGAATGGGTGATGCTGTTGCCCGGTTTCTCACCGAATACTGTTTCGGAGACCTATATACCCGGACCGGTTTGAATATACAACAACGAGAACTCCTAATCTACTGCATTCTAACCACAATTGGGGCAGCTCCTCAACTCCAGGCTCACGCATTGGGTAATCTGAAGATTGGGAATAGTCGTGAACAATTAACAGCTGCTGTGATTCAATGCCTGCCTTACATTGGCTTTCCGTTGGCCCTTCAGTCGCTACAGATTCTCCGCGATTTACCCGATCCCACTACGGAATCCATGAAACCTATTGCTAAATAGGCCCATGCCCCGCATTATACACTTTTAATCTGGGTAGTCAATCTCTGAAAATAGGCCAGTAAAAGGCTCTTATAGCCTGAAAACTAAAAAACCCCGCTGAACTTACGTTCAACGGGGTTTTGAGTGCCCAGGACAGGAATCGAACCTGCACGCCTTGCGGCACACGCACCTGAAACGTGCGCGTCTACCTATTCCGCCACCTGGGCTTATTTTTCAACAAAATATTCAGAACAAAAAATTGGCTTCAAGCCTTTGCGTATTTACCGCGATTGGTGCCCAGAACAAGACTCGAACTTGCACGCCGTAAACCGGCACTACCCCCTCAAAGTAGCGTGTCTACCAATTTCACCATCTGGGCTTAAATATCTGTGTGCAGCCGAGATTGAGGTTCAAAGTTTAAATTTCAAAGGAAAGACAATCAGTCGGGATCACCCCAGAGCTGTATGCCTTCCTTCTACTAACCTAAAACTAACTACTAACCTAAATGAACCTAAAACTTCGTGTGCAAAGATAAGGCACCAATATCTAATCTCCAAACAAATTAATAAAATTATTTAAATTTGACGAAGTTTAGTAAGAACCTTCTTTCCTTGCGAGGAAAGTGGTGCAAAGGTAACTAAAATTGACAAATTGCAAAATAGCGGGCTGAAAATTTCCCGTAATTTTTTCATTTTTCGGTTATTCGTCCTATCTTTGCCCTCCGAAAACGGCCTGATGGGGAGGCGGGTTCATTCTCTTGTCCCGTTTCTGAGTAGAGCCGCATTACAAACTTTAACAATCAAACAATTATGGAGACTATTAAAATTTCCGGCGTAAAACGTAACGCTTTCGGGAAAAAAGAGAGCAAACTTATTCGCAAAGAGGGGCTGGTACCTTGCACCATCTACGGTCGTGGCGAAACGATCCACTTTTCAGTAGATGCACGCTCACTCAAACCTCTGATCTACACTCCGCAGTCATACTTGGTTGAGTTCGACATCGACGGTCAGAAAGAGGTTGGTGTAATGCGTGAAGTACAGTACCATCCAGTAAACGATACCATACTGCACATCGATTTCTACCATGTAATTCCTGGCAAACCGATCGCTATCGACGTTCCTGTACGCCTGAGCGGTTCTTCAGAAGGTGTAAAACAGGGTGGTAAACTGATCCTCAGCAAACGTAAACTCCGCATCAGCGCAACCATGGAGAATCTGCCTGACGAACTGGTAGTAGATGTAACTACCCTCGGTTTGGGCAAGAGCATTTTCGTTGGTGATTTGAAATACGACAACATCACTCTGTTGACTCCTGCCACCACTGCTGTTTGCGCAGTCAAGATGACTCGTGCCGCAAGAGGTGCAGCTGCTGCAGCAACCAAATAATCAGGAAGGTTGTCAAATCTGCCGGTGACTAAATGCACTGGGTAGAAATTTTCAACAAAACGAAACAATGAAATATCTGATTGTTGGACTGGGGAACATCGGTGCTGAATACGCTGCGACCCGTCACAATATAGGATTCAAGGTATTGGACGCTTTAGCAGAGGCGTCCAATACTGTTTTTAGCTCGCAGCGATACGGTTCTGTCGCCGAGATGAAATTCAAGGGACGCACCTTTATTTTGCTGAAGCCTTCCACCTACATGAATCTGAGCGGAAAGGCTGTCAGCTATTGGATGCAGGCTGAGAAGATCCCGTTGGAGAATGTTTTTGTCATTGTGGACGACATCGCTTTGCCGTTCGGGACGATACGGATTCGTGCCAAGGGCAGTGATGGAGGGCACAACGGTCTCAAAAACATAGCCGAGATGATCGGCACGACGGCTTATGCCCGTTTGCGATTCGGAATCGGAGGCAACTTCCCCAAAGGGATGCAGATTGACTATGTTTTGGGACAATGGACCGATGAAGAGGCAGCAGCTCTTCCGGAGCGGACTCAAGTAGCAGCTGAAGCGATCAAAGCTTTTGGCACCATCGGGCTTGAACGCACGATGAATCAATTCAACAATGCTTGATTGATTTGACAGTCCTCCACAGCACAACTTCTGCGGGACAACAACAAACCTCACATCAAGAAGATCAACAAACATTTCTCTTTCCGCATAACAGATTGGAAACTGTAAACAAAAATTGACTCACCAGTATATTGGCAACAAGATGGATGAATCTGTCAGAATAGATAAATGGCTTTGGGCGGTGCGAGTGTTCAAAACACGTAGCGATGCCGCCGAAGCATGTCGTACAAATCGGGTCACCATCAACGGCAGCTATACGAAGTCGTCCCGAGAGGTGAAACCGGGAGATACTGTGACTGTACGCAAAACGATTGTCACGTACACCTATCGGGTGCTGGCACTGGTTTCCAGTCGTCAAGGGGCCAAAAATGTTCCGGATTACATGGAAGATATCACTCCTGCTGAGGAGTTAAGCAAGTTGAATGTGCCGCGAGAGACCATTTTTGTGCAGCGGGATCGAGGCATGGGCCGACCGACCAAACGTGAACGTCGAGAGATTGACTCTTTGATGGACACATTGGCTTACTCCGATTACGAGGAGGAATAGCACGCGGAAATGTAACACACAAATCGCTCTTACCGACACAAATATTGCAATGGCAGATCGTGCAAACCGAAACTGCACAACTCCATTTATTTCATCTATTGTACATCGAGTTAAGACGACAAACAAAACGACAGAGGCGAACATTGTGTTCGCCTCTGTCGTTTATATTCAGCACACTATACAAGGAATATTCTATCCCAAACTAAAGCATAGCGTCCAACGCCTCTTCCACATTTAGCATCCGTCTGTTTTCTTGAAATAATCTAAAACCGTTTCAGCACGATCCAGAACAAGTTTCAGTCGGGGACATCGAACGCTACATCAATCAGCCTTAACCCATCTACATAAGCGTATAATAGGTTTCTTGGGCATCTTGTAAACTACACCAGTTCTATTCCGGCTGCATGACACTCCTCGCGCATCGATTCGGGCCAAATACTACTCTGAATCTCACCGATATGAGCTTTACGCAGTAGGTACATACACAAACGAGATTGTCCGATACCACCACCAATCGTCAACGGCAGCTCGCCAGCCAACAACTTTCGGTGGAAGTACAGTTCGCTCTTGTATTCCTGTCCTCGCAAAGCCAACTGATGGCGCAATGCCTTCTCATCCACACGAATACCCATGCTTGAGACCTCAAATGCACTATCCAACACCGGATTCCACAACAGGAGATCTCCATTCAGGCCCTTATATCCCTCCTCGTTTGGAGTACTCCAGTCATCATAATCGGCGGCACGTCCATCATGCACCTCCCCATTAGAAAGCTCTCCTCCAATACCGATTACGAATACGGCGCCATACTTTTTAACAATCTCATTCTCGCGTTCTTTGGGCGAAAGATTGGGATACAAATCCAACAGCTGTTGAGCATGAATAAAGTGTATCTCTTCGGGGAGGAACGGTTCAATCTGGGGAAACTCTACATAAAGTTTATTTTCGGTCACCTTAATGGCTTCGTAAATACGATTGACCATTTTTTTCAAGAAAGCCACATTGCGGTCTTCGGCCGTAATGACCCGCTCCCAGTCCCACTGATCGACATACAACGAATGGAGGTTGTCCAGGTCTTCATCAGGGCGCAAGGCATTCATATCGGTATAGATTCCCCGACCGGGTTTCACTCCCATTTCGCCAAGTTTGAGCCGTTTCCACTTGGCCAACGAATGAACCACTTCGGCCCGTCGATCGCCCATCGCCCGAATGGGGAAAGAGACCGGACGTTCCACACTATTCAGATCGTCATTGATACCGGTACCGGTCAGCACCACCATCGGAGCCGTCACACGCAACAACACCAACTGAGCAGCCAAGTTCTCCTGAAACATATCCTTGACATGTTTAATTGCTTTTTCGGTATTTTCAGTACTACCGAGCAGATTGCGGTAGCCGACAGGTTTAATAAGAGTCATGACGTACTATGTTTATGATATGTTAAGCATTTCGGTTGGGCTGATCTACATCATGTTGATTTCACAATCCTCTGTTTCGGCAAAGGGAATCACACCCTTCCTATGACCATAGATATATCAGCAAAACAGCTGCAAAGCAATTATTATGCAGATAGGATCATTGTACTCTTCATGATCCGGACTTGAAACACTACTTGATGTCCAACGCCTCTACACACAAAGGGAAGAACAATCGTCAAGTCGGCATGTATTGTTCAGACCGCATGATAGACAAACGTCTTACGTATGCGACAGCCCATGCAATTTATATCTGCAACGCAGAATCATCAACAATATAGCCGATATGTTTTAATCTCTGTAACAGATACGATTTTAACATACCACACGAGAGAGACAATGATTCTGCACGAGATCGTGAGTGTAAAACAGTTTTCGAGGCTGCCAACTGACAGCCTCGAAAACAAACTATTTTACAATAATCAAGAAGTAGTTCTTCTTGCCTTTCTGAACCAACAGGTATTTACCCGAGATCAGATCTTGTTTGGTTACTGTGGCATCGACAGCCGTGATCTTCTCTTTGTTGAGTGAAAGACCACCACCCTGAATCAACTTGCGGGCCTCACCTTTTGACGGGAAGATAGCCGCCTGCTCTGTACAAAGCTGGATAAATCCAATACCCTCTTCGAGAACCGAAGCAGGTACTTCGAACTGCGGCACACCCTCAAACACCTGCAGGAAGGTCTGTTCATCGAGATGGCGTAAAGCCTCTGCCGTAGCATTACCGAACAGAATGCTTGACGCCTCAACGGCCTTGTTGTACTCCTCTTCAGAGTGAATCATGCAGGTAACCTCTTTTGCCAGACGTTTCTGCAATTCACGCAGATGTGGAGCCTCGCGGTGAGCTGCGATCAACGCTTCGATCGTCTCTTTATCGAGCATCGTGAAGATCTTGATGTAACGTTCTGCATCTTCATCGCTGACATTCAACCAGAACTGATAGAATTTATAGGGCGAGGTATAACGTGGATCGAGCCAAACGTTTCCAGATTCAGTTTTGCCGAATTTGGTACCGTCAGCCTTTTTGATCAGCGTACAGGTCAGACCATAAGCCTCTCCACCCAGTTTACGACGGATCAATTCAGTACCAGTGGTAATATTTCCCCACTGATCCGAACCACCCATCTGCAATTTACAGTTTTTGTGCTGATAGAGATGCAGGAAGTCGGTTCCCTGAACCAACTGATAGGTAAATTCGGTAAACGACATACCGTCACCTTCGCCATTGAAGCGTTTTTTGACGGAGTCTTTCGCCATCATATAATTGACAGTAATACATTTGCCGATCTCGCGGATAAACTCGAGGAACGAGTAATTTTTCATCCAATCGTAGTTGTTGACCAGTTCGGCTGCATTGGGTGCATCCGATTCGAAATCGACAAGGTGGCTCAACTGACGTTTGATAGCCTCCTGGTTATGACGCAGGGTCTCTTCGTCGAGAAGATTGCGTTCGAGTGACTTGCCTGACGGGTCACCGATCATACCGGTTGCACCGCCGACCAAAAAGATCGGTTTGTGGCCACAACGCTGAAAATGTTTAAGAATCATGATGCTGACCAGGTGGCCGATATGCAAAGAATCGGCAGTGGGATCAATACCCACATAAGCGGTCGTCATCTCTTTGGCGAGTTGCTCTTCGGTTCCGGGCATAATATCATGCAGCATGCCCCTCCACTTGAGTTCTTCTACAAAATCCATCGAATGAAATATAATGTAATGTATATCAGTGTTTACAATTTCCCATATTGTTTTGCGCACTGTACTTCCAAAGACGCAAAACAATAATTTTCACATTATTCTGACAAAGTTAGAAAAAATTCAGCATGAACTGCAATTTCACACATTTCCAACCATCTTTTCCTCTATCCCAGCCGATATAGCCTGATCTACTGAGACTCAACATCAGAATTCCTTCTCCCTATCCCATTTCACGAAACGTCTCCAATATTGTCCGCCAGGAACACTTTAGCCAGGGCCACAAAACAGCTCCCCTTTTGAAAGCACCTACTTTTTTGACCTTCTCAATACAAACAGAGCTATAAAAACTCTGCCACAATAAAAGTGCTACCACCAATATAGATCATATCCTCTGGTGAAGCCAATTCTCGTGCTCGTTCTACAGCTGCTGTTACATTAGGGAGTGTTTCACCCAACAAGCCATAAGCAGCGGCACGTTCAGCCAAGAGCTTTTCGTCAAGGGCCCGTTCAATCCCAGCTCGTGTAAAGAGATAATGCGCCTCTTTGGGTAATAGCGGCAATACTTTATCCAGATCTTTATCCGCCACAAAACCCAAAACCATATAGAGTTTTCGATAGTGTTGACGGGCGATCTGCGCTACAATTTCCCGCAATCCGCCCTCATTATGCCCGGTATCACATACCGTTAACGGCGCTTTGTTCACCACCTGCCAGCGCCCCGACAAGCCTGTCGTTGCCGCTGCCGAAGCCAACCCTTCTACGACCGCTTCTCGCGGCAAGGTCAATCCTCCCGACCCATTCAAGACATCGAGTGTGGTCAGAACCGTCAAAATATTTTTACGTTGATAATCACCCAAAAGATCCACCGTCAATGCAAACGTCTCTCCATCGAGTCGGCTTTCAATCGTAAATTGTTGTTGATTTACCCCTACATACTGCCGATCCACAACCCGATAGAGCTGATCAGCAAACAGGATCGGAGCACTGCACTCCTTGGCTCGGGTGATAAAAGTCAATTGGCTCTCAATTTGACTCTCACCAATCACCACGGGAGTCATCTCTTTGATAATACCCGCCTTTTCACCGGCAATTTTTTCCAGAGTATCACCGAGAAATTGAGCATGATCCCAGCTGATGTTGGTAATTACGCTGGCCAACGGACGAATCACATTGGTCGAATCGAGTCGGCCACCCATGCCCACCTCTATGACCGCAACATCGACCTGCTCACGCGCAAAATAGTCGAAAGCTATCGCTGTAGTAATTTCAAAAAAAGAGGGTTGAATCCGATCTATCGCCTCACGATGCTGCTCAACAAAATTGACCACCTCCTCTTCTGAGATCATCTGACCGTTGACTTTGATTCGTTCCCGAAAATCTTTCAGATGAGGCGATGTAAAGAGGCCGGTCCGATAACCGGCCGCCTGCAGCACGGCAGCCACCATATGCGACACCGAACCTTTGCCATTGGTTCCTGCAACATGCACGCTCCGAAAACGGCGATGCGGTTCGCCAAGTTCCTGTTCGAGAGCTACGATATTGTCAAATCCGGGTTTATAGGCACTCCCACCAATATGTTGAAAAACAGGGAGCGAATGATATAGAAAATCAAGAGTTTCAGTATAAGTCATTTCGTTACACTTTCTTTTACGGAAGCAGGTTTACTAAGGCACAAACACCAAACAAGCGTTCTCCAAAGCGCCCCCTCCGATCACAGGATTCCGTTCCAAGACTAATACGTTGCCATCTCCTCATTCGGAGTTGAAGTTCGGTTTTCGCATTAGTTCTCAAACTACATATCAGTCATTCAAATGGTTTCGTTTGCGC
This sequence comes from uncultured Alistipes sp., assembly GCA_900539755.1. Lineage (GTDB taxonomy): Bacteria > Bacteroidota > Bacteroidia > Bacteroidales > Rikenellaceae > Alistipes_A. The sequence goes on from UQDC01000008.1 coordinate 12,805, forward strand.
ACGCGATAGGCCATGAAATAGAGCAGCGACAACGCAAACACATACCAACTGATCCGACCGATCAGATCACCATATCGGGTATAAAAAGTAAGTTCATCATGTAAACCGATTTGAGCCGTCAAAGTTCCACGCTGATCCCAGCCCAATGTCTGTCCGACATCACCCCGAGCATTGATAAAGCCAGAGATACCGGTGTTTGCACTTCGGGCAATACTGCGGCGCGTCTCAATGGCACGCAGCCGGGCATACGAAAAATGTTGATGATAACCGGGCGTATCTCCCCACCAACCGTCATTGGTAATGATACACATCAGTTGTGCCCCGTTGCGGACGAACTCTGTAAAATATTCTCCATAAACCGATTCATAGCAGATTGCTGCACCATATCGAATTCCTCTCGGAGTTGTGAACACCTGGCGTACATCGCCAACTCCAATCTGTCCGGCAATTCCGCCCAAGTCGGTCATCAGCCAATCGAACTTTTTGATCCACCGATAGTAGGGCATCATCTCGACTCCGATCACCAATTTGGCCTTATGATGAATTCCCACATTACGACTGCTGTCGATCGACAATGCACTGTTAAAAATATCATACCACAGCATACCATTGCTACGGGCCGTGTAGGTTGCTCGGGCAGCATCGGGATACTGTTTGAAAGTCGAGGCTCCGCAAACAGCTGTTGCCTTGGGATACTTTTCTGCCAACAAAGTCCGTACTGCCCTCACCTGCGATGACAGCGGAATCATCGACTCCCACAAATCGCTGATTGAGCCGAAAGCCGTTTCGGGCAGCGCAATCAGATCGACTCCGGCAGGGGCTTCAGCCATCAGCGACAACATGACATTGGTCTGCTCCTGCTCATTGGTCACAAACTTTTCAGTATAGGGATCGAAATTGGGCTGTACCACCTCCACAGTTGCCATCTGTTTCGGTTCTTCGTAGCTGTAATAGATGACCAACGACACCATAATCGGCACAACCACTGCCACAGCGGGAGCAATCCAGCTGCGCCATTGCCGACACCGTTTCCAGGCCTCATAAATCAACAAGTTACAAAGCAACACCCATAACGAGCCTCCCAACACTCCGGTATATTCGTACCATTGTATCAATTTGACATCGTGAGCAAAGCCATTACCGAGCACAAGCCACGGGAAGGAGATTTCCCCACCGATGTACAGATATTCATACGCGATCCAAGCGACTATGAAGAGTGTATAGGCCAAGGCACGTGGAGCACGCCGCCACACAGCATGATAGATCATGAAAGCGGCGACATTGAGGAATGTTCCGACCACGGTAGCAGCGACCACTCCTACCACAGCGGCATTGGCCACCCACCAAGTGGTCAACAACCACCAAATGGCAAATGTCAACACCAGATAGGGCCATAATCGAGGTGTCCGTACTCGGTGTTTTTTAACGGTTTTACCAAAACGATCAATCGCACGGACTTTTGCTTTACTGTTTTTACCCGAATTTTTCCCGGCTTTCACACTACCCTTACGCTGTGCCGAAAGGGGCTCACTATTTTGAATAGATTTCGCCGTTTTACCAGAATGCAACCGGCCATGTTTCTTGGCCGATTGATCTGTGCCCGCAACCGATGCATCGTGCGAGAGAGTAGCCTCATCAGCTAACCGATGCTGCAACATCAACAGCGGTACAAAAGCCACCAATAAGGTTATGGCAGGAGCTCCCAACCACGGCAATGCCAACAAAACAGCACTACTCAACGCATATAGAACATATCGAATCCGTTTGGTCATCTCTCAAATCGATTTCGTGCAAAGATAGATTATATTTACTATTTTTGTACCTCATTACGGGGTGAAGAGCACTCCCATACCACTCTCTTACTGCGATATGGAGTTTATAGCACTGTTGAAAGGTTTTGTTATCGGACTGATCGCATCGATACCGCTGGGTCCCATCGGTGTCATGTGTATTCAACGCACCCTGAGTAAAAACCACCGTTCTGGATTTGTTTCAGGATTAGGAGCTGCAACAGCTGACTCAATTTTTGCCACAATTGCGCTTTTCTCCCTCACCGTAGTGATGTCCTTCATTGAAAACTACATCGCCATACTAAAGGCTCTGGGTGGCATTTCTGTCATCATTGTCGGCATGACTATATTCCTGAAAAATCCGGCCGTACAGATTCGCCGCAATCGGGCTGGAAAAGGAAGTTTGTGGAGCGACTACCTGTCTGTATTTTTCATCACCCTGACCAATCCCGCATTCATTTTAATCTTTGTTGCACTCTTTGCTGCATGGGGCATCAGTTACGACGGGATCGGATTCTTTGATGGGATGGTCATGATTCTCGGCGTATTGAGCGGGGCATCGTTATGGTGGTTTACACTGACCTTCTGCGTCAATCTGTTACGCAAACGATTCCGTCCACGCCACCTACTTTGGATCAATCGTTTAACGGGAGCTGTCATTGTCGTATTGGGTGCAGTAGCTATTTTATCAATATTTATTCACATTCAAGTTCCCGTTCATGGAATCGTCCCTCAACCCTAAAAAGATCATTATCGCTGTTGACGGCTTCTCCTCCTGCGGCAAGAGCACTTTTGCCCGTGAGGTAGCGGCCCGTATCGGATATATCTTCATCGACACCGGAGCCATGTACCGTGCCGTTACGTTGCAAGGACTTCGCCACGGTGCCATTCACCCCGATCATATCGACGAACAAAAGCTCATCGACCTCCTTGCTCAAACCGATATTACATTCCGTTTCAATCCACAACGTGGAGCAAGCGACATTTACCTGAATGGAGAGAATGTCGAGGAGCAGATCCGCGGCATTGAAGTAAGCAATAACGTTAGTCGAATAAGCAGCATTGGAGCGGTTCGCGAACAGTTGGTCAATCTACAACAACAGATGGGGAAACAGAAGGGGATCGTCATGGATGGCCGAGACATCGGCACTGTTGTTTTCCCGAATGCCGAACTAAAGATTTTCATGACCGCAGATCCCAGGATCCGTGCCGAACGCCGTCACGCTGAATTGGCAGCCAAAGGAACACAAATTACCCTCGAAGAGGTGATGCAGAATTTGCGAGAACGCGACCATGCCGATCAGACACGCGCCATTAGTCCGTTGCGTCAGGCCGAAGATGCCATCGTACTCGACAATAGCCACATGTCCATCGAACAGGAGATTGATTGGGCATTGCAACAAATCGACAGACTTACTCACTAAACAGTCATCAACAGGAACGTTTTATTCCTATTTCGACAATAGCCGCAAGATTACGGGCTAAACGCATACGGCAGGACACCCACGACTTCGATTCTTGTTTAACCATACCGAAACACCTCACATCATGCACATTGAGATTGACGATAAATCGGGATTTTGTTTTGGCGTTGTGAAAGCCATTACCAAAGCGGAAGAGTCACTATCCAGCGGAGAGAAGGTCTATTCGCTCGGAGACATTGTGCACAATCGTGTCGAGGTGCAACGGCTTGAATCGTTGGGTCTCGAGACGGTCTCACACGCTGATTTTCCGCAGCTGGAGGGACGTACAGTCTTGATTCGGGCACATGGCGAACCCCCGACCACTTACGATGAAGCACGAAAATATCAATTGAAGATCATTGATGCGACCTGCCCTGTGGTTGCCCATCTGCAAAAGGTAGTTATTGAGGCACATCGCAAAATGGCAGAGTGCAACGGCCAAGTGGTTATTCTCGGTAAACGAGGACATGCCGAAGTGGTGGGACTGACCGGACAGGTAAGCGGAGACGCCCTAGTTGTAGAGCATATTGAAGATCTCGATGCAATCGATTTTTCTCGTCCGATCTATCTGCTATCACAAACCACTCAAAGCCTCGAACTGTTCAATCGGATCAAGGAGGAGATTATGCAGCGTGCTGCCGATCCAGCCACCGTCACCGTACACGACACCATTTGCCGGCAGGTTTCAAACCGCAACCCCCATCTGCAGGAATTTGTCAAACGATTTGATGTCGTGATTTTCGTCTGCGGCAAGAAGAGCTCCAACGGCAAAGTGCTTTACCAAACTTGTTTGGCCAACAATCCACGCACTTATAATATCGAGGACGAAAACGAATTGCAATCTGATTGGTTTACAGGGTGTAATTCCGTCGGAATTTGCGGCGCCACCTCAACTCCCAAATGGTTAATGCAGCGTGTAGCTGAAGGCATCGCCCGCCTCACCGGCACGGCCATGAAAGAGTAAAAACAGGCGTTATTACATTATTGCATTGATACAGATCGGATTTTTTCTACACCACGCTTCTTAATTATTCGTTAATCACGATCTTCCCCTCAATCCATAATATCACAAGACCATAATCAAATCACTGTTCATGCAAGTAATACAGTGATCACATTGGGCCCTGCTCAATTGGCAACCGCTATTCTCAACTCTAATCTCGATTTGCGATACATTACTTGCGAATTTCTTTTGCATCATTGCTCTCTTTTTAAACAAGCCTACCCCCTCTTGCTCTCCCAAGAAGGCCTAACAATAGAAATAGATAAAAAATCAGAGCCACCCTTTACGGATGGCTCTGATTCTATGCTCAACGTTGCCGAAAACTCGGCAATTCCTTGTTAACCCAAGTAAGATTTCAGCAATTTGCTGCGGGTGCTGTGACGCAACCGACGAATTGCCTTCTCCTTGATCTGACGAACACGCTCACGAGTCAGGCCGAATTTCTCACCGATCTCCTCAAGCGTCATCTCCGAACAACCAATACCGAAGAAGTATTTGATGATATCACGTTCACGATCGGTCAACGTTGCCAATGCACGTTCGACCTCTGTACTCAACGATTCATTGATCAGCCCACGGTCAGCGATCGGTGAGTCGGTATTGACCAATACATCGAGCAGTGAGTTGCCCTCACCGTCAGCAAACGGAGCATCCACCGAAACATGACGGCCAGATACACGCAGCGTATCGGTTACCTTCTCTTTAGGAATATCCAACTCACTGGCCAGCTCTTCGGGAGACGGAGTACGTTCGTGCTCCTGCTCAAAGCGGGCAAATGCCTTGTTGATTTTGTTCAGTGAACCCACCTGGTTCAACGGGAGTCGAACGATTCGGCTCTGCTCCGCCAAGGCCTGCAAAATTGACTGGCGGATCCACCATACGGCGTAGGAGATAAATTTGAATCCCCTCGTCTCATCGAACTTTTCCGCGGCTTTGATCAAACCGAGGTTACCCTCGTTGATCAGGTCCGGCAGTGACAAACCCTGATTCTGGTACTGCTTTGCCACCGACACGACGAAACGCAGATTGGCACGTGTCAACTTCTCGAGGGCCTCTTTGTCCCCCTTTTTGATACGTTGGGCCAAATCAACCTCTTCCTCGACGGTGATCAAGTCTTCCTTACCGATCTCCTGCAGGTATTTGTCCAGCGAAGCGCTTTCGCGGTTGGTAATCGACTTGGTGATTTTTAACTGTCTCATGCTATCTTGTTGATTAACCTGTTAATTCTTTCCGTTGTGATGGGGAGACAACCCTCTCCCCATAAACGGAAAGCAGGTTATTCACCCACGATCGAATAGCTGGTTGCGCGACCGTCCGGATAGATACCCTCGATAAATTCGATTTTCGAAGTGATCCGATTCAGATCCGAAAGTGAACGTATCGGACGATCGTTGATTGCGGTAATGATGTAACCGGGACGGATCCGGGCCTGTGCCAAAATACCATCGCCATTTACGGCTACCACCTGCACACCGCCATCGATCTTCAGCTCTTTGCGTGCACGGTCTGAAATCTCAGCGAAACGGCCACCCAACGCATCGGTTGCAGCAACCACATTACTCTTAACGATTCCAGTATTACCTGAACTATTACGCAAAACGGCCTCAATTTGTTTCACATCAGAACCTCTTTTTATTTTGAGGGTCACTTTATCGTTCGGACGATGTTTGGCAATCTCCTCGAGCAACTTCGAAGAATTATCAACCTTAACACCTTGAATTTCAACAATTACATCGCCTTCTTTCACACCTGCAGCATGGCCTGCACCTGCGGGATCGACATCCACAACATAAACACCACCAGCTTCTGTGATACCGGTCTCTTTACCTCTTTGTTCAATAAAGTTTTCATTGATCTCCTGAACGGTTACTCCCAGCAAAGCACGCTGTACAACACCATATTCTTTCAGGTCGACTACAACCTTTTTAACGATTGAGGTTGGTACGGCAAATGAATAACCTGCAAAACTTCCGGTAGGCGATTTGATCACCGTATTGATGCCCACCAGTTGGCCACGGGTATTGACCAAAGCTCCACCGCTGTTACCAGGATTGACTGCAGCATCGGTCTGAATGAACGATTCAATGGCAAACTGGCTTGGGATCACCTCCAAATTACGTGCCTTGGCACTGATGATACCGGCAGTTACAGTGCTTTGCAAACCGTAAGGGCTACCGATAGCCAATACCCATTCACCCAAACGCAAGGAATCAGATTCTCCAAACGGAATATTCGGCAGATCCGTTGCATCGATTTTGATCAAGGCAACGTCCGTCAATGGATCGGTACCGATCACTTTAGCCGTAAAGGAACGTTTATCGTTCAGGGTAACTTTAACCTCTGAAGCCTTTTCAACGACATGGTTATTGGTAACGATATAACCATCGGGACTAATGATCACACCCGAACCTCCACTACGTTGCTGGCGGGGTTGTTGCTGTTGTTCGTAACCTTGTGGAATACCGAAGAATTCAAAGAAGGGATCAAATCCACCACCGAAACGGCTGTTACTACGGCTCTTGATCTCCTGGATCACTTCGATATTGACCACACCTTTGACAGCATTCTCAGCTGCATAAGTCAGATCAGGATATTTGTCTGCTTGGTAAGACGTAAAATGGTTTCCGGCCTGTTCACCGAAAGCTGTGGCATAATTTTGGGTGTAATTTTTTTCGTTCGCGGCTCCGACCGTATAGGCGGTAACACCTCCGGCGATCATGGCCGCTGCCACTACTGATGCAAATAATATGACCTTTTTCATAATTAAAAAATTGTGTTAGCTTTTTAATTCAAAACAAAAAGGGTCGAAATTTCTCACAGTACTAATTTAGTTAAACATTAAGGTTGGGCCTTTATTAGGCATTATTAATAAAAACGTATGAAAAACCATTTTTGTTTCATCCGTTTCCAAATTTTCCTTTTCATTTTAACAAACGACATCTTTCGGAACGATATTGTATTCGACCTGTCAAATTCCCATTTACGACAGCAATTTTTACTATTGAATTTCCCCGATAGAAATATGTCAACACATTAAAAACCAACAAATAATTTATTAAAACTTCACCTCAAACGATTTTATACCTCTGCTCTACATCCATTTTGCATCATACGGATTTTTGCGCGCACAAACTATAAACCATTTCTACAACTGCGCATAACAAACTGTATCCATTTATCTCATATTTTCACTCTAACCAAAGTCTAAGCAACGATCATGCTATTCCCTGGGAAAAGAGTAATACGCAGCTCCGCTATGATCCTTTTGCATTTTAAATTCATTCCATAAAAAATAGACATTGAAATTATCTATCACACACAAACAGAATCCGAAACATTCAAGAATAAGTGCTGCTCCGCATATCCAATGAACAACTTTATCTATCCTCAAAGAATGTTGCTTGGAAGATCCCACACAATAAAAAAGCATTGCGATACTCAAAGAGTACCGCAATGCTTTCATAACAACGCTGATAATATCTTACTTGGTCAAGCCAAACTCTTTGCGCAACAGGTCAACTGAATCGAGTTTTTCCCATCCGAAGAACTCCGCTTTGAGATGAATCTCATGACCATGCTCCCAAACCGTAACCTCTTTGGTATAGGGGCGTCCACCGAAATGGCCGTATGAAGCAGTGGCTTCAAAAATCGGATTGCGTAAGCCGAAACGCTCAACGATCTTGGCGGGACGCAAATCGAACAATTTACCGATCCGTTCTGCAATCTCACCCTCATCAATCGACAGGTGATTTGTGCCATAGGTGTTGACATAAATGCTCAACGGACGAGCAATACCGATCGCATAGGAGAGCTGAACAAGTACCTCATCAGCAATACCTGCCGCCACCATATTCTTGGCAATGTAACGCGCTGCATACGCTGCGCTTCGATCCACCTTCGAACTGTCCTTACCCGAGAAAGCTCCGCCACCATGTGCCCCACGACCACCGTAGGTATCGACAATAATTTTACGTCCTGTCAAACCAGTATCACCGTGAGGGCCTCCAATCACAAACTTACCTGTTGGATTGACATGCAGAATGTAATCGTCACCGATCAGGTCTGCCAAACGGTCTCCTGCACGCTCCAAACGAGCCTTGGTCCGTGGAATCAGAATGTTGCGCACATCCTCACGGATCTTAGCGCACATGGCCTCTTCAGCCTCTTTCTCACTTTGATTGGCTCCAGCTTTGATAAACTCATCATGCTGAGTTGAAACCACAATAGTGTGTACTCTTTGCGGACGTTTGTCATCGCCATATTCGATGGTTACCTGACTTTTCGAATCGGGACGCAGGTAGGTCATCACTTTACCTTCGCGCCGAATGGCAGCCAGCTCTTTGAGAATCACCTGTGCCAAAATCAGCGAAGCCGGCATGTACTCCTTGGTTTCAGAGCAGGCATAACCGAACATGATACCCTGGTCTCCGGCGCCCTGTTCGTCAGCCTCTGCCCGCACAACTCCCTGATTAATGTCGGGAGACTGTTCGTGAATAGCGGAAAGGATACCGCATGAGTTGGCATCGAACATGTAATCGCTTTTGGTGTAGCCGATACGCTCGATCACACGGCGGGCCACCGCCTGCACATCGACGTACGCCTCAGAGCGCACCTCTCCAGCCACAACTACCAAACCGGTTGTGCAGAGGGTTTCACAAGCCACTTTGGAGTGACTGTCATGACGCAGAAATTCATCGAGAATCGCATCGGAAATCTGATCCGATACTTTGTCAGGGTGTCCTTCGGACACCGATTCAGACGTGAATAAATATCCCATTTTTAAAGGTTTTACTGCCGTATGGAATACGCATACACAAAACGACACAGAGGTCAAACACAACCTTTTGTCAAAAGTGCCTTGCGAAATTCGCTGCGGCAACATCAATAAAACGGGAAAAACTCAGCTGTTGGAGAAAACCAAATACTAGAATTACATTTTAGCATTTTTTCGAGTGGTTGCAAGCGGCCAAATCTTTCCACATAACTTCATCCCTTGCGGATGACAGTGCAAAGGTAGAAAAAAGGGAGAGATTTGCAAAATTTTTCAAAACTCTCCCCTTTTATCACAATCGTACGGGTTGATCCAATCAATCAGTCTCAACCAGTCGAATCCTCAGATACTATTTCTTTTCCCATCACTCATAACCAATCGGCAAGAATAACACCATCCTCAAATTATCCGTTCTGATGTCACCGCATACATGGGATTACAAATCCATAATGCTATGCCTCTACCAGTGTAATCTGGCCGATCTTATAGCGGCGATGACCATCATCAGCACCATAGGGCAGACGATAGAGCGGCGTTCCATCAGCCCTGCCGATCGAAACGAACAGATCATAAGTACCTGGAGCGCAAGCTCGGGAGAACAATTGTCCTTTGACCTCGAAACGAGGTGCAACTATACACTGAGTTTTCAGCGCTTGTGTTGGGGCCTGTCCCGGTTCAGCCACCGACAATTTCGCCACATCGAACGAATTGTCAACCATCACCGATACGATTCCGCCACGTGCGTCCTTAAGGGTAAAACAGGGATATCCTCCTTTATAACAAGGGGCAACACCTGCATTACTCCATTCCGATTCGATAACGAATGGCTCACTGAGTTTTGCTTCGCAAGGCCAAACCGCATGATGCATCTGCAGACGATAGCCGATTCGACGATTAATCCGATCGATTGCATCACGACACTCGGCCAACTCCTCCCGCGGCCACCAGTGGATTGACATATAAGAGGCATGGTAGGCTTCAACCGACTCCACCAACAGCTCTGAATCCCAATTCCCTCGTTTTTTGGACAATCCATAGTGTTCGTGCTCGAGGATTACCGGCATCGTAGGCCAGAAAAGTTGTGCCATATCGTCATGATACCACTGTTCGGGGGCTTTCGACACCAAAATACTGTCATCTCGCAGGGTCACCCCTTTGGAGAAGGCATATTCTATGATCGGATAGTGTTCTGCCCGCAGGAAAGGTCCGCCATAATCATCCGATACACATAACTGTGTCTTCTTGAAGCAGCGGCAATAGATGTCAATAATCCGTTTTTGAGTTTCGATAGTCCACTCGTGACCATGCTTCGGTGTTGTAGCCACGGAGTGTCCCTCACCCCACATCCCCATATGGCCGATATCGACAAAGGCCACATGTGGGCTACCGTCATAACGTTCAGCCATCGCTTTCACAAAATGCTCGACCTTCTCCAAATAGATCGGATCATCATAATCGGGTTCATATACCCATCCTGCAGCATCGAAACCTTTGGCTCCTGCATCGAATACCCACTGAGGCGTTGCTTTGTACATCCAGGGCTCGAGTGCCGAGATCCGGAAAGAGACCTGCAAACCCTGATCAATCCAACGCTGAGCAGGAGTGTCAAGGCTTTCCCACAAGAAATGACCCTCTTCCGGCTCAATCAAGGCCCACGGCAATCGCAAATAGGCCCCATTCAATCCCGGGAAATCTTCCAACGTATCGGACGGCTCCAACTTTGAACCGTAATTTTCCAGACTGTTGGAATAAAAGTGCATGGTCCAGCCCATATCTGGATTTCGCAACGCCAGCCCGTTATCGGTCAACACAGCCCGATATTGCGATCCAATCCGCTCTAAAGCAACTGCATTCGACATTCCGGATGGCGAGACACCTCCTTCGCTCCCCGCCTTCAGATTGACGGTTGAGGCCAACACCTCATCCAGCAGACAGGGGGCAGACACAGCTCCAGCTGTAACCCAGCCCAACTTTTTTAGAAAACTTCTCCGGTTATATTTTCCCATTTTTACTGATATTTAGGTTAGTGCAATATGCTTAGGTTTATTTTGAGACATACATCCAACGATATAACGGCAAGTTGAGGCCATCACATAGCCATCACAGTATCAACGACTCTTTTGCGGGCCCCAAGCAATAGTTTGTCCGACGCTCATACTTCTACTATCAGGCGCAAACATTGCACGCCACTCGGTCTCCAACTGGCGAACAGCTGAAATCAGAGAGAAACCAACACCCCTCTTCCAATCAGACCGCCGCTGCCGCTCCATTCGTTTAAGAACCGTTCAGCTCGTGTAGCGTTAGCATTCCCCGCAAGCCCTTCCATAAATCTTCACGCAGGCATTGCGTATCGCGGCATTAAAGATAACACTTTTCAACAAACAAGCCGCTCCGAAGAGCGGCTTGCAACATCAGATTATGTAAGTGATTGAATCTCTATTTCCGTTTTTCCTTGAATTTTTCGATCTGTTTTTTGATTGCATCGAGGCAGAGATCCGTTGACTCTTCAAAACTTTTACTACGACGTTCGGCCAATAACTCGCCACCTGCCACGTTCAACTTAATTATCACCACTTTATTACCGGCTTGGTCATCTTTGTCCAATTTAAGAGTCACATCAGCTGAAAGGATGTTGTCGGCAAACCGACCAATCTTCGACAGTTTGTGTTGAATGAAATCGACGAGTTTCTGGTCAGCGTCAAACTTTACGGACTGAATTTTTACGTTCATAATTTGTCCTCCTTACTTTTTTATGTTATCAGCCCTGGGATGGGCCTTATTATACACCTGTTTAAGCTGTTCAATACTGTTGTGGGTATAGACTTGCGTTGCCCCTAACGATGTATGTCCCAACAGCTCCTGGATCATCCGGATATCAGCACCGCTGTTCAGCAAATGGGTCGCAAACGTATGTCGTAATACGTGAGGACTACTCTTGCCTTGTACGCCGGCACCTCGCAACATGGTATGCACAACCCGGTACACTTCGCTGCGGCTAATCCGTCTTCCCCGTTGAGATAAAAATAGGAAATTAATTCCACTTTCACAAATCTCAAGCCCCCTGCAAAGCTCCAAATAGTGGACAATTTTCGCAGAAACGGCCTCGATCACCGGCACCACGCGATCCTTATCGCCTTTGCCGTGTACTTTCAACAACGAGAAGTGATCGGAGAAATCATCAATTTGAATATCTACCAACTCCGCCAATCGAATACCGGTAGCATAAAACAGCAAGACGATCAGCGCATCCCTTTCCACCAACCAGTCATCACTCGGATGTACAATCGAGTTTAAGATCTGTTGCATGCGGCTCTCTTCGACAAACGAAGGCAAGCGGCGGGGCATCTTCAGGGCAGTAATCCGCAGGAATGGATCTTTATGAATAACACCTTTCTTGCGTAAAAAGCGAAAATAGGATTTGATCGAAGATATTTTGCGATTTACACTGCGGGCACTGAGATGTTCTTCACCAGTCAAATGCATGATCCATGCCCGCAGGTCATTCCCATCCACCAGCGAGGGATCGAACGTCCGCAGCACCGTCTGCACCTGCTCTTCTGTGGCAGCTGCAACAAACGGTTTTGTTTGAGGTTGACGGTCTTGCGCACCACCTGCCGGACGCGGACAAAATGGAACGGCACACCGAGTCGAAGCGTGTTCAGCTGTCTCCTTTACCGACTCAGAAAGGCTGTTACAAAAAAGAACGAACTGACGGATGTCGTCGCCATAGGCACGTACCGTCAGTTCGGAATATCGTTTCTCTGAGCTCAGGTATGTCAAGAAATCCTCGATCATAGCCCAAAGATAAACTTTTATTTGAAAGGGAGGTTATGCTATTGCAAGAACCTCATAGAGGAAGGGGAAGTATAAGCATGTTTCTCCCCCTGGAGCGAAGACTACTCCTCTTCGCGCTGCATCTTCTCAACGTAGATCGCGTGCAATTTGTTCACACGATTTACAACAGAAGGCTTAGTGAAGTACTGGCGACGACGCAGTTCTTTCAAAACACCAGTTTTCTCGTATTTACGTTTGAATTTTTTCAGGGCTCTTTCAATGTTTTCACCCTCTTTGATCGGCATGATAATCATGATCGTACGTTTTTTTGCTTGTTTGTAAATTGAAATTCGGTTGTAAATGCTTTCGGGTACAGTTAATTTGACCCAAAACTAAAGTACGGATCGAGCTTCACAGCCAGTTCCGCAGGTAAGATATGTTGTTCTATCAGCTCTTTAGTGCTACTCCAACCTCCTTTCAATTGCCTGTACTTCAAAATTTTATTCAACACCTTCGGCGGCAAATAGGGATGACCCTGCATCCGCTTTGGGGACGCAAAGTTAATATCAATTTTTTGAATTTTACTACTATCTACGAAAATTTGTTGTCGGATCATCAAATAGTTGCGTTCTGTCATCCCCTGAATCTCCTGCAATTGCTCTACTGAGGCAAAGCCACCCAGTGCATCCCGATAACGGATAACCCGCCCTGCGGTAAGTGGTCCAATTCCCCGAATCGCAACTAATGTAGCGGAATCAGCTCCATTTAACTCGATTAAAACCGGCTGAGGTGTCCGCTCCGTATTAGTCTTTCCCAGATCAGCATCATCCAAAGTCTTTGAACGAGTTAAATTATCCTCACCCTGACTCTCATTTGACTTGTTGAGTCCGTTTACTTTTACACTGGGTGGCAAATCAGTTTGAGGATATTTGTCGTGTACCGGTTTGCGATATGGTTCACCAATTTCAATATAAGGTTCGAGTTCAGCATACTTCTGCGACGAAACAGTATAACAGCGGGCAAAATCGCTTTTGACCCGAAACACGGCACCCGCCTGTCGATAATTCAAAATTACCTGCGCCTGTTTGGGTGAAAGCCCCAACATAACCAACTCTTTCAACGACACGGTATTGGGATCGAATCGAAACAATTTATACTGTTTACCGTCCGCAACTGACACACCGGAAGATTCCTCAGTATCATTGGATGAATCAGCGATCATCCGATCTAAATACGTCCTTCCTTTTTCATTTGGGGCATCGTTTTTCGAAAAATATTTATTTGTCCCATTGTTATACGAAGTGCGGACATTTTGCATTGAGTCGAGCACACGATCACTGTAACGGGTATAGCTCTGCTCAAAACGGGGGCGATCTACTCGTACAAACAGCAGGCACAGCACCACCAACAGCGGCAACAATAGCAATACACGACGACTCTCCCTTCGGGAAAAGGAGAACAAGGCACCTGTTATTTTTCGGAAACGATTTTCAGTCACACCCAATCAATTTAACGTCTTCTGAAACGACACCTCATCACTGAGTCTGCCTGTTAGTATTTATAAACCACCTCGATCGACTCTGTTCTCAATCACTACTGAGCGCGGATAGCAGGATTTTCAAACCCACCTAAAAGTTTTTCTACACACTCACTTACTAGTGTTTCTCTGCACCATATAGATTTGGTAGCACCCAGTTCGTGTCGTTCTATCGCCTAAATCAAACCACTGATTTTTAAGATGCTATTGATCAAATATACAAAATTTACCACTTACAGTTCAGCCCATCCCTTAAATTTATTATTCTTGAATCACCACAAGCACCTATCGTTTAGTAATTTGCCCACCATGTGCTCAATAGATTTTATTCACTTGAAAACCGACACATTACACATTTGCAAATACAGCAATCCGCCAACCATAAAACATCCGTTTTGTTTCAAGACGGTCAAGTGATTACTACAGACGTTGTTACACAACACAGAAAGACCGATCCCCTTACGGTCTCTTTTTATTATCAACAGAACAGGTCAAAAAAAAGAACCTCGCAACCTTTTGTTACGAGGCTCATAATCATTTGTCATGCGGCTCATTGGCTATGGAGAGGCAAACGCTGGCCCTTACTCACACACTCCGAGAAATAACCCAGCGTGTAACCTCAATCTACAACCAGCCATCAGGGAATCCGACCAATTTTACTCAATTTCAATAAAATTACTTGACAACTGTTTGCTTTGCCCAATCGGCAGCTTGTTTAGGACCGCCATTCAACAATTTACCAGTTTGCCAATTAATGGCAGGATAGAGTTTTTGGAGTGTTTTGACGCTATTAGTAATCGAACTACCTCCAGAAGTTGCAAACGGAATTACCGTTTTGCCGTCAAATTTATATTGCTCAATAAAAGAGTTTACCGGACGGGGGCACAGGTCCCACCAGATCGGATATCCCAACAGGATCACATCATACACATCGGCATTCAACTCTTCTCCGGCCAATTCGGGACGTGCCGTTTCGGTCGTCATCTCAACGGAACTACGACTTTGACGATCGTGCCAATTCAAATCGGCTGCAGTATAGGCTTCTGCCGGTGTAATGCAATAAAGATCTCCATCGATCGCTGAAGCAATTGCCTCAGCCACCTTTTCGGTTGTTCCGGTGCATGAAAAATAGGCCACCAGGATACGTTTATCGTTTTTTGCAGATTGATCTGTCGGACGATTTTGCGCATTCGACGAACAACCCAAACAGAAAAGTCCCATAATTATCCAAACAATCTTGTTCATGTTACTTCAGTTTTGAATATTCCGTATCGTTGACGGGTTCAAGCCATTCATTGCTGGTTTTTTCGCCCGGCACTTCGATAGCCAAATGGGAGAACCAACTTCCGGGAGCAGCCCCATGCCAATGTTTCACTCCGGCCGGAATATAGACCGAATCACCTGGCAACAGTTCAACAGGCTCTTTACCCCATTCCTGATAATACCCGCGACCACCGACACAAATCAGGGTTTGGCCACCACCTTTTGTTGCATGATGAATATGCCAGTTATTGCGGCAACCCGGTTCAAACGTCACATTGAAAACAGAGAGTCCCTCTGTAACTACAGGTGCTAAATAGCTTTGACCTACAAAATATTGGGCATAGGCATCATTCGGCTGCCCCACCGGAAAGAGAATGGATTGTGCATACACTTCGAGCGAAGTGGTCGCTTGCATATCGGCAGTATCCGTCCAAACCTCTTTGGCCATTCGGAAAGCAGCCCAGGCTTTGGGCCATCCGGCATAGAACGCTGCATGGGTGAGTATCTCGGCGATTTCCGTTTTGGTCACACCGTTCTTTTTGGCCGATTCGAGATGATATTTGAATGACGAATCGACAAGGCCCTGCGACATCAGAGCTACCACAGTGACTATTGAACGGTCACGGAGCGACAGCAGATGATTTCGGCTCCACACCTCACCGAACAGCACATCATCATTCAAGCGTGCAAATTCGGACGCAAACTCACCGAGCGCTTCTCTTCCGGCAGTTTGCTGAATTTTCACTTGAGATTTTGCCATGATTGGAAATATTAACATTAACGATAAAACACTTAAAATTACTTTTGCTTTCATACCGCACAGTTTTGGGGTTCAACATCAGAACACACTTTTATTCAAAGCGGTTTTAGGCAAAAGTAAAGACCTTTGAGGAGGTATTTTTTGCTGTAAGGCTCATTTTTGCATCTGACTCCAATTTAGCGTGATGGAGCCACACCATACGCCTCTTTATACAGTTTTGAAAAATGAGAGAGATTTTTGAAGCCGACATCAAAGCAAATTTCCGATACTTTTCTTTTACCGGAAGCAATCAGTTCGTGGGCAGCCTCGAGTCGTCGTCTGATGATCCATTTTTGCGGAGTCAGGTCACTCACCTTGGCAAAATCTCGTTTAAAGGTAGCCAGGCTGCGTCCGGTATAGCTAGCGATCTCTGACAGGGAGAGATCCAACATATAATTTTCATTCAAGTAGTCCAAAATATCGATCTTCCACGGATCAACGAAGTCAAACAACGATGCATAAAGGCTGCGATCCGTATTCAACAGTACATAGACACCTTCGATCATCTTCAATCTCATCACCTCTTCCGAGGGACGTTCAGCCGCATCAAAATAGGGTATAATCGATTCGAACAGAGAACGAATATCGGGTCTGTTGTTCGGCAACAGACGAAGACTTACCTTTTCTCGTTTGGAGTCAAAAGGAATTTTGTGCCGATCCAGGCGTTGATAGAAATCTCTAAGGAAAGCCCGCGAAAATTTCAAAACAACGGAACGATACGGCTTTCCTTCTGCGGCCTTTTTCTGCAACCACAACCAGTTGTCACGACGCATAAAAGCGCAATCGCCCGGATGGACGAGTGTCTTTTTCCCTCGTTCCTCTATTTCCAGTTCTCCGGAACATAAATACAACAGCGTATGCTCCCGGTTTTCATGGAGACACTCCCGATCATCGGTGAAAAAACTCGCTATAAAGATATCCGAGCAATTAAAGACATCCAACCGTTCCATACCTGATATTTTGGTTTGGAACAAATTTAAGATATTGTTTTCGTAGAAATTTTGTTATGCGGCTCAAATTTATCAAAAAGCCACAACGCAGAATTCGAAACTAAATCAATAGTTAATAAGACATTAAAACTTATTGAACCTCTTTTTCTTGTCGCTCACGCTCCTTGGTCGAAAGCAGACCACAAGCCGCCTGTATGTCCTCGCCTCGCGATGCTCGGATCGTCGTAATGATTCCCTTACGGGTCAACGCATCGCGCAGCCAGATCATCTTCGCCTCATCCGCGCCCTGCATCGGAGCATCCGGAATGGCATGGAATCGGATCAAGTTGATCCGGCATTTTAAACCTGCAAGCAAACGGGACAATGCGGTAACATGCGCTGGAGTATCGTTCACGCCTGCAAAAACAATATACTCGAAACTGACCCGACGCTGGTGAGAAAAATCGTGACGTTTCAGCTCAGCGACCACCTCTTCAATCGGATATTTGCCTTCGACCGGCATCATCGCAAGACGCTCATTATGAATCGGATCGTGCAGACTCACGGCCAAATGTGCCGAACAGCGGTTCAGAAACTCTCGCATCGCCGGAATCACACCAACCGTTGACAAGGTGATTCGAGTCGGACTCCAACCGTATCCCCATGGGGCCGTCAGGATCTCGATCGAACGCAGCACCTGCTCCAAATTGTCCAATGGCTCACCCATCCCCATATAGACGACATTGGTCAACCGGTCGCTTTCGGGAATCGTACGAATCTGGTTCAGAATTTCGCCTGCTGTCAGACTGTGTGAAAATCCTTGTCGTGCCGTCATACAAAAACGACACCCCATTCGACATCCCGATTGAGAGGAGACACAAAGTGTCGCCCGATCCTTATCGGGAATATAGGCTGATTCGATATAATGGCCTTTCAGCGTCGGGAAAAGATATTTTTTGGTTCCATCGACCGACTCCTGACAACCGGCGACCGGAATCACACCTACACAAAAGGTTTCAGCCAGTCGTTCCCGATTCTTTAGCGAAAGGTTGGTCATTTGATCAATCTCCGTTACCCCCTTTTTATAGAGCCAGGCAGCGATCTGTGTCGCCGTAAAACGGGGCATACCCAATCCCGTGACTATTTCAGTCAATTCGGAGAGCGTTTTGCCGAACAACCACTCTTTATCCATCTACCGAAAAATTAATAAGATTTGGTGTTAATGTAACTGTTGGTCACTTGGACTTTCAACTCGTCGTACGTTCCGATATCCTTGATCTGAACCGGAAGGCCGCTCATCGGAGTACTGATCTTGACCTCCGGCGCCATCTCAATCACCCGGACATTGATCGAACCGTCATAGTTCGGCCGTATCTCATTATTGAACGCAGCAGTTGCCGACGCCGGCGCTGCATAGGTTTTGGGAACGAGTTGCAGAGTTTGCAGTGTCAGGATTACCAGACAAACAGCGATGACCGTCAAAACGCTTTTGGTGTACAGATCGACTTTCATGGTTTTCAGATTTTAAGTAAACATCCCTGAACAAATGTAACAAAAGTGCATCAATTCCGGTACGATCCTCTACATTGCAAGCGCGTCAATAAAGAAAAAGGAGGATGTTCCGTGCATCCTCCTTGTCTCTCCTGTAGCTCTGACAGTCTATATCCGTGGAGAATACCAGGGTCGAACTGGTGACCTCTTGCATGCCATGCAAGCGCTCTAGCCAACTGAGCTAATCCCCCTTGACACAACACAAAGATATGGAAAATTTCCAATTGCCAAAATTTCAAGCCTTATTTCCCCGATTTTTACTATTTTTGTTTAATGATGGGTTGGTGGAGTCTGCAAACAACTATTCCACAAGCCTGTTTTAGTTAGATTGCAGGTGCTCGAAAAGAGCGCCTTTTTTGAGCCTTTATGCAAGAGACCAAAAACACAACCACAAATGACCACTGCCAAACCGCTGTGTTGGTTGCCATTATGAATGACCGGCAGGATGAAGCACAGGTCAAAGAGTATCTCGACGAATTAGAATTCTTGGCCGAGACAGCGGGTGTGCGCACTTTGAAGCGATTCACCCAACGGCTGGCCAATCCCAACTCACGCACCTTTGTCGGTGAAGGCAAGTTGGCCGAAATCACGCTCTATGTCGAAGAGAATGAGGTGGACTTTGTCATTTTCGATGATGAGTTGAGCCCATCCCAAATTCGCAATCTCGATAAAGTTTTTTCGCGTAAAATATATGACCGTACCAGCCTGATTTTGGAGATTTTCGCCCAACGGGCCACTACGGCTTATGCCAAAACGCAGGTTGAATTGGCTCAATGCCAATACCTGTTGCCACGTCTGGCCGGTATGTGGACCCACCTGGAACGCCAGCGAGGTGGAACCGGAACCCGTGGTGGAGCCGGTGAACGCGAGATCGAGACCGACCGCCGTATTGTCCGCAACCGTATCAGCCGCCTGAAAGAGCAATTGAGCAAGATCGACAAGCAGATGGCCGTCCAGCGCAGCAACCGCGGACAGTTGGTGCGGGTCGCACTGGTTGGATATACCAACGTGGGCAAATCGACCATCATGAATCTGATTTCGAAAAGTGACGTTTTTGCCGAAAACAAACTTTTCGCCACGCTTGATACCACCGTTCGCAAAGTGGTGCTTGACAATCTGCCGTTTCTGCTGTCGGATACGGTAGGGTTTATCCGCAAACTGCCGCATCAGCTGGTCGAATCGTTCAAATCGACTCTCGATGAGGTGCGTGAAGCCGATCTGTTACTGCACGTCGTCGATATTTCGCACCCGAACTTTGAAGAGCAGATTGCCGTAGTCAAAGAGACCCTGCAGGAGATTGGAGCGGCAGACAAACCAGTTTTCCTGATCTTCAACAAAATCGATGCTTATACCTACGTTCCCAAAGACGAGGACGACCTCACTCCGGCCACAAAAGAGAACCGGACTCTCGACGAGCTGAAGAACAGTTGGATTGCCAAAGCGAATACGCCTTGTATCTTCATCTCGGCACGCGAGCGGACTAACATCGACAAATTCCGCAAAGATCTCTACGGCATGGTTCGCGAGATACATGCAGGGCGCTACCCATTCAACAACTTTTTATACTGATTCCGATTTCCGGAACACCTACAAACCGAATAACAACTCAAATTTACGGAACATGGCTGAACAGATGGTAACGATACTGGATCGTGAGAATACGCTTCTCAATCGTTTTATTGCCCAGATGCGTGATGTCAACATACAGGGTGACAGCATGCGTTTTCGTCGCAACCTTGAACGAGCTGGAGAGGTGATGGCTTATGAGATCAGCAAAACGCTGGAGTACAAACCGCAATTGGTTGAGACTCCTCTGGGAGAAGCCGAAGTGATGATGCCCGACGATGAGATTGTAATTGCAACGATTCTACGTGCGGGTCTGCCTTTTCATCAGGGTTTTCTGAACTATTTCGACAATGCCCAGAATTCCTTTGTATCGGCCTACCGCAAATATCGGAAAGACAACACATTCAACATTAAAGTTGAATACATTTCGGCTTGTGAATTGACCGGCAAAACGCTTATCATCGTCGATCCAATGTTGGCAACCGGCTCTTCATTAGTGATGACCTATAATGCTCTCGTAGAGAAAGCTGGCATGCCTAAATTTACGCATGTGGCCACGGTAATAGCCAGTGAAGAGGGACTTGAGTACACCAAGAGCCATCTTTCGGCCAACAACTGCCACATCTGGTGTGGTTCCGTAGATGCCGAGACGACCGTAAAATCCTATATCGTACCGGGCATGGGCGATGTTGGCGACTTGGCCTATGGCGAGAAACTTTAATTGAGGAGGCTTCAAGCTCGAGCAACGATTATGCAGATCAGCAGCCTTGAACAAACAATCGGCAGGCAAATGATCTAAAAGAGACGCAGCCTGCATTTTCTACCGATCATTTACCCCATGAAAATCATTCGTCCGGTTTGATCTATAAACAGGTGCAGGTCAGGGCAAAAGATCGTGGGCATTTTCCCATTCATCCATACAAAATTGATTTATAGGAGAACCGGCATTTTTCTGCCGTACTGCCAAACGACTCATTGACTGCTTCTATCTAACCGACAACACAATAAAAATAAAAACGGGGTTACTTTGTCTCCCCGTTTTTTATTGCTTTACGCTTGTTGCGCACCACCTCAACAAAGACCGGAACCAACGAGAGTACAATAATCAGTACGACCAATAATTTCAGGTTGTGCTGTACAACATCGAGCCCTCCAAACAGGTAACCGGCATAAGAGAAGAGTGCAACCCACACCACACTGCCGATAATATTGAACGAAAGGAAGTGACGGTACCCCATATGTCCCATACCAGCTACAAATGGGGCAAAGGTTCGTACGATCGGGACAAAACGGGCCAAAATGATTGTCTTTCCCCCGTGTTTTTCGTAAAAACGGTGAGTCTTATCCAGATAGCTCTGTTTGAATATTTTGGAATTTGGATTACGGAACAGTTTTTCCCCGAAAAAGCGGCCGATCATATAATTTGCTGCATCACCCAACACCGCTGCCGCAATCAACATAAACACCAACAGATGGATATTCATGGGATTGGTCGGCAACGAGGCCAGTGCACCAGCCATAAACAGCAGCGAATCACCCGGTAGAAAAGGAGTCACCACCAAACCGGTCTCACAGAAGATGATCACGAAGAGGATCGCATAGATCCACATCCCATAAAGGGCTACCATTTCGGTCATGTGCACATCGATATGCAACACGAAATCCACCATACTCTGCAAATAGTCCATCGTCAACTTTTTTATCACACTGCCTCAATGGCCGCACCTGAATCCTATCAACATACCCTATCTACTGGGGAAGCAGGAAAAACAAAGGGAGGCGATCATCCCGAAACAGGCCAACAAATCAAGAAAAATTCAAAAAAAGGGAGGGCGAAATCCCCTCCCTTTGCTATTATTCTATATCGGAATAGATTAAATCACCACATTGACAATCTTTCCGGGAACCACGATAACCTTTTTAGGAGTTTTACCATCGAGGTATTTGGCTGCAGCGGGGTCGGATACCACTGCCTCTTCGACCTGCTTGGGGGTCAAACCGGCAGGCAGCACCTTCTTGTAACGCATCTTGCCGTTGAATGAGATCGGGTACTCGATACTGTCTTCAACCAGATATTTTTCGTCATATTCAGGGAAAGAGGCATCACAAACCGATGTAGTATGACCCAGACTCTCCCACAACTCCTCGGCAATATGCGGAGCAAAAGGAGCGATCAACACAATGAGCGGTTCGAGGATGGCCCGTTTGTTGCAACCTCCCAGCTCATTGAGGCAGATCATAAAGGCACTGACAGATGTATTGAACGAGAAGTTCTCAATATCTTCACCCACCTTTTTGATCGTTTTGTGCAGACTCTTGAGTTCAGCCGGTGTCGGAGCCTCATCACTTACGACATACTCTCCATCCCGGTTATAAAAGAGACGCCAGAAACGACGTAAGAATTTATGTACACCGTCGATACCGTTCGTATCCCACGGTTTGCTCTGCTCGAGCGGGCCGAGGAACATCTCGTACATACGCAATGTGTCGGCACCGTAATCTTCCACGATGTTGTCAGGATTGACGACGTTGAACATCGATTTGGACATCTTTTCGATTGCCCAGCCGCAGACATATTTGCCATCCTCGAGAATAAACTCGGCATCGGCAAACTCCGGACGCCAAGCCCGGAAGGCATCCAGATCAAGCAGATCGTTGCGCACGATATTGACATCGACATGAATCTCCTGCGTCTCGTATTGTTTTTTCAGACCCAAAGAGACGAACTTGTTGGTACCCACAACTCGATAGACGAAGTTCGAACGTCCTTGAATCATACCCTGGTTCACCAGTTTCTTGAAGGGTTCGCTTTCGCAAACATAGCCCAGGTCATAAAGGAACATATTCCAAAAACGCGAATACATCAAGTGTCCCGTTGCATGTTCGATACCGCCCACATAGAGATCGACATTGCGCCAATACTCATCAGCCTCACGGCTGACCAGTGCATCGTCGTTGTGCGGGTCCATATAACGCAGGTAGTAGGCTGACGAACCGGCAAATCCTGGCATGGTACTCAATTCCAGCGGATAGCCCTCTTCGGTCTGCCAATTTACTGCATGAGCCAATGGAGGTTCACCGTCCGCAGTCGGACCAAAATTCTCAATCGGCGGCAACTCCAACGGCAACTTATCCTCTGGCAGCGGATAGGCCACATTATCTTTATAGTAGATCGGGAACGGCTCACCCCAGTAACGCTGACGGCTGAAAATTGCATCGCGCAGACGGTAATTGATCTTCTTCTTGCCGAATCCCCGTTTTTCGATTTCGTCAAACATGGTTACGATCGCCTCTTTGACATCCAGTCCATTGAGGAATTCGGAGTTAATCAAGCGACCCTCTTTGGCATCGTAGGACTCCTTCTCGAGATCGCCACCCTCAACTACCGGAATGAGCGGCAAACCAAAATGACGTGCAAACGCGTAGTCACGGCTGTCGTGCGCCGGAACGGCCATGATGGCACCTGTACCATATCCGGCCAAAACGTAATCACTGATATAGATTGGAATCTCTTTACCATTGAAAGGGTTAATCGCATAGCCACCAGTAAACTGACCACTAACCCGTTTGGTATCGGCCATACGTTCCCGTTCGGAACGTTTTTTAGTTTCGGCCAAATAGGCCTCAACCGCCTCCTTATATTCTGGAGTAGTGAGCTGCTCTACCAACTCGTGTTCGGGAGCCAAAACCATAAAGGTAACGCCGAAAATGGTATCAGGACGAGTAGTGAAGACCTCCAACTTCTCTTCTGTTCCCTTCAGGCCGAAAAAGAGTTGTGCTCCCACACTGCGACCGATCCAGTTGCGCTGAATCTCTTTGAGCGACTCGCTCCACTCCAATTGCTCCAGACCGTCCAACATTCGCTGCGCATACGCCGTAACCCGCAGCTGCCACTGCTTCATCTGTTTCTGCTCAACAGGGAAACCGCCACGCACAGACAAGCCATCCTTCACCTCATCATTTGCCAATACAGTTCCCAACCCGGGGCACCAATTGACCAACGTATCGGCACGGAAAGCCAAACGGTAGTTCTGTAAAGTGGACTCTTTTTCCGCTTCGCTCATCGCTTTCCATTCCTCCGCTGTAAACGAAAGCTCATGGGTGCAAGCTGCATCCACGCCCTGCGTACCGTTCTGCTCAAACGCAGCCACCAACTCCGCAATCGGACGGGCTTTTTGGCAAACGTTGTTATAATAGCTGTCGAACATCTTCAAAAATGCCCACTGCGTCCATTTGTAGTATTTGGGATCACAGGTGCGCACCTCACGATTCCAATCGAAGCTGAAACCAATTTTATCGAGCTGTTCCCGATAACGGTTGATGTTCTTTTCGGTGGTCACAGCCGGATGCTGACCGGTCTGAATCGCATACTGCTCAGCCGGCAGTCCGAAAGCATCGTAACCCATCGGGTGCAATACGTTAAATCCTTTGAGACGTTTGTACCGCGAATAGATATCCGAAGCGATATAACCCAGCGGATGGCCGACATGCAAACCCGCTCCCGAAGGGTATGGGAACATATCCAACACATAATACTTCGGGCGATTTTTATCAACCTCGACTTTGTAGGTTTTTCTTTCGGCCCAACGGCGCTGCCACTTCTGCTCAATGGCCCTGAAATCGTATTCCATATCGTTGATTTTGTTTTATCTCTATCTCATCTCAGGCTGACAGACCCTCTCAAGTTTCAATGGTCTATCGCTCACTATCTTTTCTTTCTGCGCACAGAATCAGTCTTTTTCGATTCCGGGACACAGATTCAATTCTGTTCACTGGTTTCGTGTGCCATGCTGTGCACCTTGCGGAGGGTCTGCAAAATACCCTGACGATCATATCCGCACATAGCTTTGAGCTGATCAACCGTCCCATGCGGAATGAAACGATCCTGAATTCCCAGTGATGTAACTCGGCACGAATAACCATGGGTATTAAAGAAGGCCAACACAGCTTCTCCAACTCCGCCCTCAATGACTCCATCCTCGACGGTAACCACCTGCGAGAACTCTCGGCCTATCCGATGCAACAACTTTTCATCAAGAGGCTTGGCAAAACGGAGATCTGCATGCAATACCGAGACCCCTTCAGCTACCATCTGTTCTGCAGCCCATGCGGCATCATTACCCACCGGTCCTATGCTCAACAAGGCTATTTCATTTCCTTCTCGCAGCACCTGTCCTTCACCAATCGGCAACAACTCCATTGGACGTTTCCAGTCTGAAATCACTCCTTTTCCCCGAGGATAACGGATCACGAAGGGACCTGAAGTTTTCATAGCCGTAAACATCAAATTACGTAACTCCACTTCATTCAAAGGAGAGGCAATAGTCAATCCGGGAACCGGCAACAGACCGGCCAGATCGAATACACCGTGATGTGTTGCCCCATCTTCACCGACCAGACCGGCTCGATCCAGGCACATCACCACATGCAATCCCTGCAACGCAACGTCATGAATCACATTGTCGTAAGCACGTTGCATGAACGATGAGTAGATGTTACAAAACGGCACCAGCCCATCGGCTGCCAATCCAGCAGAGAAGGTGACTGCATGCCCTTCAGCGATTCCGACATCGAAACAACGGTCGGGCATCTGCTCCATCATGATATTGAGAGACGAACCGGTCGGCATAGCCGGCGTAATTCCAACAATCCGATCATCCTGACGGGCCAGCTCAAGCAAGGTTTCTCCAAACACATCCTGATAACGAGGTGGTTCACCCGGTTTTGCTTTGACAATTCGCTCTCCAGTTTCCGGATTGAACAGGCCTGGCGCATGCCAAGTACGCTGATGCTCCTCTGCAGGTTGATAGCCTTTCCCTTTCACTGTCAACACGTGCAGCAATTTAGGGCCAGGAATATGTTTCAAATCACTCAAGACACGAACCAGCGCTTCGACATTATGTCCATCTACCGGGCCGAAATAACGAAAATTGAAACTTTCGAACAGGTTACTCTGTTGGAGCATACCGCCTTTGAACGCATTGCCCAGTTTTTGCAATGCCCGACGGAGCTTGGGAACCCCCTCCAAATGGGTCCACGCATGAGACTTGACTTGATTATAGCGTTTGGATGTAGTAATACTCAACAGATACTCTTTGAGTGCCCCGACATTGAGATCGATCGACATGCGGTTATCATTGAGAATCACCAATAAATCCGCATTGGAGGCTCCGGCATTATTAAGTCCTTCGAAAGCCAAGCCACCGGTCATCGCACCGTCACCGATTACCGCCACCACCTCACGCTTTTCGCCACGCAAGGCAGAGGCAACCGCAATTCCCAATGCTGCAGAGATCGATGTTGAGGAGTGACCTACCCCAAAAGCATCATAGGGGCTCTCATCCATGCGGGGGAAACCACTGAGTCCACCCAATTTACGATTGGTACAGAAGCTATCCCGGCGTCCCGTAATGATTTTGTGGGCATACGCTTGATGGCCAACATCCCACACCAATTTGTCATTGGGCGTATTGAGCACATAATGCAACGCTACAGTCAACTCGATGACCCCAAGACTCGATCCGAGATGTCCCGGATTGGAGGCCAACTGTTCAATGATAAAATGGCGCAACTCGGCACAATACACCTTCAGCTCGTCCGGCTGCAACTTTTTAAGGTCATCCGGCGAGTTTATCTGATCAAGATATTTATACTCAAATGCTGCCATCTGTCTGAAAGAGGGAACAAAGATAGTAATTTTTAGGCGTACATTGGTACATTATAAATTGTTTTGTATCTTCGTAGCAAATATGCATTTTAACTCGAACACAATGAGAAAAGCCGCATTGCTATTGCTTTTGGCAGGGGTTGTATGCTCCTGCGTTTCAAATAAGAAATTTAACTCCATGAAGGCTGAGGCATTACGCCTCGATGGTGAATTGAGCGCTGCGAATGACCGCATTGACGATCTGGAACGCCGTAACGACACCTTAACCGCCAACAACCAACAATTGGTAGCCGATTCGACACGTCTGTTTATGAGCTATACCGATCTGCAACAGCGCTATCAGCAATTATTGGCGGATGGTTCAGCCGAATCGGCCCGTATGCTCAAAGAGCTGGAAGAAAACCAGATGGCACTGAATGAACGTTCTCGCCGTGTCGATGAATTGGAGGCAATGTTGCGTAGCCGTGAAGAGGCGATCAACAACATCCGCAACAAGGTAACCGATGCCTTGACCGGCTTTGACGGCAAGGGTCTTTCGATTTCGATCAAAAATGGCAACGTTTATGTCTCAATGGAAGACAAGTTGCTTTTCCGTTCGGGAAGTTTCGAGATTGATCCCAACGGAGCTCAAGCAGTACGGGATCTTTCAGACGTTTTGGCTCAAAACCCTGACATCAACGTCATGGTTGAGGGACACACCGATGATGTGCCTTACCGCTCCAACGGACAATTGCGAGATAACCTGGATTTGAGTGCCAAACGTGCCACCACTGTCGTACGTTTACTGCTCGAGAACAAGGCGATCGCCCCGAGCCGGATCATTGCAGCAGGTCGTGGAGAATCCTTACCGGTGGCAACTGGGAAAACGGCTGAAGACCGGGCGAAGAACCGTCGCACGGAGATCATCCTAACTCCAAAACTGGACGAACTAATGCAACTGATGCAAGAGAATTAGTAAAGACAAAAGGGATAGAACATCAAGCCTGATTCTTCAGGCTAAATCAGACAGCAAACAATCAATAAAAGCTGTTGTTGCACATTATTCCATTCATCGCAACATAACATTTAACTGATTGATTAGCTGTTAAGCATATATTCACAAATCTTTTCACACACAAACGCTAACATTACCAATATGCCAATATATAAACGGGTTTTGCTCAAGCTCAGTGGTGAGTCACTGATGGGAGCACAAAAATATGGGCTCGATACTGCTGTATTGAACAGCTATGCCGAACAGATCAAAGCTGTTGTCGAAAACGGAGTACAGGTCGGTATCGTTATCGGAGGCGGTAACATTTTCCGGGGCCTCAGTGGTGTCAAAAAGGGTTTTGACCGCGTAAAGGGCGACCAAATGGGTATGCTTGCAACGGTGATCAACTCCTTGGCGCTTCAAACTGCTCTCGAAAGCGAAGGTGCAAAGGCCAAAGTCCTCACCTCCATCCGGATGGAACCTGTTGGAGAACTTTACACGAAAAGCAAGGCTTTGGAATTGATGGCAGAAGGATACGTCGTCATCATTGCAGGTGGAACTGGCAACCCCTATTTCACCACAGATACAGCCTCAGCACTTCGGGGTGTAGAGATTGAGGCCGAAGTTTTGCTCAAAGGCACACGCGTCGATGGGGTTTATACAGCCGATCCCGAAAAGGATCCCACTGCCACTAAATTTAGCGAAATCACCTTCGATGAGGTTTACGATCGCAAACTGAAAGTGATGGATCTGACCGCTTTCACGATGTGCAAAGAGAACAATCTGCCGATTGTGGTTTTCGACATGGACACGCCAGGCAATCTCAGCAAGATCATCAATGGCGAGCCGATTGGCACTGTCGTGAAAAATGCTTAAAACGGATAAACGAACACCAATACACTGTCTAAAAAGTGGGGATCATTCCTCCACACCAATCCAGACACAATAAAAAACATTTGATTCATCCCGGAATGGGTAGCTCAATTACATTGTAAAAGCTACATGCATTGCTACATCGCCACCAGCCATGATTTATATGTATTTTGACTGAATACAATCAATCTCTGGCTGATGCCCATTCCTCAAAAAATATTCGACAGGCCATGAAACGTTCTCACTCTTCTGTTTTTCGTTTCGCAGCTCTGCTGCTGGCTCTTTCTGCGACTGCACTGATTGGCTCATCAACATGGGCCAAAGCATCGACCATCGCCACCGAAAGCAATACATCTCATTCAGAAAACAATACCATCGCGCTCCCAGCCACTGCACAAAATAGTGCTTCTGCAGGCAGTGCTATTCCCCAGGAACCTGCATCCAATGACACATTGTTACGCGTTCAAGTTGGGGATCAAGTTCCTTCATTTACTGTCGAAATGTTTGACGGCAGTCAGGTTTGCATTGACTCCTTGCGAGGCAAAGTGGTATGGATCAATTTTTGGGCAACCTGGTGCCCTCCCTGCCGGGCCGAGCTCAAGCAGGTACAACAACGCATTATCGACCGTTTCAAAGGAGAAGAGTTTGTTTTCCTGCCCATCTCTCGTGGGGAGACCCAAGAGACCGTTGCCGCATTTCGTGAAGCTCAAGGTTACACCTTCCCCATGGGACTCGATCCTAACAAAGAGATTTACTCGCTTTTTGCCAGCATGACCATACCTCGCAACTTCATTATCGATCAAGAAGGCAAGATCGTTGTTTGTGAGGTTGGCTACACTCCCGGCAAATTAACCGACATGATCGGTCAAGTTGAAAATTTGTTAAAATAAAATAATCATTCAAACCCATCCTGTTATGACAGAATCCAAGACTATTTTGGAACCTGCGGAGTCCAAAATGATCAAAGCCATCGATTTTTTGAGAGAGGCATTGGCCTCTATTCGGGCCGGAAAAGCAAGTCCCAATCTTCTCAATGGTATTACTGTAGAATACTACGGCAACCCGACCCCCATTTCACAGGTAGCCAGTGTAACAGTTCCAGATGCACGGACGGTACTCATTCAGCCCTGGGAGAAGAATTTGATCGGAGCGATCGAAAAGGCCATCATGGTAGCCAACATCGGTTTAACTCCATCAAATAACGGAGAGCAGATTCGGTTGAACATTCCGCCTCTGACCGAAGAGCGTCGTAAAGAGTTGGTAAAACAGATCAAAGGTGAAGCAGAAAATGCTCGTATCAGCATTCGCAACATCCGTCGTGATGTAGTCGAGGCCTTCAAAAAAGCTCAAAAAGAGGGCATGCCCGAAGACATGGCAAAAGACGGTGAGACCTCAGCGCAAAAGCTGACCGACAAATACATGAAAAAGGTAGATGAGCTGTTTGCAGCGAAAGAGGCAGAAGTAATGACTGTCTAAGGTTTCGTTTTGCATCACGACTCTTTTCATACCGTATTGCACAAACTTCAATCCTCGCAGCAGTACCTAAGCGGTTCTCATGGATAAATCCAAAGACAACCATTTAATCAAAGAATCACCGGTGTGTCATGCTGCCCGATAATTGAAGCTGAGCGATAAGTTTACTTTTAATCCCTGGTTTGGACTGCTCTTTTCCACTACCAGGGATTTTTCACATACATAAGGTTATAGCAGATTGTAATACCCTTTCTTTATACTTCAGAATAATGCACCCCTTAACGCTATTCCATTATTGTCCCCGATGCGGCTCCTCACGTTTCACTGAGCGAAATGAAAAGGCAAAAAAATGTGCCGACTGTGGTTTTGTGTACTATTTCAACCCCAGTTCTGCAACTGTTGCTTTGATTCTCAACTCACAAGGAGAACTATTGGTGACACGTCGTGCCAAAGATCCCGCCAAAGGGACACTCGACCTACCCGGAGGTTTTGTTGATATGCACGAGACGGGTGAAGAGGGAGTCGCCCGTGAGGTGCGAGAGGAGACCGGCTTTACTGTCCAGAAAAGCACCTATCTCTTTTCCTTGCCCAACATCTATCCGTACAGTGGTTTTGAGGTTCACACACTTGATATGTTCTTTCTATGTGAAGTGGATGACACCTCGACGCCTGAAGCCCACGACGATGTTGCCGAAACATTTTTCATTCCATTGGCACAGATTAAGCCCCATGCGTTCGGACTTGACTCTATTCGTCGGGGCGTTGAACGATTTATCGATATGTACCACAATGGAACACTTCCTCTATCAAACGAAAAGAAGTAATCCGAAACTAACAAACGATTGATTTGGGGTCCAGAAATTTCTCAACTCAAATTACCCCAAAAGTAGAGTAAGTAATAAGACTAAGAGTAAGGCAATTTTCTGAATTTGTGCGCTTACACACAAATTCCAAATTATTTACACGAAAAAAGTCGGAGAGAGGCACAAGATTGATGAATTGAATGTTCTGCCCGACACCTTCGAAATGGTTTGACAAGCCAATCGTTTCCCAAATGCGACTTCAGTCGACAGGGCAGTCATCCAGTACCATAACGCCCAACTGGTTATCAATCCAACAGCCAATAACCGATAAATAGCAAGGAGATCCACATGGCAAAGGTCATCATCCGCAAAGGGCAATCGCAGATGTCTTCACAGAGTATTGAGGAACTGTAGTAATCTATTTTCCAATCAGGTGGATAAACTCTTCGCGCGTTTGCAACTGAGTTAAGAATGCGCCGGTAAATGCCGAAGTGGTTGTACTGCTATTCTGTTTCTGAACGCCACGCATCTGCATACACATGTGGCTGGCTTCGATTACAACCGCCACTCCCAGCGGATTGAGTGCCTCCTGAATACAATCCCGAATCTGCACAGTTAAACGCTCCTGCACCTGCAACCGACGGGCAAAGGCCTCAACCACCCGAGCAATTTTTGACAGTCCCGTAATATAACCGTTGGGAATATAAGCCACATGCGCCTTGCCATAAAACGGAATCATATGGTGTTCGCACATCGAATAGAGTTCAATGTCCTTCACAATCACCATCTGCTTATACTCCTCTTTAAATTTGGCTGAAAGCAGAATCTCCTTGGGGTCTTGGGTGTAGCCCTGTGTCAGAAAGCTCATAGCCTTGGCCACACGCTTAGGGGTTTTGAGCAATCCCTCACGATCCGGATCTTCTCCCAACAGTTCCAGAATAGCACGATAATGCTCAGACAACTTGGCTATTTTTTCAGGACAAAACAGCTCTTCCTTTACATAATTGGACTCCATCGACGCACTCTTTTTGAATAACAGACAGCCGTACAATCGCACAACCTGCGACAACTGTAAAACAACCTTGGTTCACTGACATATTCTGCAGTTGCCCGACAAAGATAGCTAAAGTGACAGTAAAGCGAAAATAATCTTGCATTTACCCAGTAGCAAACTGGATACAACCTGCACTTGTATCCAATCTATCAAAAGATCAAAACGCTCTGCTGACCTTCTATTTTCAAACGATTTTTTCCGCAGATAAAATGGCTCGAATATCAATATACCTATCCATATTTCATTCAGCCGTTTCTTTTCCTGGCTCAACCTAAAATCGCAAGCAAAAAAGCTCAGCCGCCTTCACCTGCTCTGCACCATCCTCTCTGCAACATGCTGATTCCTATGCCGAACAGCTATTTATACGTATTTATACGTAGCCGAAATAGGTGTAAGGCCCCATATCCGGATTGTAACGAAATGCTAATTTTGTTATGTTCAAAATTGTCTACAAATCACACACGATACAATGGGCAAATATTTCGACATGTTAATGGAGGATGTGCGCATGAAAGAGGGCCTTACGGCCTGCATGAATTGCGGCATCTGCACAGGTGTTTGTCCCGCTGCGGAATTTTACAATTACGATCCGCGGCAAATCATCAACACCGTTCAGACCAAAGACGACGACGCGATCGAACAACTGCTCAAAAGCGATACGATCTGGTATTGCGGCGAATGTATGTCCTGCCGCCCTCGTTGCCCAAGAGCCAACACCCCGGGTTATGTCATTCAGGCATTGCGACGTCTTTCGCAACAGTTGGGATTCTTCACCTATTCGGAAAAGGGTCGCCAACAGTTGGCTATTAAACGTACCATCGGCGAGAATATTCTCAAAACCGGATACTGCATCAAACCCAATCTGGTCAAACCCGAGATGCATCCTGAACAGGGCCCTGTTTGGCAATGGGTTTATGAACATGATCGGGACGTATTCGAACGTTTCGGAGAAAATTACTGCAAGGTTGGAGTCGGAGCCATGCGTAAAATCGACGATAAGAGCATGGAGGAGATCCGTTCGATTTTTGATGTAAGCGGGGGCACTGAATTTTTCGATAAAATTGAAAAATACTCCGACGAAAAGGCTCGTGAAATGGGATACGACGGAGCAGATGACCACTACTTCCAAGATGTTTATACCTACAACAGCGGCAACCACCAATAAAATAACAGGTGTCGCAATGTTTTGCAAATATTGCAAACGGATAAACAGACAGAAAATGGGCCACACTGCCTTCTCCAAGATTGCAGCACTACCATAAAACCCACTCGCGAACCTCAGATAGTATAACAAACCTCACACGATAAGTTTGTACCATGAAAATTTCTTGGAAAGATTATCAAAAAGATATAGCTGACGACCACTATTACTATGCACGCAGTTGTATTCGTCAGAATTTTTTCCCGGGATCTGAAGCAGCCTTTCTGAACATCATCGGCAACGACCTGCATCGCGACATTCACGAAGATGCCAACCATACTTCGTGTACAGGTATCGGTTACCACGGCGATGTAGTGCCTTTGGAGACGATCATGACTGTTGTAGCACGCCAATTTGCCTTGATGACAGCTGCGGGATACGAAAGCTTTATTCCTTCGTGCATCACCTCGTTCGGTATCTATTCCGAAACTTTGGAGCTGTGGCACGATTTCCCGGAGATGGAGGAAAAAGCGCGTGAATACCTGTACAAGGCTACCGGACGCGAATTCAAGAAACCGAAGTGTTTGGCTCACACCTCAGATGTCATTTTCCACCATCGCGAAGAGATCC
Organism: uncultured Alistipes sp.; assembly: GCA_900539755.1. Lineage (GTDB taxonomy): Bacteria > Bacteroidota > Bacteroidia > Bacteroidales > Rikenellaceae > Alistipes_A. The sequence continues at coordinate 46,865 of UQDC01000008.1, forward strand.
GTCAAAAGGCCAAACATCTGTTGGTGAATGTCGAAACCGGAGAACCTCTAAATGTGGTCGAACATATCGGTTGCCACTATGCCAAAATATTCCCGAAAGTAGGAATCGGAGGTTCGGAGTTCCCTTATGTTTTGGCCGGAATGATTGAATCATGGGGCGGGAATGTAGTGGATTACCCGGAACGCCGTCACTGCTGTGGTTTCGGATTCCGCAACTACCTCGTCCAAGCCAACCGAGGTTATTCGGTAGCCAATTCAAAGAAAAAATTTGAATCGATGGCCCCATATCATCCCGATTTCATTGTAGCAAACTGCCCTGGATGTGCCATGTTCCTTGATCGTTGGCAATATACGATCTCCGAAATGGAAGGTGTTACCTATGGACAGAACGGACAGGGCATTCCGGTACTCACTTACGAGGAGATGGCCGGATTGGTATTGGGATACGATCCTTGGGATTTGGGTATGCAGATGCACCAAGTGGCCGTAGAACCGCTGCTTGACAAAATGGGCATTCCGTACGATCCTTCTACCAAATATTTGGGCAAGAACGGCAAATTCATCGGACAACCCGCCTATACGCCAATCGGTTGCTACCAAAAGTAATGGTTCAAACCAAAGAAGCACCATTTACATAGATTGATACAAGTTGACAAAAAGATATATGGGTAACAGAGTTATCATCATCGGCGGAGGTGTTGCTGGCATGCAGGCCGCCATTACGCTGGACGAATTGGGGCTGCAACCCGTCCTGATCGAAAAAGAGGCTACCCTCGGAGGCAAGCTCAACAAATGGGATCGCCTTTTTCCAACCATGACTCCTGCCTCTGAGGTACTGACAGAGTTGACTGAAAAACTTCGGGCTACCAAAACCGAAGTCCACACTTCGACAGCTGTGGGCAGTATCGACGAAGAGGGGAATGGAGTCACCCTTGCTGATGGCAAAAAGATCGCCGGCGATGCGGTCATTGTCGCTTCGGGTTACGATATCTTCCCTGCCGAGATTAAAGAGGAGTATGGCTACCGTATTTATGACAATGTTTTCACGACTGTCGATATCGAACGAATGTTCAAAGAAGGGGGAATCCGGACAGCCGAAAACCGTACACCTAAAACAATTGCCTTTCTGCACTGCGTCGGATCGCGCGATGAAAAGGTAGGACAGCGGCACTGTTCACGCGTATGCTGCATCACCGGTGTCAAACAGGCTATTGAGGTTCGGCAAGCACTGCCGCAAACGGAGGTCTATAGCTTTTACATGGACATGCGTATGTTCGGACCGGGATACGAAGAGCTCTATAAGGAGGCTCAGCAAAAGTATGGCATCCATTTCGTTCGTGGCCGAATCAGTGAAGCGGCACCGACCATTGACAACCGCATTCAGATCAAAGCGGAAGATACATTGATCGGACGTCCATTGAAGATGACCGTGGATATGTTGGTATTGATCGTAGGCATGAAACCGGGAGCCAGCAACATGCCATTGAGCCGCAACCGCCACATCGCTTTATACCCGAGTGGATTCATCAAACCGGCTAATTCGTTTACAGGCAATGTTTCATCGAGCTGCAACCGCATTTGTTACGCCGGCACGGTAACGGCCCCGAAAAACATCGGAGAGTCAATCAACGAAGGGATAGCTGCCGCACACCAAGTGGCTGCCCAATTAAAAGCCTAAGCGATGAATTTCGGATTTACGATCAATCAACCCCGTTCGATCAATCTCGATCGGAACGATTTGAGCATCTCGCGCAAATTACTCGAGGAGCTGCCAGAACTGGAGACCTGCATCGCTTGTGGCAACTGTACCGCCACCTGCACGGCAGGTAATCTGACATCGTTCAATCTTCGCAAGGTACAAGCCCTCGTACGACGTGGAGAATATGATGGAGCGGAAGAGGAGCTTGCCAAATGTATGCTCTGCGGCAAATGTCGGTTAATCTGTCCGCGAGGCATCAACACTCGGCAAGTTGTCCTGACAATTAAAAGGCTTCTTACCGCCGAAACTGCAAAACAGCTCGGCTAAATACAACAAATCTGTTTCAAAGCGGATTAAGATCAAGACGAACATCATCAAAAGCAAGCTTTTTGTGATGACGACCAAAAGAACTTTGATCCGTTGAAATAAATAAGGGACGCCATCTTTTCTGCAAGATTACGATCCCAGCAAGATTGAATAGGCGCTTGACCAAGGCTACTTGTGCAACCTCCAGCTCAACATGATCATGTTCAGTACTACGGTTGCACTTTCACCCAATCCAGCCCAAGCAAGTATAACAAAATTCCTATTCTATCGAACAGCAGACAAGAACAGCACCTTGAAGTGCAAATTTTGTAACGCATGGAACATTTCAGACTATTCGTCTTACCGTTTTGGGTTGGAGCCGGTTTTTTGCTGGTTGTCCTGCTCTACAAATACATCTCCTGGTTCGTCAAATTACCTGCTGACGATCGCCGCAAATTTTGGCGGTCGCTCCCTACACGGGCAACCTGGAAATCTATCGTTGAGGTGGTACGGGAATCTTTACTCCACTGCAAAATCTGGAAACGGAACAAACTGTTGGGGTATATGCACACCAGTTTTGCTTTGGGGTGGTTCCTACTGATTCTAACCGGCTGGATCGAAACGTTGGTCTATTTCAAAGGACACAATGTTCCTCTCTATGTAGACATCTTCTTCTCGTACTACGTCCATCCGATTTTCGAACATAAATTCAATTTTTCGTTAATCAAAGATGCCCTGTTGCTGTTCATTCTGATCGGCGTGGCACTCGCCCTGTTCAAACGGATCCGGTCGAAGGCCATGGGCATGAAACGAACAACCAAACATTTTTTGGGTGATCGTATCGCATTAACAGCTCTGTGGTTCATCTTTCCTGCCCGCCTTTTGGCTGAAAGTTTTACCAGTGCATCGCTCTGGCGTTTCGGTGGAATCGGTTGGGCTCTCGGAGACCAAGTGCACATTATACCTCCCGGCATCGGCGGCGGTAGCTTCCTGACCAATTCTACCGGTGAACTGTTGGCGAATATTCTGCCCGATCCGATACTAATTCACGGTGAGCTTCCCATGTGGTGGTTCTACTCGATCTCATTAGGGGTCTTTTTCTTTGCACTCCCCTTCTCTCGCTACATGCACATCTTTACCGAGATTCCGCTGATCTTCCTGCGTAACGCAGGGTTGCACAGCACCCTGGCACAAAAGAGCTATGACCATTTCCAAATCGAGGCCTGCTCCCGCTGCGGAATCTGTATCGACCCCTGTCAGCTTCAGAGCGCCGCAGGCATCAACAATGTACAGTCGGTCTATTTTCTTCGGGACCGCCGTTACGGTCACCTGACCGATGCCGTAGCAGACAACTGCCTGCTGTGTGGACGTTGTGTAGTTGCCTGCCCTGTCGGAATCGAACTGGGGACATTACGGTTGAATAGCCGCGCCAAAAATGCAGTTCCCTGCACGCCCAATCGCTATAATTACATCAAAGGCATTGATCGTTCACAAGGCGCGGGCAGAGTTGGATATTTTGCAGGCTGCATGACTTTGCTTACCCCCAAAATTCTGCGGTCTATGGACCAAATTTTCCAGGCTGCAGGAGAACAGGTATGGTGGGCCGATAAAGATGGCGGAGTCTGCTGCGGACGTCCGTTGAAACTATCGGGCGAAATCGAGGCTGCTCGTCGAATGATGGATTATAACATCGAGCTGTTCCGGAAACACAATATCCGCACCTTGGTCACCTCCTGCCCAATCTGTTTAAGAGTGTTCCGTGAAGATTACCATCTCGAAGGCATTGAGGTATTGCATCATTCGGAATACATAGAGCGGCTCATCTCAACTGGCAAATTGCAATTACATCCGAGCAAAGAGGTGTTTACCTACCATGATCCCTGTGAACTGGGACGAGGCAGTGGAATCTACGAAGCTCCACGTCAAGTGATTGAAGCGATCGGAGAATTGCGGGAAGTGGCTGAAAACCGAGAGCACGCACTTTGTTGCGGATCGAGTCTCGGCAACACTGCAATTAGCGATGAAGGGCAACTACGTATTGCCGAAAGTGTGGCAGATACCTTTGCCGCTACCGATGCCAACTCGGTAGTTACAGCATGTCCGCTCTGTAAAAAAGCGATTGCCCGCGGCAACAAACTACCGGTATATGATTTGGCAGAGGTAGTTGCCGGAGCATTACAACCCAATTCTCAAGCCTCTTAAAAGAACGACTACAATTATTTCATAATAGAGTCTGCCTGTAATTCATGGGCAGGCTCTTCTTTTTTGTATTGCATCGTCAACGTCAAAGCAAATCGCAGCTATCAACCTTTCAACACACTACACACAATCAACCACTTATCAACGTTTACAAAGCGAAGATTACTCTTTCTGCATCAAAATACCAATCAAACAGAGTATTCCTTTCAGCACATCAAAAAGGAGAAGAGCACAAAAATCCAACCGTCTTTGTCAACGGCTAAAACAGAATCAGTTACCCCACTCAAGTACGGCTAACTAACAGGATCATTCAAAAATTCCGAAATAAAAAATTTGGATTCCGATGTTTTTACATTATCTTTGCACTCACATCGCGGGGTGGAGCAGTTGGCAGCTCGTTGGGCTCATAACCCAAAGGTCACAGGTTCGAGTCCTGTCCCCGCTACTAAAAAAGGCAACTCTTTCGAGTTGCCTTTTTTCTTATTAGGACTTTCCCTTCTTCAGAGATAACGCACATTCTACACTATCTTTTCCCAAAAGCAATCTCATCCCCAATTCGATTATACCCCTTTTCATTGGGATGCAACCCATCGAGGAAGAGCGATTCATTGATCTTTCCATTCGTTTTCAGCAAACGTACTCCAGGATTCCGGAAAATTGCTCCACCTGCAACAACCTGAGGTTCCAACAAAGCATTGATCCGAGCGATCCGCTCTTCGAACCCCCGACGAGGTAACAATCCAATTACTTCAATCTGTGCATTGGGCTGCCGCAGTTTCACCACAGCTGCCAGATTCACGATTCCTCGCACAATATCCTCATCGGTATCGAAGCCTATATTATTCGTGCCGATCATAATCACCACTCGGTCGGCATCATAACCATCCAACTCTCCGTGAGTAACCCGCCAAAGGACATTCTCAATCCGGTCATATCCACATCCGAGATTACGAAAACCAGCCACAGCCATTGTTTTGGACCAATTTTCACCACCGTACTTCACAAAACGTTCATCTGATCCGCCCCAATAGTGAACAATCGAATTGCCCAGCACCACACATTTCGGGGCTTCAGCTCGATTCTGAGCCATAAAACCCTCGTGCCGTTCACGCCACTCATAATAGGGGGCTTCACGCCGCTGGCGTATCGGATAGCAGGTTGCACAATCTCCGGCCGGCATTTTGAGTATCTCTCTCACTTTCTTTTCACAAACCACCGCTTGCTGCACCATACCATAATCGGATGGATGGATGCCATCTACCAATGCATCCTGAGGCAAATCTATCTCATCACAAGAGAGATAATAAAGATCTTTCACCCCTTCAGCGCACAACTGTTCGTAGCAACGTTTCAAAAGATCATTTTTATGTCGAGCCGCGCTATCTCCTTCATCCTGGTAAGCCTCGGCATGCTCAACCAAAAGAATCGGAGCATAATGATGGCATCTAAGCAATGCGACACCCTTGCGATAAAGATCGACTACAACAGAATCGGGATGAAGTGCCAGGTTTGGCAAGCAATCAACGATATATAAGCAGGCATCAATGGTTCCGAGTTCTGCTACAATAACCGAATCCATCTTTCCGCTCCCCGAAAAGCCGAAATTCAATAAAGGCATATCCAGTTTACGAGCCATAATGGTAGACCATGCCATACCTGGACGCGAAGCACATGCGCCCTGCATGATCGAGGTACCGTATGCGACAATAGGTTTTTCAGAGCGCAAAGGCAAAAACTCAAATTGCGACATCTCCTTCACCCCAATTTCCAAAAACGTCACCTCGTTATAAAGAGGCAGATAGAGCTGAAACTCATATCCCACTTTAGCATAATGTGCATTACCATGGGGATAAAACAGATAACAAAGGGTATCACTGTCGGCTGTTTTGGCTTGGCGGTTCATATGTATCTCTTGTCCATGACGGCCGTAAGCATACAGGTCTAACCCGGAAACACCCGTTACAGGCATATGATACATACTCAGACTCTTATCTTTAACGACATAACGGACCCAAATGGAATCGGCATTGGTGCGGAACGGAATAGACAAACCGGCTGAGCAGCTCGCCAATTTCCAAAATACCGGCGTAACTTTTGGCTGCATACGATCCGGCAGGCGGTGATAATTTCCCGAAAGCTCTTGCGGCCAAGCCTGCCCTTGCACAACGGGGAAACCTGCCTTTAAGGGGTCAAACCATCGAACAATTGAACCGTCGGCCGCTGTTTGAGCCATCGTCCCCAACGCCAACAACAATCCGACCGTACATAATACCATTTTTTTCATGTGTCCTATCTGATTACAAATTTTCATTGAAGCATAAACAAAAATAGCTTAATCTCTCCTGATCTAATCTTTCTACAGACAGATAACGTATCTGCAGACCCAACGACCCATTCCACTCCTTTACAGACAGATTACACACCGCCTACTTTTCAGGAAATGACAACGAAGATGGGGAAGAGATCAAACCATACTTGAACAAAGATAATAAAACCAGACTCTCTCCTCAATTTACTTCGGATAAAATTGCCCCCATATTAACCGATTCTATTCAGATTCTTTTATATTCATTGTTCGAGTTTGACAAATTTTCCCAAAAAAAAGTCGTAAATTCGAAAGGTTTAAAATGACCTGTCATCACATCATGATACGTTCTGCACGCAATCTAACGTTACTATTTGCCGTCATAACTATTCTAGCGTTGTTCTCTTCAAGGAGTACTGCAATTGCAGCAACACCAAGCACCCAAATTAAAACGCAAGTTATCGCTCACCGTGGTTATTGGGACACTCCAGGTTCAGCTCAAAACTCACTCACTTCGCTTCGCAAAGCCGATTCAATCGGAGTTTATGGATCCGAATGCGACGTCTATTTGTGTCCAGACGGTGAATTAGTGGTACACCATGACGACCGGGTGACCGAGGGCGGAGATACGTTATATATTGAACGCACCCCCTCATCGATATTGAAACGGATCAAATTATCCAATGGTGAGACCATTCCGACATTTGATGCGTATCTGGACGTTTTCAAATCGTGTCAAAAAACCAAATTGATCATCGAGCTGAAAGTATCCAAAAATGACAAGGTTCAAAGTGGGATACTGGCTGCCAAAATTTTAGCAAAGGTAAAAGAGGCAGGGTTAGAGAGCAGGGTTGAATACATCACATTCAATCTCGATGCCTTGCACAAACTGATCGAATTAAATCCTCAGGCCAAAACCGCTTATCTTTCCGGCAACATTGCTCCCGCCGAACTGAAACCTCAAGGTTGTACCGGAATCGACTACGACATCTCCACCATGAAAAGGAATGAAGTCTGGTTCGATGAGGCCCGTCAGGCAGGCTTGGAAATCAATGTGTGGACGGTCAATAATCCCGATGACATGCGGTACTTGATCGAAAAAGGCGTGAATTATATCACCACAGACAAACCCGAACTTTTGCAAAGCATTCTGAAAGAATACGACAAATAACCAGTAAAAACAGATTTATAACTACTCAACCATGAACAGACTAATTAAAAATGTGTTAGCCGTCATTGTTGTCTCATTGATGTGCGTGCCTATCATCACAGCCGGCGGTAAAAAGATCTTGTATATCGGCGATTCGATTACTGACGGCAACTGGGGCTGGAAAGGAGTTCCCACTCGCAGTACGACTGACACGAATCACGTCTATGGGCACAGCTATATGTATATCTGCACCGCCCATTACATGTCTGAATATCCAGAAGAGAATTACCAATTCTTCAACCGGGGAACCAACGGTAACCAGCTTCCAGACCTCCAGGCCCGCTGGCAAAAGGATGTACTGGATATCAATCCGGATGTTCTCTCGATTTTGGTCGGTATAAACGATCTGAATGTCGTACACGACAATGGAACGAGATTCTTAGATACAGCCAAATTTGAACGGCAATATCGGGACATTATTGAACGGTCTCTGAAACAGAATCCAAATCTGACTATCGTTTTGGGGGAACCGTTCCTCTTCCCTGTAGGCATTTGGAATTCCGATTATCCACATTGGCGGGCTCAATGTGAACTGATGGCTTCCATTGTGCGCAAATTGTCTAAGGAGTATAATACCATCTTCCTGCCTTACCAATCCCTGTTTGACAGTTTGGCCGCAGATCCCAAAACCCCCTCTCTGAAATACTGGATGTGGGATGGCATCCATCCTACGGCAGCCGGGCACCAAAAGATGGCTGAAATGTGGATCAAAGCCGTAGGCGAAAAATTGTAATCGCATAAAATCCGATTCGATTTTCGTGACTCATTTGTATTGGATTGAATAGAGGTTCAATATCAATGATCACTTATATAAATCGCACAATAAACTTAAAAAAACAGTCAACAGGGGTTTCATAATCATATTTGCAAGCCCGATTTGATTATTTCGAATCTAAACTCACAACTTATCCCTTCCTGACAAAACTAACCAAATCAATAACCTTAACATTAATCACCATGAACAATTTACTCATAAAAAAGGTACTCATTTTTGCTGCGGCCTTATTAATCAGTGCCCCTGCAATCATAGCCGGCGGTAAAAAAATCCTGTATATCGGAGACTCAATTACCGATGGTAACTGGGGCATGAATGGTAGTCCTACTCGCAGTCTCACGGACATGAACCACATTTACGGTCATGGCTACATGTATCTTTGCGCAGCCTACTATATGTCGACTTACCCGGAAGAGGAGTACCAATTTTTCAACCGTGGTATCGGCGGGCACAAACTCCCCGACCTTCAGGCACGTTGGCAAAAAGATGTGTTGGATATCAACCCCGACATTTTGTCTATTCTGGTCGGAGTCAACGACCTGAACTACGTCTATAACCACGGAGAGGGCAAAAAAGAGCTAGATACCGTCAAATTCGAGCAGCAGTATCGTGACATTATCGAACGTTCCCTGAAACAGAACCCCAATCTGACCATCGTTTTGGGCGAACCCTTTATCTATCCGGTAGGTATCTGGAACCAGGATTACAAACACTGGAGAACACAATGCGAAATCATGGCATCAATCGTCCGCAAACTGGCCAAAGAGTACCATGCCATTTTCTTGCCCTACCAGCAACTGTTCGACGACTTGGCAAAAGATCCGAAAACTCCATATCTGAAATATTGGATGTGGGATGGTATCCACCCTACGGCTGCCGGACACAAAAAAATGGCCGATATGTGGATCAAAGCTGTAGGCGAAAAATTGTAATTAGGACATCTCCAAACAAATTAAATCATTCTCTAACGTTTATCAACACGTTTCAACTCTTACCCAACCCGAATCAACCATGACATCATTATCCCGTTTAGGCCTCTTATGTATAGGCTTACTGCTTGGATATGTTTTACCATCCGCTGCACAAGAGCGTATAGAGACGCACTCTCCGAATGGTAAATTGACCATTACCGTTGACATGGAGCAAGGGGCTCCAAACTATGAAATCACCTATCAGGACCGACCAGTCGTACTGAAATCGGCTTTGGGCATCAACGGCAACGGGGAATGGACTCATGACATGCAAATTGCGGAGGTTACGCGATCCAGTTGCGACACGACATGGAAACCTCTTTATGGGGAGCGGAGTGAAATACCCGATCGGTATAACCAAAGTATCATCCGGTTCACCCAAGCAGGACACCTATCTACACTTCAACTGGAAATTCGTGCCTACAATGAAGGTATAGCATTTCGCTATCTTTTCCCTGAGGGTGGCGGATACCTGCACATTACCGACGAGGCTACCGAATTTACACTTCCCGAAGGCACGATGGCCTATTTTGCACCTTTGGCTCAAGCTGAACACCAGAAATTACCATTACGCAACTGGCCCGGAGAGGCTGACCGTCCACTGACCATCGAGTTGCCCAATGGACTTTATGGAGCCCTTTGCGAGGCACAGGTTGTCGATTATGTACGGACCAAATTCAAACTGCACGAAAGCAAAGCCAACACATTGGCCTGCTCCATGTATGGTGCAGTAGATGAAATTGCCCCATATGCAACTCCTTGGCGAGTAGTGATGGTTGCAGAAAAGCCCGGAGCACTCATCGAGAACAACTACTTACTGTTGAATCTGAATCCTCCTTGCGAAATTGACACCCCTTGGTGGATCAAACCGGGGAAAGTGATGCGAGAGGTAACCCTCTCGACGCAGGGTGCAAAAAAACTGGTAGATTTTGCCGTAAAACGCAATTTGCAATACATCGAGTTCGATGCAGGTTGGTACGGATATGAGTACGAAAAGGCGTCTGATGCCTCAAAAGTTGATGTCGATCCTCGCCGCAACCCGAACAATGACCTGGATATGGAAGAGGTCGTACGGTATGCCAACGATCGAGGAATCGGCGTTTGGGTTTATGTAAACCAACGCGCCTTGGCAGCACAACTCGATACAATTCTGCCTCTTTACCACAAATGGGGAATCAAAGGGATCAAATTCGGGTTTGTACAGGTCGGCTCACAGATGTGGACCAAATGGATGCACGATGCAGTCAAGAAATGCGCTGAATATCAATTGATGGTCGATATCCACGACGAATACAGGCCTACCGGTTTTTCACGCACCTATCCGAACTTGCTTACCCAAGAGGGGGTACGAGGCAACGAGGAGATGCCCGATGCGACCAATAACCTGATTCTCCCCTTTACCCGTTTTGTTGCTGGGCCGGCGGATTACACGATCAGCTATTATTTCCGTGACTTCAACGGCTATAATCCACAAATGATCGACACACTTGCCCCGAAAGCACGTGCCATCCATGCCACGTCGGGTCAACAGCTGGCCATGGCTGTCGTCTATTACAGTCCGCTGCAATTCCTGTATTGGTATGATCGGCCTTCTGACTGTCAGGACGAACCGGAACTGGAATTTTTCGATCGTGTGCCAACCGTTTGGGATGATACGAAAGTGTTGCAGGGCGAGATTGGGGAATACATCACCGTTGCCCGTCGCAAAGGCAACGAATGGTATGTTGGTTGCATGAACGGCGTCAAACCTCGCTCACTCGATATTCCGTTCGATTTTCTACCAACTGGGCATAAATATGTGGCCCATATTTACCGAGACGGAACAGTTAAAACGCCAACTCGCACCAAAGTGGAGGTTGAAACCCGCACAGTTGATGCAAAAACGGTGTTACCCGCGAAACTCTACGGATCAGGAGGCCTGGCTATTTGGTTAGAACCAATTGAAACAACAAAACGATAACTACTACTTAGATGCGGATACGATCGTATCCGCATCTATTTTATTTACACATTACTTTTCATCCATTTGTATATATGAAACGCCCGACAGTTCATCTCGGGCGTTTTGATTTTCTCTCTATTGATCTACTCATTAAAAAAATTGTTACTTTACGGATAAAATTTGCGAACAGTACATGTCACTCCCTATCATACGACTCGAAAAGGCTATCGCCAGAGATCCTGCACGGCGCTTGCAGACACCCATAAACTTCACACTCGAACGGGGTGAACAAATTGCCCTGATTGGCCTCAACGGCAGCGGCAAAAGCACACTAATCGAGATGATTACCGGCACCATTCCACTGCAGGAGGGAGTCAAGGAGTACCATTTTATTGACGAATCTTCTGACGAGTTTTCTTTGAGTTCCTTGCCAATTTCGGCTCCACATATATCTGCTCATCAATCAATTTCCCAGTCAAAGGATAGAAATCCGGATTGCATCAGTACATCCCATTCTGTAGAACATACTGAATCACACTTATCCTCAGCCGATCTTCCAAATGCAAAGGGTTCCACATCATTCCAACGCAAAGTTACCACTACAACACGCAGCAATCTGGCCTCGGACAATATCCGATACATTGCCTTTCGTGACGCCTATGGAACCGCTGACGGCAATTACTACTACCAACAACGATGGAACGCGTCGGATCGAGAAGGAGTCGCTTTAACCCGCGATCTGCTTGCTTCGATTCACTGTGATCCATCACATCGCAATCGTATCTTCCGACTATTACAAATCGAACCCCTACTCGACAAACAAATCATTCTGCTTTCAAGCGGAGAGTTACGTCGGTTCCAAATTGCAAAAATGCTGTTGACCGCTCCTCGCGTTCTGATTCTCGAAAGTCCATTTATTGGGTTAGACGCAGCCACTCGTGACACTCTTGCCGCATTACTGGCACAGTTAGCAGCCGAAAATACAGTACAGATCATTTTGTCGGTCTGTTCACCAGAGGATATTCCCTCATTCATTACCCACGCCTACACCTTACAGGAGAAAAGGTGTGGTCCTAAACAGGCGCGCAACGATTTTCTGAACAGTGAACCCTTTACAGCTCAGCGAAAACAAATAATCGCACACATCCAGACTGAGCAGCCTCAACTTCCCGCTCCGATCAATTCCCCCTTGCAATGTAATGAAGTGGTACATCTTCATCATGTCACCATACAATACGGTGAGCGAAAGATCCTGGATGATGTCAACTGGATTATCCGATGCGGTGAAAAGTGGTCCCTCTCAGGAACAAATGGATCAGGAAAATCGACCCTGCTCAGCCTGATCTGTGCCGACAATCCGCAAGCCTACTCTCAACGGATCGATCTTTTCGGACGCCGCCGCGGAACAGGTGAAAGTATTTGGGAAATCAAACGTCACATCGGATACGTTTCCCCTGAAATGCACCGTGCCTATTTGAAAAATCTGCCTGCTATCGACATTGCGGCTTCAGGGCTTTTCGATTCAATCGGACTCTACCGCACACCAACTGATCAACAACGGCAGCAATGTATGGGTTGGCTCGAAACATTCGGCATTGCCGATCTTTGCAATCGACCTTTTATCCGGCTCTCCTCCGGCGAACAACGATTGGTTTTATTAGCTCGGGCCTTTGTTAAAGATCCGGACCTGCTAATTTTGGATGAACCGTTACATGGGTTGGATCTATGCAACAAGATACGTGCCCGTGCCGTCATTGAGACCTTCTGTCAACGGGCCGGCAAAACGATGATCTATGTCACTCATTATCCGCAGGAATTACCCTCCTGCGTAACCTTACACAAAGAGCTGACCCGATGTCAATAATCAAGCCAGCTCTTTTGTTACTTTAAGTTTTAACACCCTGGGACGTTAGACTAAATCGTCTATTTACCGCAATACTATGATGGTATTCACGGCTTATTCGGTTTGTCCACAAACTGAATTCAGCATTTACCAGTCAGTTGTCTATCTCCTTTTTGTATTCACGCAAAGCGTAAAAGCATCAATAAATACATTTCCCATTTCTTTGCTCCCATTTCTTTGCGAAACAACGGTCACGTATCATCTTACTCTTCAGATACAGGCAGAATCAGTCCTGATGAAATACCTCCTCCATTGAAGCCCACCATTCGCCTTCGGCTCGCGTTTCCAGAGGCTTCTGACATGGCTCACATACAGCCCACCAACGTTGTGTTTCCGGATCGGCTGCCATTTTGGCCATATCAGCCTCATAGTCATCTCCGACATACTCGTAATAGCTAAAGAGATACCCATCCTTATAGTAGATACTATAATTCCGCAACCCACATTCAGCTATCATTTTGCGAACACCTGGCCACACTTCGGCATGCAACCGCTTATACTCTTCGAGCTTTTCGGGACGTACCCGAATCACACTACCATAACGTTTCATAGGCTCGGTATTTAACATCAAAGCTGACGGAATCATTCTGATTTTATCTGCACTCAAACAACGCGGACAGCTTCGTTTCCCATATCAGTCCAAAATCTAATTATTGTGCCATTGCCTCCAGGCGATAACTACCCCCCTGATGAACGGGGAAAGTGGTTAAATAGTAACCTCCTGCAACAGGTTGACTTGTAGCTAAGATCTCTTTTTTAGACGAGCGACCTTTATGAGACACCCCATTCACACTCTGCACCTGAACGGGTACATCGGTACGAACTGTGCAGGAACCATTACGCGTTGCACGTATTACTGCACTGGTTAGCTGACGATTATTCCAGATCATATCCACTTCATAACCACCTCGACCACGAGCACCTTTCACCTCGCCAGTGGCCCAAACGGCAGGTAAAGCCGGCAACAGATGTAACTCACCGAGTTGACTCTGCAACAACATCTCAATAACACCAGCTGTCGCACCAAAATTCCCATCGATCTGGAACGGGGGATGGGCATCAAACAGGTTCGTATAAACTCCACTACCACTCCCTTTATAGGTTTGATAGCTAGTCCCGGTATTATCGGTCAACTCCATAGCATTTCGCAGAATCAGATGGGCATGATCCCCATCAAACATGCGTGCCCAAAAGGCAATTTTCCAGGCACGGCTCCAACCGGTACCGTAATCTCCGCGGTCAATCAAAGTGCGATGTGCAGCTGCCGCATAGACCGTATCGAGAGCCGGTGAGATTGAATGACCTGGATAGAGCCCTATCAAATGCGAAACATGACGATGCTGTTCAGTAGAATCGTCCTCCTGGTGCTTCCACTCCCGGAGCTGACCCCACGAACCAATCATCAACCCTTGATCGAGACGCGCAAGTTTTCCCTTCAACTCTTCAACAAATTGTGGATCATTTCCGAGAATCTGACCCGCCTCCAACGTCGTACTGAACAGATCCCAGATCAACTGCTGAGCATAAGGAATACCTGCCTCCCAGGGACCGTGTTCGGGCGACCACTCGTTGGGAGCTACCAATTTACCGTCATCATCAACAATGAGTCTATCAAACCAGAATTGGCAAGCCGACTTCATCACCGGATAGGCCACATTAGCCAAATAGAGGCTATCGGGATTGAATCGGTATTTGTCCCAGACGTGCATGCAATACCATGCATTTGCCGGTCGATTCCATTTCCAATCGGAATACCCGAAAATATTATTCTGGGTCTTCAGCGTCCACCCGGAACAATCCAATTCCGCAGCCATTTTTTTCCACGAATCTTGTAATTGAGACTCGTTATAGATGTAATTAATGAATGGTTCATGACATTCAGCCAAATTGGTCGGTTCAACAGGCCAATAATTCATCTGCACATTGATATTGGAATGGATGTCACTTTCCCAGGGTGGAGTATTGCTGTCGTTCCAGAGTCCCTGCAAATTCGAAGGCAAATCGAGTCCGGGACGCGAAGAGGCAATTGACAGGTAACGACCATACTGGAAATAGAGCACATCAGCAGCTGAGTTATACTCGCCGTTGTTATAACGAACAAACAGCTCATCGGTCGGAATGGTCGGGGTAACATTCCCCAAGTTCAACGACAGACGACCATACAACGCCCGATAATCAGCCAAATGATCCGCACGAATCGCAGCATAGCCTTTATTGACAGCTTGATCCATACAAAGATCACTAGCAGCCACCCAATCCGTATGGGTCAGGTAATCGGAGCTTTTCGGATCATAATCGGTGGCCGCACAGAGCAACAGTGTTGCCGCATCGGCACCGGCCAAGGTCAGGATCGAATCTCCGGACTCCAGTTGACCTCCTTCGTGCAATACCACCAGCTGAGCATAGTAGGAGAGCAACGTCAGTTTGCCCGAAATCGTAATCGCATTTTCAGAGACTCTACGCACTCCCGGGTGGGCATCATCCATGCGCACGGAAAATGATATCTTACCCTTTTTATTAGCCGTAAAGCGCATCGCAATTACATTATCGGGATAGCTGGCCAAATATTCGCGGTGATAAACAACACCATTCTGTTTGTAAGTCACTTTGGCCAGTGCATCGTCAAGATCAAGCTCTCGACGATATTCGCTATAAGGTTGCTCCCCTTGCGAACCAAAATCAATAAAAATATCGCCAAAATTTTGGTAAGCACCGCGTACAGTCGTACTACCAGTCCAAAGAGTTTTATCGTTAAACTGCACACGCTCTACAGGCAACCCGCCGAAAATCATGGCACCGATACGGCCATTACCAATTGGCAGCGCCTCCTTCATCCAATTCGATGCAGGACGGGTGTACCACAACACCTGTCTATTCGATTGAACCTTTTTGGCAGCGTAAAGCTCATTGAACGAGAGAGCCATTGCCCCTATTGCCACACATAACGAGATCAACGTTTTACCCTTCAATCTCATGTTTCTCATAACACAAATTTTCCTGAACATACAAAAAATTACATCCTTACTTCCTTTCGCTACGGCCTATCAATCCAGTAGGAACACTTGAAAATGAGTGAGGCCCTAATTTACAAAATTTACTCAAAAGGGCCTAATATATATTTACACTACTAATTGGGATCCGGACATTTATTAGGCATAAAACGACATTGAGGATTGCAAAAGATCTGTCTTCACACAAAGGGAATCCGCTACTTTCATCGAAATACATATTTGTTGAATCAACGCCAAGAGACACTCCTCAATTAGCTCCCCCCGCAATCCATCCAGAAGAACAAACAAAAGCAAGAAACAGTTTTTCACACGGTATTATCATCTAAACATTCTATTAATAAAATGAAACGAGGCAGCTAATATTAGCTACCTCGCTTCATTTTAATACAAGAGAGTTTCAACAGGCTGTGGCGCTGTTCACTCTACCGCAACATTAAAACTCCAACGTAACTACATAGTCAATATCGGTCGGAACCTCGCCCAAGTGCAACAATACACCATCCTTATCCTGCGAGAATTTCACCACCTGGTTATCCACAAAACGAACCGCTTTCTTCACCTTTTTGTCCGTAATAGGCAGGAAGAGAGCATCGTCCTGAAGGTCCAAAATATGTACGTAAAGTTTATTGTCTTTCTGGGTTGTTACGCCCCATGCACGCTGCGGAACGATACCCCCACGCGTACCATAGATTGTTTCGCCATAAACCTTCATCCACTCACCCATCTCTTTGAGACGTTCAACAGCCAGTGCTGGCAGTTCACCATTGGGTTGCGGGCCGATATTCAACAGCAGGTTGGCATTATTGCCGGCAGCCTGAACAAGATACTGAATCAATTCTTTGGGCGATTTGTAATTCTGGTCATCGATCTGATAGCCCCACATACCATTCATGGTCTGGCAAGTCTCCAGAGGCAGATTACCGATCTCCGAGTCAGGTGAAAAGCCAGAGGTGTTCTGACCCGGCAGGTCACGCTCAAACATTTGGAAATCCTCTCCGGCAAAAGGTTTTTGGTGGTGATTATTTCCAACCAAGCAACCCGGTTGCAAACCATGGATCAATTGATATTGTTTATCGAGTTGCCAACATTCATCAAAAGGTTTGTCCCACCAGCCATCAAACCAAATAGCACCGATCGGACCATAGTTAGTCAACAGCTCTGTCAGCTGATTGTTCATGAAGTTCCAATAGTCTTTCCACTCGCCATGTTCGGTACGACCGGTATTGTACCCGTGTTTACCCAGCGGATAGTAATCAGGACGAGTCCAATCCATGTGTGAATAGTAGAAGTGGAGACCGATTCCCTGTTTTTGACACTCATCGGCCAACTCTTTGATCACATCACGTCCGAAAGGTGTTGCATCTACGATGTTGTAATCTGAATACTTCGTCTTAAACATCGAGAAGCCGTCATGGTGACGAGAGGTAATGGTGATATATTTCGCACCAGAGGCTTTAATGGCTGCCACCCATTCTGCGGCATTGAACTTCGAAGGATAGAAACCTGAAGCTAATTTTGCATACTCCTTGGCATCCAACTTATTCAATTCGAGCGCCCACTCGCCGTCACCCAACATGCTGTAAATACCCCAATGGATGAAAATTCCAAACTTATCGTCCTGGAACTTTTCGCGGTTGCGCAAATTTTCTTCAGTCGGCACGTAATTTTCCTGTGCCGAAAGCTGTAACGAAAATGCCGCCAAAAGCAGCAGCGATACAAAAATTTTTTTCATAATTATTTCGGTCAGTGTTCAGTAAAAGTTTTGTTCCAAAGGTAACAAAAAAACGCTCAACTCCTAAACTTTCCCGATTTTGCATACTGCAAGAATAGACAATAACATCCATTTAGGTTCCGTTTTCTTGTAAATTAGATGCAGATCAGCACCGTTTTCTGCGAATTTATCCTATCGGTAACCGGAAATCCCGGCGAAATACCTATCTTTGAAAACCTTTGTAAAACCTTAATCAAATTATTCATACCGAAAAAGATATGAAGAAGACTTTTTGCCTTTCACTGATTCTGATGGCAGGAGCACTTTCGCTCGCAGCTCAACAGCCCAGTGCAGTGGATCGGGTCAACCCGATCATCGGCACCAACAAAATGGGACACGTATTTCCGGGTGCCTGCGTACCCCACGGTATCGTTGCCCTAAGCCCAGACACGGATACTATTCCGCACAACATCGACGGAGTTTACCAGCCACGTACTTACGAATACTGTGCAGGTTATCAGCATAAGGATTCGACCATCGTCGGCTTCAGCCACACCCACTTCAGCGGTACAGGCCACTCTGATTTGGGAGATATTCTGATCATGCCGACTACCGGCGTCCTGAAGCTCAACCCGGGAACAGCAACCGATCCGGACTCAGGATACCGTTCACGCTTTTCACACGATACGGAGATTGCAACTCCAGGCTATTATGAGGTCATGCTCTCAGACTATGGTGTAAAAGCCCAGCTGACCGCTACCGAACGTACCGGTGTACACCGCTATACCTATCCGACCGATGCCGACACCTCGCGCATCATTCTGGACATGAACCACGCCATCTACAACTACGACGGCAAGGTGCTTTGGGCCAGTGTACAGGTAGTAAATGACTCAACCCTGGTCGGTTACCGCATCACCAACGGTTGGGCTCGTGCCAACTACACCTACTTTGCCATGAAGTTCTCGAAACCGTTTACCAACTACGGTTACGTAGATCACAAGAAACCCAAATACATGGGACATCTGGCCAAGTTCAAACCCAACCGCAACTTCCCCGATATTCAGGGACGTCAAATCGTCTGCTATTTTGACTTTGATCTGGCGAACGATCCCACCCTCGAGATCAAAGTAGGTCTTTCGGCTGTCAGCACCGAAGGCGCCATGAAGAACCTGGAGGCAGAGGCCGGCAACAAGAGCTTTGAACAGATTGCAGCCGAAGCCAAAGGCAAATGGGCCAAAGAGCTGAACATCATCGAAGCAGAGGGTAATGACGACCAGTTGGCCATGCTCTACACCTCACTTTATCACACACTGATCAATCCGTCGGTTTATATGGATGTGGACGGTCAGTACCGTGGTCTGGATCAAAACATCCACCAAGCTGACGGGTTCACCAACTATACGATCTTCTCTTTGTGGGACACCTATCGTGCGCTGATGCCTTTGTACAACATCATCAACCGCGAACGAAACACCGACATGATCGAATCTATGTTGATGCACTACAAACAGAGCATCCATCATGCACTCCCGGTATGGTCTCACATGGGTAATGAGAACTTCTGCATGATCGGTTACCATGCGGTTCCGGTATTGGCAGATGCTATTACCAAAGGCATCAAAGTGGACAAACCGTTAGCACTTGAAGCAATGGTGAGCAGTTCTACCATTCCTTATTACGGCAACCTGAAGGAGTACATGGAACTGGGATATGTTCCGTTTGACAAAAACTCGACCGGAGCTTCAAACACTTTGGAGTACGCGTTCGATGACTGGACGATCTACAACACTGCTAAAAACATGGGCGAGAAAGAGATCGCCGACACTTATGAAAAACGTGCGTTGAACTACCGCAACGTATTTGATCTCAATATGGGTCTGGCTCGTGCCCGTTACAGCGATGGCACCTGGAAAGAAGATTTCCACCCGCTGGGCACCCATGGCGAAGGTTTCCTGGAAGGTAACTCATGGAACTATTCATTCTATGCACCACAAGATGTTGAAGGTCTGAAAGCCTACATGGGAGGTGACAAACGTTTCATCGAAAAGTTGGATTCGATCTTCACGATGTATCTGCCTGACGAATTCTTCGCCGAGACCGAAGATGTTACCCGTGAAGGCATCCTGGGCAACTATGTACACGGCAACGAGGTAAGTCAGCACATTCCTTACCTCTATGCATGGACTTCTCAGCCATGGAAAACTCAATACTGGGTACGCGAGATCATGAACAAGATGTATCAAAACAACATCGACGGTCTGTGCGGTAATGACGACTGCGGCCAGATGTCTGCATGGTATATCTTCACGGCCATGGGCTTCTATCCGGTAGCTCCGGGCACCGATCAGTATGTGATTGGCGCACCTTATCTGCCCTACATGAAAGTAAACTTTGAAAACGGCAAGAGCCTCGTGATCCGTGCCGACAAAGTGAGCGACAAAAACCGTTATGTACAGAGTGTAACGTTGAACGGCGAGCCAATCAAAACTGCTTATCTGACTCACGATCAGATTATGAACGGTGGTGAACTGAATTTTGTCATGGGTCCCAAACCCAACAAAAAACGGGTATTCACTCCCGAGCAACGTCCTTACTCTCTGACACAAGGCAAATAGTGTCCTTGTAATGACCCAACATCAATAGTTGGAGAGACACCAAGAAGGGCTGCCAGCATATACTGGCAGCCCTTCTTTTTTTGTGTGCCACTTTCCCCTTCCCACTATTATTGATTCTAAACAGGCATCAATTATCCTCCTCCACAACGTTTATCCTCACAAAGCATTCCCATAACCTCCCCAGGAAAATAAATATTTCATTATCTTTACAAACCTAACCAACTAATCAACTCAACACTTGAACTCATGAAACGACCTTTGATGCTCCTGCTCGCAGCTATGGCTCTTACTTCCGCCATCCTGCTCAATAGCTGCTGCACAAAAGAACAAAAAAGCACTTGCATTGAATTTCCGGAGCCTGCACGTCCGGCAGGCCAACAAGATGTCCTGCAACTAAAATGTGACCCGATCGATACCGTTCGTATTGCCTTTATCGGTGTAGGTGCACGCGGCAGCGGTGCCGTCAAGCGATACACTCAAATCGATGGCGTCAAAATCGTAGCCCTGTGCGATCTTGTTCCTGCTTACATCGAACGGGCCCAAAATATCCTGAAAGAGGCTGGACTGCCTGCAGCCGAGGTCTATTGCGGCGAAGAGGATTTATGGAAAAAGGTTTGTGAACGAGACGATATCGATCTGATTTATGTATGTACCGATTGGGAGTTGCACACTCCAATCGCAGTGTATGCCATGGAGCACGGAAAACATGTAGCTACCGAAGTTCCTGCGGCCCTGACGATCGATGAGTGCTGGCAGTTGGTCAATACGGCAGAGAAGACACGCCGTCACTGCATGATGCTTGAGAACTGCTGCTACGATTTTTTCGAAATGGCCACTTTGAATATGGCACAACAGGGTTTGTTCGGCGAGGTGGTTCACACCGAAGGCGCTTACAATCATGATTTGCGCGCCTATTGCATGAACGATACGACCGGCTATCATGATATGTGGAGACTGAAATATAATGCAGCCCACACCGGGAATCCCTATCCGACTCACGGGCTGGGACCCATTGCCCAGATCATGAACATCCACCGTGGCGATAAGATGGATTATTTGGTTTCGGTCTCTTCCGACCAATTCGGACTGACCGATGCAGCCATCCTGCATCACGGACCTGAAAGTGACTTCGCCAAACAGGAGTATAAACTCGGCGACATGAACACTACAATCATCCGAACCGCCAAAGGTAAAACAATCATGATCCAACACGATGTGACGACTCCACGCCCATACAGCCGTATCCACCAAGTTGTCGGCACCCGCGGGTTCGCTCAGAAATATCCGATCCCACAGATTGGACTCGATTCAGTAGCACCCGAAGGGTTGAACGCCGCAGAGAAAGAGGATCTGTTGAAGCGTTACGAACATCCTATTACGAAAGAGTATGGTGAAAAGGCTCGTGAAGTGGGCGGCCATGGCGGCATGGATTTCATCATGGATTCGCGCTTGATCTATTGCCTGCGTAACGGGCTGCCTCTGGATCAGGATGTATATGATGCTGCGGAGTGGAGTTCATTAGTGGAGTTGACCGAAGCTTCGGTTCAAAATGGTGGAATGCCTGTCAAAGTTCCTGACTTTACACGTGGAGCTTGGAATAAGATCAATGGACTCTCATTCGCTTATGCCCCTGAAGATGCGAACTGATTGCATTCAGTTGACACCCACAACAACAGGAAACAAACAGCTCAAAAACACTAAACTTCAAACGATAAAACCAACACAAGACCAGACAGTAGAGTAATTACCATTTCTGATCAAAGAGTTTTTCTTTGTCGAAGGGAAAGAATGAGCTACAAATACGAATGACCCAACAAAAGGCTCTCTCTTATAAGCACAAACAGTTGCATTTGTGGGACGATACTCTACCGTCTGACCGAATAAATCTCACAGCACACAACATGGAACAAAAGCTGAAAATTGTCGAACAGTTCGATATCGTCGGCACCGTTACGGGAATTTCCCCGATCGGAAACGGTTTGATCAACGACACCTACCAGGTCCCGACCGCGTCACCCGACACTCCGGACTATATCCTGCAACGAATCAATCACCACATTTTTAAAGATGTCGATTTGTTACAGCGCAACATCCAACTGGTAACCGACCACATTCGCGAAAAACTCACCGCTGCCGGAGAAGAGGATATCGAGCGTAAAGTATTGCGTCTGATTCCCGCTCGGGATGGCAAACTTTATTACCATAATGCGGAAGATGACAGCTATTGGCGGGTTACAGTTCTCATTCCGCGTTCCGTAACATACGAAACCATGACACCGCGCCTGGCAGAACTGACCGGTGTTGCATTCGGTAACTTCCAGTCACAGCTTTCGGATATTCCTGAAGGCACCTTGGGCGAGACTATTCCTGATTTCCACAACATCGAGTTCCGTATCGAAGGATTGAAAGAGTCGATTCAAAAAGATAGTGCAGGACGCCTCAATGAGGTGCAAGGATTGGTAGAAGAGTTACTTTCCCGTGCCGACAATATGTGCAAGGCTCAGCAGCTCTACCGCAAAGGCGAACTGCCCAAACGGGTTACCCACTGCGACACGAAGGTAAACAACCTGCTTTTCGATGAAGAGGATCGGCCATTATGTGTCATTGATTTGGACACGACGATGCCCGGTTTCGTATTAAGCGATTTCGGTGACTTTATCCGCACTGGAGCCAACACCGGAGCCGAAGATGATCCCGATTTGGACAAGGTCTCTGTCAATATGGATATTTTCCGCGCCTTCTCGAAGGGATATATCCAAAGTGCCGGCGGTTTTCTGACTCCGATCGAACGCGAATTGTTGCCTTATGGAGCCAAGATGTTGACCTACATGCAAACGGTTCGTTTCCTGACCGATTATCTCGACGGTGACACCTATTACAAAATCAAATTTCCGAAACACAATCTGCAACGCTCTTACGCCCAGTTCAAGTTACTGCAAAGCATTGAAGAACACGAGCAGGAGATGTCAGATTACATTGCATCGCTGTAGCCGATCCAGTTCCAAACGGCCATATCCTAAACAAAGAAAGATGGAATTCGGCCCAGAACAACGAAATCAAAATCGAGATGTAATGCTACACTTCAATCGTTTACAAAGCTGAAGAAGAAACAATAGATTGAAAACTTAGATACGCAATTCTCCATTTCATGTGAACTGCACATAAAAGTGAACATCTAAAGAGCTTTGACGCATATCAAAACAGCAAACAATTAATAATAAATCAAATAGAGTATTCACCTAAAAAACGGTTCTTTTCAAGGAACCGTTTTTTTTACTACTTTTACCGAAACAAATCCCATCTTTCGTAGATCGGATTCTCTCAAACCTTGACGCATGAATGCTCTTGCCACAGATATATCGGAAAACAGTTCATCCATCCGCATCTCCCTGATTATTGCCACCTACAACCGGGCAGATTGCCTGCTCCGCACACTGAATAGTGTTGCAGCACAGAGTCTCAATCCTGCACTGTACGAAATTATTGTCGTGAACAATAACTCTACGGATCATACGGCTGAGACTTGCCACAAGTTTGCCGACGGACATACCGAACTGCACTTTCACATGGTGACAGAGGTTCGTCAAGGACTCTCTCACGCCCGAAATTGTGGGATTGCACACGCTTCCGGAGATTTTTTTGCAATCATCGACGACGACGAACTGATCAATCGCGATTTTCTTAAAAATTACTACGACTTCTTCCTGACTCACCCTACAGTGGCAGCATGTGGCGGCATCGTAACTCCTCTGTATGAATTTACCGTTCCAAAATGGCTGAGCCGCTATGCGGAACGTCCCATTGCCGGCACACTTTATTATGGGGAAAAAATTATTCCTTTCCCCAAAGGGAAATATCCAGGGGGAGGTAATATGGCCATTCGCCGCTCGGCTATTGATCAATACGGTGCATTTGATCCCAATCTCGGACGTACCGGCACCTCTCCGATGGGTGGAGAAGAGAAAGATCTGTTTGCCCGTCTGCGGGCTGCCGGAGAGCAGATTTATTATGTTCCTGGAGCCATCATCTACCACATCATTCCCCAAGAGAAGCTCTCGCCGGACTATTTCGACCGATTAACAAAAATGGTCGGCAAAAGTGAACGGGTACGAACCCGTCACATGGGTATTGGGGCTTACTGCAAACGACTTTTCAGCGAAGGCATCAAGTGGGGAGGAACGTGTGTTTTGGCTCTCGGTTATTTGCTGCGGGGAGAATCCGCCAAAGGCCATTACCTGTTCAAAATGCGCTGGAACATCACACGTGGACTGCTCGGCTGGATCAAATAATGTCACGACTTGTATAAAGGCGACAGTAATTACACTGGCAGCAGCCTACTGACCTGTCTAAGTCGGCCCATAGCGTTCTATATCCAAAAGGGTAATAACGCTACAACTTAATTACTATCTCAACTATCTTACCATCAATATAAAGCTAAAGACGATTTAAGATATAGGATTGCTATCCCAGAAGGCCTTTTTTCGAGATCAACCAAGTTACCCTTTTATAGAGATCCAGCAATGGACGTCGCCAAGCCACAGGCAGACGATTCAGCACCCACAACTTCCACCACCCCAAACGGTAGTGTCGATTGTAGGCATACCGCCGTTCCACTTCACGTGCTGCAGCGGTATAACCATAAATGGTATGCACCAAGGCCTTGCCAATTTCGCAACGGGCGATAAACTCATTACAATCGGGAGTTGATGAGTCGTAGAATTCCCAAAACGAATAGGGAGTCTGCTCCATGGTATAATTCTGTGCCGAACGGTTCTGCGCCATCAGATTGAATTCCGAATAGCGTTGTGGAGAGTAGCAAACCGGATAGTTGCGGGCTATTTTCGTCCAAACATATTGATCTTCACCCAACTTCATCCCTTCGGGGAAACCGCCCAACTGCTCAAAAACAGCCCGAGGGATTGTCACACTTGAGGTTTGGGTAAGATTGACATGCATGGCTGTCCGGAAATAGTTCGCCACGACGCCCTCCTGCATGCCCGTTTCGTTGGGGAAGACCCCTTCGGGACGATGCACTTCGAACCCCATGCAATACATTCCGCATCCGGGATAACGCTCAATCAATCCGGTGACCCGCTCCAAATATTCCGGTTTCCAGAAATCATCGGCATCCAACAGGGCAATATAGTTGCCACGAGCATGCGCAATGCCACAATTCCGTGCAACCGACACTCCGCCATTTGCTTGTCGAATCAACTGCAATGTGGGCAACTGAGCCTTCATCTGCTCGACCAGCTCTGCTCCGCCATCGGTCGAACCGTCATCAACAACAATCACCTCCATCGGGGCATACCGCTGTGAGGCCACCCCTTCGAGGGTGTGGATAATCTCCTTCGCCTTATTATAAAGCGGTATAACCACCGAAAAGTCGATCTTCATGTTTTTATTAATTAAGCAGGCAATGCTTCACTTCATTCGTTTCTCAACATGCTGTCAAACAGTCTTCTTTTGAGTCCGTGTCATCGGAAGGCCACGACTCAATCCTGTGTACCTCCTCAACACGCCTAACCGCAAATGGTTCAAACTATCCCGCCATCCTTTGACGGAATGCTACCTTATGCGGTACAGGCTCGAAAAAAACAATTCACAGACCTTTATTTCTGTGAGGGGCGCTCTGCTGCGATACGATCCAGGGTAGAGGAGACCTGCTGTTGCAACTCCTTCACCCGGTTGCGGATGCGATCACACAAGCCGGCATAATCACTCCACAGCCCATCGACCTTTTCGCACACTCGATCCACAATTTCACCGCTACGCCACAGAGCATCTTGATCTGCCTCGATCACCAACGGCTGTTGATCCAGACTATCCCCGATAACCCCCCGGAACTTCGTACTATACGACAGCGAAATTGCCGGTTTCCCGCCTTGGAATGTCGATACGGCTGCATGCATGCGTCCAGTTATGGTAAACAATCCGCCCTGCAACACAAAACGAGCTCGGGTCAGATAGATTTTATCGGTAATTACCACCGTTCGTACCTGGATCGTTTCTGGCAGACGAGCATACAACTTTTCGATGTACTCCCGTTCATCGCCATAACGACCGAACGTGTGAGCCAGCAAGACAATCTTTTTATCAGCCAGCCGTTCCGTTTCAGCCAACCGGCAAATCATCTTTTGGAAACAATCCAAATAGTTGGTCTCCGATTTACAGTAATATTTTCCGCCACGTTGACCCGCCGAAACCACAACGGTAAAATAACCATCCGGCGTCAATCCGTAACGGTTCAACACCTCGCGGCCCAGTTCACGATCCAACTGCAACGGCAAATCGGCAAAAGCCAGATCCGCACTCAAGGCACACGACACCTTAAAGTTATCACGCATGTAATCGACACTGACCCGATCCCGGGCATAGATCTCCAACCTCGGCATCAAATAGCGAACAGCCAACTGATTGTACAGCGTTGAAAAGGGGCCGAGCGTCTGACCGAGCAGGATCACACGAGTTTGGAACGACGCCTCCCACTTTTTGAAGATATTGATGATGGGATCCGTTTTGGAGTAGTATTCCGAGATATCGTCGCCGCCCAGGACAATCAATCGGTCAAAGCCTCCTCCCTCCGGAGAGAAGAGCAGATGGTAAAGCCGGTGTAGCCTCCGTCCCCAAATATTGGAGATCGAAGCGGTATAACGGTCGGCAGGTTCGTAACGATACAGTCTGATCGCTCCCCGCAGCTCTTTGCGAACCGCCTCCAGGGTCGCATCATCGGCAAAATCACAATAAAACTCCACCTCCGATACACCGTACCGATCAGCCAGTCCCTGCACGGTCACCAACCCCATCATGCCGGTTCCGTAGTTGTCCAAACTTTGAAAATGTTCGATCAGAATACGTTTCATCTTCCTTCAAATTGTCCATGATCGCCTGTCACACAATACGCGATTACAAACTACCTACACTCGAACGTTTACCGCAGCAACCCGAACCTCTTCAAAGCACCACGTATTTTGCGACGCATCCGATCCTTGAAGGTTCGTCGGGTCAGATAGGAGATCAGCGCTGGCAGATCATCCGATGTTTTGTAGCGGGCAAAGAAACGGGCCCGATTGCGGTGCGGTTTGACCGAACGCATCAGACAGGGGTTTCCCGGCAACGCCTCTGCCAACGGCGTCTCGATATATTGCAAAGAGTCCGCAATTGCAGCAAAGGCTTCTCGTCCCTTCTCCGTAAGTGGAACGACCAAAGAGGTGCCCCGATTGTCATCCATCTCGGGGTGTTTATCCCCGATGCACCAGTAGTCGGCAATGGTCATGTCACTCCCAGCCGAGAAACGGCGTGCCGGACACTCGTGACACGATGGCCGAATATAGAGGTTGTGCAGAAATCCCCGCATAAACATGTTGTGCGTAAAGGGTTCCGAGATTCGGATCTCTTTGGGCTCGCCTTGGTCTTCGCGACTATAATGCGACACGACGCAATAACGCCCCCAACCGCGATCCTCCTTGTTGCGGAATTCGAGACGGTCGAAACGATACGCCCCTTGAGCCTCGACCTTGCGGGTCTGCTGTGCCAAATAACGAGCATAGACATCCGGTGACGGCACACCATGACAGAGCACATCCACCGCCAACAGCTTTTCATAAGGACGCCCCATGAACCGTTTCAGACCAGCGATCTGGCAAGAGGTTCCTACAAACATCACCTCTCGATCCTGTTTAAGCAGCGCCAGAGCCCGACGGAACGAGTCTCCAATCCGGCTTTGGGTATATTTTGATCCTCGCAGCGGAGCCAACCCTTCCAACGTCTCTGCCGAATCGTGTACCACCATAAAATCGGAATCGAAACGGGCTCCGAACACCACACCACCACGAGCAATCACCTGCTCGGCCAACAGCGTAAAGACGCCGCCAGAGGAGCTGGCCATTCGGATCGTCTCGTTCGTATTCCGGCAGGCATAAACCGGCAATGAGGCGGGATCGGGAGCTTCATTGCGGTGCAATACAGGACAAACCTTCTCGCATAATCCACAATCGATGCAGAGGCTCTGATCGATCACCGGATAGAGGAACCCTTCAGCATCGGGTTGCATCGTAATGCACTGTTT
Source organism: uncultured Alistipes sp. (assembly GCA_900539755.1). Lineage (GTDB taxonomy): Bacteria > Bacteroidota > Bacteroidia > Bacteroidales > Rikenellaceae > Alistipes_A. Next base: position 75,582 of record UQDC01000008.1, read on the forward strand.
CGGACACTTTTCCGCGCAGGCTGTACAGCCACAGCAAGCTTCGGGTCGCAGAATCTGGATCATATCATTTGATTTACGTCCTGTAAGGACGGTTTATAACTTGCAATATCTGAATCAAAAACATGGTTATTGTACCAACAGGTTACATCCTCGAATTTCACTTCCCGAGATACGGCCCAAAATACGGAAACTTCCATCATCATAGACTTTGCCTAAATCCTGGGTCTGCAAAAAACTGCACGAATAGAGGTTGGCCAAATCGATCAGATTGACTCCTCCGGTCGCACCATTCGGCAGCAGACGAAACGGATCATTCAGATCCCGAACACAAATCCGCATCCAGGGTGGTGTACGGAATATGCCATTCCCGTCGGAGTAGGCCTGAGACATTAACTCCGCCATACCATATTCAGAATGGATCGACTGAACACCAAAAGCATCACACAACAGACGGTGAAACTCCTCGCGTGGCAGCTCTTCACGACGGCCTTTCATTCCCCCGGTCTCCATCACGATCACATCGCGCAGGGCTCCGCGTTGCTCTTCGGCCAAATCCCAGAGGGCATAACTGACGCCCAGCAAGATCTTCTTGCCTTGATGCGCTTCCATGTCTCGCAACAAAGCATCGTGATCATAGAGGTAAAAGCCTCCGCCACCCCGACGGATCAACCCCTCCACCATGTAGATCAACGATGAGCCTTCCCGCTCGAGATAATTGGGTAACAGGGCAAAAATCGCCGTCTGTTCTGCCGGACCGTAAAACAGTTCGAAAGATCGGGTAAAGGCCTCTTCGTAGATCCGAAGATCGGCCACATAATGGCGTGATGGGGTCTGCCCGGTCGTACTGCTACTGGTAAAGATCTGTTGTGGAGGATTCGAACCGCAATAGACTCGATGGCTCTTGAAGAGTTCGATCGGCAGGAATGGAATCTGTTCCGGACATTCCACAGCTGCAGGATCGACACCCAACAGCTCGAGGTACTCCCGATAAGGGGCACAAGCCTCTGCCTGGAACCGAAACACCTCCAGAGCTACACGATCGAAATCAGTTTGGGTCGCAATCGAAAATATAGATTTTGTATCGATCATAACTACCTCTTTTCTCCTCACTAAAACATTTTATCCTCCCGAGAAAGTCCCTACGACAAGTTCGTCAACGCCATAGGCCTGCCTCCGGATGAGGTTTTATTAGGGGTATTTGTTCTTGACCTATCCGTATTCCCACTTCTGTTCCGGAAACAGATCAGAAGTTTGAAACACTATTTTACACTTGAGTTCTCGAGCAGGTAACGCTCACAATCGATCGCTGCCATACAACCCGATCCGGCTGCCGTAATAGCCTGACGATAACGCGGATCCTGTACATCTCCGGCTGCGAAGACCCCTTTCACGCTGGTTTCAGAGCGTCCCGGAACGGTTTGGATGTAACCCTCTTTGTCCAACTCAAGCTGTCCTTCGAAAAGTTGCGTATTGGGATGATGGCCGATGCCCAGGAAAAAGCCGAATGCGTTGATCACCCGCTCTTCACCGCTGGTATGACGTACCAAAGCACCTGTCACACCGTTATCATCCCCGAGCACCTCGACCGTTGTGTAGCCGAACAATACCTCAATGTTTGGGGTATTCATCACACGCTCCTGCATGGCTTTCGATGCCCGCAGATAGTCCTTGCGCACCACCATATAGACCTTATTGCAAAGCGTAGCCAAATAGGAGGCCTCTTCGCAAGCGGTATCTCCACCACCGACCACAATCACATCCTTCTTCCGATAGAAGAACCCATCACAAGTAGCACAGGCCGAAACACCCATACCCCGATAACGCTGTTCAGAGGGCAAGCCGAGATATTTGGCGGTTGCACCGGTAGCTATGATCAATGCTTCGGTTTCGATTTCACGTCGTTCGTCCACCACCACTTTGAAAGGTCGCACAGACAGATCCACACGCGTCACCACCCCGAAACGGATATCCGCTCCGAAACGTTGCGCTTGTTTTTTCAGATCCTCCATCATCTCCGTTCCGCCGATTCCCTCGGGATAACCGGGAAAATTTTCAATGTCGGTTGTGGTCGTTAACTGGCCGCCCGGTTCCATGCCCTCATAAAGAACCGGATTGAGGTTGGCACGTGAAGCATATATGGCGGCTGTATAACCTGCAGGCCCGCTGCCGATAATCAGGCATCTGGTTTTCTCTGTATCCATTGCAGTAACTTTTAATTCATTTGAAAACAAAGATAACTTTTTTATTTGGTTTCCATAGGCTCGGCAAAATGCAACTTTTACAATCGCAAATCGCCCATTCAACGGCTTAGTCTCACAAAAAATCCCTATTTTTGAAAATATTTAAGTTATCTCTCAATTCTTGCGGCACATGTTTTCACCGAAATCGCTTGGCATCATCACTATATCCATTTTATTTTCAGCTTGTTCCGTCACAAAATCATTATATAAAGACAAGCAGGTCAGTCGATACAATCCCAATGCTTCGACTGTAAACAAAGATTACTCGAACCCCGAAGAGAGCGAACAGGAAGAGGAGGCCATGCGATCAGAGCCCTCCAGGGCCGAATTACTACAAGCGGAAGAGGCTGCTTGTGAAGGAACTCCCATGCTCTACGAGCCTCTGCCCAAATATGAATTTGGGAACAATGAAAGTGAACATGTTCGTATCCCGATTAATTTAAACAATCCTTTCCCCTCATCTGGAGAACTTGTAATTCCATTGGACCAACTCGAAAAGGACTTTTGTTATCCATACCCCGGCAAACAAATCTCGCCGTATGGTTACCGAGGGCGTTCCATGCACACCGGAGTTGACATCAAAGCAATTCCAAACGATACGATCCGAGCCGCATTTTCAGGAGTCGTACGCATGTCGAAACCATACAGCGGCTATGGGAATATCATCGTCATCCGCCATTACAATGGCATTGAAACGGCTTATGCGCATAACTCCCGCAATTTAGTTAAGGTCAATGACGTGGTCAAAGCTGGCGATCCGATCGCACTGGCCGGACGTACCGGACGGGCTACGACCGAACATCTCCATTTTGAATTCCGTGTAGCCAGCCAGGCATTGAATCCCAACCTGCTGATCGATACTGAAAATCGCACATTGCAACATCACACTCTATACTTGTATAATCGAGGTGGCACTGTCAAAGCCTCCACTCAACCCCTCGATGCCTCAACATTGGCTTCGGAACAACGCACAGAAGAGAATACAAGGTCCGTTTCCAACAATAGTTCGACAGCGAAATCCTCAAACAAAAGTGCCCACAATTCATCCAAAGCGGTATATCACAGAATACGCAAAGGAGAAACGCTTTCACATTTAGCGCGTAAATATTCTACCACTGTAGCCAAGATTTGCCGACTCAACAATATCAAACCAACCTCGATTCTGCAGATCAACCAACGTCTGCGCGTAAAATAACGGTTTTACATGAAGCTCATCGAATTCATCATTGCCTCATCGCTGTTGACCCTGCTACCCGGGCCGGACATTCTCTTTGTCTTGACTCAAAGCATGATCCACGGGCGTAAGGCCGGAATATCGGTAGCTTTGGGACTTTGTTCAGGACTTTTTGTCCACACGGCAGCTGCTGCATTCGGATTGTCGCTGATCATCTCCTCATCACCAACACTGTTTGCAATAATCAAGTATGCGGGAATACTTTATCTGCTTTGGATGGGCTACGCATCCTTGCGCGGATATTATAAACAGCGAAACAAGACAACCGAAAACAAAACTACCCCATTAGACAATCCAATTCCCACTTCGGACACACCTTTTGCTTCAACACCATCCGACTTGCAGTGCACAGCCAATCAATTCAACACCCCATCTGACATCCAATTATCCAATAGCCCGACACACGATCAATACGCCTCTACTTCATGCGCAACAACTGAAACAATCGATACAGCGGCCCAAGCAGAGACAACTATTTTAAATAATTCCGAAACGGCAGCAATGCCGGCAGAGGCATCCACAGCGACGACCTCCGCTACTGCCAAAACAACGCTGGAAGAGACCTCTCCATCACGCTTGTATCGGATTGGTGTCACTATGAACCTCTTGAATCCCAAAGTGATTCTTTTCTTTTTGGCCTTCTTCCCGCAGTTTATCGACAAACAGAGTACAAGTCCCAAAACGGACATGCTTCTTTTGGGAGCTGTTTTTGCCCTGGTTGCCGTCGTAATCTTTACCTCAATTGCGACTGTAGGAGCCTTTGTTGCTGATAAACTCTCCATCGGACAGATGTCCCCTCGGCTGTTGGCCTGGATTCAAGCCGGTGTCTATTGGCTCATCGCCGTACTGTTGCTTTTCTTCTAAGCCCGTATTTTTACTGCAACCTCCATCTGGGATTTCTGCACGCCACGGACTCAATCTAAAACACGTCCTTTAAGGATAATAACCGGACTCAGTTATCAAAACAGGCCTCCATTCCCAATCAAAAAATAGGCATTCTTCCACCATACGAAAAGAACGCCCATTGGGATAATTAATCAAGTTGCTTTCACAATAATACCGTACGCCACATGCCCTTTGACACACAGTGGGGCACACGCATCGTTATTCTTGACAGCCTCGAAAAGTAAAATGTTTTTGCATCAAGTAGCTATAACCGATCGTAATCAATGAGGTGATCACTTGGGATGGGGTCGGATAGATTCCCAACACCTCGACAAAAAACTTCAAACAGATATAATTCAACACAATCGATCCCGCCACACTGATCATATAACGAAATAACTGCGTTCTACCCCGTAACGGAGACTGTTTGAATGCGATATGTTTTTGTGACCAAAATCCAGTAAAGAAGGTGATCGGAAAAACAATCAAAAAAGCAGCAATATAAGGGGATACCGCTACAACACCCAGATCAACGATCTTTTTATCGAGGATGAAATTATAGAGAACGGCGTACAGCACCCAGTTCAAGCCGAGATTCAAGCCGCCACAAACAGCATAACGAAAAGTTTGTAAAGGCAATACCGCCCGAATGGGTCGGATATAGAAAAAATCAATATATCGGGTTAAATGTTGGGCTAAAGTCATATTTGAATTCCAAAATGCTATTCCATATCAAAAAGCAATCGGTCTGTCGTTGATACGCAACAGCCCGACTTCATCAAAACTCTACCTGCTCTATCTCCCATACAAGAGAGTATCATAGAGACCTCCACCATCTGCAAGAGTTTATGACTAACAATTACCCCTTGCGTTTCGTTGACGCAGAATGCTGAGTCGCAGTTGCCATACCAGGCAACTTGTCTTGCAGCATCTCTTTTTGACGCTCCTGGAGGGCATACATCTGATCGCGATAACGTGCTGCTGCCGTAAAATCCAAATCACGCGCCGCACTCTCCATCGCCTCACGAGCCAAACGGATCGCCACCTCAATATCCCGATCAGTCATATAGGCTGCAACCGGATCGGCTGCCGCACTCAATGGCTGACCACTCAGATCATACGTCGTACTCAATGACTCTCCGGAGAGCATCTTCGTGCCGCTCTTGATCGCCTGACGTGGCATCACCCCATGTGTTGCATTGTAATAGAGCTGCTTTTCACGACGGCGGTTGGTATCCTGAATCGACTGGCGCATCGAATCGGTAATCGTATCAGCATACATGATCACCCGTCCGCCTACATTACGGGCTGCACGGCCTGAGGTCTGGGTCAAAGAACGGGCGCTGCGCAGGAACCCCTCCTTGTCAGCGTCCATAATAGCAACGAGAGACACTTCAGGCAGGTCGAGACCCTCACGCAACAGGTTCACCCCGATCAACACATCGAACAGCCCGCCTCGCAAATCGTCTAAAATCTGCACACGCTCGAGCGTATCGACATCAGAGTGGATGTAGCGGCAACGGATCCCCATGTGATCGAAATATTTATAGAGCTCTTCGGCCATGCGTTTGGTCAGTGTCGTCACCAAAATCCGCTCATCGATGCGGGCCCGTTTATCGATCTCTTCCACCAGGTCATCGATCTGATTGAAAGTAGGGCGAATCTCAACAGACGGATCGACCAATCCGGTCGGACGAATAAACTGTTCAACGACAGAACCTTCAGACTTGATCAACTCATAATCGGCCGGAGTGGCACTGACATAGATCACCTCATTTTCGAGAGCTTCAAACTCCTCAAAACGCAGAGGGCGGTTGTCCACAGCAGCAGGAAGCCGATAACCATATTCAACCAGATTGTGTTTACGCGACGCATCTCCTCCGTACATACCTCGAATTTGAGGCACGGTCACATGACTCTCATCGATAATCAGCAGATAGTCTTTCGGGAAGTAGTCGATCAGACAGAATGGGCGACTGCCGGGAGCACGACCGTCAAAATAACGGGAGTAGTTCTCAATTCCGGGGCAATACCCCAACTCCTTGATCATCTCCAGGTCATACTCAACCCGCTGTTTGAGGCACCGAGCCTCAACAGGACGGCCGCTCTTCTCAAAGAACTCGCACTGCTTGCCTAAATCGAGCTGGATTTCACGAATGGCCTGTTCGATTCGTTCACGGGTAGTCACAAACAGATTGGCCGGATAGATCACCACACGATCCAACAACTCAAGACGTTGACCTGTGAGCGGGTCGATCGAATGGATAGCCTCGATCTCGTTATCAAAAAACTCTATCCGATAACACTTTTCGCCATAGGCAACGTAAATATCTACCGTATCACCTTTGACACGGAACGTTCCCTGCTTGAAATCAACTTCACTACGCGTATAAAGTGCATCGACCAAACGATAAAGCAATTTATTACGACTGATGATGTCTCCGACCTGCAACGCAATGGAGGTCGCATGGAAATCCTCGGGATTACCGATACCGTAAATACACGAAACACTCGATACAACAATGATGTCGTTACGGCCGCTCAACAATGAAGAGGTCGCACTCAAACGCATCTTCTCAATCCCGTCGTTGATCGAGAGATCCTTTTCGATATATGTATCGGTTGTGGGGAGATAGGCCTCGGGCTGGTAATAGTCGTAGTAAGAGACAAAATACTCGACAGCGTTTTCCGGGAAGAAGTTTTTGAACTCTCCGTAAAGCTGTGCAGCCAGAGTCTTGTTATGACTCAAAATCAGGGTCGGTTTGTTGAGTTGGGCGATAACATTGGCCATCGTGAAGGTCTTACCCGAACCGGTAACCCCCAACAACGTATTGTGGCGACAATGATTCCGCAGCGATGAGACCAATTGTTCGATCGCTTCAGGCTGGTCACCAGTAGGTTTATAATCCGACACCAATTTGAAATCCATACCGCAAATGTAACTTTTTTTGCACAATTCCGTAGGAGCAGACGGTGTATGTTCACTTTTAAAACGTACCTTTGCGCCAAATTTCCCACCAAATGAATCTGCTCGCTATCTTTTTGCTTGGTATCGGTCTCAGTCTTGACACGTTTGCTGTATCCTTAACACTGGGTTTTGTCTGTGATCGCACCACTCGCCACGAAAAAATCCGTTTTCTGATCGTTATCGGGCTATTCCACTTCCTGATGATTCTGTTCGGATGGCTGATCGGGGCCAACATCAGCCGACTCATCGCAGCTTACGACCATTGGATCGCCTTCGGACTGCTGGTTTTTTTAGGAATCAAAATGATACGAGAAGGGCTCTCTTCCAAAGAGGAGAAGCTGAATTGCAATATGTTATCGCTACGCAACACCCTGATGTTCGGTGTCGCACTGAGTATCGATGCACTGATTTCTGGCTTCAGTCTTGGCTTGGTACGGGTCAACCTGTTTGAAGGTTCTCCTCTCGGCAATATTTTAGTGGCAGGAACAATCATCGGTATGACTGCTCTGATCATCTCTGCCATTGGCATTCTGATCGGCAAGTCCGTCTCCTCCAAACTCGGGTCCAAAGCTGAAATATTCGGAGGCGTTATTCTAATTTTGATTGGACTCAAAGTGTTGTTCGACCATCTGATGTAGCAACGATATACATATCAGCTATACATTCTACCATATAGCGCCCAACAGCTACCCAAGAACACACTTCACTGCCCCACATCCATTCATCTGCCAGAACAACCTGCATCCAATTCGTGCATCCTCTGCAAGATGTCATTCTCCCAGCGTCGCATCACATCCGGTAATGCATACATCTCGCCCCTGAGTAACACCGCTCTGCAACCTCTATATCTCTTAGATCAATCTATATCTATTCACTCAAATTACCCCAAGACGCCTTCGTCAATCGGTTATCCTTTATTTTAGTGCCCAGGCTTGTTCTCTACATCTTCCAAATTTCGAAGATCTTCAAAGATTAAATCTTAGTCTAATATTGCCTACAGATCAATCAGTTCACGTTGGTGACAAAATATCAACACATCTCGCTTCTGATATGAGGTTCCCATTTTTTCAACGTCGGCTTTCCGGAAAATGTCGTATCTTTGAAAATTGGAGGCATCAATCATGATTGACAGAGAGACCGTAGATAGAATTTTTGCAGCAGCCAACATCGTCGATATAGTGAGTGATTTTGTCACACTGAAAAAGCGTGGCACGAACTATATGGCATGCTGTCCTTTTCACAATGAAAAGACTCCATCTTTCGTTGTCTCTCCAGCTAAAGGGCTCTTCAAATGTTTCGGTTGTGGCAAGGGGGGCAATGCAGTCACTTTTGTCATGGAACACGAAAATATGACCTATCCCGAAGCACTGAAATATGTTGCCAAGAAATATGGAATAGAGGTCCAAGAACGTGAACTCTCTCCTGAAGAGGAACATCGCAATGACGACAGGGAGAGCATGATGGTGGTTTCGTCTTATGCCGCCGAATATTTTGCGAAAGCACTGCACGAAACACCCGAAGGACAAAACATTGGTATCGCCTATTTCCGGGAACGAGGATTTTCTGATGCGACCATGCTCAAATTCGGTCTGGGTTACTGCCCTGCTGGAGGAGACACCTTCACCCGGCAGGCACTGAAAGAGGGTTACAAAGAGGAGTTCCTGATCGGCACAGGATTGACCATCAAACGGGAGGATGGCAGCTACTACGATCGTTTCAGCACCCGTGTCATCTTCCCAATCCACAGCATTAGCGGCCGGGTAATCGCTTTCGGAGGCCGGACGATGCGCACCGACAAGAAGGTGGCCAAATACCTCAACTCGCCAGAATCCGAAATCTATCACAAAAGCGATGTCCTTTATGGCATCTATCAGGCTAAACGAGCCATCACCCAACAAGATTGCTGTATCCTTGTCGAAGGCTATACTGACGTAATCTCAATGCACCAGTCAGGGGTTGAAAATGTGGTTGCCTCTTCCGGCACCTCCCTCACCGAAGGGCAAATTCGCCTGATCAGCCGTTTTACAAAGAATGTAACCGTCATTTATGATGGAGATAGTGCCGGAATCAAAGCCTCCCTGCGCGGAATCGACATGATTCTGCGGGAAGGGTTGAATGTACGCACTGTCTTGTTGCCCGATGGCGATGACCCCGACTCGTTTGCCCGAAAACACAACGCCACCGAATTGCAGGATTTCCTGCTCACCCACGAAGAGGACTTTATTTCGTTCAAAACCCATTTACTACTGGCGGAGGCACAGGGTGACCCTTTGAAAAAAGCGGCTCTTATCTCTGATATTGTCCAGAGCATATCGGTTATTCCCAACGAGATCACCCGTTCAGTCTATATCCATGAGTGTGCCAAGCAGATGGAGATCGACGAAGAGGTCTTGGTCCGCGAAGTGACACTCAAACGAGTGGAACGTTCAGCCGGTAGTGAAGCCAAAGAGTTCGTCCGTCGGCAACATATTCTGCATGGCAATGCTACGACTAACCAAAACTTTGGCACCAGCTATCCGAAACAGGTGATTGCTGGCAGCAGTGCCGAAGAGTTGGAACGCGAATTGATCAAATACCTGATCAAATACGGTGAGCAGTCGTTCGAATACAGAGAGGGGAAAGAAGAGGTTCAGCTCAATGTAGCCGAAGTGATTATCAGCGATCTGGATCGCAACGGCATCCAACTCGAAAATCCGGCCTACCGTACACTTTATGAAGAGTATCGGGCCTTGTGGGAAACCGGAGCTTCTATTGACATTCACCACTTCATCAACCATCCGGATCCGACTGTTGCAACTGCCACAGTTGATCTGCTGACCTCTGACGACAACTATACGGCCAGCAAATTGTGGCAAAAACATGACATCAGCGTCGAAAGCGAACAGGATCGGCTTCCGGTTGCCGTTCCACGTGTCGTGATTTTGTACAAGTCGAAGGTGATCGAGAAGATCATTGCCGAACTGGAGCGCAAACTTCGAGACGATCAACTGAGCGAGGAGGAGCTTTCCATCGTCACGCATCAAATTTCTGCATTGAACCAGGAGCGTATTCTGATCGCCAAACGTCTCTCCCGCCTGATTTTATAAACTTCACAAGATCATTATCTCTAAATAAAAAGGCGTCCTCTTTCCCGAGGACGCCTTTTGTTTACAATAAAAGCAAAGTTTTACATATAATTGGTCACATTGGCCACAATCTCACCATCAAACAAGCTGATGATGCGATGTGCATACGAAGCATCATGTTGGGAGTGGGTCACCATCAAGATGGTGGTTCCCTCCTGATTCAGTTCGGTGAGTAGGGTCATCACCTCTTTACCGTTGGTAGAATCAAGATTTCCGGTAGGCTCGTCGGCCAAAATCAGTTTTGGCTTGGAGACCACAGCTCGAGCTATGGCCACACGCTGCTGCTGACCTCCGGAGAGCTGTTGCGGAAAGTGTCCGGCACGGTGGCTGATGTTCATACGAGCCAAAATCTCGTTGACCATTTTTTTGCGTTCCGCCGCCTTGATATGCATGTAGATCAACGGCAACTCCACATTTTCAAATACATTCAGCTCTTCAATCAAGTTGAAACTCTGAAAGACGAATCCGATCTTTCCTTTACGGTATTGGGTTCGCTCTTTCTCTTTAAGGCTACCCACCTCTTTCCCCAGCAGGTAGTACTGACCGCCTGTAGGATTATCCAACAGGCCGAGAATATTCAGCAGGGTCGATTTGCCGCATCCTGAAGGGCCCATAATAGCCACAAATTCACCCTCATTGACCTCCAACGAAACTTGATTCAAGGCGATGGTTTCAATCTCTTCCGTCCGGAAGATTTTGCTCAGTTTTTCGGTTTTTAATAGGCTCATAGCAATATCTTAATGATTAAATGTAACAAATATTATTCGTAAAATCTCTTTCTTAACACAAGCGTCACCTCACTCTGCTTTCATAATACAGATTCTAAAACTTTTGTGATCTACTCCTGTTTAAATGAGTGGGAAGGATTTTCCGTGGCGCTGCGGTAGCTCTGCAACGTTACGGTCCCTACGGTAATCAACAACACGATACAAAGGGCTACAACAAAGATCCAAACACCAATCGGCGCCTGATAGGCAAAATTCTGTTGCCAATGTCGAATGATCAGGAAGGCGGTCGGAGCAGCTAAAACAAAGCATATCAAAACAATAATCACATACCGACGATTGAACATTTGCAAAATATCGACTACGGTTGCGCCATAGGTTTTGCGCAGTGCAATCTCTTTGCGGCGATACTGCGTCTCAAACAGGATCAGGCCGAATGCCCCCAACGTAGAAATCAACACGGCCAACAGACTGAACAACGTAATCTGAGCGGCTTGGCGACTCTCTTTTTGGTACATACTTCCGATCGACTCATCGAAAAAGTCAATCTTCAAGCGACTTTGGGCATCCGGATCAAATGCCAGCATCGTTTTCTGAATATCCTTGATCGTTTTGATCACATCGGGTCCACTCACCTTGATATAACAGAAGCTCAATGGAATCCATGGATTACGGCCAAAGACATATAGGGCAATATTACTAACAGGATAGTGAAGCGGTCTGAAATTGAAGTCCCGGGCAATGCCGGCGATCTCCGCACCTTCTGGGAGCCCGTTATGATTCTGCATCCGCCGGCCCACCTCTAAATCATAACGTTTTTGAGCCGTTTCATTGAATATAAATGTTCCCTCTTTCCGTTCATCGTCCAAGTTAAAATCCCGTCCCTGGACAATTTGGATGCCCATAACTGCCGGGAAATTAGGCGAAACCGGAATGCAGGTAAAATTGACACTCTGATTATTGTATGTCCGTCCCCAACTCATAGGCGGATCTACCAACGGAGTCCCAGAATAGGCAACTTCCACAATATTCGGATTCTCTTTGAGTCGATTGGTCAAGGCTTCCTGGTGCTGAATCATCTTGGTGCTCAACTGGGTAACCAAGATATTCTCCCGATCTAATCCGATATCGTAATTCCGCATGTAGGTGTACTGCCGCCATATGGAGAGGGCCACAATAATCAACGCCAACGAGATAACATATTGGAATCCGATCAATATCGTTCGCAATCTTCGTCCCTGAAGCGACAATCCGAAGGAGCCCTTGATCACCATAGCTGCCGGGAATGAGGTACTGTACAGAGCCGGATAGATCGAAGCCAGGAGACTGGTCAACACTGCAATACCCAATGTAATCCAACAGATCGGCAAATTGGAATGTAAATGAATATCGGCACTGAACACACTGGCAAGCGAGGTTCCAGATAAGATATATACGATACAAAAGCCCAACCCCAAGGCGATCAGATTAAGCACCAAAGCCTCGAAAAGTTGTTGCAAGCGCAACCCCCAAACACCGCTTCCAAGCACTTTTCGGGTATTGATATTTCGGATACGCCTTGGGATCAAAGCCATAGAGAAATTGATAAAATTGATCATCGCCACGATAACGATCAGGATTGCAACGGCGATCATCGAATAAGTCGTATTGATATTTCCCTTCTGCTGCTCTTGATTCCACGGGCTGAAATAGCGATCAGGCAAATGGGTCAGATGCATATAGTGATACGAAGAGCGTTGCATCTTTTCAGCAACGTCAGTTGCCAATTTGGCGACCGCCTCCGCCTCTTGAGGCGTATTGACCAACAGATAGAGCTGATAATTGAAGTTTCCAGACGAATTGATATCTACGTTACCAAGGTTTTTTATGATACCGTTTTCCAACGAGGCGTTTCGGGGCATATCGCGATAGACAGCCACTACCTCAACGGTATCATTACCCAAAATATTTTGGGTAACGATATTCTGCCCAATGGGGTCATTGTGCCCAAAAAGACGAGCGGCCGTACTGGCGGCAATAATCGCTTTACCACCGATTTTAAAATTCTCAAAATTACCTGCAACGGCTTCCAAGCCGAACACTTCAGGGAAATCATCCGACGCGCCAAACACAACCTCTTGTACTGCAGAGGTTCCACCCTTCAAAGGATCATAGGCCCAATATTTGTTGCTGGAGGAGCAGTTCCGATAGGCTCCTTTGCGAATACTGGGTGAAAGGGCAATGATCTCTTCAGCCCACGGTCTCGACATCGTACTTGTATAGGACTCTCCTGGTGCTCGTTGGCGTTCCACGCTATATAGATACTCTGAGGTCGAATAACAGGTATCAAAGGTCAACTCCTGATACACCTGCATCATGATAATCATAAAGGAGGCGAAAGCAACACTCAGTCCGATGACATTAAGCAACGTAGCGACTTTAAAACGAACTAAAGAGCGCAACATATTTTCAAATAATGTTTTCATAGTATTGGTCTGTTATTTTTTCATTTTCTTCAAACAACACAAGCGAAAGTTTTGCTAATGGTTTGTTCTACCATACGTTCTATCATGCCATCAAAAAATTCCCATGTGGTATGACCATTATCCTTGCAAGCTCTTGGTCGTCTCCTGTAGACAGCCCACACGGCGATTTACAATATGGTTTGACCGTCACTCTGCGATTCGAACACCATAGCAGACAGGATTTTTTAAATATCGCATGCCAAAAACATACCAACAACATAAATATATGATTAACAACACATTTAAACATATTCACTCAATGAAAATGTGTCAAAAAAAGACACACAGTGTCCAAATAATTGACACTTCATCTCATAAACAGGGATTTCCTCGTTGATTAGGAGGTACATTTATTGTGGGTAAATATGTAAATTTGAGGAAACAGCAACTTCGTTTATGGCCAAAAAAGAGAAACAGGGAAAACTTTTAATAGTCGATGACAACAAGAGCATTCTGATCGCTTTGAAGCTCTTGTTGAGCAGCTATTTCGAAACGGTCACCACACTGAACTCTCCCAATAACCTGCTTTCCACCCTCAGAGAAGAGAATTTCGATGTGGTGCTGTTGGATATGAACTTTTCGGCAGGAGTCAACAATGGCAACGAAGGGCTCTATTGGTTAGAACAGCTGCGCAATGCGGCTCCATACGTGCAAGTGGTTCTGTTCACCGCCTATGCGGATATCGATTTGGCCGTTAAAGGAATCAAAGCCGGAGCCGCCGACTTTGTGGTCAAACCGTGGGACAACGCCAAATTGATCGCCACCCTGCAATCGGTCTATCGGTTAAGTCGTTCCCGGCGTGAAGTCAAACGCCTACAAGAGATCAAACGCGAATTTCAGGCAGAGCCTCGAGCCATGTATTGGGGCGAAAGTCGTGCCATGAACGACCTGAGACAACTGATCGAAAAGGTAGCCCGAACCGACGCCAATATTCTGATTACCGGAGAGAATGGTACCGGTAAAGAGATGTTGGCGCGCGAAATTCACCGTCTTTCTCCCCGTAGGGACGAAGCGTTGATGTGCGTAGACATGGGAGCCATCACGGAGACCTTATTCGAAAGTGAGCTGTTCGGTCATGTCAAAGGAGCCTTTACAGATGCCCGTACCGACCGTGCCGGCAAATTTGAAGCAGCTTCGGGCGGCACCCTGTTTCTGGACGAGATCGGCAATCTCACCTACGCACTGCAATCCAAACTGTTGACTGTCATCCAAAACCGCAAGGTGGTGCGTGTCGGCAGCAACACACCTCTGCCTATTGATATTCGATTGATTTGTGCCACCAACCGCAATCTGCAACAGATGGTTACCGAAGGATCGTTCCGGGAAGACCTGCTCTACCGCATCAACACGATTCATGTCGAGATTCCCCCACTGCGTGAAAGGCCCGAGGATATCGAACCGCTGGCCCGTATGTTTTGGGAGCGCTATGCTGCCAAATATGGCAAAAAGATCGATCGTCTCTCCGACAAAGCACTACTGAAACTACAAGAATACCCCTGGTACGGTAATATCCGAGAGCTGCAACACGCCGTGGAACGGGCCGTTATTTTATGCGAAGGGGAAACGCTGGCCGATAGTGATTTCCTGCTTTCTACGCCGACAGAAAACACTCCGGAGAACATCTCGACACTCGAAGAGATGGAGATCAACCTGATTCGCCGTACAATCGAACTGACCGACGGTAATCTCTCTCAAGTCGCCTCTCGATTAGGAATCACGCGTCAAACCCTCTATAACAAGATCAAAAAATACGGACTTTAATTAATTTTAGGGGGAGAGGAAATTGTCTGGTCAAAATAGATCAAAATAGGCTAAGACAGCAAAGGTCATCAAAAGATGTTTAAGAACCTGCAATACAAGTTAGCATGGGTAATTATAGCCCTGATAATCTGTGTAATAGGCGGCACTTTGCTGTTTCTGCAACAGCTCTATCTGCCAGCCGCTTTTTGCGTTCTATTGACCATCGTATGTTGCATTTCGCTGGTTCGTATCTACCGTTACAACATTCGTAAGATCACCTTCATGTTCAATGCCATCGAAAGCGGAGATTATGCGTTTCGTTTCTCCGACAACGAATCGGCCATCCATGACAACACGTTCAACCAAACTCTCAACCGCATCAAAGGGCTGCTTTTCAAAGCTCGTCAAGAGATCCGGGAACAAGAAAAGTATTACGAACTGATTTTGAGCAACGTCATTACCGGCATCGTTGTTCTCAATGACAAGGGATTTGTATTCCAGACCAATGCCGAAGCGCGGCGTCTGCTGGATTTACCGGTCTTTACTCACGTCCATCAGCTCAGCCGTTTGGATGAATCGCTGCCAACTATCTTTCTGAAAATGTGTAGCGGCGACACACAAAGCGTAACGCTCTATAACGAACGAGGCACCTCGCATCTCTCGTTACAGGCCTCGGAAGTGATCATCCGGGGGGAGCGCATGAAGATCATCTCCATTAACGATATCGACCGGCAATTGGATGAAAAGGAGTTGGAATCATGGATTCGTTTGACCCGAGTGCTGACCCATGAGATTATGAACGCAATCACCCCGATCACCTCCCTCAGCGACACCTTGCTGCAACTTCATGGAGACAAGGATGATGACATCCATCGCGGGTTGGAGGTAATCCAGACGACCAGCCGGGGATTGATTGCTTTTGTCGAATCTTACCGCCGCTTTACCCATATTCCACAACCGGACTTTAAATTATTGTATATCAAAAAACTATTGGAGCAACAGGTTGCTTTAGGAACAGAGATTACACCGAATGAAAAAATACAAATTGTGATCGATGTCGAACCAGACGATCTGATGATCCAGGCGGATGAGAATCAGATTTCGCAGGTGATTCTCAATCTGATCAAGAATGCCGTTGCAGCCCTGGGTGGACGTTCAGACGGTTGGATCCGGATTAAAGCCCGGTATGACCAGGAGAAGAATGTCACCATTGAGGTGGCCAATAACGGCGCTCCCATTCCACCGGAGGTAGCCGAGCAGATATTCGTCCCCTTCTTCACCACCAAAACGGACGGTTCGGGAATTGGTTTAAGTATCTCACGTCAGATCATGCGCCTACACCACGGTTCTATTAAATTGCTCTACTCCAACAACCGCGAAACCGTCTTTCTTCTGACTTTTCGATAAAGAGTATCCACATCAAGATTTAAGGGGAAGTTAGAGACCTGATCTCATCATAACACTGT
Organism: uncultured Alistipes sp.; assembly: GCA_900539755.1. Lineage (GTDB taxonomy): Bacteria > Bacteroidota > Bacteroidia > Bacteroidales > Rikenellaceae > Alistipes_A. The sequence goes on from UQDC01000008.1 coordinate 92,469, forward strand.
GGAAGCTTAAACATTAACAAGCAGCACTCTACGTATATGATTATTTCGGTCTGTGCACAGATGATCGTTTTTCATGTTTACACGTTTTCACCTCACCCCCTTAACACACCAAACATCCTGATTTATATCTTCCCAAACATTCACATGACCTATTACACAGCTCAATCTCACCAAAAAACAACGGGAGGTACTATACAAGAAAAACTTTGTACAATACCTCTCGATATGATTTGAAATCCGATGTCTCGAAGTTTACCCTCTCAAAGATGGGGACTGCAGCGATTCAAAAGTATGTTTCCAAGAGTACATTTCCAATCGCAAAGTATAGCTGTATCAACATTATTACTCTGTCGATACCGCCACCGCAATCGACCTTTGAGGAATAAAATCCGGCTTACTGGCTTCCCATTCAACAAGATAGCCAACCGCTTCAGCCCCTTTCGGACTCAACAACGAATCACTATTTGATTCCGCGAATTTTTTTCTCCCAATTCCAGGCTGAAAGTAATGTTTCGCCTGTCGAACGTTTTGCAGACCAGCCCAGCTCCTTGTTGGCATAGGTCGTATCTGCCCAAATCTTTTCAATATCACCTGCACGACGGCCTACGATCTTGTAGTTGAGTTTTACACCGGTTGCCTTCTCGAATTCGGCAATAAGCTCCAGCACTGACAAACCGCGACCTGTACCAATATTGAAATATTCATAATTACTCTTGCTTTTGCCCCCTACCATACGATCTACGGCTACGACATGGGCACGGGCCAAATCATTGACATCAATGTAGTCACGAATAGCCGAACCATCAGGAGTATCGTAATCATCTCCGAATACACTCAGGCACTCACGAATACCGGCTGCAGTCTGTGTAATAAAAGGGACCAGGTTCATAGGCACCCCTTTGGGCAGTTCACCGATCAACGCAGACGGATGTGCTCCGATCGGGTTGAAATAACGCAATGCAATACCGAAGAGCTCCGGATAAGCGTGAACCGTATCCCGCAAAATATCTTCGCAAATCTGTTTGGTATTTCCATACGGAGATGTTGCCGGCTGGCGCGGAGTCTGCTCAGTTACAGGCAATACATCCGGCTGTCCATATACGGTACATGAGGATGAGAAGACAATATTGCGCACCCCTTTGTCACGCATCAACTCCAAAATCGTAATCAACGACTGGAGGTTGTTGCGATAATAGAGCAACGGTTTCTCGACAGACTCACCGACAGCCTTTGAGGCAGCAAAATGGATAATCGAATTGAATTTATATTGATCGAAAACACGTCCTAAGGCCTCTTTATCGGTACAATCCACCTGTTCGAAAGGAACGTTCACACCTGTAATCTTACGTACTCCCTCAACCGCTTCCATTTCAGAGTTGGAGAGATTATCAACAATCACTACATCATAACCGGCTTCAATAAGCTCAACCGTGGTGTGAGTACCAATATACCCGGCTCCTCCCGATACCAATACAGTCTCTTTCATCTTTTTCGTGTGTTTGATTGTAAATTCCGCTTTATCAACGAATCTCAAAGATATGAATTATCGGGATAAAAGTGTACTTTTGCGGCAACAAATTCGCACGATTCAAATATTTAAGATATGCTTTATCCTCTGAAATTCAAGCCCATCCTTGAGGAGCGCATCTGGGGTGGACACCAACTTGGCGAGAAGATGGGCAAAAAACTGCCCGCAGGAAAGCTCATCGGTGAGAGCTGGGAGATTTCATCTGTTCCTGGCAACATTTCAGTGATCTCCAACGGCAAATTGGCCGGCAACACCCTTGAAGAGCTGATCGAGGTCTATATGGGAGATCTAGTAGGTGACAAAATCTACAACAAATTCGGATTGCTGTTCCCTTTGCTGATCAAGTTGATCGACGCGCAGGATGCACTTTCGATCCAGGTACACCCCAATGATCAACTGGCAAAAGAGCGTCACAATTCATACGGAAAAACCGAAATGTGGTATATCGTCGATGCCGAAAAAGATGCTCAACTCTGCCTCGGATTCAACCGTCCCGTAACCAAAGAAGAGTATCTGAAACATGTAGCCGACGGTACATTAGCCGATATTTTGGCTCGCGTTCCGGTCAAACAGGATGATGCCTATTTTATTCCAGCTGGTGCTATCCATGCCATCGGCAAAGGCATTCTGATCGCTGAGATTCAGCAGACTTCAGACATTACTTACCGGGTATTCGACTGGAACCGTGTAGACAAAAATGGCAAAAGCCGTGAACTGCACACCGAGCTGGCCGTTGATGCGATTAACTTTGCACCAGACCAACATTACGACATCACACACAAACCCGAGGTAAACCGTTCTGTCAATTTGGTAGAGTGCCCCTATTTCACCACCAATGTAGTTGAAGTGAAAGGGGAGTTGACTCGCTCTTATGAGGCTTTGGACTCTTTCGTCATCTATATGGTACTCGACGGTGATCTGACCATGAAATGGAAAGATGGCAGTGAACAAGCAACCAAAGGTGAAACCGTATTGGTACCGGCCTGCATCGACGAGATGACCCTCGAAGGCAATGCAAAACTGCTCGAAATTTTTATTGATTAGGTTGTTCTAAATTCGACTTTGCAGTTATTATAAAGCAACGCTATACAACGACTGTCACAAAGTCGCAGTATAAATCAACAAGTAAAGCCCGGAAGCAGTTTCCGGGCTTTACTATTTTCACCTTACTCGCAACCAGACGCAAATTCGATTATGAACGCTCACAAATATAATCGCTACCAATCCTAACAAAATTTCGTACCTGAAATGATCCTATTTTCACCCCGTACAGTCCAAACTAACAAGGAATAACTATCCGAAAATTCGTTATCTTTGTAAGACAGTGCTCTATTTCTGCAACGGTCTCGCTTGAATTTAACGATTGCGGTAGATTTCATTATATTTGTAAATGGCATCTTCGCCGCGTAGGCGGGTTGACAAACACCCTTTGGACAAAACATTATGGGATATAAAGAAGAGAAACAGCGACAACTGGATATTCGCTATATGAAAATGGCCAGGATCTGGGCTGAAAATTCATATTGCGTGCGGCGACAGGTCGGAGCTTTGATTGTCCGAGACAAGATGATCATTTCGGACGGCTACAACGGCACCCCATCGGGATTTGAGAATATCTGCGAGGATGAAACAGGCAAGACTAAGCCTTATGTTCTGCATGCTGAAGCCAATGCCATTACCAAAGTGGCCAAATCAAACAACAGCAGCGAAGGGGCCACGCTTTATGTCACCTCATCACCCTGCATCGAATGCGCAAAATTGATTATCCAGAGCGGAATCAAACGGGTCGTTTATGCTGACTCGTATCATTCGATGGATGGCATTGATCTGCTCAAACGGGTTGGAATCGAAATTGTCAAGGTAGAGTTATCCGAATAGCTTTTGCCGATTACCTCCAGGATCAGACAACGTCAGCAATGGCTTTCATTTTGAAATGAACGTAAGCTAACCTCAACTCCTCCATTTCAGCATGAAAGACTTCCTCCCCGGATAAAACAAATACGAAAGCTGGATTCACAGCCGTTTTCATTGTATATACCCCAATACCCCATCAACAGACCAGAGGAGACCAAATACGAGCGCAATGAAAAAGAAAAAATATAACTCCCGGAACTATTTCGAAGCTGCCGCTCCCACTTCAGCTGAGCCTATCGCCTCCCGTTATGCAAACGGAGAGTATCGATTGGTCAATGTTTTTGTAGAAGGGTATGACGATGTTGCCTTTTGGCGAGGCATTTTTGACGATTACGAAACGGACCGCCTCAAATTCGAGATCAGCGTTCCTCCTCGTAAAGATCTGGCCAAAGGGAAACGGGTGCTTTTGGATATGATTCCCGAAAGTGGTCCCAATTTGCTGTTGTGTATGGACAGCGATTTCGACTACCTGTTCAACGGCAATACCGAACAATCGCGGTTGGTCAACGACTCTCCTTACGTATTCCACACTTACGCTTACGCCACAGAGAATTACCTCTGCCATCCGCCCTCATTACACCGGGTATGTGCCAAAGCAACCAAAAATGATACGCTGATTTTCGATTTCGAAACTTTCCTCAAAGAGTATTCACGGATCATCTACCCACTGTTTTTGTGGTATGCCTACTCAGCCATGCGCAAAAGCGAACGGATTTTTTCGCTGATCGACTTTCGCACCAGTGTCCGACTCAATTATTTGGATTTAAACAACAATGGAGCCCAGACGCTCTCTTGGTTACAACGTCAGGTGGATAAACGGTTGCTGACTCTGGAACACAACAATCCTGACTGGGTCTCTCCAGTCAACCAATTTGGCGAGCAGATTGCCCGTTTCGGAGCCACCTCCTGCAACATCTACTATTTTATGCAAGGACATACACTGTTGGACAATGTGATCATCACATTGCTGCGTACGGTTTGCGATCATCTGCGCGACATGACCATCCAACGCATCAACACCGGCTCCAAACAGGGCATAGCTCTCAAAAACGAACTGAGCAACTACAACAACGCATTGCGTAATGTGCGTGAGGTGTTGCTCGACAACGAACACTATAAAGATTGTTTTCTCTACCTCCAGTTGCGAAGTGACATAGAACGTTACATTGCGACGTTGGAATAACACAACGCCACTCCGTTAATTAAAGAAAGTGCCGACAACCACAATTTCAACGAAGCACTTCATACAATCTGCTTTTGCGAGCTATCTTTGGCAACCGCTCATCATCCCAGCAAACAACACTGTATGAAAGTCATTGACAACGTGATAGGCACCTTAAACCCATTAACGACATAATTAACATCCTTCATCAACAACGACTGAATTAAGAACCAGACTATATGTCCGATAAAATCAATAAATTTCCTGCACATCTTTTCAGACAGACCGGAGCCTCTTGCCATGCTGTACCTTCGCAAGCGGCCGTACACCGTTTTGTCGACGACCTGACCAATCTGCTCTTCCCGTTGCGTGACGACTTACCCATTACGGAGGTTCAAATCGCTGCCCGCTGGGAAAGACTGCAACACGACTTTTTTGCCATTGTTCGGCCACTGTGCACCTGCACCCAAACCGATTGTAAATCACTCGTCGAGCAATTTTTCAACGAAATACCGTCCATTTATGATGCGTTAGTCAAGGATGCCAATCGCTATAATATGTGCGATCCGGCCTCCTATTGTGCTGAAGAGGTCATCCTTTGTTATCCTGGTTTTTATGCCATCATGGTCTATCGGATCGCTCACGTAGCCTACAAACTCCATATCCCGGTTGTATCCCGAGTGATGACCGAATATGCCCACAGCAAAACAGGAATCGACATCAATCCGGGAGCTCAGATCGGACCCGATTTTTACATCGACCATGGGACAGGTATTGTAATCGGTGAAACAACTGTTATCGGACGAAACGTTTGCCTGTATCAGGGAGTGACACTGGGAGCGACATACGTAGACAAAGAGCTGCGTGGCCAAAAACGTCATCCGACCATTGAAGACAACGTGATCATCTACGCCGGCAGTACAATTCTCGGGGGCAATACTGTGATCGGACACGATACGGTGATTGGCGGTAATGTTTGGTTGACCGAGTCGGTTCCTCCGCATTCGACCGTTTATCACAAACCCGAAATCCGTATCAAACCGAAAAAGCAGGAATAACCGTTCTGCTTTTTCTCTCTCTATTTGAATTTACACCACGTAGGTACCAGTCCCTTTAGGTGTAGAAGAGACGAGGGAAGCGATTTCTGAACCACCTCTGATGAGTTGTCCTAAATCGTTCTGCTCAGATTGAGAGCATCAACAACACCCGACTAACCAAATCCCAACCCACTCCTGCAAAAAACAGACACCATAAAAATTAATGAAAGCGCAAGCCTTCTATTGCTGATTCACAGATTACCCATGAATTTTCTGCAAAACAACACAATACAAAAATTTCTGAAAAACGATGCAACCACACTAGTACTGCGATTAGCACTGCTCTATCTTTTGTGGTTTCTCTGCCGCATAGTGTTTTACTTGCAAAATGCAGCAGACATCGGAACTCTCACTTGGAGCGAAATACCAGAATTGCTGCATGGCGCATGGATGTTCGATACAGCATCGATTCTCTATATCAATGCATTGTTTATCCTGCTTTCTTTGTTACCGCTGCGTCTGCGCGAACGAAAATGGTATCAGCGAATGCTTTTTTGGCTTTACACCGTCACGAACTCCTTGGCTTTGCTTATCAATACGGCTGACGGCATCTACTTCCACTACGCCCGGAAACGTTTCACATCAGATGAACTCTCATACCTGCACAACAACGACAACACCGGGACAGTACTATTGCGCGGAATCGGTGAAAACTGGTATATTGTGCTGTGGTTTGCGCTATTGATCTTCGGTATGATCTGGTGCTATCGCCGCATTAAACCCATGTCCACACGTATCCGCAATCCATGGGGCTATTTAGGGGTAAACCTGGCCATACTGGCTGTTGGCGTAGGGTTGGTACTGGGTGGTATTCGCGGAGGCTTCAGCCGACAGACCCGCCCAATCACCTTAAGTAATGCCACACTCTACACCGCCTCCAACTTAAAAGCTAATCTGATCTTGAGTAACCCCTTCTGCGTACTGCGTACCTTGGGGAACAAAGCACTGGTCTATGAGAAGTTTTTCGATCAGGCGACGCTCGATTCCTTGTACTCGCCTTATCATTATCCGTCAGCAACTTGCGACACTGCTGCTCTTTCCAGCTCAACCTCTAAAGGTTCCGATATCGCGACAACGGATCAAACAACGAACGAGGCTACCATTGCTCCTGTATTGGGCAAACGCAACATTGTCCTTTTCATTTTGGAGAGTTTCAGCAGCGAACATTCCGCTCTGCTCAATCCGGACCTCTATCCGGACGGCAATGGGTTCACCCCATTCCTTGACTCGCTGATGCGCAATGGTTATTACTTCACAAACGCCTTTGCTAACGGGCGTAAATCGATTGAAGCGCTGCCATCGGTACTCTCTTCGATCCCCTCATACGAAACCCCGTTCGTGCTACTTCCCCAGGCAGTTGCACCAATGGAGGCTCTGCCGAAGATTCTGCATAACGAAGGATATGCCTCCTCCTTCTTCAACGGATCAAGCCGTGGTTCCATGGGTTTCGGAGCTTACGCCACACAGGCCGGCATCGAAAACTATTACAGTCGTGAAGATTACGAACGGGCACACGGCACGGATGATTTCGACGGATATTGGGGCATCTGGGATGAGCCTTTCCTGCAATATATGGGACAGACGCTCAGCTCCACGCCACAACCCTTCTTTGCATCGGTCTTTACGCTCACCTCACACCATCCGTTCGTTGTTCCCGACCAGTATAAAGAGGTGTTACCCGCCGGCAAGACCAAAGTACACAAAGGTGTTGCCTATACCGATTTGGCTATCCGACATTTCATGGAAGCAGCTTCAAAACAGCCCTGGTATCGCAATACTATTTTCGTCTTTGTAGCGGACCATGTTTCGTCAGAGACTTTTGCTCCAAAAACTCTCACTCCGACAGGCAACAGCCACATTATCTGTCTGCTTTACACGCCTGACGGAGCATTGAAAGGAGCTGACACCCGCGTCACCCAACAGATTGACCTGATGCCGACGTTGTTGGGGCTGGTCGGATACGACAGGCCCTACTTCGCCTTTGGTCGGGATGTACTGCGTGAAAATGATCGTCCCGCCATGGCCGTCAACCGAATGGGTGAAAACTACCAGGCAATTACCGATTCGCTGGTACTCTTTTTCGATGGACACAAAACGCTTTCAGCCTACACACGAGCTGACACACTGCAAAAACACAATATTGCTGTCCAAACAACGCCTGCACTCGAACAGGTGGAACGTGATCTGAAAGCACGTCTGCAACAATATTATCAACATGTCGAAAAGAGTGATTACCTCGTAAAAGAGCACAACGAAAAACTGTAACGAACCATTTTTTTCGTATCTTTGAATTCGTTGAAGAGCGGGTGTAATGGAGTGATACATCAATGGTGCGTTGCATCTTGTGAGCTATCGTTTACACCTACTGTTTTTCAACAGTGGTTCCTCCTAAGAATTGACATCACAGCCCCGGCATACACAATCAATAAGACGCCGGCTGAGAATCATCCATTCTGAAAGAGAAACGACAAGTTGAGAACCTCAACCGCCAATAACACGGGGCCACGCACCACAGAGCTTTGCAAAAGAGTATGGAGAACTTCATCGTATCTGCACGCAAATACCGTCCTGCGACCTTCGCTTCGGTCGTCGGACAGTCACATATCACCTCGACACTGAAAAATGCTATCAGTCGCGGTCAGTTGGCCCATGCGTATCTGTTTTGCGGTCCGCGTGGCGTGGGTAAAACCACTTGCGCCCGTATCTTCGCCAAAGCGATCAACTGTCTGCACCCGACAGCCGATGCCGAAGCATGCAACGAATGCGAATCCTGCAAGGCTTTCAACGAAAACCGTTCGTTCAACATCCACGAATTGGATGCAGCCTCGAACAACTCTGTGGATGATATCCGTAACCTGATCGACCAGGTACGCATCCCGCCTCAGATCGGCCGATACAGCGTCTATATCATCGATGAGGTGCATATGCTCTCCGTACAGGCATTCAACGCTTTCCTCAAGACATTGGAGGAACCGCCCGCACATGCGGTCTTCATCCTCGCCACTACGGAAAAACATAAAATCATCCCAACGATTCTATCTCGTTGCCAGATCTATGACTTCAACCGCATTCGGGTCGAAGACGGAGTCGAATATCTCAAATATATCGCTTCGCAAGAGGGGGTAACCTACGACGACGAAGCGCTGCACATCATCGCGCAAAAAGCTGACGGAGGAATGCGTGATGCGCTTTCGATGTTTGACAAGGTCGTGTCGTTCTGCGGCTCGAACTTGACGACAAAAGAGGTGGCCGAGACACTAAACGTACTCGATTACGACACCTATTTTACCGTCACCCAACAGATCTTGGAGGGGAACTATACAGATGCACTGCTGTTATTCGACAATGTGTTACGCAAAGGATTCTCCGGACAGACCTTTGTCGGAGGACTCAACAACCATTTCCGAGATCTGCTGATGTGCAAAAATCCGCAAACAATCCCGTTATTGGAGGTGACAGGCAGCGTAGCGGAACGTTACCGGAAACAGGCGGAAGCGTGCAGTGTTCCACTCCTTTTTGAAGGGATCAACCTACTGACATCGATCGATTCGGGATTGCGAACGGCGACTAACCAACGTTTGCATGTCGAACTGGGCCTGATGAAACTTTGCGGGCTCGGTCAAAAAAAAAATGATGACACGTTAACGCCATCACTTCCCCCTTTACCGCAGCGTCATGCAGTCCCTCAGGCGGGATCAACAAACTCTGCACAAGCAGCCACTGCAACAGACAATAGGGTGCCGTCGCAAGCGGCATACGCAAACCAAGCCATTTCAGGAACAAGTGCAGCTAAATTATCGTCAGGCACACAACCGATAGCCCCCTCACAATCCGCTGTCGCGAACCAGACTCGCCCCACGTCCCAACAAACAACGACTCCATCCTCATTATCTATCGGAGCCACGTCCAATCCGACGGATTCACGTTCTGATATTGCATTTGCCGCCCAATTTCAGGGAGCATCTCCTGCACCCAATGGGACAGTGGGCTCCACAACAAGAGTCAATCCAAACCATCCCAATCCAGTCACACAAAGTGCAACAACCATTCCCAATACAAACGGATTATCTGGACAACGTCCACAAAGACGCACTCCCAATGGATTACCGGGCATAGGAATATTATCTGGACGCTCAATCAGCTCCATTCTCCAAACTTCAACAGTCACACCAGAAACCACAGAAGAGACTGACAACGAAGAGGAGCAGGCTGTAGAGATCGATGCCGATGTTGAAACCGCATTGACTGAAGGGTTGAAGCGTCTTACCGAAGAGATGATGCATGAGCGTCCTCGAATCGGTATTTTCTGTCAGGATGCACAGGTCGAAGGGAATTTGGTTCGGATAATCGTACCGAATGAATCGGCTTACGATGAGTTGAGCAACTGTCTCACAGCATTAAAAAGTCGGCTCGGTGAATTAAGTGATGTACATGTACCGATCCAGATTCAAGTCAACATCAAAGCCAGCACAAAAGGTTTGAAGCCCATTAAAGTGGAAGATCGTTTGCGTTATCTGACAGAAAAAAACCCCGTGTTGAATCGCCTGCGCAAAGAGTTGGAACTCGATGTCGAATAAATATTGGAGTTAGGCCCAATCGGCATGACCATACTTGGTAAATGTTTCATATAGAACAAATTGTTTGTAACCAATCTCGACACAAACCATTAGGCAATAATCCGATCTGTTTTATAACAACAATTTCAGGACACAACGCTCCGTTCCAATATATGTCGAGACACTAAACCTTTCAAGTTATGTTAAAAGTTGCAAAAAAGCTAACCGACTTAATCGGGAATACCCCTCTCTTGGAACTGTCGAACTTCAACAATAAAAAGGCCGTTGGAGCAACAATTATTGCAAAACTGGAATATTTCAATCCCGGAGGAAGCGTCAAAGATCGTATTGCATTGGCCATGATTGAAGACGCTGAAAAGCAGGGTATCCTCAAACCTGGCAGTCTGATTATCGAACCGACCAGTGGCAACACCGGAGTGGGATTAGCCCTTGTTGCTGCCGCTAAAGGATATCAATTGACCTTGACCATGCCCGAAACGATGAGCATTGAGCGGCGGAATCTACTCAAAGCTCTTGGAGCCAATATTGTGCTGACTCACGGAGCAGCAGGCATGCAAGGGGCTATCGATAAAGCAGAAGCCCTACGAAACGAAAATCCAGGTTCAGTTATTCTGCAGCAGTTCGAAAATCCGGCGAATCCAGCCACACATAAACGAACGACTGCTGAAGAGATTTGGCGCGACACCGATGGACAAATCGATATTTTTGTAGCAGGAGTCGGCACAGGAGGTACGATCAGCGGCACAGGAGCACGGCTCAAAGAGCTCAATCCCGACATCCGTATTGTAGCTGTGGAGCCTGCCGGATCGCCAGTCTTATCAGGAGGCAAACCCGGACCCCACAAATTGCAGGGTATTGGAGCTGGGTTTATCCCCAAAACTTATGATGCCAAAGTTGTCGATCAGGTAATTCCCGTTGAAAACGACGATGCGATCCGCACCTCTCGGGAGCTGGCACAAACAGAAGGTTTACTGGTTGGCATATCTGCCGGAGCTGCCACTTTTGCGGCCACACAATTGGCGGCACAACCAGAAAATAAAGGTAAAAGAATCGTTGTTCTGTTGCCTGATACGGGAGAGCGGTATTTGTCATGATAATTCTTTACTTTTTACTATTTTGTTTTCTAATATTTTTCGAAATACTACA
>UQDC01000009.1 GCA_900539755.1 uncultured Alistipes sp.
CCTAACCTTCAATATTTTCAAAGAACTTTCATGATTTTTTACCGGACACTAGTGATAACAGATCATTAACTGGTATTTATGTTTACTTGACGCAATTTTCAACTACATCCTGTAAACATCAACTGGTTGTACATAGTGATTCATTATAAAGGGAGGCTCACTGTCAATTAGTGAGCCTCCCTTATTTATATACGGTTAACTCTCTTTAATAAGACCACAGAATCAAAAAATTCATTTCAACAATTTTCAGACTTTTCATACTGAATCCCTCGATCATCATGATCATTACATATTGGACGATAATCCATATCGCACAAGCCATGGTCCCTCGACAGACAAAAGCAGCTGATCATTAAACGGCAAACAAAGAGTTAAAAAATAAGGAGTCGTTATCTATATCGCTACCTTGACCTGACCCACAAAATTCCGCAGTTATGCTAACTTATTGAAGAGACAGGGGCTATTCCTCTCAATTAAGTATAAAAAGCATAAATCGAAGTGCGCCCGTCACGTCATTACACAAACAACACTCAAAACAGGTTGGCATAGCATCATAAGGCTTCACACCAACAGAAATTGTCAATAAAATGTTAGAAATTCGACCAATACATACACTTTTGCTGTAAAAAAATTTTCTTATTCCAAAAATTGATCGTACTTTTGTGCCGGATTTCGCTTTTTTACAGTTCCAAATCACCCAATCCAGGTAGAATTTCACCCGAAAGGGCTGATTTTTGGCCTGTAATGTTTGCGGATTTGTAAAATATGCGTAATTTTGTCGTCCTTAAACGCTTGAGCGGGTCGGCCAGTGAAGTAAAAGTCTGAACCAGACTCACAAATATTAAAGGTCCTCCCAACACAAACGAATTAAGAAACCGACACAATTAGTCAGACAATTAATTCCTAAATAGATTTCAATCATGGCAAAAGAAAAATTTGACCGGTCCAAACCGCACGTGAACGTCGGTACTATCGGACACGTAGACCACGGTAAAACTACCCTTACCGCAGCAATTACCACCGTACTTGCTAAAAAAGGTCTCTCTGAACTCCGTTCATTCGATTCGATCGACAACGCTCCCGAGGAAAAAGAGCGTGGTATTACCATCAACACCGCTCACGTAGAGTATCAGACTGCTAACCGTCACTATGCTCACGTAGACTGCCCGGGTCACGCCGACTATGTGAAAAACATGGTTACTGGTGCCGCTCAGATGGATGGTGCCATCTTGGTTGTAGCTGCTACCGATGGTCCGATGCCTCAGACCAACGAGCACGTACTGCTCGCCCGTCAGGTGAACGTACCGCGTATCGTAGTATTCTTGAACAAATGCGATATGGTTGACGATCCTGAAATGCTCGACCTGGTTGAGCTCGAGGTTCGTGACCTGCTCAGCAAATATGAATTCGACGGTGACAATACTCCTATCATCCGTGGTTCTGCTCTGGGTGCCCTCAATGGCGAGCCTCAGTGGGAAGACAAAGTTATGGAGTTGATGGACGCTGTTGACAACTGGATTCCGCTGCCTCCGCGTGAAAACGAGAAACCGTTCCTGATGCCTATCGAGGACGTATTCTCAATCACTGGCCGTGGTACCGTTGTTACCGGTCGTATCGAAACCGGTGTGATCCACGTAGGTGATCCCGTTGAGATTATCGGTCTGGCTGAAAAATCTATGACTTCAACTTGTACCGGTGTCGAAATGTTCCGCAAACTCCTCGATCAGGGTGAGGCTGGTGACAACGTAGGTCTGTTGCTCCGCGGTATCGACAAGAAAGATGTTAAACGTGGTATGGTTGTCGCTAAACCTGGCTCAATCACTCCGCACACCGAGTTCGAGGCTGAGGTTTACATCCTGAAGAAAGAAGAGGGTGGCCGTCACACTCCGTTCCACCACAAATATCGTCCTCAGTTCTACCTGCGTACCATGGATATCACCGGTGAGGTTGAACTTCCAGAAGGCGTTGATATGGTAATGCCGGGTGACAACGTAACCATCAAAGTTACCTTGATCTACCCTGTAGCTCTGAACGTAGGTCTGCGTTTCGCTATCCGCGAGGGTGGCCGTACCGTAGGTGCTGGTCAGATCACCAAGATCATCAAATAATTTTGATATATCCCGCAGTGCGGCCTGAGTCGCACTGCCTCTACGAGTGTAGTTCAAGGGTAGAATAGCGGTCTCCAAAACCGTTGATGGGAGTTCGAATCTCTCCACTCGTGCAAAAAAATAGAACAATTATGAGAATTGTATCTTACACTAAAGAAGCCTACACAGAGCTCGTTCAAAAAGTGTCTTGGCCCTCAATGAGCCAGCTTTCTCACTCTGCGGTAATCGTTATGGTTGCTTCCCTTTTACTCGCACTGGTGGTGCTGGTTATGGACCTCGCCTTTGAGAACATCATGAAAACTATATATAACATCCTTTATTAATTTTCTATTCTAGCAGGTTAATAAAGATGAGCGAAAAAGAGCAGAAACAATGGTACGTCGTACGTGCCATCGGAGGTAAAGAGAAAAAGGTTAAAGAGTACATCGACAACGAAGTACGCCAATCACACCTCGAAGACTATATCTCCCAAGTTCTAATCCCTACTGAAAAGATTTACCAGATCAGAAACGGTAAAAAAATCAGTAAGGAACGTGTTTCTTATCCGGGTTATGTATTGGTAGAAGCAGCCCTGGTAGGAGAAATTCCGTATATTCTTCGTAACACTCCCAACGTCTTAGGCTTCCTCAACGACACCAAAGGCGGTAACCCTATGGAGGCAACCCCTCTGCGCCCCCAGGAAGTAAGCCGCATATTAGGCCGTGTCGATGAATTGAGTGAGAGTGAAGAGGAAAACGAAGTTCCTTTCTTCGTCGGTGACATGGTCAAGGTGATCGACGGTCCCTTCTCAAGTTTTTCAGGCACTATCGAGGCCGTGGACAACGACCGAAAGAAACTGACGGTTTCCGTGAAGATTTTCGGACGCAAGACTCCTATGGAGTTGAGCTTCATGCAAGTTGAAAAAGAATAATTAACGAAAGGAAAATTATGGCAAAAGAGGTTGCTGCATTAATCAAATTGCAGATCAAAGGTGGTGCCGCCAATCCTTCGCCCCCAGTAGGTCCTGCACTGGGCTCCAAAGGAGTCAACATTATGGACTTCTGCAAGCAGTTCAACGCGCGGACTCAGGACAAGGCGGGGAAAGTACTTCCTGTCATTATCACCGTATATGGCGACAAATCATTCGATTTCGTTGTCAAGCAGCCGCCCGTAGCCGTACAGCTCAAAGAGGCAGCCAAACTGCAGAGCGGATCGGCAGAGCCGAACCGTAAAAAAGTGGGTCAGGTAACCTGGGATCAGATCAAAACGATCGCCGAGGACAAAATGCCCGACCTGAACTGCTTCACCATTGAGTCAGCAATGCGGATGGTTGCCGGTACGGCCCGTAGTATGGGTATCAACGTAGTTGGTGAATTTCCTAGTTTGTAATTGACAAAAGTTACTGAAAATGAGTAAGCTGACCAAAAACAGAAAAACGGCTCTTGCAAAAGTCGAGACCGGAAAAGTGTACAAGCTAGGCGAGGCGGCAGCTCTTCTGAAGGATATCACCTTTACGAAATTCGACGCTTCAGTTGACCTGGATGTACGCCTCGGTGTCGACCCGCGCAAATCCAACCAGATGGTACGTGGTGTCGTAACCCTGCCTCATGGTACCGGAAAACAGGTACGTGTTCTGGTGCTCTGCTCTCCCGATAAAGAGAACGAAGCTAAAGAGGCCGGCGCTGATTATGTAGGTTTGGACGAATACATCGAAAAAATCAAAGGCGGTTGGACCGATGTCGATGTAATCATCACCACTCCTAACGTAATGGCCAAGGTCGGAGCACTCGGACGTATTTTGGGTCCCCGTGGTCTGATGCCGAACCCCAAAACAGGTACGGTTACCATGGAAGTGGGCAAAGCTGTCACCGAAGTGAAAGCCGGTAAAATCGATTTCAAAGTCGATAAATTCGGTATCGTTCACTCATCGGTGGGCAAAATCAGCTTCAGCGCTGAGCAGATCGCTGACAACGTGAAGGAATTCATGTCAATGATCAACAAGCTGAAACCCACAGCTGCAAAAGGTACTTATGTACAGAGCATATATTTATCTTCTACGATGAGCCCCGGCTTAGCGGTAGACCCCAAATCGGTTGACATCAAATAAAAAGGAAAACGATGAACAGGGAAGAAAAAACAGTTATCATTAACGGTTTAGCCGATAAGCTGCAACAATACGCTCACTTCTATTTGACAGACACTGCTGCCTTGAACGCAGAGCAGACCGCAAAATTGCGTAAAGCCTGCTTCGAACAGGATGTGAAGCTGGTCGTCGTGAAGAATACACTCTTCATCAAAGCTCTGGAACAAGTTTCTAAAGCTAACGATGAGCTGCTGCCCGCCCTCAAAGGTGAAACAGCTGTCATGTTCTCCAACACAGGTAAAGCCCCTGCAAAACTGATCAAAGAATTCCGTAAGGAGTGCGACAAACCGGTATTGAAAGCCGCTTTGGTTGAAGATTGTGTTTACGTGGGCGACGCCGCTCTGGATGAACTGGTCAACATCAAGTCTCGCGAAGAGCTTATTGGCGACATCGTCGGACTGCTGCAGTCTCCTGCAAAGAATGTTATTTCTGCATTGCAGGCTTCAGCTGGTCAAAAAATCGCAGGCCTCATAAAGAGCCTCGAAGAGAGAAATTAATCATTACAAAATCGTCTAACATTTTTAAATTTCAATACAATGGCCGATATCAAAAAATTAGCTGAGGAGTTGGTAAACTTGACAGTTAAGGAAGTAAACGAACTTGCTGGTATTCTGAAAGACGAATACGGAATTGAGCCCGCTGCTGCTGCTGTTGCTGTTGCCGCTGCTCCCGCTGAAGGTGGCGCTGCCGCTGCTGCTGAGAAGACCTCTTTCGACGTTGTTCTCGCTAACGCAGGTCAGGCTAAGCTCCAGGTAGTTAAAGCCGTTAAAGACATCACCGGTCTGGGTCTGAAAGAGGCTAAAGATTTGGTTGATGGCGCTCCTAAAACTATCAAAGAGGGCGTTTCCAAAGAAGAAGCAGAACAGATTAAATCACAGCTGGAAGAGGCTGGTGCTGAAGTTGAGCTTAAGTAATAATTACTTAAATTTCAACCACATATCAGGTGTAGAGTCTATGCAGATAGACTCTATACCTTTTCTCATTTAACATTACGGGCCTCTGTGAAGAGTAGCCCGTTTTCGGCCCGAAGTGAACCCGGTTTACGCCTCACAAGCATATATCAACTGCTTATCTATCCTGGACAATCAAACCCTTCGGACCGCTTAGGGATAAGATGTACAGCAACAGTTCTCGTCTCTAGTTCTAGGTTCTAGTTCTAGTCTTCAAATTAAATATTGGATCCAATGTCCCCAAAAACAGATAATAAACGTATCAGCTTCTCTTCGGTCAAAAACAGGATGCCTTATCCTGATTTGCTGGAGGTGCAGCTCAAATCCTTCCACGACTTTTTCCAAATGGACACCACTGCGGAGAACCGAAAAAACGAGGGTCTCTACAAAGTGTTCATGGAGAACTTCCCGATCACCGATACCCGCAACAATTTCGTATTGGAGTTCATCGATTACTACATCGATCCGCCCCGCTATTCGATTGACGAGTGTCTGGAACGCGGCCTTACCTACAGCGTACCGCTGAAAGCCAAACTGAAATTATACTGTACTGACCCTGAACACGAAGATTTCGACACCGTGATTCAGGATGTCTACTTCGGGACGATCCCCTATATGACTCCCCGAGGTACCTTTGTGATCAACGGTGCCGAACGTGTCATCGTATCCCAGCTTCACCGTTCTCCCGGAGTTTTCTTCGGACAGAGCATCCACACGAACGGTACGAAGCTCTACTCAGCCCGTATTATTCCGTTCAAGGGCTCATGGATCGAGTTTGCGACCGACATCAACAACGTGATGTACGCATACATCGACCGTAAAAAGAAATTACCCGTGACAACGCTGTTGCGAGCTATCGGCTTCGAAAGCGACCGGGAAATTTTAGAGATATTTGACTTGGCCGAAGAGGTCAAGGTTACAAAAGCCAACCTGAAAAAGGCTATTGGCCAACGTTTGGCTGCCCGTGTATTGAAAACATGGGTAGAGGATTTCGTCGATGAGGATACCGGTGAGGTGGTTTCAATTGAACGTAACGAGATCATCATTGATCGTGAAACCGTACTCGAAGAGCGTCACATCGAAGATATCATCGACTCTGGAGCTAAAAGCATCTTGATCCACAAAGAGGCTCCGGGCAATGTCGATTACTCAATTGTATACAATACCCTGCAAAAAGACCCGTGTAACTCAGAGAAAGAGGCCGTAGTTTACATCTACCGCCAATTGCGTAACTCTGAACCACCCGATGAGGCAACTGCCCGTGATGTCATCGAGAAACTCTTCTTCTCTGACAAACGTTACGACTTGGGTGATGTAGGTCGTTTCCGAATCAATAAAAAATTGGATCTCGACATTCCATACGAAGTCAGAGTGCTGACCCGCGAGGATATGATCGCGATCATCAAATATCTGATCCAGCTGATCAACTCGAAGACCGACGTCGACGATATCGACCACTTGAGCAACCGTCGTGTCCGCACCGTAGGCGAACAGCTGGCCAACCAGTTCAGCGTAGGTTTCGTACGTATGGCACGTACGATCCGCGAGCGTATGAATGTCCGTGACAACGAGGTATTCACTCCGGTTGACTTGATCAACGCAAAGACTTTGTCTTCGGTGATCAACTCATTCTTTGGAACCAACCAGTTGTCACAGTTTATGGACCAAACCAACCCATTGGCCGAGATGACTCACAAACGTCGTCTCTCAGCATTGGGTCCTGGAGGTCTGTCGCGTGAGCGTGCAGGTTTCGAGGTTCGAGACGTACACTACACGCACTACGGCCGTCTCTGCCCGATCGAGACTCCTGAGGGTCCGAACATCGGTCTGATCTCTTCATTGTGTGTTTACGCAAAGATCAGCGATATGGGCTTCATCGAAACCCCGTATCGTAAAGTTGAAGACGGTGTTGTCAACCTGAACAACGACGATGTAGTTTATCTCAGCGCAGAGGAAGAGGAGGGCATGATTATCGGTCAGGCCAACACTCCGCTTGATGACACAGGACACTTCATCAACCCTGATAAGATCAAAGCACGTTTTGAGAGCGACTTCCCTGTCGTAACTGACAAGGAAATCAACTTGATGGACGTTGCTCCAAACCAGATCGCATCAATCGCTGCAAGCTTGATTCCTTTCTTGGAGCACGATGACGCTAACCGTGCATTGATGGGATCAAACATGATGCGTCAGGCAGTGCCTTTGGTTATGCCTGAAGCTCCGATCGTGGGTACTGGGCTTGAAGATGACATGATTGCCGACAGCCGTATCCAGGTAGTTGCAGAGAAGGATGGTGAAGTAGTCTTCTCAGATGCTACACAGATCCAGATCAAATACGATCGCACCGAAGAGGAGAAACTGATCAGTTTCGATCCGGAGGTGACAACCTATAAGCTTCCTCGTTACCGCAAGACCAACCAGAGTACTTCAATCACGCTGAAGCCACTGGTACGTCGCGGAGAGAAAGTAACCAAAGGTCAAATCCTGACCGAAGGTTATTCTACTCAGAACGGAGAGTTGGCTTTGGGACGTAACTTGAAGGTGGCGTTCATGCCTTGGAAGGGTTACAACTTTGAGGATGCTATCGTGATTTCGGAACGCATGATTCGTGACGATATCTTCACGTCAGTTCATGTGGATGAATACATCATGGAAGTTCGTGATACCAAACGTGGTGTCGAGGAGTTGACCTCTGATATTCCGAACGTCAGCGAGGACGCAACCAAAGATTTGGACGAAAACGGTATCATCCGTATCGGCGCCAACATCAAACCGGGCGACATCCTGATCGGTAAGATCACCCCGAAAGGTGAGAGCGATCCTTCACCGGAAGAGAAGTTGTTGCGTGCAATCTTCGGTGATAAAGCTGGAGACGTTAAGGATGCTTCTCTGAAAGCACAACCTTCACTTTATGGTGTGGTTATCGACAAACGTCTCTTCAGCCGTGCAAGCCATGACAAGAAGAGCAAAGCCGCTGAAAAGGCACAGCTCGAAAAACTCGATATGGCTTTCAACGAACAAGTAGCCGAGTTGCGTAACCTGCTGATCGAGAAGCTGAGCATCCTGCTGAAGGACAAAACCACCGCAGGTATCCACGACTACTTTGGTGTAGAGGTGGTTGCCAAAGGAACACGCTTCACACAGAAGTTGCTCAACGAGATCGACTTCTTGAACGTAGCTGCTGACAAGTGGTGCGGTGACGCTCACCTGAATCTCTTGGTTGAAAAGACCATCAACAACTATATCATCAAATACAAAGAGGCTGATGCCGTGCTCAAGCGCGACAAATACAACCTCACCAATGGTGATGAACTGCCTGCCGGTATTATTCAGCTGGCTAAGGTTTACATCGCTAAGAAACGTAAACTCCGCGTAGGTGATAAGATGGCAGGTCGTCACGGTAACAAGGGTATCGTTGCCAAAGTCGTTCGTGACGAAGATATGCCGTTCCTCGAAGATGGTTCGATCGTCGATATCGTACTGAACCCGCTGGGTGTGCCTTCGCGTATGAACTTGGGACAGATCTACGAAACCGTATTGGGTTGGGCAGGTCGTGAACTGGGATTGAAGTTTGCTACCCCGATCTTCGATGGTGCAAGCCTCGAACAGATCAATGAATACACTGCTAAAGCTGGTATACCTCGTAGCGGTCGCACCTACCTGTATGACGGTGGAACCGGTGAGCGTTTCGACCAACCGGCGACAGTCGGCGTAATCTACATGCTGAAACTGGGCCACATGGTCGACGACAAAATGCACGCCCGTTCAATCGGTCCGTACTCACTCATTACGCAGCAGCCTCTGGGTGGTAAAGCCCAATTCGGTGGTCAGCGTTTCGGAGAGATGGAGGTTTGGGCACTCGAGGCATTCGGTGCAGCCAACATCCTGCAGGAGATCTTGACCATCAAGTCTGATGACGTGATGGGCCGTGCTAAGGCTTACGAAGCTATTGTCAAAGGCGACAACCTGCCGCCAGCAGGTATCCCCGAATCACTCAACGTATTGTTGCATGAGTTGCGGGGTCTTGCGATCAGCGTCAAGTTGGAGTAAAGTGCTTTGGCCGTCGGCTCGACCATTCTGTTAACTGCTAAGAGTTGAAAGACTCACTGCACATACCCAAAAACGAGCACGCGGCTGACGAAATTTGATGAATAAATAAAAGAAAAAGATATATGTCATTGAAGAAAGACAACAAGGCACAGACCGGATTCTCGAAGATTTCGATTGGACTGGCATCTCCCGAGGAGATTCTGGAAAATTCGAGCGGAGAGGTCCTCAAGCCTGAGACGATAAACTACCGTACCTACAAACCGGAGCGTGACGGTCTTTTCTGCGAGCGCATCTTCGGTCCTGTGAAGGACTACGAGTGCCACTGCGGTAAATACAAACGTATCCGTTACAAAGGTATTGTCTGTGACCGATGCGGTGTGGAGGTAACCGAAAAGAAAGTGCGTCGTGAACGTATGGGTCACATCTCATTGGTTGTTCCCGTTGCACACATCTGGTACTTCCGTTCGCTTCCTTCGAAAATCGGCTATCTGCTGGGTATTCCGACCAAAAAACTCGAAGCAATTATTTACTACGAGCGTTACGTGGTTATCCAGCCCGGTGTGGCTGCAACCAACGGCGTAGCAGAACTCGATCTGTTGGCCGAGAAAGAGTACCTCGATATTGTAAACGCACTGCCTAAAGGCAACCAACAACTCGATGACTCTGATCCCAACAAGTTCATCGCTCAGATGGGTGCCGAAGCAATCTATACACTGTTACAACGTGTAGACCTTGACGAGCTCTCTTACTCGCTGCGCCACAAAGCCAGCACCGAGACCTCACAACAGCGTAAAGCAGAAGCACTGAAACGTCTGCATGTTGTAGAGGCCTTCCGTGAATCACGCGAGGTGAACAAACCGGAATGGATGATTTTGAAGGTCATTCCGGTAATTCCACCCGAATTGCGTCCCCTCGTTCCGCTGGATGGAGGTCGTTTCGCTACCTCAGATTTGAACGACCTCTATCGTCGTGTGATCATCCGTAACAACCGTCTGAAACGACTCATCGAAATCAAGGCTCCGGATGTGATCCTGCGTAACGAAAAACGTATGTTGCAGGAGGCTGTCGATTCACTGTTCGACAACTCTCGTAAGAGCAACGCAGTTAAAACCGAATCAAACCGTCCGTTGAAATCTCTTTCGGACAGTTTGAAAGGTAAACAGGGACGTTTCCGTCAGAACTTGCTCGGTAAACGTGTGGACTACTCAGCCCGTTCAGTTATCGTCGTAGGTCCTGAGCTGAAGATGCACGAGATGGGTATTCCGAAGGATATGGCAGCCGAGTTGTACAAACCCTTCGTGATCCGCAAACTCATCGAACGTGGTATCGTTAAGACCGTTAAATCAGCAAAGAAGATCATCGATCGCAAGGATCCGGTGATTTGGGATATTCTTGAAAATGTGATCAAGGGTCACCCGGTATTGATGAACCGTGCCCCGACCCTGCACCGTCTGGGTATCCAGGCCTTCCAGCCCAAGCTGATCGAAGGTAAGGCATTGCAACTTCACCCGCTGGCTTGTACCGCATTCAACGCCGACTTCGATGGTGACCAAATGGCCGTGCACTTGCCGCTGGGTAATGCCGCCATTTTGGAGGCACAGTTGTTGATGCTCGGTTCACACAACATTTTGAACCCGGCCAACGGAGCCCCGATCACCGTGCCTTCACAGGACATGGTCCTCGGTCTGTACTACATTACCAAAGAGCGCGCAGGTTCGAAAGGTGAAGGTCTCGCCTTCTACGGTCCGGAAGAGGCAATCATTGCTTACAACGAAGGCCGTGCAGATCTGCATGCAAAAGTTAAGGTAATGACCGATACAATCGATGAAAACGATCAGCCTGTTCAAAAGATCATTGATACAACCATTGGACGGATCCTGTTCAACCAGGTCGTTCCGAAAGAGGTTGGTTATATCAACGAAGTGCTGACCAAACGTTCGTTGCGTGATATCATCGCATTGGTGATGAAAAAGGCCGGTGCCGACAAAGCTGCGACATTCCTCGACAATATCAAGAACCTCGGTTACAAAATGGCGTTCAAGGGAGGTTTGTCATTTAACCTCGATGCCGTTATCATCCCTGAGGAGAAAGAGAAACTGGTACAAGAGGGTTATGAACGTGTCGATGAGGTGATGGAAAGCTATAACATGGGTCTTATCACCAACAACGAGCGTTACAACCAGATTATCGATATTTGGACCAACATCAACATGAAGTTGACCAAAACGGTGCTCGATCACCTGACTGCAGATATGCAGGGCTTCAACCCGGTTTACATGATGTTGGATTCAGGAGCACGTGGTTCTAAAGAGCAGATCCGTCAGCTGTCCGGTATGCGCGGTTTGATGGCAAAACCGCAGAAATCCGGTGCTGAAGGAGGTCAGGTCATCGAAAACCCGATTCTTTCGAACTTCAAAGAGGGTCTGTCCGTGTTGGAGTACTTCATCTCAACCCACGGTGCTCGTAAAGGTTTGGCCGATACCGCATTGAAGACTGCCGACGCAGGTTATCTGACCCGTCGTTTGGTTGATGTGGCTCAGGATGTCGTAATCACCGAAGAGGACTGCGGCACATTGCGTGGTTTGACCGCTACGGCAATCAAACGCAACGAAGATGTCGTACAGACGCTGTATGAACGCATCTTGGGACGTACAACCGTTCACGATGTTTACAATCCACATACCGGAGAACTGATTGTTGCTGCCGGCAAAGAGATCACCGAAAATATTGCATCAGCTATTGAGGCTGCAGGCATCGAATCAGTTGATATCCGTTCGGTATTGACTTGCGAATCACGCAACGGTGTATGTGCGAAGTGCTACGGCCGCAACCTGGCTACAGCCCGCATGGTGCAGAAAGGCGAAGTTGTCGGTGTCATTGCAGCACAGTCCATCGGTGAGCCGGGTACTCAGCTGACTCTGCGTACCTTCCACGTCGGTGGTGTGGCCGGTGGTGTGGCAACCGATAACAGTGTCGTTTCACGCTACGAAGGCCGACTCGAAATTGACGATCTGCGTACTGTTAAGAGCAAAAACGATGCAGGCAAAGAGGTTGAAATGGTTATCAGCCGACTCGCTGAATTGCGCATCGTGGATGTCAACACTGATATCGTACTCTATACCCACAACTTGCAGTACGGTTCTACCCTCTACATGCACGATGGAGATATCGTCAAGAAGGGTGACCTGATCTGCGAATGGGATCCATACAATGCCGTTATCATTTCAGAATACGATGGTAAAGTTGCCTTCGAAAATGTCATCGAAAACGTTACCTACCGTGATGAATTCGATGAGCAGACCGGTTTCCGTGAGAAGGTGATTATCGAGTCGAAAGACAAGACCAAGAACCCGGTTATCAAGATCCTCAACAAACAGGGTGAAGAGCAGAAACAGTACAACCTGCCTGTGGGAGCACACATCGCTGTCAAAGAGGATGCGGCAGTCAAGGCTGGCGAGATCCTGATCAAGATCCCGCGTGCTGTCGGCAAAGCAGGCGATATCACCGGAGGTCTGCCACGAGTTACCGAGCTGTTTGAGGCACGTAACCCGTCGAACCCCGCAATCGTATCGGAAATCGATGGTGAAATCTCATTCGGTAAGATTAAACGTGGTAACCGTGAGATTGTGGTCACCTCGAAAATGGGCGATGTAAAACGCTATTTGGTTCCGCTGTCTCGTCAGATCCTCGTACAGGAGAACGACTATGTTCGCGCTGGAACCCCGCTGTCTGACGGCGCTATCACTCCAAGCGATATCCTGGCTATCCAGGGTCCGACCAAGGTCCAGGAATATATCGTCAACGAGGTTCAGGAGGTGTACCGTATGCAGGGTGTAAAGATCAACGACAAACACTTCGAAGTCATCGTTCGTCAGATGATGAACAAAGTACAGATCGAAGATCCGGGAGATACTCGTTTCCTGCCCGAACAGATTGTGGACAAATGGGAATTTATGGAGGTCAACGACGAGTTGTACGACAAAGTTGTTGTTACCGATGCCGGAGATTCAACCACAATGCGCCCAGGTATGATTATCACTGTACGCAAGTTGCGTGATGAGAATTCCGTTCTGAAACGCAAGGATCAGAAGCTGGTACAGGTTCGTGAGGTTATTCCTGCAACCTCGAATCAGATTCTGCAGGGTATTACCCGTGCGGCATTGCAAACCAGCAGCTTCATGTCTGCTGCATCATTCCAGGAGACTACGAAAGTGTTGAACGAGGCTGCAATTCTCGGTAAGACCGATCCTCTGGCCAACCTGAAGGAGAACGTCATCTGTGGTCACTTGATTCCAGCTGGTACAGGTGAACGTGAATACCAGAATATCTTAGTAGGTTCAATGGATGACTACAACTCAATGGTAGGCACTCACTCGCACGAATAAGCTATTCATGCACATATAAACGTCAAGAGAGCGGAGCATAAAGTTCCGCTCTCTTTATTTTTGCCTATTATTAGCTTCTTTAAAGCATTTTCCCATGTAAGGTGTAAATTTATGCTGCCTCGCTTCTCGCATCAAAATAGACGCATATAAAACTCAATATTACAGACCAACGGTCAAAACACATAACAACAAAACAATAAAAGCGCGCTGGATATCCAGCGCGCTTTTATTAAGACCGGTTAATTAATAACCTATATGCTCTATGTCTGTAAAAAAAGATAAATAGGGGGGAATTATGGTTTTACCAATTAATCTACCGGAATATCTTTATTGACATTTTTGGAGCCAACCATAGCATAGAAGAGGATATAAGCAGCACCAACTACAATTACCCAATAGCTAGTTAAATAGCCAACTCCACCTGCTAAGTCAACAATACCATTTTGCAGCAACGGCAAAATACCACCACCGCAAACAAGGGCCATAAAAATACCAGAAGCCTTTTCGGTATATTTACCAAGTCCTTCGACAGCGAGGTTGAAGATTCCTCCCCACATAACTGAGGTACACAGTCCAACCAGCACCAGCAGCGCCGCATTCAAAGGAACACTAACCAAAGCAAATCCCTCTGCACCGTTAAATACTGGCATATTGACAGGGATTTCGGGAATGAACATAGCAGTCAACGTCAACAACAAACCGACTGACGAAACAACAGTCAACATACTGCGAGCAGACACTTTACTACCGACCAAAGCTCCGAGCAGACGGCCCACTAACATCAACAACCAATAGGTTGCAGCAACAGATCCAGCGATAGCCTCTACATTCACGCCGTCACCCAATACATTCAGATCCGGATTCTGTAACCATTTTTGCAAAATATTGGGAACGCCTACCTCAACACCTACATATACGAAAATCGCGATAGATCCCAATACAAAATGGCGGAATGAAAGTGGCCCGTATTTCGAAGTTTCTTTGATCTTCTTCTCAAGTGCAGGCTCATTTTCCGGGATTTTCGTCAATGCGATCACAACAAATGCGAAAGCAAAGATAGCCAATGCAGCATACATCAGCGGGAAGACGTTGCTGATCTGGGCATTTTTAATTCCCTCGGGAATCAACAGACCAGTTAAAATGATTACGGCAGTTCCACACAACGAGTTGAATGAACCACCAGCCTGGATCAACTGGTTACCTTTATTGCCGCCGCCACCCAATTTGTTCAACATTGGGTTGACAACCGTATTGAGCAGACACATCGAGAAACCAGCGATAAAGGCACCCAAAAGATAGACACCAAAACTCTGTGCAGTACCAGAAAGGGTCTGAATTCCGACACCCACAAAGCCAACAGCGATAGCGATCAAAGCGGTTTTTTTGTAGCCCAGTTTCTGCAACATGTTACCAGCAGGATAACCCATGATGGCATAGGCGATAAAGTTTGCAAATACTCCCAGCGTTCCCATCCAGTTCGGAACTTGGAACTGATATTTCAGGATATCGCCCATCGGTGAAGCCAAGTTCGTTACGAACGAGATCATCCCGAACAAAAAGATCATGACAATGATCGGTAACGCATAATTTTTGTGTTTTTCAGATTCCATTTGCTAAGTTTTAGGTTGAATGATTGCAATAACTATTTGTTATCCGTTTCAAAACGGAAGATGATTTTTTCATTGTAAAGCTCATCAGGTCGCAATACAGTAGAAGGGAAATTGGGACGATTCGGGCTATTAGGATATCCCTGACACTCAATAGCTACACCATCCCGATTGGCATATTCATGTCCGCTGATACTTGTAGGACATCCTTGCAGGAAATTCCCTGCATAAACATGTGCTGAAGGGTGAGTCGTGAAGATACGCATGCGACGACCGGTTTCCGGATCGGAAAGCACGCCTGCTTCACTTAATTTACCCTTTTCGTAGCCATCAATTGCCCAACTTTGATCATAACCATGCCCAATATTCAACGGCTCATAATCGGCATCTATATCACGTGCCAATGGTTTCGCTGTCGTAAAGTCCATCGGAGTCCCCTTCACCTCGACCAGTTCACCGGTCGGGATACAGTTTTTATCATACCAAAGGAATTTCGAAGCATTGAGCTGTAACTCCTGCTCCATAGCCCGACCGACACTTTCACCTTTGAGGTTAAAGTAGGAGTGGTTGGTCAAATTGATAATGGTCGGAGCATCGGTTTTGGCATAGTAGGTGATCTCCAATTCGCAGTCGTCGTTCCAATCGTAACAAACTTCAACAGTCACCTCGCCAGGATATTTATCATCCCCATCAGGACTGACCAAAGAAAAGACTACCCGATCAGTCTCGACACGGCCAGTCCAAACCTTATTGGCAAAGCCTTTCAAACCTCCATGCAAATGCTGGCCACCTGAATTCTGAGCCAAACGGTACTCCTTGCCATCTAAGGTAAAACGCCCTTCGCCGATACGGTTTGCAAAACGACCCGGAGTCTTTCCCATGTACGGGCCATCCCCAAAGTAACTTTCAAAACGATCATAGCCGAGCGCTACATTAGCCAACTTGCCGTTACGGTCAGGAACATTCACGGCAATGATTCCTGCTCCGATGTTACTCAATACGACAGATGCTCCTCCCGCATTGGTCATCGTATAACGCACGACAGCCTCTCCTTCTGGAGTAAACCCCCAGATCTGTTGTTCGATACTGTTCATGTTGTTCGGTTTTAGGTTCGAGTTCAGGTCTAATTCCACAATTTCTCAGGATAGAGACCTTCGTCCACCAATTTGCGAATGCGAGCTACCACAGCAGGACGGTCTTCTTTGTATGTCACACCGAACCATTGTGCTGCACAATGCAGAACACGCATCTGAGCCGTACCTTCACCTACCAGCTTGTTGACCAGTGTCGGGATATAGAACTCTGATTTTGGATTATTAATGTTCTCTATGAGATAAGAGGTGAAATAATCTTTCGAATGAGCGAAATAATCCGGTGTAAAACCAAACATATTCATCGATACAGGAGCCGTATCGGCCAACGGGCAGAGTTCGCCTTGCTCATCTTTGTATTTGATTACCCCATCGATACGTTCGATCGAGGTACGCTCTACCATGGAAGTCAGATTATCATTAGCATCTACCTCGCAAACCGCACGAGATACGGCACCATAATCCGACAAGGTCTTCTGAACCTCATATCCAACCATGCAATAGTGGTTGGTCTGACCGGCTACCGAACGTAAATAGTCTCCAATAGTTTGGTAAGCCTCACGGCCGTAAAAATCATCCGCATTGATCACAGCGAACGGTCCGTCGATCACCTCGGCAGCCATCATCACTGCATGGTTGGTTCCCCAAGGTTTTACACGATCTGCGGGAACAGTAAATCCTTCGGGCAGTTTATCCAGTTCCTGGAAAACAAAATCCACTTCGATTTTTCCGCCGAAACGTTCAGGAGTAAAAATTTCACGGAACTCCTTTTCAAAAAGATGGCGGATTACAAATACGACTTTGCCAAAACCGGCACGAATAGCATCATAGATCGAATAGTCAATGATTGCTTCGCCGCTGGGGCCGACACCATCCATCTGTTTGAGAGAACCATAACGCGACCCCATACCAGCCGCCAAAACTAAAAGTGTAGGTTTAACCATAACGAATTCTTTTTCGAGCTCCGGTAACGAAAAAAATAATTCCGTCCTACGGGGCGTTAATTTCATATAAAGTTAACGCAAATTTACATTTTATAACGTACTTTCAAACTGTTTTCCGGTTAAATAATTCACTTAGGAGCACTTGAGAGATGGATTTAGCCGGAGTATTTTATTACCTTTGTATGAATCTGTCCGTATGAGTGTTCAGACATTGACCTCGGACCAAAACTTCTACGGAGCAATCCGTTAAAACGAAAACCGTGAAGATCAATTTCAAAAAGAGCTGGAGCTATTTTACTCACCATCTGCGTGAGAAGCATCGCCTCAGTATTCACAACCAACACACCGACGATGAGGTGTGGTATATGTACATCAGCCCGCTGAATCTGTTGGCCGGTCTGCTGGCATTGATATTAATTCTTTTCATTATCATCACGACGACGGTAGCCTACACGCCGATTTTGGACTTCATACCGGGCTATCCGGGCAACAAGTCGCGGACCATGCTGATTGAGAATATCATCCGCCTCGACTCTTTGGAGCAGGAGATCAAAAACATGCAGATCTACAACGAAAACATCGCTCTGATCATGGCCGGTAAAAATCCAGTCACTCGGAATGATGTTCAGGCTTCTGACTCCGTGGCCCGTAGCAAAAATCCCACGGTAGCAGCCATCATCGAAGATTCGATTCTGCGTAGCCAGCTCGAAACACCAGGCAGTGCATACAGCTTGAACAACCCGGATGCAGCCCGCAAAAATCTGCGTTCTGCATTGGAGTTATTCACTCCCGTCAAAGGGGTTGTCATTTCCAAATTCGAACCCAAAGAGGGCGCTTACGGCATCAAATTGGCCACCACGGCCAACCAGCCGGTAATGGCCATCATGGATGGTACCGTCATCTCCTCTTCTTGGACACCCGATGACGGTTATGTACTATTCATCCAGCACAGCAACAACCTCACCTCAGTTTATCGGCATAACACCGAGGTGCTGCGTAAAGTGGGAGACCGCGTACGCAGTGGTGAAATTATCGGCTATACGGGCAATGCCGAACCCGATGCCTCAAACAAAAACCTGTTCGAGATCGAACTGTGGCACAACGGCACGCCTGTCGATCCTCAAAGTTATATCGTATTTTAAGACATGGAGCGCAAACAGCGATTGGCCGTTATGGGCTCGACCGGCTCGATCGGCACCCAAACTCTCGACATCGTCCGCAACTATCCCGACCGATTTGAGATCACTACGTTAACAGCCAACAACCAATGGCAGGTGTTGGCTGAGCAGGCACGTGAATTTATGCCTGACAGCGTAGTTATCGCCAATGACACCTATTATACCCCTCTCAAAGAGGCATTAAGCTCCCTACCGATAAAAGTCTATGCGGGGAACGATGCGCTCGAACAGGTAGTATGTTCTGAAGCCGTCGATACCGTTGTGATGGCTTTGGTGGGATATAGTGGACTCTTTCCGACGGTCAGTGCCCTGAAGCACGGTAAAAAGGTTGCTTTGGCCAATAAGGAGTGTTTGGTAGTGGCCGGTGAAATCGTCACTGCACTCTCTGCCAAACATCGTGCTCCCATCCTTCCGGTCGATTCCGAACACTCGGCCATTTTCCAATGTTTGGTCGGAGAGCATAGCCCAATCGATAAGATCATTCTTACCGCCTCTGGAGGGCCATTTTTGCACAAGACAGCCGCCGAACTGGAAGAGGTTTCTATAGCCGATGCGCTGAATCACCCCTATTGGAACATGGGGGCAAAGGTGACGATTGACTCAGCCTCTTTGATGAACAAAGGGTTTGAAGTAATTGAGGCCCGTTGGCTGTTCGACCTGCGCCCTGAACAAATTGAGGTGGTGATCCACCCTCGCAGCGTTATCCATTCGATGGTCCAGTTTGCAGACGGAGCGATCAAAGCCCAGTTGGGGACACCGGATATGCATCTGCCAATCCAATATGCGTTATCCTTCCCGGAACGATTGCCGCTGGCCGGACCTCGGGTCGATTTCCCGACATTGGGCAAACTGGAATTCTTCAAACCGGATACCAACCGTTTCCCAAATTTGGAGTTGGCATTTGAATGCCTACGTCGTGGAGGCAACGCTGGAGGCATTTTGAACGCAGCCAACGAGGTAGCAGTCGCAGCCTTTTTGAAGGGCGAGATTCGTTTTATCGATATTCCACGCATCAATACGACAACTTTGGCTAAAAGCACCTTCATCGAACATCCTACGCTGGAAGAGTATCGTCAAACCGACCATGAGGCGCGGGAGATCGCACGCAGCCTGCTGCACAAGTAAGCCAAGTGAGGCTATTGCTTTAGTCGCTACGTAAAGTAGTATGTTGCAATCGCCTAACCATAAACAAAACATAAACGCAACCAATACCATCGTTGCTCAAATACAGAGACACTGTCAATCCTCTTAGGGTTTCATACAAACATTGCAAAACCTTAACTCGATAAATAAAAATTAAAACGAAAACACATTTATTCGATTTTTATGGATATCCTCATCAAGATTCTGCAATTTATTCTGAGCTTTTCGCTTCTGGTTATCATACATGAATTAGGTCATTTCCTCTTCGCACGCCTGTTCGGCACTCGGGTCGAGAAGTTCTACCTCTTTTTCAACCCCTGGTTTTCACTCTTCAAATTCAAAAAGGGAGATACTGAGTATGGTGTAGGATGGATCCCATTCGGTGGCTATGTCAAAATTGCCGGTATGATCGACGAATCGATGGATACCGAACAGCTCAAGCAGCCGGTTCAACCGTGGGAGTTCCGTGCAAAACCTGCCTGGCAGCGTTTGCTGATCATGGTGGGTGGAGTAGTAATGAATATCGTATTGGCCCTCTGCATCTATATTGGTATCAGTTACACCTGGGGTGACAATTACATTGCCTCAAAAAACGTCAAATACGGCTATGTATTTAACGAAGTCGGGAAAGAGTTCGGTTTCAAGGATGGTGATAAAATCATCGATGTAGAGGGAAAACAGATCGAGGATTTCGCCCGCATCGTACCGACCATTATTGTTGATCAAGCCAAATATGTGACCGTAGAGCGCGATGGCAAACCGCTTCGAATCACCATGCCCGAAACCGCTACAGCCAAAATTCTCGATGCACAGGGATTTATGACACTCCGCCTGCCTTTTGTCGTAGGGGAGACGGTCAAAGGTCAGGGCGCAGCCAAAGCTGGACTACAACCCGGAGACACGCTGGTGGCATTCAACGGAAAGGCTATGCGTTATTTCGATCAATTCCAAACAGAATTAGCTGCTCATAAGGGACAAAAAGTAGATTTGAGCATTGCACGCGACTCGGCCGGAATCACCCGAATCATCACCCTGCCCGTAGAGGTTTCTCAGGAGGGACTTATCGGAGTTCGTGTTGCACCGCTCAACGAGCTGCTCAAGATCAGCACCCACCGTTACACCTTCTGGCAAGCCATTCCTCAAGGGATCAAACGGGCCGGAACGGAGATGGTCGGCTACGCTAAACAGATCAAACTGCTCTTCTCACCCAAAACCGAAGCCTACAAATCGCTGGGCGGTATCATGGCATTGGGTAGCTTCTTCCCGACCACCTGGGATTGGGAATCATTCTGGACCATTACCGCCTTCTTCTCGGTGGCACTGGCCTTTATGAACATTCTGCCCATTCCGGGACTCGACGGCGGACATGTGCTCTTCCTGCTGGTAGAGGTGATCACCCGCCGCAAACCGAGCGACAAATTCATGGAACGGGCTACAACCGTCGGCTTTATCATCCTGATCGCGCTGCTGCTCTTTGCCAACGGCAACGACATCTACCGGTTCTTTATTAAATGATAAGTTTACTGTGGGACGGATCTACTCCCCGTATCCCGGTAAAATTTCAGACTCATATACTTAAAATACACTATGCGCAGTTTCGGAAGTGACAACCATTCGGGAATTCATCCACAGATTTTGGAGGCCATAGCCACCGCCAATGTGGATCACGATTTTGCCTATGGCGACGATGCCATTACGGCACGTGCCAAAGAGGCTTTGCAACAACTTTTCAAGAACGATGCCGATCAAGGTCCCGACGTCTACTTCGTGTTTAACGGAACAGGTGCCAACCTGCTTTCGATCAAGACGCTGACACGCAGCTACAATGCTGTGATCTGCGCCGACACCGCCCACATTCACGTTGACGAATGCGGAGCCCCGGAGGCCCTCACCGGCTGTACCCTACTGACCGTCCCCACACCAGATGGTAAACTCACACCGGAATTGGTCAGTCACCATCTGCATGGTTTCGGCTTCCAACACCACGCTCAACCTAAGATGATCTCCATTTCGGAACCAACCGAACTGGGAACCCTCTATACACCCAATGAGATCCGTGCACTGGCAGATCTGGCCCACCGTCACAACATGTATCTGCATGTGGATGGGGCACGCCTAGCCAATGCCCTGGTTGCTTTGGGGACGACACCGCGAGAGCTGATCACCGAAACCGGCGTGGATGTACTCTCGTTCGGCGGTACCAAAAATGGTATGATGATCGGGGAGGCAGTCCTCTTTTTCCGCCCGGAACTCTCGCAAAACGCCATGTACGAACGCAAACAGCTGACCCAATTGGCATCCAAGATGCGCTTTATCGCTGCACAATTCGAAGCCTACCTGCGGGATGATCTGTGGCTCAAACTGGCAGCCCACTCCAATGCAATGGCGGCTTACATGGCCTCGCAGATTGAGCAGATTCCCGAAGTCAAACTCTCTTGTCATCCTCAGGCCAACGGTCTGTTTGCAGTTATGCCCCGACCGGCCATCGAGGAGTTGCGCAAAGAGTACTTTTTCTACGATTGGGATGAGGAACGCAACGAGGTACGTTGGATGTGCTCATTCGACACCACACGCGAAGATATTGACCAATTTATTGCAGCATTGAAACGTATCCTACGCCATGGCTAAAATCAAAAAGGCATTTTTCTGTCGTAACTGCGGCTACGAAAGCGCAAAATGGGTTGGAAAGTGTCCCTCGTGTGGCGAGTGGAACACTTTTATTGAAGAGACCTTTACCAAAGAGCCTCAACAACCCGTTTTTGCACCAACTGGCCAACGCAACGTACCCCAACTGGTACGAGAGATTCAGCGACAGGAATATACCCGCATTGATCTGGCCAATGGCGAAATGAACCGCGTACTGGGTGGAGGACTGGTTCGCGGATCAATGATTTTGTTGGGAGGAGAGCCTGGCATCGGCAAATCGACGCTTTCGCTCCAGATCGCGCTGAAATCTGGCGGGATGAAGACGCTCTACGTCTCGGGAGAGGAGTCTCCGCACCAGATTAAGATGCGCGCCGAACGGCTCGGCATCGATAACGATAACTGCTATATATACAGCGAGACCAACCTCGAAAACATTTTACGACAGGCCGGAGAGTTGGCACCGGACCTGATGATTGTCGATTCGATCCAAACCATCTATTCCGACACGATCGACTCATCACCAGGCAGCGTCTCACAAATTCGGGAGTGTGCAGCCCTGCTGATGAAATATGCCAAACAGACCGATACGTCGGTCATCATCATCGGCCACATCACCAAAGACGGCATCATTGCCGGTCCAAAAATCCTCGAGCACATTGTCGATGTAGTGTTACAGTTCGAGGGAGACAACAACAACATCTACCGCATTCTGCGCAGCATCAAAAACCGTTTTGGCGCCACGTTCGAGATCGGTGTATTCGAGATGCGCGGGGAGGGATTGATCGAGGTGACCAATCCGTCGGAGATATTGCTTTCCCATTACGATGAGCCACTGAGTGGCATTGCCGTAGGGGCCGCCGTGGATGGAGCCCGATCCTACCTGATCGAGACCCAGGCCCTGGTCAGTACAGCCGCTTACGGAACTCCGCAACGATCGGCGACCGGATTCGACTCCCGCCGCTTGAATATGCTTTTAGCGGTTTTGGAGCGTCGTGTAGGGCTGAAGATGTACACCAAGGATGTCTTCCTGAACTTTGCCGGAGGATTTAAAATCAGCGATACGGGACTCGACATGAGTATCGTTGCAGCGATCCTCTCCTCCTATTTCGACCGACCTTTGGACCGGGAGACCTGTTGTGCAGGAGAAATAGGCCTATCTGGAGAGATTCGTCCGGCCCCACGCAGTGAACAACGCATCAGCGAAGCAGCTCGTTTGGGATTCAAACGTATTATTGTATCGGGCTATCTCCGCAAGAGTCTGCCCAAACCACCCAAAGGGATCGAAATCATCTATATCAACAAGATCGAGGAGCTGGCTCGCACACTATTTGGCCACACAGTTGAGTAGCGTAAGCTGTAACACTCGTACTGTCAAGCCAATGACCAGCCATGGACAAACAAGGCCATTCTCAAAGTCTTGTATGCTCATCTTTCAGACCGTCGCAGCATCTTAAAAAAAACAAACACAGCACCCGGATTGAGAAAAACGCCAAGTTCTCAAATTACGGTTTTCTCATCCTCGATCTATCCTCAGGGGCCCGAATATCGGTTCCAATCATACATTCAAACCACCTTTATCATGACATTCTACTTGTTACGATCCGACAATAAGTAAGAACTCTATACGGACAACAACAGGTCAATAACAGCACAAAAAAACGGGCACTCACCCTTTGGGGAAAGCGCCCGTCACATTTATCGGAATTGTTCCTTACAAGTATGGACTACATCATGCCGCCCATACCACCCATGCCCTGCGGCATTGCAGGAGCAGGATTCTCCTCTTTCTTCTCAACCAATACACACTCGGTAGTCAGGAACATGGCTGCGATAGAAGCAGCGTTCTCCAAAGCTACACGGGCAACCTTAGTCGGGTCGATAATACCGGCTTTGAACATATCTTCATAAGTCTCGGTACGCGCGTTGTAACCGTAAGCATCTTTACCAGCTTTCACATTAGCTACAACTACAGAACCTTCGCCACCGGCATTGGCTACGATCTGACGCAGCGGCTCCTCGATTGCACGTTTAACAATCTGGATACCGGTCGTCTCATCGTCGTTATCACCTTTCATAGCCTCAAGAGCTGCAACGGCACGGATGTAGGCGACACCACCACCCGGGATGATACCCTCTTCAACAGCAGCACGAGTTGCGGCCAATGCATCATCAACGCGGTCTTTCTTCTCTTTCATCTCAACCTCGCTGGCTGCACCTACATAGAGGACAGCAACACCACCGGCCAATTTAGCCAAACGCTCTGCCAATTTCTCTTTATCGTAGTCAGAGGTAGATTTCTCCATCTGTTTACGGATCTGTGCTACACGAGCTGCAATGTTCTCTTTATCACCCAGACCGTTAACAATGGTAGTATTCTCTTTGTTGATGATCACCTTCTCAGCGCTACCCAGCATATCGAGAGTTGCCTGATCCAGACGGATACCGCGCTCCTCTGAAATTACGGTACCACCGGTCAGGATAGCGATATCTTCCAACATCTCTTTACGACGGTCACCGAAGCCCGGAGCCTTAACGGCAGCAATCTTCAAGGCACCACGCAGCTTGTTGACAACCAAAGCAGCCAAAGCCTCGCCATCAACATCCTCTGCGATAACCAACAGGGCACGACCATTCTGAGCAGCAGGCTCCAAAACGCCCATCAGCTCTTTCATGGTAGAAACCTTCTTATCGGTAACCAGGATCAGCGGTTTCTCCAAAACAGCCTCCATCTTCTCTGCATCGGTCGTGAAGTAAGGAG
Organism: uncultured Alistipes sp.; assembly: GCA_900539755.1. Lineage (GTDB taxonomy): Bacteria > Bacteroidota > Bacteroidia > Bacteroidales > Rikenellaceae > Alistipes_A. Next base: position 24,983 of record UQDC01000009.1, read on the forward strand.
AGATGTAACCACGATCGAACTGCATACCCTCAACAACATCTACATGAGTATCGGTACCTTTAGCCTCCTCAACGGTAATCACACCCTCTTTGTTGACTTTGCTCATCGCCTCAGCGATCAGTTTACCGATGTTGTTATCGTTGTTTGCAGAGATGGTAGCCACCTGCTCAATCTTGCTGATATCACCACCGACCTCTTGGCTCTGTTTGCGCAAATTCTCGACAACAGCAGCAACCGCTTTGTCAATACCGCGTTTCAGATCCATCGGATTTGCACCGGCAGTTACGTTCTTAACGCCTACACCTACGATAGCCTGAGCCAATACGGTTGCAGTAGTGGTACCGTCACCTGCATCATCAGCAGTTTTTGAAGCCACCTCTTTAACCATCTGAGCACCCATGTTGGCAACTGGGTTCTCCAATTCGATCTCTTTAGCTACAGTAACACCATCTTTGGTAACGTGGGGTGCACCGAATTTTTTGTCAACAACTACATTGCGACCTTTCGGGCCGAGGGTTACTTTCACTGCATTGGCCAACGCATCCACACCCTCTTTGAGCTGTTCGCGAGCCTCTACGTTATATAAAATCTCTTTTGCCATGATTTTTCTAAATTTACGTTAAGAACAGATTAGATAATAGCGAGAATATCGCCCTGTTTCATGATCAGCAGATCTTTACCGTCGATAGTGATTTCGGTACCGGCATATTTGCCATAGAGAACCTGATCGCCCACCTTCACCTCCATTTTCACATCAGAGGTACCGGGACCTACTGCAATTACTTTACCTGCCAGAGGTTTCTCTTTTGCGGTATCAGGAATGTAGAGTCCGCCTGCTGTTTTTTCTTCTGCTGGATTCGGTTCGATCAGAACGCGATCTGCTAAAGGTTTTACTGTCATTGTTCTATTTTTTTAAGGTTGTTCAAATACGGATCCGCTACTGTGCGGATGCCCGGACTAAGAATCCGAATGCAGACACTACCTTATCACAATATGTGCCAAACCGATTTTGGCATATCCGGACGGGTGAAATGGCCGGTCAGACACGAAAAAATGGCAGGGATTACCGTCAACACTGACACTCCCTGCCACTTTGTCACTTTTATTGTTTTGGAGTAAATCTCTCGGACTAACCCTCAACCGTTATTGCAGACCATGCAGAAACAACAGTGTCCACAACGCTTTTACCCATAAGGAGACCAGTCCATCAATATAACTATCCATCAGGGCTGATACTTTTATGTACTACGCCTTCTTGTGGGCCTAACTATACCGCTCCATTCATATCGTCAATGAATAGCAATTAACGGTCTTTGTTTTTCCTGGTTTTAGACAGCGACAACTGCGGATCGGAGCCTCCTTTTCCGCCCCATCCTTGCTGCTCCTGCTGAGCGAAAAACTCCGCAAAATCATTTTTCCAATCCTCTCCCTTTTTCTTTTTGGGAGTACGCGACTTGCGCTCCGCTTGCTCTCCTCGCGTAACACGATCCGATCCAGCACGACGCGAGAATCGATCTCCATCCGACATTTCATCGTTCCGAGACTGTTTATCAGCACCTCGCGATCGTTGAGCCGGAGCAACCGCCCGACGCTTCTCCCGACCGCCTTTCTTAGCCTGATCTTTCGGGTGAGCACGACGCGATCCCGAAGTACGACTCTGGCCCTCCTGTCCATTCTGTGCAATTTCGGCAATAGGGCGTCCACCCTTATGGATGCTGTTCAGCCGACGAATGGCCTCTTTGGCCTCCTCAAAGGGAACCGTGGCAAATGAAAAGCTATCCAATACCCGGACATCGTCAATCTGACTGTCGGTCAATCCACACTCTCGTTTAAGCAGCCGCAATAACTTACGCACATCGTAACCGTCAAACTTACCGACCGCAATAAACAGACGGGCTGTTCCCCGACGATCGACATGAATCGAACGAATCTCCGGATAGTTGCTCTCTTCCAGCTCATTTTTAAAGGCTAAACGCAACAGAGCTGCCATGGCCACCTCAGGAGATTGATCCTGCAACAATTCGGCAGCCATTTTCGTGTATTCGGTATAGTTCTCATTCTCGATGATCTCTGCCAATTCATCCTTGATGCGGTTTTTCTTGATTTCGACCACATGCTGCGCAGTGGGAATCGGTACCTTTTTGATGTCAACCTTGATCTCACGCTGCATCATCATAAACTGACGATATTCGGAGCTCGAAATAAAGGTAATCGCCGTTCCCGTATTACCGGCACGACCTGTACGGCCAATTCGATGCACATACGATTCAGAATCTTGCGGCAACGAATAATTGATCACGTGAGTCAGGTTATTGATATCGATTCCACGTGCGGCCACATCGGTAGCCACTAGAATGGTCACTTGTTTGTCCTTGAATTTTTTCAGGATCTTTTCCCGTTGCGCCTGCGAAACATCGCCGTGCAGTCCTTCGGCCGCATAGCCTCGCTGGGTCAACCGAGTCACCAACTCATCCACAGCCACTTTTGTTCGGCAAAAGACAATTCCGTAAAATTCAGCCTCAACGTCAATAATTCGCGTCAAGGCATCGAATTTATCGCTGTCTCGCACCTCGAAATAGATCTGATCAGTCAGATCGGTCGTCATCTCTTTGCTCGGCACTTTCAGCACCTCGACCTCCTTCATGTACTGCTTGGACAACGCCACAATACGGGCCGGCATGGTGGCCGAAAAGAGCAGAATACGACGATAATCATTCGATTCTGCCAGAATCGCCTCCACATCCTCAATAAAGCCCATGTTGAGCATCTCGTCCGCCTCATCGAGAATCAGATATTGCAGTTCTTTGAGATCAAGCGTTCCGCGACGAAGATGGTCGAGAATACGTCCGGGAGTTCCTACCACAATATCAACCCCTTTTTTCAGACGTCTCAACTGCTCGGAGATCGATGCACCGCCATAAATGGCCGTAATGGTCAGCCGACTGTATTTATTGAACGAGATTAACTCCTCGGTCACCTGCAAGGCAAGTTCACGGGTCGGCACCAAAATCAGCCCCTGAACCGGACCTTTCTTAGGTGTCAACCGTTGCAGCAAAGGGAGACCGAATGCGGCTGTTTTGCCTGTTCCGGTTTGTGCCTGGGCAATCAGGTCGTTATGTCGATCTTCATCCAAGAGGACCGGAATGGTCAGCTTTTGGATCGGGGAGGGGGTTTCAAAACCTTTCGCTTTGATTGCTGGAAGCACCTTCTCGTCCAATCCCAAAGCAGCAAATTCATCCAATTGTGTCATATCTCAATTCTGATTATTCATTCTGTAGGCCAGACTCCGCCTGACTATAATTCAACAGCACAATACCCATAACCATCTCGTTAGGTTGTCTGCTTTTCATAATTGATCTGTGCAAGCATCACACCATCACATCTAAACATTATCCACACGCATAGAGTGGTGCATAGTTTCTCGCAGATCTGTTTGCTGAGTATTTATGAAAACCTTGATTGCTTTTTACAACTCAATCCATAGTCCAAGCAAATGCATTGAAACGCACTACCCCTGGCTATGAACAAACGTCATCAAACAAAAAAAAGAGTCTCACAAACAAGCGAGACTCTTTTAGGATCGAGGGTGGAAGATGGGTCTCGAACCCACGACCTACGGAACCACAATCCGTCGCTCTAACCAACTGAGCTACATCCACCATCTCTGTCCCTTCATTGGAAACAGCGTGCAAATGTAATACTCTTTTCGATTATTACCAAATTTTAGCTCGATTTCGCTGCAAAAAAGATTTTTATTGATCCAAATAGCAGTTCATCATCGGCTTCACACGAAACAAAACATCTCATATTACACGCGCCCCTTACTAAGGATCGACGCAATGCCGAAGCCCCGGAACACAAACGACAAAGCCTCAAACAGAACAGCAACAGAACTCTGTCTCAGGACGCATTGTTAGATTGTACAACTAAAATCTGCATATAAAAGCGCAACACAACCTCATGCAAATTGCCACACAATCCAATAATAAAAAACGGACGGTTAAATACCGTCCGTTTTTTTATATGCGAATCTGCTTGATTTAGCGCATTTCGGGATAGGTGATTTTGTCCATATCACCATAGTCGAGGTTTTCGCCTGCCATACCCCAGATGAACATGTAGTTGCTGGTACCGGCAGCAGCGTGGATCGACCACTCGGGAGACATGATTGCCTGCTCGGGAGCCATCCAAACCAGACGCTCCTGCTGTGGTTCACCCATCAGGTGGCAAATCATGTTGCCCTCAGGAATGTTGAAATAGAAGTAAGCCTCGATACGACGACTGTGCACATGAGGAGGCATGGTATTCCATACACTACCCGGTTTCAGTTCGGTCAAGCCCATCTGCAACTGGCAAGGCCCCTCTTTGAGCACATTTTTCACAATCAACTGATTGATGACACGGTCGTTGCTCTCTTCGAGTTTACCCGCAGGGAATGAATTGGCTTTCAGTGAACCTTTGATACCGTCGATTGTCACCAGCTGAGTTGCATACGCTTTGTGAGCAGTAGCCGAGTTGATGTAGAATTTGGCCGGTTTCGAAGCATCTTTGCTCTTGAAGGTCACCTTCTCGTTACCACGACCTACATACAGCGCATCGCGGAAACGAAGCGTGTACTCCTTGCCATCTACCGTTACGATACCGTCACCACCAACATTGATCACACCCAATTCACGAGCGTAGAGGAAATAGGGAGCTTTCAACGGATCGATCGTCTCGAGCACCAACTCTTTGTTTACCGGCATGGCACCACCGAAGATGAAACGATCATACATCGAATAGGTCACGTTGATCTCATCGGGAACCATTACCTTCTCCATCAGGAAGCTGCTGCGCAGACGCTCCGTGTCGTAGGTTTTCACATCCTGCGGATTGCAGGCAGTCTGAATCTTGTAGTTGACCTGGGCCGAAGCCGACAATGCGGCTACACCGGCGATCAGCATAAAAAATACTCTTTTCATATGATTCTTTCTAATTGTTTATATTGCGTTTGTGATTACGTTGTTCCTTATTTCGCATCGGTTTCACTTTTCTCCTCGATCTCACCAGCAGTCTCCTGTTCGTGCTGACGGCTCTGTTTGAGGATAGCTTTGCGGTTGAGCAACATCAGACCCAGCGTACCCAGTACCAAAACAATCGGACCAACGATCTTGATAGATACGGTCAGATGATAGATAATCCAGGTGAAGGGGCTCGAAGCAAAGTCGATAGCAGCTGCATCGTGAAATCCATCCGGAATGCGCACCGCAGCATCCTGAGTCATTTCGTAAACATCACGGGCAGCCAATGAGAATACTGGAGCCAAGTTAGTTACAATGTACACACCGCCCACCAGCAAGATCAATCCGATCACAAAAGTTTTGAAGACATTACCTTTGGTAATCGGCAAAATCAGAGGGAAGATGTAGAACATACCGGCCAACGATGCCAACGGCAAGAATTCGTTACCAGGCAGAATAACCGCCAGCAGAATAATCACCGGTATCAGCAGCAGAGACACCACCAGTGTAGCTGGGTGACCGATCACCAACGCCGGACTCATACCGATATTCAGACCGGCACTCTTCTTGAACTTGCGTGCAATCATCGATTTTGTTGCATCCGAGATCGGAAGCAGACCCTCGATAAACAGACCGGTAATACGCGGGATCAACTCCATTACGGCACCCATCTGTACTCCCAACATCAGCACTTTAGGCAGGTCATAACGGGCCAAAGCACCGATACAGCAGCCGATCACAACACCGAGGAAAAGCGGCTCTCCCATCAGACCGAACTTCTTTTTCATTCCTTCAGAGTCGATATTGATCTTGTTTACGCCGGGGATTTTGTCGAGGCCCTTGTTGATAGCCCAGGCAAACGGCACGAAGCCTGCACAGAAGGGTTGCGGAATCGAGATTCCGTCCATTTTGTCATAGAACTTCTGGAAATGGGGCGCTGTAAAATCGGCGATAATCAACGTAATGATGTAGCAGATAATCGCAGCGAAGAATCCCCACAACAGGCTGTCTGTTGCGAAATATGCCAACGCACCGATAAAAGCGAAATGCCAATAGTTCCACAGGTCGATATTGACCGTTTTGGTGGTTTTGGTCAACAACATCAGGATATTAATACCCAAGCAGATCGGAATAATAAATGCACCTACCGAGGTATTGTAAGCGATACTGGCCGCAGCAGGCCACCCCATGTCGAAGACTTTGAGCTGCAACCCGTAGATATCGACCACTCCATTCAGAGCAGGACCAAGCGCACTGGTCAGCAGTGCCGTAACGATCGAGAGACCTACGAAACCAACACCGACAAGCAGACCGCTTTTGAGGGCTTTACCGAACTTGATGCCGATACAAACGCCCAACACAGTAAAGATGATGGGCATCATCACGGGTGCACCCAGCCCCACGATATAACCGAATACTTCTTTCATATGTTTTGTTCAAAAGGTTTACATGAACTTACTCCGACAGGGGGCCAAGCCCATGACGGATTTATTTACGGTATTTGGCGATATAACCCAACGCCTCCCGGCATTTGTCAGAAATCGCGCCCCAATTCTGAGCTGCAATCACGTCTGACGGGAAGAGTTTCGACCCCATACCTACACAGGTAACACCTGCCTTCATCCATGCTGACAGGTTCTCTTCAGTAGGTTCTACAGCGCCGGTCACCATCAGCATTGACCAAGGCATCGGGGCCAGCATATTCTTCACGAACGAAGGACCACCGACATTACCGGCCGGGAAGATTTTGCAAAGGTCACAACCTGCCTCTTGTGCGAAACCCACCTCGGTAACCGAACCACAACCGGGAGTGTAAGGGATTGAACGACGGTTGCAGACTTTAGCCACATCGGGATTGAAGAGCGGTCCAACAATAAAGTTGGCACCCAGCTGAATATAAAGTGATGCAGTTCCTGCGTCAACGACTGAACCGGCACCCAGAATCATCTCCGGGCACTCTTTGGCTGCAAACTTGATCAATTCGCAGAACACTTCGTGAGCCAGGTCGCCACGGTTGGTGAATTCGAATGCACGTACGCCGCCTTCGTAGCACGCTTTGAGCACATTCTTCGAAATTTCGACATCTTTATTATAGAAAACAGGAACCATACCTGTCGAGGCGATTGTCGAGAGCACCTCAATTTTGGAAAACTTTGCCATTTTATCGATTGTCGTTTATCAATTCAACTATTCTTATGTCCACACGAACTGACACTTACGTCAAATGACGTTCAAGTATCAGCCATACTAAACACGCTTTTTTGAAAAGGTCACCATCGATCTGTTATGCGACAGACCCAAACTCATTTCCGAACTTTCCAGACCAAGAGAAGATCACAAAATCAGCACGTTTGTCTTCCCTCAGATCACAAGGTTCGAGAACTTACTTGCCTATGGCAGTTGCCTCAACAAGATTAGCGTGATACACGTCCTGAACCGTCACCCTTCATCAGGTTCTCCACCTCGGGAACGGTTACCATGTTAAAGTCACCGTAAATGGTATGTTTGAGGCAAGATGCAGCTACAGCAAAATTCAATGCCTTCTGGTCATCACCCGTGTAGGTCAACAAGCCGTAGATCAGACCTCCCATGAAGGAGTCACCGCCACCGACACGGTCCACAATGTGAGTAATATCATAAGAAGGAGACTCGAAGAGCTGTTTACCATCCCACAGCACGCCAGCCCAAGTGTTGTGGTTGGCGTTGATAGAACCACGCAGGGTGATGATCACCTTCTTAGCACGTGGGAAACGTTTCATCAGCTGTTTGCAAACCGATTCGAACTCAGCAGCTTTTACCTTACCACCGGTAGCGGTTACATCAAATCCCTCGGGTTTGATTCCGAATACCTTTTCGGCATCCTCTTCGTTTCCGAGAATCACATCGCAACCCTCAACCAAAGCCGGCATCACTTCCGAAGCTGTTTTACCATATTTCCAAAGGTTTTTACGGAAGTTGAGGTCAGTCGATACGGTAACCCCCATCTTATTGGCTGTTTTGATCGCTTCGAGGCAGGCATCGGCTGCTCCCTGACTCAGGGCCGGGGTAATACCGGTCCAGTGGAACCAATCGGCACCGGCCAGCACCTCTTCCCAATTGATCATGCCGGGTTGAATCTCAGCGATAGCGGAGTGAGCACGGTCATACACCACTTTGCTCGGACGAGCCACAGCTCCGGTTTCCAGGAAATAGATACCCAGACGATCTCCACCATAAACTACATGGGAGGTACCCACACCATATTTATGCAACTCTTTAAGGCAGCTCTCTGCAATATCGTTCTTCGGCATACGGGTAACGAACTCAGGTTTGAGACCATAATTAGCCAGTGAAACGGCTACATTCGCCTCACCGCCACCAAATGTAGCGGTAAACTCTTTGGCCTGGCAAAAACGCAGATAGTCCGGTGTTGCCAAACGCAACATAATCTCTCCGAAGGTTACAACTTTTTTCATTGCTTGTTTACTTTGTTTGATTGACTTATCTAAGTAAATTATATGCAGTTACAGGTCCGAATTTGGTGGGAATGCGATTGCTCACACCATCTTGACTGACGCTTCGGCACCGATCGACATCCTAAAAATTTATCTATCGGCCGTGTTTTCCCATAAATCGGCAATCAAAAATACAATATTTTTTGATTTATACCTATTTAAATACTTGCATAAAGCTATTTTCCCTTGATATATACGTTTACACAAACTGAATTAAACAGAATTCTCTGTGCAGGTCACAACAGTATAAATAGTTTTTACGTGTCATTCCCAACTTCAAAATAGAAAATCAAAACTCACATTACGAGCTTTTTTCATAATAAGCTTATATCTTTGAGATATCAAAACAGATTCTATGAAAACGAATCGGGATGCAATCTTACAAAGTGCCCTTCAGTTATTTATGTCAATGAATTACGAACGGGTTAGCCTACAAATGATCGCTAAAACGGTCGGATTGACAAAAACTGGAATATTCAACTATTATCCAACCAAACTTGATCTGTTTATAGCTGTTGCGGATAAATACCTATTCAATGCCCAAGATCCCAAATATAAATTTGCAACTTCGGACGGGACATTAGCCGACTTTATAGAAAAATATATCGAAGGCGTTCAGCGCACTATGAGTATGATTGTAGAATTGGGGAATATCCGTCACGAATCCATGCCCGGACAATCTGCCAATGCCGGTTACTTCCATCTTTTTCAGCAGGTGCTGTTTTATTATCCGGACGGAAAACGGAAATTGAATGAAACCATCCAAAAAGAGTACACATATTGGCGAAGTGCTATCCGTCATGCTATTGAGAACGGTGAAATCAATCCTAACACCAATTTGGATGAGGCTGTTGCCTTATTTCGTCAACTCTTTGTCGGACTTTCTTACGAAATGTCACTTAATCAGGGTCTGGACACCGCTTTGCTGAAGCGTCATTTCCAATACATCTATATGCTACTAAGAAAATAGCACACTCCAACTCACTCCAATTGTAAAAATTTATTGCAGGATCAAGTTATAATCTTGAACCAATTCTCCTTGCTCCATCTATTACTATTTTATTGATTCACAATCTATTTATCGAGAATCACTCAATAGGTTATCGATAGAATTTCCATGACTGTTGCAGAAAAATGACCGATTGGTCATTTTTCTGCAATTTTCTTTTATCTTTGTCAAAACAAAAAGTGACCAAACGGTAATAAATATGGAACAACAGAAATTTGAGAGTGTTCACAAAACATTCAATTACACCCCAAGAAGCATTTTTACAAACCAACTGTCGAATTTAGCTTTCGGTATCGGCATGATTGTTATTCCTGCGATTTTCCCATTTGGACTGCGCATCCGAAGGTTACACATCCTCTCTCCGGCAGTATTTTCTACAATCTTGATTGCTGGAGGCGTATTATTATTGACATTCACCTATTTCAGTATGCGAAAGGCCCGTGCGCTTATTGCTCACGGAGCCCAAATCACCATCAACGGAGGAAGAGTCACCTTCCCTACTGTAAATAAAGGGAAGGTTGAATATGACTCCTTCCTGATCTCGGATATCAATTACATCAAAGACGACGAAAAAGAGAATCAGTGCAAAGTCTCTTTGCCGGACAAGTATATCGTTTTTGAAACCAAATACTTCGATTCTTGGGAACAATTTGAGGAGTTCCGCTCCCTGATCGGACAAGCATAACCATTCTAAACCACAATATCATGATTACAAAATTGACTAAAACCCTATTGGGTGTTTTGGCTGGAAGTTGCATGCTTTCATCTTGTTCATCGGGGAATCATCTAAGTATGGTCTCAGACGAAGGAGTTGCCAAAGTGAAAGAACTCGTCCGAGCCAACGTAGATTCTACACAAAACAAAATTTACCGACTGGAGTGGCAAGAGGATGATCGAGATCGCAAACTCGATAATTTATTAAGTACTATCAACATTAGCTATATCGACAAGAATAATAATGATTTTTCACTGACCATTCACTTAGAGGATGGAGAATTTGTCGTTGATGAGCCAATCAAAAGCAAACGACAATTACATGCATATGAACAATCGACACCGATCGATCTGAATAAAATCGATGCGGCATATCTGCAAAAAGTAGGCACCGAAGCCGACGAGCTTTTTTGCACACAGAATGAAGAGGGTGATCAATATGAGGTAAAATCGGTTGAACGATTCTGTTTCAGGACAGATCCGGTCAGTCTGGACCGCGTGGATCTTTGGGAAAGGGACGAAGAGTATCGGGCCGAGCATCAAATTACGAAGCTTACTTTTGAACTAAACTATACGAAAAAAGGAGAGACACCTGAAACAAAAGGGCGTGCTGTCTGGACAAATTACTATACCGTACCGTTTGTTGTCAACGAACAGGGCGAGGTAACTTTCGACGAATAGTTTATTATTAGACTCCGCAGCTGGCAAGTTGACGATCATTTGCCCGAAGCGGAGTCATTTTTTACACTTTACTGTTACAAAGCGTCTGAAGAAAAATCACATTATTCCACTTACTGTAACGATTGCACAAAGAATTACTTTGCTATTTAACATAATATTAAAATAACAAAACGTTCTCATAGTAATTTTCTGAAACAATACACCAGCAATACAGATGAATTAACTGGAGAGAGACGTATTAAAGCGTCGTCAACAGCGAAACACTTCAACGAATAGATATTTCCCTCCCACAGTGTTAATACACGAAATCACTAAGAACCCCCATAGAGATGAGCAATGAATTTTATATTATGGCGACCATTGTCGCTGTTGGGTTTGTAATCTGGCTTTACAAAAAAGGGAAGCAGATTGTCTTTTGGACACGTAAAATTTCTCGCACATTTAAAGGGATTCGAATCAATCCAAAATCATTACTCAATGACCAACAATGTAAAAAAATCGCTATCGGAGCATTGTATGCATCACAGCAAGGCGCATATCAAAACTCGATGACAACCGGAATCAAAGATACATTACCGGAAATTTTAGGTCAATGGTGGGGAATTTGGAGCACGAAAGATGCACATCAAGAACTTAATTACCTGCTGACAAAAGGGTTTCGCTATTATTATCCATATGTTCTACAAGCTTTTGCATTGCAGGATACCAAACAACAGGATGTCATTTTTCAGCAAAATATGACCTCACAAGAGGATTACAATAAAATCACCTCACAATTTCAAAATCTTCAGGAGACCTATGATGAACTGGTATCATGTGGAGTGGTTACATCGCGAGAGGATTTGCAACATTTTGGAGTAACAGGTTGGGATACCGGCCGGGCCTGTTTTTTAGCTCGCGCATGCTGTGAAATGGGTTATCTGACAGAAGAAGAGGCATGGAGCTATATTGATAAGGCCTATGATATGGCACACAAAGAGTTCACCTCTTGGAAAGAATTTGCAATGAGTTATGTGATTGGCCGATCGCTGTGGGGAGGAAGAAAGGCCTATAATTCCATAATAAAAAACAGGGCTGACGAACTGCTTTCGGATGAAAAAAGCCCATGGGTTCGTTATTCATGGTAAAGGTTGCGCCATTCACTTGCACACAACCTCTCATCCAATCATCAGTACCTGCAAAACCTACTTGGTACGATCAATCGCTGACGGAATGTGAAACCGATCACCGCCCGTTATGATCCTAAATTAGGCCTATGAACGGATACTAATTACTCTTAAACGTGCTTTCACCACAAAATCGAAGCAGGCAATCATGAAAGCAAAAATTTGGATAGGTATTGTTTGGGCATTGATGAGCCTAAGTTGCGGACCCATGCATACCCATACCTCTACGACAATAGCTGCGAGCGAGAGCATACGGCAAGGTACGAAGGAAGAAGCTAAGCTGCATCGCAAATTAAAACCACTCTTGCGTCCACAGATTCGTTTTGAAATCGAACGTGCGATAAAGAACAACGATTCATGTTGGGTGGTTGTATGTATCACCATCCCTTACGCATCGATTCGGAAACACGAACTCTTTTCTGCAAAGTCTGTTTTACACACCCCTGAAGGGTTCATGGAGTTGAATGAAATGACACTCGACGCAAGGACTCAAACCGAATGCGAAGATTCATGTCAAAGCCCACAAACCGAAATAGACACGCGTTCTGGCAGCATCAGTTATCTCTATTATTCGTCGAAATTCATTTATGACGAGCGTATGGAGCGACATGCCGATATTTCCATAATTACAAGCCTTACCGACGGACGATATACATTCTATTATTCTCCGATTGTGTTGCCTGTATATTGGAATAGGGACTGTAGAGCCAATCCATTATGGCCCTTGAGTGAATCGTTCCCGGCTGATACATTACTTCGGACATCTCCATTTGAATCCATTCCGTAACTTTACACAATGCGCTTAACAACAAGGAAGAACGTTCTAACCCCACAATTCTATTCAATAATGTAAAACACATATATCCTTCGATCGCTTCTCACCTATTTGCTGATTATGGGGAAAGGCACAATACAAGTCACATATTAACAGCGACCTTCCACACTTTTATTGATTAATATTTGCAACTTTTAAATTTTTCAACGCCCTCTTTAATAGACATTCATGAAAATTGAGTGTAGGTCTGTCGTATTTCTGCATGACACACAATACTGGGTTTCTCAAATACCAAGTCAGAGCAGAGCTCCATCTGATTTATATTATTCCGCATCGCAGAATACGCCACATAGTTACTTAATAATCAAATAGTTTTTAATATACAGCGGAATCATTTGCATATATCATATATAAACGAAGACACACATTCACCTGGCATATTGGCTTGTTTGACACAAAGGCTATGACTTAATACGTCATAATCATCAAAAAAGTTCTCACGTATTAATGATTTCGATGTACAGATCAATCTGAACATATAGCAGGCAAGTTTGATTGGTTTCCCGATTATTTTGGCGATCTTTGTCCGCTCTTTGTAAATGCCATGATACGTAGATCCCAATTTACAGCTGCAGAAGTGGCTATGCCTGTTTTGGTGGGCCTCAGCGTTTCGCACTGCCTCAATGATCTGTTGCAGGCCATTCTGGCCGCATCATACCCCTTACTAAAAGACAATCTGGCGCTAACCTTCGGGCAAATCGGCCTCATCACCTTAGTTTACCAGTTGGCAGCTTCAGTCTTTCAACCGGTGGCCGGTCTCTTTTTCGACAAACACCCCTTTGCTTGGTCATTACCTGCCGGCATGACATTTACTTTGGTAGGAATGGTGCAGTTGGCCTTTGCACCTAATCTCCATTGGGTGCTGTTCGCGGTCTTCATGATAGGAGTCGGATCATCAGTCCTCCACCCTGAAGCTTCACGAATTACATCTTTGGCCTCCGGAGGTAAACGAGGCTTTGCCCAATCGGTATTCCAGGTAGGTGGCAACTTGGGCGGTTCATTCGGACCATTATTGGTAGCACTGCTCGTCGCCCCCTACGGACGGGAGAATATCGCCTATTTTGCTTTTGTCGCCATAGCAACCATATTGGTGATGATCCCCGTATGTCGTTGGTATAAGGCCTTCCTTCGGCGTGCAAAATGGCACCCCGCTGAATCGGGAATACACCATCCAATGCCTTTATCGAATGGATGGACCATCTTTGCAATCGTTATCCTGATGATTTTGATTTTCTCGAAATACATCTACATGACCAGTCTGACAAGCTATTACACCTTTTATCTGATACATAAGTTCGGTGTCAGCGTACAGATGTCGCAGGTATTTCTGTTTGTATTTTTGTTCGCCACGGCAGCCGGGACCCTAATCGGAGGCCCAGTAGGAGACCGAATCGGTCGAAAATATGTAATCTGGATATCGATTCTCGGCACCGCACCGTTTAGCCTATTAATGCCCTATGCATCGCTGGGGTGGACCGTTGTATTGAGTTTTTGTGTCGGGTTTATGCTCTCATCGGCATTCCCTTCAATTTTACTTTATGCACAAGAATTACTGCCCAATAAATTGGGACTGATTTCGGGTCTCTTTTTTGGTTTTGCTTTCGGCGTTGCAGGAATTGCTTCGGCAGTGTTAGGCAATATGGCTGACCATTTTGGCATCGATGCAGTTTACCACGTGTGTGCCTATATGCCTTTATTGGGACTGGTTACCTGGTTCCTCCCCGATTTAAAGAAAAGATAAGTTATCCATGTTACGTACTCACTCGGCATTGTAGGTGCAGTAAATGAGGAAGTGCGTTGGTGCCCATGTTGGGAACTTCATATTGAGCGCCGGCATCGCATATCACAGCAAACAGATCAGTTCCAATGACTCTTCTTGATAAGTGCGTTTGGCATTTATAATCGCCAAAACAAACAAGGCTCCGTGTTGCACACACGGAGCCTTGTTTGAATATGAAATAAACGGTTACCTGTTAACCAGCCATTCTTTTCAGAAAAGATAGGTTCGTTATCGTTTTACGCCTTTTTCTCATCCGGATCTTTACCCGGTTTGGGGACAATTTCATTAACACCACCCGGGAAAGGACCGAATTCGTAATTCTCCAACGAGAGATCCAAATCCGAAGCCATAATCTCATCCCAGGTAACACTCTTGCCTGTATAGGCAGCCATACGTCCCATAATGGCCATCATTACCGATTGTACATGGGTTTCCACATCGTTGATCGGCTCATTGTTGCGGATAGCCGTCACCAAACGGATATGCTCCTGCACATATGGGTTTTTAACAGCCCATGTTTGATCAGGATCATCAGGTTTGGGAGCTGGGTACTTCCATGCAATGGAACCATCCAGATTGTATATGGTATCGAAGCAGTTGGTCGAGCCCTTCGTTCCATAAACCATTACATACAGTTCGTTGTCACAACCATCGATCTGACGTGAAGCACAGTTGGTGCGTATTTCATTGTCATAAACATATTGGATACTGAAAAAGTCGTAAACATCTCCGGTCACACGACGCTGACGGCCTCCATAGCCAATTGCTCGCAACGGTTTGCGGTCACCGAGGAACCACGACATCATATCGATTTCATGAATAAACTGTTCGGTGAGCAGGTCTCCTGAGATACAACAGAAATTTGGCCAGTTTCTCATGACATATTCCATATCGCTCCATCCGGGCTGGCGATCTTTGTGCCAAAGAGTTCCTCCATTACGAATCACTTGAGCTGAAACGATATCACCAATTGCACCATCAGCCACACGGCGGAAAGTTTCGACACAGTCGCGCTGTGAACGACGAATGGTACCACTAATCACCGAGAGTCCTTTTTGCTCAGCCAATTTGGCACTCCGGAGAATAGAGCGGGCTCCCACCGGATCGATTGCACAAGGCTTCTCGAGGAACACATGTTTGCCTTTTTCAACCGCGTAGGCAAACTCACGAGCACGGAAAACCGGAGGGGTGCAGAGCAAAACCACATCGACATCCGAGTCGATCACCTTTTTATATGCATCAAAACCTAAGAAACAGTTTTCATCCGGCACTTCGATATTATACTCCTTCAACGTTTTACGGCATTGAGCCATCTTATCCGGGAAGATGTCGGCCAACATGGTAACGGTAAGTCCATTTCCGGCATCGCGGAAATTGACGGCTGCTCCCGTTCCACGTCCGCCACATCCAATCAGACCGGCTTTCAATGGTCGTCCGTCAGGTGCCTGAGGCAACATCTCGGGAATCAGGGCATCGGGATAAAGTTTAGCATCGTCCGACGAAGAGCTGCAACCGGTCGTTAAAAGAGAGGGTGCGACCATAGCCCCCAAAGCTCCGACAGCTGAGCTTTTCAAAAAGTCACGACGAGTAAGTGTTAGTTTGCTATTTTTCTTATTCATAGTGCGATGTATGTTTATAACAAAGATAAAGGATCACCCCAATTTTTCAAAAGCACTTTTATTATTTTTGAGGATCGATAGAATCTGCATATTGAAAAAAGCGCACAAAGAATGAGATTATCGGGGTTTGAACCAGTAGTAGACGGAGATTGCCGAGTTTTAGTGTTGGGGACCATGCCGGGTGTCGCCTCTTTGCAAAAACAGCAATATTATGGTCATCCGCGCAATGCCTTTTGGCCAATTATGGCAGCCTTAACCGAAGAAACATTACCGGAAGAGTATCAAGCTCGCAAATTGATGTTGTTGCGGCATGGGATCGCACTATGGGATGTATGCCAGAGTTGTGAACGAGAAGGAAGTTTGGATAGTAATATTCTATGCGAACACCCTAACCAAATCGTTTCATTATTAAAATCGAATCCATCGATTCGTGCTTTGGCTTTCAATGGGCAACCTGCTTATCGGCTTTTTCGCCGACATATCGAAAAAGAGCTGACACAATGGTGCATTACGCAAGATCGTGCCATGTATCCTTTGTTACATTTACCCTCAACGAGTCCTGCCTACGCCTCCATGTCGTTTGCGCAAAAGTTAGAACAATGGATGCAACTAAAAGAGTTTCTTTAACAACCCTATCAACAATCCAATAGGTTGTTGTCCAGTTTGAATCTACCAGGGTCATCAACGGCACACTCATTCCCGGCATCAAGACTTCAAGCCATGGCAATACCTCTAAAATAAGGCAGAATTATCGCGAGAAATATCAGACAATAAGAAAGGAGACTTTCAATTTTAAAAAGCTGCAACAACCTCCAATGTAAACTTATCGTGGAGCAGTTTGTTGGAAGGGAAATCATCCGGTTGGTTACCGACAAAATACTTCTCGTAATTCAGACGCAATTCTGAATGTATCAGTTTTTTACCAAAGCCGAAATTCACTCCTACCGTAATACGATTGGCATCCACCGTCTCCCGTAAAGTGGTCAATGTATTGAGATAATCCATATTGTTTCCAATATCCCAACGGAGCATCGGTGCGATATAGTTCAAAACAAAACGATGCGGCATCTCAAAACGATAATAACTGTGCACCAATGCGGCAGTCATCACCGTATTCAGTTTATCATCTTCAATTCTGGTCTGTAAATATCGACGAGCAAACTCTCCTTCGATGAAGAAACCGCCGTTGACATAATGCAGTTCCGTCCCAATCATGTTCAGCTTCTGATTGAGATACTCTTCTACTTGTGTCCCGTTACGATCGATTACAAATTGATGACGGGGGGCAGATCCATTGTAATAGCTTACAGCCGCACGGAATGCATCGGCTGTACCAACCTCCACGCGTCCGATGAGATTGACCGTTTTATTCCATGAGGGATTGTTGATACCTGATCCATTGAAAATACCAAAATAGAGTTTAATCGGCATTGGAAGCCCTTTTTTGAATTGATAAGTGGTCATCAAACCCAAATCTCGGGAACCGAGTGTATTCACATAATTGACAATATTTGTCCCTGACAATTCACTGCCATAATAGCTGGTCAAATATTTAGCCAGGAAAGAGCGGTTTGCAAAAATATTGGTGTTGGGACCTCGGTCCAATTCGGTACTAAAGTGGTATTGCTGCTGCCCCAAACGAATATCGAGACCTCCTGTCCGATAACCGACATAGGAGTCGAGAATGTTGAGTTTACCTTCGTTATTGAAATCGACCTGAATGCGATAGAACATATTGGGACTCACATTACCAGAGACACCGAAACGAGTATTCCGGACATTGAACCGATACTCTCCATCATAAAGGCTCACCTCCAATTTGGCTTTTACAGCACCATCGACACGCGGAACATACGACACCTCTTTTTTCTCTTCTTCCTCCTCCTCTTCGTCATCACGATCCAGATCCGCTTCTACTTCTTCTTCAGCGTCAGATGACGACGTTGTGTCTAATTTTATTTCAGTTGCATTGTTGACAACTTTGCTCTCCTCGTTATCGTGTTTTTGTTGACGCTGATGTTTGTTTGAGACATCATCATCGTCCTCATCTTCATCATCTTGATCTTTATGTTTTTTGGACTCTTCCCCTTTTAATTTTTTATTTTTCTCTTTTTGCAGAGACGACTGTTCATCAAACTCTTGTCGAAGAGTCGAATCCGACTGACCGTTTTGAAGTGGTAGAGCGACACTGCGAAATGTAGCTACCTCAGCATTCACTTCCGGCGCAGTATCCTTGTGCTCCTCTTTGTAGGATAATGAAGTTTGTTCTTTTTTCTGGGAAGTATGGGTCGTTTCGCGGGAATGTTTGCCCCATAAAGCAACCCCATGCGTTGCTTCGGGATGTAGAGTTGAATTTTCAGTTTGTGCTGCAACAGGGGTTGCGAACAACATACAAAGCAATCCGCTCATCAGCAAAGTCGGCAGAATTCGTTTCATTCCGATTGTGATTTCCATGATTTCTCGTCAAAGGTAGGGCTTAATTTTCAAAATGTTGTTAAGGAAGTGTTAATCCTTACTCAGAGGCTATTCAGCGATAATTTTTATTGTTTTCTGTTGTATGCCATTAACTCACTTAACAATATTTGTTAATAAAATACAAATTTATATTTTTGTAAAATCAATAGTTCCAATCACCGTTTTACGTTATGATCCCTAAGTCTACTCTTGCGAAAATCGTGCTAAAACAGCGCAAAGGTTTGGAAGATCGGAATAGCGGTCAACTGCGGCATATGCTTCCAACGATGCCCTATTTGACCGACCGTGCTCTACTAATTGGAGGAGTGCGAGGCAGTGGTCGAAGCACCTTGCTGCTGCAAATGCTCGAAAATGACTATCCACAGGCTTGGTATACCGATTTTTCCGATGCCAGACTGGCAGGGTTTGATTCAGGCGATTTTATTAAACTCTCAGCATTAATTGCAGAATCAGGCAAGGGGATATTGCTATTGGACAAATTGGATCAGGCTCAGGGATGGGTACCTTTTGTAACAGAAAAATTAGCTGAGGGCATAAAAGTAGTTGCTACGGTTTCGCTGGATACAATGCTGGCCGTTCAACGCGGACAGCAAGCAATGGCCGCAGGCGAATGGTTGGTCGAGGATCCGTTACAGGTATCTCAGTATATCATACGAAAAGTCGGCTTGTTCAGTTATTCTGAATTTCTCGAAGCCACACACAAAAGAGGAGGAGAAGAGGCTGTCGAAGAGTATTTGTTGAGAGGAGCTTTCCCGGAGTGTTGCAAACCGGGACGAACGGCATCACTATTGTCACTTTATGATTTAATCGTCAATCGTGATGTGTTAATTGCCAAAGGGGTTCGAGATCGGGTTACCCTGGCTCGGATTGCCCTCCACCTCTTAACAGCTACAGGCACCGGGGTTACTGCCAATGCTATTCGCAATCAACTAAAAGTAAAAGCAGTCAGCACCGTCACCGAACATATGGAACACTTAGAACGAGCAGGTTTGGTGTCGTTTGTACCGATTTTGGGAACGACACCGGGACGTCAGGCGGTTAATCCACGACGGGTTTATGCAGTGGATACGGCTATGGCAATAGCTTTATCGCTTGATGAATTGTCTCGTGAATCTCTATTTTCCACATTGATATATAACCATATAGCAAATCAATACGATTCAATCTGTTACACATCCGAACAGGGAGGATGCGATTTTGTCGCTTCTGGAGAAGGGTTGTTGACTCTTTGCGTCCAGGCTTGCTGGGAGGCAGACGACCCAGATCTGTTACAAAACAAGATCGATGGGTTACGCGCAGCCATGGCATTGACAGGGGTACAGCGAGGGGTAATTGTCACCCTCAACCGTTCTGAACGAATTTCAGTCGATGAAGGAGAGATTGAAATTGTAGAGGCCGATGCGTTTCTCAGTGAATAAGAGGATGCAAATGATGATAAAGCATTGTCCACGGACGCTAAGAGCACGCTTGTCTTTTAGATTTACCTTTTCTCACGTTTGCGTTTGGTAGAAGTAGCTGAGTTATCAATTCTATTGCCGTGAAATGCATTTCGCCTCGCTCAGTCATGGTAAGGCTTCCCCTTGTACAATCTACCCCTCAAAAACAGATCAAAATTGCAGGACTCATATTCTCTTCAACTGACACAATAGAATAACCACAACGATCCAAACAAATTATCCGTCTGCACAAAACTGAATCGCACCGAGTAATTTGAAATGTACCAGCTTTCAGCCACATCTACATGCACCGCAACAAAAGATCAAACACAAGTGCTAAACCAAAACATGCCATCAGCTCCTATTGATTCAGCAGACAACAAAAGCGACTAAATCTAAGAAACAGTTTGTTTCAAAAGACCATATAAGATACTAATCAGCGTATTTCAGCAACTTTTACAGGATCAGATTGAACAGATATCCCGAGAGAATAATAAACAACGTTACGGTCCCAAAAAAGATACCGATTAAACGCCAGGTCATCACCTTTTTGAGCATGGTTGCTTCGGGAAGAGACAATCCGACGACGCCCATCATAAAAGCGATAGCCGTACCGAGTGGAATGCCTTTTGCGACAAACACTTGGATAACAGGGACAATACCTGCGGCATTAGCATACATCGGCACGGCGCATATAACAGCCAAAGGAACAGCGAACCAATTCTCCTGAGACATATACCGTTCGAAGAAACCTTCCGGAACATAGCCGTGCATAGCAGCACCAACACCTATACCGATTAACACGTACACAATAACTCCTTTGACAATTTTCCATGCATCATGCAAAATGGTCGGTACTCTTTTCAGGAAAGGTGTTTGTGCACCATCCCACTCCGCAGACTGCTCTACGGAATTGGACTGTAATTGTTGCACCCACGGCGACAAATAGCGTTCTAACCCGAATCGTCCGAGAATCAATCCGCCGATTGTACCGAGAAGAATACCACTCGTAACATAAATAACCGTTGCCCGCACACCGAAAGACCCCAAAAACATGGCTACCGCAACCTCATTGACCAGTGGGGAGGTAATCAAAAACGCAAATGTAACCCCCAACGGAATACCTCCCTTCACAAACCCAATAAAGAGAGGGATCGACGAACAGGAGCAGAATGGAGTAATAGCCCCGAACAATGAAGCGAAAAGGTACTGAAATCCGTATAATTTGCGTGTTGTAAGGTAACGCCGCAACCGATCTATCGGAAAATAGGCATTCACAATACCCATCACTGCACTGATACAAAACAGCAGGATAATGATCTTTATACTATCATAAAAAAAGAAATTGACAGCACTGCCCAAATGCGTAGCAGCATCCATTCCAAACAGATCGTAAACGAGCCAATCGGCAAATTTTTGAATCATAACTGTGGTGCAATATTGTTGTTATAATACTTAAACAGCGTTCGGTGTATTTCATCCCGAATCTTACGAAATGCATTCAATACATACTCCTGTGTACCCGTAGCATCAGAAGGATCATCAAACCCAATATGTATTCGATGTCCGACACATCCCGTAAAAGCCGGACAGCTCTCATTGGCTCCGCCACAGACCGTTATCACATAGTTCCACCTCTCCCCGAGATATTCAGTTATATGGTGGGGAGTATGACTGCTGATATCTATGCCGATTTCCGACATTACAGCAATGGCACGTGGATTAACTCGTTCTGCCGGAGCAGTTCCTGCAGAGAATACCTGCAGCCTATGATCGAATGACTGCATAAAGCCATGTGCCATCTGACTGCGGCAGCTATTGCCCGTACATAAGATCAGGATTTTCATCTCAACCGAAATAAATGATACCGTAAAAAATTCCAATCACTATAAATAGAACAGCTACAATACGAGTCAGCCAACGTTGAATGCTCTGTATTCGATTATAGAATCTTCCTACTCCAGCAACACTATAGGCCAACAGCCAAGCCACAACAACTACGGGCAATCCAGTGGCAACAGCAAACACTGCAGGCAAAAGATAGCCTCCCGTTTCAACAACCGACATCGGAATCAGCATCCCGAAATAGAATATGCCGCTGGTAGGACAAAAGGCCAGTGCGAACAGCATCCCCCAAAGGAGTACTCCCCATCCACCGTGTCGGGTGATTCGTTCACCGTTTCCTGAAAATCCGAATTTCGGCAGGTTAATCCGAGAACCGAAAAGCATGAAAAGCCCAACCAACACCAGTAACGGAGCAAGCAGCAATTCACCCCATTTCCCCAATGCTTTTTCAATAGCGAACAGACTTGTTCCTTGACGCAAAACTGCAATCAAGATTATACCAAATAGCGAATAGGCTACAATACGCCCCAACGTATAGAGCAGCCCGTTACGAAAAACCTGTCGTTTATTGGCAATATCCTTCGACAAATAGCCGATAGCCGCAATGTTGGTTGCCAATGGGCACGGGCTGATGGCTGTCAACAAGCCCAACAAAAAAGCCGTAACTACCGGTATCGACGAACTGTCAAGCAGATTTTGCAAATATTCCATCGCTTATTCGGCAAGCATTTTTTCGATTTGAGCCTTCAGTTCCGCTTTAAATTTTTCAGGATTCGTACGGGCATTGGCAAACGCAAAACGCGTCAGATCGGTTACGCTCTCTTTGCCATCCTTGTAACGATTAACAAGAAGCGCAGACCAAGTAATTTCATACTGATCAGCCAACTCCTCATTTTCGGCGATATCCACCACACGAAGCACCAATGAGCTGTCTGCCAATTGGGTCACAAATTCCGATTCTACCACCTCACGCGTTAATTGCTCAATGGCGATACAGGTCGGACAACGCTTTTTCGCATGAAAAGATAAAACCTCAACACCGTTTTGCCGTACTTGCGGCTTGTCACTCTTGTTTGACGACGATTGCCCGCAGGCCATAAATACAGCTGAAAGCAACAGAATTAACCCTCTTTTCATAATCTATTTCATGAGCAATTCTTTCACCTCCACAAGCGACAACTTACGGCCTTTGGATACAACCTTTTCGTCCACAACCAATGCGGGCAGTTGCATCACATTGTAGGAAATTATTTTCATGATGTCCTCCTCTTTCACAACAGTTGCATTCAACGCCAACTCTTCGACAGCCTGTTTCGTTGTTTCATAGAGTGCCTTACATCCAGCACATCCAGTTCCCAATACTTTGATCTCCATAAATGTTATTATTTAAAGTGTATGTAATTCGTCGAACTACGAACATTGTATATAAAAAAAGAGCGCTATTCACAACAAGACTTTTTCTCGGCGCAATCGCAAAAAAAATCGGAGAACAAAACACGTGCATCAGCCCAATTTGCACGATTGATACAATATTTTACTTTGGGAGGTTGAATCTCACCTTGGATCAATCCGGCCTCTTTCAACTCTTTGAGGTGCTGTGATACGGTTGCTTTAGCAATAGGCAGAACTTCGTGTATATCACCAAAAAAGCAACTTTCCTGCGATGCCAAAAAACGTAGAATAGCCATCCGTGCCGGGTGCCCCATTGCTTTGGCATAACGAGCGATCTGCTCGTCCTGCTCCGTATAACTTTTCTCCGCCATTTCTTACTGTTTGTTCGCAAATATACGAACATTAATTAAATTTCAAATAAGTTTCATTACAATTTTTAGCTGCTTTAAAATAATGAGGGAGCAGATAAACAACAAGACCTGACAAAAATAAAACCCAAGCAGTTGTAACTACTTGGGTTTTGTACTTCGTACATTGTAGGCTGAAAGATTTACATAATACCACGATTCATGTAATCTCACACAATGTTCATAATGTGGTCAAATTCCTCCATCCATGCAATAGTGATCTATAGTTTCTCTTGATATTGCTGAAACGGTACGGTCTCCAATTACAAACAAGAAAGCAACTATTGAAACAATAATGGCGATCTGAATCGGCTTTGTTGTCCAAATCACTACCGTCATAAATACAAAACACCGATTAGTCTGGTACTTCCTTGCCTCATTTTCTGCAAATCATAAAGTTTTAAGCGTCAATTGAAGAAGTAGCTTCCGTCGTTTCAGGAGCAAGTTCAGTCTCATCTTGGCGTGCACCGATCAGTGGAATCAACCCAACTCCAACAAGAGTAAGTCCCATAACGAGAAGTACTGAGCCAAACCCAAACTGAACTATTGCGGCCAGCTCCTTCACGTTCCTTGATGTAACGGCAGCAGCGTTTTGAATACCAGTGAAAGCATCGCCACCGTATATGTTAATTGATTCATAATGCAAATCATCAATTGAGTAACATCCAATTGCCAAACCTATGGCAATTATACCAATTACAATAAAAACAGTTGAACGAAAGTTTTGTGCCATAATATTATTGTTTTAGGTTAAATATTAATAATCTTCTCTACATAGAGACTTGGCCAAAATTGAATTTCAATAAAATTATTTAAACATTTTAAATCAAAGGCATTAACAACGCACTTTTAATCCATTCCGTTTTATATTATCATATTGTACTTGTATTGAACAATATAATAAACATAACAATTGTAAAGAAAAACTTCAATACTCTATTTATGCGAAAATTGACACAAAATTTTCCGCAACATACGCCTCATGCTCGTTCATTGTTGAGTCGTGACACTGGACTATTTTATAACTGCTTTTAAAATGGCATAAAGCAAAAGAATATTTTGCGTATGAATACAGTCTTCACTGCCTACGCATTTGCACACGATTCTCAACCAAAATAATCAAGAAATCAAAGTGTTGGCTCCCATTTAACAAGATAACTGGTAAATCTAATCGGGACCAAAACAAAGGGAGGGGAGCTATAGAGATAAAAAAATTGGCTAAATGATAAAAATCACTTAGCCAATCAATCTCCTCGTACCCGGAGCCAGGGTCGAAAATATGGATATCGTCAAATACGAAAATAAGTTTTTAAATCCGTATTATAGTTGTATATTGTTGAAATATAAATAATTATAAACACAATTAAATAAATTTGAATTTAATTTATTTGGAATATTTTCGGGATGCTTGGGAACAGTTACTATCTTTGTAGTGTTCAATCCGGAAATTAAATCGACCCCCATGAAGGTAACGGCATTCATACGAAAAACGGCCAAAAAGAACGACACGGATACAAAGGCCACCGTCTATTTCCGTCTCCGTGATGGAAAGAAGGATATCAAAGCCGCCAGCGAACTGTTGATCTGTCCGAACCATTGGAGTCCCGAAAGGCAGGGCTACAAAGACCGTGTTGCTCTTGTATCGGAAAACGAGAAGTCAGAGTTCAACCACAAGGTTCAGGAGTTGACGCATCTGATCGAGAACGGATATACGAGTGATGCTGACAGCGAATGGCTCGGAACGGTCATTGACAAATTCCACCATCCGCAAAAATATAAGACTGAAAAGGAACTGGCCGCAGAGAATCCGCCTGCGTTTGCCGAACTGTTTGACGAGTTCCTTGTCAAGCACCCGCTGTCCGAGGTCAGGAAGAAGAATTTCCGGGTAGTGAAAAGAGCCCTGATGCGCTATGAATTGTTTGTACGGGAAGCATGTCCAGGCATGAAGGACTTTGTCCTGGATATAAATACGGTCACCAAAGACACCTTGGCCGACATCTGGCAATTCATGGAGAACGAATACACTTACGTGGAGGAATATCCGGAAATTTATGCGGTCATCCCCGAAAAGAGAACGCCCAAACCGAGGGGAAAGAATACGCTTATCGACAGCTTCTCCAGAATACGGACCTTTTTCCTCTGGTGCTACAATCAAGGAAAAACCTCCAACAGACCCTTTGACAAATTTCCGATTGAGGAATGCCTCTACGGAACGCCTGTATACATAACCTTGAATGAGCGCAACCGGTTGTTCGAGGCGGATCTGTCCGCCCGTCCGCAACTGGCGATACAGAGGGATATCTTTGTGTTCCAGAGCGTCGTAGGATGCCGTATCGGCGACCTGTATAAACTCACGAAAAACAATATTGTCAACGGGATATTGGAGTATGTTCAGGGGAAGACGCGCAATCAGGACCCGCGTACCGTCAGAGTCCCATTGAATGATGTTGCCAAGACGATTCTTGAACGCTACAAGGATTATGACAAGGGGCCTCTGCTGCCGTTCATTTCGGAGCAGAAATACAATCAGGCGATAAAGGAGGCTTTCAGACTCGCAGGGCTTGACAGGATAGTGACTGTAATCAATCCGCTTACACGTCAGCCGGAGCAGAAGTTTCTATACGAGGTCGCAACGACCCACACCGCCAGAAAAACCTTCATCGGAAATATGTACAAGAAAGTCAAGGATCCAGATCTGGTATCATCTGTCTCCGGGCACAAGGAAGGCAGTAAGGCTTTCAGACGTTACAGGGAAATCGATGATGAAATGAAGCAGGAATTAGTACATTTGTTGGACTGATATAAATACCGCATATTATGGCCAATCAGGATTTTGAACAGTTCAAAGCCGAAATAAAGGCATGGCTTGACACCCATCCGGATGAATACGACAGATTTGTCTCTGAGGTTAATGACAAGTCTGCATCCGGTTTGTTCAAGATATTCAAACTGGGGCTGAAACTTGCTCCGCAAATGATGCACAAGTTCAACAATGAATGTCATGGAGACCTCGCTGATGAAAGACTGATTCATGACTATGCTGCGGACAATGGTACGGCTAAGCTTCTGGTAGATGAATTCAGAGACACAGACAAAAGTTCAATTGTTCCGGCTATGCTTGCATGGCTCTATTATGGCAAATGCTATGAAACGATGGTTCTGCAGCTTGAAGCTGAGGCAACCAATCCCCAAAACAACTTCATGGAGAAAAAGCTTGCAGGATTGATGGTGAGATTCGTCATCAGCAGCAGTGTGCGTAATAAGATGCGGACAAAAGAGGATTGGGAAAGTTTTTACAATGAGAAGGAAGTCCTTGTCAGCGGAAATATCGTAACTGACGGAATAGAAAGACTGTCTGCAAATAGTCCACAGAATGAGAATGTTCAGATCTCCGATTCTCCACGGGTACTGAAAGATTACCTTGTGGCAAATCAGGATATACTTCTTGAAAAGATAAAGAAAAGAATATCTACCCACCATTCAGGCCCGGATCTGGCCCGTCTGTATTTTGCCCTTCAGGAAGAGGGGCTTTTGAGAGGCTGTGATGTGGCGACATTCCATAGGACATTATCATCGGAAATGCCGAACTGCGATTTGAAAACCGTACGTAATCTGCAGGTCGCTGTCAAGAAACTCAATGACGATACGAGCAGAGGGAAAATAAAAGACATCAGTATTGAAAGAACGTATATAGATGATATCAGGGCCTATCTTGTGAATGAGGAATAGAATTTCGCCCCAGCTTGAGGCAAAATTTGTCTGTACTATTATAAATTTTCAAATTTTTAGGCTTAATTGTATGGGTAATTACGCATATAATTAACAGGGATTGATACCTGTTGTATTTCGTTTCTTTCGTTTTCCGTTTCGTTGCAATAAACAAAATGTAAATAATTGAATTTTAATAAATTACGATTATATTTTTGCACCGTCATCCTGATTATGGGGATGGCGGTGCAATCGTTTGTAAAGCTGCCGGAACGATTGCGCCGGATAATCCGGCAGCAATGTTTCTTATTATGACAGACCTTATGCAAATTATCTCCAACGGACAGGCCAATGTCAGACTGGAGATCACCGGCGAAGACTTGCACAAATTTTCAAATGAACTTATCACCCGCGCTGTCTCTGAAGTAGCGGCAGCATTGAAAGGTGCCGAAGAAGATAGGCTCCTGACCCGCGATGAAGTGAAGGATATGTGCGGTGTATGCGACACTACACTATGGCTTTGGAACAAGAGAAACTACCTGAAAGCGGTAAAGGTGGGCAGTAAAGTGCGTTACCGTTTTTCGGATGTAAGGAGAATCTTGGGTAAAACAGATAAATCCAGTAGCTATGGAAGAGAATAACAGTCGGGAAGAATATGTACGTATCGGTACAACACTGTTCCGTATTCTGAACCAGCCCATGATGAACGGAACATTCCGAAAGATGCGCGTGGAATGGAAGATGAGTACATTCAGGCAGGATCACAGCAAGGACGAGGTGGCAATGATACCCAAATATGATGGCTTCTGCACTATGCCAAGCCATGTAGATTACCGTCATAACGTGAACAACTTTTATAATCTCTATGAGCCCGTTACCCATATACCTCAAGAGGGCGATTTCCAGCATATCGCTTCACTGGTAGAGCATATCTTCGGAGAACAATATGAATTGGGACTTGATTATCTTCAGCTGCTGTATCTGAAGCCGACGCAGAAACTTCCTATACTTCTTCTTGTGTCGGAAGAGAGGAATACGGGCAAGAGTACGTTTCTGAATTTCCTGAAAGCTGTGTTCCAGGAGAATGTCACATTCAATACCAATGAGGATTTCCGCAGTCAGTTCAATGCGGACTGGGCCGGAAAGCTGATGATTGTGGTGGACGAGGTTCTGCTCAACCGCCGTGAGGACAGCGAACGGTTGAAGAACCTCAGTACGGCACATTCCTATAAGATGGAGTCCAAGGGGAAGGATCGTTATGAAGTTCAGTTCTTTGCCAAATTTGTGTTGTGCTCCAACAATGAGAATTTTCCGGTTTACATTGAGCCCGAGGAGACAAGATATTGGGTCCGGAAGGTTTGCCGATTGGAAAGAGACGACACATCGTTCCTGCAGAAACTGAAGAATGAAATACCGGCTTTCCTGTACTATCTACAACATCGGACCCTGACCACGAAAGAAGAGAGCCGAATGTGGTTTTCCCCGGCACTTATACACACAGAGGCGTTGGAAAAGATAAAACGCTGCAACCGGAGCCGTGTTGAAACCGATATGGCGGAACTGCTGCTTGACATTATGGATACGATGCGGGTAGATGTGATGGATTTCTGTATCAATGATCTGTTGATGCTGTTCAACTATTCAATGGTGAAGATGGAACGTCACCAGGTCCGCAATGTCCTGCAGCAGTGTTGGAAACTGGAGCCTGCTCCCAATGCGTTGTCGTATGTGACCTATCAGGTTTCTGTTTTGCCCGGCGAGAAATATACCTTGTCGCCCAAAAAGGTAGGACGCTTCTATACCGTCACCCGGGAAAATCTGAAAAACTACTGTTGAATTTGTTGAATATGATGAGATGGATAAATCATGTTTTCTTTTTCCCTCTTGTTTTTGTCTCAACAGATTCAACGGAATCAACCGCAATAACATTTTTATGCCGCAGTCTCTCTGACAACAGGTTTGCCGGAAGAGCGGTAAATGTGCGGAGGGGTGGCCAACGGTACCAAGATACGTATCATACGTATCTGTGGCAGAACCCCGGATGCCACCCCTCCTGCCAAAAGAAAAACTATATGATAACGAAAGTAAACTACAGCAAGAGTCCTGCAAAGACTATAAATTACATACTTAATCCCAAGAAAGGAGCGCATGTCGTTCTGGCGAAAGGAGTGAGCAGCATGTCTGATGTAGATATGCTTGTCAAAGACTTCGAAAGACAAAGTGCTTTGCGTCCCTCCCTGAGTGTGAAGGCAGTGCATATACCCATATCATTCCATGTCAATGATAAGGCCATGCTTGAATCTCATGCGGATGAGATACTGAATGATTGGATCAGGCACATGGGAAAGAACGGCTACCGTTTTGACCAGTATATAGTGGGCCGGCACCATGACAAGGACGACAAGAATCCGCATTTTCACCTTATGGCGAATGTTGTGCTTAATGACGGAACTCGTGCAAACCTCGCCAATATCGGGAAAGCGGCGAAAGAAGCCTCAATATCCGTGACAGAACAATGGCATTTGACTCCAGCCAATCATCGGAAGAACATGCCGGTGTCTGAAACTGACAATTGGAATCAGCAGACAAGTGCCAGTTGGAAAACATACGAGACAATGTATGAAGAACCGGATCGACCTGTGCTGGTGAACCATAACGATGCCACGGAATCAGCTCCAGCCGGAATCGGTCTCATAGAAGGATTTGCCAAACTCATCATTCAGCCGGAGGTCACAAGAATCGGCACGGGGAGCGGCAGCAGCGACAATACACTTGACAGGGACAATGAAAAGAACAGACAGAGGAAAGGAGGCCGCAGGAGATGAAAGCAGAGAATTGGAACAAGCGTACCAAGCGCAAGGAAATACAGTTTAGCGATGAAGAGTATATAGCAGTGGAACAGAAAGCCAGTGCCGCCCGAATCCCTGTGGCGGCATATATCCGCCAGGCTGCATTGGACAAGACCTTGTCTGCGGCATTGAGTATAGAAGAACTGGAGATAATGAAGCGGATTTCGGCCATTAGCTATAAGATGCAGGTCAATCTTAATCAGCTTGCAAAGCTGGCCAACACATGCGGTCTGCCATTTGTCATTGATGCTATCCGGGAATATATCATCCGTACAAATGAATATTTCAGAACGGGTGTGTGGCGTGAAATGGATCTGAGAGCCTATGAGGCAGAGCAGAAGCAGCGGGACAATCTGGCCAATAAGGTAAGGGACTTACAGGAACGAAATGATAATCTGATGAAGGTCTCGTCTACTTATTATTTCTATACCGCCGATGGAGAACGCATGTTCTGCGAACGCTATAAATGCCGTATGTATCCTGACAAGATGGGTATGTACTGGTATTTCAAGGTCGGGGATAATCCATCATACTGTCTGCCTCAGGAGATAAGCCAGGCATATCACAGGAGAGAGATCTCGATTCAGGATGTGTATTTTCATTGGAAGGAAACGACAAAATAAGATTTTGAAAGGAAGGTAATACATATTCACTTAATTAATATACTATAAAGTTTGATTTACAACCCATAACAGATAGCATAGACAGTGGTAAGTAGGAATCCATAACCTGGACTCCTTGCTATCATCACTCCAAACTCTAATTGCATCGAGACAAACTTACTTACCTTAACAGTGGGGATATAGATTAATTATTCTGAAGATAAGCAGTTTGCTCTGAAATTAAGCAGGGAGTGATACCGTAAATCGACATCCTTTTCCAATTTCGCTTTCGATTGAAATCGTGCCGCCATGTGCCTCCACGAATTCTTTTGATATGGCTAGTCCTAATCCGCTTCCTTGAACTTTGGTGCCAGGAACCCGGAAGTAACGGTCAAAGATACTTTTATGGTAACGGGGATCTATGCCGTGTCCAAAATCCTGCACGTAAATATCCACATGCTTGTCGTGCTGTGTTGCTCCGATAATAATACGGGAGTTTTCTGGAGAGTGGTGTATTGCGTTCGATAGTAGATTGGTAATAACCCAAGCTATTTTTTCGTTGTCAACAAACAATTTAGAGATTTTTTCAGGATATTCCACCTCAACGAAACAGAGGAACCGCTCCGCGAGCACTTGTGTGGCCTTTATGGCATATTCTATCAACTCTATAGGCTTGACGATTTTGGGCTTTATTGTGAGCTTGCCCGATTCTACCTGGGTGAGATTCAGCAATTCGCCTGTGATATTCAACAGTCGGTCGCTGCTTTCACGGATACTGCCCAGTAACTGGGTTTGCTCCTCGTTGAGTGATCCGAGACGTGAGTCACCGAGCAGCTGCAGACTCATCAATATCGACGAAATGGGGGTTTTCATCTCGTGCGATACGGTGGCTATGAAATTCGTTTTGGCCGAATCAAGTTCCTTATATTTGGTAATGTTGTTCAGAATAATAAGATTGCCGACGAACTGTTGACTGCTCTCACCTACGGGATTTATGTATAGCGGAATATTGTCCATCTGGAAATAGCTCTCCTTGTTGTCCGCATAGATTTTCAGGGGTTCATGTTCATGGTTGCCGTCGTTTTCCGCGTATACCTCCCGAATGAGCCGTCTTAACAGGTCGTTGTTCAAAGCTATTTCGGCGGCATTGCGTCCAATGATATTGTCCCGTTTGAGGTTTAGGATCGAAAAGGCCTCGTCATTCATAAAAAGAATGTTTCGCTCCGAGTCCAGGCCTATGATCGGCTCGTGCAGACTGTTTACGATGGCTTCGATACGTTTCTTCTCGGTCATAAGTCGGTCGAGAGAGCTGCGGCGGTATTCCGACAGCTTGCAGGCCATATCGTTGAATGAGGAGGCAACGGCCCGGAACTCCTTGTTGTCGCCGAAATCGAGTCGTTCTTCGTAATTATGGTTGGCGATTTGGGTTATGCCCTGTTTGAGCTTGTCAATTGGCCGCAGAATAATAGCCGGGAAGCGAATCAGGAAAACCGCCGCCAGCAGGATACACAATACGGAGAGGATTGAAAGCCACTGGACCGCACCCTCGGCACGGGATTCCATATCCGAGCTTTTGGAGCGTATCGAATTCATGTTCAGCTCCATGATCCGATAGAGGTCATCGCGAATCGCCTGGATCTGGGTGATGGAAACGGAATCCGTCAGCGCATCGATTTTTTGGGTTAGTGCTGCAGTTACCTCTTTTTCGTTTACCTCGGTAATATTCTGTTGCTGAAGTTCCAAACTGCTTATTAAAATGCCTCGCGATGCGGAGTCCTGCGAGAAACGGTCCAGAGAGCGTAACATCTCCTCCACATAATGAGCCGAATTGTAGTTATCCGCAAGGATGTCTTTCGATGCCACGGAAAGTTGTCGTACTGATCGGACCGACTGTAGCCCCAGCAAAAGAATCAGTATGAACAATACTCCAATACCTAATGTCAGTCTGTTACGAATATTCATTACGATAAAATAATTAAATCCACATTGAGTTTGGCCAGTCTATTTAACAGATACCGAAACCTGAGAGCTGTTACAAACAACGAATATAGTGAAAACCGTGAGACACTAATACAGACAGTACTGATTTTACGTTTTTGGCATACATTCACGATCGTTTCAATATAACGGTTGGAATGTACCCGCACAACTTCTCCACCTAGTTCCGACGCAAGATTAAAATTATTGATCAGGTAGCGTTGGTTTGCCAACGGGATACGATTCATGTCTTCTTTGTCTGACTGGACATATAATACAATGAATGCAGCATTCATGTGGGTTGCCAAGCGGGCTGTTTTCCGGATTACCCGGCGAGCCCGTTTCTCGGAGGAGTCAATCACGGCCATCAAATATTCATGATAGAGTTTACCCTCGGTAACGACCTGAGTCTCTACTTTCTTTTCGACTCGCATAGCAACCTCTTTTAGGGCCAATTCTCTTAGCTGAAGCAGGTTGTCATACGTGAAAAAATTTCCCAACGCAGATGCTATCTTGTCGGACCGATAAATCTTACCCGCTTTTAACCGCTCTATGAGGTCATCGGCCGTCAAGTCGATATTGACCACCTCGTCAGCCATGGCCAACACGCTGTCTGGAATACGTTCTTGGATTTCTACTCCAGTAATAGTCTGTACTTCCTCATTGATCCCTTCCAAATGCTGTATGTTGACGGCAGAGATTACGCTGATACCTGCATCCAGTATCTGCATGACGTCTTGCCAGCGTTTGGGATTCGGACTCCCTTCGATATTGGTATGTGCCAACTCATCTACTATGACAATTTCTGGATGTTGATTAATGATTGTCTGCGTATCCATCTCCTCAAGTTCCTTCCCTTTATAGAAAAGTTTCCTTCGAGGAATTAATGTGAGCCCCTCAACCAAAACCTCCGTCTCCACCCGCCCGTGTGTTTCAACATATCCGATCCGGATGTCAACTCCAGAATCGGATAGTTGATGGGCTTCTTGCAGCATACGATAAGTTTTGCCTACACCGGCACTCATGCCGATGTAGACCTTAAACTTGCCTCGATGAGATTGTTTAATCAGATCGAGGAAATGCTGAGCACTTTGTCGCGTGTCGTTATACATCGGTTCAATTACATGTAGAAAAAAAATTCTCCAGCAAAATTAGCATCTTCAAAGTCTGATTAATCATTTTTGAGCTTCATCAAGAGCGACGTTAAGTTTCAAAACATTTATTTTATATGTTCCGAAAAGACCCAGCCAAGGTTTTTGGTGGATTTTCTCCACAATTTTCCGAACCTGGTCTTCCGACATTCCACGGGCTTCGGCTACACGCCGGATCTGTACCTCGGCTCCGCGGGGTGATATGTCGGGATCTAGACCCGAGGCGCTGGCCGTAACCATTTCGGCTGGGACATCTTTTCTTTCGAGATATGGATGTGCCTCCAGAAAGGCATTGATGCGGGCCTCTACTTCGGCCAGATATTCTGCATTGTTGGTCCCTTTGTTGCTTCCACCCGAACCACCGCCGTTATAGTCAACTGCAGAGGGGCGGCCCCAGAAGTAGATGCTGTCGGTGAATGCCTGTCCGACATTGACTGCACCTACAACTTTCCCGTTCAGTTCCACAACCGGAGCTTCTCCATCATTTGGGGAAGCAACCGTGGCTGTCAGGCGCAGTACCAGTACATATCCGATGGTGAGTATCACACACATCACCAAGGTGAATTTAAGCGATATCCATAAATTTTTCATGACTGTTCTTCAATTAAAAAAATACACTAATTAAAATGTCTATCAGTTTTATTCCCAGGAACGGGGCGGCGATACCGCCCAATCCGTAGATGAAAAGGTTGCGGCGCAGCAGAGCAGATGCCCCGATCGGTTTATATGTCACGCCACGCAGTGCCAGCGGAATCAGCAGCGGAATGATAATCGCGTTGAATATCACCGCCGACAGAATGGCACTTTCGGGTGAATGAAGGTGCATTATATTAAGGGCCTGCAACGACGGAATCGAGGATATAAACAGTGCCGGCACAATGGCAAAATATTTGGCCACGTCATTGGCTATGGAGAACGTGGTCAGCGTTCCGCGGGTCATGAGCAGCTGTTTGCCAATCTCTACGATCTCAATCAGTTTGGTCGGGTCGTTATCAAGGTCGACCATGTTTCCGGCCTCCTTCGCAGCCTGTGTTCCGCTGTTCATGGCTACGCCCACATCGGCCTGTGCGAGAGCCGGAGCATCGTTCGTGCCGTCGCCCATCATGGCGACCAGTTTCCCGGCCTGTTGTTCCCGTTTGATGTATTCCATCTTGTCCTCGGGTTTGGCTTCGGCTATGAAGTCGTCAACGCCAGCTTTTTCTGCAATATATTTTGCGGTAAGCGGGTTGTCGCCTGTCACCATTACGGTCTTTACACCCATCTTGCGCAGACGTTCAAAACGCTCGCGGATGCCGGTCTTGATAATGTCCTGCAATTCGATTACCCCTTGTACCTGTTCATCGGTGCAGACCACCAGGGGCGTCCCTCCATTGGCCGAAATGTTTTGTACTATTCCATCAATCTCCTGCGGGAAGTCATGTCCTGAATCGGTGACAATCTTACGGATTGCCTCGGTGGCCCCTTTGCGGATTCTGGTTCCGTCCGGCATGTTCACGCCTGAACAACGGGTTTCGGCCGTAAACTGAACCATGTGTACGCCTACCATTTCGAGGGGATCGACTTGGACCCCATGCCCGGCGCCGAGCTCTACAATGGATTTACCTTCCGGGGTAGGGTCGGCTACGGACGAGAGTACGCACATGCGTACAAATGATTGGGGCTCGTTACCTTGTACGGGATAAAATCGGGTTGCTTTCCGGTTTCCAATGGTAATGGTTCCCGTCTTATCCAGCAGCAGGGTGTCGATGTCGCCAGCCGTTTCAACGGCCTTGCCAGACTTGGTGATCACGTTTGCCCGCAGAGCCCGATCCATTCCGGCGATGCCGATGGCCGACAGCAGGCCTCCGATAGTCGTGGGTATCAGGCATACGAACAGCGATATGAAGGCCGCAATCGTAATATTGGCCCCGACGTAGTCGGCGAATGGTTTTAGCGTGGCGCATACGATAACAAAGACAAGAGTAAAGCCAGCCAGAAGGATGGTCAGAGCAATCTCGTTGGGGGTCTTCTGGCGTGAAGAGCCTTCCACCAGCGCGATCATCTTGTCGAGGAAGCTTTCGCCGGGTTGGACAGTTACCCTTACCACGATACGGTCGGAAAGGATCTTGGTGCCACCCGTCACCGAACTCTTGTCGCCACCCGCTTCGCGGATTACGGGAGCCGATTCTCCCGTTATGGCGCTTTCGTCGATGGAGGCAAGCCCTTCGATAATCTCGCCGTCGGCCGGAATCGTATCGCCTGCCACACATTCAAAGACGTCTCCGCGCTTCAATTCCGAGCTGCTTACGGTTTTGGTCCTGCCATTCCCTGTGACCAGTTTTGCAGGCGTTTCCTCTCTTGTCTTGCGGAGTGAATCCGCCTGCGCCTTACCGCGAGCCTCGGCAATTGCTTCGGCAAAATTGGCGAACAGAACAGTTAGCAGTAAAACCGCAAATACAACCAGATTGTACCAGAACGATCCTTGCGAATTGTCGCCCGAGACAGCAATATAGACCAGCAACAGCAGCATTACGGACGTTACTGCCTCCACGGTGAACATGATCGGGTTCTTGATCATTTTCCGCGGGTCGAGTTTTCGGAAAGATTCCACGAAACTCGTTTTCAGCAACTGTTTGTCAAACAGTGTATTGTTTATTTGCTTTTTCATCTTGTTATCGTTCGATTAAAAACTTAAATAGTCGGCTATGGGGCCCAGTGCCAGGGCCGGGAAGAACGAGAGTGCCGCCACAATAATGATCACCACAAACGTCATCAGCGAGAAGGTAAACGTATCCGTTTTCAACGTGCCGGCACTTTCCGGAACATACTTCTTCGATGCGAGCAGTCCGGCAATGGCAACCTGTCCTATGATGGGGAAGAAACGCCCCATGATCAGGACAATACCAGTTGAAATATTCCAGAATGGCGTATTGTCGGCCAAACCTTCGAATCCCGATCCGTTGTTTGCGGCCGAAGAGGTGTATTCATATAGCATCTCGCTCAATCCGTGAAACGAGGGGTTGTTGAGCCACCCGATTCCCGGATTGTTTGCAGCTATGGCCGAAGCGATGCCTGTCCCGACCAGTATCAGTAGCGGGTGCATGAGCACAACCAGTGTCGCGATTTTCATTTCGCGGGCTTCCACCTTCTTGCCGAGGAACTCGGGTGTACGTCCCACCATCAGGCCGCTGATGAATACGGCGATGATCAGAAAGGCAAAGTAGTTCATCCAGCCGACGCCGACTCCTCCGAACCAGCAGTTAATCTGCATGTTGAGCATTTGCAGCAATCCGCTGAGAGGAGTCTGGCTGTCGTGCATCGAGTTTACCGATCCGTTGGAAGTAGCGGTTGTTACCATGCCCCACATGGCCGAGGCTGCCGAACCGATACGTACCTCCTTGCCCTCCATCGAGCCCAGATCTTGCGCTATGCCCATTTTGTCAATCTGCGGATTGCCTCCCATCTCCTGTGGAACGGACACGCATATGCCAGCCGTAAAGGCAAAGAGCATAACTCCATAAATCCACGCAGCCAATTTCCGACGGCGGATATAAAATCCTACGGCCCACACCATGGCCATCGGCAGAATCATAATGGCACAGCATTCCAGTATATTTGTGAATGCGTTGGGGTTCTCAAGCGGGTGCGATGAGTTTGTTCCGAAGTATCCGCCGCCGTTCGTACCGAGTTGCTTGATGGGAACTATGGCGGCCGTCGGTCCCTGGCTGATTGCCTGTTCATTGCCCTCAAGCGTTGTGATCGTTTGTCTGCCGTCAAACGACATCGGCACTCCGTTTACTATCAGCAAAATGCCCACGAGCAGGGAGAGCGGCAGCAGGATGCGCGTTACGCTTCGGGTCATGAAAACCCAAAAGTTGCCTATGGTACGTGTCGTTTTCGCAGCAAGTGCCGCCATGATACCGGCAAGTGCCGCCATGCCGCATGCTGCGGTGACAAACTGGAAGAGCATGATGACAAACAGTTGCGTAAAGTAGGTGAGGCCCGATTCCCCGCTGTAGTGCTGAAGGTTGCAGTTTACCATAAAGCTTATTGTCGTATTGAACGCAAGGTCGGGCGATTGTCCTCCATTCCCGTCCGGGTTAAGCGGCAGCCAGCCTTGGCAGACTAGCAGCACCATTCCCCAAACAAACCAGAATGCGTTTACGGTAAGCAATGCTTTCAGGAACTGTTTCCAGTTCATCTCTTCATCGGGACGGATTCCACATAATTTGTATATCCATCGCTCGACGGGGGCCATGAAGTCAAGGCACGTAGGCTCCCCACGGTATACTTTGGCAATGTACCGTCCAAGCGGATAGCTCAGAACCACCAAAGCGACCCATTGCAGAATTATGCCTGAAATTTCGGTATTCATTTTTTGCGTTTTTGTAAATGGTTTTACGCTTAGAATTTTTCGGGTTTAATGAGCACATACATAAGGTAGATGAATACAAGCATGCTCAATATCATAAGTCCAATGAACATTGTATTACGAATTTTAGATTTTTTCGAACCAGTCAACACATTTGTAGTAGAACCAGCAGCACAATGCACCCAAAGCCAACATGGCCAAAAACATTAAAATTACATTCATCATTTTTTATTTTACAGTTACCATTTGATTCCGTTCCTTTTGCAGCCGCTTAACCTTTCCACGAAGCAAACTACCATATGCACAAACAGATACAATACAAATCCGGCCAGAATCATTACACATGCCGTTTCCCATCCATTCATTGCTTTTGTATTTTAAGTTTGTACCATAGTATTGCGAACCGTATGCCAAAATCTTTATCATGTATTTATTGTATTGATTGATAGAGCGTTGATGGATGGCGGAAAAATAAAAAAGAAAGGAGGCTTATCAATATGATAAGCCTCCTTTCTCAAAATGATAGGGTGAAGACTATTTTATGCCATAATTCTCCAGCTTGCGATATAAAGTAGCGATGCCTATCCCCAGCAAACGGGCCGCCTCGGCCTTGTTGCCGCGCGTGTATTCCATAACTTTCAGGATATGCTTGCGTTCGATATCTTCCAGGGCGAGCGAGTCGGACGCATCTGCCTGCTGAGCCATTTTGAAGTCGGGCGTCAAGGCGTCGATGGTAATCGTGTTTCCGTCGGTCATGATCAGGCTGCGTTCGACGACATTCCTGAATTCGCGTACATTACCGTGCCACACGTGCTGCTTCATGGCCGTAATATATTCCTTGTCGATCCGATCGATCCGTTTACCCATCTTACGGGTAAATTGATCGACGAAGAAACGTATATACTCTTCGATATCTTCCGAACGTTCATTTAATGCGGGAAGGTGGATACGGAAGACGGACAGCCGGAAATATAGGTCTTCACGGAAATTCCCTTGTGCGATTTCCTTTTCAAGGTCTCGGTTCGTGGCGGCAATTACACGCAGGTTGACACGTTTGGGACGTGTCTCGCCGATTTTCAGGAATTCGCCGTTTTCGAGTACACGCAGCAGCTTGGCCTGCAGATCTATCGGCATTTCACCTATTTCGTCAAGGAACAATGTGCCGCCGTCGGCCTCCTCCAGTAATCCTTTTTTATCTTTGTTGGCACCGGTAAAACTTCCCGCCTTGTGCCCGAAGAGTTCGCCTTCGAGCAGTTCTTTGGCAAAAGCAGAACAGTTTACGGCGACAAAAGCCTCTTTGGCACGTGCGCTGGCATGGTGGATGGCATTGGCAAAGACCTCCTTGCCGGTTCCCGTTTCGCCGGTGAGAAGTACAAATGTATCGCTTCCGGCCACTTTCCGTGCCAGCTCTACGGCCTGGCGCATGGCAGTAGAAGAGCCTATGATGCGGTCAAAGGAGTATTCGGCCGAGTTTTTTGTTTCGTATCTGGCCAATCGTTTCTGCAGTTCGGATTTTTCGACTGCACGGCTCAAAAGCGGCAGGATCTTATTGTTATCGTCGCCTTTTGTGATGTAGTCGAAAGCACCGTTCTTAATGGCCTGTACGCCATCGGGAATATTGCCATAGGCCGTGAGCAGGATTACCTCGGTTAAAGGCGCTGCTTGCTTTATTTTGCTTACCTGCTCGACCCCATTGCCATCGGGCAGCTTGACATCGCACAATACGACTTCGAAATCATATTGCGAGAGCATTTTCATGCCGTGGGTGCAATCGTCGGCCTCGAGAACTTCATAACCTTCAAGACTTATGATGCGAGCCAATAATTTGCGTAGTTGCCTCTCGTCATCTATAATCAGAATCCTTGACATATCCATTATAATCTTCTGTCAAAGGTAATTAATTTTACTGTATCCATTTCATTTTTTGGAGAATCATTAGAATTAAATTTTAGCCTTACATTTTATCTATAGGTCTGTCAATCAAAGATTAACAAAGCAATGTTATTCTCCTCTTTTGAATGAGTTGTTATTCGAAAATAGCCCAGCAGTACAAGACTTATTGAAAAATATCACAAACTCCTAAAGTCAGTTTGATACAGAATCATTGGGAACAATTTGGGAACAACCTCAAAAATAAAAAGAGTTAAGTGATTGATTATTCAATACTTAACTCTTTCCATTGTACCCGGAGCCGGGATCGAACCGGCACGGATCGCTCCATTGGTGTTTGAGACCAACGCGTCTACCAATTCCGCCATCCGGGCAAAACAGTCTTCGACCGTTGCGGGTACAAAGATACACATTAATTCATTATCTGCAAGCGTCATTCAATAAAATGACACCAACTTCTTGACACAATCGCCAATTCTGCCCCACAAACTACTTTAAAAAGCCTTTTTAGTGCTAAATTTTCCTGAAATAGCCTCTATAAATAACTATTGGTAAATATTACCCACAATATAATCTGACACTGCACCAAAACTTCAAGAAAATATTTTCTTGATAATCGATCATGCGCCACAGGCTGGCAACTGATAATTTCCCCACAACCGCAATAGACTTTTTTTTGGGGGAGAGGGAGTTCCGAGAGTAAAACTTTTCCATACAGGATTTCATTCAATACATATATCGGACAAAAGCGCTTCAGGCCATGCTTTGTCGAGCTATCAACCCAACATTTTGACTAAGTCAACAGATTCATTTCCGCATAGCACGACAACAAGGTAAACTAACAAAAAAGGGAGCGTCAATGACGCTCCCTTTGACGACTCTCATGGAGTCGATAGCATTCAAATTACTCACCCAACAGGATTTCGAGGATCTTGATGGCAGCGGTAGCGATCGGAGTACCAGGGCCGAAGATAGCGGCAGCACCGGCCTTGTACAGATCGTCGTAGTCTTGGTGAGGGATGACACCACCAACGATTACCACAATATCTTCACGGCCCAATTTCTTGAGCTCTTCGATAATCTGAGGTACCAACGTCTTGTGGCCGGCAGCCAAAGACGATACACCTACGACATGAACGTCATTTTCGACAGCCTGTTTAGCAGCCTCAGCCGGAGTCTGGAACAACGGACCCATATCCACATCGAATCCGATATCGGCATAACCGGTAGCAACCACTTTAGCACCACGGTCGTGACCATCCTGACCCAGTTTAGCGATCATGATACGAGGCTGACGACCCTCTTTCTTAGCAAATTTTTCGGCCAAAGCCTTAGCTTCGGCAAATTTAGCGTCGTCTTTCACTTCTGCTGAATATACACCTGAAATGGAACGAATAACGGCATTGTAACGGCCAACTACCTCTTCGCATGCGTCTGAGATCTCACCCAGCGTAGCACGAACTTTCGCAGCCTCTACAGCCAACTCCAGCAAGTTGCCTTTCTTGGTGCGAACACATTCGGTAATGGCAGCCAAAGCTGCTTTAACTTTCGCTTCGTCACGGTTAGCACGCAACTCTTTGAGTCGTTTGATCTGAGATTCGCGAACTGCAGTGTTGTCCACAGCCAGAATATCGATCGGATCCTCTTTGTCCAGGCGATAACGGTTGATACCGACAATGGTGTCGATACCTGAGTCGATACGAGCCTGTTTGCGGGCCGCAGCCTCTTCAATACGCATCTTAGGAATACCGGTTTCGATAGCTTTGGCCATACCACCCAACTTCTCAACCTCCTGAATCAATGCCCATGCTCTGTGAACGATCTCGTTAGTAAGGCTCTCTACGTAGTATGAACCTGCCCATGGATCGACTGAACGGCATACGTTGGTCTCTTCCTGGATATAGATCTGAGTGTTACGTGCGATACGTGCAGAGAAGTCGGTCGGCAGTGCAATTGCCTCATCCAATGCATTGGTGTGCAGTGACTGGGTGTGACCCAGAGCAGCACCCATAGCCTCGATGGCGGTACGAGCAACGTTGTTGAACGGATCCTGCTCGGTAAGTGACCAACCTGAAGTTTGCGAGTGTGTACGCAAAGCCAGTGATTTGGGGTTCTTCGGATCGAACTGTTTAACGATCTTAGCCCACAACAGACGAGCGGCACGCATTTTAGCAATCTCCATGAAATGGTTCATACCGATAGCCCAGAAGAAGGAGAGACGCGGAGCAAAAGCATCTACGCTCATACCTGCATTCACACCGGTACGGAGGTACTCCAGACCGTCTGCCAACGTGTAGGCCAACTCGATATCAGCGGTTGCACCTGCCTCCTGCATGTGGTAACCCGAAATAGAGATCGAGTTGAACTTAGGCATGTTCTTCGAGGTATATTCGAAGATATCGGCAATGATACGCATTGAGAATTCAGGCGGGTAGATATAGGTATTACGCACCATGAACTCTTTGAGAATATCGTTCTGGATCGTACCGCTGAGCTGGTCGAGGGTGCAACCCTGTTCCAAACCGGCTACGATGTAGAAAGCCAAAACGGGCAATACGGCACCATTCATAGTCATGGATACCGACATTTTGTTCAATGGAATACCGTCGAAGAGGACCTTCATATCCTCAACCGAGCAGATAGAAACACCGGCTTTACCGACGTCACCTACTACACGAGGATGGTCTGCATCGTAACCACGGTGTGTAGCCAAGTCGAATGCCACAGAAAGACCTTTCTGACCAGAGGCCAGGTTACGACGATAGAATGCGTTGGATTCGGCAGCGGTTGAGAAACCTGCATACTGACGAATGGTCCAGGGACGCATCACATACATGGTACTATAGGGACCACGCAAGAAGGGGGCGATACCTGCTGCATAGTTCAGGTGTTCCATCCCTTCGAGGTCTTCTGCCGTATAGGTACCTTTGACGGTAATATGTTCAGGGGTTTCCCAAGGCTGAGCTTCCCCCGCTTTAGCACTGCAGCAGCTCTTAGCCGGAGTGCCTTCATATGTCAAATCTGAAAATTTTGCTCTCATAATTCTCTTCGGGATTAGATACCCAGTTCTTTAAGGTAATACTTCAGTGTCTCCAGTACGTTCGATTTCACGTGGATGAAGTTCTTGATTCCCTGTGCCTCGAGGTCGGCCATGCAAGCCGGAGCGCCAGCCACAACGAAGATCGCTTTATCACCGATCATCTTGTAAGCCTCAGGAGCGAGGGTTGCATAATCGTCATCCGATGCGCAGAGTACCACGATATCAGCTTTCGAATCGAGAGCGGCTTTAACACCCTCTTCGAGGCTCTTGAAGTAGGTATTATCCTGTACGCGGATACCAGCGCAAGCGAAGAAGTTGCAAGAGAACTGTGCACGAGCACGGGCAAATGCCAATGCACC
This sequence comes from uncultured Alistipes sp., assembly GCA_900539755.1. GTDB lineage: Bacteria > Bacteroidota > Bacteroidia > Bacteroidales > Rikenellaceae > Alistipes_A. Next base: position 68,763 of record UQDC01000009.1, read on the forward strand.
GCAAGTCAACATAAAGGCTTTAGGCTCTTTACCGCTGCGGTCAACGCTCAGACGCATCTGCTCGAACGCCATAGCTCCACGATATGGACGCAATGGACGTACACCGCCTTCAACCGGTTGACCGGTACGGCAGCAGACAGCTTTATCGCATGGTGTTACAGTCTCGGTGGTAATTTCCGGAGCAGCTACCTCCAAGAAATTCGGGAACTGGTTGGTACCCAGCAATGATTCACGACGGGTAGCAATGTTTTTATCTTTATTGGCAGCAGAAGCCTCCACCTGATCCTGAATAAATCCAGCCTCGAATGCAGCGATATAACCACCTTTATCCTCAACCTCTTTAAACAGTTTCCAAGCCTGCTCTGCAATTGAAGCGGTCAGATTTTCGATATAGTAAGATCCACCGGCAGCATCACAAACCTGGTTGAAGTGAGACTCCTCTTTCAGCAACAGCTGAACGTTACGAGCAATACGAGATGAGAACTCGGTCGGTTTTTCGTAAGCCTCATCGAACGGACGTACTTCGATCGAGTGCACACCTGCGATGGCAGCACTCATTGCCTCAGTAGTACCACGCAACATGTTCACATACGGATCGTAAACGGTCATGTTCCATTTTGAGGTCACAGCGTGAACCTTCATTTTGCTGGCGCAACCACGGGTCGGGTTGTAAGCGGCCATGATGTTTGCCCACAACATGCGAGCAGCACGGAACTTGGCGATCTCCATGAAGTAGTTGGCCGTAATGGACATGGTGAAGCGGATTGAAGGAGCCACCTGATCGATGGTAAGACCCTGCTCCATCAATTTAACCACGTATTCGTGGCCAACAGCCAGGGTAAAGGCCAATTCCTGTACGATGGTTGAACCGCAGCTGTTGAACTGCTGGCCATTCACGCCAATGAAACGTACACGTTTGTACTGAGGAACCTTTTTGATCAGATCGGCGATCTTCGAGAAGGCTTTCGGAGCACCCTCTTTGCAACCCAATTTACCTTTCAGGGTCAATTTGTTGATGATCGGATCGAGAACGAAGTTCACTTTCACCTCTTCAGGATCGAGGTTCGATGCAGCGAGCTTGTCAGTAAACAACTCTGCAACAGTCATTGCACCGCAACCGCAGAAGGTCAGTTCAGTGGTTTTCAGTGAAATTCCCTGCAACAGGGTATCCAAATCGGCAGCTGAGAACTCTTTGTTGGCGATGCAGAATCCGATTGATTCAGCGCCTTTGGTCAAAACACGAGTAGCTTCAGCATTAGCCTCTTTCGGGCATTCCACTACGATAGTCTGGTGGATCTGCCAGTTATTGTCCTTTTTGATACCGCGAACATACGGGAACTCTCCGCATTTACTTCCCAAGAAAGCTACATCCTTGAGATTTTCGGCACGGTAGTAGGGACGGACATTGAAACCCTCGGCCGTTCTCCATACGAGTTTACGCTCGTAATCGGCTCCTTTCAGGTCAGCTGTAATCGCTGCCTCCCACTGCTCGGTGGTAACGGGAGGAAACTGTTCAAACAGCTTTTCTTCCTTATTATTTGCCATAATAAAAATGAATTATTTGAAAAGTTATCGAATTGTCTGGATAATACAAGCCCTCAAAGTTACTGTTTTTTTATTAACAAATGGCCATCCATCTCTTTTTATTTTCTTTAGCGAAACGATTCATAGCTATTTATTTGAAAAAATGTATATTTGTCTTATTGTGGGTATTTTTGTAAAGGAGCTAAAAAGGGCTTATCGTGCCAGATTTGTACACGCAACCATGCCATGCTAGCCTACAAAAAACCTCGCAAATACCGAACTAATCTAACGACCTAATCTTTAAACCGAACAATCATGAAGAAAAATCTACTTCTATGGTGTTGTATGACGCTGTTGTGCGTTTCGTGCGGCAAACGAATCACCAAAACCGATCTAGTAGGAATCGTCCCTAAACCGGTCTCGGAACAGCTCCTCGACGGCACCTTCGATTTGAATCGGCACACGAAAATCCGGCTGTTGGCCAATGATTCCATGTTGATGCGTTCAGTGGATTTTTTCAATGGTGTGGTTGAACCCTCTTTGGGCAAATCGTTAAAAGCGGTACAAGCCTCCGTAAAACAGGATAAAGCAATCAATGTCTGGATCGAAGATTCTCTTGAAGCCGAAGGGTATCGTTTAACGATCCGACCCGAGTCGATTGATATTGCAGGAGGTTCTCCTGCCGGTGTATTTTACGCATTCCAAACCCTTCGCCAACTGCTGCCTGCCGAAGCTTTACAAGGGGAACGGGCCTGTGTTATCGAACTGCCTGCGATCGAAATCACCGATCAGCCCCATTTTGCTTATCGTGGAGCCATGCTCGATGCCTGCCGCCACTTTTTCACGGTTGACGAGGTCAAGGAGTACCTCGATCTGCTGGCGATGCATAAGATCAACCAGTTCCACTGGCACTTGACCGATGATCAGGGATGGCGCATCGAGATCAAAAAATACCCTGAACTGACCCGAATTGGTTCTATACGCGAAAAGGATCTGCTTTCGCATGTCTATTTCGATCCGGAGCGCAAATACGACGAACGTCCATACGGTGGCTACTACACCCAGGATCAGATCCGTGATATTGTTCAATATGCTGCAGATCGTTTCATTACGGTTATTCCCGAAATCGAAATGCCGGGGCACGCCACAGCAGCACTTGCAGCCTATCCTTATCTGGGATGCATCGGCAAAGATTACAAAGTAGCCACTCTGTACGGCATCCAACCGGATGCTTTCTGTGCCGGTAAAGACAGCACCTTCTTCTTCTTGGAAGATGTCTTGACCGAAGTGATGGATCTTTTCCCCTCAGAATATATCCACATTGGTGGTGATGAATGTCAGAAAGATCGTTGGGAAGAGTGCCCGTACTGCCAGAAACGGATACGCGATGAACACCTCAAAAACGAAACAGAACTGCAAAGCTATTTCGTACACCGGATCGACAAGTTCCTGAGTTCAAAGGGGCGTCAGGTACTCGGATGGGACGAGATTCTCGAAGGCGGCGATCTTTCGAAAAATGCGGCTGTCATGTCATGGCGAGGTACAACAGGCGGTATCGAGGCAGCCAAACATGGCAACCACGTAGTCATGTCACCCTACACATTCTGCTACCTCGACTACTACCAGACACCAGATACCGTAGGAGAACCGATGGCTTTTGGCAATGTACTTACCATCGACAGCGTATACAAACTCGACCCCTATGCCGGTTTGAATGCAGAAGAACAACAATACATTCTCGGGGTGCAGGCCAATCTCTGGAGCGAATACATTTGGGGACTCGATCACTTGGAATACATGACTCTTCCACGTTTGGCCGCCATTGCCGAAGTGGGTTGGAGCTATGGAGAGAAAGATTACCCGGATTTCAGCAACCGCATGCACGCTTTGGTACGTTTATACGATGCCGCAGGATATAAATACGGTAAACACATGTTTGGACTGGAAGCTTTGGCAGACAATAAAAAAATGGTCGAATCCTTTATGAAGAACAGATCCGACAGTGCTGCGACCACCTCGGCAACATCCGATCCGGAGCGCGTAGCCGGCATGGATACAACATCGGCACAATAACTCAAACATTTGTTGCGTCGGATTCGCTCGAAACATAACTATGTACAAAAACCTAAGAGAATATATCACCGCCCTGGAGCAAGCAGGGGAACTTGTCAGAATTACCACTCCTGTCGACAGTCAATTAGAGATTTGTGAACTGACCGATCGGGAATCAAAACGTCCCGGGGGCGGGCGTGCCCTGCTGTTCGAACAAACCGGAACTCCATTTCCGGTTCTGACCAACATGATGGGGTCAGATCGACGTATGGCGATGGTTTTAGGCGTGGAGTCGCTGGATAGCCTCACCTCCCGAATCGAGGAGCTGTTTGCAGGCCTGACCTCTCCAAAACCCAATTTCATCGACAAATTGCGCATGCTGCCGCTTTTGGGACAGATGGCACGCTGGCTACCGCGTGAAATCAAGGGACGGGGAGCTTGCCAACAAGTGGTGTTACAAGGTGAAGCAGCAGATCTCGGGCAACTTCCAATACTCAAGTGCTGGCCTCAGGACGGAGGACGTTTCATCACCCTACCTCTGGTGCATACAATTGACCCAGACACGGGACTGCGCAATACAGGAATGTACCGTATGCAGATCTTCTCCCCACAAACAACCGGCATGCACTGGCACCTGCACAAAACCGGCGAACGACACTACCGCGCCTACAAACGGTTAGGGCAGCACATGCCTGTCACCGTCTGTTTGGGAGGAGATCCGGTCTATACCTATGCCGCTACAGCACCGATGCCCGACAACGTGGATGAATACCTGCTGGCCGGTTTCTTACGGGGGCGGCCGGTCGAGCTGGTCAAATGTCTGACCAACGATCTGCGGGTTCCGGCCGATTGCGATTTCGTTATCGAAGGTTACGTCGATCCTTCGGAAGAGAAGGTAATAGAGGGGCCTTTCGGCGATCATACCGGCTTCTATTCATTGGAGGACCGCTATCCACTGTTCCATGTGACAGCTATTACTCACCGACAAGATGCTGTTTATCCCGCCACCATCGTCGGCGTCCCACCTCAGGAGGATGCATATATCGCCAAAGCGACCGAAAAGATTTTTCTGGCTCCGATCCGAGCAGCCATGCTGCCGGAAGTTCGCGATCTTTGGATGCCAACCGCCGGTGTCGCTCACAACATTGCAGTGGTCAATATTCACACCGACTACGCCGGTCAGGCACTCAAGGTGGCCAACTCACTCTGGGGGGCCGGACAGATGATGTTTAATAAATTCATGGTCGTCACCTCCACAGAACGTTCGGTTCGGGATCCGAAACTGTTGGCCGATCTGCTGAAACGGATCCACATTCCCGACGCATTGATGTTTTCGCGCGGACCGCTCGATGTGCTGGATCATGCAGCTCCTGAAATGGGACTGGGCGGCAAGCTGCTGTTCGATACCACTGGCGTCGATCTCTCCGCTCCACTCGAATCGGCCCAACTACCATATCCTTTCGACTTAAACTACGGAATTACCGATGTGGATTGTTCGCTGTTTGACGCCTGGCGAGCGCTGGTGCTGTTTGCTCAACGCGGATCCACTCCAGACGTATTCGCCTTCTTAAAAGACAACAGTGTTGAAGGTGTAAAATACGTTCTGCTTCTGGATGAAGAGGCTAAATATTTAAAAGCGGAAGAGCTGCTCTGGATCGCCTCTTCGGACTGCGATCCATCGCGCGATGTGACAATCCAAGAGGGCATCGCACTTTTCGATTGTCGCTGTAAAGCAGATGGGATCAATGGTTTTGCACGACAATGGCCTAATGTGGTGGCTTCATCGCCGGAGACGATTAGCCAAGTCGATGGACGCTGGGAAGAGTACGGACTCGGCTCCTTCATCGAATCACCTTCGCTGCACTACAGTCGTCTGCAATATGGCGATGGGGCAGCTGTAACTGCTCAGGTATCGCAGGCCGGTGAATTCCACACCTCTACCGAAAAATAAAACTTAACTCCACTCAGATGTTCACACGACTGCTTCGCATAACGGCATTTCTGTTGACCGGGACTTTGATCTTCGCCTGCAGCGGTCAATCCAAATCCAAGCCGGAACCTCTGACCCATCAGAGTCTAGAGGCTGGATTTCTCACACCTCCCGACTCAATACGTGTAGGAGTCTATTGGTACTGGATGCCGAACCACCTGAGCCGTGAAGGGGTCATTAAGGACCTCGAAGCGATGAAAAAGGCCGGTATCGGTCGGGCATACATCGGCAATATCTGGGAGGGTTACACCTCGGACAGCATGGTGCAGTTCGGCTCAGACGAGTGGTGGAAGATTCTGCGCACAGCGCTGAAACGCGCGGGAGAGTTGGACATTGAGATCGGCATTTTTAACTCCCCAGGATGGAGTCAATCGGGAGGGCCATGGGTTCGTCCCCAAGAGTCGATGCGCTATTTAGCCATGTCGGAAACCCGTGTCAAGGGGCCACAACGATTGACGGAACGGCTACCGATTCCGGGCGATAATTTTCAGGATGTCCGGGTCATTGCCTACCCAATGCCTGCCGACTACGATGTAACCATGGCAGCTGAGATCACCTCACAGCCTGAGCTCCCCAACGCAAAGTATCTGACAGATGGCGATACGAATACTCGTGTCACGCTATCCGCCGGTCAAACCTACACCTTCGATCTGACAGCTTCACAGCCTTTCACTGCACGTTCATTGATTTTGTATCCAGACACAATCTCTCTCGAAGCCAAGTGTCAATTACAAGTAGAAGAAAGAGGCGAATACCATACAATCTGTGAATTTGATATCGATCGCCGCAGAACTGAATCTGTCCAGGTCGGCTTTGACCGAGATGCCCCTATCATCAAGGCGTTTCCCGAAGTTTCATCATCTGTTTTCAGAATCATTCTTCAAAACATTGGGAAGGAGAGTGTTTTAAAACGAATTGAGTTGTCAGCCTCCTCTCGCATCGACAGTTACGATACCAAAACGTTAGCCAAGATGTATCCGGCACCATTAGCCGCCTGGGATACTTACCGATGGGAACCGATCTCCACAGCATGCAATGATACGAGCCTGGCCATTTCACCGTACAGCGTTGAGGACATCTCCCAATACATGACACCTGACGGAACTTTGACTTGGAATGTCCCCGATGGAGAGTGGGTTATTTTACGGATGGGGATGTTGCCGACCGGCGTTACCAACAGCCCTGCAGCACCCGAAGCTACCGGACTGGAGATCGACAAGATGGACCGGTCTTTGGCCGAAGCCCATTTCGACCGCTTTATTGGGCAGATTCTCCAACGCATTCCAGCCAAAGAGCGTCGCACATTTAAAACCGTAGTGATCGACAGTTATGAAGCCGGCAGCACCAATTTTACCGACAACTTCATTGACATGTTCCAAAAGCGCTATGGATACGACCCGACGCCCTATCTGCCTGCCTATTTCGGCTATGTGGTCGGATCAGCAAAAGTTTCGGACCGTTTTTTATGGGATGTACGGCGACTCGTTGCTGACTGCCTAGCACAGAATTACGTAGGAGCCTTACGGGATCGCTGTCACCGGTATGGATTGGAACTGTGGATGGAAAATTACGGACATTGGGGCTTCCCCGGCGAATTTTTACAATATGGAGGTCTGGCCGATCATGTCAGTGGCGAATTTTGGTCCGGAGGTGATTTAGGGAGCATGGAGGTTCGTGCGGCATCATCATGCGGGCACATTTATGGAAAAAACCGCATATCGGCTGAATCATTTACCTCCTCAGGAAAAGAATTTGAATTACATCCGGCTGAACTCAAACGACGAGCAGACCGCTTTGCAACAGAAGGGGTGAATGACAACATTCTGCATGTTTACATCTCACAACCCAATGATATCCAACCGGGCAACAACGCATGGTTCGGCACCGAATTCAATCGGAACAACACCTGGTTCTCACAACTGGATCTCTTCACTACGTACCTGCGTCGCTGTAATTTCATGTTGCAGCAAGGGCTCAACGTTGCCGATGTTGCCTACTACATTGGCGAGGGAACTCCGAAAATGACCGGACCAACAGACCCTCCACTGCCCACAGGTTATCAGTTCGACTACATCAATGCAGAGGTAATTGAACGGGATCTGCAGGTCGAAAACGGTATGTTTACACTCCCTAACGGCACACAATATCGCATTTTGGTACTGCCCAAAATTGAAACCATGCGCCCCGAATTGTTACGCAAGATCCGGGATTTAGTCGCTGCTGGCGGCGTTGTGTTAGGACCACCTCCAACCCATTCTCCCAGCATGCAGAACCAGCCGGCTGCTGATGCGGCAGTTACGGAACTGGCAGCGGAATTGTGGCAAGGTGTTGATGGTACAGAGGTACGTTTTGCCCGGTGTGGAGCAGGGATGATCCTAAACGGCATGACACTGACAGAGGCTTTTGCATTGATGGAGTGTCCTCCCGACTGTCAACTTCCCGAAAAAACTCCAGTGCGCTATGTGCATCGTCACTCCGGAGAGTTTGACATCTATTTCCTGACCAACCAAGGGGACAAGCCGATTCAGTTTTCACCGACCTTTCGGGTAGAGGGCAAACAACCTGAGTTATGGTCTCCAACGAGTGGGACAATTCGTCTGTTACCCGATTTTACCAGTTCGAATGGGACAACCACCGTACCGTTGAAATTGGATCGCAATGAAAGTGTATTCGTAGTCTTTGCGGATCCGGCTAAACCAGCCAAAGCATCGGCCAAAGCTTCACATGCATCGAGAAAACAAGCATCCACTTCTGGACAGAATTATCCCGATCTACAACTTCTCAATGTAGTGAGTGGCCCCTGGAATGTCACTTTCGATCCACAAATGCGAGGCCCTGAACAACCTATTACTTTAGCACGTCTACTGGCATGGAATCGTATGGAGAACGATTCGATCCGCTTTTATTCTGGAACGGCTACGTATCGCACCGGTTTCAGTTTGGCGCAATATCCCAAAGAGCAACGCATCATACTGGATTTAGGGGCACTCTCCGCCATGGCCAAAGTCTATATTAACGACCATTATGCAGGGGGAGTATGGACGCCGCCATATCAGCTCGACGTAACTGATTGGGTAAAAGAGGGTCGCAACGAACTTTGTATCGAAGTGGTGAACACATGGGTAAATCGTTTAATCGGAGACAGCCAACTTCCGACCTCACAACGCGGTACTTGGTGTCGTGTCAATTCTCACCGTCCATTTGAACCGTTGCAAACCTCAGGGTTACTTGGGCCGGTACAACTTTTTGCTGCTCCATACGACCTAATACCGATTCAATCGACAGAGCCATAAAAGCATTTGCTCTACTTTGATTAATACTCAACAAAGCACCGGCAATCATGCATAGTGATTACTACAGGCTGAAGGTTATAAAACAAGATCCGACCATGAGATTTTTGCGATTTTCCAGCATAGCACGCTAATATTTATGTGTCTGATCGTGGATAAAATCATGTCATAAAGCTCCATACGAATCAAGCCACTTCAAGCCTTGACCATCTGTGTGACAGGTATCTTGTAGGAGCAATCCACAGCCTTTATTTTCTCATCAACTGATCGACGGAAATGCACGGTTACTGGACAATATCCGATCACCACACCAAGAAAAGCAAAACAAAGTTGATGATATAAGATTGAATAAGAAAAGAAGAGGGAGAAAAAGGGGAACGCACCTCGAGCTCCACGAAATGAACATACACCACACACCCCAAAAAACAATAAACCCGGCAATCGAATGATCACCGGGTTTATGTGGTCCCCGTGGGGCTCGAACCCACGACCCCAACATTAAGAGTGTCGTGCTCTACCAACTGAGCTAGAGAACCATATTACTGAGTTTGTGGGGGCAAAGATAAAGGGAAATTCCTTTTTATGCAAAAATATTTGTGAAAATATTTGCTATTCATACTCTCCGCTCTTCAGCATCGACACCTCTTGTGGACTCAGGAAGCGCCATGCACCACGTTTCAAGCCCCGCTTGGTCAGACCTGCAAAATAGACGCGATCGAGTTTCTGAACCGAATATCCCAATGATTCAAAAATACGACGTACAATACGGTTACGGCCCGAATGGATTTCAATACCGATCTCTTTACGGGAGCCGTTTACATAGCTAACCTCATCGGCATAAATCATCCCATCCTCCAACTCGATACCGTCAACAATACGTTGCATATCCTCTTCGGTCAAGGATTTATCCAATGTTACCTGATAGATCTTGCTTTTCTTGTAACTGGGGTGGGTCAACTGACGGGTCAACTCCCCATCATTGGTAATCAGCAATACACCGACACTGTTCTTATCAAGACGTCCCACCGGATACACCCGTTCCGTGCAAGCATCTTTGATCAGATCCATAACCGTTTTGTCTGCATGCGGGTCCTCCAATGAGGTGACATATCCTTTGGGTTTATTCATCAAAATATAGACCAGCTTCTCACCGCGAATGATTTCGCCATTGAAACGAACTTCATCACCCGGATTGACTTTGGTGCCCAGTTCTGAGACAATCTTACCATTCACGCTTACTACTCCAGCCGTAATCAGATCGTCGGCCTCTCGACGGGAACAGATCCCTGAATTGGCAATAAAGCGGTTTAGGCGAATAGCACCGGTCTGCTTCGGAGCATCAAAACGGGGATAATTGTTTGCATCATAATTTTGATACCCTTTTCGGCGATCCCCATAGCGACCACCCTCACGACGATTGCCGTTATTATTGCGACGATCCCCATAACGTCCCTGGCGATTTTCGTCAAACGAACGCCCCTCACCACGCTCATTACGATCTTGATAGCGCGAGGAGCCTTTTCGATCACGATTAGTGTTGCGCTCTCCGCCATAACGGTTATCGTTCCGATCCCGATCGGCGTAGTATGCATATCCGTCACGTGAGTTCCGACGAGGACGCTCCTCACGACTCACATTCCGGTTATCATCGTACTCTTGATCCCAATCGTTGTAGCGATTGTTTTTACGCAATGACTTGCCACCACGATCCCCTCCATTACGACGAGTTCGGTCTTCTCTGCGATCTTCATCTTTGAGTCGATTTTCGCGCGTAAAATTGGGGTTAAAGGAACGACGTTCTGTTCCTCTTTCTCCACGAGAGCTGTTTCCACGCGACTCCGTACTACTATACTGACGACGCTCTCTACGCTGATCTTTCATAAATTCAGCAGGAGTGTCATAATCTGAATTGCTGCTCGCATCGTCACGACGGGAGTAGCTTTTGCGAGAAGAGTATTGACTCCGATCGGTATCGGTGTAACGCTCTTTCTTCTCTTTGGGATCAAATGTTTTCATGAATATAAGTTGTCAATTATTTTACGTGCGGTCTATAAGCAGAACCTGAGACCGGATCATAGGCAATGTACATACAAAAGACCCGCCGAACTCTCTTATTGGCCTGTAAAAGTGCACAAATGTATCGCTATTTTTACAATTTGCCATATCTTTGAAAGTCTTTATCCCTTTTAATCGGATAATTGGGGTGAAAGAGGAGAATTTGACCATTCAACACCTGATTCATCTCATCTCGAGACATAAACCAATAGAAACACTAACCATCCAAGTTCCAATCAACAATCATGAAATACAATTTCGACGAGGTGATCTCGCGAGAAGGGACCAACTGTGAAAAATTCGATGCTCGTGAGCAAATTTTCGGCCGGGCTGATGTTATTCCGATGTGGGTAGCAGATATGGATTTTGCCGCTCCTCCAGCTGTGATAGAGGCCATCCGCAAACGAGCTGAACACCCTATCTTAGGATACTCTTACCGCAGTGACAGTTATTGGCAATCGATTATTGGCTGGGTTGAACGGCACAGCGGATGGAAAATCCAACGCGAATGGCTCGATTTCACCCCGGGTGTAGTATCAGGAATTGTTTATGCTCTTCTGGCTTTCACTGAACCTGGAGACCGTATTGTCATTCAACCTCCTGTTTATCATCCCTTCGCCAGACAAATCCGTCTAAATGACCGTGTAGTAGTCAATAATCCTCTGCGTGAAACCAACGGGCATTATGAAATCGACTTTGAGGATCTTGATCGCAAACTGGCCGGAGCAAAGGTGCTGTTGATGTCCAGCCCGCACAATCCGACGGGACGTGTATTCACTCGTGAAGAGCTGACACGTATCGGACAATTGTGCGTCAAACATGATGTATTGATTCTCTCGGATGAGATTCATGGAGATATTGTTTACGCTCCCCAGAAATTCATCCATATTGCCTCCATTGACGAAACTATTGCAGCACGAACCTTAACGTTTATTGCTCCCAGCAAAACGTTTAATATCGCAGGACTTTCCACCTCTGTATCGATTGTCCCCAATCCGGTTCTGAACCAGCGTTTGCAAGAGGAGTACGCCAAGATGCATGCCGACCAGGGCAACATTTTCGGAGCAGTAGCACTGGAGGCTGCTTACACCCATGGCGATGAGTGGCTCGAACAGTTGCTGCAATATCTGAAGGGCAATGTTGATTATGTATGCAACTTTTTACAGGAGCGAATTCCCTCTATACACTGTGTACCTCCGCAAGGCACCTATCTGATGTGGCTCGATTTCCGGGAATGGTGCATGACACATGAGGAGATTTATCAGTTCCTGATCGACAAAGCTGGTTGGGGTGTCAACGAAGGGTCGATGTTCGGCGAAGAGGGGCGCGGATGGATGCGCGTCAACATCGCCACCCAACGCTCTGTTCTCAAGCAGGCCATGGAACAGCTTTACCAGGCTTGGTTGCAACTACCCAAAAAGTAAACAACAATCACATATCTATTCAAAAGCAGATCCAAACTGTGATCTGCTTTTTTATTGCCAATTCGTTCCCCTCACCAACGCTGTATTACAAAAAACGGCAGCCAACAAAAGTTGACCGCCGTTTTTCAAATCTAAACCCCAAAGGCTATAAAGCTAATCCTCTATTGAACACTCTTTTTAATATCTTTGACCCGCAACTGCGGAAAGACCTCTCCACGATAATGGTTCTCCACCACCGTGTAACATACGTCAATACTGCGGCCTGACCGGACATATTCATAGAGTTTGGGCTGCTGGAAAGCAATGGCAGCAATCGCCGTATTGGGTTTCTGTCCCTGGATCAGATCCATCTTCAGGTGCTCATGCTCCGCTCCCACCAGCCGTGCATCTCCGCGATTACTTACCCCACGGGTCATAAAGACCGGAGCATTATTTCCGGGACCAAACGGTTGGAACCGAGCCAATGTAGACCGGAAACGAGGCGTGATATCACTGAAAAGCAATTCAGAATCGATATCAACTTGCGGAATCAACATTTCGGGATCAATATGCTCCTCGACGTAATCATTGAATCGCTTGGTAAACTCCTCCACATTATCGGGCTTCATGGTCATACCGGCTGCATACATGTGTCCGCCGAAATTTTCGAGCAGGTCGGCGCACGACTCTACAGCCTGGTACAGATCGAATCCCGGAACGCTACGAGCAGATCCCGTAACAAAACCATTGCTCATGGTCAACACGACCGTCGGACGATAATAGGTTTCGATCAACCGGGAAGCCACAATTCCTACGATGCCTTTCATCCATTTCGGATTGTAGATCACCGTACTCTTGAGCTCCTTCATGTGCGGATGGCACTCGATGTATTCGTGTGCTTCAGACGTCACACTGCGATCAATGTTTTTACGATCCTGATTGCTGCGATCAATAAAGGCACCGTATTCACGAGCCACTTCGTCATCGCGAGCCACCATCAACGACACGGCTGAATGGCCGCCTGACGGCGCTGCATTCTCATCCTCCGAATCGACCTCCATACGACCGGCAGCATTGATTCGAGGGCCGATCTTGAAGACAATATCATCAATGGTAATGGCATGTTTTTCCAGACCACAGATCTTGATGATCGACTGAAGCCCTTTACCGGGCTTTTCGTTGAGGCGTTTGAGGCCATAATAGGCCAGAATACGGTTTTCGCCCACCAACGGGACAATATCCGAGGCGATGCTGACCACCACCAAATCCAACAGGCACTCCACTTCAGAGAAGGGCAGTCCTTTGTAAAGGCAATACCCCTGCAACATCTTGAAACCGACTCCACAACCCGAAAGCTCCTTGAATGGATACTGACATTCGGGCTGTTTGGGATCGAGTACCGCCACCGCATCGGGAATCTGCTCCCCGGGCAAATGGTGGTCACAGACGATCATATCGATTCCCAGCTCCTTGGCGTAGGCCACCTTTTCGGTTGCCTTGATTCCACAATCCAGCGTGATGATCAGGCCAACCCCTTTGCGCAGGGCATATTCGATCGCCTTACGCGACACGCCATACCCTTCGGTATAACGATCCGGGATGTAGAACATCAGCTGTCGGTGTCCCAACTTGCGAAGAAACAGATAGACCAGTGCGACTGCTGTCGTACCGTCCACATCATAGTCTCCATAGACCATGATGGTCTCTCCACGGGTGAGTGCCAGATCGATCCGTTCGACCGCCTTGCGCAGATCCTTCATCAGGAACGGATCATGCAGGTTTTCTAGCTTCGGATTGAAGAACCGATTCGCTTTCTCCTCTGTGTCTATGCCACGCTGAACAAGCAGGTTGGCAAGGACCGGAGGAATATCCAGCGCGGTGGCCAACCGAGTCACCGTAGCCGGGTCTCCCTGCTCCTTGAGAACCCATCTTTTTTCTGCTGACATAACTGTTTTATTTTATTTTAATTCGATTTTCAAAATCTTGCTGAAATGAGTTGCAAAACGCTCCTCTACCTCCTCAAGGGTCGGACGCAATCCGGTCTCCTTTTCAATCGAGGTCACCCCCTTGTCGGTAAATCCGCAGGGGTTGATGTGGGAAAAATAGCTCAAATCAGTGGTGACATTCAGCGCGAAACCGTGCATAGTCACAAAATGCGAAGCCTTCACACCAATGGCGCAAATCTTGCGGGCGCGGGGAGAGTGAGGATCAAGCCAAACTCCGGTAGCGCCTTCGAGTCGATCAGCCGTAATCCCGTATTCAGCCACGGTACGAATAATACTCTCTTCGATCGACCATATATAATCTCGCAGGCTCACACCGATATGCTCCAGGTCGAGAATCGGATAGCCCACAAGTTGTCCTAGACCGTGGTAGGTGACATCACCGCCCCGATCCGTATGAAAATAGGTAGCACCGATCTGCTTCAAGAACTGTTCGTTAACCAGCAGATTCGATTCGTGGCCGCTTTTCCCTAACGTGTAAACGTGCGGATGCTCCACAAACAATACATACTGCTCTTCGGGAGCACCTTCACGTTTCTGACAAAGCAACTCCTCGAAAAGCCGTTTTTGAATCTCCCACGCTTCGGAGTACTCCGTGCGGCCCAAATGTTTTATGCTAACGTACTCCATAAGCGCTATTATTGTTTAGTTAGAGTCTCTCCTGCCGAAGAGTTTTCCACTACATCATGGGCAGGATCTGTTGTTGAATGATGTCGCTGTTGGACGGTCGTCGTTTCGTCTGTTTCACGACAACGCTGCATGGCTCGTTCCGCCATATAGGACGAACGGACCATCGGACCACTTTCGACATAGGTAAACCCTCGCCGAAGCGCCTCCTCTTTGTACCAGGCGAATTTTTCGGGTGTGACATACTCTGCCACCGGCAGATGTTTCAGGGTAGGGCGCAGATACTGCCCAATCGTCAGAATCTTACATCCGCAAGCCAATAGATCGTCCATCGTGGCCAGTACCTCTTCTTCACTCTCACCCAATCCCAGCATTAAACCGCTTTTAGCAGTCGCACCGGAATCGGCAATATGCTTGAGGGTAGCCAGACTCACCCGGTATCGGGCACGTGAACGCACCTGCGGTGTAAGTCGCTCAACGGTCTCTATATTATGGCCCACGATGTCGGGAGCCGATGCAAGAACCACATCGATCAGCTCACCCTTGCCATCGAAATCGGGAATAAGAACCTCTATGGTAGTATCAGGATTGGCTTCGCGTACGGCACGTACCGAAGCAGCCCAATGAGACGCACCACCATCGGGCAGGTCGTCCCTGTCCACGGAGGTGATGACACAATGCTTCAGTCCCATCAGAGAGACTGAGCGGGCGAGCTTTTGCGGCTCGTCGCGGTCCGGTGGTAACGGTTTACCGGTAGCTGTTGCACAGAACTTACACGAACGGGTACAAATATCCCCTAAGATCATGAAAGTAGCCGTACGACGACTCCAACACTCTGCCTGATTGGGGCAGCGGCCGCTGCTGCAAATCGTATGGAGCCCATGCTCCTCGACAATGCGGGCGACCTGGCTAAATCCTTCATTGTTATGGAGTCTGATTTTCAGCCAGTCAGGTTTTCTATGTTTCGTTACCTCATCATGCAGTATGGGCATTTTAATTTTATTTACTTTCCAACTGGTACAAATGTAACGATTTTTTTCATATTGTTTTATCGATCGATCCAAATCCACCGGAAATCACCAAATAAAAATTATCATCAAATCAACAAAATATTGTTATTTTTCAATTATATTTAACCACGGAGAACCGTTGACTTTTAAGATCAACGGACTGCTCAACGAGTTCAACTGATTTCAGAGGTGACACCTCCACTGACGGTGTTATGTAAAAAGAGCACAAAATCAATTACCATCTTGTAATACAATACATTTTGAACAACAATTCACTATAGATCACGTTATACAACAGAAACTTAATCTCAGCTTTATGAAGAGCATTTTGACCAGAATATCCATGGTTTTGGCCTGCGCGATAACCATGATTCACACAGCTTGGGCCTATGACAAGGGAGAAGCTTTCACCCCAAAACATGAGGACAGCTACTATTTGGCAGGAGCGGTTCCAGTAGAAAATGGCAAAGTCGTTTTCCGTTACACACTTCAATTACCAGGCCTGACTCGTGCTCAGATTTATGAAAAGGTAAAAGAGTGGTTGGCACGTTCAGAGCGGGCTGACCGCAACATTATTATAGAACGTTCTGTAATCAAAGATGATCCAACCACCGGTGAAATCTACATACAAAATCAGGAGGAGTTGATTTTTGCCGAACGCGGCCTTTCGATTGACAAAGCGGATTTTGCTTTTCTGCAACACTACACTTGTTCAGACGGGAAATGTGAATTAGAGATTTCCCATTTGCGCTACGTTTACGAAGACGACAATAAAGTTCCGGAAGGCTGGATTACAGACGATTATGCATTGGACAAAAAGAAAACCAAGATTATTCCAGGCGTATTGCGTCCCCGTGTAAAAACAGTTGATCGTATGGATGATTTGTACACAGGTCTGAACAATTCATTCCTGGTTTCTATTGCCCAAGTACAGACTACACCTGCTGCGACACAACCAGCACAGCCTCTTGCTCCGGCATCCCCTGCAACCGAAACGAACAAACAAGTTACAACTCCAGCTACTACTATTGCCAGCGTTACGCCTATTCAACAACCTACAGGTAACCCTCCGGTAAAATCTACCACCATCAACGAACAGTCTGTAGCAGAGACTCCTGCTCCATTAGAGCCCCCTGTCGCTGAAACTCCAGCTCCGACCCCAGGAATGTTTGCCGGTTACACACACTATTCAGCCGATCAAATCCCCGGTAATATCATTCACCTGTTGGAAGAGTCTGGCGTCCTTCTTACCATCGGCACCGGTGCAGCTCTCGACATGGCAGTTGTTGAGTGGGGAGGTTTGGGTACACTGTTTGACAAACCGGTAACCTACTGCTTTGTCACTCCCTCGACCGCAGCAGACCAGGCTCTCAATCAAGGAGGATTCTATACGATCTCCTTCTTTGCCAACTCATATAAAAACGTGTTGCAACAGTGCGAAGCCCTCTCAGGCAGCGATACGACCAAAGTCAAAACAGCAGGACTTACCCCTGTCATGACACCGACAGCTACACCAACTTTCGGAGAGGCTTCGATCATCATTGAATGCCACAAACTGCTTCAACAACCGCTCACATACGACAAAATCACAGATGCTTCTGAGAGTCGCAAATGGGTTGCACAACCGGTTCCCTCTCTTTACATTGGAGAGATTTTAAATGTATGGATCAAATAACCTGTCTCATTAACAGGTTAACGGACCGATTTTTCACACCATTGTTTAGTTTGCTTTTCGGGTAACACTTCTGCTAACAACATTTACCTGAATACACCAATACCCCCCTTCGATGAAATATCGAAGGGGGGTTTATTGATACTGAGACCGAAGCTGTAAAGTCTCAATTGAACATTTATGACAATAGGGTCTGTTCAGATCCTAACAACAAAGCTCTGCCAAATCTTAACCAATCTTATCAATCCTGAATTTGTGACCATAATCGGTATTGATTCCGAAACAAGATTCTGACAGTTCAGCTTACACATATCAGGCCCATAAACGGCCGCTTAATTTCAAGCAACAGACGCAATACGCTGATTTTAATAGCTGTACACCAGATACACAGGGACAAATTTGTTCATCTTATCATGTTCGGATAAAAGACCATCACAAGATGTTTCACCTCTTATATAGCCCACCACTCAGCAACAGAACCAATTTGCCATGCACTGATGATTGCACATCCTGCTAAATCGCGTCACACTCCTCAACTTTCGTGATGTTGTCAACTCTATCACCTCTGTTACTCTCTTCCCCCCACAAAATTCAGCGCCAGCTTTTCCTTGATGAACAGACTTGACTGCACACAATCGTAAAAAATCAATAAACCACTCTACCAACACCACTCCCCCTGATACGACAGTATCCAAACTTAAAAAACAAATAAAATTCATGGCACCCCCTGAATTTTAATAGGGACAATCCAATAAAAACATGTTTTTATCAAACATAACCCCATAATTTTAGAACACATTTAAATAAAAACATATATTTTTGCAGCACACCCCAGACAAAACAAGGGGTCCCAATCATCAAAAACATATTTTTTAGATGTTTAACCGATAAATTGAACGACCATGATCAAAAAACGCTGGATTTTCTTTTTTGTAGCCCTGCTGATTCTTTGCGGTCTGGGACTAATAGATTCGGAAATCGGAGCTGGCGGATTCTGGGGACTGGACCCCAAAGTCGATGCAGCCAATGTCGCCTGGATGATTACAGCCACCATCTTCGTGCTCATGATGACTCCAGGACTATCCTTCTTCTATGGAGGTATGGTTCGTGCGAAAAACGTCATCTCAACCATGCTCCAAAGCTTTATTGCAATGGGTATCGTCAGCGTACTGTGGGTATTCGTAGGCTTCAGCCTCGCTTTCGGAGATGATATCGGCCACCTGATCGGCAACCCAGCAACCTTTTTCATGTTCAATGGGGTGGATGGACATGTCAACGAGATGTTGGCTCCAACATTGCCACTCGCCTTATACGCTCTATTCCAGATGAAATTCGCCATCATCACCCCATCACTGATCACCGGCTCATTTGCTGAACGGGTGCGTTTCTCTGCCTACATGGTTTTCATGGTTCTGTTCTGTCTGTTCGTTTATTGTCCACTGGCCCACTGGACCTGGCATCCAGACGGTTTCCTCAGACAGTTAGGCGTAATCGACTTTGCCGGAGGAATCGTTGTTCACGCCTCATCGGGTGTTGCAGCCCTGGCTGGAGCACTTTTCTTGGGACGCCGCTCTGAAATCCGTCATGAACCGGCTAACGTCCCCTTCGTCTTATTGGGTGCAGCCATGCTTTGGTTAGGCTGGTTCGGATTCAACGCCGGCTCCTCGTTGGCTGCCGACTCGATCGCTGTACGTGCTTTCCTCAACACCAACACCGCATCGGCCATGGCCATGATCACTTGGGTTGTATTCGACTGTCTGCGCGGCCGCAAGCCATCAGCTATGGGTGCCGCCATCGGTGCTGTAGTTGGATTGGTGGCTATCACCCCATCGGCCGGTTACGTTTCGGTAGGAGAGAGCATCTTTATTGCCTTCATCACCACCATCATCTGTAACATGGCCGTCACCTGGAAAAACAAAGCCTCAACCTTCGACGATGCATTGGATGTCTTTCCGACGCACGGTGTCGGCGGTATCGTCGGAACTATTCTGACCGGTGTGTTTGTTTACGATGGCGACAGCATGACCCATTGGGAGAGTTTTCTTGCACACCTTTTGGCTGTAGTGATCGTATTCGTCTACACTTTTGTTGTCACTTATGCCCTGTATTGGCTGACCAACAAGATGATTCCGATGCGCGTCTCCATTGCCAGCGAACGGGTCGGCCTGGATCAGAGTCAGCACGATGAGCATTACGGCAACGAAGTGGCTACGGAACGTGAACTGGCCGAATATACCGAGCCACAGCGTTAATCTCTCTGATGCAAAGTCAGAAAGATTTGAGACCCAATCAAACAATATTCTGTGGGGATGGTTCTTTGGATAGATCCCCACTCTTTTGGAGATAAAGGAATTAAATCTTATTTTTGCACCGGTTAAAGGGGTCCCGTAGCTCAGTTGGATAGAGCAACAGCCTTCTAAGCTGTGGGTCGAGCGTTCGAACCGCTCCGGGATCACCTCAAGGAAGCTCCTAAAAATTAGGAGCTTCCTTTTTTAACATCTACTTATATCTACACTGCCGCAACCATTCCATTATAGTGTACTATTCACCAATCCTCTCCAGTAAACCAGTATAGTAGAATAGAAGCAACCCAACCTCAACTACCCCATTCCCCCTCCAATCAAAAAAATCCTTTTTTACCACATTCGATACACTTCTGGCACACTGTAAAATAGATTCTTAATGTAGTACAAGCGTGTTTTTCACAAAAAAGGCTATCTTTGCAGGGGAAATTCGGAGACAAAAAACGCACTGTTCTTCGACTATCCCAGTGCCGCCTGACGACGAAATTATGCAATCGCTGTTTGCAGCATGTATAATTCGGACCCGGACTGGAGCCTTCCGGCAAACAATCCGTTAGCCCCGATCAAACGAAAATGACGGCACAAACAACCCCGAACTGAAAACAATGATCCGTACACTGATCTTCATCGGTACGGGCAGCTTCATCGGAGGTATTGCCCGTTACTTACTTACCCGCTGGGTACAGAACGGTACAACCGCTTCTTTCCCTTTCGGCACCTTGGTTGTCAACCTGATCGGATGCTTGTTGATCGGTCTTCTTTTCGGTCTATTCGAACGGTTCGGCTGGTTCAGCGCCAATCTACGTGCTTTCCTGACCATAGGATTTTGTGGCGGATTCACCACCTTCTCCACTTTTGCCCTGGAGAGTGTTGCCATGATGCGCAACGGCTCCGCGATTCCGATGTTTCTTTACTTATGGTGCAGCGTAGGCGTAGGTATCGGGGCGGTTTGGCTGGGTTCAGCCATCGCCCGCAATATTTGACCAACATAGTGAACGTTTGTTATGTCAAACTAATCCAACATATTAACGCAAATACATAACGTTATGATCTACACACATGAAGTGCAGCAGATGTGCTGCGTAAAGAAGGGTGCCAACCACCCATCAGCTCCGATTCCCGAAGAGGGAAAATGGGTGCGTTCAAAAGAGATCAAAGACATCTCAGGTCTGACGCACGGTGTGGGTTGGTGCGCTCCGCAACAGGGTGCCTGCAAACTGACCCTGAACGTAAAAGACGGTATTATTCAGGAGGCAATGGTTGAGACTTTGGGTTGCTCAGGTATGACCCACTCAGCAGCTATGGCATCAGAGATTCTGCCGGGCAAAACTCTGCTTGAGGCTTTGAACACCGACCTCGTATGCGACGCTATCAACACCGCAATGCGTGAACTCTTCCTGCAGATCGTTTACGGTCGTACTCAATCAGCCTTCTCAGAAGGTGGTCTGCCCATCGGTGCCTCTTTGGAGGATTTGGGTAAAGGGCTGCGCAGCCAGGTCGGCACCATGTTCGGAACCGTTGCCAAAGGAACTCGTTACCTGGAGATGGCCGAAGGCTACTGCACCCGCATGGCTCTTGACGAGAACGACGAGGTGATCGGCTATGAGTTCATCCACCTGGGCAAAATGATGGATATGATCAAAAAAGGCATGGACGCCAATGAGGCTATTGCTAAAGCCAAAGGCACTTATGGTCGTTTCGCCGATGCAGTCAAATACATCGACCCGCGCAAAGAGTAACCGATTTCCCGAACTAAAAAAACGAAAGGATAATGGCTAGTTTATTTGAAAGCTACGAGCGCCGCATTAACCAGATCAATGCCGCGCTTGCAAAATATGGAATCAAAGACCTCGAAGAGGCAAAAGCTATCTGCGAGGCCAAAGGGATCGATCCCTACAAAATGTGCGAGGAGACGCAACCGATCTGCTTCGAGAATGCTAAATGGGCATACGTAACCGGTGCCGCTATCGCCATCAAAAAAGGCTGCAAAACTGCAGCTGAGGCAGCTGAGGCTATCGGCGAGGGTCTGCAGGCTTTCTGCATCCCGGGTTCAGTAGCAGATGACCGTAAAGTAGGTTTGGGTCACGGTAACTTGGCAGCTCGTCTGCTCCGTGAAGAGACTCAGTGCTTCGCCTTCCTGGCTGGTCACGAGTCATTCGCAGCAGCTGAAGGTGCAATCAAGATCGCGGAGATGGCCAACAAGGTTCGTAAAGAGCCACTGCGTGTTATTCTGAACGGTTTGGGTAAAGATGCCGCTATGATCATTTCACGTATCAACGGCTTTACCTATGTACAGACTCAGTTCGACTATGCAACCGGTGAGCTGACCATCGTTAAAGAGACCCCTTATTCAAAAGGTCTTCGTGCCAAAGTACGTTGCTATGGTGCTGACGATGTACGTGAGGGTGTTGCCATCATGCACAAAGAGAAAGTTGACGTATCGATCACCGGTAACTCAACCAACCCGACCCGTTTCCAGCACCCGGTAGCCGGCACTTACAAAAAAGAGTGCACTGAGCAGGGTAAAAAATACTTCTCAGTAGCTTCAGGTGGTGGTACTGGCCGTACTTTGCACCCCGACAACATGGCTGCAGGTCCTGCATCTTACGGTATGACCGATACCATGGGTCGTATGCACTCAGACGCACAGTTCGCAGGTAGTTCATCAGTACCGGCACACGTTGAGATGATGGGCTTCCTGGGTATGGGTAACAACCCGATGGTAGGTGCAACCGTTGCTGTTGCAGTTGCTGTCGAAGAGGCTATGAAATAATCGAGCGTTATTTCGACTCACGTTATCATTTCGGCGATCCGATCTGATAAAACAGATATTTGAAAAATCCCGCAGTTCTTCACTGCGGGATTTTTTTATCCCTAAATCCGTCACTTCCAGCTACACTTTGGATACAATCTTATTTAATCGTCCATACAAGAGAAATCGACAATTTGTTGCGAGTTGTCGATATTTTTCTTTATATTTAAGGAACCTCTTCGGCGTTCGTTGTGGATAAACGAGCCCTTCGCACTCCATCAACCCCACGCCGATGTACCTAAACAACCGAAAACACCTAAAACTATACCAAATGAAAACGTATCCAACCAACGAGATTAAAAACGTAGTCCTACTCGGCGCCTCGGGTGCGGGTAAGACCACTCTGGCCGAGGCAATGGCTTTTGACGGCAAAGTAATTGACCGCAGAGGATCGATCGAAACAGACAGCACCTTGTCAGATTTCACGGATATCGAACATATCTACAAACGGTCGATCTATTCGACGCTGTTATTTGCCGAATACAACGGATACAAACTCAATATCATTGACACCCCGGGAGCAGATGATTTCTGTGGGAGTCTTTTCTCGGCCTTTAAGGTTGCCGACGTCGGCGTCATGTTGATCAATGCGCAGAACGGCTTTGAAGTTGGAACCGAAATTCAGGCCCGTTATGCACGTGCTCATGAAAAACCGATCATCGCAGTCATCAATCAACTCGACAGCGAAAAGGCTTCGTGGGAAAATTCGCTCGAATCACTCCGCGCCGCCTCTCAAGTTACTCCGGTGATTGTTCAGTATCCGGTTAATCCTGGTCCTAATTTCGATGCTTTCATCGACGTTTTGTTGATGAAGATGTACAAATTCAAAGGCGATACCGGCATTCGTGAAGAGATGGAGATTCCGGCCGAAGAGATGGAACGGGCCACGGAACTGAACCGCATCCTGACTGAAGCTGCCGCTGAAAATGACGAGGCTCTTATGGAGCTCTATTTTGAGAAAGGCGTCCTCACGCAAGACGAATTGCGTTCCGGTTTGAAACTGGGCTTGGCCAAACGCGATGTAATTCCCGTCTTCTGTGCATCTGGCAAACGTGACATTGGTGCAAAACGTCTGATGGAGTTTATTATCAATGTGGCTCCGGGTCCGCTCAAGGCGCCCAATTTCCTGACTGTCGATGGCGAAGAGATCGAACCCGACAGCAATGGGCCGACCGCTCTCTTTATTTTCAAGAATATCGTTGAACCCCATTTGGGTGAGGTGACCTACTTCCGTGTAATCTCGGGTAAAGTAACCGAAGGAATGGAGTTGGTTAACTCCAAAACAGGCAATAAGGAGAAGATTTCTCAACTGTTTGCTGTCGCCGGAAAGAATCGTATCAAAGTAACTGAAATGATGGCCGGTGACATCGGCTGCACGGTTAAACTCAAGGGAACTCGCACCAATCAGACCCTCTCGACTCCGGGTTCCAATATTGAGATCGAACCGATCCGGTTCCCGGATCCTCGTTTCCGGGTAGCTGTGAAAGCGGTTAAGACGGGAGAGGACGAAAAGTTAGGCGAACTGCTTAACCGAGCTAATTTTGAAGATCCGACCATTTTGGTAGAGTACTCGAAAGAGCTCAAACAAACGATTTTGCAAGGGCAGGGCGAACATCACCTCAACATTCTCAAATGGCAGTTGGCAAACCTCAACAAGATGGAGGTCGAGTACTTTGCACCGAAAATTCCATATCGCGAAACCATTACCAAAGTTGCGACGGCAAACTACCGACACAAAAAACAGTCAGGTGGTGCCGGACAATTCGGTGAGGTATGGCTGGTCATTGAACCTTATCAAGAGGGCATGCCCGAACCGTCGAAATACAAAGTGGACGGAAAAGAGCTGCAGGTCAACATCAAGAGCAAAGAGGAGGTTACACTCGACTGGGGCGGTAAATTGATTTTCTACAGCGCCATCGTCGGTGGAGCAATCGATGCCCGTTTCTTACCTGCCATCCTCAAAGGTATCATGGAGAAGATGGAGGAGGGTCCATTGACCGGATCGTATGCTCGAGATCTACGCGTAGTCGTTTACGACGGTAAAATGCACCCGGTAGATTCCAATGAGCTTTCGTTCAAACTGGCCGGTCGCAACGCCTTCAAAGAGGCTTTCCGCAAAGCAGGTCCGAAAATCATGGAGCCTATTTACAGTGTTGAGATCCTCGTCCCGTCAGACAAGATGGGTGATGTGATGAGCGATCTGCAAAACCGTCGGGCCATGATCGAGGGTATGAGCAGCGAGAAAGGCTTTGAACGTCTTGTTGCCCGTGTTCCGCTGGCTGAGATGTACCGTTATTCAACCACCTTGAATTCGTTGACCAATGGCCGTGCGACATACTCCATGAAATTCTCGTCGTACGAACAGGTTCCATCCGATGTTCAAGAAAAACTGCTCAAAGCATACGCCGATACAGACAAAGACGAATAACAGACCATTTGAAAATAATCAGAAAAGACCGGCCTGTATTCAGGCCGGTCTTTCATTTACACAGGTTTACAATGGTCATATCGCTACTATAAACACAAAACGAGGGCCCGCATATTGAATGCAACCCTCGTTATTTATAGAAAATCAATCTACCTCTTACCCTTCAAAACCTCGCAGCCTAAAACGACAGTTCGGCAAATCCAGGTTTATGACGATTAACAATTGTCCAAACGTTTGATTTTAGCACCGAGTGCATTGAGACGGCCATCTATGTTTTGATAACCACGATCGATCTGTTCGACATTCTGAATGATGGAACGTCCTTCGGCCGACATGGCAGCGATCAACAGGGCTACTCCAGCACGAATATCCGGAGAGGTCATCCGGGTCGCCCGTAATCGCACTTTACGGTCGTGTCCGATCACAGTGGCACGGTGCGGATCACAAAGAATAATCTGCGCCCCCATATCAATCAACTTGTCCACAAAGAACAAACGGCTTTCAAACATCTTTTGGTGAATCAACACAGCGCCTTTAGCTTGAGTTGCCACCACCAAAAACACCGACAGCAAGTCCGGAGTCAGTCCGGGCCATGTTGCATCGGCAATCGTCATAATCGAACCATCAATAAAGCTCTCGATTTCGTAGTGTTCCTGACGTGGAATATAGATATCATCGCCCCGCTGCTCAAAATGAATACCCATACGGGCAAATTGGGCCGGGATGATCCCCAGATTTTCAAATGAAACGTTCTTGATCGTAATCTCACTGGCAGTCATGGCAGCCATGCCGATAAAACTGCCCACCTCGATCATATCGGGCAACAAGGCATGTTCTGTCCCATGCAGTTCCTTAACTCCCTCTATGGTCAACAGATTGGAAGCAATACCTGAAATACGGGCTCCCATTCGGTTCAACATCCGACAAAGCTGCTGCACATAGGGTTCACAAGCGGCATTATAAATCGTCGTCGTTCCTTCAGCCATCACCGCTGCCATCACGATATTGGCTGTTCCGGTTACAGATGCCTCATCGAGCAACATATAACTTCCTCGCAACGGGCGGCCTTCCACACTGTAAAAATTAGTTCCCGTATCGAAATTGAACTTGGCACCCAACTTTTGGAATCCAATAAAGTGGGTATCCAGCCGACGACGACCAATTTTATCTCCACCCGGTTTAGGGATATATCCCTCGCCAAAACGAGCCAACAGCGGACCAATAATCATCACCGACCCACGCAAACGCGCGGCACGTTTCCGATAATCATCGCTTTGCAGATAATCAAAGTCTATCTCGCGGGCTTCAAAAGTATAGGTATCTTCTGCCGGATGAGTTACTACAACCCCCATCTTCTCCAATAGCTCGATCAACTGCAATACATCGACAATGGCAGGCACATTATGTACCGTCACCCGTTCTGGAGTCAGCAGTGTAGCACAAAGGATTTGTAGGGCCTCATTTTTAGCGCCCTGCGGAGTGATTTCGCCATGCAACACGGTTCCGCCTTCAACTTCGAATACAGCCATAACTATGTAGTTCCATTTAACATTCGTTACCTCTATTCAAAGATAACGATTAAAACACAATTATCAATATTATATTTTCGCTGAAAACGGGTCCAGCATGATATGATAAAGACATGCATCCAAATCCAAACAATGAAGATCATGTTATCTCTACCAGTAATCGACCCGCATAATCTGTAAAAATCATCATACAACTCTGCGAACTCTTCTTCGCCAAGTACGGCATTTGAATGAGTCATCCATTTTTTCGGACTATGCATTAGGATCGTTTCTCCTATCAACACTATCCATATAACACTATAAATCAATATATTTGATAATTTCATCCTTTACTGTAATCCAGGCATTAAACAATATATTTTATTAATATACATAATTATAGTTTTATAAAATATACTACAAACATATAAATGACAAAATACCTTTCTTGATAGAAAATGTGGATCATTTTTTAAGAATAGCCCCATCACAAACAAAAAAAACCGTGAACAGGAGGACTTCCTCTTCACGGCACATACCATCAATAGACCTAATAGAAAGACCTTCAATCAACCAAAAGAAGGCAAACAACAACATAAAATCAGCCCTATTCCATAGGCTGTTGGAGATCGGTTCCAAATTCATGACACCAGTCCAATAGGATACCAGATTCTGCGAACACGAATCATTTCAATAAAACGACCTTACATCAACAAGACATTAAGAGGATCATGCGCAGAGGAATCAACGCAAAATTGTTCAAACTTGATAGAACATTGATCAGAACACCCCATTAAACGGTTGCTGCAGCATACAGTTCCACATCATGCAGCGTAATCGACTCTTCACTTAGGATAATCAAACGCTCAACAACGTTACGTAACTCACGGACATTACCAGGCCAATCCATCCCACACAATTCTGCAACAGCTTCGGGTGCAATCGCTTTCGGTTCTATCCCATACTCCGCACAAATCTGCCGAATGAAATAGTCAATCAACTCCGGAATATCCTCTGCCCTCTCTTTAAGGGTCGGCACACGCAGCACAATTACACTTAACCGGTGATACAAATCTTCACGGAAATTCCCTTTGGCAATCTCCTGTCGCAAATCTTTGTTGGTAGCCGCAATCACCCGCACATCGACTTCAATCTCTTTATCACTCCCAACACGGCAGATCTGATGTTCCTGCAAGGCATGCAACACTTTGGCTTGAGCTGCCAAACTCATATCACCGATCTCATCGAGAAACAGTGTTCCTCCGTCAGCCTGTTCAAACTTTCCTTTTCTCTGACGAATAGCCGAAGTAAAGGCACCCTTTTCATGGCCGAACAGTTCACTCTCGATCAACTCAGAGGGGATCGCAGCACAGTTTACCTCAACAAATGGGCCTGACGCCCGCCCGCTCTGAGCATGAAGTGCATGGGCCACCAACTCCTTGCCCGTACCGTTGGCCCCAAGAATCAACACCCTGGCATCTGACAACGCCACTTTATCAATCATGGTCTTTACTCGGAGCATCCCTTTGGAAGATCCGACCATGCTATCATGTTGCACATGCACATGCTGTCTTGCCACCAAACGATTGGGAACAGTAGCAACCTGATCCTCTGCTGGCATCGTAGTACTATGACCAGACTCATCAGCAGCTTTAGCAACCACACTCCCTTCGCTAACAACTGTGGCAGCGCAATTTTTCTCCGTAGAATCACCGGAAACAGTATTACCGCACGATTTTCGCACCGATGAAAACGGTATGGCACGATTTTGGTTTCGTTGTTGAATAGAATTCCGAATCGAACTCAACAGTTTGTTCAGATCAATCGGTTTCTCGATATAGTCATACGCTCCACGGCGCATACAATCTACTGCGGCATCAAGGCCTTTATTTTTGGAGAGCATAATGACTGGCAGACCCAGGTAGGCACTGTGCACGGTAGTAAGTAGATCGAAAGCTTCTTTGTCAGGCAAAGACATGTCGCAAAGTATGACATCGAAAATTGTTCGTTCTAGTTTTCCCATGGCCTCGGAACGGGATTGCGCCGTATCGACTACGTAGCCCTCATATTCCAATCTCTCCTTAAGTGTGCTGCGCATTACGCGTTCCGCATCGACCACCAATACATTTGTCATTGCTCTAAAAAATAAAATATTTAATACTGATTATCATATGTGTCCGGTAAAAATCCGGACTAGTTATTATAAAGTATAACAATTAAA
>UQDC01000010.1 GCA_900539755.1 uncultured Alistipes sp.
TTTCTATATCATCGGAGACAGGAAAATAGAGTTTCTGACCGTTCATAAATCCAAAGGACTTGAAGCAGACTATGTGATAATTCTTCAATGCAACAAGGACACATACGGGTTTCCCTCACTTGTAAGCGATGACCCTGTGCTTAATTATGTCTTGACAAAAAGCGACCAATATCCATACGGAGAAGAACGCAGGCTGTTTTATGTAGCCATTACCAGAGCTAAAGTAAAGACCTATATACTGTATGACAAACGCTTTCCTTCCGTTTTCGTGGACGAATTCTTGCATCCGGAAAAAGTCACGGAAGAAAGTTATGCCAAGTATCCAAACGCCAACAAAAAGTGGACACGCAGTGCGGATAATTTTCTGCTTACCCTTTATCATGAAAGGAAAAGTATAAAATACATAGCCGAGAAAATGGGCAGAAGTCAAACCTCGATAGTAATGCGATTAGGAAAATTGGAAGGGAAACGGCAATAAAATACTGATTGCATTTCGTTTGTCGAAAATATATGTTACCTTTGCATAGAGTTGTTTGACAGCAATGTGCTGCACATCGCAGAATTTATGACCGTTGCCAAGTCATTACCTCACTTGTGGCAAAAAGTGCGCAAGTTGCTTATTCCTAAATTATTCCTATCTTATAGCTGTATTTTCGGGAAAAATACTACCCATAGGGCTGGAGATTTTTTCCGAAAACAGGAGGCTTGACCTTGCATTCCCGTCCAATCCCGGAATTACCTTTGCGCCCAGAACGGAAATGACAACCTGATGCGCTCCCTGAAAGATGCGAAAATGGAGGTAAACGGAAGTGGAGGCAGATTGGACAGGAAAACTTCGAAAGAGAAATCCGTGAAAAAGGGAAAACGCCAAAAGGAAAAGGGACACTGCCGGAGGCGTGAAACCGGGCAAACCACCGGCAAGGAAGTATGATTTTATATGTTTGGCCGAGCGTGTCCGGTCTGACGGATAAAATCATTCTTCCCGGTTTGCCTGCCGTGTGTGACGGCTTGTTCCATTCATGGATCGGGCGGTCAGACACGGCTTTCCGCTTACGGCTCAAAGGAACAGCAAAAAAGAAAAATCGTCAGAAACCCGTAAAAGCACCTCTTTGGCATAAGCACAAAAGAAATGGGCCTTGCATCATCAGTCTAAACTGTTGTTTAGGCGTGATGCAAAGCCCTTTTCTCCGCTTATGCGGCAGTCGGCATACGTTCGTTCAAAATCCTTTTGTACGATGGTGTGCCGACGGATAAAATCGCTTTTACGGAAAAACTTGTATGAGAAGAAAAAAATTAGGGAGATTCATTTCAAAATCTCCCGTTTTATTGTTACTTTTGCATACGAAGAGTTCTTTGAAGGTTACGCAACGCGCAGAAGGATGATGCAGTAGATAACTAACTAAATCGTAACCTATTACTATCATGAGCAATTAACCTACGCTCAGCTCCAATAAATTACACTCTTTTCGTAACTTCATCTAACAAATATCAAAAAATATCTCGAACCAACATTATTAACAAATTACAATCATCCTGAAATACAAAATATTGCTGACTCTATCATTAATATAAAAGACTCTCTAACTATCGAAATAATAAAACATGCTTTGAAATATTCTTCGGAAAGAATAGAATTTGATAATGAACTAGCACAAAAATTAGACAAAGGTACTTGTACTACCTTAGGCGTTGAAACGATCTTAGAAAGAGGCAAAGGCACTTGCAGTGAATATTCAAATTTGTTCATCGCTTTAATGCGTAAAATTGGAATTCCTTGTCATATGGCAGTAGGTATGGCTTACATGCCCCAGAAGAATTTTCAAGGTAGTCATGCATGGGCAGAATGTTATATTAATAACTATGGTTGGATAGCTGTAGATCCACAAAATGGTTTTATGTGGTTTCCTCCAGTTGTAATTAAATTATTTCATGGTCAAGATTTTATTGATTGCAATATAAAAACTTTACCTGATATGTATCCTGTAAATATAAAAATCTTGGAATACTAACATACATCCTGTTTGTAGGGTTAAACATGCGCATATTTAATTCTACCAACGGGTTATCTTTATATACCTGACACATGCATTCGGTGCATCAAAAACCTAAACTTACCAACTATGAATGATTTGAGAACCCACTTATCAAGACTCTACAGCATATTTTTTCTCTCGCTTTATCTTCTCGGATTTTCAAACATACTTCATGCCCAAAACACAGCTCATCTCGACAACATTGTAGACGTCACCCAATGGATCAACGTTCATTTCGCCAAGGGGAAGCTTCCCCCCTTCTCATTCCGATACAATAACATCAACTCTCAAAACTTTATCACTCACTGGAAATATAACTGTGAAGAACTCTCTACCTCCACTCCAAAAGCCATCCAAAAGTTGATCACGTATCAAGACCCAGTTTCTGGACTCAAAATCGAATGTACTGTTACTGGTTTCAAAGAATTCAATGCTGTGGAGTGGGTTATACGACTAACAAACACTTCTAAGACAAACACTCCGATTATGGATGAATTCAAGGTTTTGAATCAAACATATGAAAGTCGTAAAAAAGGAGCATTCACTTTGTTGCATGCACGAGGCAGCTGTGGTTCAAAAGCGGATTTTATGGTTTCTATTGATACGCTAACATCCTCTCCTTTACATTTGGCACCTCAAGGTGGACGCTCCTCCGACAATACGGCACTGCCGTTTTTCAACCTAATGGCGCCTGGACAACAAAGAGGAGTATTGGTCGCTGTAGGTTGGACTGGAGGCTGGCAGGCTAACCTGGCTGTCTCGAACAACGAGACAGTCTCTCTGCATTCAGGCATGGAACGCTTCCGACTTTATCTCAAGCCTGGTGAAACGATCCGTACTCCTATGATCTGTCTGATGTTCTGGGAAGGGATCACTTTTATGCAAGGACAGAATAAATTCCGCCGATTCCAACAAACTTGCCACAGCCGACAAATAGACGGGGACCCTGTACATTATCCATATGCCAGTGGATTTCCAGCATTCGGTCCCAAACCTTGTACCGAAGGTGGTTGCTTAACCGAAGAAATGGATATCGCATTGATACGACGCTACAAACAATTCGGCATCATGCCCGAATGCTTTTGGCTGGATGCCGGTTGGTATGCCGACAGTGGAGCCCCTGTATACGACTGGTGTGACTGCGTTGGTAGTTGGGTCCCTGACTCCACTCGCTATCCTCGCGGATTAAAACCGATTGCCGATGAGGCCCACCGCCTAAATACAAAATTTTTGCTATGGTTTGAACCTGAACGAGTCAGCCGAGGATCATGGTTAGCCGTACAACATCCCGAATGGCTGCTCCATTCTCCGATCCGCAATTCGGCCCTACTTGATTTGGGTAATACTGAAGCACTCAACTGGTTGCAAAACCATGTGGGAGACATGATCGAAGAAGTAGGTATCGATATTTATCGACAGGATTTCAACCACCCCGGGAAACCGTTCTGGGAAGCTAATGAAGATCCCGACCGAATCGGCATGATGGAAATCCGTCATATTGAAGGGCTGTATGCATTTTGGGACTATCTGTTGGATCGATTCCCTAATTTGTTGATAGACAACTGTGCGGCAGGTGGACGACGAATCGACCTGGAAATGATGTCGCGCAGCGTCCCTCTCTGGCGGACCGATTACCAATACGACGAACCCACTGGCAAGCAGGGTCATTTCTACGGACTAAGTTTCTTCTTAGCACAACATGGCTCAGGAATTTCAGATACAGACAATTACTCGGTCCGGTCAAATATGGGTGCATGTCAAGTCTCTAACTTCGATATTACCACGAACAGACTCAGTTTACCCGACATTCAACAAGCCATTGCTACATTCAAAAAATATCGTCATTATTATCTCGAAGATTATTACCCATTAACCGGCATTATTGACGCTTTTTCCGACAAAATCTGGATAGCATACCAAATGCATTGTCCTTCGGATAATTCAGGTATTGTGATGGCTTTTCGCCGTCCTGAATCCAATGTGGACCGCATCAAAGTATATCTGCAAGGTATCGATCCTGGGAAAATCTATAATCTGTATAATGACAACACTAAACACACTCAAAGTATTTCCGGTCGTCAACTTGCCGAAGGTTTTTATCTGAACATTCCACAAGCCCGGGGTTCTTTGCTGTTGCATTATCAATGCATTGAATGAATTATTTCTAAACTAAAGATTTAGCAAAAGTCACCGTCCTCTTCGATACATCTCCCGCTTAGCTGTAATAATTTCCGGCGGCAACGATTCAGACGAAAGCCCACCGAGGCAAAGACGACACCCGAAGCCCCTACGGTCGGAGTATCAGTGCAGGTGATCAGCGCAGCCAGCAACGCCACCCCGTAGAGCGAAGCTGCTACCACAAAGGGGGGGATCGGAACGAAAGTACCATACTAAATACACCGACAAACAGTTACCCAACAGATGAAACAGGTTAGCATGAAAAAACATATACACTACATAGCACCATAGGGGCCCTCCACTCACGGCTCCCGCCTGATCCGGCGATACGGGTAGTAGGAAAAGAACCAACAGCAAGACTATGAACGGGATTCTGAACTGTTGCATTGTTTGCGGCGTTTTCGGATGTGGTGCATGATCACAATGGCGCTCTGTGGAGTCTTGTAAAAAGAGGGGGCGGGTTGCTCAACCACTATCTGGACTACCTCTGATAATGGTAACTGCCGATAATGCGGACGAGTTCTGAGCTGGTGTACGCGCCGATAGATCTCACGGAACATAATTCGCTTGTTGCGTATCATACCATTCAGCCTGTTCCCATGATCCATGCTTGATATGACACGCATAGCTCGCTCCGGAGAGACCCAAAATCTTGACGAGGGGGAGTTCACTACTTGATACATAACTTCTCTTAATTGGATGGGACCGGAGCTCTGTGCAATCTGACGACGATAGGCGTTCAATAAGTCACGATCGCGTTCGGAACGATATTCGAAAATCCTGCGTATCGGCATGTAAAACAACTTGATACACAAAGTTACCAATACTGGAGAGAACAAAGATTACTGACCAAATGATTTGTATTCACTCTATACTATCCTTAATTCGAAAAAACTCCATTTTTAATTATTGATACGTGTTGTGATTTACTGTAAAAATTCTATCTTTGATTGATAGGGATATAAAATACACATATGCGTGTGTATGTCTATTTTGCGGTCATTTGTCATTCAAAACCAAACAGATTTCGAACTCTCACCGAGGAGCATTATATGATTTTCATATTGTTCATTTTATTAACCAAAAGTAAAAAACTTAATTTTAATTAATAATGAAATCTATTTTGTTTAAAGTAGCTAAAATTTTCACACTATTCCTTGTTTTCTACAACTTTCCGTGTAAAACAAAAGCACAAGAGTTTTACACATTTAAGTCGCCTGATGGCCGTTTAAGTGCGGAAATCACATTAGGTAATGACATACGTTTTTCACTCAAACATGATAACACCCAAATTCTTGCGCCTTCTGTAATTGGTATGAAATTGAGTGACGGTCAGATATTAGGCAAAAATCCTAAATTACAAAAAATTTTCACCTCCAATTGTGATGAGACGGTTCCTGCCATTTTCTATAAAAAGAGCGAAATAAAAGATCAGTTTCATGAAGTCCATTTTCAGTTTCGTAATAGTTACGGATTGACTTTTCGTCTGTATAATGACGGGTTTGCATATCGTTTTACCACTAATATAAAGGACAGTATCATTGTGCATAACGAGATTGCGCAATACCAATTTTCCCAAAACTATCCTGTATGGGTCCCTTATGTCAAGGATTCTGAACACAAAAGCATTGAGCAGCAATTTTTCAGCTCATTCGAAAATCAATATACTCATGATAAACTTTCCAATATTGACAGTACCCGATTAATCTTCCTCCCCTGTTTAGTCGAATTGAATAACGGCAAGAAACTGTGCATCACTGAGTCTGATCTAGAGAATTATCCGGGTATGTTTTTAAAGCGAACTCAAAGCACATCCATGCAATCTTTTTTTGCTCCTTTCCCCAAAACCACTCAATATGACACCCGGCATATACTAGTACAGGATAGGGAAAACTATATCGCTAAAACATCCGGAACTCGCTCTTTCCCATGGCGGATCTTCATTGTAACCGACAATGACAAGGACCTAACCAATAACGATATGGTGTATCGTTTGGCGTCTCCTTGTCGAATTCAGGATATTTCTTGGATAAAGCCAGGTAAGGCGGCATGGGAATGGTGGAGCCAAATTAATCTTTCAGGGGTTGATTTCCGCGCGGGGAAAAATAATGACACGTACCGTTATTTTATCGATTTTGCTGCAGAAAATGGTATCGAATATGTAGTTATAGACGGTGGATGGTACGATCAGGAAAAAGGTGATATTTTCAAATCTATTCCTGAAATTGATATTCCCGATTTGGTTAATTACGGAAAAAGTAAAGGAGTCGATATTATTCTGTGGGTTGGTTACTCACCTTTCGAACGCAATTTGGGGAAAGCTATTCAGTACTATGCCGATATGGGTGTGCGCGGTTTTAAAGTGGATTTTATGGATCGGGACGATCAGCAAACTATCAACTTTTTATATAAGGCCGCAGCATTATGTGCAGAACATCATATGTTACTGGATTACCATGGAACGTGTAAACCTGCCGGTATTCAACGAACCTATCCAAATGTCATGAATTTTGAAGGTGTCAATGGGCTAGAACAAGTTAAATGGATGCCTGGGTCATCTCTCGATCAGGTAGTGTATGATGTAACTATACCATTTATCCGTATGGTCGCCGGTCCGATGGACTATACACCTGGAGCTATGCGTAATGCGACAAGACAATGTTATATGCCGATATATTGGGATCCTATGAGCCAAGGGACACGTTGTAGGCAATTAGCTGCATACGTAATTTTTGAGGCCCCTCTAAACATGCTGTGCGACAGTCCAACATCTTATAACGCAGAGCAGGAATGTCTGCATTTTATAGCCAAGATACCTACGATTTGGAATGAAACCGTTGCATTGCAAGGGAAAGTAGGTGAATATGTGGCGATTGCCAGACGTTCTGGTTCCGAGTGGTATCTTGGAGCAATGACCGATTGGAGCGCTCGTACACTGATACTAAATTTATCTTTTTTACCTGAAGGCAACTGGAAAGCAGAAATTTTTAAAGACGGCATTAATGCTGATAGAACTGCATGTGATTACAGCAAGGAGATTATCGATATCCCTTCTAATCGCAATATACAAGTAACCATGGCACCAGGGGGCGGATTTGCCATGAGAATTTATCGTTCTAATTAGTACACTTTTAAGTCACAGCATATATTGCAGTTTGAAAATTCATTCACCTGAATCTAATTAACTTATTGACACAAAAAAAGAATAGCAGCACTTACATCGCATCAAAAGGACGGTATATTATTTTGGATGGCTGCGTGGCATGGCTGCACAGATGGTTATGTTATACCATCATTTTGAACCCTATTTTGACTCTGCACTTTCACCAATCAATCATGGTTATCTCGCTATAGGTTTCTTTTTCACTCTTTCCGGCTAAGTTATAGGATATGCATATGACAATAGATGGAACAAAATGTCGTTCAAAGATTTTTTTAAGCGCCGTTTAGTCAGATTACACCCGATAATATTGTTTGCCACATTGTGAGGAATGATGCTTTTTTACTTTGGGCGCAGCGAGATGTTTCCGCTGATAGGTGATGCCACGGTAGGGATGTTGTTATGCGGACTACTATCGATGTTGATGATTCCAGCGCCTACGTCGATTGATATCCGTGGTTGGAGTGAAATGAATGCTAACAACGGTAATGCGTGGACGCACTGTTTTGAATATTTTGCCAACTTGCTTTATACTCTTGTCATATATCGTTTTTCAAAGATGTTGCTTGCTATATTCGTCAATGTTCCTTACCTTAAATCTGACGCTCAATCTTGATGTTTACGGAGCAAGTAATGCAACAGTACACAGTGATAGGCGAGATGGCACTCAATGCCGAGCAATTAATAATAGGTTTTACACGTTTGCTTTATCCATTTTTTGCCGGATTACTTTTATCCCGACTCGGATTTAAAATATCACTGCATGCCGGTTTCTGGTGGTGCAGTCTGTTAATTATCGGCGTGTTGTTAATGCCGCGCATTGACGGTGAATCGGCGCATCCTGAATGGGAATATACGAATCATTGGCTATCATTGCCATATTCCCTCTCATAGTGGCAATGGAAGCGGGTAGTAGTGTTTCCGGCAAATCTAAAAAAATGTTCATTTCTTGGTAACATATCCTATCCGCTTTACATTGTACATTATCCGATAGTTTTCACATTGCTTGGAGCATGGAAAACCAACAATCCAGACATATCACTCAGTACGACAATATTTGTGAATGTTGCCACCTTTCTATTCTGCTTGGCTGTAGCATACGCAACCCTGAAACTATACGACGACCCCGTAAGGAAATGGCTAAAACAGCATTGGTTCATGTCGAAACGTGAATATAAGCAAACTACCGCTAAACTGAAGATTTAGTTTTTTAGTTGGATATCTTATAATAGACATTATATCGAATAAGGTTTTAGGGCACTGATAACCAACAATCCTATGCTTTAATAAACTCTAATTGCTAAACTAACTATTTAACAATTAGAAGATATTAAACGACTTATTTTAAAGAAACATCTATTTTATCTCTCTTGTTTGCATAATCAAAAAAAAAACCAATGACATGTGGATAAAAATTTTCTAAACATTTATATTAGCTTTGTCCTTTTTCATATTATATAACAAACAAGTTCTGGCGTTCATCTGAAATTGCATTGAATTTGGCTTATAAGTTCATTTTTGATTCCCTCCTGAGGGTAATTTTTATCTAACATATAATAGCCGCACACACTAATAACTCATTAATCATAGGTTCCCAATTACCATAGACATGGTTTGATATTGCCCGTTTAGAGCTTGTATACAAATATTGGACAGCAGATTCAAGTTTACTAACATGATCAGGATATTTGATTTCATCCAGCAATTGGTTGATAGTTGATAAAAGAATGATTGAACTCATGAACAAGTGTAGGTAAAAACTCTTTGCTGAACAAGAATAACTTTTCATGATCAGCTTATAAAACCTATGATAGTAAATGCCTCTCTCTTTTATAATCTGTCTACTCCTCATGATCTCCGCCACCATTACAAAATTTTATGGTTGGTAACGGCACCGATTCAATATTACAGTCTTCGATGCAGTATAAAGATAATAAGCCTTAAGCTTATGATGCCGGTCAGTTCATAAAAGAAAGTGCTGCATAGGTGCATTAAGCGTATATGCCTAAAATGAGAGCAACAGTCCGCCATTTGGTGAAAGCTTCGGTTAAAGCAGTGAAAGGATGCCTAAACAAAACGAGAATGCCATTCTTAAGGTAAATATGCTCACAGAGTACAACGTCAAGAGTACAAATCTTAACCAATTTTTCGACCAATTGGTGGTTTCAGCGGGAAACAATACTACCGTGTTGTACTTCACCTATATCAAATTGCAGAGTGCAGATCTTACAACCAATGATGCGTTTTGTCATAATTTCACCTCTGCAAATTAAATATTACAGCATAAAGTAAGCGGGTGTGTTGTCCACCCGCTCGCTTTATTTTCCAATTGGACTAAGCACCTCCACCCAAAGCTCGGTACAAGAGAGCTTGCAAAGCACAATATTCAGTACTCAATGCAATCTGCTCCAGCTCACACTCTAAATACCGCTCATCGGCTGACAACACTTCGAGATAGCCGACAAAACTGAGTTTGAACATCTCGGTCGCATTGCTAACTGACCGACGATTCACCATACACTCCTCCTGTTTCAACTGTTTGCGTCGAGCTGTCAGATCACTGGCAACAATCAGGTTGGAGACCTCTTCGTAGGCCTTCAGTGCCGCCTCATGATACGCTGACAATGCAATTCGTTCCCGACTCTGAGAGGCCTGCCATACGGATCGTATTTCAGCACGATTGAAAATCGGAGCGGTAATTCCCAATCCCAAATCGTAAACCAATGATGCTGGCGATACGAACCATTTGCTCAGATTGAACGCATTGAAGCCCCCGCTTCCACCCAGTATTAACGAAGGATAAAACGCTTTACGTGCAGCTTTTACATCAGCTTTGGCAGCGATCAGTTCCATTTCAGCTTCCCGAATATCAGGTCTCAACTGCAACAGCTGTGCGGGAATGCCAATTTGAGACGGGAAATGCAACTGCTCTATACTGTCAAATGCACATCTTTTAACCGGTGCCGGGAAACGCCCCATCAACGTACAGAGGGCACGCTCCTTCTCTTCTGTCAGTTGTTTAGTCTCCAACAACATTCCCTGCAACTGCAATACACGGGCATGAAATTGGTCAACAGCCAACTGCGTCTCTTCGCCCTCTTGCTTCAGTTCAAAGGTCAGATCATGAGAACGACGGGCCTCTGCCAGTGCCAGTTCAAGCACCTCTGCCTGACGATCCAACCCAACCAGTTCGTAATAGAGCATCGCAACCTCCGACACCAACAGCGTACGTGCCAGTCGGGCCGCCTCCATCGAGGAGTACCAACGGGCCGCAGCAGCCCGTTTTTTCTGGGTCAGTTTACCCCAAACGTCTGCTTCCCACTGGAAAGATACGCCCAACTGAAATTCACGATACGGTGCGGGAATGTGACGATCTTTAGCCAAATCGGGAGTATTGGTGGTTTCATTTCCCACTCCATCCATCGTATAATCACCAAATCGCTGAACATACCCCTGCACCCCGGCTGACACGGAGGGGAAAAGCTGCGAACGACTCTGTCGCAGTTGTGCCCGAGCTATCGACACTCGTTCGAGGGTCTGCTGGAACGAGTGGTTATTGGCCAACGCCTCACCGATACAGTGCTGCAACAAAGTGTCGGTAAAAAAGCTGTCCCATGAAAGCATAGCCATCGACATCGTATCGATCGCAGTATCCGTTGAGGAGGTGGTATCATAGGCCGATGGGAGTTTGACATCGGCAGCAGGACTTTGCTCCACTCTGGAAGCTCTACAACCGGAGAGGAGCACAACAGCCGCCACTCCAAACATCCAATATTTACGCTTCATAATCTTCCATATCAATAGCCGGACGATTTCGTTTGAGACGAGTCGCCAAGCTTTCAAAAACAACATACAAACCCGGAACGAGGAAAATACCGACCATTGTTCCGATCAACATACCGCCGGCAGCAGCCGTTCCGATCGAACGGTTACCCAAGGCACCGGCCCCGCTGGCCATCATCAACGGAATCAAACCGCAGATAAAGGCAAAACTGGTCATCAGGATCGGACGCAGACGGCTTCCGGCACCCTTCATGGCCGCTTCCAGGATCGACATGCCCTGCTTGCGGAATTGGTTAGCCATCTCGATAATCAGAATGGCATTCTTACCCAACAGACCGATCAGCATCACCAAAGCCACCTGTGCATAGATATTGTTGTCGATTCCGGCCAACTGCAGCACAAAATAGGCTCCGAACACACCGGCCGGCAACGATAAGATCACCGGGAAGGGCAGCAGCAGACTTTCATACTGAGCCGACAACAACAGATATACGAACAACAGACAAATTCCGAAAATCAGAATGGTTTGACCACCGGACTCTTTCTCTTCACGAGAGACACCCGACCACTCGAGAGCATAGCCACGAGGCAAAATATCAGCTGCAATCTCCTCCACCGCTGCGATTGCTTCCCCGGAGCTGACACCGGGAGCAGCATCACCGGTAATCAACGACGAAGTAAACATATTGTAGCGTGTAATCTGGTTGGGACCAAAGACCCTCTCCATGGTCAGGAAGTTCGAATAGGGAACCATCTCTCCGTTACGGTTTTTGGCGTAGAGCGAATAGATATCTTTAGGCTCCATGCGATACTCCGGAGAGGCCTGCAGCATCACCTTGTACATCTGACCGAAACGGATAAAGTTCGACGAATAGAAACTGCCGACATAGGACTGCAGCGACTCCAAAGCCTCGTTGACATTAACGCCAAGTTTAGCCGCCTGAGCGAGATCGACCTTAAGCAGATATTGCGGGAAGTTGGGTTGGAATCCGGAGGTGACGCCCTGCAAACGGGGATCACGATTCAGACTGTCAACCAACATATTGGCAACACGAGCCGTCTCCTGGAACGAAGCGGCCGTACGGTCCTGCAAGCGAAGCTCGAATCCGCTGGCATTACCGAAACCGGGCACAGTCGGAGGCAAGAAATACTGAATCTCCGCATCTTTGATATGTGCCGTACGTTCGGCATAGACATCGAGCAGTTCGGCAGCCGTTTTATCGCGTTCGTTCCACGGTTTGAGGTTGATCATTCCCATACCGTAGCTGGCATCTTCGGTCTCGGTCATCAGACTGTAGCCGGCCAACGTCGAAATGGTTTCGATCTCATCCATCGGCAACAGGGCGGCCTGAATCTGGTTCAACGCCTTTTCAGAGCGCTCCAAGGTTGCTCCCGGAGGGGTATTCACATTGACATAAATCATACCCTGATCCTCATTGGGAATAAATCCGGTCGGCAGGATGGAGCTGATGCCCCAGGTCGCCAGGAAAAACAGGATCAGCGTCGCATAGGTAAAGAACTTGCGTCCGAGATATTTTTTCAAGCCGATGTTGTACCGACGTTCAAAGCGGTCGTATCCTCGGTTGAAGACAATAAAGAAACGTCTCAACAGATTGGGGCGTTTGCTTTTTCCCCGATCATGTTTCAACAACAGTGCACACAGTGCCGGAGAGAGCGTCAGCGCATTGATACCGGAGATAACGATTGCAACGGCCAACGTCAATGAGAACTGCTGATAGAAGATTCCGACCGTACCAGACATGAAGCCTACCGGGACAAACACGGCCGACATAACCAGCGTAATGGCCACAATAGCCCCACCGATCTCCTTCATAGCCTCGACCGAAGCCTTGTAGGGAGAGAGCTTCTCCCGCTCCATCTTGACATGCACCGCTTCGACCACCACAATGGCATTATCGACCACAATACCAATGGCCAACACCAATGCGAACAGTGTTAACATATTGATCGAGAAGCCGAGCATATCCATAAAGAAGAAGGTTCCAATCAAGGAGACCGGCACCGCAATAGCGGGGATCAGGGTCGATCGGAAGTTCTGCAAGAAGATATAGACCACGATAAACACCAGGATAAAGGCCTCCAGCAGGGTTTTCAACACTGAGGAGATCGAGGCATCGAGGAATCGGGAGACGTCATACGAAATGTTGTAATCCATGCCCGGCAGGAAACTGCTCTCCTTGATCTCCTCCATCTTGGCTTTGATGTTCTCGATCACCTCCTTGGCATTGGATCCGGGACGCTGTTTGATCATGATCGCCGCAGAAGGTTTTCCATCCGTCATCGAGATCATGTTGTAATCCTCCGAATCGAAGTCGATTTCGGCCACATCCTTCAACTTCAGTAGCGAACCGTCCGGCAAAGCCTTAAGTACAATCTCGCCATACTCCTCCGGCGTACTGAACTTACCGGTATACTGCAGCGTGTACTGCAACTGTTGAGGCAACTTGTCCGAGCTGATACCGGTTTTACCGGGCGCCGCCTCAATATTTTGGCTGCGGATGGCTTCGGTCACATCCTGCGGAGACATGTTGTACACCGCCAGACGGTTGGGGTTCAACCAGACACGCATCGCATAGTCCCGGCTTCCCATAATCTCGACAAAACCCACGCCATCGATACGCTTCAGCTCACGAAGAATATTGATATCCGTAAAGTTGTATACGAAATTTTCGGTATGGGTCGTATCCGAACTGAGGATGTTCAGATACATCAGCATGCTGTTGACCTCCTTTTCGGTGATCACACCGGCACGAATTACCTCTTCGGGTAACTCATCCAATACGGTTGTCACACGGTTTTGGACATTCACAGCCGCCACATCCGGATCGGTTCCGACTTTGAAATAGATCGTAGTCAATGACATACCGTCATTGGTACAAACAGTGGTCATATAGGTCATTCCCGGAACGCCATTGATTGCACGCTCCAACGGAGTAGCCACCGTTTTGGACATTACATCGGCACTGGCACCTGTATAGCGTGCCGTCACCGTCACGGACGGAGGCACAATATCCGGGAATTGGGTGATCGGCAAGGTACTGATGGCCAGTGCTCCCAAACAGATGAACAGCACCGAGATCACCCCGGAAAGAATCGGTCGTTTTATAAAAAGTTTAAACATAAGCTATCCACTTGTTGGCGATGAATCTATTGCTCCTGTTTATGTTTGGCCTCGATTTCACGACGGATCGTCTCAAAATCAAGTTTCTCAGGGGTAATGGTCATGCCGTCTTTCAACAGCTGTACACCCTCAAATACGATGGTTGTTCCGGGTTCAAAGTCCTGCGTAACATAAAAGTCCCCGTAACGCTCCAACGGTTCGAAGCTCTTCACCTTGACCTTTCCGGTTGAATCCACCACATACACATAGGTAAAATCCTGAATCTCAAAGGTTGACTGTTGTGGAACCAGATAAACGCTGTCCCGATTGTTTTTCATCTGCACCTTGCCACTAACACCGTGTTTAAGCAGCATATCCGGATTCGGGAAACGTACGCGGAAAGCAATAGATCCTGTTCCCCGCTCGAAATCACCTTCAAGCGTCTCTACCCTACCCTGATAAGGATAGTGCGTACCATCTGACAACACCAACTCCATGCTATCTGTTTCCGGTTGGCGATCGCCACGCAACAACGAACGTTTATAGCGTAAATACTCACTTTCGTTAACCTTGTAATAAGCGAATACCTCAGAAACATCACTTACCGTGGTCAACAAACTCTGTGGGGTAACCAAACTTCCCACCTTGTATGGAATACGGTCAATGTATCCATCGAAAGGTGCCGTAATCCGGGTATATGCATAATGAGTTTGAGCCAACTTCAATTTGGCTCTGGCCTGCTGCACCTTCATCCGGGCAACTTCCCGTTCGGTATTGGCTCTATCGAGACGGAGGGGAGCAATAATATCCTTCTGGACCATCCGTTGAATACGCTCCACCTCATATTCTGCCATCTGTAATTCCGCCTGGGCCTGTTTCAGATTGGCCTCAGCTTCACGCAATGCCTCGTCAAACTCGACCGGGTCCAACGTAAACATTAACTGTCCCTTATGCACAAGCTGTCCCTCATCGACATGAATCTCGGCCATAAAACCGGACACTTTGGGTTGTACCTCCACAAACTGTACCGCCTGAATATCGGCCACATACGATTGAGTCACCTCAACCGAGGTCGGAGAGAGTTCCACAACCGGTGTACGATCACCGGATTTTCCTTTTTTTTCCTGACCTCCACCGCATCCGAAACAGATCAAGCTGGTTGTCAGAAACATAACTGTTTTGTTTCCTAAATTCATTGTATATATTTGATGATTAGTAGATTAGTAGATTATTTGAATCAAGAAGTTACGACACAATACCACACCAATCCGCATCTTCCTTCTCAGGAAGGTGTTGACTAGGATTCTATACATAGCCGCTAAATCAGATAGATGCAATAAACATCATGAGGAGAGAGACTCATGACAGGCTCCGGCAAGATACTCCGTGACTCACAGAATGCTTCTTTTCCCACATCAAAACGATTATCAACATAGATAATCTTCACCTTTTGTTGGTACTTTTCCGGGGAAAAACGTTTGGAGAGATAGACATCACTGTTTTCTTCCGACTGAGCAGTTTCATCTTCGGACTGAGAAACAGGAACTTCACAATAGGTAGCAATACTATCTGCAATAGAGAGATACAACTCCCCGCACAGATCGATCTGGAAAACCAAAAGCAATAGGAAGCACAAAATTTTTCTCATGTCTCTGCCCGAAAGCAAAATCCGTGATATCATAATGACACAAAGATAATCAAG
The DNA here is from genome assembly GCA_900539755.1 of uncultured Alistipes sp. GTDB lineage: Bacteria > Bacteroidota > Bacteroidia > Bacteroidales > Rikenellaceae > Alistipes_A. The sequence goes on from UQDC01000010.1 coordinate 15,978, forward strand.
CTGTCTTTTTGAACCAAATTCCCTCCTCATTTTACCGTTACAATATTTTTATTGATGTGCCGGCAACTGAATAGCCTGTTAGAACAGTCGAATCATCAAGATCAAGATTTCACTCCACAAAAGCATTTATAACCAAATCCTTACAACACAGAAAATCCATCTCAACTCGTCGCATTCGCAAAGATCTTTACCGGAAAACGGGCCAAAAAACCAGGCAAATCCAACGCTTTATTCCGATCATCAGCAATAATTTTCGGGCTCGACTCTGAAATTTGAATACCACAAACTATTTTTGCACCATTCAACAAAACGATCGAATACTATGAATTGGGTTATTTTGATTATTGCCGGCTTTTTTGAATCAGGGTTTGCATTCTGTTTGGGTAAAATGAAAGGAGTCCATGGAATGGAATATTATCTGTGGGGAGCAGGATTCCTCATCTGTTTAACGGTCAGCATGGTCCTTTTAGCCAAAGCCGTACAGACATTGCCTATCGGCACAGCTTATCCGGTCTGGACGGGTATCGGAGCAGTCGGTACGGTTGTTCTTGGCATTTTGTTTTTTCACGAACCCATTTCATTTGCACGTATCTTTTTCATCACAACCTTGATTGCCTCGATTGTCGGATTAAAAATGGTCTGAGCACTGCAACTCCGCAGTTCACACACATAACAAAAATCGATTTCTCGACCAACTATATTTGGTCGAGATTTTTTTTTCGTAACAAATTCACCTCTTTTTCACTTCTCCGGAATCGGACGACCCAGGCTGTCCTCCCCCGTCACCACTCAAAAGTACTGAATTGACACCTCAATTTCCCAACAGACTATCACTGATGCTGCATGCGACATAAAAAATTCGTGGCACTATAATTGAGTGTTTATTATTTCGACGTTTAACGGTAGATATGGAATTTATCGCAACGATCACCCCAATTTTTATTTCAACACAATGAACATTTCCTCATCTGCTGCCCTGCAAGCCAACACTACCCTGCTCAATTCTGCCCAAAAACAACTTCTCCTTGCCAATAAATATTACGATCAAGGCGAATACGACCGCTCCTTTCATCTGTTTTGTCGTTCAGTCGAAAACAGCAACCGATTATTGGATACCGTTTCCGGATTCAACAGTGGCTGCTACGACCGTAAAGCCCGTTACCGCATCTTCACCAGTGATCGCATGAAAGATTATCAAATCGAGGATCGATTCAAAGCATTGAAAGAGCTGTTTACAGCTATTGACCAACGGGACGAACAGCTCGATTTGCTACACGATTTTTTGGTCGATTCTGGCATGGAGTTATATGGGGCATCATCTTTCGGTCTCAAAACCATGCTTTATCGACAAATGCTACTTAGCTTCGTTGCCGGCATGGATAATTTCGGAGCCGATCTTCCCCAAACCTCCTCCACCAATAACCGATTGGAAGAGGAGCTGAATTTCCGTATTGCACGAACCGCCTATCTCAAAAATTTCATGGAATACCAACGCTGGAGTCTGCGTTTTGCACGAGAAATTCTCATCTCCCGGAAGAAAAGTCGCAACCCTCGACATCATGCTCGCACCAGCATCATAATGACGGGTTTTGCAGAGGCCTAACGCAACAAAACAGACCGGAATAATTCTTCCCATAAAATACTATGCTACAAGAGGGAGCCTTGTCTGGCTCCCTCTTGTAGCATACCTCCAATCTTCCATTTATCGCGTTTATAGATCCGACAGACAACACTAACGCTGTCCAAACCGCTCTATTTATATTTTCATTACCTTTCTCACATGCACTGTCCAATCTCACAACGCATACCTCAACACCAGGTCTCCACTTTCACAAGCCAATATAAATTATTTATTCCAGCACTCTTTACCAATACAAAATAACTTTCCCGTCCAACGAAATATTCTCAAAAGCTTACAGACAAGCAGTCTCGTGTACGCGCAATCGTTTATAATAGAAATCCATACGCATACTTGTATTGTACCCATACGATTCAGTACCCGACCTCATGTTGAAGGCCATTACCCATACACACTCTATCGGTGAACATACATACATTGTGCCCCTATTTCACAAAAACTCCAAGCGCACAAATCAAACGAGGAATCTTTTTTTATATTTGCGATGTAACCCTATCTTATAATTCAGAGACCCAAATCTATGTGTGGAATTGTCGGGATGTTTGAAATCTCATCCGATGCGGAGAGTTTCAGACCCCAAGTTTTGAAAATGGCCCGGAAGATCCGCCACCGTGGCCCCGACTGGTCGGGTATCTATTGCGGAGACAAAACCATCCTCGCCCATGAACGACTTTCGATCGTCGATCCCGAATCGGGCGGACAACCTCTCAAAAGCAAAGACGGCAAACTGATTCTGGCCGTTAACGGTGAAATCTACAATCATCGTGAATTACGCAAGCAACTCGCTGGAGAATACGAATTTCTAACCGGTTCAGACTGCGAAGTCATTCTCGCTCTCTATCGCAAAAAAGGCATCAATTTTCTTGAAGATCTGAACGGTATATTTGCCTTTGCCCTCTACGATTCTGAAAAAGACCTCTATCTGATTGCCCGTGATCATATGGGTATCATTCCGCTTTATATGGGTTGGGATGACCAGAACCATTTTTATGTAGCTTCAGAACTGAAGGCTCTCGAAGGGGTATGTAAAGTAATCGATCCCTTTTTGCCGGGACACTATCTCTGCAGCACCGATAAAAAGATGACCCGCTGGTATACCCGCGACTGGATGCAGTACGATGCAGTCAAAGATAACGGTGCCGATATAGCTCAACTGCGTCATGGTCTGGAAGATGCCGTGCGTCGTCAATTGATGTCGGATGTACCATACGGTGTCTTGTTATCGGGTGGTCTCGACTCGTCCATTATCTCTGCCGTAGCCAAAAAATTTGCTGCCAAACGTATCGAAACAGACGGCCGGAGCGATGCTTGGTGGCCGCAACTGCACTCTTTCGCAGTCGGATTGAAAGGTGCTCCTGATTTGACAGCAGCCCGCAAAGTTGCCGAACACATCGGGACCGTACACCACGAAATCAATTATACAATTCAGGAGGGACTCGACGCCCTGCGTGACGTGATCTACTATTTGGAGACCTACGATGTTACGACCGTACGGGCCTCAACACCGATGTACCTGCTGGCACGTGTGATCAAATCGATGGGTATCAAAATGGTCTTGTCGGGCGAGGGCGCTGACGAACTGTTCGGAGGTTACCTCTATTTTCACAAGGCTCCTAATGCACAAGCCTTTCATGAGGAGACCGTCCGCAAACTAAGCAAGTTGCATCTGTATGACTGCCTGCGTGCCAACAAAGCCCTGGCGGCATGGGGTGTAGAGGGGCGTGTACCCTTCCTCGACAAGGAGTTTATGGATATCGCCATGCGCATCAACCCGGAGGCCAAAATGGCCAAAGAGGGACGCATGGAGAAATGGATTGTCCGCAAAGCTTTCGAGGATCTGTTGCCGGAGAGCGTTGTATGGCGTCAGAAAGAGCAATTTTCGGATGGTGTAGGATACAGCTGGATCGACACTTTGAAAAAGATCACCTCAGAGGCGGTGTCCGACGAACAAATGAGTCATGCAGCGGAACGATTCCCGATCAATCCGCCAATGAACAAAGAGGAGTATTACTACCGGGCTATTTTCGAGGAGCATTTCCCGTCACAGTCAGCAGCACGCACCGTACCATCCGTACCGTCAGTTGCATGCAGTACAGCTGAAGCGTTAGCATGGGATGCCTCTTTCCAAAACCTGAACGATCCTTCAGGCCGTGCAGTGAAAAATGTACACCAACAAAGCCTATAGATCATATAGAAAAGCGATAACGGGGCACACTGTTCCCCGCCTCTCTGCTAATAAAAAAAAGAAGAACCGGTATACAATAACAAGATACCGGTTCTTCTTTTATTTATATAATCTATTCTCCACCAGAAAATCCCTTCACTTTCAATCAAACGCAGAACGTTTAGGGGGTTTGCTGTAACTTATAAGGAGAATAGCATCATCTTTATTCATCAATCATAACAGGCGGTCTGTGCAACGGATATACAGGCAAATCCCGACGGAAAGACTTACGATTATACCCTCTCCTGCTGCTCTGTCGTCGATTGATCATGTAACTCTTGACGAATAATTGCACGATTTTTCCGTCCGTCCACAAATATATACAGAGGTGAAGGGAACCGTACATGACGAATATGTTCACTTTCGTACAGAGCGGGTAATGCTTCGAGTTGTGCCACATCGAAACAGCCATCTCCCTGGAAAGGATTAATCGTGACATACCCAACGCCAAAAGAGGTCAAGTTCTGGAAAAAGTGAGTACCCTGACTGGGTTCGACCCGGAAATTCTCCAAACCACATTCGACGATCACTTTGGCTTCAGAGATATGCGGCCACTTGATCGGCACTCCCAACCATGGATCACTCGATCCCCAACGTCCCGGACCAATTAGCACATAGGAACGTTTTTCGTTCCGCATCTGGGTATTGAGACGATTGACCTCTTCGGCCATCTGCTGAGTATGCGAAGCATCGAAACGATCGGGCCGAATATAGATCACATCGCTAACTCCATCAATGGCTCCAAGCCCCAATGCACTTTCGGCATAGATCAATGCTCCGTCACGATTCACATGCTCCCAATCAAGAGAGGTGTTTGAAGGCCCTTCAACAATCGGACGAATCTGCAACAGATCAAAGATTTTATCCTCACCGTATGGCACATCCATATTGACAGCAAACTCGATTTCAACCGGACAGCGCAACTCCTGCTCACCATAAGCCAACATATCACAGAGAATCTCTGCCAAAGGGATCGTATCGTATTTAAGAATCTGGGAGAAGGTGATGATTTTGCGACCCTCTTCAAAACTGCTGTCCGAAATGCGCTGATTCTGCATATCCCATGTGGATGCGACATAACGCATATTGCGGAAGTGACGGGCTTTATTGATTTCAAAACTCTGGAGGTTTACGGCATCATCAAGCGAAGTTTTGAACTCCTCGGGACGAAGATCCAACGCATACATGATACGCTGGGTATCCCGCAGGGCAAATTCTGGGGTCGAAAGTTGCAATACATTCCGCGGATAACGGGGCGAAAAGCGGAGGGTTTGTCCCCCTTCCACCACCAGTTTTCCCAAGCCGAAAGCCATATTGACAATGCCATCTTCGGGTTTTTCATCTCCAATTGGATAGTAGTTGAGAGATCGAGCCACGCCCGAAATGGTAGGGAAGAAATAGCCGCTATCTTCGGTTCCACACACATCTTGAATCACCACAGCCATCTTCTCTTCGCTCAAGAGGTTGGAGCTGGCCTGAATATAGGCTCGACTTGCGGCAAAATAGACCGATGCATAGACACTTTTGATCGCCTTGCCCAACAGACGGAGCATCTGATCCTCATTTTTCGTTTTGGGGATCATATAGGTGGAATAGATTCCCGCAAATGGCTGGTAATGGGAATCTTCCAGCTTTGAACTGGATCGAACGGCCAGCGGGCCGGTCACTGTGCGGATATAAGCCCTCAGATCATTGACCAACGCCTCGGGTAAACGTGAGCTGACAAATTCGGAGAGAATCTCTTCGTCGCTGACATCGGAATTGATGACATACATCAGACCATTATCTCGAATGAACTGATCGAAATAGTCGGTAGCCACCACCACCGTACAGGGCAGCATCACCTTGACCCCTTCGTATTTATCGTACAGATTGAACCTCTGCAACATATTATTAATAAAGGCCAACCCACGGGCTTTTCCGCCCAAAGAGCCTTCACCGATACGGGCAAACCAAATGTATCGGTTGTAGGTTTGGGCATCGAAGTGGGCCACCACACCATGCCCCTGCACAATACGGTACTCGGTAATAGCCTTCGATACGAACTCCCGGAGTTCATCCACCGTGGCAAAATGGTTTTCGGTCACTGACTTAAACATTCCAGCCAGCCGAAACAGACCACGCGCATACATCCATTTTGAAAAACGATTGCGTGCCGTATAGTACAACAACACATCTTCCGGTATCTCCTGCACCAAACGCTGCATATCTCGCAAGTCTCGCGCCCGACCGATCACCGCTCCCGTTTTGGGATCACGGAACACGAAATCGCCAAAAGCGAACTCCTCACTGATGTAGTCGCTCAATTCGATCAAAAGGGTTTTTGAATACTTCACGACGAAACCGACTCCCAACTCTTGCGCCGTAGCCCGCATACTCTCCTGCGAAGATTGCAACAGGAAAGGCATATGCGGATCGTCGTTACGGATAAGCCTACAAAGATCGATTCCGGCATCCAATTTTTCACTCTCAGAAGGATCATTTTTATGCACGACAAAACCCACATCGGAAATGACTCCCAGCAAGTTGCTCTTGTAACGTTCATAGAGCATCACGGCCTCTTCATAATTGGTAGCCAGCAAAATTTTCGGACGTCCTCGTTTCCGCAACATCTGCTGCTGCTCATTCAGAGCCTCCTTCAAAAACTCGGCACTTTGCTGCAGCACCAGACGATATATAGCCGGCAGGTAGGTCGAATAGTAGCGGATCGAATCCTCAACCAACAGGATCGACTGCACCCCTACCCCCAGAATATCGTTATCGGCATTCATTCGATCCTCGATCAGTTTGACAATGGCCAAAATCAGATCGGCATTTCCGTGCCAACAGAAGATATAATCGATGGCGGAACGATCTTCATGTTCAATTCGGCGATAAATATCTTTCGAATAGTTGATCAACAGCACGAACGGCAAATCAGCATGCAGGGCTTTCAGTTGTTTGGAAAAATGGAACACATCCAAATCTCCAACATTGAACATACTGATCACCAGGTCAAAATCATTCCGCTGTTTGAGTACCTCAACCGCTTCAGTGGCACTGCTTACACGCGTAAACGATGGAGGGTTACTCAAATTCAGCTCCATGTATTCGCGATTGATTTGGACTTCGAGTCGTCCGTCCTCTTCAAGGGTATATGCATCGTAACTACTGCAAATCAACAAAATACTGCGAATACGGCGACTCATCAGATTGTGGTAGTCGATACCGCGTAACGGTTGTGTTGAAGTCGAAATGGTATGGTGTGCCATAACTTGTGACGCTTTTCTGTAATCAATACAACAATGAGCAAATTTATGATCTCAAACGGCCACCCGCCTGCACCTATAAAATACAGCATCTCAATTAAGTTTTTTGCAAGTCGTCAATGCTCTTCTTAAAAGGGAATTGCATGGCCATCTTCACAAATGTACAAAAATCCGACACGCCACTACACCCTCTTATGTTTTTCTTGATGGTACTGCCACTGAAAAATATTCTTCGTAACAATATTCCAGGACTGTGCGCATTGTTCACGATCTGTAAAAACTGGTTTCGATATGATAAAAATCCTATCATACAACCAGACATACACTCCGTCTTATTCCAACACAAAAGCAAATCCTTTTATGAAAGGATAAGGCAAGATAAATGGAGAAATAGGACGAATTTTCTGGCAGACGTGTCGTTTTTTCTCCATTTTTCGAAAAATATACTTGTTAAAACAAGTTGTTTCGGTTAAATTTGTTCTCGCCAAAAACAAATAACCTAATCTAACCACATAAATACATGAGCCAAAACTCGAAACTGGTCACCCGATCAGTGTTAGTACCGTTTATACTGGTTACCTCTCTCTTTTTCGCCTGGGGCTTTGCCAATGACATCACCAACCCCATGGTAAAAGCATTCTCCAAAATTTTCCGAATGAGCACTACCGATGGTGCATTGGTACAACTGGCCTTTTATGGCGGATATTTCGCCATGGCTTTCCCCGCCGCACTGTTCATTCGCAAATACTCATACAAAACCGGCATTTTGGTAGGTCTTGCCCTGTATGCTTGCGGCGCACTGCTTTTCATTCCTGCCAGCAAAACAGGCCTTTATTTTCCATTCTTAATTGCCTACTTTATTCTCACCTGCGGTCTCTCGTTCCTCGAAACCAGCTCAAACCCCTACATTCTGAGCATGGGCGATGAGGCCACCGCAACCCGACGACTCAACCTGTCACAGGCATTCAACCCAATCGGATCGCTGTTGGGAATGTATTGCGCCATGGAGTTCATCCAGGCCCGCATGAGTCCTCTCGATACGGCCGAACGTGCACAACTCTCCGACGCCGAATTCGAAGCACTCAAAGCCGCCGATCTGAATGTATTGATCACCCCGTATGTCATCGTAGGTTTGGTCATCCTGGCCCTCTTTTTCTTGATCTATTTCACCAAAATGCCGAAAAATGGGGACAAAGACAACTCGATGAATTTGGGACAGGTCTTGAAACGTATCTTGGCTATTCCCCGCTATCGTGAAGGTGTAATTGCCCAATTTTTCTATGTAGGGGCGCAAATCATGTGCTGGACCTTTATTATCCAGTACGGAACCCGCGTCTTCACCCATATGGGTATGGAGGAGCAGGATGCCGAAGTGCTGTCGCAACAATACAACATCGCCGCTATGGCCATCTTCTGCGTCAGCCGATTCATCTGCACCTTCCTGATGAAATATTTTTCACCAGGCAAGCTGCTGATGATCTTCGCCGTAGCCGGAGTAGCCCTGACCGCCGGTGTAATCGGATTCCAAAACATTTACGGCATGTATTGTCTGGTAGGGGTTTCTGCTTGCATGTCGTTGATGTTCCCAACCATTTACGGTATTGCTCTTGAAGGGCTGGGCGACGATGCCAAATTCGGAGCAGCAGGTCTGATCATGGCCATTTTAGGTGGATCCATCATGCCTCCCGCCCAAGCAGCCATTATCGACCAGGGTACGCTGTTCGGCATGCCGGCCGTAAACGTCTCATTCATCTTGCCGTTGATCTGTTTCGTTGTGATTATCATTTATGGCTACCGTAGCCATACAATCCACCACAAAGATCATCGGCTTGCAGCCAAAGCCCGCGCTTAACCATAGTAATTCCTATAAAATTATCGAGCCGACTCATAAAACGTGAGAGGATAGAGGATAAATATAGATGAATCTGAATCTCACGTTTTGATTCGCCTCCCTGTTTCGGACACAAATTAACACCGAACCTTATGAAACCGTTCCGAATCAGCACATTGGGTCTGTACTGCATCCTATTGGGAATTTTACTCACAGGATGTCACCAACCAACACCCAATCCAACAGCAATCGGTTCGGATACCAATAGACAAACAACTGATACCATGTGGAAACAAGAGTTTGAACAACTGCTACCTAAATTGGGCCATCGCAACTGGATTTTGGTTGTCGATCAGGCATACCCTTTGCAAAGTGCTCAAGGTATTCTTACGATCGATACAGAACAACCGCTTCCCGCCGTACTGAAAGAGCTGGTCAATATGTTAAACCAAGCCCCACACGTCAAACCGATCTACTATACCGATTTGGAATTGCAGGCTCTTTCCGACGAGATTTGCCCTGGAGCCGAACAGGCCCAACTGGATATTTTCAACAAACTGAATGGAGCACAAGTCAATACAATTCTCCACGAAGAGGTATTTGCTAAAATTGACGCTGCATCCAAACTGTTCACCACAGTTGTTCTCAAGACACAATCTCGAATTCCCTACTCTTCGGTCTTTATCGAACTGGATTGTGGCTATTGGACTTCAGACGCAGAAGAGGCACTTCGCGCTAAAATGAAGACGATGTAACCGAACGCACTTTTCGCAGCTACGCACGATACAAACTGTCGTCCGCGTGCAGCATATCATCAGAAAGGATAAAACAGTCCTCGGTCATTCAAACTAATCGCGAGTATAAACTGTGAATCCAGTCTTCAATTCGAAGCTGCGTATTTGGGAGACACTAAAGCTCTAAGATAAATTAGATGTAGATTTACCTTAGTGTATTATTTCAGCAACCTAACCTAAATAAAATAAAAGCGACCGCCCATTGACTAAAGATCAATGGGCGGTTTTCATATCATGTACTTATGCCCTCCACTTAAATAAGATGCATAAATCATTTTCAGAACACCTTTCCTTTTATTAATTAAGGCAGGTCAAACCTATAAACAAAGAGCAATTCCACCGCACGAACATTCCAATATCTTGGAAAGTACCACAACAGCATTACCTCAAAAAGTCACACACCAATGTGATCTGAAATATTATCAACCAACGGTTAACTATAATCCGATCAGTCGCAATTCATCGGCAATCGCCCCCTCACGACGAACAATCGTGAGCAACTGCTCTTGCATCTCTTCAGAAGGGGTAATCACTCCACGTGCTTCAGGATAATGCAAAATCCACTCCAAGCCTGCATTTTGCAAAGCAAACGTGGTTTCAATATAACGCAAGTGGGTCGGCTCATCCAATGCAAAATTGACTGCCACTTTGCGATTCAACACGGCTGTTTCCGGAAATTTATCCCCGTACTCATCTTCAGCCCCAATATTCACCAAAAGTTGTCCTTGCAAGAAGGGTTCGACAGGATATGACCGACTGATCACCCCTGCAACTGAAGTCGCAGTTACAATATGCGTCGCACGCTGCACCGCTGCAATCACGGCATCCCGATCCGTCATATCAATAAACGGAAACGCCCCGACCGGCGTCTGCTGCAGCCGATCGCACATCGATCGGGCCTCCACCACCTCGACCTGAGCGCCGGCTGCTTTTAACCGGATACCTACTCCACTTCCAATCTTACCGAACCCAAACAGCAGCCATCGCTGAGATGCATCAACCTGATGGCCGAACAACTGCAATCCCCGAATCAATCCGTCTCCGGTTCCGAGTGCCCCTTCAATACGTTTGATCCTACTACCATCCGTATTAAAGCAGGGCTTAGCTGAATTTTCATAATAGGATATACCGGAATGGGTCAGTTCAGCAAAACCATACCGGGGATGCAGATCACTATGCAGGCCTATACAATCCGAGATCAAATCGAACTCATCACTCTTGTCTCGAACGACACGCAGTCCGACCTGTTCCGCCCAATCAATAAAGGCCGGATCGAAAGGCACACCTTTAATATGAGAGAGCGTCACCTGAGCTCCACCGGCAATGAGTGGTAAAAATTTGGCAATCGTATTGAAGAAAAGAGGTGTCGCCTCCAAAATTTTTAATCCAGCAAACGGTTTTCTTGACTCAAAATCTGCATACTGAGCTCGAATCACGGGATAATCCTCCGGACGATAATGTTTCTGGAGATAAGTCAATAATTGATCAACCATCATAAAATGCATTATATATCCGATCTTCAAGTTGTTATGTAAATAACAGTCGATCGGAGCAAACAAAAATACAACATTTTAAAATACGCTAAGTATTGCAAATATGCAATCCAAACTACCTATAAACGCTCTCACTCGAAGATAAAAAAGATGATTTATTCCGCATCAAATGGTGTTTTTTACGAAAAAAGAATTACTTTTGACTCACTGAAAATTTATGCAGGGAGTTTTGTGTAATTTTCTCACAGAAAAACACATTTTGTTTTTTCCCAAACGTAAAGCGCAAAAATTGACTAATTTTCAAAATAAAACTTTAACTTGTAGAAGGAAAACAAAAAAACAACCAAACCAAACAAACCAATCAATACTTAAAACATGAAAACAAAATCTTCTAAACCTGCAAAGAATTCTGTAGGCGGCGTACGTACTGCCGGTGTTGTTCTGCTGATTTGCTTCATCATCGCAGTATGCCTGTTCAACTTCTTGTTCGGTAACCCTGCAAACTTCCAGGGTGGTGATCCTAACAACCATCCGCTGCCAGGTAACCTGTTGGGTACTATCTACAAAGGTGGTGTTATCGTGCCTGTACTTCAGACTCTGTTCTTGACCGTATTAGTTCTGAGTGTTGAGCGTTGGTTCGCTATCCGCAAAGCTAACGGTAAAAGTAACCTGACCAAATTCGTTCGCAACGTGAAAGATTGCCTCGAAAAGAACGACTTGGACGGTGCTCGTGCATTGTGCGAGAAACAGCGTGGTTCAGTTGCTAACGTTGTTTTGTCAGCTCTGGAGACCTACTCTCAGGTAGAAAACGATAGCACTCTGAACAAAGAGCAGAGCGTTGCAGCTATTCAGAAACGTCTGGAAGAGGCTACCGCTTTGGAGTTGCCTACTCTGGAGCAGAACCTGCCGGTTATCGCAACCATGACTACTCTGGGTACTCTGGTCGGACTTCTCGGTACCGTTATCGGTATGATCCGTGCATTCGCCGCTCTGGCAAACGCTGGTGCTCCTGACTCAATCGCACTGTCAACCGGTATCTCTGAGGCCTTGATCAATACCGCATTCGGTATCGCAACTGGTGCTTGCGCCGTTATCTCTTACAACTACTACACTAGCAAAATCGACAAACTGACTTACAGCATCGACGAAGTAGGTTTCACCATCGTTGCAGCTTACAACGTAGCACACAAATAAACCCATCAGACACGTTTAGCTATGCCTAAAGTAAAAGTAAAAAGAAAAAGTACGTTCATCGACATGACTGCCATGAGCGATGTGACCGTACTTTTGCTTACTTTCTTCATGCTGACGTCGACCTTCATCCAGAAGGAGCCTGTCCAGGTAAATACGCCGGGTTCAGTTTCTGAGATCAAAATTCCGGAAACAAACATCCTGCAAATCCTGGTAGACCCCACAGGCAAGGTATTTATGAGCCTTGACCGCCAAGAAGATCGTGTCGAAGTGCTGAAGAAGATGGGTGAACAGTACGGCGTATCGTTCACGAACGAGCAGCTGAATAAATTTAAATTGGCCAACTCGTTCGGCGTGGACATCAGAAAGATGAAACAATTCTTAGACCTGCCTTCTGACCAACAGGATGCAAATCTGCCTAAGTTGGGAATCCCGACTGACAGTACCAACAACCAGTTCAAAGAGTGGGTTAAGATTGCACGTGAACAGAACCGTGATCTGCGTATCGCCATCAAAGCGGACCAGACCACTCCTTACGCACAGATCAAAACCATTATGACCTCTCTGCAGGATATCCGCGAAAACCGGTATAACCTGATCACTTCCCTCAAAGCCGCTTCTAGCGACATGTAAACGTTAATCGATTAAAAGTAAAAAGCATATGGCTGAAGTACAACAAAAAGATAACGGAGGGAAGCAGAAAGGCAAACAGAAGAAAATGACCATCCGCGTGGACTTCACCCCGATGGTGGATATGAACATGCTTCTGATCACTTTCTTCATGCTGTGTACCTCCCTCAGCAAGCCGCAAACCATGGAAATCAGTATGCCTTCTAACGACAAAGTAACCGAAGAAGAGCAGAACAAAGTACAGGCTTCGCGCGCTATTACCGTCCTGTTGGGCGCTGACAACCAATTGTTCTATTATGCTGGTGAACCAAGCTATGAGGACTATACTTCATTGAAAGAGACCTCATACGAACCTGATGGTTTGCGCGCCTTGTTGCTCAACCGCAACAAAGAGGTCGTAACCAAAATGAACCAGTTGAAACAGGACAAAGCTGATAACAAACTCACTGAAGAGCAATACGACGAAAAGGTTAGCGAGCTGCGCAAAACCGAAAGAACTTCACCGATCGTCTTGATCAAGGCTACCGATGAAGCCAGCTACAAAAACCTGATTGACGTATTGGACGAAATGCATATCTGCAATATCAGCAAATACGCGATCGTCGATATCACTGATGGAGACAAGTTCTTGATGGAGAACTTGCTGAGCAAAGGTGGGCTGACCGATCAGATCGACCGCTCAAAATAATCAACTAACACACATTAAACCGAAAGAAAATGGCTAAAATAGATTTGACTTCGAGAGAGTGGTGCGAGTTGGTATTTGAGGGTAAAAACAAAGCCTACGGTGCCTATGAGATGCGTCAAACCTCTCCTTCGCGCCACAATAAGGCTCTTGTGATTGTCGTCATCTTCATCTTAATCGCTTTCTCACTCCCTTTCCTGTTGAAAGCAGTAGCTAATCAAGAGGATAAAGAGACTATGACAGAGGTAACTTCTTTTGCTGACTTGGATACTCCGGAAGAGGAACCAGAACAGCAAGAGCTCAAAAAACCGGATCTTCCTCCTCCTCCCCCACTGAAAAGTACCATCAAGTTCACCCCTCCGGTGATCAAGAAGGACGAAGAGGTGCGCGAAGAGGATGAGATGAAGACTCAGGAAGATTTGAACCTCAACAAAACTGCGATCTCTATCGCTGATATCAAAGGTACCGATGACATTCATGGTAAAGATATCGCTGATATCCGTGAAGTCGTTAAGGAACCTGTAGAAGAGAAAAAACAGGAGATTTATCACACTGTAGAGCAGATGCCACAGTTCCCGGGTGGTGACACCGAGTTGTTGAAATATATCCGTGACAACTTGCAGTATCCGCAAGCTGCTTTGGAAAACAACATTCAGGGACGTGTTATCGTACAGTTCGTCGTTGGTAAAGATGGTAAGGTAACCAATGTACAGATTCTGAAAGGCGTAGACCGTTTGTGCGACCAAGAAGCTGTTCGTGTGATCGAGTCAATGCCACAATGGATCCCTGGTAAACACAATGGTGTTGCCGTACCAGTTTACTACCGCGTACCGGTAACCTTCAAGATTCTTCGATAAGAATTTCAACCTATCATTATACCGGACATTCCCCAAAGGAGTGTCCGGTATTTTTTTGTTATTAAGTACTCATTCTATTTCAGAAACTTTAATATGGCAAACAATTGAACGCACATTCGTATAATAACTATAGGATCATTTCACAACATACCTCTATCATCACCTCCGCAATCGGAATCAACAATCCCCCGCCGATTGTATCATCAACGGACCCAATACATGCAACCCTATTTATCATCAATCATGTATTTTACTCAGTCCCATTGTTTTATCACTGAATAATTACTATATTTAAAAACCAGAATAAATCGCCCGCACGTATTTCAGGTTAGGGAGCCAAAGAGGTACCTCTTAGACGGCATTTACAGCTAAAGAACCCGCAACCAGTTTGCAGACACACAGCACCTTGTATCGGCGCCCCTCAAATAGATTTTTTGGAAGGTCATTGCAATTCAATTATACGCTTGAATAACAGAACATAACCATTCTAATCAGCTCACAGCTCTTTACCCTGCCTTTCAATAAGGTAAGAATAGAGAACCTTTCAAAAGTAACACACGCAACATAAATTCGATATCTGCCATGAAAAAACGGACGACAACTCTGGCCATCGTGCTATTAGTAATGGGGAGCGTAATTGTGTCCTACTGTCTGACCAATGATTTAGGGGGATTCATGACCGACAAAACAATAGCAAACACATCTGTAATCCAGACACAAAATTCAGCTATTGAAACAAAAGAGACAACGGTACAACAACCAAACAAAGAGACAAATCGAAAAATTTACCAAACGGTCGAACAGATGCCCGAATTTCCGGAAGGAATGCAAGCTTTATTGCACTATATCCGAAGCCATCTGCAACCCCCACCCGATTCCATACGGAATCGTATTCAGGGCAGAGTAATCGTCCGGTTCGTGGTGGAACCGGACGGAACAATTACCAACGCTGAGGTTATTAAAGGGCTTCATCCGTTTTGTGACCGAGAGGCCATTCGTCTTATCGAGTCCATGCCGCAATGGATTCCGGGTAAACACAATGGTATCGCCGTACCGGTCTACTTTTACATACCGGTCAGTTTTACGATCACCAATTACATGACAGGCAATCCGTCTCTGGGACCAATCTCAATAGCAGATCGTCCGGATCGGGTAAAAATAATAGATTTCCCGATTCTGGACACAACAACAGGTAATAGACAAACAACGGTCCCTGAAATATACTATGTTGTCGAACAGATGCCCCGATTTCCGGGCGGTGATACTGCAATGCTGAAATACATTCGTGAAAATCTACGTTATCCGCAGGCAGCCATCGAAAAGGAGATTCAAGGGAGGGTGATTGTGAAATTAGTTGTGAATACCGATGGAACCTTGTCAGACATTTACGTAATCAAACCGTTAGATCCGCAGTGTGACCAGGAGGCGATCCGCATCATACAATCGATGCCCCGCTGGATTCCCGGCCGACACAATGGGGTTGCCGTACCAGTTTACTACCTCGTACCGGTAACCTTCAAAATTTGATGAACGGATTTTGGGATCAACCTTCACTCGAGAACACCTTAGCTAAATCTCGTTTGCTACATATACACAAGAGTTTACTACATAGGGCAAGAGGGCAGGATACCAACAGTCCTCTTCCCGACTGCAATTCTTTGCATTAGTTCTCTCAAACGAGACAATATTCAGTCCTCTGTCTCGTTAAAAGAATATTCCCTACAAAGAGGAAATACCTCCTGAGAAAGTTGTGTAGAGTCATCGTTAAACATGAGCTAACCAAGATTGGACAAAGGAAAGAAAATAGTCGACGAAAAAGCTATTTTTCTCTACATAAACATAGGTATTCATACGATTTTCTTATCTTTGCATAAATAGGGATCAAAGCTATGGGATACAAGGATAGAACAAAGCCCCGCACAGGCAAAGAATTGGTCATGTATGCGTTCGGCATATTTATGCTTATCTTCTATTTGGGAATGGCCTATATCTTTCTGTTCTCGAAAGTTTTAACAGAAAATCTGTCCCCCACCGTTCGATATATCATGGGAGGCATTTTTTTAGTTTACGGCATATTCCGCTTATATCGGCAAATTCGTATCGGTAAAGCAAGCACGTACGGCACTTACGAAAACGAAGACTAAAAAAAAATGATCATGACAAAACATATTGCATTCATCCTTCTGTTGGGAATGGCTGTAACGGCAACCTCCTGCCGCAATAAGACCCAAGCCCCAACCGACACCGTTTCGAGTGGTGTGATCAAAATCAGTGTGGATGAAAGTTTCCGTCCCCTGATCCAGGAAGAGATTGACGTATATGAAGGATTATACCCCGCTGCGGGTTTGATTCCCGAATATACGAGTGAAGTCGAAGCGATCAACTTGTTATTAAAGGACAGCGTTCGGTTGACAGTAAGCACTCGCAGACTGACCGAAGCGGAGATTAATGGTCTCCAAGAAAAAAAGCTGTTTCCCAAAGAGATCAAAATTGCCACAGATGGTATCGCGCTCATTACGCATAAACAAAATGCTGATACAATCTTATCCGTACCGGATTTGACAAAAATCCTTACCGGCAAAATTACCCAATGGAGCGAGCTCGATCCGAAAAGTAAACTTGGCAAAATTCAGGTGGTCTTCGATAACAGCAACTCGAGCACAATCCGATATGCTATCGACTCGCTTTGCAAAGGGCAACCGCTGTACCAGGGATTAACCGCACTGGGAACCAATCCTCAAGTGATTGATTATGTAGCCAAAACGCCCAACGCTCTCGGAGTTATCGGAGTAAGTTGGATTGGCAACAAAGCAGACTCAACCAATCTATCCTTCTCAGAACGTATTAATGTCATGCGTATCAGTCGGGAAAATCCGGCATTGGTAGCCAACAGCTGCAAGCCGTTCCAGGCCTATTTGGCATTAGGACGCTATCCTCTGACACGTGACGTTTACATCATCCTGACCGAACCTCGCAGTGGTTTGGCATCTGGATTTACCACCTATATCTGTTCAGACCGTGGTCAACGGATTCTGCTCAAATCGGGAGTAGTACCCGCGACTCAAGCCATTCGATTGGTTGACGTCCGCGACGAATTATAAGAAACACTACATTGAAACTTAAATAACAAAAACGAATTATGAACATCCGGAAAACAATGCTGGCCACTACCCTGTTTTTTGCAGGAAGCGCCACCGCCCTGTTAGCAGACAACAGCAAGGCAATCGAATTCTACAAAACAGGTCGAATCGAACCAGCCAAAGCAATGCTGCTACAGAACATCGCTAACGGTGCCGGTGACAAAGCAGAAGCAGCCTACTATCTCGGTGAAATCTACAAGGAAGCTAATCAGCTTGACTCAGCTGCCTATTACTACAACATGGGAAAACAAGCTGATCC
Source organism: uncultured Alistipes sp. (assembly GCA_900539755.1). Classification (GTDB taxonomy): domain Bacteria; phylum Bacteroidota; class Bacteroidia; order Bacteroidales; family Rikenellaceae; genus Alistipes_A. The sequence goes on from UQDC01000010.1 coordinate 33,969, forward strand.
TGCCAACCAAATGAACGTTATTGGTGAGCTCTCCTTGTTGAAGATGACCAATCCGCTCGAGGCTGATACAAAATTTGACGAGCTTTTAAACAATAAGATCAACCGTAAGAATCCTGAATTGTTCGTAGCTGCCGCAGCAGTTTACAAGGATCGTCCGATCAAAGCGCAACAATTCCTGGATCAAGCCCGTGCATTGGATAAAAAATTGGCGAGCATCTATGTGTTGATGGCCGACGTACAGGCTGCAAACAAAGATTACAACGGTGCTGCTGCAAACTACGAACAGGCTCTTTCATTCGATCCGAACTGCAAAGAGGCTTACGTAAAATATGCACGTATTTATGCACCGATTAATGCTTCAGTTGCTGCAGACGTTCTGAACCGTATGCTTGCACAGGATCCTTCATCTGCTGTAGCTCACCGTGAATTGGCTGAGATCTACTACCAGGAGGGTCAATTGCTCAAAGCTGCCGAAGCTTATGCTGAATACATCAACGACCCATACGTCTCTACAAGCGACTATGCTCGTTATGCGACAATCCTCTTCTTCAAAAAGGATTACGAAAAATCGAAAGAGATCGTCAATTTGGCTTTGCAAAAAGATCCCCAAAACATGGTATTGAATCGTCTGCTGTTCTATAACGATGCAGATTTGAAGAATGACGATGCAGCTCTTAGCGAAGCAGAAGCTTTCTTTAATGCCGGTTATCCTGCAGAAGATTACATCAGCCAAGATTACCTCTATTATGGACGTTTGCTGATCAACAACAAACAGACTGAAAAAGGTATCGCTCAATTACAAAAAGCACTTGAGCTCGATCCTAAACAGGTAGCTTTGTATCAGGAGATCGCAGAAGCTTACGAGACCATTGACAACTATGACAGTGCCATTGCCAACTACAGCCTCTACATCCAGCATATGCCTGAAGAAGAGGTACAGGTAACCGACTACTACAACATCGGCCGTGCTGCATACTTTGCTGGTAGCAGCATTGACACAACGGTTACGGATTATGCAGTTAAACAGAAGGCATACTTGAACAAAGCTGACAGCATGTTTGCATTTGTTGCAGAGAAGATACCCGACAGCTATCTGGGATATTTCTGGCGTGCCCGTGTACAGTCAGCTCTTGACCCGGAGACAACCGAAGGTTTGGCAAAACCATACTACGAAAAAACTATCGAAGTATTGGATGCACAGGGAGACGACAGACCTCAGATCTACATTGAGTGCTACAGCTATCTGGGATACTACTATTTCGTAAAAGAGGATGTTGCAAACTCTAAGACCTATTGGGAAAAGATTTTAGCTATCGATCCTGAACACGAAGTGGCAAAACGTGCTTTGGAAGCAATGAAATAGGCTTTCTCCAGTATAACCTGATCATAAAAATGACCCCTGCTTGCGAGCAGGGGTCATTTTTTATTTCATACTTACCTCTACCCCACCCAAATTCAATTTCGTTTCCTCCCCAATACTTCAATAAAAGTTCTATTTCATCTGAACATTATCGGAAACGCACCTTACCCCAAACAGTTCTTGGAAATCACCTGCAAATTCTATGAACAGGACTGTTATCACATCAAATAAGCCGCATCTAACCTATTAATTTGTTTCCCTTATAATTTTTATTGAATTGGCCTCGACAAAATCCTTTTTAATTATCTAAAAACATCTTTTTAACCTTAAACGATTCGGCATTGACACCTCAACTATCCATTATTTCTCTCAATTCCTCATATCAATGTCCAGAACTGACAAAAAATTTATCGCCATGTAAAAAAAATAGACACATTCCAAGGCGCGAAAAACAGTTATATTGCTGATTTACAAATCAATGAAAATATGGCATAGCTTTGGAATACAAAAGAGCATAAAGGAAATTAACTCAATCATGAGATGAAAACAGCACTTCTCACCCTCGCAGTGTCCATTTTATTGACACCTCTTTATGCTCAAGAAAAGATGACTCTGGAAGCATGTATGAAATATGCTATCAAACACTCGACAAGTGTGCAACAACAAGAGATTGCTCTTGAAGATGCACGGCAAAATTATATCGGTGCAGTAGCTTCAGCCATGCCCTCGATCAATGCATCCACTGGAGGCACCATGAATTACGGCCGTTCGATTGACCCGGAGACCAATACCTACACCACCACCTCAACCTTTAATAACTCGTACAGCTTGTCGGGATCTTTGACCGTATTCAATGGTTTATCGACCATCAACACCATCAAAGCCACGAAGGTCATGCGAGCCATGGGTGTCGAAGAACTACAGCTGGCTCGCGACCAAATAGCCATGAACACCATGTCGGCCTATTTCGATGTCGTTTACTATTACGGCACCGTAGAGATTGCCCAAGAACAGTTAAGGACCAGCCAGTTGGAGTTGAAACAGGTGCAAGAACAATATGAACTCGACCTAAAAGCGCCAGCCGATGTAGCTGAAGTGGAGGCACAGGTGGCCAATTACGATTATCTGCTTACAGAACAACAGAGCAACTTGGAGTTGGCTTTAATCGAGCTGCGAAAAGTGATGAACTACCCACAAGAAGAGCCTTTGGAAATTGATACCGAGGTAGACATAGAAGGGATGTTGATTACCGAAACTCTCGAAGAGGTCTTGAATTACGCATTGGTGTACAATCCGCAAATACGGTCCAAAGAGATGAACAGCCGTTACTACGAATTGAATTACGCGAGCACCAAAGGACGTTATCTCCCTTCGATCAGTCTCTCTGGAGGGTTCAGTACCAACTATTTTGTCAATGTAGACTCACCAGGCAATTACGCCAAATACTTTAATCAGTTGGGTAACAACCGTGGATATTATGTAGGCATGTCAATGTCGATTCCCATTTTTTCGGGCTTGAGCCGACGGGTGGCAAAACATCGTGCAAAATTACAATATGATAATGCCATCCTTGCCCATACAGAACAACGTCGGACATTGGAAAGTGAAGTGGCCAAGACCTATCAGGAGATGCAGAATTTTGGAAAGCAATATATAATGAGCCAAAAAAAGTACAGGCAAACGATCTGGCTTACCGCAGCGTGTCACAAAAATTTGCGGAGGGAATGGTTACAGCCATTGATTTACAGACCGCATCAAACAATCTGCTACAAGCTCGCTCCGATTTGCTTCATGCGCGGCTGCAATACATCATCAAATGTCGCATGGTGGGCTATTACAATGGGATTCCGCTGATACGTTAACAAACACCCATTACGACAGAAAACCGCAGCGAAAAAACTGTCCTTCAAACGGATTCCAACTAAAACAATAAAAATGTAAATACGAAAATACACTGTACCATGGATATCAAACGAGAAAAAAAGACCGGATGGAAAGCAATTTTCCAAAAGAAATATTTGCCCTATCTGTTTGGCGCTGTATTTCTAATCTTTGTCGCCATACTGTTGTTGCGCAGCAATGCATCCGTACTGCGTGTCAGTGCCGATGTGGTGACCATTTCAAACGTAGAAAAGGGCGAATTCAACGACTACGTTCGCCTGACCAGTACAGCGCAACCGATCACCACCGTTCAACTCTCACCGCTGGAAACAGGCGTAGTTGAGCGGATCGTAGCCGAAGAGGGTACGAAAGTACGTCGGGGCGACGTAATTGTCGAGATGTCTAACAACTCTTTGAGCATGCAGATTCTGCAATCGGAAGCAGACCTGGCCGAAAAACAGAACATTCTGCGCAATACGTTGATCTCCATGGAGCAGGAACGTCTGACCTTGAAACAGGACAAACTACAACTCGACATTGATGTCGATCGCAAATACCGGGCTTATATGCGCAATGAACGGCTCTACAAGAACAATTTGCTGGCCAAGGAGGATTGGATGCAGTCGAAAGAGGATTATGAACTGGCCCTGAATCAACGGACGCTGAATGAGGAAAAACAATACCAGGATTCGCTTTTCCGCTCGAATCAGGTGGGCCAGATGGAAGAGAGTCTTCGTTCAATGTCACTCAACATGCAGTTGATTCGGCAGCGTGTCGATAACCTGAAGATCAAAGCGCCTATTGATGGTGAGGTGGGTATGCTGAACGTTGTATTGGGGCAGTCTGTCGGAGAGGGCACCGCAATCGGACAGGTCAACGACCTTTCAGCCTACAAGGTGACGGCTCAAATCGATGAGCACTACATCGATCGGGTCACGATTGGACTGACGGCATCTTTCGAGCGACAAGACAACCTTTATGAGATGGTGCTGCGGAAGGTCTATCCGGAGGTACGTGAAGGACAATTCCGCGCCGACTTTGTCTTTTCGGGCGAGGTTCCGGAAAACATTCGCAGTGGGCAGACCTACTACCTGAACCTGCAACTCGGACAGCCGACCGAGGCCGTGATGATTCCACGAGGATCGTTCTACCAGTTGACAGGGGGTTCCTGGATCTACGTTGTGAATGCGGAAGGGACCAAGGCGTTCCGTCGCAAGATTCGAATCGGTCGTCAAAATCCTCAATATTACGAGGTTCTCGAAGGACTTGATCCAGGCGAGAAGGTAATTACCTCATCGTACGACAATTTTGGAGAACACGACGTGCTGATGCTAAAATAAAATCCATTAAATTACTCTACCTAAACCCCGATTATTGCTATGTTCCGAGATTTTCTCATGCTGCTGCGCCGTTATACGGCATCATCCATCCTAAATATTATCGGGATGGCGTTGGCCTTTGCATCGGCCTACCTGATTCTGGTCCAGGTCAATTTCGACATGTCCTACAATCGGAAAATCCCCAATGCTGAGAATATCTATCGATTGGAAAGAACGGTAGCCCAAGGGGGTAAATGGGGTGCCACTTGGAATCGCTATGACCCTAGTGAACTCTGTGCAGGAATTCCTGAAATCGAAGCGGTCACAACAATAAGCCCATACCAGAGCATAAATGACAACTCCTATACTATCAACCGTAACAACAGTGTTTATAATCTAACTATCCGAACAGCAACCAGCGAACGGCAGGGATTGGATGTGTTCGGACTCATTCCCGTTGCCGGATCATTCGAGCAGTTTAGAGGACCTAACACAGCCATTGTTTCGGCCTCCTACGCCAAACAACAGGGACTTTCGGTCGGAGATGTACTGCACTACATATCGCGAGCCAATTACTGGGGATTCAATCTTAGTGCTCCGATTACCATTGTAGCAATCTACCAGAATATTCCCTCTCCCAGTGATCTGTCACAGTGCAATATGTTCATCGGAATGCCGCCCAAAGAGCAGGCATCCCGTGACAATTGGCTCTATGACGCATTCGTACGGCTACAAGATGGAGCCTCCCCAGAAGCAGTAACCGCCAAGATCATCGCCCAACTACGCAATAGATATACTAAAAGCGGCATGTCACCTGAGGAGATCGAGCTCAGTCTGAAAGAATTGACCCCGCGCCTACACAATCTGAAAGATCTCTATTTCCACAGCAGTAATGTTTTATCATCAGCAAAACAAGGAAACCTGGCTACCACCTACACCCTCTTGGGTGTTGCTATCCTGATTATTGTCATTGCCGGCATCAACTTCTTCAACTTCTTCCTGGCATTGGTTCCCTCGAGAATTCGGGCCATCAATACCCGCAAAGTGTTCGGAGGTTCTAACCAGCGCCTACGTATAGGTGTCGTTGCCGAAACGCTCGGCCTAGTCATCCTTGCCCTGCTGATCGGAGCCGTGTTAGTCCTGTTCTTTGCAGACTCTCCCCTCTCCGGCTACATCACAACAGACATTGTATCCGCAGACAACCTGATCCTAACCATAACTTTAATCGGCATCGCCTTAATCCTCGGAGTCATCATCAGTCTCTACCCGGCCTATTACATCACCTCTTTCCCCCCTGCCTTAGTTACCAAAGGGGATTTCCAAGCCTCGGCATCGGGAGTGCTTTTACGCAACATCCTGATCGGAATTCAATTTGTCATCTCGACCGTGCTGATTATTGTGGCCATGTTTATCAATCTGCAAAACAGCTACATGATGAACTACGACATGGGATTCAATAAAGACGAGATACTCTCGGTGCAAATAAGCCCCATCACAAGCCTGGCTCAGATCGATGCCTATACGGCCAAGTTCAAACAAAACCCGATGGTCGTCGACGTAACCTTTTCCGACGGAGATATTGTCACCCCACAAAAATCCACTTGGTCATACCCATATAAAGATCAAAGGATCAGTCATACGATGTACCGCGTATCAGGTAATTTTCTGAGAGTCATGGGTATCGATATTGTTGAAGGACGAGATTTCACCAAAGATGACGAGAAACGCACCTGCGTGTTTATCTTCAACGAAGAGGCCAAACGACAATTCGGATTGAAGCTCGAAGAAATCATGCACAACAGTCCCGTAACAGGAGCCGCATTAATCGGTTTCTGCAAGGATTTCCATTTTAAACCACTACAATACAAAATTGAACCATTTGCATTTTGTGTTTGCGGTTCCACTCACTTTAATTCCCTAACTCATGCATACATCCGTGTAGCCGCCGGCACCAACTACCGGGAGGCAATGGATTATATCCATACAACGGTGCATGAGCTCGATCCTTCACTCAACAAGGATATGATCCAGGTCAAAATGTTCGATGAGGAGTTGGGAGCATACTACGAATCGGAAGAGCGACTCGCCAAGCTAATCACCATCTTTACCCTCCTTTCAGTGATTATCTCAATTATGGGGGTATTCGGGTTGGTACTGTTCGAGACCCAATACCGTCGTAAGGAGATCGGTATCCGTCGGGTAAATGGAGCCTCCGTGCAGTCGATCCTCAAAATGTTCAACCTGCAATTCTTGCGCATCACGCTCATTTGTGCAGCAGTAGCTATTCCAATCAGCTACTACTTCGTCAATCGTTGGCTGACCGGATTCACGGCCCGCATGCCAATGTCCTGGTGGATATTTGCCCTGGCTGTGGTGATCATCTGCCTGATCGTTATCGCAACCGTAACGGCCCGCAGCTGGAAAGCTGCCAACGAAAACCCGATCAACTCGATCCAACACTAACACAATATTAACTGACAAAAACTCTATACACTGTCAACAATTCTTTCCAGTCTGCCTTGTATTCCTGAAAATAGGATAAAAATCAAAAAATACTAACACAATAAAACCTTACTACTATGCCGATGTTAAAAGTTGAAGAGCTCAAAAAAAGTTTCTTAACCGAAGAGATTGAAACCATCGCCTTAGACGGCGTGTCTTTTGAAGTAGAAGAGGGTGAATTTGTTGCTGTGATGGGGCCATCCGGATGTGGCAAATCTACCCTGCTTAACATCCTCGGTCTGCTGGACAATCCAACCGGCGGCAAATATTATCTATTGGATCGGGAGGTCGGCAATCTGCGTGAACGGGATCGGACAAAATTCCGTCGAGGGCATATCGGGTTCGTGTTCCAGTCGTTCAACCTGATTGACGAACTCAACGTATTTGAGAATGTGGAGTTGCCGTTGATCTATCTCGATGTCAAACCTTCGGAGCGCAAAAAACGGGTCAATGCCATTTTGAAACGTATGGATATTGCTCATCGTGCTGCCCATTTTCCACAGCAACTCTCCGGAGGACAACAGCAGCGTGTAGCCATTGCTCGAGCCTTGGTTTCCAATCCCAAATTGATCCTGGCCGACGAGCCCACCGGTAACCTCGATTCGAAAAACGGACAGGAGGTTATGAATCTGCTTCAGGAGCTCAATCGTGAAGGGACAACCGTCATCATGGTCACCCACTCTCAACACGATGCAGGCTTTGCAGGACGCACGCTCGGTCTTTTCGACGGAAAGTTGGTAACCGACGTAACCAAACGCCTTTAAACATAGCGGCCCAACTTAAGTTTGCAAAATAAAATGCATCTAAAGACCCTCCCAACTTAATTTTTCATAATACACTATTGATTGGGAAGCCGTCCGATCTAGATCGGACGGCTTTTTATTGTTGCACTATCACACACAAAATTGGTTCTCCTACTTGCTACCCATCAGCGACCATGTGCTTTGTTCCTGTATTGAGCCACGGAGAAAAATCTCAAAACATTTACAACAGTCTTTTGGCATACTCGAAAAAACATTAATTTTGTTATGATTGTCACGGCTCTTGAGCCGACAACAGCAATTCCCAATCATGTAACCCACCGCAACATCTCTTCTCGGCCCCAAAACATCATGGAAAATAGTCGTATTGTCTTTTTGGATTATCTGCGCGTGATCGCCTGCCTGATGGTGATTATCGTACACTGTGTCGAACCTTTTTATTTGGGAGGCGAAGGCACGCTGATCCAAAACTGGAACGACGGATTCTGGTGTACCGTCATTGATTCTGCACTGCGGGCAGCCGTTCCCCTGTTCGTGATGGCCTCCAGCTACCTGCAATTCCCCGTGAAATACGATACCTTAACCTTCTTCAAAAAGAGACTGGTACGCGTTGGCATTCCCTTTGTAATCTTCTCGCTGCTCTATACCCTCATTCCACTATATGGTACAGATGGTTTTCAACCGACGCTCAACGTACAGCGTGTTTTGCTCAATTTTGTCGGTTCGGCCGGTCATCTTTGGTTTATATACATGCTGTTGGGGCTTTATCTGCTGATGCCAATGCTCTCCCCATGGATCGACAAAATTTCTAAAAAAGAAGAACAGCTCTTTCTGATTCTTTGGGGATTCACTACAACTATTCCGTTTTTCCGACTGCTGGCTCAATCACTGTTCGATCTTCCCGAGGTATGGGGTGAAGCCAGCTGGAATGAGTTCGGAACCTTCTATTATGTCAGCGGTTTTGTGGGATATATGGTGCTGGGACACTATTTCCGCAAACACGTAGGCACATTGAGTTGGAAGAAAACCTTAACCTGGGCTGTAACGTTATGGATTGCCGGTTATGCAATCGCTGCCGGTGGATTTTGGCAAGCAATGCCCAAGGCATTTCCTGTGTCCGACAAAATCGACCTGGCGGTTCGCATGGAGACCACATGGGGCTTTTGCAGCACCGGCGTCATGCTGACAACGGTCGCCTACTTCCTCGTGATCCGCAAAATTACAGCGACAGGATGGTTCTACCGTCGGTTTATTCTACCGATCTCAAAACTCAGTTACGGTATGTACCTGATGCACATTTTTATTCTGGTACCGGCATTTGCCTGGGTAACTTCTTGGAGGATCGGGACTCCAGCGACCATTTTCGTATCGGCTCTTCTGACTTTCCTGTTCTGTGCCGGCATAGCACGGCTGATCTCTTTCTTGCCGAAAAGCAAATATCTGATCGGCTAACCATTTTTTCATTTCACATCAGTTTGCACATCTATCCAACCGATCCACCTGACCGTCCCCTAATAAAAACGCTGCCTCGTGGCGTAACGAGACAGCGTAAAGGTAAGGTGACAACCGTAAATCTTCTACCGCAAATTCGGGAAGGGCAACCGATAAGTGACGGAAAACTTTCTACCATTGATCTCGACAGCTCTTCGATACGACAACGACGAGAGCAATTTTAACAAGTTGTCGAATTCAGACTTGGGAATAAAGACGCTGTAAAGATTTGGGTTTATGGATACGGTCGTTTTATCGTTCAGGTCCGGCCACCCTTCCGGCCAAGCCACAGGCTTTTCAGCCGAATGGTCGAAACGTGTCAGCATCACCTCCACCGTATCCGGCAACCATTTTTCGGCCTGCTCGTTCCGGTAGTTCACCAGTTGGTCGTAAACCGACAAGAAGGCTTCTGGCGTACGAGCTCTACTCGTTTCATCCTGCTGGAGATCGCCATACACCGTCTTCATCCGTACGGTATCCGAGACCAACATCAGATAATTGGTCGGCATATCGGTCGCTTGCGAAGCAGCTATATAATCCGGTAGGTCAAGCAGCTCCTGCGATATCTGCAATTGATTCCACAACGCGTCCAGCTGGGTCGAATCCAACTTCACGGTAAAATAGCCGTCCGGATTTTTATAAATTACATCTCCCCGTTCATAAATGGCGATTGTGGGAACATCCGAGCCAATCACCATCAGCCAGGGGTCTGTCACGGTCAGTACGACGTAGGGAACGCCGTACTCATCTTGCCAATGTCTCGCGAGGGCATAATTTGCCACGAGCATGACAACCAACAACATCACGATCTTTTTCATAGCAACCGTTTTAACAAGGTTCGACCTGCATAAGGTACAAAAAACAGGACAGAATCACAACTACATGACAGTCCAAATGGCCTTTTTTCAAGAGAGTTGGCCTCTCAACCGAGCAATTGTTTGTTTACAAGACAGCACGTTGAACTGGAAAACGAGAAAAAACTATGCAAAAAAACGGGAGGAAAAGAAGCGGTAAACCTGAAGAGGAACCGATCAAAGCTTTTCAAAGACGAATGTTTCACCGAACGTCTGGAAACTTATCAAAAACAAAAAGCTCTGACAATCAGATTGATTATCAGAGCTTTATCCGTGATCCGTCTGGGGCTCGAACCCAGGACCCCAACATTAAAAGTGTTGTGCTCTACCAGCTGAGCTAACGAATCTCCGTTTTCGTGGTGCAAAGATAAACAGTTTTTTATTTATCCCAAAAAAAATCGTACAGTTTCCCAATATTTATTACACTTTCTTTTCAAATGACCGTTTAGAATGCGTTCAAACGCAGATTTGCACCCCATTTTTTTTATATATAATTTTATAAAGTTTTAACGAACCGTTCAAAACATATTACTTAAGCCCAAACATAATCTAACATGAACCGTTTTCACCTTCTGTTTACACACATGTTCTGCCTGATCGGCAGCTTGGTATTGACCATTTCCTCCCTGTCAGCACAACGTTCTGCCGAAACGATTAAAATCCTGGCTGTTGGGAACAGCTTTTCTGACGATGGAGTCGAATACCTCGATGAATTGGCCCGGGCTGCCGGAATCAAACTGATCATAGGCAACCTCTACATTGGGGGGTGCTCGCTGGAACGCCACTGGAATAATGTACGCAATGAGCTTCCGTCTTATGATTATCGGAAAAATGTCGAAGGGCACCAAACCAACACACCCAAAACGACCCTTCAACAAGCCTTACAAGATGAAGAGTGGGATTATATCACCGTACAGCAGGTTAGCCAAAATTCGGGGCTTTACGACACCTATTACCCCTATATCGATTCTCTGTTGACCTACCTAAAGGCACATGCCCGAAATCCGGAGGTTGAGTTTGCCATTCATCAGGTATGGTCTTATGCCTGGAACTCGACCCATTCGGGATTTGCCAATTACGACAACAATCAATTGAAGATGTATCGGGACATTGTCGAAACGGTGGATAAGGTAGCTCGCAAAGAGAAGATCCACATCATCATCCCATCAGGCACCGCCATTCAGACAGGCCGCAACCTGATGGGGGACCGAATGAACCGTGACGGCTTCCATTTGGGATGGGGACTGGGACGTTACCTTGCAGCCTGCACCTGGTTCGAGACATTTCTTGGCCCCGTAAACGGCAATTCATACAGACCGGAGGGAGTTACGCCACAAGAGGCCACAATCGCTCAACACATTGCCCATATTGCGGTACTTCACCCCAATGAGCCCGGAGAGTTGCAATAATATGGCAGGGCAAGATCTCCAGTAAAAAGAGCATAATCAGCAGAACATATCGCCCCTACCCTTATATAACAATCCACAGAATCACCGCGGTCTTTCTTGCACACCACTCAAAAGGTCCAAGAAAGCCACAGTTACAATAAACACACTTTGCCAAATAACGAACCTCTTATCACCCATTCTAAACAGGATACAAGGAACAGACGTACCTATTTTCGCGACAAACTGTGAGTGCGAATGTTGACGAGGTGTTTATTTGCACAATGGCACATAAAAGAAAGCGAGTGGAAACTGATAGTTTCCACTCGCTTTTATATTTACCAATAAGCAACGCTCTCTTAAATTAGATCGATCGTATTACTACAAAAACACTTGAGATTTTATTCCCGTAAGAATGAGGGTCGAAATTACTATTTATCAGTAATTTCCTCCAATCCATACACTTTCCTGCATAATCTTGCGGGGGACCAAATTACGAGTAAGAAATTCAGAGCAAGGTACTCTGAGCATCAGCACGATAACCTACATCCTCAATCAGATTACTGGAGGAGGATGCGGCTACCGCCAAACGGTCACAACGTTCGTTTTCGGGAATTTCGGCATGCCCCTTAACCCACACGAAACGGACATGATGCCGACGGTACACAACCAAGAATCGTCGCCACAAATCGGGATTTTTCTTATCCTTAAAACCCTTCTTCTCCCAGCCGAAGACCCAACCCTTCGAGACAGCATCGACCACATATTTGGAATCGGAGTAAATGGTCACCTCACAGCCGTCGTTTTTAAGAGCCTCCAATCCGACGATCACAGCCATCAGTTCCATTCGGTTATTGGTGGTATGAGCATAACCGCAACTCAACTCTTTACGATAGGGCCCACTCATCAAAACTACACCATAACCACCCGGTCCGGGATTTCCGAGAGCCGAGCCATCGGTGTACATGGTTATTACAGCCATTGTTAGATCAACATATTCGACGAAAAAAGAGGGCACAACACCCTCTTTTCTCTATAATTAAACACACCTCACACGTACGAGAGGTCAGGCAACCTGCCCGACAATCATCAATGATGACGATCTTTGGCTTCGATGCAAAGCGTTGCATGCGGCACGATCCGCAAACGCTCCTTAGGAATCAGTTTGCCGGTTTCACGACAGATTCCGTAAGTTTTATTCTCAATGCGCACCAAAGCCGCCTCCAAATGCTGAATAAACTTCAGCTGGCGCTGAGCCAAACGGCCCGACTCCTCTTTGGAGAGCGTCGAAGCACCCTCTTCCAACACTTTGAAGGTCGGCGAGGTATCTTCGATATCGTTGCTCGACGTATGAGTAATCGTGGAGCGCAACAGATCGTAATCGGTCTTTGCCTTCTCCAACTTATCCAAAATTATCTTCTTAAATTCGAGTAACTCTTCATCCGAGTACCGAGTTTTTTCATGCTCTGACATGGCTCAAAAATTTATTTTCCAAAGACCATCAATAATGATCTTTTTATAAAGATATAAATTAATTTCTGAATATACCAAACTTTTTACGCCCGGCAGAGTGAAAACTTCTCGATCATTAGACACGAGTCACCTTCATTCGTACCGTAAATTCATCCAGTTCGGCCAATGTAGCCGTATCGTCCAGCTCATCCACCACATCGACACTCACAGCCAATGTCTGCGATGCAATGTAATCGCCAAACGACTCCACTGCCCCAGCAATTTCATCATTGCGTTCGATCTCGATACGAATACGGTCCGTCACTTCGAAACCGCTATCTTTACGGATATTCTGGATACGATTGACCAATTCGCGAGCCAATCCTTCACGACGCAACTCGTCACTCACCATAATATCCAACGCAACGGTCAGTTTACCTTCGGTAGCGACCAACCAGCCTGGCATATCCTCCGATACGATATCGAAATCAGCTGCTGTAGCCTCAATTTTCACGCCGTCGATCTCTGCGGTCCAAGAATCGGTACGCTCGATCTGAGCAATATCACTTTGTGAAAGCTGAGCAACCAATGCTGAAATCTGTTTCATCTGCTTACCATAACGCGGACCCAACGTCTTGAAATTGGGTTTGATTCGTTTGGTAATAACACCTGTAGTATCTTCGATGAATTCCAGTTCCTTAACATTGACCTCACCCAGAATCAATCCGCTTACTGCCTCAATAGCCGTTTTGATAGCCGGATCGAGCACCGGAATCACAATCTTCGAGAGCGGTTGACGAACCTTGATATTGACTTTACGACGCAATGCCAACACCATTGAAGAGACCTTCTGTGCCAATGCCATCATCTCTTCCAACTTGGCATCTACCAGCTCTTCGTGATATACCGGGAAGTCGGCCAAATGCACCGAAATATCGCTATGTTTGCCACTCACCGCATTCAGATCGGTAAAGATCCGGTCCGTAATAAACGGAGCGAAAGGTGCAGCCAGCATGGATACAGTCTCCAGGCAGGTATACAACGTCTGATAAGCTGCCAGCTTATCAGGAGTCATACCGCCACCCCAGAAACGTTTGCGATTCAGACGCACGTACCAGTTCGACAGATTTTCATTAACAAAATCCTGGATAGCACGCGCTGCCGGGGTCGGATCGTAATTCTCGAGTGAATCGGTAACACTCTTCACCAACGTATTCAGCAACGAGATGATCCAGCGATCGATTTCAGGACGCTCGGCAACCGGAATTTCGGGTTCCTGACCGGTGAAACCATCGACGTTAGCATATAACGCAAAGAAGCTGTAGGTATTGTATAGGGTTCCGAAGAATTTCCGGCGTACCTCATCCACACCATCGACATCAAACTTCAGGTTATCCCACGGCTGCGAGTTCGAGATCATGTACCAACGCACTGCATCGGTACCGTACTTCTCCAACACTTCGAACGGATCGACGGCATTCCCCAGACGTTTACTCATCTTGTTGCCGTTCTTGTCGAGTACCAGACCGTTCGAGATGATATTTTTGAATGCCACGCTGTCGAACAGCATGGTAGCCAGTGCATGCAACGTAAAGAACCATCCGCGGGTCTGATCGACACCTTCTGCAATGAAGTCGGCGGGATAAACTTTGCGGAAATTCTCACCGCTCAGCTCGAACGGATAGTGCACCTGCGCATAAGGCATAGCGCCCGAGTCGAACCAAACATCGATCAGATCGCTTTCGCGTACCATCCGTTCTCCTTTCGACGATACCAGCACAATGTTATCGACATAAGGACGGTGCAGATCAAATTTATTGTAATTCTCTTTCGAGAAGTCACCCTCGACATAAGAGGCAAACGGGTTTTCGGTCATGAAGCCGGCAGCGATCGATTTTTCGATCTCGGCTTTCAATTCCGCTACCGAACCAATACATTTCAATTCGCTGTGGTCTTCGGTTGCCCAGATCGGCAGCGGAGTACCCCAGTAACGCGAACGGGAGAGGTTCCAGTCCACCAGATTCTCGAGCCACTTACCGAAACGGCCGCTACCGGTTGAGGCCGGTTTCCAGTTGATCGTCTCATTGAGGGCGATCAACCGATCCTTCACCGCCGTGGTCTTGATGAACCACGAGTCGAGCGGATAGTAGAGCACCGGTTTGTCGGTACGCCAGCAGTGGGGGTAATTGTGGACATGTTTTTCGATCTTGAAGACCTTGCCCTGCTGTTTAAGCATCATGCAGATCGAGATATCGAGCGTCTCATCAGCATCGGTCAGCTTCGGATCATACGCATTCTTCACAAAACGGCCTGCATACTCCCGATAGGCCTCGGCATCCACATTCGATGCCACGAAATCGGGATCGAGATCCTCCAGCATGAAGAACTTACCGGTACGATCGACCATCGGCTGCCGTTTGCCCGCTTTATCTACAACCACCAGCGGAGCGATATTCTGCTGTTTGGCTACGCGGTCATCGTCGGCACCAAAGGTCGGCGCAATGTGTACGATACCGGTACCATCCTCCGTAGTCACATAGTCACCCAAAATTACCCGGAACGCATCGCCCATCGGCTTGATCCACGGAATCAGCGGCTCATACTCAATACCTGCCAAATCGGCACCAATAAATTCACCGGTCACCTGATATGGGATATTTTTTCCATCACCGTTGTACCCTTCAAGCGGCAGTTCTGCATTCTTTTTCGGGAAGTAGTTATTGAAGAGATCTTTGGCCATCACCACCGTAATCGGCTCTGCCGTATAGGGGTTGTAGGTCCGAATACGGAGATAGTGGATCTGAGGCCCGACAGCCAGAGCTGTATTCGACGGCAGGGTCCACGGTGTAGTGGTCCACGCCATAAAATAGAGATCACCCTCTACCCCTTCAAACACCTTTTCGCTTTTGGCGTTGCGAATCATCTTGAATTGAGCCGTACAGGTGGTATCCTTCACATCCCGATAACAGCCCGGCTGGTTCAACTCGTGATTGCTGAGCCCCGTACCAGCAGCCGGAGAATAGGGCTGAATGGTGTAACCTTTATAGAGCAACCCCTTTTTATAGAGCTCGCTGAGCAGATACCACAGTGTCTCAATATATTTGTTATCATACGTGATATACGGATCGTCCGTATTGACCCAATAGCCCATTTCACGAGTCAGTTGTCCCCACAAATCGGTATAGGTCATCACTTCATGACGACAGGTATCGTTGTACTCCTCGATCGAGATTTTCGTACCGATATCCTCTTTGGTGATACCGAGTTTCTTCTCGACACCCAATTCGACGGGCAGCCCGTGCGTATCCCATCCGGCCTTGCGATGAACGAGGAAACCACGCTGCGTTTTGTAACGACAGATTATATCCTTAATGGTACGGGCCATCACATGGTGAATACCCGGACGGCCATTGGCCGAGGGAGGTCCCTCATAAAACACGAAGGTCGGATGTCCCTCGCGTGTAGATATACTTTTCCGGAACGTATCGTCGGCGTCCCACTTTTTCAAAACTTCCTGTGTGATCTGGGGCAGATTCAGCCCCTTGTACTCGCTAAATTTCGGACGGGCCATATTATTTTCGAATTCACGTTGTATCTGTCGGAAAAACACCTTCCAACCGTAACGAGCAAAAATAGATATTTCCCTTTAAAAACGCAAATAAACAGCTATAACCCTCTTTTGTGTGCTTTAGAATTCATGCGCCATAGGTTCAATCACCTACTTTCTATCATTTTTGCAGCTTGTTGGCGCATACGTCTGGCCCGTTCTGCGCAATCGGGATGGGTCGAAAAGAGTTGCACCACGGAACTCATAGCCCCATCACTCTTTTCTGCAAGTTGCGCCAGCTTCTCCAAAGCAGTGGCCATGGCCATGGGGTCATATCCGTTACGGTGCAGGAAACCGAGACTGAAATCGTCGGCTGCATACTCCTGTTGCTGCGAAAAGCGCGCTCCGGTATATCGTTCGGCCAGTGCACCCAGCTGCGATCCACTCAACGTACCGATCGCACCGCCAACAGCTCCCAACGCATTGCGTGCAGCCGAAGTGAGATAGGCCTTGCGCATTGCACCTATCGTATCGTGATTGCGCACATGGCCCATTTCATGCCCGACAATAGCCAACAACTCCTGATCGTCCAACCGATCCATCAATCCCGAAAAGATTCGAATACTGCCGTCAGCCGTAGCAAAGGCGTTGATGGCATCCGTTTTATACACTTTGAAATTAAGCGGAATACCATTGACAGCGATAAAACGATCGGTCAAAGCGGTCAATCGAACCGCATAGGGATCATCTTCTGCCGCCACACACGATCGGGCATCACTGTAACGGATGTACTGTGCAGCCATCCGTTGTACCTCTTCGTCGCTCAAGTCGGCCGCCGTAAGCGCATCTACCGTTGCCTGCAATCCAGGATGCGGCAGACGTATTTTTCCACGGAGCACCACCAACAGATAAATAACAAGCGCTATCAGCAGGATTTTAATCATGAGGCCAACGGTTTTCCTAAGATTTTCAACCAAAAATAGCAGAAAATAACGTAACTTCGCATACGAGTTGAAAAACGCATTCACAAATAACAATCAAACATATGAAAACCACTCCGTTTACCAAGTATCATATCGAAAACGGTGCCCGCATGGCAGAATTTGCGGGATACAACATGCCGATCGAATTCAGCGGCATCAATGATGAACATCACACGGTTCGCGAAAAGGCCGGTGTATTCGATGTCAGTCACATGGGCGAGATTTGGGTCAAAGGCCCACGCGCAATCGACTTTCTGCAGCATGTCACTTCGAACAATGTAGCAGCTCTTTATGACGGCAAAATCCAATACTCCTGCCTTCCAAATGGTCGTGGCGGTATTGTTGATGACATTCTGGTTTACCGTATCAACGCTGAAACCTTTTTGCTGGTAGTCAATGCTGCCAACACGGACAAGGATTGGAAACACCTTTGCAAAGAGGGTGAAGCCTTCGGTCTTACCCCGGGCAAAGAGCTTTACAATGCTTCGGATGAGATTGCCCAATTGGCTGTTCAAGGACCTTTGGCAATGCAGATCATTCAGAAACTGTGCCCGAAAGCAGATGTGGAACATCTCGAATATTACACCTTTATCAAAACCGAAGTAGCCGGCATTAAGGATGCCATTGTTTCGGCGACCGGTTATACCGGTGCAGGTGGCTGCGAAATTTATGTAGCCAACGAAGATGCTGACACGTTGTGGGCAGCTCTCTGGGAAGCAGGTACCGACATGGGACTGAAGAATATCGGTCTGGGTGCGCGCGACACATTGCGTTTGGAGATGGGCTTCTGCCTCTACGGCAACGACATCGACGATACCACCTCCCCCATTGAGGCCGGACTGGGTTGGATCACCAAATTTGTCGATGGCAAAGATTTCATCGACCGTGAATACAACGCCAAACAGAAAGCAGAGGGACCCAAACGCCGTTTGGTAGGCTTTGAGTTGGTTGAACGGGGTATTCCTCGTCACGGTTACAAGCTGACCGACCACAACAGCAATCTGATTGGTGAGGTAACCTCCGGAACAATGTCACCTTGTCTGAAAAAGGGAATCGGCATGGGATATGTCGATGCAGCTTATGCGGCTCCCGGCACCGAGATTCATGTTGTTATCCGCGAGAAACCGATCAATGCCGTTGTTGTCAAACTGCCGTTCTACAAAAAATAGCATTTCCGACTTGGATCGTTTGGAGGCGAGAGGAACAACAAACTGACCTTTGCACAGTGGCTTGACTCGCACAAACGAATTCTCCAATACAGTAAGGGAAGGTGTTTACCTTCCCTTATTTTTATGCATATTTTTTACACCCCATTCATGCATATTGCTCTTTTCGCCGCCTCCTACCGCAATCCGAAAAATACTCCGGTCCCCTTTCAACAGCGCAGATGACTACCATCGCATCCCTGTTCCACACGCTCGACCAAGTTGTCCGCAACTCAAAATACCCGGCTAATACTTAACCCTGCTCAAAACTTTCTCTGCCGGGTAATTGTCTGACCCAGTAACTTACCCAACAATACTCGACATTTTTGGCCCGGCGCCATACAATTTCTTCCACAGGGTCTTTTGACCGTTCAGTCAACACCATAAACAAAGAGAGCCGATCACAATCAGGATCAGCTCTCCCCTATTCTTTTCGATTTGTTAGATTTCAGATTCGTTTTTTATCTCAAGATACGGTGTTCAACAGAACACTGAGAAACGAACGGCAACTCTGCAACGAGGACGACGTCTCCAATGTGCGGTTACCACCGTACAGCCCGCCGCCTGAAAAGGGACCTACATTAGAAGGTCAGCTTAACACCGGCCAGCACATTGCCGCCCAATCCCCGATACATGTAGTAGGGATAGAGTTTTTGGCACGCCAGGTTGTTTCCTTGCACGAAGATGCTGACCGCTTTGGAGGCCCGATACTCGACTCCGAAATGGACGTCAACCGTTGTATTGATCTTCTCCCATACAGGGCTGGTAGCGCCGATCAGCAGTGGTTCACCCTCCAGTGCGAACCAACGACTCGACAGCAGTGTCGCACCCGCCGTAAGAATCACCTTATCCCGGATGCTGTACCGTAAATCCAACCGTCCCGTAAAGTTGGGCACACCCGACACATGTTCGTAGCTCTTTTTCGAGAAGCCTTTATACTGCAACGAAGCCTCGAGACCGAAGGCGCCCGATACCCGTCCTTCAAAATCGGCACCGACCGTCCACATGGTAACCGTATCACACATTATGTTAAACAGGTTTCCATAAGAGACATACGATTCGTAATAATTTGAAAAAGTTGCCAGGCCTTGTGCATGGGTCAATCCTCCGTACACTTTATAGGAGAAGGCTGATGAGAAACTTCCCATGATACCGATCCGACCGTTATATTCCGAGGTATTGGCTACCGGCAGAGCCATAACATAGGGATTCATCGAGACCAATAAGCGGTAATCGTTGCTCTTCAACCCTCCGTCAACTTCGATGTACGGAACAAAATAGCCATTGGTGCCGTCATAACGCAGCGAAAAGCGCGGATAAAAATAGCATTTCGAGAAATCGTTGCCGGGATCATATCCGGTCATGCTGTTGTAGGTAATATCTACACCCAACGCAAAGTCAAATTGGTTCCCTTTATAGTGGTACAACGGCGCAACATGGATCATGTGATTTTGCAGTTCACTGCGCTCGTCACTGCCCAAATACCCTTCGTAACCGCCTTGCAGCGTCACCTCATGCAAACCGCCGAAACGTTTGCCCAGCTTAAGTCCAGCTTTGACACCTGTTTCAGCCATATCAAATTTGTCACTGAAATAGGCAACCTCGGCTCCGATTTTGAAGTTGAAGTGAGACATGTCGGCAAAGGTATCGCCGAACGAGATTCGCCCCCGAACTGTCGTGAAGTGCTGACGCAATCCCGAAGCAGTCGTATCAAAGGACAGAGGCAGGGTGATGCGGGTCGGATCGTAACCATAACCGTAACGGGTGACCATATCGTAATCGAATCCGACTTCGCCATCCAACACATACCTCGAACCGTAGCGCTGCCCTACAACACCGATCTTATTAAAGGTCTCACTGGCCGGGGTTTTCAGATCGTTGCCGTTTTTGATTTTGCTCCAACTGCCGTAGTGGTTCAGATAGGCTCCGAACAGCCCTTTCGATTTGCGGGTCGTATTGAAATAGACATCAGCCACACTCTGGAACGGATATCCCAAAGCCGCCTTCACATAAAGCGGTTTGGGCTGGCGATAGAGGTCGATGTTGACCGATGCCGGACGGATCGGTGAAACCTCAAACCCATAAGCGATCGGCGAAGGAGTTATGCGGTATTCAACCTCAGGACGCAATTTGACCGTATCGATCAAATTGGGTTTTACATTCAGTTTGTTGGCCTCGCTGACGGTCGGCTCATAGGCACGGGTCACCTCCATTTCGCGATTCAGATCATTGGATTTGGCCTCGCCCGACTCGGACGTTTTTTCACGCTGCTGAGCGGTAACCGACAGGTTGCAAGCCAACAGCAACAGCGTCCCTATTATTGTTTTATTTATCATCGTCGTATAATGTTCGTTATCCGATTTATCGCTATTTCAGTTCGTTGATCTTGCGCAGAGCCTCCTCAACCACACCATCATTCTTGTCTGCATATCCATCGACAATACTCTGATAGGTGGCTTTGGCCTGGAAGGTATCGTTCTGCTGGACATAAATATCACCAAGGATCAAGAAGGCCTTACCGGTCCAATATTGATACGGCAGGTTCTGTTCAGCCATAGCAAATACTTCGCTCTCGGCCTCTTTCAGTTTCCCCTGACCATACAGAATCGAGACAATCCGGTAACGACTCTCAGCTGCCTCACGGGTCCGGGCATCGATCACCTTACGATAATATTTCAGAGCTTCGTTGTTGTCTCCCTGAGACTGCAACAGACGAGCTTTGGCAAAGTCAGCCTTGTGGGTCACCTCAGCAGTGACATAAGGCGAAACCAACACCTCATCAGCCGCCGCACCCATAACAGCCAGATCCCCTCCGGCGATCACCGCAGTCATATATCCGTCAAGTGCCGCTGCAATATCGGTCGATTTGACCGCTACTTTGGAGAGGTTCTTATATAGGGTTGCCGCCTGTGAGTAATTTTTGTCTTCGAGTTGCATTTTGGCCGCTTGCTGTAAGGCCGGAACCTTATATTCGCTGGTAGGCATCGACCCTACCTCCTCGAATGCGGCTATCGCCCCCTGGCGGTTACCTTCTCGCAGCGAACAGTCGCCCAAAGCATAGAGAGCCTCGATTCGGAACGAACCTTTCGGATTTTGCCGCAGGTAGTTGTCCATCAGATTCAATGCCTTAGCATAATCCCCGTTCTGGTAGATCCGATTGGCCGCAGCAAACGAGAGTGAATCCCGCTCGACAAGCGTCACATTCATCTCCACACCGCTCGATTTCGCATACGAAACATAGCTATCCACATCGTTGTTGTCAACATAAATATTGCGTATGCTCAACATCGCATCCTTGGACTGGCGTGAAGATGGGAATTCGGCAACGATCTGTTTGTAATAGTGAAGCGCCTCTTTACTGTTTCCGAGGTTCTGATAAGTCAAGCCCAACTGAGACAAAGCCGGCAGATAATAAGGAGAATCAGGATATTTGGCAATCAGCCGTTTGAGCACAGAGGCTCCGTCATTAAACTTCTCAGTCTGTACATAGGTACGTCCCAATTCATACATGGCATCATCCACATAATCGCCCTTGCCGCTCGAAACGATATCGCGCAACGATTCGATCTTGCGATCACGCTGATCGAGCAAACCGAGCATCACGGCCCGCTGGAACTGGGCATAATCAGTCGCCGGAGCATTCAGACGAATCGCCTGATCGTAATTGTTGACAGCCTCACGGTAATCCCGTTGGGCAAAAGCGGCATCACCCAGTCGGTTGTAAGCATCGGCACGCAGATTATCCCGCGTCGAATAGACCGAAAGGAACTTATGGAAACTATTAGCTGCATCGGCCCACCGTTGGGTATTGAAATAGCAATAGCCCAAATTGTAATGAGCTACTTTGTTCTCATATTCGGTACCCGGTGAAAGGGTGATATAATCCTTATACAAAGGTATCGCCTTAGCATAATTCCCTTGACGCGCGTAAGTTTCTGCACGCCAGAATTTGGTCAACGCCGTATATTTGGCATTGAACCGGTTGGCATCCGCTACGTTGAACAACACAAGCGCCTGGTTGTAATCCTCATTTTGGAAACATTCCAATGCCCGAAAATAAGCGATCTTCTGTTTGGCCGATTTCACATTGTTGTCCGGGTTGCGAATCTGGTTGATTGCCTCATAAGCTGCCTCATAGTTGCGTGAATTGAAGTAGGCGGCCAACAGCAATTCGCGAGCCTGATCGATCTGCGGTGAATTGGGATATTGTGCCACGTAATTGGACAACGTGGTAATGGCCTCGTTGAAAGCTCCACCACCCAACTCATACTGCAATTTACCGGCATTGAGCATGGCTTCGCGACGAATTTCGGGATTGAAATCTGCAGCATAGGCCTGCGTAAAGGCACGCAACGCTTTTTGCTTGTCACCGAGTTTCAAATAGCAGTCTCCCAGATGGAAGGCCGCATTCTGTCCCAGCTCACCACCCTGTTCAGCCACGGCCGACAGTTGTCCGCTCGCCTTGGTATAGTACAGCCGGTTGTAATTGCTGTAACCGGCCAAATAGAGCTCCTCAACGCCCATCTCACCTCCAAGACGCTCGTAATTCTCAATCTGATCGAGTGCTTCCGCATACATCTGCTTGCGGAAATAGGATTCACTGAGGATTCGGGCTATTTCAATCTCTCGGGTTCCGGTCGCTTTGGCCATCAAGGGCACCCCGTGCTCAATCACATAGTCATAATTCCCCTGACGGAACTCGATCTGCAACAAATAAAACGGAATGATCGGCTCGTAAGCAGGCACATCGGCAATCGATTTAAAGCCCTCTTTGGCGGCATTCAGATCGCCCCGCGAATAATCGATATACGACTTATAATAGGTGGCATGAGGTGCATAAGCCGGATCTCCTGTGCACTGCCGGAAATAGTCATACGCTTCATCGGTATTCCCGTTTTGGAATGCGGCATAACCCGTGCGGAAATAGTATTCATCCTGCCGTGAATAGGGCAATTCGTTCGGATTCACGGTCAGCAGATGTTCATAAGCCTCGGCATACTCGCCATCCTTTTCAAGGACGGTTCCCAAAGCGAAATGAATATCATTCAGATAGATCGAATTGGGATAATCCTCCACAAAACTTTCGAGCAGATCACGTGCTCCGTTCTGCTGACGTTCCGCCGCACACAATGCGATATAATAACGCGTCCGCATCCGATACCCGGCATCATCGATAGGCATCACCTTCAGAGCCTTTTGAAATTCGATCAATGCCGAACCGTACTGCTGACGCTCATAAAGCTCAACACCTTTGTCATAGTGGTACTGCGACCCTCGCTCGATAGCGCTTGCAGGGCTCGCACATACGCTCGCCGCAAACAGAGCCGTCGGTATCAACCATCTCTTTTTCATATCGTCAAATATTTAACGCTTAACTCTTATTCTGTTTCACTCAGACCGGCAGTCAGACATCTATCACCAAACGGGTGCTTCAATCTGCGGTACATTTTACAATATTCTCAATCAATTGCCGTCATTCTCTCTACCAAGTCCCTTTACATAAAGCTGACAATTCCGTCTTAACTTCTTTCCTATATTTTTTAATCTAAATCAAACAATGCTACGAACGTTCCAGTTCCGCAATTCTCAATTTAGCACTACGGGAGCGCGGGTTCCGTTCGATCTCATCAACATCGGGAACAACCGCTTTGCGGGTCAGCACCCGAAATGGAGTCAACACCCGTCCATAGAAATCTTGCTCTGCCTTCCCCTCGAAGTTACCGCTTCGCATAAAATTTTTCACCAAACGGTCCTCCAACGAATGGTAGGTGATCACCACCAAACGTCCACCTGGAGCCAATGTCCGTACCGTCTGCTCCAGCATCATCTTCAAGGCCTCCATTTCGCCATTCACCTCGATACGAATCGCCTGAAACAGTTTTGCCAAAAACTTGCTCTCACCGCCACGAGGGGTAACGGGAGCAACGGCTTCGATCAATTCATTGATTGTTCCGATCGGATTAACACTTCGACTGCGTTCGATACACTGCGTAATGCGGTGCGGGGAATCCAACTCACCGTAATCACGCAAAATGGCAGTCAACCGCACATGGTCATAGTTATTCACCACATCAGCGGCAGTCAGTTGTGCACGTTGATTCATCCGCATATCCAGCGGAGCATCGTATCGGAACGAAAAGCCTCGCTGCTGCGTATCAAAATGGTGCGACGACACTCCCAGATCGGCCAAAATACCATCGACCCGTTCCACACCGAGATAACGCAACCAGGTATGCATGAAACGGAAATTACTTTCGACAAAAGTCAACCGGGAATCTTCGGGCAGATTGGCCCGTGCATCTCTATCCTGATCGAATGCGTACAGACGGCCCTGAGGACCCAACCGCTGGAGAATGCCACGCGAGTGTCCACCGCCCCCAAAGGTCAGATCGACATATACTCCATCCGGCCGAATATCAAGTCCATCAAGGCTCTCTTCAAACAGTACAGGTACGTGATAGACACTCATACGAAATTCTTGAAAAAGACGTCGTAAAGGTATAAAAATTACCTGATTTTTTGTCGATTGATCTCTCAATATTCTACCTTTGTAGGAACAACATTTACCAGTGTGCAAACAAACGACATATTACAAGTAGATCTCGATAAGGTTATCGCTGACAAAAATCCGCGACTGGCCCGTCTGCTTCCCCGTTTTCTGAAGAGCTATCTGAAACGGATTATCCATCAGGACGAAATCAACCATGTCCTGCGCTCCTTTTCGCACCAGACACCTGTCGAATTTATCCGTTCGACACTCTCTTACATGGAGATCTCCTATCGGGCGGTCGGACTGGAACAACTGCCCACGCAGGGTCGTTATCTTTTCGTCTCGAATCACCCTTTCGGAGGAATGGACGGAATGATGCTGTGCGACGAGTTGGACAAACGGTTCGGTTCAGGGCGTATCATCGTCAATGACATTTTGATGAACCTCGAGCCTTTGGCCCCGCTGTTTATTCCAATCAACAAACACGGCCGCCAAAATAGTGAATACCTACGCTTTTTCCGGGATGCATTGGCCAGCGACGACCAGATCGCGACCTTCCCGGCAGGGCTCTGTTCCCGTCGCATCGCAGGAAAGATCTGCGACACCAAGTGGAAACACAGTTTTGTCAAAAACGCCATCGAAAGTCAACGGGATATTGTACCGGTATTTTTTGAAGGGCGCCTTTCCAACTTCTTTTACAATCTGTCGTCGTTCCGAAAAAAAATCGGTATCAAAGCCAATATCGAAATGATTTATCTGCCGGATGAGATGTTCAGCCAAAAGGGACGACATTTCGACATCCATTTTGGCAAACCCATCCCCTGGCAGGAACTGGCAGCCTCAACCTCCGTTTCCCGAACCGCACAACAAATTCGGGAGATGGTTTATGCTCTGCATACTACACAAAAATAAACTGTGTCTCATCCGTAGAAACACAAACTTAACACACTTAACGCATGGATTTTTCATGGATTTGTGTAAATTTGTGGCATAGATAAACACCCATTCATGGAACCTATTATTCCACCAGTGGATCGCAGTCTGATCCTGGCAGAATTAACTGAGGAGAAGCTGCTCCGCAAGACCAACAACGGTAATAACGAAATCTACGTTGTCACAGCCCAAAACAGTCCGAACATCATGCAAGAATTGGGACGTCTGCGCGAACTCTCTTTTCGCGATGCAGGCGGCGGAACTGGTGCGGCTGTTGATATAGACGATGAAGATCTGGCTGAGGAGGGATACCAACAGCTTTTTGTATGGGACCCCAAAGCTCAGGAGATTGTCGGCGGATACCGTTTCATTGTATCCCGTACCACCCATCCCAAGCACATGTCAACGGAACACTATTTCCGTTTCAGCGACCGTTTCCGCAACGAATTCCTACCCTATACAATTGAATTGGGGCGATCATTTGTGCAACCCCACTATCAGGGCATTCGCCAAAACCCCAAAGGGTTGTATTCTCTTGACAATCTTTGGGACGGATTGGGCGCACTGGTTGTTACCAACCCCGATATGAAATATTTTTTCGGGAAGGTAACCATGTACGGAGATTACAACCGGGAAGCTCGGGATATTTTGCTCTATTTCCTGAAAAAATATTTCCCTGATCACGACAATTTGATTGAAGGCATCTACCCCATCGAACTGCAATTCGACACGGAAAAGATGGAACAGATGTTCTGTGGCGGAAATTATGCTGAAGATTACAAAATCCTCACTCGCGAAATCCGGAAATGCAAGGAAAATATTCCACCGCTGATCAACTCCTACATGAATATTTCTCCTTCGATGCGTGTATTCGGCACGGTGACCAATCCCGATTTCGGAGGCGTAGAAGAGACGGGTATTTTGATTACCATCAACGATATCTACCCGGTTAAATCGGAACGCCATTTCAAAATGGTAAAATAAGTTTGCCAGCATTAGGAGAGATGCTGCAGAAGGCGGTATTCACATGTTGCACGTTAGTGATCAACCTTCCATGCAAAATCTGTGAGATTGTCGAGGTTGTGCAGTTGCGTCCGATACAAACATCTGCATCAAGAGGAACAGACCATCTGTATTCTGGGCATCAAATCTTAATCGCACGACGATCTACAGTTTTATCAACAAGACTAAATTCCTAACTATATAAAACAGCAGAGCGCACAGTAATCTGTGCGCTCTGCTGTTTTATCAGGTACTGCTAACTATTCATCAGTTCACAATCTAATCCCGCCTGCATAGTTATCAATCGACCAAGATCAGGATTTTCTACCATCCACTCAAAACGTATTATCCCTTATTCCGAAGCAGAGGACTCGTCTTGAGATTGTACTACGACAGCCTCAGTCTCCTCACGAGCCATTTTACGTTCTACGCGAGATGCCAACAAAATGCTGCACTCATAGAGTCCGTACAACGGTATCACAACCAAAAACAAGCTAAAGATATCAGGCGGTGTAATGATGGCCGAAACCACCATCAACAATACCAGTGCATGGCGACGGTAACGTTTCAGGAACGATGCCGTGATCAAGCCCACACGGGCCAGGAAATAGATCAGCAGCGGCAACTGAAACAACACGGCACATGCGATCGACACGCTCAGGACCGTAGTCAAATAGGAGCGAATGTCAATCATGTTCGTGATATCGGGGCTGGCCTGGTAACCGGCAAAAAAGCTGATGGATAGCGGTGCGATCACAAAATAGCCAAATGCCAAACCCGTAAAGAAACAGAGCGATACATATAGTACAAACATGCGGCTCTTCTGTCTTTCTCGTGGTGTCAGAGCAGGCAGGACAAATCGCCACAACTCCCACAACAGATAGGGCACTGCGACAGCTATTGCCGTTGCAAAAGCCACCTGCATATGCAGGTTGAACTGACCGGCCAGCGCCGTATTGACCATATTGATCTTAACCTGGTTGATGCAAATCCGGTTATCACCGAAAACCCAGTATGAGAAATCGCACAGCCAGCGATTGGTTAGGAAATCAGGCGATTGAGGGCCCATCAATACCCAATCGATGACGAACTTCTTCCCAATAAAGGCCGCAATCATCACCACGACTAACGCCAGCACCCCTCGTACCAGGTGTGGACGCAACGCTTCAATATGTTCAAAAAAAGTCATCTCGGTATCGGATGACTTTTCTCGTTTATTGGACATGATGTATATTCCTTACAAGGTAATTGGAACAGTCTGATTATTTAGTCTGCTCGTCTTTAGATTCGCTCTTCGAAGCAACAGTTTCGTTGGTATTCTCGGCTGTGTAATCTTTATTGACCGCATCTTTAAACTCTTTTACGCCACGGCCCATACCACGCATTAGTTCCGGAATTTTCTTACCGCCGAAAAGAAGAATTACTACCAACACTATAACAAGTATCTGCCAAGGGCCGATAACACCCAGCGGCAACATGAATGCTAACATACGTTCAAACGTTTTGGGTTAATCAATGAATTGCATTAACTGCAACGCAAATATAACATAAAAAATTTGATTCCCATTCCCTTATATATACAAATATTGGCGCCCGACCCGAACAAAGCCGAGTCGAGCGCCGCTATCACGAGACAGAATGGTCTGGATTACATTTTGACCACCAATTTATATTCGCCAGAAGGAAGATCGATCGTAGCATTACCGCTATCAACCTTCACATTGGCAGCTTTACCTTCGGCCACCTCAACCGACTGAACATCTTTCAAATTAACGGTTGCAGTAGTATTGGCCGGAATGGTGATCTCCCACTCGATTTGACCATCTTTACGTTCCCAATGGCTCTTGATCTTACCAGATACCGAGTTGTATGAAGCCTTCACGTAATCGAGGCCATCGATAAACACAGGCTGCATCAAAATCTTCTTGAATCCGGCTGACTGAGGATCATTGCGGATACCCGCCAAATTCTCATAGAACCATATTACCAGGTCTCCCAACAACATCACATGGTTGCCCGAGTTCATACGCATCTCAGCCGTATCGCCATTCCACAGCTCCCAAATGGTCGTTGCACCCTGTTTAGCCATATAACCCCAGCTGGGATAAGTTTCGTTCGTTGCGATCGTATAGGCCAACTGAGGATTGCCGTATTCGGTCAAACCACGCATCAGATGCTGAATACCCATTACGCCGACACTAACATGGCTTTTCGACTCATTGACCGTCTTATTGACAATATTCTGGAACACTTTGGCCTCATATCCTTCCGGAACCAGACCGAGTCGCAACGAGAGCAAATTGGCCGTTACCGTACCGTTATCATACTGAGCCGTTTCGTAGTTGAAGTATTTCTTGTTATAAGCCTCTTTCAGTTGGGCTGCTACTTGCTGATAATGAGTTGTATCAGCTGCATTTCCACTCAAAACCGCAAAGTTGCTCATCATCTGCAACAAGCTGTAATACATAGAAGAGCCGAGAATCTCTCCTGCAGTCTTTCTTGCCGGATCCTCCGAATGGATCAACTGCTGTTTTTCGGGAGGCATACACCAATCGCCATAGGTATCTTTATAGATCAGCCCATCGCGCATAGCATTTTTCTCCATATACTGCATCCACTGACGCATTGCCTGATAATGAGTCGTGATACCGCTCTTATCTCCAAACTGACGATAGAGCATATCGGCCACATAGAAATAGGCTGCTGGCCAGGTTACGTCATCGTTATATACAGACCAGGTCCGAGGTGATACATCCGAAATACGGCCCAGCGTATCGCGAGAGTCATAAATATCCTGCAACCACTTCTTATAGAGCAGGGCATTTTCAAAGATAAAGCTTTCGCCCAGTGCACCTGTCGTACGGTCACCAAGCCAACCTAAACGCTCATCACGCTGCGGACAATCGGTCGGCATTCCCCGGTAATTGCCACGGATACCCCAATAAGCATTTTTATAAATCTGATTGATCACCGGATTCGACGTTTCGAACTCACCGATCGTCTCCATCTTGTCATAAATTACCTTGCCGGTAAAGACATGCAAAGGTGGCATATAATCCAAGCCCGAAATTTCGACATAACGGAATCCATGGTAAACAAATGAAGGCTCCCACTCAAACTCCGCATTCCATGCAGGGATATAGGTATCGGTTGCTTTGGCAGTACGGAGATTTTCTGTCATGAGCGATCCGTCAGGTTTCAAACGCTCTGCGAAACGGAATGAAATAGGTTTGTTGATTTTACCTTCCAATTTCACGTGCAGCCAGCCAACCATATTCTGCCCCATATCGAGAAGCAGATTACCGTTAGCCATTTTCGTGATCGAAACAGGTTTCAACTCCTCCATAACGCGGATATTCTCGTTGGGCTGAGCGACCAATTTACCACCCGGAGCAGGCAGCACCTGTGCAGCCATCCATTTGTTATTGGTCTTATATCCCGTACGATTCCAACCCGGCATCTCATTGTAGGCTTTGTACTCTTCGCCGTCAAACTCATTGTTGGCAATGATAGGACCACGTGCTGTTGCCTGCCAGGTAGTATCTGTCACCACCAGCTCCTTGGTTCCATCCTGATACTCCAACTCCAATTGAGCCAACAGACGAGGAACACCAAAACCACGTGTGCCAGGATTACGCATCGGGAAGAAACGGCCATTACCCAATACCACACCAATCGTATTATCACCTGATCCGAGCAGTTTGGTCACATCGTACGAATTGTAGTACATTGTAGCCGGAGCATGGG
Organism: uncultured Alistipes sp.; assembly: GCA_900539755.1. Taxonomy (GTDB): domain Bacteria; phylum Bacteroidota; class Bacteroidia; order Bacteroidales; family Rikenellaceae; genus Alistipes_A. Next base: position 64,881 of record UQDC01000010.1, read on the forward strand.
TAGGCATAGATTCGAAGACATCTTCGGTAATCTCTTCGCCATTCAGATAGCTCTTGGCCGAGCCACCTACGCTGATATAGAGCACTGCACGTTTCAGATCTGAACGTACCGGGAACTCTTTGCGCAGATAACGTGCAGCCAAACGTGTCGGAAGAGCCTGTTTTGCTCCATCTTTACCCATGGTTTCACCAGGATTAGTCATTCCTGCAATACCGATCCATTGAGCCTTCCATGCAGTAGAATCGAGTAATGCGGTAGCAAACGATTGGGTTTCGCTCCAGGCAGTGTTTCCACCTGTCGTTTTCACCCGAACACGCCAAAAATACTCCGTTGCCGATTGCAACTGGCTACCGTTATAGGTAATAAACAGTGAGGTATCCGAATCCACAAAACCAGAATCCCACAACAAGTTTTTACCCTTTTCCAGATCATCTTTCGATGCAGCTACCTGAATTCGGTAGGCCTCCTGCATCACATCCGGTTTTTCGGATTCGATCTGCCACATGAATCGCGGATGATCGGTCCCCACTCCGACTGGATTTTCACGCAGCTCAACCCGCAACTCATCAACTTCGATCTTTGACGAAGTACAAGAGAACCCGAGCCATGCAGCGCAAACCGCCATGAACAACACTCTTTTCATAAACAGGTTCGATTTTAAGTTAATAATGTATTTATTTTCGTTGTATCTCGTTCAGAGAAAACCATATGCTTCGTTATCATGTCAAAGGCGATGCAATATTTGTTTCACGAAATTCGCGGTCCATTGATCCACCATTTCGAATCGACACTACCCCACCTTAAAAAGTAGTTTCAAACAGCTGATTTTCTTCTGCAACTCAATTTTTACTTTTTCTCTATCGGAGTAATTACCACCGTAAAGGTGTAGTCTCCATACGGCAAACAATACTCAGGCAACGGTAGCGAGCCCCAGCTATCGACACAACCCAATCCCATCTGGCGACCGTCGATCGACACGCAGGTGAGATCCCGTTCGTGCAGCTCACCGGAGTGACGTTGATGCTTTTTATCGCCGTCATCAAGATCGCTGGTCAGATAGTGTAGCGCAGTAGCGAAGAAGGACTGCTCGGCCGAGAAGGCTAACCCTCGGCCATCCACATCAACCACCTTCCACCAGCGCACATCGCTCTTGGATCCGGTCTCCTGCGGACGAACGTAGGGATAGAACTGATCAGAGACCATCTGACTGTATCGTCCCATAAAGGTCGAATGGTTACGGTCAGCGTAGTTCTCCTCCGGACCACGGCCATAGTAATCAATCCGATCGAACTGTTTGGGCATCACCAACTGCATACCGAAACGGAACATATCGGGCACATCTTTGCGTGATACATCAGCCCTCAACTGTTGCGTCACCTGCAAAGCGCCGTCGTTGTTCATCCGATAGGTCATCTCCAATTTAGCCGACACCTCAGGCATGTTGTACAGTGCTTTGACGGTCGGCAAGGTATTTTCGCCTTCAGCAGGGGTAAAAGTAAGCTGCTCGAGCACCATCTCCGGGTTGCGCCATACGGCATTCTTCACCTGCAACGAGGCGCCGAAGTCATTATCGGTCGGACCACGCCAGAAATTAGGGCGTAACACATAACCCTTCTTGAGCATCTCCACCCCTTTGGACTGATACGATTCGAGCCATCCGGTCGTACGGTTGAAGATCGCCTTAACCTCGCCCGCTGTCAATTCATAAACCGCAATGTTTTCATAACAGTTGACCGCATCGCCTTGTGCGGTGTAGGTGCCATAGCGCTGTGTTCCCTCATGAACCAACAGCTGCTGGCGAGCCATCGTATAACCTGCAGGCAGCAGATCGGTTGCACTCTTGAGCCGATACGAAAGATTCAAAAAGAGGTCGTCTGTATCAGCCTGCGGCAGCGCATAACCGTTCAATACAATCTTAGCTTTCTGTTGCGGTCCCACCGGCAGCTGATTGACCACACCACGGGAAAGGACGTAACCTTTGGGGCCATCGACCAACTCCCACTCCAAAACCAAATCAGAAAGATCGGTAAAGAAATTTTCATTATAAACTTCAACCACCCCTTTGTTCAGGTCCACCGGAGTGGTCCACACCGACTGATAATAGTAACGAACCTCTCCCATGTGTGGATTGGGGTTACGGTCGGGACTGATCAAACCATTGCAGTTAAAGTTCTGATCCGAAGGATCGTAAGGGTTGAAGTCACCACCATAAGCATAAAACATCTCGCCACGGTCGTTGTACTTGCGGAAACCCTGATCGACAAAATCCCAGATGAAACCGCCCTGCAGGGTCGGGTATTTGCGAATCATATCCCAATACTGCGCAAATCCACCCATCGAATTGCCCATCGCATGAGCATACTCGCACTGAATCAGCGGACGATAATTGCTCTTTGCCTCCGTACGACTTTTGGCAGCATTTTCGTCACTACCATAATTGACCTTTCCCAAAGCGTAACGCTCTACCGAATCATACGGAGCGTACATCGGGCAGAAAATATCGGTATGGTCTGCCAAATTGGCCCGTTCGTACTGTACGGGACGAGTCGGGTCGTATGCTTTCACCCAATCGTAGCAGGCTTCGAAGTTGGGACCATCACCCGCCTCATTGCCCAAAGACCAGAAAATGATCGACGGGTGATTTTTGAAAGCTTTGACCATACGCTCGTTACGTTCGAGGTGAGCCTTTTTGTAAGCAGGATCTTTTGCCAGAGTCTCTTCGCCATAGCCCATACCGTGCGACTCGACATTGGCTTCGCTAACCACATACAGGCCATACAGATCGCAGAGATCATACCACAGCGGATCATCAGGATAGTGGCAGGTCCGGACACTATTAATATTGTTCTCCTTCATGATGCGGATGTCCTCAACCATCCGTTCCGGTGTAACGTAATAGCCGGTCAACGGATCCATCTCATGACGGTTCACCCCTTTGAAAAGAACAGGCTGGCCATTGACCCACACCTGACCTTTGTCGGGGCGCAATTCGATTTTACGGAATCCGACCCGTTGGTGAAGCGTCTCCAGCTCCTTTCCCGAAGCATCACACAACGTCAACTCCAGCTGATAAAGATTGGGCTCTTCCGCACTCCATTTGCGAACATTGCGCACCTGCATGCTCAACCGACAACTGTCATTGGCATCGAGCTGAGCGACTACCGGTGCGAATTTACCCTCTTTGCCGCTCAGCGTCATTTTTACCGAACCACCGACAACATTCACCCCCTTCACATCGACTTGCAGACGGCCGGTGCGGTAAGCGGCATCCAGATCGGCAACCACTCGCAAATCTTCAATCCGCTGTTGTGGCCGGGCATACAGATAGACATTGCGTCCAATACCCGACAGCCGCCAAAAGTCCTGATCTTCGAGGTAGGTTCCGTCGCACCAACGGTAAATCTGCATAGCGATCAAATTCTTACCGGCTTTGAGATAGGGGGTGATATTGAAATCGGCACCCATCTTGCTATCCTCGCTGTAACCAACAAAACGGCCATTGACCCATACATAGAGGTTTGAGGTGGCTGACCCAACATGCAGGAAGACATCTCGACCGTCCCAATTGGCAGGCAGATCGAACGTACGGCGATAAGAACCGACATGATTATTTTTCTCCTCAACGAAAGGCGGATTATTGGCAAATTGGCGAGACCATACATAAGGCACATTGGTGTAAACCGGATCGCCGTAACCGTTCATCTCCCACAGCGCAGGTACAGGGAAATCCACCCATCCTGCATCATCGAAATCCTCTTGGAAAAAGGTTCTGGGGCGTTGATTCAGGTCATTGACCCAATTGAATTTCCACAAGCCATTCAATGAGAGTGTCCACGGAGAGGTTTCCACCACCTGTTCCCCACCGGGCAATACATTGACCACCCGCTGCGGGGCATAATCTGCAAAAAAAGCATGAGCCGACTCACGATTGACAGCGTTCAGTTCGGGATCTTGCCATTCACGTCCCGTTTGCGCAAAAGCCGTCACGGCTACCAGCGAGAGGGACACACACGAGATAATGTCTCTTAACATCTTCTGTTTTATCACTGTATAAATAAACTGACTTATTTGGCAGAGTGTCAGAACAAACCGACAATCCACACAATCTCAAAGAACAAATTTAACAATAAAAGCCGAAAATCAAAGGCCAAACCTTACTCCTCACAGTCTGAATCGGAACAACTTTTCAATCAAATCATCACACGTTTTCTGAATATTACCTAAAGATCGTATTGAATCGATCTAAGAGCCACCAGCATATTGCCACGACAAATCCTTCCACACGCCTTACGCCTCCTATATTCATGACAATATATCCCTCTTACCATGCTTGAACTACATTAATACGAAATGCCACTATATTTTATTGATAGACATCTCACAAGCGATGCAACTCAACCATCTAACAGGCTAACAGGGATGTCATATACAAAAAAAGCCCGGATGAATATTCATCCGGGCCTACCTCATTCGAAGCTCGTCGCAATCCGACTAATCTCGGAAAACTATCCAATCGAGATATCAAGAATTTCGAACGGAATCACACCTGAAGGGACTTGTACGTCAACCTTTTCCCCTTTTTTATGACCCAACAGGGCACGGGCAATAGGAGTACCGATCGAAAGTTTACCCTCTTTCAAGTTGGCCTCACTTTCGGATACGAGCGTATATTCGACATTCTTGCCGGTCTTCATATTTTTGAGCGTAACACGAGTCAGAATCTGAACAGAACTGGTGTCAATACGCGACTCATCAATCACACGAGCGTTCGCCACCATCTCCTCGAGTTTGGCAATGCGCATTTCAAGCATTCCCTGCGCCTCTTTGGCCGCATCGTACTCAGCGTTTTCGGAAAGATCACCCTTATCCCGCGCCTCTGCAATCGCAGCTGAGATGGCAGGACGTTCTACCGAGCGTAGATGATCCAGCTCATTTTTGATTTTTTGCAAGCCTGCTTCTGTCAAATGAATAACTTTTGATGCCATAACAGAGACATTATTAGTGAATAAAATAAAAAAATAAAAATCCTGGCTACCATAATATGGCAGCCAGAACCCTTTCTTGTTAGGCAAATATAAATATTCTATTTCAATTTTCCAACAAATCCAGACGACTCAAATAAAAAAATGTACACCTTCTCCCAATATCATGGTCAATAGAGGAGTAGTAATTGCCCGTTTTGTCCAAATTGAAACAGGTGGTGTTGACGAAATCAGATGCGATTGTTATCTTTGAGAGAAACAACCAGCTGAAACGACCCGACTTAACTATGCAACCGCTGCTTATTTTAGCTGCAACAACGGCTCTAAAAAGTATTCTGACTGCCGGGTATGTCTTGTTCGTACTCATTACTATCGGCGTCATTATCCATGACAAGCGTGATCCTGTCAAAGCGCTTTCATGGATTGTCGTATTGATACTGTTACCCATAGCCGGATTTTTATTGTATATCGTTTTTGGTCGCAACCACCGGAAAGAGAAGCTATTTAATCGAAAAGAGTTACGCGACCTGGAGCAGATCGACGCCCTGAGTCGTGAACAGCTCTATGCAATCAATAATGCAGCCCTCATGTTGCGAAGCGAGATCACTCAAAACCGCGACATCATCACGCTGTTGTTAAATAATAACAAAGCGCTGCTGACCAACCACAATCGCATCCGGGTATTAAATAACGGCACGGTCACGTTCGAAGAGATCAAAGCTGCCCTGCGAGCTGCAAAATCGTCGATTCATCTTGAATACTACATCATTGAGGACGACCCGTTGGGACGTGAGATCGCCGATATTCTGATCGAAAAAGCACAACAAGGTGTTGAAGTCCGTTTGATTTACGACGATGTGGGAAGCTGGGGACTGAGTCGCCGTTTCATCCGACAGCTACAGAAAGCCGGAGTTGAAGTTGAGTGCTTTATGCGGGTAGTCTTTCCGTGGCTCACCAGCAAGGTCAATTATCGGAATCACCGTAAAATCCTGGTTGTGGATGGTGAAATCGGATTCACAGGAGGTATCAATATTGCCCAACGCTACCTAACCGGCACCAAACTGGGACCATGGCGAGATACGCACCTCAAACTCGAAGGAGAGGCCGTCCGCATGTTGCAGATTGTATTTTTGACAGACTGGTACTTCGTTAGCAAACAACAGTTGTCGGACCACGACAAATACTTACCCCAAAATACCATACAAGACGAATGTCTGGTTCAGATCGCTACATCGGGTCCTGATTCAGACTGGGCCTCAATTATGCAGGCCTTTTTCTCGGCCATCACACGGGCACAACAACACATCTATATCTCCTCCCCCTATTTTACGCCCAATGAGGCTATTCTGACAGCTATCAAAGTGGCGGCTCTCAGCGGAATTGATGTCCGAATCATGATTCCGAGCCGGTCCGACTCGAAAATTGTCTATTGGGCTTCTCGTTCTTATATCGGAGAGTTGATTGATGCCAATGTCAAGGTATATCTGTATCGCAAAGGTTTCAACCACTCGAAATTGGTGATGATCGATCGCCAATTTGCTTCAGTGGGTACGGCCAATATGGATATTCGCAGTTTTGAGGACAATTTCGAAGTATCTGCTATTATTTATGATCGTCGTATTGCCACTGAGCTGGAGGAGCAATTCCTTGAGGACCTGTCCCACTGCCGTCTGGTGACGCGTGAATATTGGGAGACTCGTCCTCTTTTACATAACATTTATGAAGCAATCGCCAGATTGTTCAGTCCTTTATTATAAAGGTTATAATTATTTGATATAGGGTCTTTCTCGTCTTAATTGTCATTGTTATTTATTTATACCCCTAAACGGCACCACTGACCCTCCATCGTAATTTCCTCGCGTTTTTTTTAAAAAGTATACTCTTATCTTGTGCGCTCAAGTTTCACAACTCTCTATTGCCCTATATATAAGTAATATAAAGGATTACCCAATAAAATCTTTTCAAACACTATCAGACCATTATCACACAACCTAAAGATCGTTATACGTTCTATTTCCAACGACCGTTTTTTACTAAAAGGCAAATTACCGGATTGAAACTCTTTCAGTCAGTGCAAATCCCCGGCATTTCACCAATACTGATTTCTCCATGCCGGCTGTCTTCATCCCATAAAACCTCGTCCAGAGAAATGCACACGGATTCAGACCTGTTTTTCCAGCATTTTTACTACCTTTACCGCTGAAACCCATTAAATGGAAACATATGACTAAAAAGATCCTTCTGATCAGTTCGGCTCTGTTGTTACTAACAATTGCAATGAGTCCGAACGCACAGGCTCTGAGTCCGATCCGTTTCGGTATCAAAGCCGGTATCCAGACCCAGTCCTTGAAGATGGATGGTCTGCGATGGAGCGACCTTTCGAAAAGCAATAACTTCGGTTACCAACTGGGCGCTATGATTCAGGTTCCGCTGGGGCCCGTATATCTGCAACCTGAGATCGTATATAATTCAGCTCGATTCAACCTCAACGGCAACCTGCTCTATTCAGACGGTGGCATTGAGCAACAGGATGTCCGGGCCAAATATGCAGTCAATACGGTTCAATTACCTGTCCTGGTCGGCATCAAGATTCTGTTCTTGCGTGTCTTTGCAGGTCCGACATTCAATCTGTTGACCGACACGTCAAACAAATCGGGAAAACAGGGGGTCACATTCAATTCCAGTGTTAACAAATCCTCGGTTGCTTTTCAGGTGGGTGCCGGTGTTGAAATCGGCAAGTTCAACATTGACATCCGCTACGACGGTCAGTTCAAACGTCCGACCCAGACCTTCACATTCGGCACGGATCAGCCCGCCCAGACGGTCAAGACAAAGATGAACAACTGGCAGCTGAACTTGGGCTATTTCTTTTAACCGATCTACCACTACTTCTTTAAATTGCGGACATTCGATACATGACAGAAAAAGTTATTCAGCTCGAAGGCATTGATCCGATCGAACTTTACGGTTCGGGAAACAGCAATATAGGGCGTATCAGCTCTAAATTTCCGAAACTGAAGGTCATAGCACGAGGTTCAGCCATTAAGATAATGGGGGACGCTGGTGAAATTGACCGATTCGATCGTAAATTGACGGAGCTGATCGACTATTTCAGCCGCTACGGACACCTCTCCGGAGAGGTGATCGACCAGATCTACGACGGAGGAATGCCCAATCATGACGAACTGCCCGATCAAGAGACGATCGTTTACGGCAATAACGGTGTCGTGGTACGTGCTCGGACAGTCAATCAGCAACGTTTGGTCAAGCTCTATGAGCACAACGACCTACTCTTCGCAGTAGGCCCTGCGGGATCCGGTAAAACCTACACAGCCATTGCCTTAGCGGTTAGAGCCTTAAGAAATAAGGAGGTCAAACGCATCATTCTCACGCGGCCGGCAGTCGAAGCGGGCGAAAAGTTAGGTTTTCTGCCCGGCGATATGAAGGAGAAACTCGATCCCTATCTGCAGCCACTTTATGATGCCTTGGACGACATGATTCCACCGGCTAAACTGCACAAGTATCTCGAAGAGGGCACGGTTCAGATTGCTCCGTTGGCGTTCATGCGTGGACGTACATTGGACAATGCTTTCGTCATTCTCGATGAGGCGCAAAACACTACGCTCTCTCAAATCAAGATGTTCCTGACCCGTATGGGGCGCAGTGCCCGATTTATCGTGACGGGCGATCTCACACAGATCGACTTGGCCAAAAAGAGCGATTCGGGCCTGAGCACCGTGATGAAGATGTTGCGGGGGATCGATGGCATCGGTATGGTGGAATTTGACAACCGGGATATCATCCGCCACCGACTGGTCAAATACATCATCGAGGCATTCGACCAACAGGCCAAAGTTCTGGAACCGGAACTGTTTTCCGATGAGACAGCCACTCCAAACGCCAACGACCAGCCAAAGTACAACGATGCAACAGATACCGCATCAGCAGCGAATGACACCAAAGGCATGTCCTCTACAGGAACTAAGTCTCTGTCTACTCCAGGTAATGCTGCCGCCACAAAATCGAATACCCGGACCGTAGCAAAGAAAAAAACGAAAGGGCAACCCTGACCGCATTTTCCCGTGCCAGATGTCAAGGCTTCCCAACACAATATCCGAAAATCAAAAACAACATCATAAATCAATAAAAACATGGCAAAAGCAATTCTGAAGACCGATTTCCATTTTGACGGACAAAAGAGTCTTTACAAAGGCAAGGTTCGTGACGTATATAACATTGACGATAAATACCTGGTGATGGTGGCCAGCGACCGCATCTCAGCTTTCGATGTGGTTCTGCCCAAGGGCATCCCCTATAAAGGTCAGGTACTGAATCAAATTGCTTCGAAATTTCTCGATGCAACAGCAGACATCTGCCCCAACTGGAAAATCGCTTCTCCCGACCCAATGGTAACGGTGGGTCACCGTTGCGAAGGTTTCCCTGTCGAGATGATCGTACGCGCCTATTTGACCGGTAGCTCATGGCGTGACTACAAAGCCGGTGCTCGTGAGATCTGTGGGGTACCCATTCCGGACGGCATGAAAGAGCACCAGAAATTCCCCCACCCGATCGTCACCCCGACTACCAAAGCCGAAATCGGTGAACACGACCAGAATATCTCCAAAGAGGAGATCATCAAACGCGGTTTGGTCAGCAAAGAGGATTACGAAAAGTTGGAAGAGTACGCATTGAAACTCTTTGCCCGCGGCACCGAGATTGCGGCCAAACAGGGGTTGATCCTGGTGGATACGAAATATGAGTTCGGCAAAAAGGATGGTGAAATTTTGCTGATGGACGAAATTCACACGCCGGACAGTTCACGCTACTTCTATGCCGACGGTTATCAGGAGCGTTTCGATGCAGGAGAGCCTCAACGCCAACTTTCAAAAGAGTTCGTTCGCGAATGGCTGATGGAGCACGGTTTCCAGGGTCGTCCGGGCGAACAGGTTCCAGAGATGACCGATGAGTTTGTCAACAGCGTCAGTGATCGTTACATTGAGCTCTATGAGCACATCACCGGCGAGAAGTTTGTCAAAGACGACACTGATGACATTCTCGACCGCATCGAGAACAACACTAAAAATATGCTGGCTCGCCTGAAATAGTATTAACATACCTTTCACGCGATCATTCACACCAATACTCCGTTGTGACCAGCAGGCCACAACGGAGTGTTTTGCAAAATTGCATGCAGTGATTTAATCCTAACAAACTAACGAACAACCAATAATAAGATGAATAAAAACATTGCGGCATTGGCACCGCAGGAGATCTGGACCAAATTTGCCGAGCTCTGCGCCATTCCCCGCCCCTCAGGACACGAAGATGCCATACGTGAATATTTAGTAGCCCAAGGCAAGGCTTTCGGCATTGAAAGTTTTGCCGATGAAGCCGGCAACGTCATCATGCGTAAACCGGCCACTCCGGGCATGGAGGATCGCAAAGGCATTATTCTGCAAGCCCACATGGACATGGTGCCGCAGAAAAACAACGATAAAGATTTCGATTTCACCAAAGAACCCATCTCAGCTTATGTAGATGGCGAATGGGTAACGGCCGACGGCACCACATTAGGAGCTGACAACGGCATGGGCGTTGCTGCCATTTTGGCCGTTATGGGGGCAAAGAATCTGCAACATGGCCCACTGGAGGCGTTGATCACCGCATCCGAGGAGACCGGCATGTACGGCGCTTTCGGACTGAAACCGGGAGTATTGCAGGGGGATATTCTGCTGAATCTCGACTCAGAGACCGAAGGAGAGCTCTATGTTGGTTGCGCAGGGGGGCTGGACCTCAACGTTACCTTGAAATACAAAGAGGTGAGTATTCCGGCTGGCTATGTAGCCCAAAAGATCGATGTAAAAGGTTTGCTTGGAGGGCACTCCGGCATCGAGATTATCCTCGAGCGGGGCAATGCCAACAAAATTATGGCCCGTCTGCTGCTGAAAACTCAGAAGGAGGTTGGCCTGCGTCTCGCTGCAATTGACGGAGGAGGTCTGCGAAACGCCATTCCTCGCGAAGCCATTGCTACAGTAATGGTTCCTGAAGCTCAAGTTGAATCTCTCAACGAATTGGTAAAGACAATTGCTGAAACAGTCAGCGAAGAGCTAAAAGGCGTTGATGACAATGTGACCATTCTGCTTAGCGATACTGCCACTCCTGCTTCCGTAATGGATCTCGACAGCCAAAATCGTCTGCTGAATGCCATCCAGGGATGCCCCAATGGTATTTTCCGCATGAGCCCTTCTATCAAAGGGTTGGTACAAACCTCGACCAACCTGGCTCGTGTAGTATCCGAAAATGGCACGGTACGGATGCAAGCTCTGTTACGGAGCTCCGTTGACAGCGAAAAAGAGTATTTAGCCGAAACAATGAGTTCAGTATTCACTCTTGCCGGTGCAGAAGTAACGCCGAGTGGCGGTTATTCTGGCTGGAATCCTGATATGAGCTCTCCCATCCTGAAGACCATGACCGAATCGTATGAGGCGTTGTATGGTCAGGAGCCAGCAGTTATGGCTATTCATGCCGGTTTGGAATGCGGTTTGTTGGGAGGCAAATATCCCGGCCTCGACATGATCTCATTTGGTCCGACGATCTGCTATCCGCACTCTCCGGACGAGAAAGTCAATATCGCATCGGTCGGTAAATTCTGGGACTACCTGCTGCACACGCTGGCTCACGCCCCGAAAAAGTAATTGTCAACCCGTTCAACACACTTGTTCGACAACAGAGCGGAAATCGTCAATTCTATGGAAAATACCGAAAAATGGTTTGCCATCGTCAACCCCGTCGCCGGCAGCGGACGGGGGTTGACCGATTGGCCTCAGATCAGCAAACTACTGCGCGATCACCATATTGTTCCGGAATACGCCTTCACCGAACGCAAATACCATGCTATTGAGCTGGCTGTCGAGGCGGTCAATAACGGATTTCGCAAGATTATTGTCGTGGGGGGGGACGGCACAATTCACGAAGTGGTCAACGGTCTTTTTATCCAAAAGGTCGTGCCGACACAAGATGTACTTCTGAGTGTAATCGCCGTGGGAACCGGTAACGACTGGATCCGGATGTTCGGTATTCCGAGAAAATACTCCGAGGCGATTCGAGCCATTGTCGAAGGTCACTCTTTTTTGCAGGATGTAGGAAAGATCAGCTACTACCAATCTTCCTACAAACAGACCCGATACATGGCCAATGTGGCGGGTGTCGGTTTCGATGCGGCGGTGAACCGCCGCTACAACCACCTCAAGGAGGAGGGCAAACGGGGCAAATGGCTCTATCTGTGGAGTACACTCAAAGCCATCATGCGCTACAACTCAACCGGAGTAAAAGTGTATGTTGACGACAAATTGGAGGTCAACGATCTGGTGTACAGCGCAACGATTGGTATCGGTAAATACAACGGAGGCGGTATGTTGCAGACTCCGGATGCGGTTGCCGACGACGGATTGTTTGATTTGACGGTGATTCGCCGGATGAATCCTTTGCAGGTGTTGTATAATTTCAAAGTGCTGTTCAATGGCCGGATTTATCGGCTACACTCCACCAGTCTGAACCGGGGACGCACCATTCGGATCGAATCCTCCCCGGAGATCGCCATAGAAGTGGATGGAGAGGCCCTCGGAGAGTCTCCTTTCGAATTTGAGGTGATCGACAGGGCGGTTCGCGTAGTGGTATCCGAAAAGTTCATGCGCGAGGAGGCAGCACGACTCTCTGCACAAACAGACAAGAATTAACGCAAGGATTAACACGGGAGGTAAGAACAGCAATCGCTGCTACTTGCATAATCGAAGGCATTGGAAACTTCCCTGACCAAAGGCAACTATTTCTCGGGTAACAACACGATAGCGTCATCGGTAAAGTAAGCCACGGAATGCAAGCGCAACTCAATGGGAATGCATCCTACCTCACACAAAATAAAAAAGAGAGCAGTTTTGCACTGCTCTCTTTTGTATTATATAGATTCATATCATGCAGTCCCCCCTTTCAACACATCGGGCTCTCTATTCACGCCACAGTCTATCAACATCACAAAATTATTAAAAGGCCTTTGACTCAATCTACCGATTCGGTCACTTCTTTCTGATCGACTTTGTTCGTTTGGCAGACTCTATATCTAAAAAGCAGATAAGCAATAATCAAACAAATCAAGAAAGGTCCCATAAACGCATAAAAATAGGGGGTCCGTGACCATGCGATCATCACGATCGGTACTAAAAAGAACGAGAGGAAAGAGCCGAGTCCATTATTTCGAATGCGGGCTGCACAATTCAAAAACATCGTAGTGGCACCACAGGAGAGCACTAACACTGCCAGGCCTCCTGCCAACAAAAGCATATTTGTAGTGAGTCCTGTTTTTAGCACTACCTCTTCCGCATCTTGTGTTTGCAACCACAATAGCCCTACAGTCAAGGCACAACTGACAAACAGTACACCCAACCAAAGTTTGAATAACAATTTGGCAACCGTGTCTTTCTGACGCTTTACCGCAACACGATGCAAAGACTTGCTCTTACTTTGGTCCAACATTACCCAAGTTATGCGCTCTTTTTCTTTGTAAAATAGCGGATCGTACGGTAGATTTCACCGACCCACATCACAACTGAAGTGGAGCCAATAATCAACAGCCAATCCTGCCAGCTCAACGGTACGGTACGGAACACCTCCCCACCCCAGCTGACAATGATCAGTTGTCCGACCAGGATCAAGGCCAACACCCCGAAGAAGGCATAACATCCGCGCCACGAAAGGGCCAAAGGCATCGATGAAGCAAACCCTTTCGCATTAAACATGTTCCAGAACTGCAACATCACGAAAACGGTAAAGAATGCTGACAGTTCGTATGGAGTGATGGCACTGCCGAACCAGAAGAGCATGCCGAGCAGTACGACCACAAACAGCGCAGCAACTCCCAGTATCGAACGGGTCATGGCCGATGTAATGATAAAATCTTTGCTACTACGCGGCTTCTCTTTCATGACGCTACGGCTGGGAGGCAACGATGCCAGTGCCAATGCGGCAAAAGTATCCATAATTAGGTTGACCCACAGCATCTGCGTCACAGTCAGGGGCAACTCACTGCCAAAGATCGAACCGAGCAGCACAATCACGACAGCCACCACATTGATGGTCAACTGGAACAACACAAAACGCTGGATATTACGGTAGAGCGATCGGCCCCACATCACTGCAGTTGCAATGCTGCTGAAGGAGTCATCGAGCAGCGTAATGTCGCTCGCCTCTTTCGCTACGGAGGTACCGGTACCCATGGATAGCCCCACTTGCGCAAAGTTCAATGCCGGAGCATCGTTCGTACCGTCACCGGTAACAGCAACAACCTCTCCGCGCTGTTGTAACAGCCGAACCAAACGCTGTTTATCAAGAGGCCGCGCACGTGACATAATCTTCAACGCCTGCACACGCGGCAACAACTCCTCATCACTCAATGCTGCAAACTCCACCCCAGTAATATGGTTATAGTCTGTATCCTGAGCAGTCCACAATCCGATCTGTCGTCCGATCTCTTTGGCTGTTGCGGGAGTATCGCCAGTAACGATCTTCACCCCGATTCCTGCACTCAAGCACTCATTGACTGCTGCCGGTACATCAGCACGTACCGGATCAGAGATGGCAGCCACTCCAATAAAGGTCAGTTCACCTGCAGCCAACGCCTCATCGCAACTTTTTGCATCGTCACAACGAACAAAAGCGAACCCCAAAGTACGCATTGCCATATTTTGATACTCGGTCAATTGAGCCTCTACAGCCGATTTATCAGCAAAGGAGGTACATTTACCTAAAACAATTTCAGGCGCGCCCTTCACATAAAGATAACGGCCACCGCGCGATGAATCGACCAGTGTAGCCATAAATTTGCGTTCGGTAGTAAAGGTCAGCTGATCCACCATTGGACACTTTTCGCGCAGTGCCGCATAATCGATCCCCCGGTCACGCAACCACAACAACAGTGCACCCTCTGTCGGGTTGCCGATCACCTTACCTTCTGCATCAAGAAAGGCAGTCGAATTGGCAGCAATACCTTCGGCCAAAATCTCATCGCTCTCAGGGCGATACGATTTCATCTCATGTACCCGCATCTGATTCTGGGTCAATGTACCCGTCTTATCTGTACAGATTACGGTAATGGCGCCCATGGTCTCACATGCATGCATCTTACGAACCAGGTTATTGGTTTTCAACATACGACGCATATTGACCGCCAACGACAACGTTACGCTCATCGGCAACCCTTCGGGCACCGCTACAACAATCAGCGTCACCGCCACCATGAAGTACTGCAACACCCTTTCGGCAATGGTCAGCCAATCCGCCTCAAACAGATTTTCCATCAAAGCCCCTTTCACCAACAAGGCAACAAAGGTCAATATTGCCAATGAGATACCCGCACGACCGATCAATTTCGAAAGACGGTGAAGCTGCTGATTGAGCGGAGTCTCTTCGTCACTCTCTATGGTCGATTGTTCAGCTACTTTACCGAATTCGGTAGCGTCACCGACCCGTTCAACCACCATAATTCCATGACCTTCGATCACCGTCGTACCACGCATCACCTCGTTCGAGGGATAGGTAGCATCTGCATGGAAATGGGCCGGGTCAACCGTTTTGTCGATCATTGGTTCACCAGTCAGCGTCGATTCATTGATCTTCAACGAAACAGCCTCCTGCAAAATACCGTCAGCAGGGACCTCTTCGCCGCTTTCGAGCAATACAACATCTCCGACCACCACATCTTGCTTGGGTATCTCTGTAACTGCACCCTCGCGAATCACTTTGACCGGTGTATCATCGTTGGTACTGTTCAACAGGTCGAATTTGCGCATGGCATCGTATTCGAACCAAAAGGCAATTCCCGTAGCCAGAAAAATGGCACAGAAAATACCGATTGTTTCGGCAAATTCATTGTGGATAAACCCAATACCCAACGATAGGAAAGCTGCTATGAGCAGGATCCGAATCACCGGATCAGAAAATTTTTCAAAGAAAAGCACCCACAACGATTTTCTTTTGGGTGGGGTCAAGACATTGCGGCCATGACGTTCGCGACTCTCCTGAACTTGAGCCTGCGTAAGGCCTTTCAACTGTTGTGACATATCTACTCGTATATTTATGACACTAATAAATATGAGAAAATTTAACGAACTAAGATACTACATATTTTGCACCTTTATTCGCTCTTGTATGTAATCAAATTGTTAATTCGCTTTTGGCAGAGTCCAAACGAATAGCCACAAAAAGCAAAAGGGTAAAGGCAATCATCGATGAACCTCCATAGCTAAAAAATGGCAATGGGATACCGATCACAGGCATCAACCCAATTGTCATACCAATATTCACCAATACATGGAAGAAAAAGATCGAAGCCACACAATAACAATAGATGCGCCCGAAGGGTTCCATCTGTCGTTCGCCCATACGAATCAAGCGCATAATCAACATGCAGAACAACAGAATCACTAAAGCGCTGCCTAAAAATCCCCACTCCTCACCGACTGTACAGAAAATAAAATCGGTACTTTGTTCGGGAACGAAATTGAATTTGGTTTGTGTTCCTTCCAAAAAGCCCTTGCCCGCAAAACCGCCTGAACCGATTGCAATTTTCGACTGATTGACGTTGTATCCCCAGTGAGCCAAATCTGACTCCAGGCCCAACAAGTCAAGAATACGTTTCTGTTGGTGAATTTGCAGGATGTTATTAAAACCGTATTCGATTGTGGAGGTAAAAGCCAAAGAGCCGAAAAAGAGCAAGACAAACAGCAGGATATTGCGGATCTTGTAACGGTAGGCATATACAGCCACCAGCCCCAAGGAAAGGACAACTCCGATCAATATAGCGGCATATAATGAAAGATGCCCCCCGAGCAAAAATACAATCAAATAAAGCAACGAAACAAACAGCGTCAAAGCCGCCAAATAGATCAATTTGCTACGCCAATAGCCGTTGGAGATTCCTTCACTCAACACACATCCTAATATCATGAGGATTAAGAGAGTGGCTGGTTCAAGCAAAAAATAAAAGACAAACAGCGAAATCACCATGAAAAGAGCGACATAGATCCAACGGTTAAATCCTTCCCGGTAGAACATGAAGAGGAACGAACCATATACCAACGCAGATCCTGTATCATTCTGCAGCATGATAATCGCAACGGGCAGCCCAATGATGCCAAACACCCGCAACAGATCCCGCCAGTTGCGCAGATCAAACGAATAGGAGCTCATGTACCGGGCCAATGCCAACGAAGTTGTAAACTTAACGAATTCTGTCGGTTGCAGAGCTATGGGGCCAATCATGATCCACGATCGGGCTCCGTTGACCTCCTTGCCCACGAAAAGCACCACAATCAAAATCAGGATAGTAATCCAATAGAGCGGGAAAGCAAGGATATGATAATATTTCGCATCGATCAACAGAATCGAAATGGCCAAAAACGCCGACACACCCATCCACAATAGTTGCATACCATAGCGTTGCGATATATCGAAGATACTCGAGTGCATCTCGTCATAGACCGCAGCATAGATATTGAGCCAACCTGCAAGAACCAATATTGCATAGATCAGAATCGACCACCAGTCGACACGCCCTACCGACAATCGAGAATTGAAATTATTTTCCATAGTAGGGGTAACTGATTTGGAGATTTTTAACATACTCAACCAATTGCGGGCGAGTTATCGTATCGGTCAGATAGAGCTCAGTAATCAGACTGGCGATCGGAGCTGCAGCAACGCTACCCCAGCGGCCATTCTCGACATAAACCGAAACGGCAATTTTAGGATGATTACGTGGAGCAAAACAGATAAAGGTACTGTGATCAGCACCATGCGGATTTTGGGCCGTACCAGTTTTACCACAAATGTCGATACCTTCAATACGAGCCATCCGGGCCGAACCTCCGTCAACATTTACGGCACGATACATTCCTTCGACAATCGGGTCAAAATAACGAGACTCTACTTTTGTATAATGTTTCTCATAGAAACGTGCATCGATCGAATCGCGATCATGGATTCGTTTAACCACATGGGGAATTTTATAGTAACCACGATTGGCGATTGTAGCTGCGAAATTGGCCATCTGCAGCGGCGTACAACCCAATTCACCCTGACCAATTGCCAATGAGATCACCGTTAACCCGTTCCAGCGACCACGATACGCCTTATCATAAAATTCCGAATTCGGCACGTAACCGTTCAGCTCACTCGTAAAATCGGATCCGAGCTTACGTCCAAACCCAAAGCTGTTCACATACTCCTTCCACACATCGAGACCTTTGCCAATATCCCCATATTTACGGTTCTCGATAATGTCGCGGAACACATAACAGAAATAAGCATTGCATGAGGTCTGAACCGCCTCCATCAAATCCACCGGAGACCAATGGCTGTGACATTTCACTCCACGGCCATAGGGATAACCGCCATGACACGGGTAGGTTTGGGATGGGACTAAAACACCCTCTTGCAGACCAACCAAACCATTCAAGGTTTTGAATGTCGATCCGGGAGGATAGCTGGCCATAACGGCGCGGTTAAACAGCGGTCGGCGACGGTCATAGAGCAGTTTCATATAGTTATTGCCACGTTCTCGGCCGACCAGTTCATCGGGATCATAAGTCGGGCTGCTCGCCATGACCAATATTTCTCCTGTCTCAGGTTCAATCGCCACGACACTACCCACTTTGCCGGCCATCAGCTCTTCAGCCAAAGCCTGCAACCGCAAATCAATCGTACAGGTAATCGCCACACCAGGCAATGGCAGCGTATCGTACACTCCACCGGCATAGGAGCCTTGAGGGATACCGTGTACATCGACCATCTCAATCTTCACCCCTTTTTCACCACGCAACACCTCTTCATAGGCCTGCTCGATTCCGCTGCGTCCGATGTAATCTCCCGGGCGATAGTAGGGATCTCTATCAATAATACGATCATCCACCTCTCCTACATAGCCCAGCAGGTTACCAGCGATTTTAGTCGGATAGGAACGCACCGTGCGATAAACCGTATAAAAACCGGGAAAATTGCGTTCATCGAGCCGCACTTTGATATCTTTGGGCAGCTGCTTGAACAGTACAGATGCTCGACGACGAGAATAGTTCGAGGCCTTGATCAACTCTTTGCGAATGCGTTCGACCGGATAACCGATGATGCGACTCATAGCCGCCGTATCAAATGGCTCCACCTCTCGTGGAATCACCATAAGATCGTACGCCTCTTTACTTTGAACCAAAAATTTGCCATTGCGGTCATACACTTCACCACGCGGCGGATACTGCACCGTATAGCGTAAAGCATTATTATTCGCACTGGTTTTGTAACTGCCATCGATCACCTGCAGATAGAAGAGTCGCAGCAGCAAGATGCAGAACATCGCCACGACAAACCATTGCAACCATTTTACCCGAGACAGATTACTCACCTTCGACTCTCCGTTAGCAAATAAAATTTGAACTACTCATTCAATTCTCAAACGCAATCAGATCAGTTTTGATCATACCCGCTCTGACGGTTAACTGAGAAAAACTTCTGACAAAAATAGACCAGAATCAACGTGACCACTGAGCTGCAAATGATCCGTAACAGCGTCAAATAGAAGAAGTGCCACGTCAATGACTCCAAAATAAAAAAGAGGGAGCTATGCAACAACACCATGACTGTTGCGTAACGTAAAAAGCGAGCCAATCCAACACGATTGACATTGGGTACTCCACCCTCTTTCACTTCGTCCTTCCCCAATAAAAGGATCAAAGCCGATGGACGACAAAAAGCGGCGAAAAGTGTAGCAATAGTATTGATTCCAGCCGTACCCATAAAAAGGTCAATGGTCATTCCCAAAGCTGCCGCCAATAACAAAAGAACGGCCCCAGGAGTGGACATTGGCAACAAAATAATAAAAGCTATGTAGGCTAAAGGGTGTACATACACACTGATTCCAATCCGGCTGAAGAGAAATACCTGCAGGATCACCATCACTACATAAAGAATTCCATATTCAATCAAACGATACATACGCTTCTATTGTTTGATCTCTTCACCATCTGTTTGATTGATTACCCCCTCTTCCAGCATATTGCGTTCATCGGCATCGAGGTATTTTACGACCAACACATTGTCCAATGCTGCAATGTTACTATGCAATTTCACCTTCACATTGTAGAACGTTGCATTCTGCAATGCAAAGCTTTCGACAGTACCGATCATGACCTCGGGGGGAAAAATCGTTGAATAAGCAGTCGTTACAATCGTATCTCCTTTGTGCAGAGGAGCATATTTCGGCACCTCAGAAAGAGTTACATACTCATAGCTACCACCATCCCAATAAATTGAACCAAAATAGTCAGTACCCTTGATCCGACCACTGGTTCTGAAATCGCGGTTCAGCACCGACATGCAGACCGAAAAGTGATCGGAACATCCGAGAATATACCCCACGATACCGCCATCGCAAATCAACGCCATATCGGGCATCATGCCATCTTCAGCACCACGGTTAACGGTAATGTAGTTCTCTTGGCGGGTAATCGTATTGTTGACCACTTTGGCACTGAAATACTCATATTGACGCACCCCGTTCGCATACAATACCGAGGAGTCGCCTGCAGCTAACGACAAAGAGTCATCCGCAGACAGGGGCACCTTCATACCATCGAGACGATTGCGCAATACGGCCAATTCACGTGCCAGCTCCTGGTTCTCGCGACGCAGATGGAAATAGCTGTTCAAACCCGAAATCTGGGAATAGATACCGCCCACAACATAGTTGGAGGCGGTAACCAATTTTACTTTCGTGTAGCTCGTACTGTTGGCATAATAGTGAATAGCGAGCGACTCCAGCAGGATAAACAGCAGCAGGAAGTGAATTTTTTTTATGAACAGAAAAAACTTGATCATCTGTTAAACTCGCCATGTGATCCAAACACTACAGACGTGTTCCGATCCGATTCATACCGTTGAACGGCTACGCAAAATTTGCCAGCTCTATTTACGACGCTCTCCCCGCTGTCAGTAAACACTGACAACGAGGAGCGCCACTATTCATCTTTAGGAAATCATTTATTTCATCAAGAACGAGAATCGGCCGATATTCTTCAGCGCAATTCCGGTACCGCGAGCCACGGCACGCAGAGGATCCTCCGCTACATGGAACGGGATCTTGGTTTTCTCTGAGAGGCGACGGTCGAGACCTTTCAACAAAGCGCCACCGCCTGCCAGATAAACACCGTTCTTGGCCACATCCGCATAGAGTTCGGGCGGGATCATCTCCAACACCTTCATCACAGCTGCATCGATTTTAACCAACGACTTCTCCAAAGCATAAGCCATCTCTGTATAGGAGATTTGGAGGGTCGAAGGCAGCGAAGTTAAGATATCGGGACCTGTTACGACAAAATCTTCGGGTTCCTCGTCCAATTCCGACATGGCTGCACCGACAGCAATTTTAATATCCTCAGCTGTACGTTCACCAATTCGCATATTGTGCTGTTGGCGGACAAAATTCTGAATATCTTCGGTAAAGACATCACCGGCGACATTGATACTTTCACTGCAGACGATACCTCCCAACGAAATGCAGGCGATCTCGGTCGTACCGCCTCCAATATCTACCACCATGTGTCCTTCCGGAGCCTCGACGTCCAATCCAGCACCCAATGCAGCAGCCATCGGTTCGTAAATCATATACACTTCCCGACCTCCGGCATGTTCTGCTGAGTCGCGCACCGCACGAATCTCCACATTGGTACTGCCCGAAGGAATAGAGATCACCATCTTCAACGAAGGGCTGAACAAACGGCCATTGCTTTTGACCATACGGATCAGTCCCCGAAGCATCAGTTCTGCCGCATTGAAATCAGCGATCACGCCATCTTTTAACGGACGGATCGTACGAATATTCTGATGGGTTTTACCATGCATCTGGCGGGCCTGCTTACCGATAGCCACCAGCTTACCGGTATGCTGGTCGATCGCCACGATCGAAGGCTCATCGACAACGATTTTGCCGTTGTTTATGATAATCGTGTTGGCCGTACCCAAGTCAATGGCCAACTCCTGTGTCAATGAAAACAGACCCATAGGTTTAATGTTTAAAGTGTCTCAGTCCTGTAAATACCATGGCCATACCGTTGGCATTACAATAGTCGATACTCTCCTGGTCACGGATTGAACCACCCGGCTGGATCACAGCATCCACGCCCTCTGCATGAGCCAGTTCCACGCAATCAGAGAAGGGGAAGAAGGCATCCGATGCCATCACTGCTCCGTTGAGATCAAATCCGAAACTCTTAGCTTTAACTACAGCCTGTTTAAGTGCATCCACGCGTGAGGTCTGACCGATACCGCTAGCCAACAACTGACCGTTTTTAGCAAAGACAATTGCGTTGCTCTTTGAGTTCTTCACAATCTTATTGGCAAAAATCAGATCGGCCATCTGCTCCGGCGTAACCTGTTTTTCAGTGACGCTGCGCACCTCGCCGTCACGACCGCCCACCTTCAAATCACGATCCTGAACAGCCACGCCATTGAGCAGTGAACGGAACTGTTTGTTGCAGCGGGTAGTATCTTTCAGGCGCAGGATAATACGGTTTTTCTTGCATTCGAGCACTTTCAGTGCCTCTTCGGTATAAGAAGGAGCCAAAATCACTTCGAAGAAGATCTTGTTAACCTCTTCAGCAGTTGCGGCATCCAATTCACGGTTACAGATCAACACACCACCGAATGCAGAAACTGGGTCACCAGCCAATGCATCTTTCCACGCCTCGAACAAGGTTGCACGCGAAGCGACTCCACATGCGTTGTTGTGTTTCAAAACGGCAAAGGTCGGCTCTTCGAACTCTTCGATCAAATTGATTGCGGCGTCGATATCGAGCATGTTATTGTAAGAGATCTCTTTTCCGTGCAATTTATCGAAGAGGCGATCCAGATCACCAAAGAACATAGCGCTCTGATGGGGATTCTCGCCATAACGCAATGTGGTGCCCTTAATGTAGCTCTGTTTGAATACCGGAATCTGCTCCTGACGGTTGAAGTAGTTGAAGATAGCTGTATCGTAGTGTGAGCTGACATTGAATGCATAAGCAGCAAAACGACGACGCTGTTCGAGAGTAGTTGCACTCTGCTGTGCTGTGATGATCTCCAACAATTCAGCATACTGATCGACAGACGGTACGATCAGCACGTCTTTATAGTTTTTGGCGGCTGCACGAATCAGCGAAATTCCTCCGATATCGATCTTTTCGATAATAGCCTGCTCCTCTGCACCCGATGCAACGGTCTGCTCAAAAGGATAGAGGTCAACGATCACCAAATCGATCTCAGAAATCTCATACTGTTTCATCTGCTCACCATCCTGAGCATTGTCACGACGGGCCAAAATACCACCGAACACTTTGGGGTGCAAGGTCTTCACACGACCTCCCAGAATCGAGGGATAACCGGTCAAACTCTCAACTGCGGTTGCCTCGACACCGAGACCTTCGATAAATGAGAGCGTTCCACCCGTTGAATATATTTTCACACCATCGGCTGCCAATTGGCGGACGATCGGTTCCAAACCATCTTTGTAAAAGACTGAAATCAGTGCACTTTTAATCTTTTTCACCTTATGCTGTTTTTAAATTAATTATACTTCACCAGTAAGTTACAAAGATACAAAAAAAGCAATTCACCTAAAGATTTCTCATCATATTTCCTGAATTTTCATCCTGACCTGCCCGATTCCTCATTCAAATCAATATTTTAGATTGGATAAACGGTATACAACAAACCTTAGGGAAAGCGTTTGTTGGAATAGACAAACTATTTCCGGTAAAAGCGAGGAATAATATTTAAAAATCCTTAATTTTGTTTTTTGATTGAACTGTAACACCATGAGCTATAAGATTGACAAACATGCACGTTACGCAGTGATCGGCTACGGAAGCTGGGCAACTGCATTAGTCAAGATTATACACGAAAACAACCATAATGTCGGATGGTATATTCGCAACCCCGAGGTGCTGAACCATATCCGTCAACAGGGATCAAACCCTCGCTATTTGCGGGATGTACATTTTCAGACCAGCCATCTCAAACTTTCTGACAACATCAATACTACCGTCGAGGAGGCCGATGTTTTGATTCTGGCTGTTCCGTCCGTCTATCTGCAAGCCACTCTCGAACCGTTAACACACTCTTTGCACGATAAATTCGTCATTTCAGCCATCAAGGGAATCATTCCCAACGATCTGTTGACCATTACCGAATACATCAACCGCCGGTATGAAATTCCGTTCTCCCAATTAGGGGTAATCAGCGGCCCTTGTCATGCCGAGGAGGTGGCTCTCGAACGACTCTCATACCTGACCGTCGTATGCAAGGAGATCGACAATGCTTGTACAATAGGAGAAACAATTCATACCCCTTATATCAATGTCAGCCACTCGACAGATATTTATGGTACGGAATATGCCTCTGTCTTGAAAAACATTTATGCCATCGCTGTGGGGATTTGCATCGGCCTCGGTTATGGAGATAATTTTCTGGCCGTATTAATTGCAAATTGTGCGATGGAGATGTCACGATTTATCGAACAGACCTATCCGGACCAACGCAACACATTTGCATCGGCCTATTTAGGAGATTTATTGGTTACCTCATACTCTCAATTCAGCCGCAATCGTCGATTTGGGCTGATGGTCGGCAAAGGTTACCCCATCGATGCGACAAAAATGGAGATGCACATGGTGGCAGAGGGATATTACGCAAGCGAATGTATCGCTCAACTAAACAAGAGATTCAACGTCAGAATACCGATCGCCGAAACGGTACATCGTATTTTGTACAACAATGAACCTCCCCGCCCCCTGATTGCACGACTAACGGAACTGTTGGTTTGACCGACACAAAATCATAGCTAACTTTAAGGCCGTATGTGCCTTTTCATAATAACTCATATAGATTATGAACAATTTCACTATCAACATTGACAAGATCTACGGCACCGTGAGCGCCGCTGATATTGCTGCCCTAAAAAGCGAAATGGAACAGGGTAACCGTATGCTTTCTGACGGCAGCGGTAAAGGAAATGACTTCTTGGGATGGGTCAACCTGCCCAGCTCAATCGGTTCTGCTGAGCTTGAAGCTATTCACAAATGCGCTGATCAACTCGCATCATTAGCCGACGTAATTTTGGTGATCGGTATCGGAGGCTCTTATTTGGGAGCCAAAGCGGTTCTTGAAGCCATGAGCGATCCTTTCCAGCTGCTGAATAAAAAACAAGATAAACCCATTGTTTTATTCGCGGGCCAAAACCTGAGCGAGGATTATCTCTACGAGTTGCTCGAAGATACCAAACCATATCGCATTGCAGCTATCGTTATCTCTAAATCAGGTACGACCACTGAACCTGCCGTTGCTTTCCGTCTGATCAAGAAAGAGATCGAAAATCGCTACGGAACCGCAGAGGCAGCTAAACGTATTGTTGCTGTCACCGATGCAGCACGTGGAGCTCTCCGCACTTTGGCAACCAACGAAGGTTATGCAACCTTTGTCATTCCAGACAATGTCGGTGGCCGTTATTCTGTGCTGACTCCGGTAGGTCTGCTGCCGCTGGCCGCTGCCGGTATCAACGTAGATGAGCTGGTACGTGGTGCACAAGATATGGAGAAAGCTACTGCAGTCGGGGTTCCGTTCGAACAGAACCCTTCAATGATCTATGCTGCTGCGCGTACAGCCCTGTATCGTGCCGGTAAAAAAATCGAAATTCTGGCCAGCTACGATCCTAAACTGCTTTATGTGTCAGAATGGTGGAAACAACTTTACGGTGAAAGTGAAGGTAAAGATGGCAAAGGCATTTTCCCTGCCAGCGTGACTTTGACTGCCGATCTGCACTCTATGGGTCAATACATTCAACAAGGTGAGCGTACCTTGATGGAGACTGTTGTCAGCGTAACCACCCCCAAACACAAAGTAGTTATCGAATCAGATGCTGATAACCTCGATGGCTTGAACTATCTTGCAGGCAAACGGGTGAGCGAAGTAAACCGCATGGCCGAGATGGGTACCATGTTGGCACACTTCGACGGTGGAGTACCCAACATCCGTATCGAGATTCCTGAAATCAACGAATACTATATCGGTGCATTGCTCTACTTCTTCGAAAAGGCGTGCGGTATCAGTGGCTACGCACTGGGAGTAAATCCATTTGACCAGCCTGGTGTAGAGGCATACAAAAAGAATATGTTTGCCCTGCTCGGTAAACCTGGTTACGAAGAGGCCGGCGAAGAGCTGCGCAAACGTTTATAATAGACAATTTCACGACACAATAGCCAATGCTATATTGTGAGCCATAAAAAAAGCGGAGAAGACTCTCCGCTTTTTTTATACACCTTATCTAAATCTTGGCTTAAGGTATTTGTAATTTGATTATAGGGCTAATGCCGTAGCAAATACTGCACCAAGGATAATAAGAACAATCAAACCAATGAAAGTGATGATCAAACCTGCAATGGCAAGGCCTTTGGGTGTACGGAATACACCAATCACTGAAAATATCAAACCTAAAACCCACAGAATCCAGCCGAGTACCGGAACCCAACCCAGGAATAATCCCAACAAGGCAAGTACAAAACCGGCCACTCCCATTCCATTTGTTTTGGGAGCTTCTGGGACCGCTTGATTAACGATGATAGTAGGCTGCGGAGTAACGGGCTGCCCAGCGTCTGGTTGAACTTGATCCATAACTGCTACAATTAAATTAAACAATTGTCATGTTCGCATACCACATAACGAACATTTTATTGTAAGAAAAGTAAATATTTTTTTTTACAAATCAAAATTGTGTCATTGAATAGAGAAAATCATGAGTCTTACATTCATAAACAATCCAAATACATATTATTCAAATAATAAATTAATTAACAAATACACACCAAACAAACACTAAGTATGACTTATTTATGTTGCCAAACACATGTATATAGCCAGCATTCACAACAGACGCTAACACATAAGTAAGAAACGTATAAAATCAGGCGATCATTTTACTGATCAGAATATATTATCATATGCAGAAGTGTCTATTTAAGGAAGAATACATAGGTAAGAAGTAAACGAGCCAGGGTCGGAACACTAAATGATGGGAGCGGTCAAAGAAGGCCTATCACATGCAAATGCAAAAGAGAATATT
>UQDC01000011.1 GCA_900539755.1 uncultured Alistipes sp.
GGCCTGCCGCTAGCGTTTATCCTGAGCCAGGATCAAACTCTCCATTGTATAAAATATAATAGATTTTAAGAGTCCTGACTATTTAAGTCTTCAGAGATTTCTCTTTAGAATTGATGGATAAATACTACATTTTCTCTTGTTTTTCTCAAACAATTCCAGTAATTCAAAGAACCTAATTTGGTTGCTAAAAATTCAAGCTGAACCTCGCTTTCGTCTAAATTATTTTCAGTTCGAAAGGGATTGCAAAGGTAAGAAACATTTTTTAATTTCCAAACACCTTAGCGTTTTTTTCAACTTTCATCTCGGCAAGAACTCGTTGCTAAACTACCGTTGGTTTCGTTTAGCGGGTGCAAATGTAGCGACTTTTTCTTTCCCTCCAAACTTTTGAGCACTTTTTTTTTTCGTTTTTTATTTATTTTTTTTCAAAACCATTTATTACCAATACATTAACGACACAAATAAATTCATCATTGCCATTAAGTAGCCCTAACCATTGATTATCAGATAATTTATATCAATTCTAAATAAAATTCAATCAAAAGTGAATCAAAATTGTTTTTTTTTTATAACTTGCATTTCGAATGCTAAGTTAACAATAACCTAAACTCTTGTTGGATTATGGAAACAAAATTTATTACTTTTTTTGCCGCTGTCAGTTTAATGTTTACGGCATTGGCAAGTTGTAGCAGCAATAACGATGACGGCGGAGACGATAGCGGAGGAAATCCTGGGCTACGCGTAGACCAAACTGAAATTACAGGAAGTTTAACTCAAGCTGCAACTTTTAAAATTATTGCTGATGCAAACGCGACTTGGGAACTAAAATCCTTTTCGCATCGTATCAATTTTACTCCCACAAGCGGAACCGGCCCCGCTACAATCAGCGTTACATGTATTGACCCTGGATATCGGGAAGTGGCTGACCAAGTTCGAATTTATCTGACTGGAAAATTAGGGACACAAAATGTTTCTTCACAAATTCTAGTCAACCTACCGCAACCTGACAACAAGGCTCCTAACGCTCCAACAAAAGCTGTTTATCCGGAAAATGGTGCTACTGACGTCCAATTAAACTTACGCTTTGCTTGGAACGAAGCAGTCGATCCAGATGGTGACAAACTAACTTATATTCTCGAATATTCTACTGACCAACAAAATTGGACTAAAATTACACGCGACACAAAAAACATAACAGAGGGTATCAAATCAACCGGTTATGCTGAAGACAGTAAGTGTTTCTCTCCTGGAACTACATATTACTGGAGAGTTACATCATGGGATATGTTCGGTGCCCAATCTGAACCCAGCAAAATCTTCTCGTTCACCACTACTGAATCTACCGATTCATGGAAAGATGGCGAAGCTCGACTCTACCAAAATAATGCTAATGGCTCTGAACAAGCATTCACTCTTATCGTTACCGGAGATGGTTTCATTGCGTCAGACATGGCACCAGGTGGCACTTGGGACCAGCTCTCAACCCGCGCTATTGAAGGCCTCTTCAATTACGTCGAACCATACAAAACATACCGTCAATACTTACGCGTATGGCGTGTAGCTGCCATCTCCAACGAAAGTGGGTGCTCTCGTAAAACAGGAGGAACGGAAACCCCTTGCCACACCCTTCGGGATACAAAGTTCGGGACCATGTTAGACGATGGTGGTTCATCCGCTTGGTGCGGTCTCTATTCCAAATACGAAAAAGGGTTCCCATTCGAAGGACAACCGGGCAAATCACTCGAAGACATGGTAGACTTCTTGTACAAGAGCCTGCCCGCCGGTACAATCGATCTGTCTGAAAAAAGTGCGGATGACCCTCAGCAATTCGCAATCCTCTGCATCATCAACGAACCTCATTACGGCGGCCTCGTAAACTATGACCCCGATTGTAAATATACCATGGGATTCGCATGCGCCTCACCAACTCCCGCCGGTTCTATGCAAGGGTTCGAAAATGTCGTAGTACACGAAATCGGTGGCCATGCTATCGGACACCTCGCTGATTGCTACACACGTAATTCAACAATTTCTGCAGCTAAAATACAAGCAACATTAGATTGGCAAAAACTCGGATGGTATCAAAACGTTTCTGTCGTTAATAACAAAACTGCCTGCCCTTGGAACTTCTTCTTCAATGCCCCAGAGTATGATATGTACTACTCCTGCGTCGGCATGTTCGAAGGCGCTCGATCTCACAATAAAGGTATCTGGCGTTCCGAACAGATCAGTTGTATGAACGATAATCGATTCTACTTCGATGCTCCAAGCCGATACTCAATCGTTAAACAATTGAAAGCAGCCGCTGGCGAAGAGATGGTATGGAGTGAATTCGTAAATCGTGACTACGACCGTCTCAACGCGAATACTGGTACCCGTTCGACATTTATCCCTTACAACACGGGGATTGATCTGCCTGAACCTGTCTTGATTCCGAAAAAACGTTAACCTAAAAATAATTTTTAACTAATAAGGACTGATATGAAAACAATGTTGTTTACAATCCTCATTGCAACAAGCAGTCTCTTATGGACAGGTTGTAGTAATAATAATGGAGGCGGATCTGCAGAAATTACGTTGGATAAAACGGAAGTAAGCGTTAGTATGTCTGAACCTGCCAAAGTCCAAATTACAACTGATGCTCAAGGAACTTGGAATGCACGTACAACTTCTGCATGGCTTAAACTTTCACCATCAAGTGGCGTAGGTCCTGGAACACTGACTATTACATGTGTCGATCCCGGATATCGAGAAGTAAATTCAGAACCGGTATATGTTTATTTAGCTGGTAAAATTGGGGGTCAAAGTGTATCTGCGCAAATCAAAGTAACTTTACCGACTCCCGATAACAAAGCCCCGTTAGCAACTACCGAAGCTGTATACCCTTTGAATGGTGCAACAAACGTGGATCGGGAGCTCCGTTTCGCATGGAAAGAAGCAGTCGATCCCGATGGCGACAAACTAACCTATATTCTCGAATATTCTACGGATCAAAAAAATTGGACAACAATATCCAAAGACGCAAAAAACAATACTGAAGGCATCAAATCAACTGGATTTGCTGACGGTTCAACCCTGAAAGCCAACACAACCTACTATTGGCGAGTTATCTCTTGGGATATGTTCGACGCAAAATCAGATCCTAGTCAAATCTTCTCATTTACGACATGCGGTGATGCCGAAGGCACTTGGCAAGATGGTGAAGCCCGCTTATATCAAGCCAATTCCAACGGCACAGACAAAGCATTTACGTTGATTGTTACGGGAGATGGATTCACGGCTGAAGACATGGTTCCGGGAGGTGCATGGGAGACACTATCCACTCGAGCTATTGAGGGCTTGTTCAATTACGTCGAACCCTACAAAACTTATCGCCCTTATTTACGTATTTGGCGTGTGGCCGCTGTGTCAAATGAGCGTGGAGCATCAGCAAAACCAGGAGGAACTACAACCCCTTGTACCAGCCTCGTGGATACAAAGTTCGGAACTATGTATGATAATGTAAGTAACTCTGCATGGTGTGGATTATACGACAAAGGGTATCCTGGACAACCGGGCAAAACATTGAACGATTTATGGACATTCGTTTCTGAAGCATTGCCAGAAAATGCGACTGAGACTGCCAACAATGGAGGATGCGCTGTCGTTTGTATCATGAATGTTCCCGTATACAAAGGTTTGGTAAACTACTATACTGGGACCAAACGCACAATCGGGTTTGTATGCGCAAGCACCGGAACAACCGGAAGCATGACAGGATACGAAAATGTTTTTGTTCATGAAATTGGTGGGCATGCAATCGGACATCTCGCCGACTGCTACATTAGTTCAGGAGGAACATTGTCTGAAGCAAAAAAATCTCAAACATTAGAATGGCAAGCACTTGGATGGTACCAAAATGTTGATGTTACCGGTCAAAAAGAAACCTGTCCTTGGAATTTCTTCTTTACCGCTCCTGAATACAGCTCATACTATAATATGGTAAGTATGTATGAAGGAGCACGCTCAACCGCGAAAGGCATTTGGCGTAGCGAAGATATCAGCTGCATGCAGGATAACCGATTCTACTTCGATGCCCCGAGTCGATACTCTATCGTAAAACAGCTTAAGGCTGCTGCCGGAGAAGAGATGAACTGGCAAGATTTCGTAAATAAAGATTACGACCGCAATAACGCAAATACGGGTACTCGCGCAACATTTATTCCTTACGACTTTGTACCTCTGCCCGAACCTGTTATGATTCACGATTAAGATTAACTCTACTCCATAAAAAAACAGCCTGCATCAGTGGGCTGTTTTTTTATTCTTTCACAACTGAACATGAATAATCCTACCACTACCAAATCACCATCATCAAAAAAACATTAAAATTTCTCCCTTTGTAAACTTTAGAGAAAAAATGACGTTCTCTCGTTATCTCCGCGCAAATTCCTATCTTTACAGCGGTATTCACAGAAATCGAATACAAAAACATGAAGAACCTAATTCTCCATATCTCCTATTTGCTCGGATGCGCCATGCTGTTATGCAGTTGTCTGAAAGGAGAAGATATCAACACGCTACGCGTTGGACTGGCATTCCCCTCTGGAGATAACCTCTGGTGGAATACCGCCTCATATTATGCCGTAACTGAAGCTGCCAGTCTAGGACAATTCTACTATATGGCCAATGCTGACTCTCTCGAACAACAGCAAAAACAGTTGACTCAAATGGCCTACCCTGCGCTGACACAAGAGGCTTGCAAAGCAATTATACTTTCCAACATGGGACAGCCCACCGATCCCATTCAACATTATATTGATTTGGGAATAGGCGTTATTCTATTCGACTGCGACATGCAAGTGGATTACATGTGCCGAATAGCCTCAGACCATCAAGCAGCAGGAGCAGACGCAGGACACTATATCAGCTCACATTTACCCTCAACTGCAACCACAACTTTAATCTTAATTCCCGAAGATTCTCCAACAGCAGTTCAACGTGCCGCCAGCTGTAAAGCCCAACTATCCACACCTACCATAGAGATCACTTGTTCGGAAGCCACTCAAGCTGCCGGACAAAAAGCTATGCAAGAGGCCTTTGCATCTAGTGACAGTGCGCAAATCGGATCTGTATATGCGATGGACGACGATTTGGCACTCGGAGTTCTGAAAGCCATGGAAGCTGCAGGAGAAAATCCAGTCAAAACCGTCGTCGGTTGTGGAGGATCGCAAACGTTTCTTTTATTAATCAACGCTTCGGAGCAGCTCAATTTGGCTACGACAATCAATGATCCACAAGCTGTCAAACAGTGTGTGGACATTGCCAATGCATTTATCTTTACCGGAACATTGCCTGCACAAAAAGAGTATATCACTCAAATGCCATTAGTTGACAAATCCAACGCTGCCTCATACATCAATCCTGCAGTCCGTTACTAAGCCCTGTGCCGGCCTGAAAGGCATCTACTCAGTGAGCATTCCAAATGCTAACGGCTAAACTTGACGCACAATCATATCTATCGCAAGCTGCGTGCAGCACAAAAGAGGTACTCACAAAGCAACGCTGCGCAACCAGATTATTGCTGAACATTAGGAACAACTATACGGCCGGATACATCCACACTCCTCCGATTTTGATTCGTCTGACCTAACCACAAATTGCAGAAATCAACTTGCGGGATACTGACGTTCCCTTCCTCAATACCGTATATCCATTATTAATAGGATACGATGTGAACATCTGTGTGAGATCATACATAAATA
Source organism: uncultured Alistipes sp. (assembly GCA_900539755.1). GTDB lineage: Bacteria > Bacteroidota > Bacteroidia > Bacteroidales > Rikenellaceae > Alistipes_A. The sequence continues at coordinate 5,742 of UQDC01000011.1, forward strand.
CATATAGGTATTTAGATAACCGCACAATGAAGCACCTTTCCCTAATAATCCCAATCACCTCATAGAAGACATCTTCATAATCTATAACCAAAGCATACAACGATTGACAATGCCATGTCAGTAAAATTTCCACAACAAGCATTTCATTGGATGAGCAGTTATACATGACACGACTCACTTCAATACGCTAAATCACATATTTAATCCTAAGAATCTATAATAAGGGCTCACCCATTATGGAGAACCTATTATATTAATGGCACTGTCAAAAAAATATTTATCTTTGAAAAAATGACCTCAAAATGCAAACCATCCGTTTAACTGATATCAATGCCCCACAATTTGAAGAGGCTTGGCAATTATATACACAAAGTTTCCCTCTCAGCGAACAACGAACGTTGGATCACCAAAACACCGCATTTAAATCTGACCATTACCACTTCGACCTATATTATGAGGGCAAACAATTATTGGGAATAATCGGCTATTGGGTATTCCCTGACTATCTGTATATTGAACATTATGCAATCAACACCGCACTCCGCGGCCAGGGGCTGGGCAGTCGAATTTTAAACGATCTACAAAAAAACGCAGATCGGCCTATTATTCTTGAAATCGATGAAGTCATCGATGAAATCTCCACAAGACGATTGCGATTTTATCAACACCTCGGATTTGTCATGAACCCCTATTACCATCCTCTGCCACAATATAGAATCGACCCACAAGAACACACTCAGGCACGATTGATGATTCTCACCTATCCTCAAGCCATTCCCCCTCAGACCTACGAGCAATTCAACCGGGATCTGAATCAAATTGTCATGAAGAGAGACTAATCAAACGAGAACCTGTCATGAAACAACTACATATCCAAACATACCTACTGCGCCTCTCCGCTGTAATTATCTTATTGGGACAACTGGCATGCGGCAAAGAACCTGCGGTACCTCCCGACAAGGGTGGTGATGGTTCAGGCACCGGAACGTCCGTAGAAACATTAGCCGGAGGTGAAAGTCGTATTCTGAAAGAGGCAACCTCAGGCAAGACTCCTGCCAATATTATTATTCTCGGAGACGGCTTCACCAAGGAGGATTATACTGACAATGGACCGTTTTACACTGCGGCAAAAAGAGCAATGGATGGACTATTCAGTGTGGAACCATTCAAAACATACAGCTCCTACTTCCGCGTACAAACTGTTACCGCTTACTCTAAAGAACAAGGAACCTCGTTCAAAAACAGTTCATCACAAAAAAACACAATCTTCTCCGTCGTACTGGAAGGAGGCAACAGTACTGGAATCTCTGGTGATAATGCGGAAGTATTCCGTTATGCGTTACAAGCACAGGGGATCAATAACCAGGCCCTAAAAAATTCGACCATTATCGTTATTGTCAACTATCCAACCTATGCTGGAACAACAACCATGTACAGTGACGGCCGTGCTATCGCCTATGTTACGTTGAGTCAAGGAACCAGCCAACAAACAAAATTTGAACATGTCGTCGTTCACGAGGCTGGAGGACATGGATTCGGCATGCTGAGTGACGAATATTATAGCCAAAATTCAGGCAGCATCACCAATGATAAAGATGCATTGGAAGAATTACAACAATGGCAAACCTACGGACTCATGCAAAATGTTTCACTTACTGCCAATCATAGCCTATGTCCATGGAAGTATATTTTCACCCTGCCTCAATACAACACAGAATACAGCTCCGTAAATACATACGAAGGAGGAGCACTATTCGCAAAAGGGGTATGGAGAGCAGAACCAATCAGCTGTATGGAGGATAATAGGCCTTACTTCAGTGCACCCAGTCGTTTTGCTATTGTCAAACGCATCTTGGAAATTGCCGGTGAGGAGTTTTCACTTCAACAATTCGTTTCAAACGATCATGACCGTTTCAATACTCCTGCAATGCTGACAAGGGCAACTGCTGCCGATCCGTCATTTGTTCCACTTGCAGCTCCCGTTATCGTAAAGGTCGAATAAATCAATATCGAATATCCTGACTTTTACTCCCGATTTTTTCACAGCCTCTATTTACTGCTTCTGTCCAGTAAGATTACAGAAACAAACAAAAATAAGAGAACGAGTTTATACACATTCGGGGCTTTTACCCAATGAAATGAAAGGCTGTCATCGCTAACACATGGACTCTGACGCTACCCTCTTGAGAAAAAAAGAAACATCACAAATGAGACCACAAAACAGGATAATGGAGAGGGAGGAAGTGTACCTATATATGGTACGAAAGGAGACTGCATCAGGATATGCTTGCAATGAAGACAGGAGACATTGAGAAATTCATTCATCATATCGTTTTGTCACAAAATTGGCATCAAGGCTGACACCAACGAGAATGAGAGCGTCACCTTGAAAACACAACAGTCCCAACATTCCCTCGTACATACACTAAAGACATCAACAAAAGGTCAAACCTATGTGCGTTCTGCTCATAACAGGAGCCTATAACTTGATCAAAATAGAAGGGGAGATGCAAGTTGCATCTCCCCTTCTATTTTTAATCTTGCCCAGCGCAAATAAACTTGGGCTTCTATAATCCTCGATTTAATATGCACGAGCAAACAATACGCGTCGTTTAGAAGGCTTGCCACTGATGATGCAAACGCCATCCTCCTCCGGTGCATTGACCGGAATACAACGAATCGTTGCTTTGGTCTCCGCTTTGATCTTCTCCTCTGTCTCAGGAGTACCATCCCAGTGAGCCAAAATGAAACCACCCTTCTCATCCAAAACGCGTTTAAACTCATCATAAGTATCAACTTTGGTGGTCATCTCCTCGCGGAACTTCAAAGCCTTATTATAGATATTGGTCTGGATATCTTCAAGCAACTTCTCTACATGATCGGCAATACCCTCCTGAGAGTATGTATCTTTGGCCAAAGTATCACGACGCACCACTTCAATCGTTCCTGCTGCCAAATCACGAGGGCCAATAGCCAAACGAACAGGCACTCCCTTCAACTCATACTCTGCAAACTTGAAGCCGCTACGAACATTGTCACGAGCATCAATCTTCACACTGATACCTTTCGCCTTCAACTCAGCAGCAATCTCATCCAATCGAGTCCGAATCTTCTCCAACTCCTCTGCTCCCTTGTAAATCGGAATCATCACAACCTGAATCGGAGCCAACTTCGGTGGCAATACCAAACCATTGTTATCCGAGTGAGCCATAATCAAGGCGCCCATCAATCGAGTCGAAACGCCCCAAGAGGTTGCCCATACATAATCGAGTTTACCCTCACGGTTGGTGTATTGTACGTCGAATGCCTTGGCAAAATTCTGACCCAAGAAATGCGAAGTACCGCTTTGCAAAGCCTTGCCATCCTGCATCAATGCCTCAATCGTCAAAGTATCTTCTGCTCCAGCAAAACGTTCGCTGTCACTCTTATGTCCAACAATAACCGGTAATGCAAGCCACTTCTCAGCAAAATCAGCATACACATGAATCATCTTCTCTGCCTCGGCAATCGCCTCCTCGCGCGTCTCATGAGCCGTGTGACCCTCTTGCCACAAAAACTCAGCTGTACGCAAGAACAAACGTGTACGCATCTCCCAACGTACCACATTCGCCCACTGATTGCACAAAATCGGCAGATCACGATATGAATGAATCCAATTCTTATAGGTATTCCAAATAATCGTCTCAGAGGTCGGACGAACAATCAACTCCTCCTCCAATTTGGCATCAGGATCAACAATAACCCCTTTGCTCTCTGGATCATTCTTCAGTCGATAGTGCGTCACAACCGCACACTCCTTGGCAAAACCCTCAACATGATGCGCCTCTTTACTGAAAAAAGATTTCGGAATGAACAACGGGAAATATGCATTCTCATGCCCCGTCTCCTTAAACATCGTATCCAACTGACGTTGCATCTTCTCCCAAATCGCATAACCGTATGGCTTGATGACCATACAGCCCCGAACTGCAGAACTCTCTGCTAAGCCCGCTTTTACTACCAAATCATTGTACCACTGCGAATAGTTCTCATCACGAGAGGTCAACTCTTTCAGCTCTTTTGCCATAATTTCTATTTCGTTGCTTACGTTTATCCTATAACGATGATATCCCATCGAACTGCGCAAAGGTACAGTATTTTTCGCAATTTTATAAAATTTGAACACCTTTGAATAATTGAGGGATACGTATTCAATCTCAACCTATACGAATACCCCATATCCCTAATCTTGTAAAGCAGCGATTACGAACCAAATTTCATCTTCAATAAAGACAAGGCTACCTGCAAATATTTTTTTCACTTCACATGTTGTTGTAGGTAACATTTTCGGTACGATATTCGTTATACCTTATATAAATAAACAGATTAAAACCACAAGCATGAAAACCAAAAAATCCATATGGACATTGGGAATGATGGCAGCGGCATGCTTTGCCCTGTCCGGATGCAGTGCAACTCTGTTTTCATCATCTTCGACTACAGACGACCTCTACTCGACGCATGATGTCAATGCAATAGCTAACGCCGATCTCGAACGCCGTGAACAAGCCCTCGCCCAACGAGAAGCAGAACTCCGACGCCAAGAAGAGGCCGCTAAAGCCGCATACAGCGTCCATCTGAGCCGGAACACTAACACCGACTCTACACAATCATTCAGCAGTGTACTGGCCGATAACTATGAAGACGCTTACGAACGTCGCCTCAAAGGATTCAGTTCACTCTCGTATAATGTAAACAGTGTCGTACCAAACTACGACCAGACAACATCCATCAACTACGTATCGGCATATGACCCAGCCGTATACAACGTTATGGTAATGGGTGATGAAGTTTGGGTAGAACCCAAATACGTCAGCTCATTGTTCGGGACATGGGGCTCAAACAGCTCTGTCAATCTCAACATCAACCTCGGTTGGGGTTGGTCTAGCCCCTATTGGGGGTGGAACAGTTGGTACTGGGGATACCCCTACTATAGCTGGTATGCCCCCTATTGGGGTTGGAACAGCTGGGGTTGGAATAACTGGTATTGGGGTTGGAACCATTATTGGGATCCCTACTGGCATTGGCATACCCCGGTTTGGGGTGGTGGTCCTCACTATTGGGGAGGCGTACACCATCAGCCCCGAAATGTCGTCTATGGCAAACCGGGGAACAGCAACTATCGACCGTCAACCGGCTATTATCCTAACACCGGTTCTGGCGCAGGATATGGCGGTGGTGGCACCTATCGACGCCCAGGATCTTCCAACTCCTACATCACAACCGGAGGGACTCGCCCTGCTGGATCCAATCCAACAACCAGTGGTGGCACCTCGTATCGTAGAGGATCTTCCGGTGTAACCATTAACAGTGGATCATCATCCTCTACTCCATCATACAACAATAACGGCACGTTCCGCAGAACTAATACCACTCGCAGTTACAACAGTGGATTCTCTACTCCGTCTGGAGGTGGGTTCTCCAGTGGCAGCAGAGGTGGCTCCGTTTCCGGAGGTTCAACCGGTGGTGGTGGCGGTTATTCCGGAGGTGGCGGAGGATATCGTCGTTAATCCCTATCCTTTGAATGTTGCTCCCATACATGTTGGGAGCAACATTTAATTCTTTCGCAAACATTCCACTGACATTGCTCATTTCACCTGATACCGATTCCTTATCACAGATCTGAACTATGAAAAAATATAAATTTCTGGCTTTAGCCATAGGCGCTGTCTCTTTTGCAACCATCACAAACGCACAAACCCCCTCTCCAGAGGTAATGCTGCGATTATCGCAATACAACTACTCATTCGGGACAGCCCGTAGTGCCGCATTGGGAGGGGCTTTTACCTCATTAGGTGCAGACCTCTCTTCCATGGCCATCAACCCGGCCGGACTGGGTATGTATCAAAGCTCCGATGTCAGCATCTCCCCGTCTATCACCACCGCAACCATTAAAAGTGCATATGGAGGATATCATGCAGAGGATAACAAAACGCAGTTCTCAATAGGAAATCTGGGAGTAGCTCTCAACGTCTATCAAGGGAGCGGGACTCTCACCAGCATGACTTTTGGCTTTAGTTACAACAAATTGGCTGACTTCAATAATACTTCCTTTGCATACAATAACGGGATCGGCAGCTCAATCACCGAAATTTTCGCCGAAAGAATGAATGGCGTACCTGTCAGTATTTTCGACACGGATGATCCCTATCAGCCATTTCGTCAAAACCTAAGTATCAGCCAATGGGGCGGAGGTTTAGCTTATCAGACCCGACTGCTGGAAGCCATCAATAGCAATCAGTATTCTCCTTTCGGCCCCACAGCAGACCACCCGGATCGGGAAGGGGCCCTCTCCGAATTGGCGACCATGAATCCAGCCATGCGCAGAATCATGAGTGGAAGCATCGGAGAATACGACTTCTCAGGAGGGTTTAACTTCAACAATATTCTCTATCTGGGTTTCACCGTAGGGTTGCAAACAATACACATGCACAATGAAAACAACTACACCGAAACCTATAACAACAACGAGTACAACCTGATCTCCATGAACTACATCCAGCGTCAACGACTGGATGGAACCGGAGTCAACTTTAAATTCGGTGCAATCCTGCGTCCAACACAAAACCTGCGCATCGGCTTGGCTGTACATACGCCCACATTCATCAGCCTCGAAGAAGAATATATCGAATTCATGGGCGCTGAATATAAAAATGTTACTCCGGGAGGTCTGATCGATTCACCATACGCCTTAAATAACTACAGCATAAATACGCCGACCCGACTTTTAGCCGGTATCTCCTATTCGATTCCCAAAATCGGTCTGATCACATTCGATTATGAACGCGCTTGGTATAACGGCATGCGACTGAGAAACACCGGATATTGGACGGTAGAAGATGAAACAAAACAGATGGTGAAAGATATGTTCCAAGCTGCAAATAATTTCCGGGCCGGTATAGAGTTAACCCCTCTGCCCAAATTCTACCTGCGTGCCGGTTATGCCTTGTACGGAGATTGCACCCATACAGACATCTATGCCACCTCTGCCAATTGTCCTGTGATCAAATCGTATGAAAACTATTCGGCTGGCATCGGATTCCGTTTCGGCCATGCCTATCTCGATTTCGCATACATCTACACCGATTATAAATACCTCGGTGACGATCTGTTCTATTACAACGAACCGGGTATGGAATATCCGATCTCATCCGGAACGATTGATTATACACAGAATCGACACACTGTTACCATGACCCTCGGATTCCGATTCTAATTTTCTCGCACCAATATTGCAAAACGAGGTAGCTCATCTACAGCTACCTCGTTCGTTTTTGTTAAAAAAGCTCCTATGTTCATTACAGATTGGAGCATCTTCTCGATGCTCCATGTGGCCAATTGGGCATCTATTCCCAATGAACATATGAGAGACACATCAATATCATTGCCAAATCACAACAAGCAAATAGTTAAGAGACCTATGGAAATGTTTTCCACAATGTATTGCTATTGGTCAATCTATCGTGAACACAAACGGCAAGCAACTTACAATAAAAAGGGATGGATCAAAACCCATCCCCATTGATATCTCTTTACACATATTATTTATTGCACCACACCGTCACTAAATCTCGACCAGATTATTTTTAATCGCATACACAACTAAATTCGCTGTGTTCTTACACCCTGTCTTTGCCAAAATATTGGAACGATGCTTGTCTACCGTTCGTTTAGAGATAAAAAGCGAATCGGCTATCTCACTATTCGACTCTCCACGGCATATATGCAACAAGATTTCCGATTCCCGCTGTGACAACTCCTCAGGACTGTCCTCCGGAACCGATGAAGGGGTAGATTTCAGGTTGCTAACCAAATTAAACAACAGCTCTTGCGAAAAATAACTTCCTCCATCCACAACCGTCTCAATCGCTGTTACGACCTCCTTTATCTCGGAATTCTTCAAAATAAAGCCCTTCACGCCAAACGAAACCATTTTGAAGTAATAATCCTCGTCTCCGTACATCGACAAAGTAATAATCTTCAACCCGGGATAACGCTTCAACGCCTCCTCTGCCGCAACAATGCCATTCATCCGCGGCATCTCAATATCCAGCAGAACCACATCTGGTTCAATGGTGGGCAACATCGCTAAAAACTCCTCCCCATTGGACGCCTCTCCAATGACCGTAAAACCTTCGGTCGCATCCAACAATGTACGCAACCCGTTGCGAAACAACGTGTGATCATCAACCACAACGATCTTGCACACTTTTGCCATAACTATCTTCTCCCCTCAATTCAAATTCGAATATCGATCTTGGCTCGCATTCCTTGATTCGGACGGCTATCAAAATGGACCACACCCTTCAATGATGTGACCCGTGAATAGATATTCGACAATCCCATGCCACCTTTTTGAACAGACTGCTCCACATCGAAACCACATCCATTATCCTCAAATTGAATCTGGATGTGTCCTTGTTTGTACTGTACAGATAACTTTACCTCTGTTGCGCCGGAATGTTTTAAACTATTATTGATCAACTCACAAATAACCCGATACAAAATCACCTCAATATCCGGATCAAAACGTTCTCCTTTCAGATTTGTATCAAATCGGATATGCATTCCCCCGTGAGGCAACTTATTGATAAAATTGGATACGGCACGAGCCAAACCAAAATTATCCAGCAAATGAGGACTCAAATTGGCCGAGACCTCCCGCAAACTGCGAATCGCCTCATCCACAACATAAGTCACATTGCGAAGAATCTCTTGATTCTGTGCACTCATATCCGAAGTCGACAAGGCTGAAACAGACATCTTGGCAGAAGAAAGCAACGGTCCCAATCCATCGTGCAAATCTTTCGAAAAACGCCGACGCTCCTTCTCCTCTGTTCGTAAAACAGTATTCAATATGCGACGCTCCGAAATGCGTCTCTGACTCTCGGTCCGAGCAATATAATTGAGCAACTTGTTGACAATTAAAATACCTACCGCAAAACAAAGCGACACAATAATACCCAGCCAAACAAAAAACTCTTGCGGAACATGCAACTCCTTCATGTGGGTAATTTGGACATACTCACCAAAACGCAAACCCGCCAGGCCAGTCAAGGCTACCGTGAACAACATCCACGACAAATTGTATTTGGTCTTGCGAATCATTCCAATCGCCACCGTAGCTGCTCCTAACTGCAGGATAATCGAAATGATCAACAATATCTTAATAACCATAACTCACCCAAATTAACTACTCAAAATTAACAAACTATCCCTGTTTCCCAAAATCTCTCCCAATTCTAAAAAATAACAGAGTCGATCCTAATAGGATCGACTCTGTTATATCATACTCCGGGAAACTCTTCCCTTTGTATCTAAATACTCTTCTTAGAAGCCAACTATTTGGCTGATCCGACTTTTTTCTCTTTAATACGAGCCTTCTTACCTGTCAGACCACGCAGATAGTAAATACGTGCACGACGTACAACACCACGTTTGTTCACCTCGATACTGTCAATGTGAGGAGAGTACAACGGGAAAATACGCTCTACACCGATACCATCGGAGATCTTGCGAATAGTAAACATTTTGGTCACACCATGACCTTTGATCTGAATGACGGTACCACGGAAACTCTGCAAACGCTCCTTGTTACCCTCGACAATCTTGTAGGTTACCGTAATGGTATCCCCGCTCTTGAAAGAAGGAACCTCCTTCTCGGCCCACATCGAAGCCTCAGCGATTTTGATTAAATTGTCCATTGTTTTGACTGTTTAATTTTAGAGTGGGAATATTACGGGCCCCTACGTCCTCATAAGAGATTCCTTCACTTTTGGTCTGCAAAGATAGCGCTTTCGTTCTAAAAAACAATACTTTTCCTAATAAAACTCCCAGCAATTCCTAATCAAAGGGTTCGGATTGGGCCCCTTTTGCGTATCTTTGTCCGCATAAAGCAGCATTTTTTCCCATGACGAAACCTCTATTTTTTCTAACCAACGACGATGGTGTAAACGCTAAAGGTTTTCAAGCCTTAATCGAAGCTCTTCGTCCATTGGGCCGTATCATTGCAGTAGCACCTGAACGAGGCCAAAGCGGCATGTCACACGCAATCACCATGACACAACCTCTGTACCTAACTAAAGTAAAAGAGGAACCTGACGTCGAAATATATGCTTGCAGCGGAACCCCTGTCGATTGCGTGAAAATTGCGTTCGACTCACTCCTGCCCGAAAAAAAGGTGATGCCGACTCTCATCTTTTCCGGTATCAACCATGGCTCAAACTCCGCTGTCAATGTCCTCTACTCCGGGACCATGGCGGCCGCTATCGAAGCCAGTTTCTACGATATCCCATCCATCGGACTCTCCTTGCTCGACCACGCCCCCGATGCCGATTTCAGCGCCGTCGTGGAATATATCCCCGAATTGGTAAACTACACGCTATCTCATAAGCCAGAATGCCCATTCTGCCTCAATATTAACTTCCCCAATCTACCCAAAGAGCAGATAAAAGGAATGCGCGCCTGCCGCCAAACACGCGGCTATTGGCGTGAGGACTTCGAACGCAGACAAGATCCTCGCGGCAAAGATTATTACTGGCTGATCGGCTACTTCAATAATGCAGAACCCGATGCCGAAGACACCGATGAATGGGCCTTAAAACACGGCTACATCTCAGTTGTTCCTATTCAAGTCGACCTGACTAATTACAAACAGCTAAACGAACTGCAAAATTGGCCGTTTATTGACAGGTAAAACCAATAAAAAGACGCCCCACCCTTTAACAGCGCTCATGATCTCATGGCGCTGTTTTTTTTATTGACAGTTTTCGATAGAAACGGGAAGGAACTCCTTGTTAATGGTAATTTAGGAGAAGAAGGAGTGCAGGAGTGGTTAGATGTTGGCCTAATAAAGCTGCAAACTGGCAACTCAAAACAATTAATGTGTCGTAGGGTACACCTATTGCAGCTTACCGAGCCCTTTTCAGACTTGGGATGAGCAATGAAATCTTGGCAATAAGCATACATCTCAAGTGAATCTCGCTCAATAATTCAACAAATATTCAGTCAGTGCAATATCGTTTCACGGCGATTGTCGTAATACCTTGCGCACCTTGAAGCAGAGGCACGAATAGATCAACAACTAACAACATCCAAAATCATAGCTGTTCAATAAAATCAGCTATTTCACGAGCAACCTGAGGTTCAATCCGAATGTCAGGCTTGACATAAGTCTCCATCTGAACCGCCATATCAGTCGAAACACAAGGTTTCAAAACATGGTTCATATTCGGAATAATCACCAACTCGGCATCAGGGCGAACCTCCTGCAACAGCCGGGCATCCTCCACTCCAATCTGAAGGTCCTTATCACCCTGAATAATCAGCACTGGCACATCAACACCTTGCAACACCTCAACAGGATCCACCGCAAAGTCCGAGATCAAATAGGGCTGTACCGAAGGACGAAACAAAGCATACAACATCTGCGGCACCTGCTCAACCATACGTCCCGTTTTGAGTGTATCGATAATTGACGAAACGCTTTCCAAAACCATCGGCGAAGTTTGTCGAATCTGCGCTTTCAAAATCTCATCGGTCGGTCGACCTGCACCTGCCAACAATACCAAACCCGCAACCCGACTATTCCCAGCACTCGCCATCGTGCCAATCTTTGCCCCCCTCACTGTGTCCGACAACAACCACTCGATCGTAATCCTTACTTAACGCTTCAATCCAACCTTTAGCATCCTCCACATAAGTCGAAATGTGTATATCCTGCTCAGGCATAGCTGACTCCACACTCCGTGCGATTCCCCGTTTATCATAGCGCAACGATGCAACACCTTTTGCACACAGATCCTCAGCCAAATACCGGATCGAGTTGCCCTTCATCTGCGGATTGTTTCCATCACGATCAGTCGCTCCTGAACCACAAATCAACAAAACGACCACCCGTTTTGTATCTTGTTCCGGCGTCATTAACGTTCCATAAACCTTGCCCGTCGGAGTATCAATCGTCAGCTCCCGCTCTGAAGCCTTGCTCACAGCCAAACTCCAACACAAAACAAGCAACCCACAGAATACCGATTTCATACCGCAATATTTCCATTATAAATAGTGAAAACTCATTGTTAAATTTAGCTATTTCCACAAACAAAAAAGCCTGAACACAAAGTTTTTGTGTTCAGGCTTCCATTATTACAAACTATTTATCTCCTATCCCAATAGTTATTCCAGCTCCCAATCAGAACCGTCCTTACGATCCTTGACCTTGATTCCCAAAGCCGTCAACGAATCCCGAATACGATCCGATGTCGCCCAGTCCTTGGCCTGCTTAGCCTGCATGCGGATATCCAAAACCGTATCAATCAACTGACCTAACAGTCGATTGTTGTCTCCGGCCAAATCGTCACGCAGTCCTAAAATATCAAACACATACAGATGCATCACCCGACGCAAGTCATCCAAATCAGCAGCCGAAATGGTCTGTTGACCATCATAAATCTGATTGATCAAACGCACCGCATCAAACAGCACCGAAATGACAATCGGCGAATTCAAATCATCATCCATTGCCGCCTTGCAACGGGGCTCAATATCCGAAATATCAACGCTCGATTTTTCTGATGCCTTCAGTTTGGACAACGTCTTCATCGCCTTCATCAACCGCTCGTACCCCTTCTCAGCAGCCTGCAAAGCCTCATTCGAGAAGTCCAACGTACTGCGATACTGAGCCTGCAAAATAAAGAAGCGAATAGTCATTGGCGAATAAGCCTGCGCCAACAAAGGATGATTACCAGTCGTTAACTGCTCAAACGTAATGAAATTGCCCAACGACTTACCCATCTTCTGACCGTTGATGGTAATCATATTGTTGTGCATCCAATAGCGTGCAGCATCATGTCCACAAGCCGCCACACTCTGCGCGATTTCACATTCGTGGTGGGGGAACATCAAATCCATCCCTCCCCCGTGAATATCAAATGTCTCACCCAGATATCGGGTACTCATGGCAGAACACTCCATGTGCCACCCTGGGAAACCATCACTCCACGGAGAGGGCCAACGCATAATATGCTCTGGTGCAGCCTTCTTCCACAAAGCAAAATCAAACGGATTGCGTTTATCACTCTGTCCATCCAACTCACGAGTATTTGCACGCATCTCATCCAAAACACGTCCCGAAAGTTTGCCGTAATGGTGCTTCTTATTGTAAGCCTCTACATCAAAATAGATAGAACCATTACTCTCATAAGCAAAACCGTTCTTGAGAATCTCTTTGGTCATCTCAATCTGCTCGATGATATGCCCCGAGGCGTGCGGTTCAATACTCGGCGGAAGCACATTCAAAGCCCGCATCGCATCATGATAACGGTCAGCATAATATTGGGCCACCTCCATCGGCTCCAACTGCTCCAAACGCGCCTTCTTGCTGATCTTGTCCTCTCCGTCATCCGCATCGTGCTCCAAATGTCCTACATCCGTGATATTACGAACGTAACGGACCTTGTACCCCAAACTGCGCAAGTACCGGTATAACAAATCAAACGTAATGGCTGGACGTGTATGCCCCAAATGTGGATCCCCGTAAACCGTCGGCCCACATACATACAACCCTACAAACGGCGCTTTCAACGGAACAAACTCCTCCTTGCGCCGAGTCAACGTATTGTAAATAAAAAATTTCGAATCCATATCTATACTATCATACGCTGTAAAAGTACAAACTTTCCCAGTATGTTCAGACTTTTTTGGCAGATATTACGTTATTTTCTTACTTTTGTGTACATTTTAAACGGTGTGAACATAACTCTGTATTAAATGAATCAGTTTAAAAAGTATAACCTGATCGTCGGATGGGCTACATTCATCTTTGCCGCTATTGTCTATCTGATGACGATCGAGCCAACTGCTAGCCTCTGGGACTGCAGCGAATTTATCGCAACCTCTGACAAACTCGAAGTAATGCACCCCCCCGGAGCTCCTCTATTCATGATGATCTCCAGGCTGTTCGCCATTTTCTCGCCAGACCCCGCACACGTAGGTATGATGATCAACTCTATGTCAGCACTGGCCAGCGCAGCTACAATCCTGTTCCTATTCTGGTCGATCACGCACCTTGCGGTAAGATCATATCGTAAAAACGAAGACGAACTCTCTCCAGCACAAATTGCCGCAATCATGGGTGCTGGCCTCATCGGCGCTATCGCATACACCTTCACCGACACCTTCTGGTTCTCGGCTGTCGAAGGTGAGGTATATGCCTTGTCATCCATGTTTACCGCTCTCGTCTTCTGGGCAATTCTCAAATGGGAAAATGTGGCGGACCAGCCTCACGCCAACCGCTGGTTAATCCTGATAGCATATCTAACTGGTCTCGCTATCGGCGTGCACCTGCTCAACTTGCTGATCATCCCGGCAATCGTATTCATCTACTATTTCAAAAAATATCCGCTTACCAAATGGGGCGTCGTGAAGGCATTGGTCGCTGCTGGTGTCATGCTTTTCGCAATGATGTTCATTATCATCCCAGGAACAGTCAGCCTCGGCGCATTCTTCGACCGAATGTTTGTTAACAGCTTTGGTTTGCCCGTCAATAGCGGAATTACCTTCTATGTATTGGCGCTGCTCGCTTTGTTGAGTTGGGCAATTTGGGCAACCCACAAAAAAGGGAAAATTCTGGCCAACACGATCCTGTTATGCGTAACCGTTATCCTGATCGGATACGGCAGTTATGCAACCATCCTGATCCGTTCGTCGGCCAACCCACCCATGAACAGCAATGGACCCTCAAATCCATATGGACTTCTCTCTTTGCTGAATCGTGACCAGTACGGATCACGTCCACTGTTCAAAGGCCACGTCTACTCTTCACCTCCAGTTGCCGTCACTGAAAACACAACCTATTACCTGAGTGATGACGGTAAAAAATACCTGAAAGGCTCTACCGTATCCGGATACGAATACGCTCCGGGATTCGAATTTTTCTTCCCGCGCATGTACTCGTCCAAGGAGTCCGATATTGCAGCCTATAACAACTGGGTCAACAACGGCAAAGCGATCGAAGGACGCAAAATCCCATTCCGTGACGAAATGATCACCGTACCGACCTTCGCGGAAAATCTGAAATTCTTCTTCGCATACCAGTTGAATTTCATGTATTGGCGTTACTTCCTGTGGAATTTCGTAGGAAGACAAAGTGATATCCAATCAACCGGAGAGATCACTGACGGAAACTGGCTCAGCGGTATCAAAGCATTCGACCAGCTGTTCCTAGGCCCTCAAGACAACATCCCATCGGAACAAGCCTCCAACAAAGGCCGAAATACATACTATTTCCTGCCATTCATTCTGGGCATCATCGGTTTGGTATATCAACTCAACCGAGATGGACGAAACTTCACCGTGGTCATGTCGATCTTTATTATGACCGGTGTAGCCATCGTTGTATATCTGAACTCTCCCCCAGCTGAACCCCGCGAACGTGATTACGTCTATGCGGGATCGTTCTACGCATTCGCCATCTGGATCGGATTTGGCGTTCTGGCGATCTATGAGGCAATCAAACGTTGGTTCAAAAAAGAGAATGTAGCCACCGCTGCCATTGCAACAGTAATCTGTGCCTCAGTTCCCACTATCCTTGCCGCACAAAACTGGGATGATCATGATCGGTCAGGTCGTTACACTGCCCGCGATTTCGGATACAACTACTTGACAGGATTGCTGCCGCAAGCTATCATCATGAACTTCGGAGATAACGACACGTTCCCATTATGGTATATCCAAGAGGTGGAAAACTATCGCAAAGATGTTCGTGTAATGAACATGAGCTACCTCGGTGGCGAATGGTACATTGACCAAATGCGTGTCAAAAGCAATGACTCTGAACCGGTACCGTTCTCGTTACCTCGTAAGAAATATACCTACAACAACGATTTCTTGGTGGTACGAGATCTTATCAAGGAACCTGTCCCCATTCAGGATGCAATCGAATTCATTAAAAGCGATGCACCCCAAACCAAAGTCACTATCGGTGGTAAAGAGTGCGATTTCTTGCCTGCCAAACAGTTAATCTTGCCTGTCAATAAAGAAAACGTTCTCAAAAGCGGCATCGTCAAACCGGAAGATGCCGATCTGATCGAAGACAGCATTATCCTGAACATCAGCTCCTCGTCACTTACCCGTGACGAAATGATGGCTCTCGATCTGCTGGCCAATTTCGACTGGAAACGCCCGCTGTATCTCACTTCCGCTTCAGGACTCGAATCTTTAGGCCTGCGTGATTACCTGCAGCTGGACGGTTTCTCCTACCGAATTGTCCCCATTAAAACTACTCCCAAAGTCTCATGGGAAGTTGGACGAATCGATTCAGACTTCCT
Source organism: uncultured Alistipes sp. (assembly GCA_900539755.1). Taxonomy (GTDB): domain Bacteria; phylum Bacteroidota; class Bacteroidia; order Bacteroidales; family Rikenellaceae; genus Alistipes_A. The sequence continues at coordinate 22,103 of UQDC01000011.1, forward strand.
CTATGACCAGTTAATGAACAAATATAAATACGCCAACATCAAAGATCCGAAAGTCTACGCTGACTACTTCGTACAAAACACCTTCGGAACCGTACAAAGCCGTAATATCTTTGCACGTTTGGCCAAACAACTGTTAGCGGAAGGTGACACAACACGTGCCATCGAAGTACTTGATCGAGCTATCGAAGAGATGCCGTTCAACCAAATCCGTCACTCCTATATCCAAACCATTCCTCTCATCGAAGCCTATTACATGGCTGGTGCGTATGACAAAGGCAACGCTATTTTGGATGATTACACCAAAATCCTGCGGGAATACATCGATTACTATTTCCGTTTCAAAGGGAAACAGGCTACGCTCGTACAAAACCAACTGCGCAATAACATCTCGTTGTTGTATGAACTATACACGCTAGCCCTCCAATATCACCAAAACGACGAAGCCTCAACGATTCAACAATATTTCGTAGGGAAAGGTTTGATGGATGCTTAAGACGTGTTTCCAACACGAATGGATTGAAGCCGGCTGCGACGAAGCGGGACGAGGCCCTTTGGCCGGTCCCGTTACCGCCGCAGCCGTTATTTTACCCCCGGAATGGAACCATCCTCTGCTCAACGACTCAAAAAAAATGAGCGAGAAAAACCGCAACCTCCTCCGTAAAATTATCGAAAAGGAAGCAGTTGCTTGGGCTGTCGAAATGGTCATGCCTGACGAAATTGACCGAATCAATATTCTTAATGCCTCATTCGCCGCCATATCGCGCGCCGTCGAAAAACTTTCCATTAAGCCCCAACTACTCCTAATTGACGGCAACAGATTTCGATCTAATCTCAATATTCCGTATCAATGTATCGTCAAAGGTGACGCCACATTTACCTCCATTGCCGCAGCATCTGTACTTGCCAAAACATATCGAGACGAATACATGATGCGTATCGCAGACGAATACCCTGTCTATAATTGGAAACAAAACAAAGGTTATCCCACCCGAGAACATCGTGAAGCAGTTCTACGCCATGGACTCTCTCCTTACCATCGCGTATCATTTAACCACTCGTTTAAACAGCTCGAGCTCTTTCCATTAGACCCACCAAAAGATAAATAATTTATTTTTATTGAATTTTTCTTGCCAAAACTCTTGACAAGGGGGTGTTCATGTTGTATATTTGTGGTGTAGCTGGAACAGGAATCCACAATTCAGCGGAACTTTTAGCACTGAATTACAACATTTAGCACACTGCTCTCTTTAATTTCATCTGTGGATCATCTGCCCCTTTCTTGCAATTCAATTTTTTGAATATTCTATACGTAGTTTGCACAGATCAACACTTCGTAAGTCATACTGACATTGAAGCATCACAATCTATCTAACTGTGTAATTCTACTTCTCTTCTTAGCACTGTTCATAACTCGACAGTCAAAGCCCCATCCACAAATTTCAGCCAATAAACTATTTATCAATTCATTAACATCACACTGGCTACAAGTATAAACAAAACTCTAACATCTTATCAAAAGATTTCAACAAGTAATGCACACCCAATCCTCCTACTCCTTCTTATTATCAACATATGATAAACATTATTATCAACGATCAAACCTATCCCATCCCCAATCGATGGGAAGAGCTCAATCTAAAAGAAGCTCAACAACTGATCCAATTCCTCAAAACATACTCTCCCCGTCGAAAAATAGACCGTGAACAAGAAGAACAATCCATCGTTTTTCTGGTCAATATCTGTCACATTCCTCAAGACATCGCGCAAAAAACCTATCCAAATGAACGAATTGAATTAGCACTTCACATCATACAAACTCTTGAACAACCCATTTCTCATCCTACATGTGATCTGAATACCAAAAACAACTTCCCTCAAAAACATAGAAGCGCAAATAGCAAAAGCGAAAGCATTGAAGACATCAATCATTCTACTTGCAGCTCTTTCCTTAAACGTTTCTTTCGCAAACAGAACAGACACTCAATATGGGTAGAACAGCTGAGAACATGGAAACAAAATTGGCTACGTAAACAACTTGGACTCAAAACGCAAAAAATAAGACGTTCCATATGGGCCCAAACGGTAAACCCCTTACAAAAACCACACTGGCATCCTCCCATTACCGGCATTGATATCCACGGAGGCCCGCTCCCAATGTACAAAATCACAGCAGAAATATTCTGCGAAACCTCTGATCTATACCGTACAGACGCTTGGGAATACGCACCATGGATGATGGCTCTGCTCGACTCTTCTCATCACTCTCGCTCAGAAAAAAGATTAAGACAAAAGGCTAGACAATTACAATCCATATCTGCCTCATCCGTTATAGAACTATTCAATCTTTTGCAACAGACCCATTCTACCTTAAAAAAACTATTTCCGTGCTGCTATGCCTCTCCTTTAAATAAACCCTCATCACAAAATAAACTGCAAAGTCGCTACTCTCCAATCGCACATTCCATATCCTGGAATGACATGCTGCATTTCGCCGCCGGATACACCCCCTCTGAACTAGAAATTGTCCGCCAGATGCCATTGTACTCTTTCATGCAGCTATTAAACGCCAAATGCAAACAAGCATAATACGTTGACTGACTTTCCGGTTTTTCCTAGACTCAGTCCACACATACAATCTTTCACCTCAATTCCACCCATAAATATGCTTAGAAATATTCTGACTGCCGTTATCGAATCGGCAGCCACCGCCGAAGGCTACACCTTTCACTCAGGATTCGAATACCGAATCAACAACGGACTCCTGAAACTTCCTGCCGCATGGCTACTCCCTATCCGGATCATCAAAGTCGAAGGACGTCATGATGGCTTCATCACCTATCGGACCGAGCTTTATCTGCTACATATAGAAAAAAAGGCCACACCTCAAACCCGAGAACAACTTTGGTCAACCATGGAAATTAACGCACTTAAAATCCTCGACCGAATAGGCCAAGGACGACAAGTCTTCAATCTCGACAATATCTCCTGTACCCCAAGCGAAAACTCTCTGACACCTCACAATGAAACCGCTCTCAAGGTCATCTGCGACATTCGAATGCGCTTCACACCGGCCGACTCCCCACTTGATCGTTAATCCATCAAACTCCTTCCCCTATGAAAATCGTCAAATATCCCACCTACTATGCCCCTGCCTCCGGGGAAGTCAACTTTCAAATCTCTGCCGAAATCGATGAGTTGGTAGAAATTGAAATCCTGGCCGGAGACGACAACACGCTAATCGGCAAAAAACGTTTTCGAAACGCCACTCTCTACAACGTCAACGTCGCTGGATATGCCCGTCGACAAATCGATGTAACCCCACAGCGCCCCTCATCCATCTCGTTCGCCCAACCTGCCAATCGACTATCCAAAATCACCATTCGTTCAGGAAGCGTGCAAGGATCCACGATGGTAGCGGCTGGTAACAATCCTCTTGACAGTTATATCAAATTATCCGCTTCGCCAGAAACGATTCCAATCTCCCGAAGCCAACGGGATGAACTCGCTCTATTGGTCGACGACGGCCTTCCCCTGAGCGTCGAAGCCCGTCTACACGGTCGAAATGGAGACAAAAACCTAACCATCATCGACACTCAAGAGGTCGGTGGACTATTAGTAATCTGTCTTAACATGACACAGTTAGACGCCAAACTTCGCACACTCGAATACGGAACTCTATCTGACTTCGACAATATGGAAGTTGCACTTATGATCGATACAGATCAACTCTTTGCGCAAAAATATGTGTTCATTCCCGACCAACCCGACCAGATCAGACTCTGCTGGTGGAACAGCTTCGGACAAATCGATTACTATACCTGGCGCCAACAAACCCAAGTTGATCTCTACTCAGAGAAAAACCGCATCTACACCCAACAAGGATATAAAACTATTCAAAACAAGAGTGAACAACATCGACATCTATTTTCTGGATTCATCAGCCGCAAAACAATGGACTGGATCAGCGAAATCATTACAGCGCCACGCGTCTGGATTGACCATGGTTCCAGTATTGAACCGATCGAAATTCTCTCCGACCAAATCACCACATTCGATGAAAACCTGCTTCAAATCGAATTAGAAACAATTCCCTCCATCCAAACACAACATACCCATTTGTAATATCTTTCAGATTCGTCACTTATCTATTACCATTCCTCTCTATCCCCTTATTAACACGATCCATACCCTTACCCAAAATCCAAACTCATGATCCGATGTTTTATCGACAATCAAGAGATCGACCTGCCGCAAGAGAGCCAAATCGCTATCTCTCTCTCCATCGCCTCGATCACAGAAATCGAAACCGGTCGAACCGGATACTCCAAAACAATCCGAATCCCATTAACCACCCGAAATGGCCACCTACTCGGCAATTCCGCCGAAATCCACTCGCCTGAAATGTTTAACCAACAGCATCACACTGCTCGTATCGAAACCAACGGGTGTACCATCATCGAAGGAGTACCGATGATCTCCCGATATGAACAAGATACAGATGGCTCCACTTGGTGTCAGATCAATATTATCGGAGCCGGCAAAGAGTGGGTCAAACTGGCAGCTGAACGAATGTTCAACGAAATCGAAATACCATTCGAAACCATCATCAGTGACGCTACTGTTTACCAAAGTTGGAGTTGGGAACATCCGGTAAGATTTTTCCCTGTGCAACGAGATCGGTTTACTCTGTCTTCTACAACCATCCAACAGAGTGTTCGCATGCTGACTTTTCGCGATTATCACCCATTTCTCCACGTCAAAAGTCTGTTGGAACAGATCGTCAAACAGGCGGGCTATACCATCGAATCCCAATTTTTTGCAAGCGATTTTTTCAACTCTCTGTACATGAGCGGTGCCTACCCCGAAAAAGACACCGGCCTGCTGCTTGAACGAATGGGATTCCTGGCAAAAAGGTTTCATACAACCGAGGCAACTGCCGACCGTTTTGGAAGAGTCTATGCAGATCCTCTCACCACTCTCAATACCATTGGAAACATCGTCGATAGTGCAGATCCAAATGAAACCCAAGATGGCAAAACCCTTTCTGAGGTCTATAACCACAACAACGCTTTTCGCCAAATCGATGGCCGGATAGCCTTCTGTCCAATTGAAAAAGTTGCCGTCGGATTCGAATACAACCTCAAATACAAATCAGATTACCAAATCGCCAGTCGAACAGAGCTCAAATGCTTTAATCGCATCTATCTGGATGACGACAACGAACGTGTCTTCAAAGTACTTAATCAATATGAAGACCGTCGTCCCGAATACCAAGACAATCGAGGGTATCTGCTAATCATCTTTGACCATGTTGATGGAAACAACTATCGCTTTACTTACGATCTAATTACAAACCCTGAGGCAGACCTAAGCAATCTGCAACCTTCCGATTACAAAACCGTCACTCTCAAAACATTCAACAGCCGATCAACCGACATCGCGACTCAACTCAACGCAAATATCACAAATCCTCAACTCTGGATACTCTCGAACGACGAAACATATACAATCTATGACAAAGACTGGGCGCTCTACGACGGTTATGTAAGCGAAACAGGACAAATCGACATCTCGGTAAAACTACAAAGTGCAGCCAGCGAAGTTCTCCCCTCACAACCTCACTACTTCGATCTGATCTATTTCGGAGGGGCAGATCCCGGCATGAAGCTAACTCTGTCCAATGAGATTTCTGTACGTCCGCTATTCAACCCACACCCCTGTGAAGGTACAACTATCTCATTCGCCGACGTCGGAGCCCATCAAATTCGACAAATCGAATTCATTAACGCAATCAAACAACTATTCAATCTCTACTTTTACACCGACACTCTCTCAAAAACGATCTTTATCGAGCCTCGAGAACAGTTCTACACACAACAGCTCGTGGATTGGAGCGAAAAAACAGATCTACAAAAGCCCATTCATATAGAAGAACTGGGCGCAGACCTCTCTCAAGAATTTGTTCTTCGCTATCAGTCCGGAGATGGCAGTGTGGCTCGCTGGGACTCCGCCAATAAAGAGATACTGGGACTCTGGAGCGCACAAATTCTCAATCAATTTGCAGCAGAGGGAGCAGAAACCTATTATAATCCCTTATTTACCGCTTCGCTAAACCAAACGGGAAGTTATCCCGATGCTCCCAGTGCCTCGCTCGTCCAAGCTGGAGACCGTGATAAATTGGGAGATGCTACCGACACTGAAAGCCTAAATTTCCCTGCCAAAATCGTTCGATTCAACGGTATTCAAACACTCCCCTCAGGTGAATCATGGGGTTGGCCTCTCTATACCGCACAATTCCCATTGATCGCATTCCACCATGCCGGCACCAATCCATTCACACTTTGCTTCGAAGACAGGGATGGACTACAAGGCCTACACTGCTACTACGACCAAAATATCGAACTGTACAACAATGGACGTCGGATCACCCTCTATCTCGACCTAACTCCCGAAGAGATCGAACCGTTTATGCTTCCAAACGATCTATGCCAAGATTTCCGTGCTCTTTTTAAACTCAAAATCAACGGTGAAGAGATCTATTGCCGCCTGGAAGAGATCGTCGATTACCAGCCTCAACGAACCGGCTCAACAAAATGCATCTTCATTACACTCGTCTAACGTCAAAACCATGGCTGAAACACTATTTCATATCCTGTTGCCTGCAGAGTGGCAAAAAAATCCAATTACACCAAATATTGCCCCCCTCGGAATCACCCCCAACACTTTAAATTCAAGTGATGAGAATCATAGTTTTTCACCGGCTTCGTCAGTGGCTACTGCGCCTGCAAGCTCCCAACCTGAAAGCACATTACAAGATCCACCCATAGGACCTCAAGCCATTACCAATCTAACAACAGTAGAATCTAACACCATAGAACCAATGAGTCATAATAACTCAACGCCCGTCTCTATGGCTATAGGAATCGAGCCAAACGACATCTCGACTTGGAGTGTATTGCAAAAACGGATGTCGCTCGACTGTCAATTCATGCAACCAGCAGAGATACCCGCTGCATTCATTGGCAATAATTCCCGACAGCCATCTACACTGAACACTCAAAAACAATCTTTTAACAGTGATTCTCCCGACTCACGACCTAACACCATCACACAATCTGAGATAGAACAAATAGTAGATCAAAAAATCTCCTCGCTTAAAGTCTATGTTTTAGAATCAGACATTACCGAAGCCCAAAAAGCCGTGAAAAGTGTTGTCGAATTAGCCTCTTTCTAACACACCCTCTATGCTTCCTTCTTATATCCTATCTATCATCCTTATCCTTTAAAACTCCTCCCTAATATGACGATCTATGAAAAAAAACTCTCCTCTCAACTGTTGCAACGATACCCCAAAATAACACCCGAAGAGATGATCGCCAAATTGATCGAAATCGGCGTTGTCGATGCAACCCGCTGCAAAGTGCTCTCAGTTCGCGAATATGTCAACTCTCTTCTGCAACAAGGCTACAAAAAAATCGATGCCATGTGGAAAGCTACCGAAATCTTCTCCTGCTCCTACGAATATATCCGTAAATGCATGTACTACTACAAAGATGTCAATCTATGCTAACCATTCAACCCTCCTGCCCATGAAAGGAAACATCACAATTACTAACCTCGCAAACCAAACTGCCGAAATAGCAATCGAAGGCATAATCGGCCTGTATAATCCGGACTCACCTGACATAGCAAAAAAGAGTTGTTCAACCTATTCCGAATTCAAACAACAGCTCGACAAAATTCAAACACAAAACATTACCTCACTCACTGTACACATTCGTTCAACAGGCGGAGACGTAAACGATGCGCTGCTGATTCACGATGCACTACGATCACTCAATTGTCCAATTACAACCCGTTGCTACGGTTATACCGCATCAGCCGCTACCATCATCGCACAAGCTGCCTCACCAGGGAAACGCGAAATGTCTGCCAACGGGCTCTATCTCATTCACCGGGCCAGCTGTAATTCGGAAGGCAATGCCACAACTTTAGATGAGACAGCGCAGATGCTTCAGAAAACCGATGATCGCATTGCCAATATCTATGCAAAACGATCCGGTCTTCCCATCTCTCATTTCATCGAATTGATGGAATACAACCAAGGGAATGGGCGCTGGTTATCCCCCGAAGAGACCCTGAAAGCCGGACTAATCGACCGAATCTTTACAGCACAACCGATTACCAATCATGCTTCGTTTCGCACTCTATGCGAAACACTGGCAGAATTACCGCTCAACTTCAACTCAAATCCAACTAACATGACGCTTAAACAACATTGGCATGCCATGCTCGATCTGCTCGGCTTGGCAACTTCCGAAACATCCGACGCCGTGACACCGGCCCCAACTTCCAATGAAACGCCGATCAATACAGTCCCACAGGCAGTCGGATCTGAACCCGCCCAAACATCATTACATCACACCCCCATTACCGTACAAAACTATCAACAGGAGATAGCTTCACTCAAAGCGCAAATCGCCTCACTGGAAGCTGAGAATGCGCGTCTTCAGGCCTATCCAACCCGCACTTTGCCCCGCGAAGATCCCTCTCCGGTCGAAAAGAAAATTTCAGCCAACGCTCACTCCTACAACGAAGACATCCGAAACTTCAAATAAAATAACTCCAATTATTCAAACCCTTTTTTACTAACTAACCAATCATTTTATCATGGCAAAAATCGAAAATCCCAAAACCTACACCGGTCGTGATCTCGAGACAATCTTTTTTCGTCCTATGTTGACCGGCCCCGATGCTGCTGCTCTCGGAATCAAAATCATGTACAATATGCCGGTGCCAACGACCTTGCAATTCTGGAAAAGAGCCGGTGACATTCTGCAGAAATATACCACCAGCGGCTGGAATGGAGGAAGCGCTGCGTCCAAATACCAAAAAACGATCCAGCTCTCCAAAGTAAAAGCTGAAGTAGGCTACTCAGCTGATGACTATTTCAACATGGTGTACGAACTGATCACCAATCGTTCGGACGTCAATCTGGACGATCTGTCCGGAACTGAACTCGAAGCCGCTGAAACAGCCCTGTTCAAAGAGGCTATCGCAGAGAGTATCCGCGCAACGATGTGGCTCGGTGACACAGATCGTGAAGACAAACTCAATACCTTTGACGGCTTCTTAAAACGCCTGACGGACGATATTGGTGAAACCGAAAACGATGTCAAAAACGTCTCAATCGGTGCTTCATTTACCACTGACGCAGCTGATGCAGCCGAAGCTCTACTCAAACAAATTTGGGACAATGCCTCAGATCTGCTCAAAGCCTTCAAACCTCAAGGTAATTTGGTTTATCTGGTATCTTCGGACATCTACGCCAAATATGAAGAAGAGCTCGACAACGTCATTTTGGAGTCAGCCTATTTAGCCAAACAAAACGGAAGAGAGGGACTGTCTTTCCGGGGAATTCCGGTAATCGATGTACAAATCTCATCTTACCTGAAAGAGTTGACCGACCTGCCGCAATCTTTCGCCATCCTGACCGATCGTCGAAACCTCGCTCTCGCCGTCAACACCGCCGACTTCCCGGGAACCGAAGTGCGCATGTGGTACAATCCGGATCAGATGGAAAATCGTCAACGTGCCGTATTTATGGCTGGCTGCGACTACCTGTTGCCCGAACTCATCTCAATGGCCTCAACCACCGTTGCCTAATTTTAAACGCTATCACTTATGGCATTAATCGGTTATCAAAGAAAAGCGGAGCGCAAAAATGGCGGAATCCGCACACTCGGACTCATTGCCGCAAGCGATGTGACCAGTGTCAGTTACAGCGAGGAAGATCGAGCCCTGTTCGAGCTAACACTTGCTGCAGAAAAAAAATTCACCAAATACGAATTTCGCGAAGACGAAGCCGAATACAGTGAAAACATATCGCTCGTACACCATTCGCCCGTTGTTACTCACGAACTGAGATTTGTACTGGATAAAATGGGAAGCGACTCCATCGCCGCCCTGGACTCCATCCTCAGTCTCTCCGAAGAGGGTTTAATCGCTGTCGTACGCACCATGAACGATGATATTTTTCTGGTAGGATACTCTCCCCGATTCGAAAAAGAACGCCCCTTACGAGTCGAGTCAGTCACCTCAACGACAGGCAAACAACTGCGTGAAGAGACTACAACTACTGTCGTTCTGCAAAGTATCGACACGGATTTAGCCCTTCCATTTATCGACGATTTCGATACACTATTCTAACCTTTCACCATCCGGGTACGGAATGTCGCCATGCGCCGACCCGTACCCGGATTATTGTTCCCCATATGAAACAAAAAACAACTACTCAAAATAGAGCCCGAAAACTCTTTCTGCCACACAACAGGATTGATCCTTTCGTCACACAAGGGAGTTCGTTGGCTGGGTCATCGCAATATTGGCGTTGGGGAGATGACAACCTTTTTCCAGAAGCTCTCGCATTAATGGCCCGACGATCGACCACACATCGACGAATCATTAACGATAAAGCCGACTACATTTCCGGGAAAGGTTTCATCTACGACAACGAGATACCCCGTTTAGCCTATTTCATTGAATCAGCGAACGGTCAAGGAGAAACGCTCAGGCAAATTTTCAATAAACTGGCCTTCGACAAATCCCTTTTCGGCAATGCGTTCCTCGAAATCGTCACTACACCGAACCACGATTTCCTGTCCCTGTACCATCAAGATGCGTCCAAATGTCGCCTGGCCAAAGATGGCAAACATGTCTTACTGCACCATGATTGGCACCAGTTTTCTACTGCGAACGCCAAACAGCTACCACTCTATCCTCTTTTTGAAAAATTTCCGGACGGTACCATCCGATCAATCTTCCATTACAAGGATTACGAACCGATGTTCGAACATTACGGTCTGCCTCCCTATATTGCAGGATTGAACGTATCGGCAATCGCCTACAAAACAGACAAATGGAACATCAGTCGTCTTGACAACTCATTCCAGTTATCGGGAATCATGGTATTAGATGGCAACGTAGATAATGAACAGGATGCTTATGAGATTATCCGCACTGCAGAGAAACGTTTTGCCGGTGAACCAGGACAGGTAATGTTCATGGTCAAAAATGCCGAAGAGGCCGACAACTCGAAATTCGTTCCGATCACCTCCACCAACGAGGGTGACTGGAAAAATCTGCACGATCAAGCCGTCACCGACATTGTCGTAGCACACTCCTGGTTCAGGTCCTTAAGTGGATTGGATTACCTCTCAGGCTTCAGCTCCGAACGTATCTTGCAAGAGTATGAAATTGCGTTAAACACCCTGATTCTCGGAGCTCAACAAGAACTGCTCGAACCTATTCAAATCATCATCAATCGGATTCTGGATTGCGATGCATCCTCCATGCAGGTTATTAATCGCCCTCCAACCCGTTCAAAACCACTTTACATGAAAGTTTGGGAAGCTCGGCGTGCCGATGGATTAGATTATGACATTGAAGATCCGGAGCAAAATCTATTCCTTGCGCAAATCACCAAGTATGCTTTACGTAACATTGACTGATTATGGAATTGCTGATCACACCGACGGAAGTACTCGAGATAGCCTTCCCCGCTACTGAACAATTTCGTGAAGAGTTAATCCGACCTTCACTCATCGAAGCTGCACAACTGCAACATCTCAAGCCCATCTTTGGGAAACTTTACGATCAGTTGGGAGAGAGTCAATACTCCGCCTTTACTGCCGATTACCTGAAAGCACCTTTAGCCTACTACATCCGATGCATGGTGATTGACGAAATGTGTGCAGCTGTTGGCACCACAGGCATCCTCCAAGGTAAAACCGATTACGGTTCTGCCGCATCGATTCGACAACAAGAACGACTGCGGCGCCATGCTCGTCATACCGCCGACCGCTTATTAGATCGGGCTATTGAACAGGTTGAGAGTAATCCTGAACTGTTTCCTGAATACGAACCGGATCAAAACCTGCGCAAAACACTACTATTCAAAGGTGGATTTATTTTCCAACTTTAAATATAAATTATTTTAATAAGCATCAGCAATCCGGCCCATATAATAAAAGAGGAGGGATCATTAAGATGACCTCTCCTCTTTTATTATATAATTTTAAAAATGAAATTTCTTTTCAAAGGAAGAACGGCAGAATGTGACAACTACCACTATTCCACCGTTTTCCCTTCTACTAACCTAAAACTACTAACCTAAATGAACCTAAACTTCACCGCAAATGTAAGGACAAAAATTCAAATTATCCAAATTTATTAAATATTTTTAATAACTTAAATTATCCTTACAGATCAGGATTCAGCGTCGAATCAATACTAAACACCTGAAAAGCAGTCAAGTTTAATAGGCAGCAGTCTTTATTGCATCGGAACAAAATTTTCGTATTTAACTACCCACTTGCCATTTTTCGGGAAGCCCGGAGCTTCGCCTTGCGAACCATCCCAACCTCCGGCCATCATGGCAACTGCAGTCAACAAACCGCCGTTTGACGGGAAGTAAGGCCATGGACCGCCACTAGCAAGGCCATGCTCGTCAAAACGGAACTGTTTGGAGTTATGCATCAGCATATCGATTGCCAATTCCGGATTACCACTGCGCGCAGCTCCCATAGCCATCATTGGGAAGTCCCAGCCCCAGATACGGTCAGACTGCCATTCGCGATTCACTTTATCCAACGTTCTACGATAAACTGTAGTATCAACTCCATCACCCGGCAGCATACCAAACACACCGGTCAATGCAGGATGTTCAAAGGTATATTTTGTCCACATGTCGGGAATACCTTCATAAGTTACATATACGCTATCCTGGATCGGCAGCGGAGAAAGCTTATTGAGAACTGTATCCCATTGCGGTTCACGAGGCATACCGAGACGTTCGCGCCACTGTTGTGCTGTACGCAATCCATAACGCCAATAACCCAACTCAAAAATAGGATTGACCGTCTTGAGAGCATCTGTATTCTCAGATACGATTACGACTGGAGGGCCCAACACATAACGATCATTCGCTGCGTCATAATGAGCATAGTCAGCCATATATTGTGCTGAGTTCAACACAACATCTTTCCATTTATCAAGAGTCTCCTGAGTTGGATGGAGACGATAATCCATCTCTGCAAAGTAGATCGGATGCGGTTGTTGCCAAATCAACAGACCATGAGCCCAACATGGCCATTCACGGTCAAAATCAGCGGTACATTTGGGCCATTTGGCTCCACGACGTCCCATTTTCTGTGCACGTTGGATTGAAGTAGGCAAAAAGTCAGGGAAAATATGCAAACTTCTGTCGAACAACTCCCAACGATTCCACAAGCCGTAATGTACACCATGCCACCAGATCATTTCGTAATGGAAACGACCAAACCAACCGTTATTAACAAGACCGCTCTCCTGAGGAGGAAGATCACCTGCCTCATTTACACGTAACACGTATTGAGACAACACAATACGACGTTCAAGTTCTTCCCAACGAGGATCCGTACTTTCCGAAAGGTCGATAGCAGCACCAGACATCCAGTAAGCTTCCCAGGCTTTTGCGCTCGCCTCATCAATCTGCGAGGCGGAAGGCAACTGATCAACAGCGATTGCGTCAGGAGAGAAAGCACAAGTAAACATCAACTCCTCCCCTTCCGTAGGCATCAGCAAGAAACGGTGAGGAGAGTCTGACGGAGTATCTTGACCGAATGAAGCCGGAGTAGCCCATTTCAGAGCAGTATAATAGGTGGTACTATCCATCGTTCTGAGGATTTCAGCACTTTGACTGCCATTCGAGATTACCTCAGAGCGATGTTTGTCATAAGCATTGTAATCGCCCACAGTATCTCTAAAGTCGCCGTGATCGGCATAGGGGAAATCAAAAAAGACTCCAATACGTCCCTGAGCCACCAACGGTGATTTAATAGATACACCAAGAGCATCTTGATCAGGATCACATGCAGTAGTTACCTCAACCTTTTCACCATCGATCTGGAATGAACTGTATATAATACCTTTCCAAAGATCGACCTCCTGATGCGGATTCATCAAATCGCTTTCAACGACAGGCGATCCATCCGCATGGGTCATCTGCAAGCCGATACGTCCCAAATTAAATCGGTGGGGATTGGCAACCAACCAAGCTGTAATCTCAGGTTTATTCGGATCGCCAACCTCATAGGGGATCATTTTCCCATAGGTATCCATAGGGACTCCGGTATAGTCCTCAACCTTCACACCATCAGGCAGAGGGAAGCTATGCCAGCTCCAGTGCGACATGGTATTGAAGGGGACAAATGTTTGCAATCCGGTAACATCCACGCCAAAAGCAAAATTGCCGTTACCTACCTGTGCCGGGCTTCGGTGATAAACCGAATCGGTCACAATCCGATGACGCTCTACAACGGCACGGCGATCAATTTTTCCGGTCTCATTGCAGGCGACAACAGACAGTGAAATAGCGGCCATCCACACCAACTGCTTCCGGCCAGAAATCAACAAATCTGAAATCAAAGACATACGTATGAGTTTTAGATGAGATGGTAATAATAATAAAAAAATGCGAGCGGCCCAAATTCGCCATCCCCACATCTCAAAGATTCAACTGACAAACAAAAACTTACAATTCAAAGATTCGACTAACTCAACAAGGTTCTCTTACTGTTATATCAACAAAAAGGTTAACAAATTTTTAAACCCAACAGTACAAGGTTTTCCAAAAATAAAGCCGTACCTTTGTTCGGTCAATTTGCATTTTCTCTCATGAGCGTCTCATAAAAGACTGAATTACTAACTTTTATATTTCAATTAATTCCACCTTATTCATCATGTCACAAAAATGGCTTTTAACACTCGTTGGATTGTTTGCATGGATTGGGGTTTCAGCCCAAGAGCAAGAGATTAAAATCTCCGGAGGCCCCTATTTACAACAGATGGGCGAGCACGAAGTAACCATTGTTTGGATGACCAATCGGCCTGCTGTTTCCTGGGTCGAGATTGCCCCGAATGACGGGCGCAGTTTTTATGCAACCGAACATCCGAAATTTTACCAAACCGAGATGGGACGTAAAGTCGTTGACACTTTACACCGCATCCATATTACCGGACTTGAAAAAGGGACCAAATACCGGTATCGCATCTATTCTCGAGAAGTGACTGTACTGGAAAACTATTTCGTTCAATACGGTCATACCGTTGCCAGCGAATCTTACGTTCGCGAGCCTCTCTCTTTTACCACATTTGACTACTCGAAGCCTGAAATCTCATTTACCGTCGTCAATGACATACACGGCGACAACGAGTTATTGGCAGATTTAATCGACAATGTGCAAAAAGAGAAAAACGACTTTGTCATCTTCAACGGAGATATGGTGACAACATTCGATTCCGGGGCCGGCATTTTCAATGGTTTTCTCCATACGGCCACAGAGCGTTTTGCCTCAGAGATTCCGTTCTTCTACGCCAGGGGCAACCATGAGACCCGCGGCCTTTTCTTTGCCCAATACCGCAACTTTTTCCCTGCCCCCACCCAAACGACCTATTACTCATTCCAGGCAGGGCCTGTCTTTTTTATTGTGCTGGACGGTGGAGAGGACAAACCCGATTCTGATATGGAATATTTCGATTTGAGTGCTTTTGACACTTTTCGAAATGAACAAGTGGCCTGGCTTAAAAAGACATTGGATAGCGAAGCCTGCAAAAATGCAGCGTACCGCATCGTAGTGATCCACATCCCGCCCGGATGCGACACCTGGTATGGACCTTTGGAGTCACAACGGCTTTTTGTGCCACTGCTCAACGAAGCCAACATCGATTTGATGTTATGCGGACATTTGCATCGTCACGTTTATTCTCCCGCTGGAGAGGAGGGGCGTAATTACCCAATGCTGGTCAATTCCAACACAGAGGGAGCCTATATTACGGTTAATGACAAAGGAATCGATCTTACTGTAAAAGATCGCCAGCACAATCAGACCCACAACTGGAAACTACCTCGAAAATAGAGAGGAATCAAAGATTCACCTAAACCTATCTTCATACATATACAAACTAACCTAACGAACACTTATGCGCAACTTTATTTTTCTGCTGATCGGCGTGATGGCCAGTTTCAGTATCCACGCCGAAACACCCTGGAAAGGAGCCTGGATCAGCCATGAAACGAATCAAAGTCACCCCAACAGTTGGTACACATACCGCACCACCGTAGACATTGAAAAAGTTCCGGCACAGGCCATGGCACGTATTGCTGCTGACAGTAAATACTGGTTATGGATCAACGGTCAAATGGTCGTATTCGAAGGATCGTTGAAACGAGGCCCAGCTCCGGGCGACGCATACTACGATGAGATCGACATCGCGCCCTATCTGCAGGAGGGAGAAAATACAATCGCTGCATTGGTATGGTATTTTGGTTTGAATGGATTTAGCCATTCGAGCAGTGGTCATGCCGGTTTTCTGTTCGATTGTCAAGCACCGGGTTTGGAGATTGTCTCGAACAATCAATGGAGTTGTGACACCTACCAAGCCTATTCGAACACGGATGCGCCCCACCCCAATTACCGTATGCCAGAGGGCAATATTCGTTACGATGCCCGCAAAGCGATTGAAGGGTGGAACCTGCCAGGCGAAGACAAAATCAAAACGAGCGCCATGATGGTCGGAGATGCCAATCGTGCTCCTTTCGGCAAATTGGTCAAACGTCCCATCCCGATGTGGAAAGACTATGGACTGAAAGAGTATGTTGGGATCGAACAGGTGGGCGACACACTTTTCTGCAAACTGCCTTACAATGCACAAATCACACCATGGTTGGAGGTTGTTTCAGACAAAGGTGGCGACACCATCCGCATCCAAACGGATAACTATTATACCGGTAATGGCAGTACAGCCTCGGTACGCTGTGAATACATCACCCGCCCGGGCTTGCAGCAATATGAAAACTTAGGCTGGATGAGCGGCCATATTGTAAAATATGTGATCCCTCAAGGGGTCGAGGTCAAGGCTCTGAAATTCCGAGAGACAGGATACAACACCGAATTTGCCGGCAAATTCCAATGTAACGATCCATTTTTAAATGAATTGTGGAAACGGGCAGCGCGGACACTTTATCTCAATATGCGTGACACCTACTTCGACTGTCCGGAGCGTGAACGAGCCCAGTGGGGAGGAGATTTAGCCAATGAACTGGCACAAAGTTTCTATGCTTTTGATCCGCAAGCTCAAAAGTTGGCGACCAAGGCAATTCGTGAGATAATCGGCTGGCAACGCAACGACGGGGTGATCTTCTCACCGGCCCCAGCCGGCAACTGGTCACGGGAGCTGCCTTTGCAATCGCTTGCATTGGTAGGTTGGTACGGTTTCTACACCCAATATTTTTACAGTGGCGACAGCAGTTTCGTCGCTTCCATCTACGATGGCATGCACCGTTACTTGCACGAACACTGGGAAATTGGAGCCGCCGGTTTAGTCATGCACCGAACCGGCGACTGGACCTGGGCCGATTGGGGTGAACACAAAGATTACCTGGTACTGACCAATGCATGGTATTATTTAGCTATGAAAGCAGAGCGAGCTTTTGCCCAGATGCTCGGTAAGCAGGATGACATAGCTAAAATCGACCAGATCATGACCGGCATCGAACAGAATTTTGACAAACGTTTCTGGACCGGCAGTTGTTATCGCGATCCTGCGTATCAAGGTCAAACGGATGATCGTGCACAAGCCATGGCTATTTTAGCAGGATTGGCATCACCAGACAAATACCCACAACTAGCCGAAGTTCTTCGCGCGGAACAACATGCAGGCCCCTATATGGAAAAATATGTGTTGGAGGCACTTTTTACAATCAACCGCCCAGAGTTGGCTATCGAACGCATCCATAAACGTTACGCCGAAATGCTCAGCTATGATGAGTACACCACGCTTTTTGAAGTATGGAAATACAAAGCGCATGCAACAGATGCCAATTCGAACGACCATGCTTGGACTGGCGGGCCTTTGACCTTGTTGAGCCAAAAGGTATGCGGCATTGCTCCGACTGCACCTGGATTCAAAACCTTCCAGATTGCACCGCAGATGGGCAATTTGACCGAGGCTTCAGCTACGGTCAGCACAGTTAACGGTGTTATTGAGGCTCACGTTATCCGCAAGGGGAAAACCATGACAGTAACCGCTACCGTCCCAGAAGGAACTACAGCAGAGGTTATCTTCCCATCGGGAGACAAAACCACACTTACAGCCGGGACACACACCGTAAAAGGAAAATAAAATATGCTAACTTTGACATAAGATATAAACACAACGCAGCCATATTTTGTGTAGAACAAATTAGCAACAAAATTTCCTGTCCTGTGATTGATACACAATTAACACTAATCTGAAACACCTATTAGCTTCACATTAATTATGCATTTTTCATTCATTCGTTTTATGAAAACCACGGTTGCAGCCGGGTGCCTATCTTTGATAGGCCTAAGTGCAGAGGCACAAACCAAGCCGTTTGAATTGAAACTTTGGTCCTCTACTCCTCCGGGAGTGAGCGGAATCACCAGCGAGGAGCGTGTTGACGAAAACGGTTTGCTTCACAATGTTACAGAACCTTCACTATTCGTTTATCCGGCAAATCCCGCCAAAAACACCGGTATTTCCGTCATGATTGCCCCTGGAGGCGGTTATGCTTTTTTGGCTATTGATCACGAAGGCAAGGATATTGCCAAATGGCTTGCCGAAAACGGTATCACAGGAATCGTTCTGAAATATCGTATCCCCAATGGTCATCATGCTATTCCTCTGAGTGATGCACAACAAGGGATGCGTGTCATTCGCGAGCACGCCCAGGAGTGGAAAATTGACCCGAATAAAGTCGGAGTGATGGGCTCTTCTGCCGGTGGCCATCTGGCATCGACCCTGATGACCCATTTCGATGCAGAGACTCGTCCCGATTTCGGCGTATTGTTCTACCCGGTTATCACCTTTGCAGACAGCCTGACCCATCGCGGTTCAGTGAAAAATCTGGCCGGAGAGAACCTCACTTCGCAACTGCGTGAATACTATTCCAACGAAAAACAGGTCACGGCACAAACGCCACGAACCCTTCTGATTCTGTCGGATGATGACCGCACTGTCCCAGCTCAAAACAGTACGATGTTTTACAATGCACTTAAGAGCTGGCAGGTCCCCGCTACGATGTATGTTTTTCCAACAGACGGACACGGATGGGGCTTCCGCTCATCATTCCGGTTCCACGATGTGATGAAAGAGTTACTACTCGACTGGCTGTTAAACGACGCTACTGCCAACCGATAATGTTATTGAGTTGAGGACTTAGCCCAAACTCCCAAGCGAATCGATAAAAACCTGAGGGGTATGTTCGTCCTGTAGTCATCAAAGAATCTTTGTAAGATAAACAGGAGTAACCATTTTTAATATACAAAATGTGTGTTGCCCAATCGTCTAGCGATAAAATACTCCAAAACAAACAACATCTAATTATATGAGACAACTACTGCGTACCGGACTACTTTTATTGGCAGGATGGTTCCTGACGCCCCAAGTACAGGCACAGCCCGTATCATTTCAAAAAGCTGTCCCCATATGGATTGCAGAGCAACAGACCACACCCAACCTCACAGCCAGTTTCCGTGCCATGATTCCATGGAATGGGAATTCGGACATGCAACTGCGCATAACCGCTCACAGCGATTATCGGGCCTATGTGAATGGGACTTTCCTCGGCCATGGACCATGTGTTGCGGGCAAAGGATATTACCGTGTCGATGAATACGATCTGAAACCCTATCTGAAAGAGGGCGAAAACCTACTTGCCATTGAAGTTGCGGGCTATAACGTTCCCAACTTTTATATTATGAATGCGCCATCGTTCCTGCAGGCCGAAGTAACGTCAGACGGACAGGTCGTTGCAGCAACAGCTACCGGCAAATGGAACGAAGTAGCCATTCCATTCGAAGGGGCTGTATTGGGACAACGCCTTGCCGATGCTCCGAAATTCAGTTTTCAACGTACATATCGTGAATTGTACAAATTAGAACCGGGATATAATGCTTGGTTGACCGATCCCGATTCACCGCTTTTCGTCCCTTCGAAATTGGAGGAGACCGATCATAAAAACCTGATCGCACGTCGGGTTAAATATCCCGATTATTCGATTCGTTATGCGACAGACACTCTTCCCAACAACATTTTCAAATTCGAGTGCAACTCCACCGGCTTCCTCGGTGCAAAGTTCGAAGTACGCACCCCATCCAAAGTGGCTTTCATTTGGGACGAACTGCTGACCGAAGGCAAGATCAAACGCCGCATGTCATTTGACGGTCGCATGGAGTTCGAATTGGCTCCTGGTGAGTACATCATCGAATCATTCGAACCCTATACCATGCAGTATATGCAAGCTGTAATCGAAGAGGGGGATTGCAAAGTGAGTGACGTTTATCTCCGTCAGTATGTCAACTCGGATGTATCACGTGCCAAATTTGCGTGTGACAACGAAGGCATCAACAAGATATACAAAGCAGCTGTCGAGACCTACAAACAGAACGCTTTGGATATTTTTATGGACTGTCCTTCACGTGAGCGTGCAGGTTGGCTGTGCGACAGCTACTTCACCTCTCGAATCGCATTCGATCTTTCTGGGAACCACTTGATTGAAACCAACTTTTTGGAAAACTTCCTGTTGCCTGAAAAATTCGATCACATCCCGGAAGGAATGTTGCCGATGTGCTATCCGTCAGATCACGTTAACGGCAATTTCATTCCGAACTGGGCCATGTGGTTCGTGATCGAGTTGGAAGAGTACCTCGAACGCAGCAACGACCAGGAGATGATTGCCGCATTGGAACCACGTGTGAATGCTCTGCTCGACTATTTTAGCCGTTATGAGAACGAATACGAACTGCTCGAAGGTCTTGAGAAATGGGTATTCCTCGAATGGTCAAAGGCCAATTCATTCGTACAGGATGTCAACTACCCGACCAACATGCTCTACGCCAAAATGCTTCAGGTGGCAGGCAAATTGTATGACAAACCAGAATTAGTAAAAAAGGCCGAGCGTATTCAAAATGTAATTCGCGAACAATCGTTCGACGGACAATTCTTCATTGACAACGCAATTCGCGAAAATGGCAAATTGGTTCCTCAACCCAAAAATCGCACGGAGACCTGCCAATACTATGCCTTCTTCTGCGGCACGGCCACTGCAGAGCGCTATCCTGAACTCTTCAAGATTCTTTGTGAAGATTTCGGTCCCAATCGTCAGGAATTGGGAGCTTATCCCGAAATTTACCCGGCCAATGCATTTATCGGCACCTATCTGCGTATGGAGATGTTAGCTGAATATGGTTTGGTACAGCAGATGCTGGACGAATCCGTGGAGCAATACCTCTACATGGCCAATATGACTGGCACTCTGTGGGAAAATCTGACTCCACACGCCAGCTGCAACCACGGTTTTGCGGCCCACATCGCACACATGTTCTATCGTGACTTGTTAGGGTTGACAAAGGTCGATCCGATCCACAAAAAGCTGCATGTAGTTTTCAATGCATCAAATTTGAAACAGTGCAGCGGCACGATTCCTGTTGGCGATGACGAGATCTCTTTAGCTTGGGAGAAGAAGGGGAAACGTCTCTATTATACCCTGAACGTTCCTGACAATTTCGAGGTTGAGATCACCAACAAGACTGACTTGAAATTGGTTGATCGCAATGACGATTAATAGTGTACGGGATTACATTTCACGACACTATGTATTTCAACGACAAAAAAGAGAGCCTGCTATTAAGCAGGCTCTCTTTTTTATTACTCTTACACTAACAAGGTGTGTCGCTTTCGCTTCTCTTGCAACACGTCCTCTTTTTGCAGCGTGCCACACTTGAGTAAAAGCGAGTTTGACTATTTCGTTTTCCACGACTTTAGCACGTTATAAACTGATCCGGCCCAATAATTCCGCAGTCCGAACCCTCCTGCTTTAGCAGTTACCGTGCGGGAAAGAATGATGTTACGATTAGCTATATCAAAAAAGACCACTTGATAGGTACCTTTACCAATCCCTTTATTTAAGGTCAATGCAATAAATACAACACCTGTTCCTTCGCCTTGAGGCAATTCGTAACTTGTAATCAGTTTTTGGATCTCCTCTTCTGAAACATTATTTTCCTCATTACTCATACTTAGCAGATCTGCATAATCACACGCTTGATTATGAGTTTGTGTAGGAGTAATATTGAGTCCTGCTACTGGAATACGAAAAGCTTTTGCAAAATCATATTTAGAAGGTTCATCAATCAACAATTGGTTGATTCGAGGAAAAACTGCAGCAAATTCTTGTGCCGTTTCATCGGCTCCAATCACTTTAGCCAACGAGAAATCCACTCCATAAACGTAAAGATCCTTAACCTCAGCTAATTCAGGCTGAGCATTCGTGCTCCAGGCAAAGCCTAAAGCAGCAATCAACAACAACAGTTTTTTCATGACAAATCGGTATTAGTTAAACAAAGAAGGCTGATCCATGTCCATACATCTCCGTATACGCGTAACTAACTCAAACGTTTACATTCTATTTTTCGATCAATGAATTACGCCATCCACCCAGTATTGCACAAAGAGCTCACCAGCAAAATACGGCTCATCCAATACCTCAGAATCATTACGAATGATACGCAAAAACAGCCCTAGAATTAAGGCTTCTCTGTTACTGCAGTCACTTCGATTAATGATAAATATTGTTACGCAAGTCCAAATATTTCACAGCCTTACGGCTAGTAGGCGGCATTTGCAATTTAGCAATAAGTTCGGTAGGTTCAAACAGAATATCGGGGGCGACACGCACTTTTGAACGAAAAACATCTTTTATTCGTTTCACCAACTCATCGCTATGATCTTTACTACCCACCTTAATTTGCACTTGATCTGTTCCCAAAGAGTTGGTAAAGACCTCGACAATATAGTTTTCAACCTCCGGAATATTATCCAGAATATCAAATAGTGCGGGCGGATACAGCGTCGTGCCTTTATATTTGATCATCTGTCCTTTACGGCCGAGCAGCGAGCTCAAACGAATGGTATTGCGACCGCAACCGCACGCCCCGGAATAGTGTCGACAAATATCGCCTGTTTTAAAACGCAACAAGGGCATCCCACGCACGCCCAAAGTGGTAATTGTCACTTCACCCGGCTCCCCCTCTGGAACAGGTCGATTCTCATCATCAAGAAATTCAACAATAATCAGATCCGGTGGCAGATGGCCTCCTTGATGGCAGGCACATTCTGTAAATGAAGTTTGCATCTCTGTCGAAGCATAAGTAGAATAGAGCTCCAACTCAGGCCACCTCTCCTGAATCTTACGGCCAAGAGTATTCAGTTCAAAATTATCCGGTAATCGCAATCCTTCACCTATACAGATTGCCTTACGTAACGGACAATTTCGGTAATCAAACCCATTGGCTTCGGCATAATCAGTCAATTTGAGTAAAAAAGAGGGGATAACCATACATGCTGTAGGCGCGATACGACGGACGGTATCCCATTGCAATTCAGGAATGCCATTCCCCACACGAGTAACGCCACACCCCAACTTTCTGGCTCCGAGGAAATAGGCCAACCCTGCCATAAACCGGCGATCAATCGTGACCATCAACTGAATAATGTCATCGGGAGTACAACCGACTGTTGCAAATGACAATGCCTCGTTATAGGCCAATCGATCGAGATCCTCTTCAGTCAAAGCAAAGGTAACAGGATCTCCCAATGTTCCGGAAGTTGTTACATAATCAATCACCTCACGACGCGAAACGCACAAGAAATCATCGTTTTGTTGTTGCAAATCCTTTTTGGTTGTCACAGGTAATTGCCGCAGATCCTCCAACGTACGAATATCCCGAATATCGACACCTTCGTTTCGGAACATGGCCTGATAAAAACGTGAATGATCCGCCAAATAGCGGAGTTCCTCACGCAACCGCTCCTCCTGAAATTTCTTTATCTCTTCAGGAGCTGCAAATTGAATTTGTGAATTTCGTATCATAGTTTTTCGATTTTACGTTCAATTTCCTGACGTTCGCGCTCACGGGGAATTTCCAGTTGCAGGGCTCGTTCCCAACAATGACGCGCATCATCTTTACATCCGAGCATGACATAATAGTCACCGCACAATGCCCAAGTTCCCCAAAAGTTCGGGTTACTGTTTTGCAAGGAGTCGAGCAAATTCTGCCGGGAGCCATCGTGTTGAGCAATCGCCTGCCGTAACTGTTCAGCAGAGGTCCGATAACAAACAATCCGAGGATAGTCCTCTCGTAAGAAACGTTGATCTGCCGGGATACACAACTGCGGCACATCGAGCCGACTTATTGTATCAATTCGTGCAGGTTCATTCGATTCGTCAGTAGCAAATATGCGATGCAGATCATAGCAGACAAAAGCTCCGGTTTGCCAAGGAGCAGTCGATACCCACATCAGGCCTTTAGCCGGTTCGAAAATCACACCATGGTGAGCAATAGCCTGATTCAGGGACTTTTCATTGGTCAGTCCTATATCTGTCCCTCCATGTCCATACCGGTTGCGCAAGATGGATGCGACCTTCGGAGGAGAGAGCGGAGCGAGAGAGTCAATCAATTCGCCCAGCCGTT
Organism: uncultured Alistipes sp.; assembly: GCA_900539755.1. Taxonomy (GTDB): domain Bacteria; phylum Bacteroidota; class Bacteroidia; order Bacteroidales; family Rikenellaceae; genus Alistipes_A. The sequence continues at coordinate 46,696 of UQDC01000011.1, forward strand.
CAAAACGATAGTAGCTGTCCGTAGTGGCGATGTTCTCCAGATTGTCAGGGTCGTCAGCAAAAGTTTCCGATTGATAATGGTTCGTACAACGGATGTAATTATCCGAACTTGCGAACAGGGCTGTACGATGTGGCGTCTTTTCAATGATTGCTGCCTTACCGTCACGTGCCGACGCGATCAATAGCGATTCAGAAACAAAGGTTTGCGTCGTATCGGCAATAGCCAATGCCTCATCAATTGTAGCGGCATATTGCAAAATGGTTCGCGCGAGGATCGAAATTGGAGTAGCAGCTCGCGTTGGGATAGAGCCTTTGGCCGCATTCAATGTAATGGTCAACCCCTCACTGTTCATCCCCGAAAGAACGCCAGTCATACCGGGCCATCCTACCGAAGCGAAGGCATATCCATGCTCCGGACGGCAAAAGGTGATCAATTTGTTCCGGGCGAAATCATCTCCGACATAAAAGTCAAAATTACGCCCCACCAACAAGGATGAATCAGCGCTACGATCACCCCATACAGCAAAGGAACTGCACCCTACCAACATATACTCCTGCATCGCATGACCAATATCGTGGGCAGCATGGTAATTGAGTTGACGCTGATAGGGTGTCCCGATCGCATCGAACTCGTGCGAGCAAGATTGCGACATAGCGTATATTTCCAGGCGATTCTCTTCCGGAACGTATTCTCCCAAATTGCGATTAAAAATGGTTATTAACACCTTGAGGAAACTCAAATAGCGGTCTGATGGCACGATACGATGGATCTGATCGACAAAGACCTGTTCCTGGTAGTGCATCAGATCCCGCAGCAGGGCCCCCGATTCGGCACCACGCGTCAGTGCATCCCCACCTGTAGTCAACTCCCACAAACCGGCCGGATTCCAGCGCAGAGTTGATCCACCACACCGCATCACGCTATCTTGCTGCTGCACGGGGTATTGGGACAAACCCACTGTGCAGTTTGGATCGCCCATATCGGCCGACCAATAGAGGCCCAATGCTGTGCCAACTAAAATAAGCACCAACGCGACTACTCCTATGGAAAACCATTTCAGCGTTTTGAACAATTTTCTAAGCATAGCCAATTTTTTTAGCCAAATACTCCTCTCCAAGCAGTTCGCTGCAGGTAAAAGCAGCCGAAACAGTCACCCCCAGCATACCATGTACATTCAGGTTTTGTCCGGTAAGCAACAGATTACTAATACGCGACCGAATAGGGATCATCGAGGAGAGCGGACGATTAAAATCCTTTTGCAGTCCATAAGCACTTCCTTCCGGAACAGAGGTATAATCCCAATAAGTCAACGGTGTCGAAGTATAAATTTCAGCTGCAGCACGACGCAAACCGGGAATATATTGCTCAGCAAAATGGATCGTTGCTTCGGCATAGCGGGCTTTGAATTGTTCATAGGATTCTCCCCTTCGTCCGGAACGGGTACCTGCCCATGCTGCGACCTGATCAAAAGACATCGGCACTAACAAAGAGACTACATCAGCCCACTGATTATCTGTAGCAGGCTGAATACTCACCACCACAACCGGCAACTTACAATTCTCGAATTCGGCATCAAGATTCCATACATCTGAACTGTTATACAGATATAGATTACAATGACGATTCGGCATTGCTCCCTGACGCATCAACAGATAGACTGAGAAAAATCCATAGGTATTAGGCAACGCTTGTAACCGATTAAGAAAGACACGTTTGAGCAGAGAGGATGAATCCAATAATTTGAACGTTTGAGCCGGAGCTATATCGGAAATAACCCAACGTGCTGTCAAGGCATGCTCGCCGCCATTAAGCTCGACCCTGCTGATCTGATCACCAGACAACGCCAGCCTGGTTACCTCGGCCCGAGTGATCAACTCGCCACCACAACTGCGAATACGATCAGCCAAAGCATCAGCTAACAACTGTGTGCCACCGACAAAGACAGATGCACCTTCAACATTCGAACTGGTAATAATGGCGTGGTGATAGAGCGGAGAGACCTCACGACGCCCGGCATATAGCTGTACAGTTCCTGCCAGCACCTGTCTCAACAAAGGATCTTTCACCAATAAATCAATCGTCTTAGCAGCAGACATACCGAAATAAATTCCTCCTCCGGATGAGATTTTACCTAAACGCAAGGTGTCGGGTGCAATGGAACTTCCCACATGTTGCAACATCTGGCAATAGGAGTCAATACCTTCACGCTCCTGCGGAAAATCAGCCAAGAGTGTTTCACGAAACCGGTCATATCCAATAGCATGTCGGAACTCACGCCCAGCCAAATAGATTCGATCGAATCCTGCAGGATCAAGGCTACGAATATCCAGTTTAGGTAAGACACCCAGATATTTCAAGTACTGATGCATGACCTGTCCCTCTTGCAAGCTGCCGACATAATGGATTCCTGTATCAACCAACCAGCGCCCACGCCGAAAAGATTGTAAACAGCCTCCAAGTACCGTTCCTTTTTCAACGACACAAACGCGCATGCCCTCTGCTGCCAAAATAGTACCGCAGGTCAAGCCCCCCATTCCACTACCAATAATTACTACGTCATAATCATACTGAGTGCTCATACCTCACCTCCTTTCCGGAAGATATAACGCATATTGGAAGAGTGACGGCTTGTATCCCGAATCTCGAGCGAAAGGCCATACCGTTCTGCCATTGTTTTCATCCATTCGCTTGTAGGGAAATGCAATGCTCCAGTTGTTTTATTGAAATGCAAAATACGGGTTGACCAACGTTCTGTCTCTTCGGTCAGACGATGACGCTGTCGGCACGAACGATCGCCCTCACGCACAACGATCAGACCACCCGAAACCAGCCGATCGGCACAACGAGCGATAATGCGCTCTTGCTCTTCGGGTGTCACATAATGCAGCATATCATTAATCACGAAAGCATCCGCCATTGGCAGGTCAAACGTAGTTACATCTGTACAAACAAAACGAGTCCGATCGTTACATAAAAAACTGTGAGTGGTCAATGCAATCTTTTCCTCATCGTAATCGATTCCGAGGAGTTGTCGTCCTTCAGCACGCAAGGCCAGCAGGAATGCCATCTGACCATAACCGCACCCCACATCAACAATTGTTCCCTGTCGGGGTAACAACCGATCCAATTCATCGTATCGATGTTCCAACCGCAACTTGATTCGGATGTACCACTCTAAAACCGGACCTTTATACAGATAGTTTTTAACAACTGTCTGCATAAAATATGGGTTATCGCTATTCTCAGCCTGCAGTTTTTCATATTCATCAATCATATAACGACGAATCGTCTTGGCTCTTTCCCGAACATCTTTACCATACTGGGAATCATTAGCTACAATCCGCGGCAAAACCACGCCCACGATCCGACCTCGTTTAATATAGAAAGGTTGCTTTTTCGACGAAATATACCCTGTACCATAAATCAGCACCGGCACAATATCCAAATTGAGATGATCAGCCAACTGGAACGCTCCTTTATGGAATCGATGGATGGAACAGTCTGCTGTTCGCGTTCCCTCCGGAAAGACTACAATGGAATAACCCTCCGCAACCTCCTGTTTCAGTTCATCTTCCAGTTGATCATAACCGTTCATGGTACTGTGACATCCTGCGTAACGGATGATCCATCCGAAAAAGGGCGAATGCCATACCCAGCTGTTGGTCACCATCACAAACTTGGGTGAAATACTGAGCATCAATAAAATATCGACAAACGATTGATGGTTGGCTACGACAATGGCCGGCTTTTCAAATCGTTCGCCAGCAGGATTTCGACGGAAGGTCCGTACCGTAAAAATGGTTGCCAGGAAAACTTTTGCCAATGCATACATCATCCAATGAAACCAGGCTTTCCGGCGACGACGACCGATCGGCAGCAGGTGCAGCAAGACAATGCAAAATTGCAACACCAGACACCCGAACAAAAAATAGAGAAAGGCATAGATCGTTTTAAGGGCGCCCATCAAGGTGTAGGGCAATCCATCGCGGGCGGTTTGCCGTGAGATGAAGAGTCGGAAGAGGACTGGTTGGACCGTATAGGCAACCAATACGACCGCCACCATCCCCAACATGGAGATCACGGATACCGATTTGAGTGCGGGGTGACCGGCAAAGACCAACACCCCGATCCCTACCACCGTAGTAAATGCGGAGAAGAAGATCGCCGTTTTGTGCGCGGCTAACAGTTTACGACCATTTTTATATTCGTTCAACAAGCCATCCATAATGAAGATGCTGAAATCATCGCCCAGACCGAAAATAAAGGTCGAAAGAATAATATTCACGATGTTGAACTCGATTCCGAATAGCGCCATCATGCCCAGGATAAGCACCCAACTGACAGCCATCGGCAAACTGGCTAACAGGGCCAATTCGATCCGGCCGTAGGAGATCAGCAGAGCCAGAAAGACCAGCAGCGAGGAGATCAGCAGTACGGTATTAAAGTCGTCGTTGACCAGATCGGCCATACGGTTGCTGTAATAGGCCCGATCGAGGATGGTTACATCGGGCAGCTGCTCGAGTCGGGTGTAGGCCTGCTCCTTCAGGTGGTTATCGACAGCCAGACGGCTGACAAACAGCGGACCATGATCACTCTGCTCGAGCCAATCGCCAAGCACCGGGTTGTTGGCAACGCCCGCAGTGGTGACATCAAAGGGGGTAAACTGTTGTTCGAGCCAACGGTTGAATGGGGCGAACGCATCCGAGGTGAGGCCGTTGCGGAGGGCAGCTTGCTGCAGCCGTTCACACACCTGTTGTCGTTTTTCAGGGGTCCAAAAACGGTTCCACTGCTCAAGTCGTTGCTGCTGCACCGCCATGGGCACCACAAAATCGGCAGCAGATACCGGAGCCTTCACCACCCCTTCAGCCGCCAACGAATCCAACAACGATCGCACCTTGCTATAGGATTGGCAGGCTTGATCGACATCATCGGCCGAGGTGATCAGATAGACATACCGAGAGGTATCGCCCATCAGCGTTTCGAGCCGCTGCTCCATCTGTTTGAATCGTTGCGGCTCATACCCTAACCGGGTCATATCGCTGTCGAATTTGACATCGTTGAAGAAGAACAATGCCACAACCGTCACCACAACCAATCCGCCCAACAGCCACTTGTTGGTATCGTAGCGATAGGCATTCAGCCGTTCAATACGACGGAGCAGCGGACTGGGAGCTTTGGATGCTCCTGTCGGGAGCATGTGGGGTAAGAAGATCAGACTAAACAGGGTCGTTCCGATCAACGTCAGGGCAGCGAAAAGCCCGAAATCGTGCAACAATTGCGAACGGGTAAAGAGCAATCCCAGGAAGGCCCCAATGGTAGTAAAACTACCGACAGTCAAAGGATAAGCCAGTTCTGCCACCACCTGACGCGGGTCATGAATATGGTTACTGTGCGCCAGAACATGGATCGAGTAGCTCAGCGCTATTCCCATAACCGCCGCTCCAGCACCTATTGCTATTGTCGAGATGGAACCTTGAATCAGGTAGATCAGCGCCAAAGCAAACAGTGCTCCATAAATAACCGGAAGAATCATCAAGGGAATCGCCCAACGGTTTCGGAAGGCCAGGGTGATCACCAAGACAATTACTACCAGAGCGATAGAGAGGGTCCAAGCCGTATCCTGTTTGATTTGGCGGGCGTTGTACACAGCCACCCCAACTGCACCGAAATAATCAGCCTGCAGATCATACTCTGCTCCGATACGATTCAATTGTTCTTCGAGGATTTCAATCAGCCGTTCGTTGGTTGCAGAGGCAGAGGAGCCATGGGCCGGGTCTGCGAAAAGCAATAGAGATTGTAGATCAGCCGTAAAAATATGGTCGTCATAAATCTCATAGTCTCCGCTTTGGTTAAATTGCTGGAAGCTGGCCAGCAGTGGCGTTCCCAGCCCCAAAGGATCTCGCAACAACACATCTTTGACGGCAAAACCGGCCGGAGAGATGAGCGTCCCATAGACGCGATGCACCGCGGAATCGATCGCTTCGGGACGGGTCAGCGAATCGAGGCGAGCAAACTCTTGATCGGTTAAGAAAACGGGGAGGTGATCATACACCAACGCGGTTGCCGAATCGAGCAATCCGGCATCGACGCGGGCCGTTACTGAACGCAGCAGCCCCTCGTCAACGGCCGGCTGTAACCCTTCTGCCAAAGCTTCAGCTGCCTCAATCATCCGGTCCGGCACCTCTGGATCGTCCTGTTGCGGAGCGGTCAGCATCACAACGATCTTATCCTTAATCCGCAGACTATTGAAAACAGCCGCTGTCTTTTGGCCCTGTTGGTCTTTGGGCATAAACGAAACGATATCTTCGTTGTAGCTGAGCCGGGAAGCGAACCAACCCATCACCAACACCGTCAAGGTCAAAAGGCTCCACAGCAACAGGCGATGCCTGCGCAAAAAGTCGTAGAGATATGTAAAAAACTTATTCATGAACCGGGACACGTTTCGTTAGGGTCAATACACACCAGCCAATCAGCCAGATCAGCATACCGCACACGGCAGCCAAACAGAGGCTTCCTACCAGATATTGCGCCAGACACTCAGCCATCCGATGCATAGAGATGTCACGCAGAACAAGCGATACAGGCACTCCCAATACTTGTCCTCCAATCCAGTAGCTACCGTAAAGGATAAACGGGATCATTGGCGGGATACTGATGTTGGAGAAGACAACGGCAACCAATTTGTTGAGTCGCATAAAATGGGCAGAGACCGCTGCAAAGATCATCTGGTATCCCCAAATCGGGACGATGCCACAAAAGACGCCCCACCCCATGGCTGCAGCCAGGCGCAGATTGCTCTCGGGCGAATGGGTAATGTTACGTCGGAAGAAATTGCGGATATTTTCGCGGGTGAGTGACCGGATAAATCGCCATGGATAATAAATAAATACAGCTTGCAATACCAAGACCGTATTGAGCAGGCTGATACGGGTAAAATCGCGGAACGGACGAAAATGGGAGATACGTTCTCCTTCGGGCGGATAATAGACACAAATCGGGATATTCTCCACGACAACTCCGCGCATGGCGGCCCGCACCAGGATCTCCACCTCGAATTCATAGCGACGACACAACGTCCTCATCCGGCCCAGTTTGCGCAAAGGATAGAGTCGAAAGCCGGACTGCGTATCTTGCAAGGTATGCCCGGTCTCGACCTTATACCAAAAATTCGAGAAACGGTTGGCAAAGGTATTTTTGGAGGGCATGTTTTCCGCCGTCAGGTTCCGGGCTCCTACCAACAGGCGATCAGGGACAGCTTCGATCCGCTCAATAAAAGCGGGAATATCCTCGGGGTAGTGCTGCCCATCAGAATCGATGGTAATTGCATACCGGAATCCAGCAGCCGCAGCCGCCAACAGGCCGGTTCGCAACGCATATCCTTTCCCGCGATTGTGCGGATAGGCGATAATGCGAATATCGGGAATGGTGGCGAGCAGTTGCGCGGTCGTGTCGGTCGAGCCATCATTGACCACAAAGATATCGGCACAATAGCGCTTTACCCCGGCGATCACCTCCGCCAGTGTTTCCGCGTGGTTGTAAGTTGGAATAACCACCGCACACTCCACGCGTCGCACCCGTTCGGGCCAGGATATGGATACCGGATCAATCATTTTTCGGTACAAAAGTCGCTTTAAGTTTCAGTACAACAATATCCTCGGCCATCACCGTTGCCTGAACCGTCGTACCGTCTATTGTCAGGAGGCACTCTAACTCCGTATGACGCGAAGGATCCACCGGCGCTGTAAATTTACATTCACGGATTTGGGCAAACCGCACCCCGTAGCCGCAAATCTCGGCCACACAGTCGCTCAGGATGGCCAATGTACAGACCCCGGGCAGAATCGGCTGTCCCGGAAAATGGCCGGCAAACAGCGGATGCTGTGGATTGATCGTTGCGCGGAAACAGAATGTTGCCCCCCGATCGCTCTCTCGGCTCAATGTATAGAGGTCATCTCGTACCATCATCGTTAGCTTATTGAACATCGAACAGCGAGGCTTTCACTGTGGTATTCAAGTTTTTATTTCGGAACACATACTGCATATAATCGCCCGATGGCTGTTCCATTCGTAACGTTTCCAAGGTCATATCGGCCCGATCGAAATCGAGCACAATTCGATTCACATATTTGAGTGCCGATCGGCTCGACGGAACCAACTCCACCCGATAACCGCTCTTATTTTGGGTAATCGTCACCTGTCCGCTTCCCATCAGACGTTCCATGTTCCCGGTCATGCAGGCTCCGAATACATTGTGCATCTGCCGCAACATTGGGTTTGCGGTGATACGCGTTGTCGAGGTTCGGCCGTTCGTTCGCATCGAGAAGGTCTCTTCCGTCATGATGATCCAGTCGCCGGACGTAAAGTCGAGGCGCATCTGCGACGGTATTTTATAATGGAATTGTCCGGTTCGCACCAAATCTTTAGCCATCACATCCATGTGCCGTGTCTCGGTAAAATCACAGACAATAGTCTGCACCGTACGGCTTTTGGCGACCAACTCTTTGGCAAACTGCTGTTGTAAAGCGTTGTTTTGTGCCCAAACATTTCCGCCGATACAACCCAGCAGCAACAAGAACAATATTTTATTGATTTTCATAAGCTTCTATTTTCAACATTTTTTCGATGGGCCACACCTCGTAGCCGCGGTTCGACAGCTCTGCGAGCAGCCGTTCGAGCAGCTCGACGCTCCCTTCACAACGATCATGCAACAGGATCACTGCTCCGGGATGCAATTTGCGTAACACACGACTCAACACCTTTTGCCGCGGGGTCGATGCAACCGTATCGAACGAGCGGATACTCCACCCGATTGAGCAATACCCTTCGCTGCGCACAACACGCCCGATAATCGGGTTGGTAACCCCAAACGGCGGCCGAAACAATTTTATTCTTTTAGACCCTGCTAAATTGGCTGCCTTACCGACTGCTTTGGCACCTCGTTCCACCTCCTCGCGCACAAACCGCTCACCTCGCAACGGGAAACGTGCATTGTGGGACCAGGTATGGTTTCCGATCGTATGCCCCTCCTCCACCATGCGTTGCACCAATTCAGGATGTGCCTGTGCCTTTTCGCCAATCAGGAAGAAGGTTGCTTGCAGACCGTGACATTTCAACAAATCGAGAAGTTTTGGAGTGCGTTGTGGATCGGGACCGTCGTCAAACGTTAGGCAGACCGCCCGTTCCGGGCCATCGCCCCGACACAAAGAACGGAGATAGACGCCTGATCGGATCGAAGCCGAAGCCCAAACGGCTGCACCCAACACACAGCACACCAATATGATCCCCACTATCCAATACATTCCACGACAATTACAGCGGACTGTACGTCCATATAGTTGTTCCACACGGCCACACGCCGGGCACCGTTTTCAATCAACTGTACAGCTTCGACCAACCGTCCGGCAGAAGCCGTAGGGTAATTGATCCGGTGCGTCCCTCCCCCAAGGATAATCTGATCAGCATGATAATGTGTTTTGATCCAACTTTTTATTGAGTCTGTCGTGACAAATCCATCCGTTTCTCCTGCCTGATTTGCTACAGTGGAATTGGCACCCCCGCAAGCCGATACCTGATCCTTCAACTCTTCAAGAATATCCGGAAAATCGACCTCTACAATACAGGCCCGACAAGTATCCATGGGGAGCAACGAAAGTTGGAAAAAGGCAGCTCCTTCGCCATCGATATAGTTTCGCCAGATGCCCATACGCTCCATGACCCGATGTTGGGATGGGGTCTGTTCATCGGCCGCCCCCACCAAGGCATGGGTAATCGTTGCGTCATCGAACTGCATCACTACATCCAGCAGTGCCGATTCAAAGCTGTGGCCTCGGTGCACATAGGTCATATTGTAGGAGTGATTCGAGCAGAGCAGCGCCACCTGTGCCCCGATCGTATTGAAGGTTGACTGAATAAAAGGGGTCGGATTGAGCAACTCCTCATCCTGTTCCAATAGATTCCGCAAAAACTTCTCACTATCGGCCAGGCAGCCCCATCCCGTTGCTGTCACGATGGCATCTATCCGGTCTGCCGACACCCCGGAGGAGAGACACTGCATCGCGGTGGCCACCCCCATTCGGACAAAACGGCTCATACGACGGCGCAACGCAACGTTGGGGATCAACGCCTTCAGGTCATCGCCCAGCATCTCGTGTGTGGCATATCGGTTTATGTAACAACGGGTCTTCATCTTTGATCGATCTTACCTGCGAATAACAACGACGCACAGTTTCCGCCGAAACCGAACGAATTGGAAAGTAAATATTGCAACGGACGCTGCTCATAATGCAACTGCGGGGTCAGCCCCAACTGGGGGTCCTGCCGGGCAAAATGGAGGTGAGGATAAAGCTCTCCATGACGGAGTGCGAGGACACAAAATGCCGCTTCAATTCCTCCGGCAGCCGCCAACGTATGCCCCGTAAAGGGTTTGGTCGATCCGAAAGCTGGTATCCGCTCGCTAAAGAGCCGCTGCATGGCAACTCCCTCCGAGAGATCGTTATTTGGCGTTCCCGTTCCGTGTACATTGATATAATCGACCTGCTCGGGTGTAATGCCGGCCATTTCAAGCGCCCCGCGCATTGCCAAGTAATCTCCCTCTCCGTCGGCAGAAGAGGCCGTTTGATGGAATGCATCGTTGGCATTGGCAAACCCATCCAAAAAGCAATAAGGCTCACCTGCTGCATCTTCAGCCCGTTCCAGAACCAGATAGGCCGCTCCTTCGCCGAGATTCAACCCGGCCCGACTCTCGTCAAAAGGGCGACAGGGGGCCGAATCCAGAATCATCAACGATTTGAATCCATTCAACGTGAAGCGGCACAACGAATCGGTTCCACCGGCCACCACTCGATCCGCCACACCATGCCGCAATAGCCTTACGGCCAACATCAGGGCATTCGCCGCCGAGGAGCAGGCAGTGCTGATTGTCGTCACGAAGCCATCGATCCCGCAATACCGGGCAATAGAGATCGTACTGTCGGCACAGTCGTGATGCATCACCTGACGCAAACGTCCTAAACGGTCATCCTGCATAAACTGTGGGAAAAACTGTTCGGTCAGATCCATTCCCCCAACTGAAGTAGCGGAGACCAAAGCGGTTCGGGGACGAGACGCTCCAGCATCTTGCAGCGCTTCCGAGGCAGCCAATATACCCAGCAATGCGGTCCGAGAGTGACACCCCGATAGGCCGAGAAGCTGTTGCAGCTGGGCGTTGTCCAGGGCCACTTCGCCCACAGGCAGTCGATTCCGCGTTGCAAAGTGGGTCGGTGCAGCGACAATACCGCTACGACCGGTACGCAACGCATCCAGTGTCACTTTTTTGCCCACTCCCAGGGCACTGACAATCCCTACGCCTGTGACTGCGATATGCATCGTTTTACTTTTGCTGATTTGCCAGAATGTATTCAGCCAACGTCTTGACCGAATAGAAATGGGGTTTTGCCTCGGCGGTATTTTCGAGGCGGATGCCGTAATTTTTCTCCAAAATCAGGATGATTTCGAGGGCATCGATCGAATCCAGCCCGAGTCCATCTCCGAACAAAGGAGCCTCAGCGTCAATATCGTCAGGGGTAATCTCTTCGAGATTCAGGGCCTCGATCAATTGTTCTTTCAGTTTTTGAATCAGCTCTTCCATAATTATTTTGCCTCCAACAAATTGAGTTTCACATGATATTCACCTTTCAGCAAGTCGCATACGCCATAGATCACGGCACGGGCCGTACCTCGCTCCACCAATCGATGGGCGTACCATTCGGCTGTCGCTCCACTCCCCTCCACAAAAAAGGTATTTTCACCTTGGATATGATTGCGGATACAGATCTCTCCGACCGCCACATTGGGCAGGGTATAAACAAACACGGCTGGAGAGGCACCCTCCGGATGGTGTTCGTTGACAATACGCTGATGTGCCAGATCGGTATCGAGTGACGACGAGCGGTTTTCAAGAACCACCGCCACATCCGTCGAAGCATATTTCCCGGTAATCGGACAGCCCCGCAACAGATACTCCACAGCGATATAAGCCGCTTTCGAGAGGTCATCCATCTTGTAGAATTTCATATTTGGATCCTCCAACTCTTTGTACAGCCTTCGGATCAACTCAGGGAAGGGTTCTCCGGTATGCGGCAATTCATAAGTTGCGGTAATCCTGCCAACAGGACAGCTCGATACATGATCTGCGGAAAACGACATGCCCTCTTGGCCCTCAACCTCTGTTCCGGTTACCGGGGCAACAGCTGTCTTGTCTAACGGTAGAGAGGATGTCAAAGCATTTTTGCCCGACAGGCACTGTCCGGTAGCATCAGGGGCATTATCGACAGAATCCAACCCCAATACAATAGCGGCATTGCATCCTCCAAATCCAGATGCGGTTTTCAGGCAGTATTGCATTTTGATGGGACGACTCGCTGCGGTTACATTCAACGGACAAGGTGTACCCAACTGACGGAATCCCGCCGTACCGAACAGAAGTCCCCGCCGCAACTCCTCTGCCGACAGAATACTCTCCACCACACCGGATGCTCCCAGCGTATGGCCGATATACCCTTTAAGGCTATTCATCGGGCATTCGCTCAGAGCGCTCAAGGCCAATGCCTTACTCTCCATGGCATCGTTGTATGCGGTCCCCGTTCCATGGGCATTGACAAAACTGATCTTTTCGCGGGGCACCTCGGCTTCGGCAAGGGCCTCTTCCATAGCATAATGCAGCCCGTCACCGGTACGGGATGGCCCCGAAATATGGTTGGCATCGTTGGTAATGGCTCCACCTTTGAGCAATACGGCCGGCAACTTCGCCCGGCAGGCATCCGTGGTCAACACCACTGCGCCGACCGCCTCTCCGAGAGACAAACCATGCTCTTCGGTGGCATCGTATGGACGGCAGGGACCCGGGCTGACCGATTTGAACGAGAGGAACCCTTCGGCCACAAACGTCGAAATCAGATCGCCTCCCACCACAATGGCATGGCGACACACCCCCTCCCGGATCATGCGTCTGGCCACAATGAGCGCCGAGACTCCAGAGATGCAGGCATTCGAGATTACAACCGGTTGTCGTACTGCTTTAAAATATCCGGCTACGCGTTCTGTCAAACAGTATAGAAAGGACTCTTCGGGCGGTGTCATATCCTGTTCCAGCAGATCGACATTACCTTTTGTGGTGGCAAATACCAAGAGACAGTCATCCGCTGCAGGGTCGATTTGTGAACCTGTGGCAATCTCCTGCACGCAACGGATCATCAGACTCTCCAGGGGTGTATAATGTTCCAGGGCAGAGGTCTGCAACAGCTCCGCATCGATCTTTCCAGCCGCAGCCAACCGGCATGGCGACTCGATCGGATGCAGTCCGATTTGACCCTGGGCCATTGCCGAGAAGTTTTCGTCAACGCTATGACCTAGAGCGGTCACCAAGGCATCTCCACCCAAATAGATCTTTACTTCACGTTCCATTTACGTTTCCACGCTTTGAAAAATTCCGGAGGAGTCAACTCCATCTCTCCGTCACCATTCACAAACACCTGCATCGTAGAGCCTGTTGCGACCACAGCCTGATCCGACTTACGGCGAATTGTGTATTCGAAACAGATTTTGGCGGCAGGCGTAGGCAGGTATCGGGTCTCCACAACAGCCCGTTCAGCGATTCGCAACGGAAGTTTATACTCCACGTGCATCTCGACGATCGGGGTCGTATACCCACTGTTGTAGATATCCAGGTAACCCAAACCGGGATACTGTTCTCCGAAAGCCTCCCGGCCATCTTCGAAATAGCGGACATACTCGCCATGCCATACCACGCGCATCGAATCGACCTCGCTGAACCGCACCCTCAACGGGGTTATACAGCTCAAGGCCGGCTCTCCGGATACGATATGTGTTCTGCGTCTCATAGTTGCAGATAGATTTTTAAGTTTCCTTCGGCGATCAGTTGTCCGTCACACTCAACACGCAGGGCAGCTAAAGAGAGCGGACCGACCTCTTGTACCATCCGAAGTGTCGTTTCCAAACAGGCACCGACCGGCGGCAACGCATCGGCCCGAAAACGGGAGACAGCGCCGATAAACCCCACAGGGACTTTCTCTCCCGCTTCACGACAACGCCACCCCACTCGGGCAGCAGCCGACTGGGCCATATGTTCGATGAGGCCACACTCGGTCAGCGCACCCTCTTCCACGAACAGATTATCTTCCCGCACGGTTAGCGAGGTATGGGATTGATCTTCAGCATCAATGCCTTCAAACCGATCGACCATCACCATCGGAGGACGTTGCGGAATCAGCTCCGTAATCGCTACGCTTTTCTCAGGTACTCCCATAGCGGTCCTTTTTTATTGCGTTTCAGTCTGAATTGGGTCATTTGGCTATCGATGTTATCATCCGGGAAGACCCATGCTTTCCCCGTTTCCAATGCCATTTTGCGCACCCTCTCCAGATCGAAATCTTTGCAGAGGTAATATTTGGGTTCGACCAACGGATCGTCAGCAGCAATCACACCCTCCTGGACTGCAATATTTTGCAATCGGGTATGGGGATATATCCGCATGCCGATATAGGGCATAAATACGCTGGAACGAATTCGTTTCGAGTTTTCGATCGAACGGCCAATCGTTTGCATCGTTTCACCGACTCCTCCGAAAATCAAGAAATGTGCATAATAAATCCCCTCTGCCAACGCCATTTCGGAAGAATTCAGCACATCCTCAAACGTAAAACGTTTCCCATAAGCCTCGAGTACCTGATCATCAAACGACTCGGTCCCAAACTCAATATGGGTCAATCCTGAACGACGATACAGAGCTAACATCTCCCGTGTCAGGTGGGATGGCGCAAAGTAGGCACCCCAACGGATCTTAGCTTCGCGTCGGATCAGCTCCTCTGCCAAACGTTGATTGTATTCGGGGCAGATATTGAAAACCGAATCGGTAAAAAAGAGATAGTCGATCCCCTTATGTCTCCGCAAACGGAGAATATCATCCACGATTTTGGCCGGATCGAGAGTCCGAATCACGCACCCGTCAATCAACGGATAGGTACAATAAACACAGTCGTATGGGCATCCCCGTTTGGTTTGGATATTGAGCATACCGCTATATTTCCAGTAGTAGTCGACCCACTCCTCCTCAAAATCCACACTCAAAGATCGCACATAATGCCGGCGCGGACGCGGATATTCCCCTGCATCTACACCGTGCACAAACAGGCCATCAATTGCAGCGGGTTGTTTGCCGGCATCTAATGTCTCTATCAACTGAGCCAAACTCTCCTCCCCCTCTCCGGCCAATCCATAATCGGCCTCCATCAAGTCCATGAAGTGTTGTGGGAAAATTGAGAAACCCGCCCCTCCAATAATTAACGGCACACTCGTTGCTCGTCGTACAGTATCGACCACTTGACGGTATCCGGTCAAGAAGTTATTATCCCGCAACGAATTGACGTCATCAGCATTGCGGAACGAAATTCCCACATAGCGCGGTTGGTCATGAACGATCAACTCTGAGAGGTCTTCCATGCTCCCCAGATTACAATCAAACACCAATACTTTGTATTGGGGCAACCGCTGACGCAGATAGCTCTTTAAATAGGAGATTCCCAACGGATAGACCGGATACGGTTCCTTATAGCGGTTGGCAGACACAAGCAATATGGAATACGGGGTACTCATAGCCAAAACTTATAAAAGTTGAACCATTGATCCGGATAATGACGCACAATCTTTTCGAGCGTTTGTACGTACATATGACACAACTCTTGAGTGGTCACCTGTCGGTCAGTTTGTATCACCCTGAAATAAAAGCGATATCGGCGCCCTTTTTCACGCATAGCGAAATAGAAAGCTATCGGCACCTGTAATTTGGTAGCAATCAAGAACGGACCCTCTGGGAAAAGAGCCTCGCCTTGCAAAAAGGGCAAACGAAGCACATGGTGCTGATTAAGGAAACGGTCCTCCTGAAAGCAGACGTATTCACCCTGATTGAGTGCTACCTTGATTTGTAAGATGGCATCAATCGACGATTCGTTGACAGGAATAATTTTATAATTACGACCACCGCCATTACGCTCCAGCACCTTCCGAATACGTTGATACTCGGCATCGTACATCACCACATTCATTTTATGGCCATACTGTCCGAAGAAGTGAGCCCCAATCTCCCAACATCCGACATGAGCACCGAGAACAACTACACCATGTTCGCCTTTCAGTACATCAAGGAACTGCTCATAGTTATCAAATTCAAATTGATAGCGATCAGCTAAACCTGCTCCGACAGCAATTTTATCAATGAGAGTCTGTCCGAAGCGATAATAGTGGCGATAGAGGCTCCAGGCTGCTACACAACGACTCTTATGGAGTCGGCGACGATAATAGTCCCAAACAGCCGCAGTTGCACGAGGAGCGCAGGGGATAAAATAAAACGCCACAAAAGCAAGGAATATATAAGCGCTGTGCAAGCCACAGTACCTAATCAAAAAGACAAAAAAGGCGTAGCCGAAACTGCCGCCTCTTGATTTGCCATTCCATTGCTCGGGGTTATCGTTTCGCATTTACAAACCCAATTTACCTATTATCAGGTTATCGAAATCTTCAAATGTTTTCACGTTGACAAAATCAGGGCCTTTGAGTGTGATACCAAAATTTTGCTCGACCAGTACCACGACATCCACCAGATCCAGGCTATCCAGCCCCAGCACCTCTTTGAGACTTCCCTCCGGTGTAATGAGTGCGGCATCAACTTCGAACTCTTCAGCCAACACAGCTTTGATTTTCTCTTTGATCTCTTCTTTGGTCATGAATTAACTTTTTTGATAATCAATGTTGAATTGGTTCCGCCGAATCCGAATGAGTTGCTTAGAAACGCATCGAATCCGCAATCGACCCGTTCGGCAGGTATATTCAACCGGCACGAAGCCTCGTCCGGCTCCTCGAAATTGAGATTAGGAGCAATAAAATCACGCTGCATCATCAAAGTCGAGTATATGATTTCGCTGGCACCAGCCATCCACATTTCGTGACCGGTTAGCGACTTGGTCGAAGTGACATAAGGTTTGCTATCACCAAACACCTCGTCAATAGCACGGGCTTCGTTCAAATCTCCGATAGGCGTCGAGGTGGCATGGGCATTAACATATCCGATCTGGGCTGGAGTCATTCCCGCATCCTGCAAAGCCATGCGTAATGAACGAACCGGGCCATCCACATTGGGAACCGAGATGTGTTCTCCGTTCGACGAAAAGCCGTATCCTACCACTTCTGCCAAAATAGTGGCACCTCGACTCATGGCAGATTCGTAACTTTCCACGACCAAAGTTGCACCACCGCCACTCGGCACCAGACCATCCCGATTCTTATCGAAAGGACGCGAGGCTCGCTCGGGTTCATCCTCACGAATCGAGAATGCTCCTAATGCATCGAAATTGCCCATTGAAAACACATTCACCTCTTCAGCTCCACCGCAGAGCACACACTCCTGTAATCCCTGACGAATCAGCAAATAGGCCATTCCGATGGCATGCGAGCCACTCGCACAAGCGCCGGATAAGGTAAAATTGATTCCCCGCAGATTAAAAATAGTAGAGAGGTTCATTGTCAACGTGGAGTTCATCGACTGGAAAATATTGCCCGAACCCACTAACATAGTATTGTGTTTTTCCCGAATCACATCAGCCCCATGTACCACAGCCTCAGCACTACTATCATTGCCATACAGGATACCTACTTCATGATTTTTCAACCAATCGGCATCGATACCGGCTTGCGTCATAGCCTCTACAGTGGCCATATATGCATAAGCACCATGTTCAGACAACATGGTACGTTGACGTCTATTAAGAGCCAACTTCAAATCGGGCTTACGTAATATACCTGTCAAAGCTGAACGGTATCCCATCTCTTTGCGTGCCGGATCGAGTCCAATACCCGAACGGCCCATATAGAGGGAATCGACCACCTGTTCCTTATTTTCTCCTATGCAGGAATAGATTCCCATTCCTGTGATCACAACTCTACGTCTCATTCCAAAATAACTGCGAATTACTGCGTATCTTTTTCATTTTACTCGGATCTGTGTCACACACAAGACCCTCTATCAATCCTATATGCTAAATGCTATGTATAGCCTTTGCCGATTCCTTATCAGATGTCTCTCGTCTATTCAATCCTCTGATAACTGTCCTAAGGAATCACACTAATTCTGTTTCTATTGGCCGCCCTTCGATCACTTTTGTGCAGATCGAACTTGTTTGCGCGTCTGCCACACCTGACAATCGGCACTTTTGATGAGTTTGACTTAATAAACTCCGCTCATCAAAAATCAACCGGCATTCTTACTTAAAAGATGCCGCCATTGATGGAGATTACCTCACCAGTAATGTAGCCGGCCTGTTTCGATACCAGGAACGCGACCAGATCGGCCACCTCTTCAGGTTCTCCAAACCTGCCAACAGGAATCGTCTTACGCAAAGCTGACTCATCGAGATCGGCCGTCATCTCCGTCCGGATAAATCCAGGTGCCACAGCATTGACCGTAACCTGTTTTTTAGCCACCTCTTGCGCCAAGGCTTTGGTCGCTGCAATTAGCCCCCCTTTAGCTGCGGAGTAGTTGGTTTGTCCGGGCATTCCCTTGATTCCCGACAACGAAACGACATTCACAATCCGGCCAAAACGCTGTACCAACATATTTTTTAAGAGTGGCTGCGTCACATTAAAAAAACCATCGAGATTTGTGCGTACTACGCTATACCAATCGGCTTCGGGCATCCACATCAACAATCCATCGCGACGAATACCGGCATTGTTAACTACCACTTCGATGACTGCTTCGGGATGCGCTTCGGCCCATTCCGATAACGCAGAGGTTACCGCCTCGCGATCGGCCACGTCAAAAGGTAATAATTCACCCTCGCCACCTGCCTTCCTAATTAAATCAAGTGTTTCCTCAGCTGCTGCTGTATTGGAAAGGTAATTGACAATCACACCATATCCCATTGCAGCCAGCCGCACCGCTACGGCACGTCCAATTCCCCGGCTACCTCCAGTTACCAGTGCATATTTGCCAACCACACTCATACCAACTTAGGATTATGCGTTTTCAGATAGTTTTCCAAACGGGCAATCTCCTCATACTTCGGTGTATCCTCAATGAACACAGGCACCAATTCACGAACTTCATCATAAAGCTTACGAGTCGCAGGAGCCAGTTGATCAGCAATTTTCAGACAATCGACAGCCTGTGCGAGTGCCATCAAATGAATAGCCATTACCTGATAGCTATTCTCAACCACTGCGCTACACAACGATGCCGAATTGGTTCCCATACTGACAATATCCTGATTGTCGTTATTATTTGGGATTGAATGCACATACATCGAATTGGAGAGAGTCTGACACTCAGCAGTTGTCGAAGTGGCTGTAAACTGAGCCGCCTGCAAACCATAATTGAGTCCCAGTTTGCCAAGATTCACAAAAGGTGGGAGGATTCCGTTGATACGATCATGGAACAGATAGTTGAGCTGTCTTTCGACCAACATAGTCAATTTAGTCAGCGCAATTTTTACCTTATCCATCTCAAATGAGACGTAATCGCCATGAAAATTTCCTCCGTGATAGACATTTTGCGAGACCGGATCCACCACTGGATTGTCATCTACCGAATTTAACTCATCAACCAGCACCTGTTCAGCACGACGAATCGTATCGAGAACGGGGCCCAAAATCTGAGGAGTACAACGCAATGAATAGTATGGCTGCACTTTGTGAGTAAACTCTTTTTCTGTATGGCGATGATAAAGTTCGATCTCCCGTTTGAGCAACCGTTGACTTCCAGCAGCTGCATCACGCATAGCCGCAGCAATCATCCGCTGTCCGACATGCAATTTCATCTCATTGAGTTCAGCTGCCAGAAAATCATCATACGAAGAGGCTATCTCGTTCATCAGCACTGACGTCAGCACAGCATAATTCAACAAACGATCAGCTTCAATCAGATTGACCAATCCGATACCGGTCATTACCGCCGTACCATTGGTAATTGCCAATCCTTCACGTTGATATACATTTAGAGGGGTAAGCTTTTCGCGAGCAAAAACCTCGGCAGTAGGACGACGCACCATATGCTCCGTTTCATCAGGCACAAAGACCTCTCCCTCGCCAATCATAGCCAAGGCGATATGAGCCAACTGCACCAGATCACCACTTGCACCCACACTTCCGTGACGTGGCACAACGGGAGTGATGTGACGATTCAGCATCTCAGCCAACAGGGCAACAACTTCGGTATGAACACCCGATCGGGCTTGAGCAAACGTCTGCATACGGGCAATCATTGCAGCTCGCACGCAAATTACGGGAAGAGGATCGCCTGCTCCGGTTGCATGACTGCGAATGATATTATACTGGAGGGCTTTCAGGTCATTATCATCCACGCGATACTGCGCCATAGGGCCAAAACCAGTATTGATACCATAGATCACCTTATCGGAAGCGAAATGAACGAGGAATCGGTAACATTCGTCGATTTCCTGCAACATCTGTTCATTGAGTTCGATCTGTTCATCACCAAACAATATCTTCTCTACATCAGACAGATGTAGCATTTTTCCTATTTGGATCATGGGTTAGAGTTCGCTATTAAAAAAATCGGTCGGACCATCTGATTTTAAGGATAAAAACATCCTTTACAACAGACCGGCCAACCATTCACAAATTTAAACAAATATATATTTTTTTCGTATAAACAGGCCTATTTTACCCTACTTTTTTTAGCCATACATTCACCATACAGGCCTATTTAGCTCATTCCATATGAATCATTCGTTCACTGTTTGTACACTTTTAATCTCCTTGAAAACTATTCTACACACATCCTAAAAAAGATCCGAACCATATTATTAAATTACACCATATGTGTCCGGTAAAAATCCGGACTAGTTATTATAAAGTATAACAATTAAAAT
>UQDC01000012.1 GCA_900539755.1 uncultured Alistipes sp.
CGGTGTAGTATTCGGCCTTGCTCTCCTCCGCGCTGCTCTTCGAGAGGTCGAAGTGCAGCTTCGAGTAGTAGATCTGTCCGTGCTCCTTCTTTGATGGGATGTTGTTGCGGTAGACGTGCGAGCGGATAGCGATGCGGGTCATGCCGTACTTTTCCTGAATCTCTTCGGGCGTGTACCACTCCGTCAGGTCGGAATCCACCTCATATTTGGCAAAGGCGGCGTCGATATGCTTCTTGCTGTAATAGTTGAATTGGCGGATACGCACCTTCGGCACCTTGTGCTGCCGGGTGTAGGTCCACACCCATTTGGCGTTGACCTTATACTTTTGGGCAATCTCCTCGGCGGTATAGTATTCCGTTATCTTGAAGTCCTCCTTCGGGACCATCCGCTCATAGGGTTTGCTTTTGAGCATGAGCTCGATGTCGGCCCGCCGTATCAACGACATCTTCCCGCTGAGCCGCGATGCGCGGAGTTTCTCCTCCTTGACCAGTTTGTAGATGTACTGGCGGCTTACACCCATCAGCCGTGCCGCCTGCGAAAAGGTGAAGTATTCCTGCTTTTCCAGCGACGAACGCAGTTCCTGCATCTCCTGCATGTGACGCAGCTCCATCTTTCGCTCCATCATGCGGTGTTTGTAGCCCCGTTTCGAGCATTGCGGGCTGCAATAACAGGTCGTCGTTTTCTTGGCGATGAAGGGCTTCCCGCACCATTGACAAATCCTTTTTACCTCCATATTTTCCCTCTATTTTCCGTCGTTTTTCATAAATTCTAATTTCCCCAACTGTCCACACATGTAAACCACTGTCAACACACGTCAACTACTGCGTCAGTGTGATATTTCGGCTTGCGTGGAATTTGCTCCGCGGTAGAAATATGGTAGGAAAATATGGAGAAAATCCGTGATCTCCAAACGGCAACTGGAAAGTATGTAAAAACAAAAGTCGCTGATATACAGCGACTTTATTCTAAATGGTTATGATTGGTTACGGTTGTTTACAAGCCGTTACTTGCCGATGCAGAATTTGGAGAAAATGGAGTTTAAAACATCTTGTGAGGTAATTTCTCCTGTGATGGTTCCGAGATGATGTAGGACTTCTCGAATGTCTTGTGCAAGCAGGTCGCCTGGCAGATCATTGTCGAGGGATTCTTGTGCCCGTTGCGTTGCAGTCAAAGCTGCTTCCAATGCCTCATGATGGCGTGCATTGGATACGATAATTTGCCCTGATCGTAATGCAGTATCCGCTTCTACGCAATTATATAAGACCTGAGTTAGTTCAGATAAGTTTTCATGCTGTTTAGCGGATATGGCCAATACGCGATAACCAAATTGTTGGGCTAGCTGCTTTTGTAGCGTTTTTATTTGTGAGATGTTGGCTTGATCTGTCTTGTTGAGTAGAACAACTGTGTGCTGTCCTTGTTGTGGCGGATAGGTTGTGAGCTGTTGAGCAATGGTGTCAAATGATTCACGAACATCAACCATAAATAGAACAATGGCAGCTTGCTGCAATCTTTGCAAAGTACGTTCAATGCCTAGGTGTTCCAGTGGATCTGCCGTGTCACGAATACCTGCTGTGTCAATAAATCTGAAGGTAATTCCTTGAATATTGATTGTCTCTTCAATTAAGTCTCGGGTCGTTCCAGCAATATCGGAAACGAGGGCTCGATCTTCATTTAAAAGAGCATTTAACAGTGTTGATTTTCCGACATTGGGACTTCCGACGATAGCAACTGGAACGCCATTTTTGAGGATATTGCCCAGTTGAAAAGAGTTGCTTAATGTTTCTATTTTATGTTGGATATCATCGAGCATGGCTCTTAGACGACTGCGGTCAGCGAATTCAACGTCTTCTTCACTAAAGTCTAATTCCAATTCAAGGAGAGATACGAGTTCGAGTAATTGAGCTCGTAACAGGGCAAACTCCTCAGAATATCCTCCACGAATTTGTCGAGAGGCCAACATGAGAGAGGCTTTACTATCTGAAGCAATTATATCGGCTACGGCTTCTGCTTGAGACAGATCCATTTTTCCTGCCATATATGCCCTCAGCGTAAACTCTCCTCCTTGAGCCATCCGGGCTCCATTTTGGATAAACAGCCGCAAAATCTCTTGCTGAATGTACGTTGAACCATGACAGGTGACTTCAATCATATCTTCTCCAGTATAGGAGTGGGGGGCTTTGAACAATGAAAGAATTACATCATCGATGGTTTCACCAAGTTCATTGCGAATATATCCATAATGAAGAGTAAATCCCTTCGATTGTGTGAGCGATTTGTGAGATACTCCACTAAAGATACGATCAGCGATAGCAATAGCATCAGGGCCGCTAATGCGGATCAGAGCGATTGCGCCTCCTGTCCCAGAAGCGATGGCTACTATGGTTTCTTGATTTGAGCTCATGGCTTGACAATTTGTAGCGTTTGTCCGATTTGGAGACGATTTGCGCTTTTGATTCGGTTCCATTTCATCAGTTGGGAAACAGAAACACCATATTTTGATGCAATAGCTCCCAGCGTATCACCCTTACGTACTTTGTAAGTTACGGTTTTGGGAGTTGCAGGTTGAGGCTGTTTGGTTGATCCAGCCAAACTCAAATGGGTGTCTAAATAGAGAGAGTCTTTTGCATAAATCTCTTGTTCGTGTTCCAAAAAACGTGAGATTTCGCGTTGGGGCAGTACTAATGGATAAGTGCGGGTTGCCGCAGGGATAATATCTTGTTTGTACTGTGGATTCAAATTTTGCAATAACTCTAAAGGTATGTCGAGTGTCGTAGCCACTTGTTGCAAATGTAAATTTCTGCTGATAGTTACAGTGTCAGTGGCTATGGGAAGAGTAGGGGGGTAGGGTTTAACGTGATGATCTTTATAGTAGTGATATGCGTACGTTAGGCCTACAAAAGCAGGAATGTAATCACGGGTTGCTTTAGGTAAATAGGGGTAGATATCCCAGTAGGTAGTGGCAGAGCCTCCTGCACGTTTCAAAGCTTTGTTAACATTCCCTGGACCGAAGTTATAAGAGGCAAGCGCCAATGTCCAGTCTCCATACATATCATACAGGTCTTTGAGGTATGCACATGCAGCTCGTGTTGAAGCGACCGGATCTCGACGTTCATCGACCATAGACGAGATCTCAAGTCCGTAATATCGTCCGGTGGTCAGCATAAATTGCCACAAACCGACTGCTCCAGCAGGGGATACAGCGGTGGGCTGCAGTGCCGATTCGACAACAGCCATGAATTTTAATTCAAGAGGGAGCCCAGCTTTCTCCAATTCCTGTTCAATAATCGGAAAATAGTAGAGTGATTGTCCGATCATCCGTTTCGTGATGGCTTGACGAGAGGTAACGTATGCAACCAGGTGTTTGCGCACAATTGAATTATAGGGGAGGTGCACAGGGGAAACGATACTGCGTAGTCGCTCTTGATATTGCGCATCCGTATAGGGAGTTACCGCCTCTATGTAGTAGGTGCTGGTATCAACGTTGATATACAGACTAGCGTAGTTGTCAAAAGCCCCGAAACGATTACTCTCACGCCACGATGCAATGATAGAATCATAACTTTCGCAATCTGAAGTTATGTTCAATCGCTCATCGAATGGGATCGAGTCTGCTTCGGGAGATGAGGTTTTTCCGTATGCTGTTATTGAGCCCAGGAGTCCTGTCAACATCAGCAAAGTATATGTGATCCCTTTCATCTCCGTTAGGTTCTATATATGGATTAGAATGTAACTTTCAGAGACATGCCGACACCATAATAACCATTGCGAGAGGCGTAATTTTGAAATACAGTGGGTTCAAGACGGACCGAAAGATCGTCGCTGATGTCGTAGTCTTTTAGGTGTGCATCGACATGTGCATCGACAATATTGAGCAGATATAAAGCACCGGTAAGGATGATACACAGGTCACGATTACGGCGAAAATTGTCTTTCATGTTTTTCAGGTAATCAGCTGAGTATCGACCTTCAAATTCGTCCGGTTGTCCGTTAACGACTTGATTGTATGCCGTCCGATAGCGTTTATAGCCGCGTGCATTCCAATCGATTACATAACCCATCGTAGCAAATGCGCCCACAACAATTGGAACCTTCCAATAGCTTTTGTTATAAAGTTGTCCGGCTCCGGGACATATCATCGCAAGTGTTGTTGCCTTTTTGACGCTATTTTCAGGGCCGTTGTAATTGAGTACTCCATCGCCAAGAAAATAGAGATATGAGGCAATAGCTCCTACGAAGAAAACTGTTCGGGTCGTGTTGTAGCGGATCATTTTACACTGGGCAGGATCAAGTTCTTCTTGAGTTGCCTGCTGATTAACCAATGTATTATATTCGTTCTTGGCCGCTTTATATTTATTGCTCTGATTGAAACCTAAAACTGCCAAACCTCCGGTTACACCGTACAGAATTGGAATTTTCCATGCTTGCTTGTTGTACAACTGCGAAAATCCAGGTGCTACAAGAGAGAGAGCCGTCATGCGAGAAAGAGGAATCGTGTCACGGAAAATAGAGCTGTAACGTACGCTTGAAGTGTCCTCTTCTCTCCGTTTTTTTACTTTTGAGGAATCGGCTTGCTTATCGGTTAAGGCTACCTCATCCTTTAATGGTTTTAAACTGGGTTGAGTCAGGGTGTCGATCTCAGTTTCCTTGCTTAAAATCTGCTCGGCAGTTGTTGGGGTAACCATTTTAAGTACCCCTCCTTCTACTTGAAACTGTTTAGGAGCCGTATTGGATGAAAGACGTTTTGTAGAATCAGCAACGTTTGATTTGGCCTTTTTCTTCGTTGATTTGACCTTGGCGTGTTTGCCTTTTTTGATCAACGTACTGTCCACAGGAACAATGTTCATCTGTGCCGAAGCTTTGGATGAAGAGATGTTCTTTAAGTTCTTGCTGGTCGGTTTGTTGACATCTGTGGCTGTTGGTTCCTCTGTTGTGGAACTTTGTGTGGGTGCAGCGTTCTGAGTGCTGTCTTTGGGTGTTGTTGCTGTTGCAGCCGATGTTTGAGGAGCAGAGCTCTTTTGATTGGCGGTACTTTCTGTGGATGGGTTGGTTGACCCTTCTGCACTTGATTTCGATTCCTCTCCTTGAGGCGTTGGGGCTTGTGTCGATTGTGTTTGTTGGGTTGTAGAAAGGGTAGGAGGGTTTACACTGTTTGATATTTGAGTTTCACTTTGGGTATTGGTCGATGAACTCGTTTGGGAAACAGTGGTTGCAGCCGATTTTGCAGATTTGGCAGATGAAAGCTGTTGGATTGTTGATACAGAAGAAACGTGTCCAATAGCTAAAGCAGAGCTTCGAGCTGATACAGCAAGGGTACTCCCCATCAGTGACAGGGTGACAATAATCGTGCGGAAATATGAGCGCAAAACGGTCATTGGCTATTTGACGGCTTGTTCGAATTTGCGGACAAATGTACGGACATCTTCGTCGGAATCGAAACCGATAACGATTTTTCCACCGCCTTTGTTGTTTTTTTTGATACTGATTTCTTGAGAAAATAGTTTTTCGAGCATCTCAACCAATTGTGCGTACTCTTCGGGGAACTCCTCTTCCTCCTTGGTTGGTCGAGGTGCATGAAGTTTTTTTACCAACTCTTCGACCTGACGGACGGATAACCCTTTTTTGATAATTTTACTCAGAATCGAGAGTTGCTCTTCCGGAGACTCTACAGTGATCAATGCCCGGGCATGTCCCATAGAGATCAGTCCTTCACGAATGGCCAGCTGAACCTTGTCCGGAAGTTTAAGTAATCGCATGTAATTAGCTACAGTCGAACGATTTTTTCCAATGCGTTCCCCGAGTGACTCTTGTTTCAGATCACACTCGTCCACGAGACGCTGGAGACTGAGAGCAACCTCTATAGCATTCAGATCTTGGCGTTGGATGTTTTCGACGATAGACATCTCCAAAACGTGTTGGTCATCTGCTTCACGGATATATACTGGTACGGTTTCCAAACCAGCCAATTGTGAAGCTCTCCAACGTCGCTCACCGCTGATAATCGTATATTTTCCGTCAGCTTCTTTTTTGACAGTCAATGGCTGAATAACTCCCAGTGTGCGAATGGATTCGGCCAACTCGTTCAGAGCCTGCTCATCGAAATGGGTACGGGGTTGTTTGGGGTTCGGAACAACCGATGTGATAGCTACCTCTTCAAAGGCATGACTATTCTTTTTATTTGGTAGTTCTTTACCTTCAATTTCGAAAATGGCGCCCAATCCGCGCCCCAAACCTTTGCTTTTCGGGTTCATGGTGTGTTATGCCGTTTTTTTGTTTTTCTTGATAAACTCTTTGGCCAAATTGAGGTAGTTAACGCTACCGGTTGATGATGCATCGTAGAGTAGGGCAGGTTTGCCATAGCTCGGGGCTTCACTCAAACGTGTGTTACGTTGAATGATTGTTTTGAAGGTCAACTCTCCGAAATGTTCACGAACTTCGGTAGCCACCTGATTGGCCAAGCGTAGACGGGAGTCATACATGGTCAACAAGAAACCTTCGATCTCCAAGTCGGGGTTGAGTTTGGACTTGGTCATTTTGATCGTATTGAGCAATTTGCCCAGTCCTTCCAATGCAAAATATTCACATTGTACGGGGATCAGAACGCTGTCTGCAGCCACCAACGCGTTCAGTGTGACTAAACCCAGCGATGGTGAACAGTCGATCAGAATAAAATCGTAATTGGCTTTGAGGGGCTCAAGGATTGTTTTCATCCTTTTTTGTCCGTCTTCAATTTCGAGCAATTCAGTTTCAGCTCCAACCAGATTGATACTGGAAGGGAGAATGTCGAGTTTTTTGACTTCAGGGCATTTTTGAATCACATCAGCAGCTGAGGCTTCACCGGTGATACAATCGTAGATGTTGGCCTGATTAATATCCAGACCCAATCCTGATGTCGCGTTTGCTTGCGGATCAGCATCGACCAACAGTACCTTTTTCCCGATAACAGCCAGGCTGGCAGCCAAATTGATTGCGGTAGTAGTTTTTCCTACTCCTCCTTTCTGATTGGCCAGCGCCACAATCTTACCCATACTTATACAATTGAATAATTATGCAATATTAATCAAAATTCTTGAGATTTTAGAGTGTGTTTGGAATTAACATGTTGTGCCGGCAACTTAAATCTATTGATGTTGTGTGTGATAGGGGGATTTTTGTCTTGAATGGTATAACTGACAAAATCGGTTGGTATATATGTTTAGGTTTGTAGCTTTAATGTGTTAATCAGTTGGTGTTGGACAGACAGCTCGGTTTTGAGTCTGTCTTTTTCAGAATAGATAGTGAGTAGTCGACCCGTATTAAATAATTGTTATATGTGTGTAGATTCATGTATGACTATATGGTGGAGGATACTATTATCCAAAACTTAGGTGTTATGTTGTTTAGATGTAATTGTTTTGAAAATTAGTGGATTAGTTTGATATAAAGATCGGGTGTCGTCTTTAGGTGTTGTTAGGAAGTGGATTGAGCCCTGCTTGCAGAAATTACAACTAATCATTACTTTCGTGAGAAGAAAATGTATTTTAAACCTTGCCTTGAAAAGTTTGTACGCGTAGTATGCATAGTTTTTTACTTTGTGTGTACTCAGACTGATTGTTAAATTGATTATAAACGTAAATTGCAGTAAACTATGTTAACGTGTAGAACGCTAAAGAGCGAATGCAAGGAAAGGTTGAAATCAGTATGTTGAAAAGTATTTAAATTAATAAACCCTTATAAATGAAGACACTATTTACTGCGTTGGCACTTTTGTGTGCATTACCTGTGTCTGCTCAATTACCTCCGGTTTTTCCTGAGCAGATGTCTGATACTTTAGAGCATGATACGCGCATGCGAACCTATTTACCTCCCGTTCGTATTGTTTGGACGCAGAACGGAGAGTTCGTGCAAACACCGGAAGTTTTGCTGGCTAAAGGTAAAGGTCAGATGATCAACGCGCCTTATCCGCATTGTATTTTAACCAATAAAGATGGGAAACGACCTTCGATTCTGTTGGATTTCGGCCGGGAAATACACGGCGGAGTTCAAATCGTGGTTGGGGATATATCTAATCGCAAGCCTGTGCAGTTCCGTATGCGTTTGGGTGAGTCGGTCAGCGAAGCGATGAGTGACATATCGGTTGAGAGCGGAGCTACTAATGATCATGCTATGCGTGATTTGATTGTTAGTGTACCTTGGTATGGAGTGAGTGAAGTGGGTAACTCGGGTTTTCGCTTTGTGCGTTTAGACTTGTTGACGGAAGATGTGGTTGTGAAACTGCAGGAGGTTCGGGCAATTTTTGTGTATAGAGATCTGCCTTATTTAGGATCATTCCATTCAAGCAATCCACGTCTTGATAGTATTTGGATGACAGGAGCATATACTGTACATCTCAATATGCAAAATTATTTGTGGGACGGTATTAAACGGGATCGTCTGGTCTGGATGGGAGATGCACACCCGGAATTACGAACAATATTATCCGTCTTTGGCGATAATGAGGTTTTGCGCAAAACTTTTGACCAGGCGCGTGATCAGACACCACTGCCGGGTTGGATGAATGGAATATGTGCTTATTCACTTTGGTGGATATTGATTCATCGAGATTACTACAATTATACGGGTGATCGTGCTTATTTAACGGAACAACAACAATATTTGGAAGGATTGCTTTCGCAAGTCATTGAGTCTGTTGATGAGCAGGGGCGTGAGCATTTGCAAGGCGGAGGTCGATTCTTAGATTGGCCTACCAGTAAAAATAAACCGGCTGTTAATGCAGGCCTACAGGCTTTGGTTGTAATGTCTTTGGAGGCTGGCGAGCAACTTATGCAGGTGCTGAACAATGACTCCCTTGCATCACGTTGTCAGGTTACCGTTGAACGAATGCGTCAGGCAATTCCAGATTACAAACAGTCCAAACAATCTGCGGCTTTGGCGGCTTTGGCTGGATTGGCAACTCCTGAGCAGAGCAACGAGGTGTTGAGTGATGGCGGCGTACAGAGATATTCGACCTTCTACGGCTATTATATGTTGCAAGCCAAAGCAATGGCAGGTGATTACGCCGGAGCAATGGACGATATCTGTCGTTACTGGGGTGGTATGCTCGATTTGGGAGCAACTACTTTTTGGGAGGATTTCGATATTGCTTGGTTAGAAAATGCTGCCCGTATTGATGAGTTGGTTCCGGCCGGCAAAGTGGATGTACATCGTACTTATGGTGACTATTGCTATAAGGGGTTACGTCACAGTTTTTGTCATGGATGGGCTTCAGGTCCCACTGCATGGCTAACGGAACATGTATTGGGGGTAGCCATTGTTGAGCCTGGTTGTCGCGTGATTCGTATTGATCCTCACTTGGGTGATTTGGAATGGGTAGAGGGTTCTGTCCCGACCCCTTTTGGTGTGGTGAAAATTCGTCACGAACGCCGTGCAGATGGAACGATAAGTTCAAAAATTGACGCTCCGAAAGGTGTTAAAATCGTGAAGTAGTTTAGACAGAACATTCGTTTATTCGATAACGTATAAATCAGCGGACAGTTATTTAATCTGTCCGCTGATTTATTTTTATTATTTTATTAAAAAAATCGCTATATTTATTAGGTTGTATATCTGTTGAGTATCTAATCTGAATGTGCCTCTGAACTCAAAAATAATTGTCATGAAACAATGGGTGTCGATTGCTTTTGTAATGGGGAGTTTCCTATTGCTAAGTGCAACTTCAAAACATCAGGAACCAAAACCCTGTCAAGTGCCTGAAGGAGAGTTTGTGATTTATGGAGAGTTGCAGAATGTACCGGACGGATCGGTCCTTGAACTATTGCGATCTGAGGGCAATCTAATGCCCAGAATTACATCCGATACAGTGATGGATGGAAAGTTTGTTTTTCGGGATACAATTACCGATTCTCAGGCCCATAAATTGCGTTTGACTGCCAGATCAAAAGGGTTTCCGAATACATTTCTAAATATTTGGGTTAAATCGGGTGCCTATGTAAAAATCACAGGCAATGATTGCTTGCATTCATTGTGGCATGTAGAGAGTGATGTGCCGGAACAGCATGATGAGAATTTGTTTTCTGAGGTCGCGTTGGCAGAACGGAAGCAGATGTTAACCTATGTAACTGAATGGAATGACGTGTATAGTACGGGATTGCAGCATGGCTTGGATAAACCCACTTTAAGAAAGGTAGATTCGCTTCTTAAATTGTTTTTACCGTTGGTGGATTCCATTGCATTACGTGAATTAAACTACATGAAAGAGGCTCCGGTAACTGCTGTTTGGTTAGACCGATATCAAAATTATGCTGGGTATTTGCAATGGAACAAAAAATTTGGTCATGAAGATTTGATCAGGTCTTTGTATGATCGTATGTCAGAAGCGGATCGGGCGACGAAAGAGGGGCAGTTGATTACCGCCTATCTCAATTTGCCAGAGGTTGTGAATGTCGGAGATCAGATGGTGGATGGTGACTTGTATGATTTGGAGGGTAATGTTCGTCATCTTTCTGAATTTAAAGAAAAATATATTTTGCTTGATTTTTGGAGTCAGGGGTGTGGTCCATGCCTGCAATCATTTCCGGAGATAAAGGAGGTCGCAGAGTCTTATAAAGAAGATTTGGTGATAGTCAGTATTAATTCCGATCCTAAAGATAGATGGCTTGATTTTATTGAACGTAAGGGCTTAACGGGTAACCAATGGAATGAACTTGCTAAGGAAGCCACTGGGCTTGCAGCTGTTTATCAGGTGCAAGCCATACCACGTTATGTAATGATCACTCCAGAGGGAATAATTGTGGGGATGTGGAGCGGATATGGTCCGGGATCTATTAAAGAGAAAGTGCAAAGTTGGTTGCAATCAGATACTCCAAAGGCAGAGACAGAGAAACCATAGATACTGCTATGTCTTGCTTATCTATTCTATTGTAATTATTGATTGTAGAAGGTAGTGTTTTCTAATAGAGTTATCTTTTTGTATAAAAGCGTTAAGTTAAATAGCCTAAACCTAAACTAAATGATCATGAACAAAGGTGTATCAGTTGCTCTTGTGATGGGTAGTTTCCTGTTGATGAGTGCGGTTTCAAAACCCCAGGAACCCAAATCTTGTCAAGTTCCGGAAGGAGAATTTGTGATTTATGGGGAGTTACAGAATGTGCCGGACAGTACGGTGATAGAACTTGCACGATATGACGGCAAAATAAGGCGTAGCATAGCATTCGATACGGTGATTGATGGAAAATTTGTTTTTCGAGATACCATTACTGGCCTCAATACCCGTAAATTGTATTTATGTACTAGAATTAAGGGAATCCCGAGCGACCCTGCTTATATATGGGTTAAATCTGGTGCTGGTGTGAGAATTACAGGTAATGATTGTTTGCCTCCCTTATGGAGCATAGAGAGCGATGTGCTGGAACAGCAAGCTGAGAGTGAATTTGCGAAACTGGCTTTAAATGAAAGACGGCAAATGCTGAAATACTCAGCTGAGCGGAGTGATTTATTTGCCGCTCATCCCAATCTGGATTTTGATAAACACACCATGAAAAAGTTGGACTCACTGGCCAAACTATATCTGCATGTGGGATATTCTATCGTGTTACAAGAACTGAATTACATGAAAGAGGCTCCGGTAACAGCCGTTTGGTTAGATCGGTATGCAACTTATGTTACCTTTTTACAATGGAACAAATCGTTTGGCCATGAAGATTTGATCCGTTCTCTGTATGATCGTATGTCTGAAGCGGATCGGGCGACGGAAGAGGGACAGTTAATTACTGCCTATCTCAATTTACCAGAGGTTGTGAATGTCGGAGATCAGATGGTGGATGGTGACTTGTATGATGTGAAGGGTAATCTGCATCATCTTTCTGAGTTTAAAGGAAAATATATTTTACTTGATTTTTGGAGTCAGGGTTGCGGCCCTTGCCTGCAGTCATTGCCGGAGATGGAAGAGGTTGCGAAATTGTATAAAGATCAAATGGAAGTGGTCAGCATCTGTTCGGATCCTAAAGAGAGTTGGCTCGATTTTATTGAACGAAAAGGTTTGACGGGTAACCAATGGAATGAGTTTGCCAAGGGAAAGACAGGACTTGCAGCGGTTTATCAGGTGAAAGCTATTCCATATTATGTAATGATCTCTCCAAAGGGTGAAATCGTGGACATGTGGAAAGGTTATGGTCCGGGATCTATTAAGAAAAAGATGCAACAATTAATTCAGGAAGAGCAATTGGGCGAGTAGTCTCCTCGGATCATGAATCAATTGATTCTTTGATATAGGCATCCGGTGTCAAGTTGCATTGATACCGGATGTCGTTTTATTATTGCAGCCGTTAATTGGCGCGTATTACTTTATTTTGATAAAGTATGCTGAAAATTCGTGACTTCTCGCTATCTTTGAAGTTGTTTTAACAGATATGTCCGCTATGATTGATTTAAGAAAAAGACACCTGCTGACTTTGCTGGATTTTACCCCTGAAGAGATTGCTTATCTGCTTGATTTGGCCAAACGCCTCAAGACCGATAAATACCTCCATCGTGAAAAGCAGATGTTGGTCGGTAAAAATATAGTGCTGCTTTTTGAAAAAGATTCGACACGTACCCGGTGCTCATTTGAGGTGGCCGCTCATGATCAAGGAGCTCATGTGACCTATTTGGGTCCGACTGGTTCTCAGATCGGAAAGAAGGAGTCGATCAAAGATACAGCGCATGTCTTGGGACGTATGTATGACGGAATTGAGTATCGTGGATATGCCCAACGCATTGTTCAGTTATTGGCAGAATTTTCGGGTGTGCCAGTGTGGAATGGCTTGACAACTGAATTCCACCCGACGCAGGCATTGGCCGATATGTTGACGATGCGTGAACACTGCTCGAAACCGTTGTCTGAAATGAAATTCTGTTTCTTGGGCGATGCACATAACAATGTGGCCAATTCGTTGATGGTGATGGCTGCCAAAATGGGAATGGATTTCCGTGCCATTTCGCCTCGGGCGTGTGCTCCGGATCCATCGTTGGTAGAGCGTTGCCGCAAAGTGGCCGAATTAACTGGAGCAAAAATTACAATTACCGATAGTATCGCAGAGGGTGTTGCCGGTTGCGATTTTGTCTATACCGATGTTTGGGTTTCCATGGGAGAGCCTGACGAAGTGTGGAACGAACGAATCAAACTGTTGAAACCTTATCAGGTTAATCGTGCAGTGATGGAGGCAACGGGGAATCCCGATTGCAAGTTTATGCACTGCTTGCCGGCTTTCCATGATCTGGAGACCAAAGTGGGTAACGATATTTACGAAAAATTCGGATTGCGTGAGATGGAGGTCACCGATGAGGTGTTCCAGTCAGAGGCATCGATCGTATTTGATGAGGCCGAAAACCGAATGCACACGATTAAAGCGGTTATGGTCGCCACTTTGGGAAATGATTTGTATTGATATTGTGCGATCTCTGCCGATTAGAGAATAGTATTGCGGATAATTGATGCTTAAAGTGGCAGGTCAATATCAGCTGTTTGATAGATAGTTGCGATTGTTGGGAAAGCGCCTATAGTTGCGAAAGTCATAGAGACAGTTGGGTGCTGCATCACTATCAAAAGCAAGAATCGAGAATAGATTGGTACATAACTATATCGTATTTAATAAAACGTTGAACCATGTTGCGGAGAGGTAGTAAATTAACAACAGAGCAGTTCCGAGTGGCTTATCCATCTTGGGGAGATTTGTTGACTCTGCTGGGTGTTTTTATTGTTGCGACCGTATTAGGATCCTTACTGACAGGTGTTTTACAAAAGATTGGAAGTGTCTCAGTCGGTTTTGGCGCGTTTTTAGGATATGTGATCCAATTTTCACTGGTGATTATATTCGGGCTGTTTCAACGTAAAATTCGATCTCCCCAAGGAACACGTTTATTGAAATTCGGTTTGGCAAAACTTGATTTTGTCATCATTTTATGGGGTACTATTATGGTGCTGGCAACGGGCGTTGTCATTGAACCGTTGTTGAATCTCTTCCCGGAAACCTATTTGGATCGACTTGGCAATATTATGGCTGCTGGCGGTTGGATGATGTTTACGTCGATTGTCATAGCCCCCATTATGGAGGAGATCCTGTTCCGGGGAATTCTCCAGGATGCCTTGATGCGTAAATATGGAGTCTTTGTCGGTATTTTGATTGCATCGGCTGTCTTCGGTATTGTGCACATAATACCCCAACAAGTGGTCAATGCCTTTATGATCGGTATTGTATTGGGTTACATTTATTATCGGACTGGAGCACTGCTGCCGGTGATACTGATCCATTGCATCAATAATGCCATTTCCTATTTCACCTGGATGCTCAACGGTGAAACCTTGCTTTCGACTCGTGAACAGATGGGTAACGATACGTTGTACTTTACGGTTTATGGAATTGCATGCGTGCTCTTTGTCATCGGTTTTGTTTCTATCGCAATCCGTATTTCGAAAGAAGAAAAACGCCGTCAGTTAGAGGTTTCTGGAGGTGACGGTGCACAAACTGTAGCAAATGCATCAAGTCCAGATTCTGGGCTCATGACGGAAGAGCCTTTGGTTGCGTCCTCTGTTTCAAATGAAAAAACAGGCTTAAACGGACAAAAAACATCAACGGATCATACTAATCGGGTTGATTGATCGTTGTTACCTTAAGCGAATGAAACAATTTTGTACACATAGGCTTTTTTGGATTCTACCTTTGGCGTGTGTCATGGGTATGAGTTCATGTAAGCGTTTTCCAAATCCATTCACCAATCAGAAGGTTTTAGCAGAAGTGGGAGGTGAGCGGCTTTATCTGCATGAGCTTACTCCGATTTTTACCCCTGACATGACGGCTGAGGATAGCATCAAGGTCCAAAAATCATATGTTGATCAATGGGTGAAAAAACAGCTCAAAGTGCAGGAGGCAGAAGAGATGTTTCGCAGTAGTCAGGAGGACATTGATCGTTTGGTGGAGGAGTATCGTAACTCTTTATTGACACACAAGGTGGATCAGTATTATGTAGATAAGGAGTTGGATACGTTGTTTACAGATAAACAGATTGCTGATTATTATCTCAATCATAAATCTGAGTTTGTGCTTGACAAAATAATTTTAAAGGCCCGTGTTGTCAAGCTTCCCAGCAGCTATCGACAGGCTGCTAAGCTTAAAGAGAGGATGTTAGCAGCGGGCAATGACTCCTATCAGGATTTTGTCGATATTTGTACTAAGAATGGATTTGAACTGGTCGAGATTAATACGTGGTCAGAACCGACAGTGCTGTTATCGTTATTACCGACCGATAAGGAGACAGATTATGGATATTTATTCAATCCTGGACAGATTTCAGAGTTTAAGGAGGGGAATGATATCTATTATGTACGGGTAACAGATATCCGTCGGTCGGGTGATTATGCTCCTGTCGAGAGTGTCTCGGAGGTGATCAAACGTGTGCTGTTCAACCAGCGTAAACAGGATATTATCAAAGCTCACGAAGATAGCCTTTATCGGCAAGCCTTGTCTAAGAAACAAATTTATGTTCATGCCAATTAAACATTATACTATGAAAGCCGGAATTCTTTGTTCCGCACTTCCTTTTCTGATGTGCTTGACACCATGTTCAGTGTTGGCTCAGGAGCCACAGGCTTCTCAAGCATCCGAACAATCTCAGCAATCACAACCTGTCCCAGAGCCATACAAACCGTCTGCTCAGCAGGTGATGGTTGACAAAGTGGTTGCCGTAGTGGGTAATTCAATGGTTTTATATTCTGATTTGGTACAGGCCAGCAAAAGTTTGATTGAGCAGCGACGTTCTCAGGGCTATACATCGGATCGGGATCCGATATGTGAAGCATTAGAGACTCTGATTGAGCAGAAAATTCTTTATACGCAATCTCAGATTGATTCCCTGACAATCGATAAAAGTGATATTGCAATGATGGTCGAGAATGCCATTAATCAAGAGATTGCAGAAAAAGGATCCCAGGCAGCAGTTGAAATGTATTATCATAAGCCTATTTTTGATATTCGCAGTGATTTGCAATCTCGGTATGAAGAGGTGCGATATGCGATGACCATGAAGCAGGATGTAATGAGTAAATCGACTATTACATCTGGAGAGGTAGAATATTATTTCAAACGCATGCCCAAGGATTCTATTCCTATTATTCCGGAACAGTATGTTTTTTCACAGATTGTACGTTACCCACCATCGACCGAAGAGGCTAAATTCCGGACACGCGAGCGTATCTTGGAACTTCGCGAGCGTATTATGAACGGCACCAAGTTCGAGATGTTGGCGCGTATGTACTCCGAGGATCCGGCCACATCGATCCGAGGTGGAGAAATGGATCCAATGCCCAAAGAGAGTTTTGTAAGACCGTTTGCAGATGCGTTAGTTAAATTGCGTCCAGGACAAGTCTCTGAGGCTGTCGAAACTGAATTCGGTTTTCACTTGATTGAGTTAATTGACCAAAATGGTAATCTCTATCATTGTCGACACATTTTGCTCAAACCTCAATTTACTGATGAGGAAGTACGGGCTTCATTCAAGACGCTTGATAGCTTGAAACGTGAAATCCAAAAAGGAAATCTTACCTTCAAAGACGCGGTAGAGAAATATTCTGAGGATAAGTATTCGAATAAGAATGGTGGTGTTGCTACCAATATTGAATTATTGGCGATGACGAATCGCAATGACGCGAAGGCAGCTACGACCAAATTCTTGAAGGAAGAGTTAAGCCAGATGCCTGAGGTTTACAATGCGTTGCGCACCTTGAAGCCCGGCGATATTTCCGATGCTTTCGCATCTCAGGATTCTCGAGGCAATATCATGGGTAAGATGGTTCGTTTGGATGAGATTATTCCAACTCATAAAGCTAACCTTTCAGAGGACTTTCTGCGCATCCAAGAATTGGCTCTGACCCGAAAACAAGCCGATGATTATAAAAAATGGCTGAAAGAAAAGGCCGGTAGTATGTACATTCGTATCGATCCTCAATTCAAAACCTGCGATTTTCAACGTACATATCTGCTCAAATAGTCTGTAGAAAACCCATTTGACGTGAAGCGATTTTTCCAACTTCTTATTGGGGGATTGTGCTGCTGTTCCGGTATTATTGGAGCGGTGGCACAATCTGCGTCCAACGGTACCCCTAAAATAGTGAACTTTTCGGCTGATGTGATGCGGCCGGTTAAGGTGGCAGATTCATCTGTGATCAGTCTGGTAGGGCATGTTGTTTTTTACCATAACGGAGCGGTAATTACCTGTGACAGCGCCATTCGATTCAACGATCGCATGATGGACTGTTATAATAATGTTATTATCAATAAGGATAGTACATTCGTATATGGCGACCGTGCTGAGTATAACGGTAATATTAATATGGCTCGGGTCTATGCTCCATTGATCAAAGTGGTAAATGGGGATGCAACGTTATATACTTACAATTTTTCGTTCAACACACTGGATAATATAGGCCATTATACGGGTGGGGGAACGATGTTGCAAAAGGAGAACCGGCTTGAATCACGTGATGGGTATTATTACGCCGATACTCGTGAACTGGTCGGAGTACATGATGTTGAGATGAGCAATCCCGATTACCAACTCAAATCCGATTCAGTAAATTACAATTTGGATACCGAGGTGGCTCGTTTTTCTACTCGGTCATTTATCTGGAATAAGGATAATGAATTTTTGACTGCAATTCGCGGTATGTATGATCGTAAGGCCAATAAATATACGTTTACGGATCAGTCGTATATTTTGACTGCAAATCAGGAGCTTTGGGCTGATACAATCTACTACCAGCAAGACAACCAAGATGCTTTGCTTTTGAGCAATGTGCAGGTTGTTGATGAAGAGCAGCAAGCTGTGGCTTTCGGCGATTTGATTCAATATTGGGGCCACGAACGCAAAGCGCTGTTGACTCGAGATCCAGTAATCGCTTCATTCCAACAATCGGATAGCAGTAAGGTGGATACGTTGTATATGCGTGCCGATTCGATGTTCGTTTATACCTTCAATCGTGATTCTGTATTAAAAGATTCCTTGGCGGCTGACTCCCTTGCTGAATTGGAGGAGATGGATGCGACAGAAATAGAGATGAACAGTCAAAATGAAGCTGCTGCTACAGAATCAGAACAGAATGAATCTGGTGATGATGCGGTAGTTGATCAATTGGGGGAATCAGCTGAAGAGAAGCAATCGGAGGCAGAGGTTTCGGATTCATCTCAACTGACAAAAAAAGAGTTGAAACGTCTTGAAGCAGCAAAGCGACGACAAGAACGTGAAAAAATACGACAGCAGAAGGAACAAGAGCGGGCTGCTCGCATGAAGGCCCGAGAGGAGCGGTGGAAACAGAAAGAGGCCCAGCGTAAACGGAATAGATTACAAGCTATGGCTGATTCCATTGCGCGTGCCGATTCGATTGCTCAAGCTGAACGGTTGCAGCGTCAACGCGACTCATTGTCGCAGCTGGCCAAACAACAGGCTGATACATTACAACCTATGGTTGCTGATACAGTGACAGCAGAACAGGATTCGTTGGTGCGCAAGGTTTTTGGCTACCATAATGTGCGGATTTATCGTCACGATTTTCAAGCTGTATGCGATTCGATGACCGGTTTTACACTCGATTCTACATTACATATGTATGTGGACCCGGTGTTGTGGAATGATAACAATCAGGTGACATCACAATGGGTGGATATTTACACACGAAACCAGAAGATTGATCGAGCGGTGTTTGTCGGAGATCCGATCATGTGTCAACAGGTCGATACATCACATTACAACCAAATCAAAGGGAAAGAGATTCAGTCCTATTTCCGAGACGGTACCATTTATCGCACAGACGTGAACGGTAATGGACAAACCTACTATTTTATGGTGGAAGAGGATAG
Organism: uncultured Alistipes sp.; assembly: GCA_900539755.1. GTDB lineage: Bacteria > Bacteroidota > Bacteroidia > Bacteroidales > Rikenellaceae > Alistipes_A. The sequence goes on from UQDC01000012.1 coordinate 18,861, forward strand.
TTTGGGATCGTACATATCTGGGTTTATGACGGTAGAGTGTGCGGATATATCCTTCTATTTCAAGGATCAGACTGTTGATGAAATCGTATGGCGTGGTAAGCCGGTCTATTCCATCTATCCTATGGATAAAATACCTGCGGATCAACCGATGAAATTGCCGGGATTTTCTTGGCAGGGAGACCGTCGTCCGACACAGGAGCAGGTATTTAACCGTACGTTCCGTCCATCAGAACGAGCGTTGTATGAATTGCTGCCTCGTCCAACTTTCCCACTAACACAAAAGATCAATAAAGCGCGTGAAGAGCTGATCAAAGCGAATGTGTGGATTGATCGCAATGATCCGATTAGTCAGGAGGCTTTGGAATTTATACGTTCACTGGGCTATTGAGTTTTGACGTGTGTAGTTCTGAAAGAATAAAATCACAGATCAGTTCTCACGACCTAATGATCTCCTGTATGAACGTTAAATAGTAAACATTAAAATTTGTTTGTGTCTGCATCGCATGAAGGATTAATGATCTCGTTGTGTGCATTGATATTAACCCAACACTATTACATACATGACTTCACTGTATCGCCTTTTTGTTTGTTTGTGTTTGTCGATTTGTGCAGTTAGCAATGTTTTGGCTCGACAAAACAGTACATCTGTTTCGGATTCTTCTATGTCAGATATTGCGTTTGGAGCCGATCGTCTTCGCTGGTTTCGCATCGCACAAGAGAGTACGCCTGTTTTAAAAGAGACTGTTGTTGAACCGGTTGGCATGGTTAGATCGGTTCGTGATTCATCAGCTTTTCAGGGGTGGCGTATGGAGCCGGCCGGAGATATGCAGCAATTTTACACGATAACTTATAAGAAGGGAGCGCCAGCAGTCATTATTGATTTTGGCCGACATGTAACGGGGTATTTCTCGTTTTCGTTGCACACTGATGGATGGTCAGATGCTCCCACCCGTTTCCGTTTTACCTTTGGTGAGGTTCCGGCCGAAGTAAATACTCCTTTTGATCCATACACGTGTGGGTTAAGCCGAGGCTGGTTACAGGATGAGATTGTCACGGTGATGACCTGCCCGGAGCACATCACAGTACCGATTGCACGGCGAATGGCATTTCGTTATGTCAAAATTGAACTGTTGGGAGTCTCTGCCAGTTTTCAATTCAATTTTTCCGGCATGCAAGTCAAAGCGGTTTCATCGGCTTCAGGGATGCCCATGCCTCTCGCAGATGAAACACCGGATATAATTAAACGCATCAATACGGTCGGATTAGCCACTTTGAGTGAGTGTATGCAAACCGTGTATGAGGATGGTCCAAAGCGAGATTTGCGATTGTGGATTGGAGATCTTTATCTGGAGGCATTGGCTAACTCCTATTCGTTCAAAAATCATGATCTGACCAAGCGTTGTCTCTATTTGTTAGCCTCTTTGGCTGATTCGACCGGATGGGTGAGTGCAACGGTTTTTGAAAGGCCCGAATGGAAAATCCAGGGGAAGGGTACGCATTGTATGGATTATACCCTGTTATATGGAGTGGCATTGCGTGATTATGTGAAGTATAGTGGCGATACAACGACTGGTGTTGATTTGTGGCCGTTAGTTAAACGGCAGATTGAGGTAGCTCGAGAGGCACTCAATCCGCAATATGTGTATGACAATGCACTGAAGCCGAGCTGGCTTGTTTTTGATTGGAAAGGGGATTTGAATCGTGATGCGTCGATTCAAGGATTAATGATTTTTGCTTTGGAGCAAAGTTACGATCTGGCTTGTATGCTGGGCAAAGAAAAAGAGGTGAGCGACTGGCCAAAATTGATCGCTCGGATGAAAGCTGCAGCACGTGAAACCTATTACGATCGTCAATCGGGATTGATTTTGTCAGGTCCTAACAAACAAGCGTCATATTTGTCTCAAGTGTGGATGGTGCTTTCCGGTACTCTTTCAGCCAAAGAGGGTGCACGGGCGTTGACCACCGTTATGGAGCGACCGGATGCTTGTTATATTGGTTCACCATATGCTTATCACTATTTGATCGAGGCGTTGATCCAGTGTGGCCTGACCGAGCAGGCTCGCACCGCTTTGATTGATTACTGGGGTGGTATGGTTCGCAAAGGTGCGGATACGTTTTGGGAGGTTTATGATCCCAATGATGAGTTCAGATCTCCTTATGGATTTTATCCGATCAACAGTTATTGCCATGCATGGAGCTGTACTCCGGTCTATTTTATTAACAAATATCCAGAGATTTTCCAGCGTAAATAAGGTGGTATCGTAATTACCGTGAATACTAAACAGAGGAGGGACCGAAACTTGGTGTTTGGCCCCTCCTCTGTTTCTCACCTGATACATCTCTTCCCCAAGGTGAATGCTGAGAAAATAGTAGGTTTATAGTATTATCTTTACAGAGTATAGTGTAACTCTTTATTCTTGGAATGAATCATAGTGGCAGATATATGATCTTACAAATATCCGGCTTCGTAAAGACGAATTAACATCTCGATAAATTCATCGTCTCCCGTAGGATCGTACGTGTCTTTAAGATTCATGCCAAAGATGCGCCCGACGCCTTGCCATAAAAAGGCACTGAATCCATTGCGAAGTTCTTTGACCAATGCATACGAGGTGTGTCCTGTTTCGCGATCGATCAGTTTGATGAGTAATTTTCCCTGAGAAAAGGTCATGCGATGCAAAACAGGGGTGTATTGTTTCTTAAGCCGACGCTCCATCGCTTTTGTGAAGAGCTGGCGTTCCCGCTCTGTTTTGAGCGTTGCCATGTGTTTCTCCATCTCTTGCAATAACCGGTTGGCCTCTTTGGCAATAGGATAGACTTTTTTGAGATTTTCTACCAGTTTGGCAAATTTGCGTGTATCGATCTTGCGGGGAAAAACAAATACAGGAATTATCTCAGCAACCAATACCGTGTCGCCCTCGATTCTCTCTAAAGTGAGACCAGTATATATGCTTCTTTTTTGGGCCTGAGTAGGAGCTGCCCATAACAATAAAGGAATGATTATGTACAGCCAAGGTTTCATGCGATGAACTAAAAAATTCATACCTTTGCAAATATATAATAAAGCAGGCAAAATATCTGTTTTTTCAAAGTAATTCCGTTTGTTGTCGCTGAGGCAACAAGTGAATGTGATGAAACAAACAATAGCTTCTATGTATTCTAAACATCAAATTTTAGATGCCGTTTTTTTGACCAGAGTCAACGACCGGCGTAAAAATCTTTTTGAAAATTTGTGGCCATTACCTGATGGCGTTTCATACAACTCGTATTTGATTCGCGATGAGAAATGTGTCTTAATGGATACGATCGAGGCGGGGAGTGACCGTAGTTATTTGGATTGGGTCTCTTCCGTTTTGGGAGATCGTCAGCTTGATTATTTGGTTATTCACCACATGGAGTTGGATCATAGTGGTGAGATTCAAAGCCTGTTGCAGCGTTATCCCAATGTGAAAATTATCGGTAATGTCAAAACCTTTAAAGTTTTGTGTGGCTATCTCGGAGAACTGCCGAATCTGGTAGAGGTCAAAGATGGTGATACCTTGGATTTGGGTCATCATAAATTGAAATTTGTTTTCACTCCGTGGGTTCATTGGCCTGAAACCATGATGTCTTACGATATGACGGACGGTATCCTCTTCTCTGGAGATGCTTTTGGTAGTTTCGGTGCCATAGATGGTGGCGCTTTTGACGATCAGGTCGTTTTTGATGATCGTCTCGAATCGGAGATGCGCCGATATTATTCCAATATCGTAGGTAAGTACAGCAACATGGTGCAAAAAGCATTTGCTAAATTATCGACCTTGGATATCCGTGCAATCTGCCCGTTGCATGGACTGGTATGGCGTAATGATCCGGCTAAAGTGATCGAACTATATCGTCGTTGGTGCCATTACGAGGCCGAAGAGGGGGTTGTTGTGATTTATGGCTCGATGTATGGCAATACGGCACAAATGGCTGATTATATTGCTTATAAAATGGCTGAAGCCGGTGTTAAGCAGATTCGTGTACATGATGCCTCCAAGACCCATTTGTCATACCTGATCAATGATATTTGGCGCTACAAAGGAGTAATTTTAGGTAGTTGCGCGTACAATACCATGATGTTGCCTACTATGGATGCTCTGACTCGGGAATTATTGCATATCGGAGCCAAGAACCGCTATTTGGGACTGTTCGGTACATATAGCTGGAATGGTGGCGGTGTACGTACGCTGAAACAATTTGCTGAAGAGATCGGTTGGGAACAGGTCGCTGAACCGGCTGAAATTATGGGTCGTCTTACCAGCGAAAAAATAGCAGCTTGTGACACGTTGGCGGCCAGCATGGCGGCTAAAGTGTTAGGAGACTCAACCTCCGATTGCTAATTGTTTGTTGGATTGCAGCCTTGCCGATAGATCATAAATTTTAGAGAGTGGCAGATGTAACGGATTTGTTACGTTAGCGATTTGATAGTTGGCAAATGAAAATAGAGCCAGAACGGGCGGGAATATGAAAAAATAGTCGTAATTTTGAAACGCTCCGTTTTGTTTTTACAAGAATGTGGAATAGCTCTCATGCGAAAAGGAGACAATTTTTTGCAGAACTTACATAATTAAGCTTAAAAAATGGATTCAATTGCAATTTTGACCGGTGGCGGTCCAGCGCCCGGAATGAACACTGTCGTAGGAAGTGTAGCCAAAACCTTTTTACAGAAAGGTTATCGTGTAATTGGCCTTCATGGTGGATATTCGGGATTGTTCAACAAGAACCCGAAAACTACTGATATTGACTTCCTGCTGGCAGATGATATCTTTAACCGCGGAGGATCATTCCTGGTAATGAGTCGCTTCAAACCGACTGACAAAAACTTTGAAGAGGATTTCAACCTCGATTTCTTCGTGAAGAACAACGTGAAACTGTTGGTAACGGTAGGTGGTGACGATACGGCTTCTACGGCTAACCGTATTGCAAAATTCCTTGCAGCCAAGAAATATCCTATTGCCAATATTCACGTTCCCAAAACCATTGACAACGACCTTCCTCTGCCTGCAGGATCACCGACTTTCGGTTATCAGTCAGCTAAGGATATGGGTTCGATTATTGGTCGCACCGTTGCAACAGATGCAAAGACCAGTGGTAACTGGTTTGTAGTAGCTGCGATGGGTCGTTCAGCAGGTCACCTGGCATTTGGTATTGGTACTGCTTGCCACTATCCGATGATTGTGATCCCTGAAATGTTCAACAAGACAGAGATTACCGTTGAGAAGATTGTCAACTTGGTTGTATCAGCAATCATCAAACGCAAGATCATGGGTATTGACTATGGTGTTGCTATGATTTCTGAGGGTGTCTTCCACTCACTGAGCAATGAAGAGATTCAGAAATCTGGTATTCACTTCTCATATGATGATCACGGCCATCCAGAGTTGGGTAAGGTGTCAAAGGCTCACATTTTCAACGAAATGTTGGAAAAGAAACTGAAAGAGCTTGGCCTGAAAGTTAAATCTCGTCCGGTAGAGATCGGTTATGAGGTTCGTTGCCAGACTCCAGTAGCTTATGACTTGGTATATTGCTCATTGCTGGGTATGGGTACCTATAAGCTCTTCAGCGAGGGTAAAACCGGTTGCATGGTTTACGTTGATCCGGCAGGCCAGATCTCTGAACTCTATTTGAAAGATCTGCAGGATCCTGAAACCGGTAAGATTCCGCCTCGTTTGGTTGATATTACCTCGGATAAATTCACCCAGGTGGTTGAGAATATCTTGAACTACATCACTCCTGCCGATTACGAGGAGGCTAAAAAGTATGTAGCAGATCCAGCTGCATACGATTTCAAGAAGATCCTGAACTGGTAGCAGGATTTTTTGTATAATCAATAGAGGAGGGCATTGGATAAATGTCCTCCTTTTTTTGTATGCTGTTTTAATAAATCGATGGGTGCTAATAACTCAAATCGGGTGTTAAATAAACAATTGTGCTGCATGTTGGGGCGTCTTGACGATGCTTAATAGCGATAGTTCATGCTCCCCTGAAAAGTGTTCCTTGCGGAGTTAGGAAGGCTTACAATGAGTCAACTTTGAATGCAACTGAATCTCGTTAGGATCGCAAACTGTTGTGAGAGTGATTTGCAATAGGGTGATAAGGAGTGTTGCTATATTAGATAGGTATATGTAAATACAAAAAAAATCGGTTCATTATGAACCGATTTGATATATTTTATGCATTAAGGTTACTATTCGTCGTCTTCCATCTCTTCTGCGATGATTTGATCATCATCCGTCTCTTTGATTTCATCGCTATAGTAATCTTTGTCATCCTCATCTTCAACTTGATCGTCAACTTTGACGTCAACCTTGACTAAGTAGCTGACCTCTTCGGTTTCGAGCATAATTGCGTAGAAAAAGTTCCCTGGTCCTTTGTCAACACGCAACATCGAATCGGTATATCCGTTTGGGTATTGTTTCTTGATCTCTTCCTGCAATTCAGGTGACAAGTTCTTGTAACTTACTACTACTCTTTTCTTTGATTTGTTAACGAGTGCCATTGGTTTGCAAAAATTTTCTGCAAGTATAAACAAAAATTAGTAATACAAGAAGCCTGAAAAAAATTTTCTTAAAAATATTCAGAGCGTGGCATGCTTTGGCAAGGGTAGTTGTCTGATTGCCTTTTATTTGCAAAAATAGAGCTAAAATGTCGATTGGTGCAGTTCCTATAAAATTATTAATTTTACATCACATATTGAGAATTTATGCAACCCAAAGATAGGATTGACCAACTACGAGCTTTGCTCAATGAGCAAAACTACCGATATTACGTACTGAATGACCCGTTGATGAGTGATTTTGAGTACGATAAGTTGATGCGGGAATTGCAGGATTTGGAACAAGCCAATCCACAATACGCTGATCCCAATTCACCGACACAACGGGTGGGTAGTGACCGTGCCAACCAGTTTGCAAGTGTCACACACCGCTTCCCCATGCAGTCATTATCCAATACCTATTCCCGTGAGGAGGTAACAGATTTTGATACTCGCATACAGAAAGAGGTTGGAGAGGTTGAATATGTATGTGAATTAAAATTTGATGGCACATCAATCAGCCTGTTGTATGAGCATGGACAATTGGTACGCGCTGCAACGCGTGGAGACGGTACGGTCGGAGATGACGTGACGGAGAATGTGCGAACCATACGCAGTATTCCGTTGCAGTTGCGAGGAGGAGGGTATCCGGATCTGTTTGAGATCCGGGGAGAAATACTCATGCCATATAAATCGTTTGAACGATTAAATCGTGAACGTGAAGATATCGGTGAAACGCCATTCGCCAATCCCCGCAATGCGGCTGCAGGTTCTTTGAAGCAACAAAGTTCGGCGGTGACTGCAAGTCGAGATCTGGATGCTTACCTTTATATGTTAGCAGGCGATGAAATGCCGTATGCAACGCACTACGAGAGCTTGTTGGCTGCCCGACAATGGGGATTCAAAGTTTCGGACCAAATGAAGTTGTGCCGGAATTTGGATGAAGTGATGGATTTTATTCGGTATTGGGACAAAGCTCGCGAGTCGTTGCCCTTTGCGACGGATGGTGTCGTGATTAAAGTGAACAGCTATGCGATGCAAAAACAGTTGGGTTCAACAGCTAAAGCTCCACGTTGGGCTGTAGCCTATAAATTCAAGGCTGAACAGGCTTTGACTCGTCTGTTGTCGGTTGATTTTCAGGTGGGACGTACCGGTGCCATCACGCCTGTGGCCAATTTGGAACCGGTGCAGTTGGCCGGTACTGTAGTGAAACGGGCTTCGTTGCATAATGCAGAACAGATTGCACTATTGGATATTCGATTAGGGGATATGGTCTATGTCGAGAAAGGAGGCGAGATTATTCCTAAAATTACAGAGGTCAAACTGAGTGAACGTCCTGCGGAGAGTCAACCTTTTGAATTTATCACCCGTTGTCCTGAATGTGGTACGGAATTGGTCAAATATGAGGGTGAGGCTCGTCATTATTGTCCCAATTCGAGCAGTTGTCCTCCGCAGATTGTGGGCCGTATTGTTCATTTCATCTCCCGCAAGGCGATGAATATTGAGGGGCTGGGCGATGAGACGGTGCAGTTGCTTTATGATAATGGATTGGTTCACGATATTTCGGATCTCTATACCCTCAAACGGGCCGATTTAGTGCGCTTACCACGGCTTGGTGAGAAATCCGCAGATAATATTTTGCGTAATATCGAAGCTTCGAAACAGGTGCCTTTTGCACGGGTGCTGTTTGCGATCGGTATTCGTTTTATCGGGGAGACTACGGCAAAAATTCTTGCCCGGCAGTTCAAAAATATCGATGCGTTGATTCATGCCGATCCGGAACAGCTGATTGAAGCAGAAGAGGTGGGTGAAAAGATTGCCCGCAGCATTATTGAATACTTTGCGGATGCAGGGAATATGCGGATCGTTGAACGCTTGCGATCATATGGTCTTCAATTTCAGAATCAAGTTCAGGAAGGAGCGACAGATCGTTTGGCTGGATTGAATTTTGTAATTTCCGGCACTTTTGTTCATCACTCTCGCGATCAGCTCAAAGAGTTAATCGAACGTCACGGAGGACGTAATTTGAGTGGTGTTTCTTCCAATGTGAATTACTTGTTGGCGGGTCAGAATATTGGACCGGCCAAATTGGCTAAAGCCTCCAAATTAGGGGTTAAAATGATTAATGAAGAGGAGTTCATGCAGATGTTGGGAGATGAATCTGCTGTTTCGACTGAAAATATGCCGGTACAGGGTACATTGTTTTAAATTATATGTTAGTTTTGCATAAAAATTAACATCTGGCTATGAAAACAAACATTAAAGGGGTTGGGGTCGCTTTGATTACCCCGTTCAAAGATAGTGGAGAGATCGATTTTGAAGCGTTAGAGCGTCTGTTGAATCGTGTTATCTCAGGTGGGGCTGATTATTTGGTCGTATTGGGAACAACGGCCGAAACACCGACTCTTTCCGCTGAAGAGCGTATTGCGGTTACGAAGTTTGTTATTGAAAAAAATAATGGCAAATTGCCCATTGTATTGGGTATTGGAGGCAATTGTACCGCTGACGTTGTTCGGAGTATTCAGACAACGGATTTGGAGGGTGTCGATGCAATCCTTTCGGTAACACCATACTATAATAAACCGTCACAGGAGGGTATCTATCAACATTATAAGACAATCGCTGAGGCTTCGCCACGTCCTATCGTGATGTATAATGTTCCGGGACGTACCGGAGTAAACATGGCTGCCGCAACTACTTTGCGATTGGCCCATGAGTGCAAGAATATTATTGCTGTCAAAGAGGCCTCAGGTAACATTGCACAAGCCGCCTATATTTTGCGTGATCGTCCTGAAGATTTCTACGTCATCTCGGGAGATGACAACTTGACTCTGCCGATGATGGCTATGGGAGGCGATGGCGTCATTTCCGTTGCGGTGAATGCTTATCCTGAAAAGTTCTGCCGCATGGTACATGCCCTGCAGCAGGGGGATGTTAAAACCGCTGCTTCTCTGCACTTGAAGATGATGGAGGCAACCGATGCATTGTTTGCGGAAGGAAATCCGGTTGGTGTCAAAGCAGTTTTAACCTATTATGGGGTTATCCGCAATAATTTGCGATTACCTTTGGTCGCTTCATCTGCGGCTTTGGACGCAAGATTGAAAAATCTGATTGAGCGTTATGATCTGAAATAACGGCTCGAAGATTGATAAATCAAAAAAATGTAACTTATGCGACGTGGTATTGGATTGGTTGTGGCAGTTATGGCAATGTGGGCTTGTACTGCACAACAGGGAAATATGAAGACGGCGTCGGGATTGGTGCAGAGAAAATTCCAGACCGAAATCGATGGAAAGTCAACGGATCTGTTTCGGTTGACCAATACTTCGGGGATGGAGGTTTGTGTAACCAATTACGGAGGCCGAATCGTCTCAATTCTGGTACCCGATCGCAAAGGAATCATGCGTGATGTTGTCCTGGGTTTTGATAACATTGCCGCCTATCAAAAATATTCGAGCAATTATGGCGCAACAATAGGTCGGTATGCCAACCGGATTGCCAAAGGACGTTTTGTGTTGGATGGTGATACCATTCAGTTGGATCTGAATGACAAGCTCGGTAATAACATGCACGGGGGAAAACCAGGTTGGGCCTATCGGGTTTTCGATGCCGTGCAGAAAGATCCAGCGACTTTGGTGCTGACCTATGTGTCCCCTGACGGTGAGTCGCATTTCCCAGGAACAGTTCAAGTAGAGGTGGCGTATCATTTGACAGATGACAATGCTCTGGATATAGCCTATACGGCTGTTACCGATCGCCCTACGGTGATCAATATGACCAATCACAGTTTTTTCAATCTGTCGGGTAAACCTTCGACTGCAATTACAGATCACATAATGTGGATGGCGGCAGACTTGGTGATGACGATCGATTCTACGGTTGTGCCAACAGGTAATTTTATGGTAGTTCAAGGAACGCCTTTTGACTTCACCGAGGCAAAACCAATAGGACAGGCTATTGATAGCGTAGAAAATGATCAGATACGTTATGGTTTAGGGTATAACCACAATTGGGTTTTACGTTCCGGAGATCGTGATAAGCCGGTTGCAAGCCTTTATTCGCCGGTTTCGGGTATTTTGTTGGAAATTTTGACGGATGAACCTTGTATGCAAATTTATACAGGCAATTATCAAGATGGGACACATATCGGAAAAAAGCGTGTTGCTTATCCTTATCGTGGAGCTGTCTGTCTTGAGCCACAACATGCTCCCGATTCCCCGAATCATCCCACATGGCCTTCGGTCAGACTCGATCCGGGACAGTTATATACCAGCCATAGTCAATACCGTTTTTCCGTGGCTGATTAATAAACGGTACGTAAGGCGGGCGGAGAACTCTCTCTGCTCGTCTCTTTTTATGTAGAGGGGACGTTGTAACGTGTTTTTGCAAATAAATTGTTATTTTTATCGTTATTATGACAAACGGAAAGCAATGATTTATGTGTAAAAGATTTTATATTTTGTTGTTGATGGCCGTTGTCTCCCTGGGGACAATGATCTCGGTTTCGGCCCAAGATTCTACGTTGTACCGTCCACAAGTTCCTGATAACGATCAAATATTGAAGGATGTACTAAATGGAATGTCCCCTTATTATTATCCAGTTCTATTTATGCGTTATATGGAAGGGGATACGACGTTAACTCTGGAGGATTACCGTCATCTTTATTACGGTTATGCGTGGCAACCCGAATATGAGCCTTTCGATAAACCGCAAGTCAAAGAAGATCTGTTGCGTTTGGTGGCAATGACTAAAGATTCATTGTCGTTGGCAAATGCTGAAAAAATCATCGATTTGGCCACTGAGGTGATGAAGTATGACCCATTTTGTCCGGGAAATTTGAATATCTTGGTGTATGGTTACGGGGCAATCGGGAATAAGGTTCAGGAAAAAATAAATTATAGGCGTTTGCAAATGGTGATCAAGACGATTCAATCATCGGGTACCGGATTGAAGGAGGCCTCGCCATGGCATGTGTTGTCGTTCACGCATGCAACGGATATGATGGCCTATTTGAATCTCGATTACGGAACCCGGCGGGTAGTCAGTCGAACGACCGAGTATATTCCGTTGGCATTTCGATTGCCAGGAGGCGTAAAAGGATATTATTTCAATTTCGAACGCATGTATTGGCGCCGTCCCGAAAAGATGCCTGAAAAGGAGTCTGCCGGTTGGGAGTTCAATGGTATTCCGTTGAAAAAACGGACTCAAAAGATCAAATGGTAACTGATTTAGAAATAATTAATTTGTTTTACATTAACTACTACGTAAATTAAAATGAAAAAGAAAGGTTTAATTATATTGGCTGTTATAGTCGTTGTCGTGTTGGTTGTATTTTCATGGTTTAAGAGTACCTATAATGGTATGGTTACAGCCAATGAGGCCGCCCAAGCTCAGTTGGCAAATATTGAAAATCAATACCAGCGTCGGGCTGATCTGATCCCTAATTTGGTCGCTACTGTTAAAGGTTACGCTCAACATGAAGAATCGACTTTAACCCAGGTAGTCGAGGCCAGAGCTAAAGCGACACAGACACAGCTGAATATTGACGATGCAGCAGCCATGTCCAAATATATGGAGGCACAAGGGGAGTTGTCATCGGCATTGAGCCGTTTGATGGCAATTAGTGAGAATTACCCCGATCTGAAAGCCAATCAAAACTTCCTGGATTTACAGACACAATTGGAAGGAACCGAGAATCGTATCGCTACGGAACGGCGTAAGTATAACGAATCTGCTCGCCAATTCAACACAATGATCAAAATGTTTCCGCGCAATATGGTTGCCGGTATGTTTGGTTTCGCCCCGTTGAGCTATTTTGAGGCGGAAGAGGGTGCTCAGCAAGCTCCACAAGTTAGCTTTGAATAAATTGCCCATATAGATGCTGATGAGCAAGAAAACAATATTAGGGTCAAAGCTGTTTAAACAGTTTTTGGTGCTCTTTTGTGGCGGTTTGCTGGCTGTCAGTTCGGTGATAGCCCAAAATCTGCCAGAACCGATGTCTCCTAAGCGCTTGGTGAATGATTTTGTCGGAGTGTTTACACCTCAGCAACAGCAGGCTTTAGAACAGAAATTGGTTGCGTTTGATCGCAAAACCTCCACGCAAATTGCCATTGTGACGGTCGCCGATTTGGAAGGCTATGCCCCTGGGGAATATGCCCAACGATTGTATGATAAGTGGGGGATTGGACAGCAAGGGAAGGATAATGGTCTGTTGATTTTGCTAAAACCTAAAACGCTGGATAGCAATGGTGAAGTTTTTATTGCTGTGGGGTATGGTTTAGAGGGAGTAGTGCCAGATATTACAGCTGGGCGTATCATCGACCGCGAGATGTTACCGTCTTTTCGCAAAGGAGACTATTTTACCGGAACCGATCGTGCCGTCCAGGTATTAATGCAATTGACCGAAGGGGAATTTACGGCTGATCAATATAGCCGGCAGGGTGCGCCTGCAGGATTGACAAGTGGTGCAATTTTGTTCTTTATATTGTTAGTCTTTTTATTCTTTTTTAGTCGTGGACATGGCGGTAACCACGGAGACGATAATGGTGGAAGTAGTGGTGGACGCCGTTTCGTTTGGATTCCTCCTGTGTTTATAGGGGGGCATGGTGGTTTTGGAGGAGGATCTTCCGGCGGATTTGGCGGCTTCGGAGGCGGTATGTCTGGCGGAGGTGGCGGCGGACGCTCCTGGTAATGAGTCCGGAGAGGCGTTTGTCATTTCTGTGGTTGTTGTTTTTCCGATAGCTACGCATTTTCAGACTTTGTGTTAAAGACCTAAATACTTTGGAAGGTGATTTCTTTTGAATATGACAGCTCAGCCTTATATGTTAATTAGATGGAGCTTAATATTACAAAGAGTGTTGTAACACGCAAATGAGGTGGATGGACCTATTGCAATAGAGCATTGGCCTACACAAGTGAAGAAGGGTAAGGGATTAAAGATGTTCATTCATCGGAATCATGAACGGTATAATGCATAGATATTCTGTAAGTAAATACTTCCTTTCCATGGAGAAGTTGGTATTAATTGTGCTGGCGGGGTTAATGTTGATCTCTTGTAAAAAGGAGCCAGAAACTACTCCTCCAATTAAGGCTGATCGCACGGTGTTGGTCTATATGGCGGTCAGTAATTTGACTTCGCAGGCTGAACTGAATCTTGCAGATATGGCTGCAGGAATGGAAGGTTTGTCGGGTAATTTGATTGTATATGTCAATCGATATCCGGGGAATGCGGCTTTGTACCGTGTAAATGATGATCAAACCATGGTTGAAGTGGCTCAATATGGTAAAGAAGACCCAACCTCAGCCGAGGTATTGCAACGTGTTTGGAATACAACCGTACAACAATTTCCGGCTGATTCATATGGGTTGATTATGTGGGGGCATGCAACAGGGTGGATTCCTGCGGATTTGAACATCACGAATCAACGCAGCAAACCTATCGGCGAAGAAATTTCGCAACCATTGCAGGGCATGGAGCAACAAATTTGGACCCAGATGTCGGATGCGTTGCCGACTAAAGCTTTTGGAGGCGATATGGAGATTTCCGATATGGTTGCAGCCTTGCCTCACGATCGAAAACTTGATTTTCTGCTTTTTGACGCTTGCTTTATGTCATCGATAGAGGCATTGTATGATCTTCGTAACACTGCCCAATATATAATTGCATCGCCAACTGAGGTGATGGGTGACGGCTTTCCGTACACAGATGTAACCCCGCTGTTTTTTCAAGAGACCTTGAATTTGCAGGGAATTTGTCAAGCATTTGTGGATTCATATCGATATAGTAGCAGTGTACAGTCTGCTTCGGTGGCGTTGATTAATACTTCAGAATTGGAACCACTGGCTACTGCAGTCCGTAATCTTCATGAGGCCTTTCCAGATCCGACCATAGATCTTGATGACGTGCAGCCTTTTGAAAGTCTGACTCGCCATGTCTTTTATGATATGGAGGATTATTTCAAGCAATTTGCTGAGGGGAGCTCTCAATTTGAAGCATTCCAATCTCAGTTGGCCAAAACAGTTGTCTATTCGGATTGTACTGATTGGATCTATAGCGCTTATGGAGCAATGTTTCAATGTGTAAATTATTGTGGAATATCGACCTATGTGTCGCAGGATGTTTTCCCCATATATGGCGCAGCTTATGCAGAAACGGCTTGGGCTAAGGCGATCGGTATGTTAAATTGACAATTGCAGACAAAACGATAATATTCGTTTACAGATTGATGTATGTCGGAATGTACAGGATTGTATGTTCCGACTTTTTCGTATGATGGAGAAGGAAATGATGAGATGAATACAATTGTCGGATTGATGGTTGCGTACAAAACCGTTGTGGTAATTGGGATTTGTGGGAATCTGACTCTTTGATCTGAAAAAAAATTAGTACCTTTATTTCGTTGACTTTATATTAAACCACCAAACTTGTATTAACTGCTATGGTTGATTTGAATTTGCTTTATGAAGCCATTTTGAATGGTAAATTGGAGCAGGCCGTAGATGTAACCAATCAGGCGATTGCCGATGGTGTAGAACCACAGGCCATTATTAATGGATATATGATCAAGGCCATGGAAGAGGTCGGACAGCGTTTCCAACGGGGCGAGGCGTTTGTTCCCAATCTGCTGATGGCAGCTCGAGCTATGAAAGGTTCGTTGGATATTCTCAAACCGCTGATGAAAGGCGATGCTTCGACCACCTTGGGCAAAGTGGTGATCGGAACCGTCAAAGGCGATTTGCATGATATCGGAAAGAACCTCGTCGCTTCAATGCTGGAAGGATGTGGCTTTGAGGTGATTAATCTCGGAGTGGATGTGCCGAGCGATAAATTTATTGCAGCGATTAAAGAAAACAATGCCGATATTCTTTGCTTGTCAGCACTGTTAACTACTACCATGAACTATATGAAAGATGTAATTGAAGCTCTGAAAGCTGATGAATTGCGTGATCAGGTGAAAGTGATGGTAGGTGGCGCTCCTGTTACGGCCATGTTTGCTGAGCAGGTTGGCGCAGACGGTTACAGCGAAGATGCCAGTGAGGCTGTAGCGTTGGCTCGTCGTTTGGTTTCTGCATAGGATCTTGTCACTCGGAAGCAATGGAGTGCCGTACCGTACCATTTACTGCATTGGAAATAACATCGGCTGATGTTGCTGATGCAATTGGTTATGGTCCCCATCTCCCTGACGAAAATGTATTACAGTTAATCTCCGGATTGCTCTGTACTTTTGAAAATATCCAGACTCATTATTGTCTGGATATTTTCGATGGTATGGTTCATTCGAAAAGTATCGAGATTAATGGCGTAACGTTTAATTCGGGAACTGCTGTCGCAAACGTGATGCGGGGGGCAAAACAATTTGCAGTATTTGTGGCTACGGCTGGAGAGGAATATGAACGCCTATGTGCTGAATTGACCAGCAATAAGGATGCTGATATTCTGTCGCAATACATTGCAGATGCTATCGGTTCGACGATTGCGGTGAAATTGGGTGCTTATGTAGAAAAACGGTTGGCAGATGCGATAATACCCCAACGTTTTTCTCACCATCTTAGCCCGGGATATTGCCATTGGCCCGTGTCCGATCAACGACCACTGTTTGATTTATTAGGCGGAAATCCTTGCGGAGTCCGTTTGTCAGACGGTTTTTTGATGTATCCTGTCAAGTCGCTCAGTGGCATTATCGCTATCGGAGACCAAGTACGACAAGAGGTTAGCGGCTGTGATATTTGTCCTATGGTACGCTGTTTTCGACGACACGCTTCAACGAAACTTCCGAATAAAACCTAAATACCTAATTAACAACCTTTATGAGGAATATGCGAGATTGGGCTAAAGGCCTGATGAATAGCAAAAAAAGAAGTGTTCTTCCGATTATGACTCACCCTGGGATCGAAATGATCGGTCGAGAGGTGTATGATGCTGTAACCGATGGTCGCGTGCATTACGAGGCGATTAAAGCTGTGAATGAGGCATATCCGCAAAGTGTAGCGGCGACGGTTATTATGGATTTGACAGTGGAAGCAGAAGCTTTCGGCTGTGAAATCTCCTTTCCTAAAAATGAGGTGCCAAGTGTAGTGGGCCGTTTGGTGACTGATTATGATTCGGTGGCCAAACTGGAGGTTCCTGATCTGACCAAGGGACGTGTACCGCAATATCTTTTGGCAAATAAATTGGCCGCTGAAAACATTACGGATAAACCGACGTTGGCGGGATGTATTGGCCCATTTTCATTAGCAGGTCGGTTGTTCGATATGACAGAGATTATGATGGCATGCTATGTGGAGCCTCAGACAATCGAGTTACTGCTGCAAAAATGTACAGAGTTTATCAAAAAGTATTGCTTGGAACTCAAAAAGGTCGGAGCGAATGGGGTAGTCATTGCAGAACCTGCGGCTGGATTGTTGTCCAATGATGATTGTCTGAAATTTGCAACACCTTATTTGAAAGAGATTATCGAAGCAGTACAGGATGAAAGTTTCATAGTTGTCTTGCATAATTGCGGCAATACAGGTCATTGTACACAGTCGATGGTTGCTACAGGGGCTTGGGCGCAGCATTTCGGCAATAAGATCGATATGGTAAAAGCCCTGGAGGATACCCCTTCTGAAATGCTTGTCATGGGTAATCTTGATCCGGTTGCCTTATTTAAAGTTGCATCGCCCGCAGAGATGAAAGCTGCAACTGCAGAACTGCTCGAACGTACTAAAGATTATAATAATTTTGTACTCTCTTCAGGATGTGATACACCTCCAGAGGTTCCGGCTGCCAATATTGTTGCATTTTATGAAGCTCTCGATGAGTTTAATGCTAAAAGGGCTTAATATTATAGGTAGCATCCATAGAAAAAGATAACTTTTCAAATAAAGTGAAATAACTATAATGAGCTGACGACACAAATCGTCGGCTCTTTTTTATGCTATATCAATCTTTATTGCGAAGTTGGTGGCAGATAGTCTATGAAATAAAAGTAAAAATTTGATCATATACCCGTATTTTTATGGGGGTATAATGTAATTTTTATTTATTTTCTAAATAATACCCCTTAAAAATTTGATGAATGGAAAATTATTTTGATATTTGCAGTGGAATTGATCATGATTCCAATAGATCAACAATTCATAAAACAGTCTAAAATGGCAACATTGAGATTTAAAATGGTGGAAGATGCGATCAAGCGTAAAGCTTTGGCGGTTCCTACCCCGGAAAAGCGTCCATCAGAGTATTATGGGATGTATGTGTTTACAGAGGATAAGATGCGTAAATATCTTCCTCAGAAAACCTACGAAGCTCTGCTCGATACCATGAAACATGGCAAAGCCTTAGCACGTGATTTGGCGGATAGCGTAGCGTCAGGAATGCGTCAGTGGGCAATGGATATGGGGGCTACTCACTATACCCATTGGTTTCAGCCATTGACTGGCGGTACTGCCGAGAAACATGATGCCTTTGTAGAGCCTGATGGTCAAGGTGGAGTAATCGAGGAGTTTTCAGGTAAATTGTTGATTCAACAGGAACCCGATGCCTCCAGTTTCCCCAATGGAGGTATCCGTAATACGTTTGAGGCTCGCGGATACTCCGCTTGGGATGCCACATCTCCAGCATTTATTGTAGATACAACGCTCTGCATTCCGACCATTTTTATCGCCTATACCGGTGAAGCTCTCGATTTCAAAGTGCCATTGCTCCGCTCTTTGGAAGCAGTCGATAAAGCCGCCGTTTCAGTTTGCAAATATTTTGACGAGAACGTCAACAAGGTAATATCTTATCTTGGCTGGGAACAGGAGTATTTTTTGGTCGATGAAGGATTGTGGGCAGCTCGTCCAGATTTGATGTTGACCGGACGTACTTTAATGGGACATGAAAGCGCCAAAAACCAACAGCTCGAAGATCACTATTTCGGAGCTATTCCAACTCGTGTGATGGCGTTTATGAAAGATCTGGAGTATGAGTGCTGGAAATTAGGTATTCCTGTGAAAACCCGTCACAATGAGGTTGCACCAAATCAGTTCGAATTGGCTCCAGTATATGAAGAAGCCAATTTGGCAAATGACCATAATCTGCTTTTGATGTCCACTATCAAACGGGTATGTCGCAAGCATTGCTTCCGGGCCCTGTTGCATGAGAAACCCTTCAAAGGCGTTAATGGTTCGGGCAAGCACTGTAACTGGTCTTTGGGTACTGATACCGGCGTCAATTTGCTTTCTCCAGGCAAAACCCCAAAAGATAATCTACAGTTCATTACCTTCTTGGTTAATGTCATGATGGCCGTGTACAAACATAACGGTTTGTTAAAAGCCAGCATTATGAGTGCCACCAATGCACACCGTTTGGGCGCCAATGAGGCTCCTCCAGCAATCATTTCTGTATTCTTGGGACGCCAGCTGTCTGATATATTGGATAAAATGGTTAGCAGTGACGGGGCAAGTGATATTGTATTTAGCGGCAAGAGCGGGTTTAAAATGGAAGGGATTCCTCATATTCCCGAATTGTTGCTCGATAACACCGATCGTAACCGTACCTCGCCGTTTGCCTTTACTGGTAACCGTTTTGAGTTCCGTGCAGTAGGTTCTTCAGCCAACTGTGCAGGTGCAATGACCGTTCTCAACACAGCTGTCGCCGATCAGTTGAATGCCTTTAAAGCGGCTGTCGATGCTCGCGTTTCCAATGGTGAAGGCGTAATGCAGGCTATATATGACGAATTGAGAAAATATGTGGAGGAGTGCAAAGCTATTCATTTCGATGGGAATGGATATACTGACGAGTGGAAAGCTGAAGCTGCAAGTCGTGGTTTGGATTGTGAAGTTTCGGCTCCATTAATGTTCGATCAGTATATGGCTGCTGACAGCGTTGCCATGTTTGAACGTACCCACGTCCTGAATAAAAAAGAGCTTGAAGCACGTACTGAAGTGATGTGGGAGACCTATACCAAGAAGATTCAGATCGAAGCTCGTGTCTTGGGTGACATGGCAATGAATCATATTCTGCCGGTAGCCTCTTCTTATGAGAGTACATTGTTGGATAAGATATTTAAACTGAAAGCTCTTTTCAGTGACGAACAGTGGAAGAATGTGTCAGCCCGTGATATCGCACTGGTGGAACAGATTTCTGCTCACATCGCGGACATCCAGAAACTGACTGTTAAATTAGTTGATGCGCGCAAAGTGGCTAATAAGATCGATTGTGAACGTACAAAAGCAATCGCTTATCACGACACAGTTGCCAGCTTGTTCGAGGAGATACGTTACCATATCGATAAACTGGAACAGGTTGTGGATAATGAAAAGTGGCCATTGCCTAAATATCGGGAACTACTTTTTGTTCGATAAATGTCTGATTATGTAAATGAAGCGGGCTGTCCCTCATCGAACAGCCCGCTTCATTGTTTATTTATTTTCCAGGAAGGATATATCTATATTGACGTAATAAAAACATATTAAAAAAATCTATATTCCTCTGTTCGTACAGATTCTTTATTTCTCAGAGTTTTTGATTCGTTGTGTCTTTTCAACTTGAAGAGTTGTATATCGGGATGGCATCGGACCGTTATACATAGAGACTATAGCAACTTATACCACCTGTGTGTCTGATTTTCTGTCTGAAATCTCAGTCGTATTATCGTTTTTTAGAAACATGTCTTTTACTAATACGTATCCGGATGCTATAACTACACCTAAAAATACAAAAGCAATCAAAATAACAACTTTACTGGTGTTTGATTTTATGGTTGGGATACCTGCAGGCTCAATAACAGTGACACATGGAGTTTGTTCTTGTACTTTAATTCTGGCCATTTCAAGTTGTTGGGCTAATTGACTATACACTCCATATGCGAGAGTAACTTCATTACGTAATCGGTCTTGTTCTGCAACCACAGATTGACGTGTCGTATTTTGTGTAGCGTCCATGTAAGCCGCATATTTACGTTGTGCAGTACGATATCGTTCTTGTGCTGCTATATAAGACTCATGTGTAAAATCGCAATCTCGTTTAGCTTTTTCTGTCCGATAATCAGCCATATACTCTTCTAGTTTGCGAATCATCGAGTCTGTTACAGCGGCAGCAACGACCGGATCTTGCATAGTCGACGATGCAGAAATTACTCCAGTTTTTTTATCTACAGTTATATTGAGACGTGCTGCAAGGCCGTTTAGTGTTATTCTTTGTTTATGAGATAATGCTTTGGGATTAATATTTTGTATTGAACTATCTTTATCTTTTCCGATTGATGCAAGCCAACTCATTAGTTTCATTGGAGCTTTAATAATATAATTCCACCATGGAACTGATATTTCGTCGGATATATAGTCATAAAGACTCATCTCGTTTTTGTTTTTAGGTTGAACAGGAATTTGACTCAATTCAACCATAAAAGGTGTGCTTTGTACCACATCTGGATAAAGAGTTAAATTGATTCCTTCCATGTTTTCACCACAGCTAAGATCAAATCCTGCTAATGCTGCCAAACTATTTCCTTTGGTATTTTCCAATCCTTCTGGTGCCATTTTGGCCCCAGACGTATATTCGCGAGGAATACTAAAACCGACGATTAACCCAACAACTGCTGCAATGATGGCATATTTGCCTATGAAACGTCGTTTATCCCATAATTTTTTTGCCAATTCCAGCAGATCGATCTCTTCAGTTGCTGAATCGTTCTTTACAGTTTCTTCAGACATGACGATTGTTATATAAAAAGTAATTAGTACAAATGAAATAATATCGATGTAGTTTTATCTCTTTTTGCGATGTGGGTCACAGATTAACAGCCCAATGGATACGCCTATTTTATTCGGCAACCATTCTGCTGAACCATTCCAAGGATCAGGATTTGGTGGAGGGGTAGGCCGGTTGGGTTCCATATCAATAACACCGTCTAAGCTATAGCCATTATACCAACTGGCCATATACGACCAGCCGACGTAGGCATCCAACAGCCAGCGTTCTTTGAACTTATATTCATATCCGACAGCAAGTCCTGCCATAAAGCCATACCCTTTACAATAGCGGTTTTCTAATTGAATCTTTCCACCGCGAAATTCTGGTTTGGACATATCAAAAGCCATCATTCCGATATTTCCAGCCAGGTACCAGCCGTCATTATGTTGACGAAAATAGCGTCGATATTCATTCATGAAAATACCAAAAAGCATATGCTTTCCGTTATTTCCGATCTCTTTCCATGGTGAAATAACAATTTCGGTTTGAAAGGTGGAGTGGGGAGAAATGGTAAACTCTGCAGCGGGGTTGATCAATCCAACTAAAGCGTACAGCCCATTTAGTTTAATATACGTTTGAGCTGCAGCCTGTTGTGCGCCACATGTTAACGCTAAAAGTATGGTGAAAATTGTTAACCGTTTTTTCATGGAAAGGATTTGTATGTAGTGTAATATGCAAATATATAATAACTCTATGAATTGGCAATTTTGAATGTCTTTGCTGTCAAAAATTTTATCCACAATATTTTGTTGTGAATCGGACCGATTCGGCTATCTTTGTGTAAAATTCATTTGCTATGGTAAAAATTGGAACGGTATTTTCTCCGATCGGTAAGAAGGCTTTGCTGTGCGGATCTGGAGAGTTGGGTAAAGAGATCGCTATTGAATTGCAACGGTATGGTATTGAAGTTGTAGCTTTGGATCGTTATCGTGATGCCCCGGCTATGCAGGTGGCGCATCGCAGCTACGAGGTATCCATGTTAGATGGAAAAAAATTACGTGAGATTATAGAGAAGGAGAAACCTGATTATATCATTCCTGAAATTGAAGCAATTGCAACCGATACTTTGTTGGAGTTGGAAAAAGAGGGTTATCATGTAGTTCCAACAGCTAATGCTACTCGATTGACCATGAATCGTGAAGGGATTCGTCGTTTGGCTGCTGAGGAGTTGGGTTTACCTACATCTCCCTATCGGTTTGCATCGAACGAAACGGAGTTTGTACAGGCTGTACATGAAATAGGAATTCCTTGCGTTGTCAAACCGGTCATGAGCTCTTCAGGGCATGGACAAAGTGTTATTCGTTCTGAAGAGGACATTCAAGAAGCGTGGTATATTTCACAGCATGGCGGACGTGCTGGGGAAGGTCGTGTCATTGTCGAAGGTTTTGTACCGTTTGATTATGAAATCACGCAGTTGACAGTACGTCACGTCGGAGGCACCTCTTTCCTTGAACCTATCGGACATTATCAAGAAGACGGTGATTATCGTGAGTCTTGGCAACCCCAACCCATGTCGCCTGCATTATTGGCTCAGGCTCATGATATAGCTAAAAAGATTACCGATGCGTTAGGAGGTTGGGGCATTTTCGGTGTTGAGCTGTTCATTAAAGGAGATCAAGTTATTTTTAGTGAAGTCTCTCCTCGCCCTCATGATACAGGAATGGTTACCATGATTTCACAGGATCTTTCCCAATTTGCCCTGCATGTGAGAGCGATTCTTGGGTTGCCTATTCCGAATATTGCTTTCCATGGTCCATCGGCATCTCGTGCTGTCGTTGTAGAAGGGGATACCGATCAAGTGGAATTTTCTAATCTTGAAAACGTATTGTCGGAACCAGATACCCAAATGCGTATATTTGGCAAACCTGAAGTTCACGGTCATCGTCGTATGGCTGTTTTGTTGGCTCGTGGCAAAGATGTTGCCGAAGCACGTGAAAAGACAGGACGAGCATATGCGAAATTGCAAATTGATCTGTTTTAATTTGAATTAGCATAAACAAAAAAGAGAGGACCAGAATGTCCTCTCTTTTTTGTTTTCATATTTCATATGATCATATGGATACATAAAACATAGGCATTGCAATGATTATTCTGCTTGCAAATGTTTATGAGCAGATTTCAGTTGCATGGCTAACATAATGGCTGCAATCCCAGCAAACAGTAGTGATATACCAACCCAAATAATTACCATTGAGGTTCCAACGACAACTGGTTGCAGTAGGATCCACATTGAGCAGAGCATCAGCAAAATACCGCAAATGATTGTCCATGTTGCGCCCGGAATAGATAAAGTATACATATCACCTCCTAAACCGATTGCTCTAAATCCACGAAACATCAACCAAAAACCTAAGAAGATTGGGAGTATTTCAGCTGAAAGAATAACGTTGAATGCTAAAATGACACCCAGCATAATTTCAACGATTCCCCCAGCGAGCGTCCATCCTCGTCCAGTGATGAAATGTTTGTTACTCGTTGCAACAATGACGCTGAAGATGCCTGAAATCAGGATCATCCATCCAAAGAGCATGGATAACCCTAAATAGCTCATTGCCGGATAGGCAAAAATAATAATAGCAATCACCAGCAGTGCAATACCTGTCAGTAATGTAAGCCACCAATACTTAACAGCCTGTTTTGAGTGTTCGATCAATGACGTTAACAAATTTTCCATAATACATTGATTTATAAATTGGTTTAATAATATTAATGCATAACTGAAAGTGTTTATGGATGTTGCTTATGTGTCCACCAGCGGTACAGAAACATACATCCCGTCAGAATTAATGCTGAGGATAATCCCGAATAAAACACAGCAATAAATCTTAACGGAAGGAGGTGCAATTTACGTACCACGATCCCTAATGTGATCATAAAGATCATGATGAACCATCCTTTAGTGTCAAAGAAAGCAAATGGACAATTTTGTTCTTGTTTTGTACTGATGCGTTGGGTGTGCTTATGAAACATGCGGTTGAATATGCCAAAAAAGAATATGCAGAAAATTAATATTGCCCATCCGATATTAATTAACCATGCATGTCGATCAACCAACCAGGTTTGTATTCCAATGCGCAAAATATTGGTACCGGCAATTACCCAGACCAGTCCAGCAAATAACAATAAGGTTCGGTTTGTGACTTTCCAACGCATGTGATTATGTACTTATAAAAGAAAAGCAGGACCGTGTTGATACGATCCTGTTTTCATGAATGAAGATTTGATTATCGTCCTTCGGTGTCCACTGCGCTGCTTTGTCCTATGCTTCCAGAATACCGCATGGGATCCAATGCTGTTGCACTTGTGGATAAATCAACCCGTCCTGTATAATAAACAGTAAAGCGGAATTTATAGGTTTTACCGCCCGGTTCAGCAGCATTAAACGAAACAGTTATTTTATTTTTCTTACCTTCTGTTACTTGATAATCACTGATTGTACCTTGAAAACGCATTGCTAAATCAGATGATAACATAGCAGATCGTCCATTGCCCCAATAGGGTAGTGATGAAAATATCTCAGATCCATTGATTCGTACGATGGCCGAAATAGAGATACTTCCACCTGATAATCCTGATCCTTGAGTGAGATAAAGCGTATAGTTTTTACTCTCCACCAATGCTTTTTGTCTTGCTGCAGCTTGAGCAATTTGCGTTGCTGTAGGTTTCGCTCCAAAAACGCTTGTCAATCCGATACTCATGACGAACAGACAAGAAAGGAAGAATTTACTTTTCATGGTAATGTGGAGTTAGGTGATTAAGTCTTTTAAAGATAAGAAATTGATTATACAAAAACAATTTCCCTGTTAAATTTTCTTTGTGGATTCAAAATTAAGTTTAATAAAAAAGGTCTTCGAGGAATCGAAGACCTTATATCGAAATTTGTAGGTTAAAATTTATTTAATCTATACCGCTGGGCCTCAATTGTCCGATGTAACGCATCGGATCCAAATTGGTACATGTGGTACTTATAAATGTAGAACCGTTATAATAGACTTCCAATTTGAATTGGTAAATTCTACCGGTTTCTGCTTTCACTTTAAATGCAACCACCAATCGGTCTTTTTTGTTTTCGGTGATTTTATAATCCGTAATCGTCCCTTGGAAACGCATTCCTTCATCGTTGTTGAAGGAATTGTAACCGCTTCCCCAATAGGGCAAGGAAGAACTGGCTTTGTTGCCATTTATGACCAGTAACGAGTTCTCAACAGCAATACTACCGCCTTTCAAAGGGGTGGCATTTTTTACGTTAATGGTATAATCTTGACTTTCAATTTTCGATTTTACCTCTGCAAGAGCCTGTTGAATTTCACTTTGCGATGGTTTTGCAGCCCAAAGTGCTGTTACATTCAAAGCCAGTAAACCGATGACTGTCAAAATCAGATTCCTTTTCATAATGAAACGTTTTAATTGTGGATACTATGAATATGGACCCGCAATGGCTTCAAATGATTCATTAAGAAGCCTTTTATGATAGTAAACGTTTGACTGTTTCTGAAATTGTTCGACCGTCAGCCTGACCGGCTAACTTTTTGGTTGCTACGCCCATCACTTTACCCATATCTGCAGGAGTTTTAGCCCCTACCTGAGCAATGATCTCTTTGAGGATATTTTCCAATTCGGCACCTTCTAACTGTTTCGGCAAATATACCTCTAAACAAGTTGCCTCGGCTAATTCGTTTTCAGCCAATTCGGGCCGGTTGTTTGCTGTATAGACGGCAGCTGATTCTTTACGTTGTTTAACCAACTTTTGAATGATCTTCAGAATAGCTGCATCACTGATTTCATCAGATCCATCAGCCGTTTTTGCCAAAAGAATTTCTGCTTTAATGGCCCGCAGTGCAGCCAATCTAACCTTTTCTTTCCCCAACATGGCTTGTTTGATGCCATTGTTGATTTCTATTTCCAGACTCATGGTATGTGTATTATGATACTTATTGATTATGCTAATATAGGGATTTTTCAGATGGAGTATTCCTATTTACTTAATATCAAGTGATCTATTATGCTAATTTATTACACCACTTTCTTTAGTGACAGGCCTGTTAATGGTTGAAATTCATGCCCTTCAAACAAAGATCAATGATTAGCTTGAAGAGTACGCTATGTGAATAAGACAGACTTGTCAGACAGTATCAATTCTGTCATGGCCCTTAGGATTAGCATATATTTATTTTGCTCGCAGTCGTTCCGTCGGATAAAAAGCTTTTTTCTCTTTCATCAGTAAGATGACCGCAACGATCGCAGCCAGTAAATCAGAAAATGGAATTGAAAGCCAAACTCCAGTTAAACCGAGCCACTCTGAGAAAAAGTAAAGGGCTGGGATTAAAAAGATGACTTGGCGTGATAGACTCATAAAAATTGCCTTGCCAGCTTTGCTGATGGATTGAAAGAAGTTGGATACAATAATTTGGAGACTGACAACAGGTAATAGCATGAAGGCAATACGAATGCCTTTAACCGCCATCTCTTTGAGTTCTGGGTCAGTCGTAAAAGCACTAACCAGCCAGCCGGGAATAATTTCACAGGCAGCAAACCCGATTATCATAATCAGGGTCCCTACGCGCAAGGTAAGCAATAGCGTATCTTTAACCCGTTTATACTTTTGTGCCCCATAATTGTAGCCGATAATAGGTTGCATTCCCTGACATAACCCCATAACGCTCATCACGATTAGAATGGCATAACTATTAAAAATTCCGTATGCACCGATAGCGAGGTCTCCACCATGCGTAACGAGGCGATGGTTCATGATCACATTCACACCACATGCAGCAACATTAATCAGGAATGGTGCCATGCCGATTGATGTAATATTACGAATAATGTATCCACGGAGCTTCATACAGCCTCGTTCAAAATGCACCACATGTTTGGGATTGAAAAAGTGGCTCATCACAAACAGTGTGCTGACAAACATCGAGATTACCGTAGCATAGGCTGCTCCTTTGATGCCCATCTCCATGCCGAAAATAAAAATTGGATCCAGGATCACATTCATGGTGACACCGATCAGCAATGTATACATGGATTTATGAGGATAGCCCGAGGCTCGCATCATATTGCTGAAACTGTAACTCAAATTAATCAATACGCTACCTGGAATCACAATACGCAAATAATCGATAGCGTAAGGCAAGGTCTGCGGACTTCCACCGAAAGCCGTGAGAATTTCAGGGAGATAAATCAGGGCAATGGATGTGACGATGATGGAAAGGATAAAGGTCAAAATAAAGGCATTGCCAAGAATATTTCGGGCCCATTTGATGTCCTTCATACCCAATACGATTGACAAACGTGCTGCTGCGCCGACTCCGACCAACGTTCCGATTGCTGTAAAGAGAGTCATCAGTGGGAATGTTAGGGCTAAACCAGAAATAGCCATTGGACCGACTCCTTGACCAATAAAGACACGATCGACAATATTGTACAACGATGTAACCACCATACCGATAATTGCCGGAATCGAATAGTGGAGCAGAAGTTTGCCTACTTTCTCTTTTTCCAGTTTAGCGGTTGCAAGGTCTTGTTGAGATTTCATAGTGACTATCGTTTTTTCTGTGGAGAGAACTGCAAAGATAGCTCAAATATTGTTTCAGATTCTGAAAAAATATGGCCTAATCGGCTGATTGCAGACAATTGTACAGAATAAACGGACCAACAGAACGTTGCTATTTGAATGGCAAGAATTATAACCCTCGTTTCATAAAAGGAACAAAAAAAGAGGAAACAGCTCTGCTTCCTCTTTTTTATTAATATGTTCGGGGGTTTATTCCCATTCAATTGTTGCGGGTGGTTTAGAACTGATGTCATAGACAACGCGGTTGATTCCTTTGACACGATTGATAATCTCATTAGAGACTTTGGCCAAGAAATCATAGGGCAGATGCACCCAATCGGCAGTCATACCATCGGTCGAGATTACAGCACGAAGGGCTACGCAGTTTTCGTATGTGCGCTCATCACCCATAACACCGACAGACTGTACTGGGAGCAACATGACGCCCGCCTGCCATACTTTGTCATACAGGTCTGCCTCTTTGAGGTTGTCGATGAAAATTTTATCAGCTTCCTGAAGGACCTTAACTTTTTCAGCTGTTACTTCACCCAAGATACGGATGCCCAGACCAGGACCGGGGAAGGGGTGACGGCCTAAAATATCCATGGGGATATTAAGCTGACGACCTACACGACGCACTTCATCTTTGAAAAGCAGACGCAGCGGCTCAACAATCTTGAGATCCATCTTTTCGGGCAGCCCACCTACATTGTGATGAGACTTGATCGTTGCAGAGGGCCCTTTAACTGAAACCGATTCGATTACATCAGGGTAAATCGTTCCCTGAGCCAACCATTTCACATCCGTCAGTTTCTGAGCCTCTTCATCGAATACTTCGATAAAATCACGACCAATGATCTTGCGCTTCTTTTCTGGCTCTGTTACTCCTTTCAGATCAGAGAGGAATTTGTTACCAGCACGCACTCCGATCACATTGAGTCCCATGGTCTCGTAGGAGTGAAGCACATCCTCGAATTCGTTTTTGCGCAACAGACCCATATCGACAAAAATACAGGTCAGGTTCTTGCCGATTGCCTTGTGCAACAACATGGCGGCAACCGATGAGTCAACGCCACCGGAGAGACCGAGCACCACTTTGTCGTTACCCAATTTTGCCTGTAGCTCTTTAACAGTCGAATCGATGAACGAATCCGGAGTCCAATTCTGTTTGCATCCACAGATGTCGGCAACGAAATGTTTCAACAATTGGGTGCCTTCCGTAGAGTGGTATACTTCGGGGTGGAATTGAATACCCCAAGTTTTTTCACCATCAATTTGGAATGCTGCCACAGGTACATCTTCAGTGCTTGCGATAATTTGGAAATTGTCTGGGATTCGAGTGATCGTATCACCGTGAGACATCCAAACCTGTGAAGTCTGAGAGAGACCGCAGATCAGTGGATTGGCACCTTCCACTTTGGAGAGCATGGCACGGCCATATTCGCGAGTCGCAGACGGTTTTACCTCGCCTCCGAAATGTTGGGCAAGATATTGTGCACCGTAACAAACGCCTAACAGCGGCAGTTTGCCTTTGATCGAAGAGAGATCCACTTGAGGAGCATCCGCATCTCGAACCGATGAGGGGCTTCCAGAGAGAATCACACCTTTGATCGACTCATCCAGTGCGGGAAAGTGATTGTAAGGATGGATCTCGCAATAGACATTCAACTCACGAACACGCCTTGCGATCAGCTGCGTGTATTGAGAACCGAAGTCGAGAATCAATATTTTTTCCTGCATTGTAATAATGTGGGTTTATGATAAATTGCTCTTTATGGGTGATGAGCGATTGTGCTCATCAACTTCATCTGTAACTAAACGCGAAACGTTTATCGGATTTGCGCGCCAGCTCGACGTTCAAACTCGCGGATCAAGTTTGACATCACACGGTCAATCACCTGATCGGTCAGCGTTTTGGTTGTGTCTTCCAGTACAAAGTTTAATGCGTAAGACTTCTTACCTGCGGGTAATTTGTCACCTTCGTAAACATCAAAGAGGGTAACATTCTTCAACAGCTTCTTCTCTACGGAGAAGGCTATTTCACGCAGTTGTGAGAAGGTTACCTGGGTGTCAACCAACAGAGCCAAATCGCGACGCACTTCGGGGAATTTTGACAACTCTTCTACTGTAACTTTGTGGTTCTTCGTAAGTTTCAAGAAGGCATCGAAATTCATTTCGAGATAATATACATCTGCTTTGATATCGAATTTCGAACGGATCTTTTTGGAGACGATACCCATCTCAACGATCTGTTTGCCATTAATCTTATAGGTTACAGCTTCACGATAAAGATCACTCTGCAGTGACTCCATTACTGCACTGTTAAGATCAATTCCGATTCGGTTGAAGAGCTTTTCAACCATGGCTTTCAAGGTATAGAAACTGGTTGGTTGTGCTTTGGTATTCCAGGAAAGAGCGTGATCAGCACCAGTAATCAGAATAGACAAGTGGTTCTGTTCGCTGTATGGTGCTAAGCCTCCTTCCGACGCCTTGTCTGGGTTGTACCAGTAGCAGTTACCGAACTCATACAGTTTCAGATCACTGTTACGACGATTGGTGTTTAATTCGACAGCCTCCAGGGCATTAAACAGCAAAGTCTGACGCATTACACTCAAATCGCTGCTGAGCGGATTGATAATGCGGACACAATTTTCCGCTTTATATGCTTTCAGATCGTCGTAATAGGCCGCTTTGGTCAATGAGTTACTCATAATCTCATTGAAACCATTTGCCGTTAACAGATCGGCAATGAGATTGGTTACCTTTTCACGATCTGGGTGAGGTGCGTAGGAAAGTGTTGAATGTACGGCCTGTGGAATTTCTACATTGTTGTATCCGTAGATACGCAAAATATCCTCGACCAAGTCAGCTTCACGCTGTACATCGACCCGATATGCCGGTACAGCAACGTGTAATGTTTCACCTTCCTCTTGTTCGATTTTTACATCAAGAGCGGCAATAATCTTACGAATGGTTTCATCAGGAATATCTTTACCGATCAAACGTTTTACGCGATCCAGTGAAATCTCAAAATGGAACGGTTGGATCGGTTCTGGATAGATATCGGTAACCGGAGAGCTAATCTGACCACCAGCCAGTTCCGTTACCAGCAGTGCTGCACGTTTTAAGGCATAGGGGGCGATATTGGGGTCGATACCACGTTCATAGCGGAACGATGCATCGGTACTCAGTCCATGACGTTTTGCGCTTTTGCGAATCCAAACCGGATTGAAATAGGCGCTTTCCAGGAATACTTCGGTAGTCTCTTCTGTCACGCCGGAATCGAGACCTCCAAAGACACCTGCAAGACACATCGGTTTCTCTTCGTCGCAAATCATCAGGTCGCGTTCTGAAAGTTTTCGTTCAACGCCATCCAGGGTGACAAACGGGGTTTCTTCAGGGCAGGTACGTACAACAATTTTGCGGCCTTTGATTTTGTTAGCGTCAAAAGCATGCAGAGGCTGACCAATTTCATGCAGGATGAAATTGGTAATGTCAACTACGTTGTTATGCGGATTCAAACCGATAGAACGCAAACGGGTTTTCAACCAATCCGGAGATTCTGCCACTTTAACGCCGGTAATGGTAAGTCCCATGTAGCGAGGGGCTGCTTCATGGTTGAGCACCTCAACCTGAACTGATTTATCTGTTACATTTCCGGCTTGGAAAGCTGAAACATCAGGTAAATTCAGCTTATATGGCATATCATGTGATTGCAGATATACTGCCAAATCACGCGCTACTCCGTAATGCGACATAGCATCAGCGCGGTTTGCAGTCAGGCCGATTTCCAGCAGATAGTCATCTTCGATTTGATAGTATTCACGAGCAGGAATGCCGACCGGAGTATCTTCCGGCAGAAGGATAATACCTGCGTGATCGGTGCCGATGCCGATTTCATCTTCGGCACACAACATACCGAATGATTCTACGCCACGGATTTTGCTCTTTTTGATTTTGAATCCTTCGGCTTCGCCGGTAGGGTAGAGCATGGTATTGATTGTAGCGACAACTACCTTTTTCCCCGCAGCGACATTCGGAGCACCGCAAACGATCTGCAAGGGTTCCCCCTGACCTAAATCAACGGTGGTAACATGTAATTTATCGGCATTGGGGTGCTGTTCGCAGGTGAGTACCTTGCCTATAACTAATCCTTCCAAACCGCCACGGATACTTTCAATCTGTTCCATACCCTCGACTTCGAGACCGATATGAGTCAGAATATTGGCGATTTCTTCTGCTTTCAGAGAGGTGTCAATATAACTTTTTAGCCAGTTCAGCGATATTTTCATGGCATTTTTCGATTTTAACGTGCGAAAGGTACAAAAAAGTTACCACCTTACCAACCGCGTTTTGTTCTCTTTCTCAATAAAACTGCACATCCTGGTCAAACAGATGATCGAGTTTTTGCGTATGGTACTCATCCGATCCTTGAGTCTGGTCGATATAAACGCTGTTCAATGAAACTCATTGCAGTAGACACCACATTTTTAGCTCTGTATTATATCTGTATAATAAAAATGGCCGTCACAATAATTGGACAGCCATTTACAGTATTGGAAAACTAACTAATTACAATTCGTCACTGTATATGCTACGAGGAAGATCCCGCAGATTATAACGAGAAGCCATAGCTGATCCGTAAGCGCCAGCCGTGCGAATAGTAAGCAGGTCTCCACGTTTCAGTTGCGGCAGCATGGCAGCTTGATCAAAAATATCAGAGGATTCGCAAACTGGTCCCCCAATCATATAAGAACATTCCGTTCCCTGAGAAGTTAAGCATTCGATTTTATGGTGAGCTTGATAGAGAGCCGGACGAATCAGATCTGTCATACCGGCATCAACCAAAGCCACATCACGCCCCAAAGCATTTTTCTTGGTATAGAGAACCCGGGTGATCAATTCGCCACATTGAGCAACCAGTGATCGTCCCAATTCGAACAAAATTTGTTGGTGTGGATCGGGGCGTAAAGTGCGATGAATCGTATCAAAATAGGAGGCAAAGTCAGGAATGGGTTCTGCATCCGGATGATTATAATCCACGCCTAAACCTCCACCAAGATTCAGATATTGTATTTCAATGCCTTGATCTGCGAACCATTGTTTAATGGTATTCACTTTTAAACAGAAATTCTCAAAAACCTTCATTTGCCGGATTTGTGAACCGATATGGAAATGCAGGCCAACAATACGCAGATTTGGTAATGTGTGCAATGTCCGGATCGCTTCGTCAATCTCTGTATAGGAAATGCCGAATTTACTGTCAGCATGTCCCGTAGAGATATTTTTATGGGTATGCGGATCAACATCAGGATTGATGCGTAGAGCTACATGCGCAGTTCGCCCCATTTCAGCAGCCAGCGCATTGATCACCTGCAACTCTTGCAGAGATTCACAGTTAAATGCGAAAATATTTTGCTCCAAAGCATAGCGGATTTCCCGATCGCTTTTAGCTACACCGGCAAAAACGATTTTCGAAGCCGGGCAGCCACTCTCAATGGCCGTGCGCACTTCGTTTCCGCTGACACAATCCACACCGAGACCGGCCTGAAGAGCCGCAGAGACGATACGGGGATCGAAATTGGCTTTTAGGGCATAGTGAATTTTGTATCCGTATTTGGAGGCTTCCGATACAGCTTTTGTCAGCGTATCGTGCAGCAGTTGCATGTCATAAAAGTAGTATGGCGTCTCCAGTTGTCCCAACTGCGAGACGTATGATCGTGCACTCATGTGTTCGTTGTGAGTTTATGACCCAAGCGGCTCGATTAACGTTTTTCGAACAGATAGTCGTTCAAATATTGCAGGGTCTGTTTTTTATCTGCGGTGTTAATCAACATGGTAATACTATGATGACTGGCACCGTATGAAATCATTTTGAGCGGGATTTGGCGAATGCTGTCCAATACGCGTGCTGCCAATCCGGTAACCGAATGCTCGAGACGTCCTACCACACAGACGATCGAGTTATTACGCTCGATTTCGATTTTACCCAACGAGGACAATGTACCGACAATTTTATCCAGATTTTCATCATTGTCAATGGTCAGTGATACCGCCACTTCAGAAGTGGTAATCATATCGATCGGGGTGCGGTATTGCTCGAATACTTCGAATACTTTGCGCAAGAAACCGTAAGCCATCAACATACGGGCTGAGTAGATACGAATGACCGTAATGTTGTCTTTGGCAGCCACGGCATGGAATGATTCGGCATTTGCGTCTTCGTTATTTGAAATAGTCGTGCCAGGAGCATCGGGGTTCATCGTATTTTTCAGCAATACTGGAATGTTTTGATCCTGGCAAGGCTGAATGGTCGAAGGGTGAAGAATCTTTGCCCCAAAATAGGCCAGTTCGGCTGCTTCGCTGAAACTCATCGTCCGAATAGGGAAGGTGTGATCTACATAACGAGGATCATTGTTATGCATACCATCAATATCGGTCCAAATTTGTACTTGTGCTGCATTAATAGCTGCACCCATCAGAGCTGCACTATAATCGCTTCCGCCACGTCCAAGATTGTCGATTTCACCTTTGCTGTTGGTGCAAATAAACCCTTGCGTGATATAGAACTTGCTTTTATCTTCAATTAAGGAGGTCAGTTTTTCACGGAGTAGCTTGGTGTCAACCTTTTTGTCTGCATCCATTACCATGAACTCAGGTGCCGTCAGATAAACTGCCTCACTGCCGCTCTCAATCATATAATAAGTAAAGATGGCAGAAGTGAGCAACTCACCCTGTGAAATAATGGTCCGTTCAGACGTATAAGGATGGAAAAAGGTTGCCGCATTACGAATCGTAGCCCATGAAAGTTCCATACGTTCCAGAGCCTGCTCTCGATGAGTTTCCAATAATCCTTCGATACAAGTAGTGTATTTTTCACGCAATGTATCGATAACCTTTTCGATTTCGGTTAGATCTTTATCTGCAGCAAGTTTGGAAATTTGTACCAAGGCATCAGTCGTACCCGACATGGCTGACAAAACTGTGATGGTAGCCTGCTCATGACGGACGATTTCGGCCACACGCTTCATGTTTTGAGCCGATCCAACGGAAGTTCCTCCGAATTTTAATACTTTAATCATATTGATTATGTTGCTTTATTACAAAGTGGTATAGGATAAAATGTCGGCAACGTGATCGTTGCATTTTACATTTACAGCCTCACAAAACTATAAAATAAAACATTTAATCCAATTTTCGCCCAAAAGTATATCAAAATGTTTGTTTTTGTCTTTTGCTTTTGTTTTTTTTGCAACAAAATTGAGTGGGGTATAAATTTGTACACCCTTTTATAATGTTTAACAGATAATTTGCAGGAATAACGCTGCATCATCACATTTACCAAACTGGACTTAGCTATGTTGACTATTCCAAATGCTGTAGAAGAGGTAATAAAAAAGAAACCCTTTTTGGAGGGTGCATTGGTCGAAGGATTGATCAATCTTTCGGCATTGGCACGGCAGCTTAAACCGGAGATTGAGAAACAGGTAGGTAAATCGGTCAATGATAGTGCTGTAATCATGGCATTGAATCGTCTTGTGCCACGCCTTGAATTGATGTCAACCATGAAATTCAAGAAGGTGGTAGAGAACATCGGTGATATCATTGTCCGCTCCAATTTGGCAGATTTTGCATTTACCAATTCGGCGACGCTGTACGAAAAACAGGCGATTCTCCTCGATCGTGTGCGCAATATGAAAGATGTATTTTGTACATTCTCTCAAGGAATCTACGAAACGACTTTGGTCGTAAGCAGTTCGATCGTGCCATTAGTCGATGAGATTTTTGCTGATGAGCATAAAATTTCACAGACTCAGAATCTGTCGTCGATCACTGTGAAATTACCTGCTGAAAATGCCATCTGTCCTGGAGTTTACTATTACATCTTCAAGGAGTTGGCTTGGGATAATATCAATATTGCAGAAGTTATCAGTACGACCAACGAATTTACAGTCGTAATCAGCGATGACGATATCCATCGTGCATTTACCATCTTGATGGAGGCTAAACGCTCAGCAAGTATTTAATTCACATCATAGTCATGATAGAATAAAGGGAGACCCAACGGTCTCCCTTATATTTATTTTGTATGTGGTTCAACCTGGAGTTGTTCCCATCAAACTTTCAGGTATCGCAGCTCGGTTGAGACACAGAATTCGCTATTTGATCTGCAATCGATAATATTTTAAACAAAACACTTAGACGACAGATAGATTAATCGTAAATTTTCATGCTGTCGGTTTAGCGGGTGTTTAGCAACTGTGGTAGTGTAGATAGAGATCAATAATGGCGCAGACAGCAAAACATACACTGGTTAAGCCATTCAGCAAACCAAATGAGGGCCCGATGCGATCAAAATGTTTAGCTGTAACATAAAGATGCTGAAACAGCAATAAGGCAATAAACAGAGCTGTCCCGATCCAATAAAAAGTTCCTGCATTGTAGGATAGACCTAACATGATGATTGCATAGACACTGATCAGATGCAATAAGATGCTAATGATTAAGGCACCGCGAACGCCCCAACGAGCCGGGATCGAATGCAATCCATGTTGGCGGTCAAATTCTATATCCTGTAGCGCATAGATCACATCAAATCCGCTTACCCAGGTAATAACCAGGCCGGTCATCAGAATGGGCCAAACCGCAAACAGTTGTCCAGTTACCGCAATATAGGCGCCGACAGGGGCAATACCCAATGCTACTCCCAACACGACATGACACCACGCGGTAGTTCGTTTGGTAAGACTATATCCTAACAAAACGATTAATGCGATAGGGGAGAGACAGAAGGCGAGAAAGTTAATCCACCCTGCGGTTAGAACGAAAAGCAGAGCATTTATGATTACAAACCACAAGGCATGACGAGCCGAGATGCGTCCAGCCGGAATGTCTCGTGTAACCGTACGGGGATTGAGCGCGTCGATTTTTCTATCGGCATAGCGATTGAACCCCATTGCCGTGTTGCGGGCAAACACCATAGCTAACAACACCTTGACCAAAAGCCATCCGTTAAATGGAGTATTGGTACTCCATAAAGCATAGCAATATGCCGCCAAAGCAAACGGCATAGCGAATACCGTATGACTAAATTTAACTAAGGAGGCATATCGAGCGACCGTATTCATGCGAACTTCGTTATTTTTAAAACACGCAAATTTACTTAACTTTGTCACACCGAAAAATTATCTATGAAGAATATCCGCAATTTCTGCATCATCGCTCATATCGACCACGGCAAAAGTACACTTGCCGATCGGTTGCTCGAAGTGACCAACACATTGTCTCAACGTGAACTCCAGGCGCAGGTTTTAGACAATATGGATCTTGAACGTGAAAAAGGCATCACGATCAAGAGTCATGCAATTCAGATGGAATATACTTATCAAGGTGAAAAGTATATTTTGAATCTGATTGACACCCCGGGGCACGTCGATTTCTCATATGAGGTTTCACGTGCAATCGCATCTTGTGAAGGAGCTTTACTGGTCGTTGATGCCACTCAGGGCATTCAGGCTCAAACCATTTCCAATCTGTATCTTGCCTTAGGACATGATTTGGAGATCATCCCGGTGATCAACAAGATCGACATGGAGGCGGCTATGGTTGACGAGGTAAAGGACCAGATCGTCGATTTGTTGGGTTGCAAACATGAAGAGATTTTGGCCGCATCCGGTAAAACAGGTGCCGGTGTTGAAGAGGTGCTGCAGGCTATTGTGGAGCGTATTCCAGCCCCACAAGGAGACGAAAATCAACCGTTACAAGCACTGATTTTCGATTCAGTATTTAATTCGTTTCGAGGAATCATCGCCTATTTCCGAATTTTCAATGGATCGATTCGTGCTGGAGAACGGGTCAAATTTTTCAATACCGGCAGCGAATACGATGCGGATGAAATCGGTGTTTTAAAACTGAAGATGTGTCCTCGCAACGAACTCAAAACGGGGGATGTGGGGTACATTATTTCAGGTATCAAAAATTCTCGGGATGTAAAAGTAGGTGATACGATTACCCACGTAGAGAATCCTTGCCACGAAGCGATTGCGGGATTCGAGGATGTCAAACCAATGGTCTTTGCAGGTATTTACCCTGTCGAGAGTGACCAATACGAAGATTTGCGTGCTTCTCTCGAAAAATTGCAGCTCAACGACGCTTCACTGACCTATGATCCCGAATCATCGTTAGCGCTTGGTTTCGGTTTCCGATGTGGTTTCCTGGGATTGCTTCATATGGAGATTATTCAAGAGCGCCTGTATCGAGAGTTCAATATGGATGTCATTACGACAGTCCCGAACGTCTCGTATAAAGTATATACCAGCAAAGGTGAGGTTGTGGATGTTCACAATCCCTCAGGATTGCCTGAACCTACGATGATCGACCACATTGAAGAACCCTATATCATGGCCCAAGTCATTACACATTCCGATTATTTGGGCAATGTCATGAAGTTGTGTATTGATAAGCGAGGCACCTTGAAAAATCAGGTCTTTATTACACAGGATAGGGTAGAGGTCAATTTTGAGATGCCATTGGCAGAGATCGTCTTTGATTTCTACGACAAGCTCAAAAGTATTTCAAGAGGTTATGCATCCTTTGATTATCACCAGACTGGATACAAACCGAGTAAATTGGCCAAACTCGATATTTTATTGAATGGTGAACCTGTTGATGCATTGTCATCTCTTATATATCACGAGCATGCATACGATTTTGGTCGCAAGATGTGCGAAAAGCTTAAAGAGTTGATCCCGCGTCAGCAATTTGACATTGCCATTCAGGCTGCCATCGGAGCGAAAATCATCGCACGTGAGACCGTCAAGGCTGTACGTAAAGATGTGACTGCAAAATGTTATGGTGGTGATATCAGCCGTAAACGTAAATTGCTGGAGAAACAGAAAAAAGGAAAGAAACGCATGCGTCAAGTGGGTAATGTCGAAGTGCCGCAGGAGGCTTTTTTGGCTGTACTCAAAATGGATTGATGTCTATGAAATCCGTGTGTTGCTTTACAGCATGAGATTTTTCAGAATCCCGTTGCATATTTCGAGTAAAAAACGGATATTTGCATGGCTGTAGAGAGAAATTTTTACAGCCATTTGCGGAAATAGCTCAGTTGGTAGAGCATCAGCTTCCCAAGCTGAGGGTCGCGGGTTCGAATCCCGTTTTCCGCTCCAACTTTATGACAATGATGAAAGAGCACTTAAATGTATTTAGGTGCTCTTTTTGTCTTTATCCATACAACAGAATTTGTTGGATGGTTGTGTCATTTTATTGATGGATAATGTATTTATGTCTGTTTTGTATTGCAACGAAGTACACTGTTCGTTGCAACCATCTACAAAAGAGAGGGTGCATTCAATGGTTACAAGTCGGTTGTTTGCAAGACAAACACTCATTCTTTCCCATATATCATGAGCAATAAAAACGCTCGTGACCATTGAAAATGGGAAAGAAAAATAATACAACCAATCGTTTCAGCTTTTAATAACTAAGGTTCTGTATTCAGTTTCCGACATGAGGTAAATTACCAGGTTGTAGCATCTCATTCATTTTACTTTGGCCGCTGAACAAAACTCCTTTCGATGCAAGCAAAATTGTTAATCAAAAAATACTGCTACTGTCGATAACAGCGTGTACAGATGAAGGACAAAAAAGCAACTCGTCAAGGCATATCGAAACAACACGTGTTATGGCTGTTGGAATTGGCATCCTATTTAAATTCCCTTTTATCACTAAACTTCTACACATATCTGTTCTGCCATTTCGGATTTCGGGGTGAATCAATCCTTGAATAATTGTTATGTTTGTGTTGAAAAAGACCTTATCGTATGCATACAAAAATTCCTGCTGTATTTAATTGGAGTGGGGGAAAAGACTCTGCATTAGCGTTACATCGCATCTTACAAGAAGACAAATATCAAGTCTGCTCTCTTTTGACTACCATTAACCGAGATACTCGCCGTTCATCAATGCATGGCATTCCGATCGAGCTTTTACATCGTCAGGCAGATAGCCTTGGCCTTCCTTTACAAGTCATCGAGCTGCCTTCGACATGTTCGATGCTGGAGTATGAAACGGCTATGAAAAATGTCGTATCTCATTTCCAAAATCAAGGAATTTCCCATTTCATTTTTGGGGACATTTGCCTTGAAGAGGTGCGATCATATCGAGAAAAACAGCTCGCACCACTGGGTATTACGCTTGTTGAACCATTATGGGGAAAGGATACAAAAACGGTTGCCGAAGAGTTTTTAATGTCCGGACTGCAAACCATGGTGATTACAACGGATGCCAATTTAT
This sequence comes from uncultured Alistipes sp., assembly GCA_900539755.1. Classification (GTDB taxonomy): domain Bacteria; phylum Bacteroidota; class Bacteroidia; order Bacteroidales; family Rikenellaceae; genus Alistipes_A. The sequence goes on from UQDC01000012.1 coordinate 58,990, forward strand.
TGGACGAAAAATTTGTGGGCAGAATTTTTGATCGCGCTTTTCTTGCTGAACTTCCATCCAATGTGGATCCGTGTGGAGAAAATGGTGAATTTCATACGTTCTGCTTTGCAGGCGGTATGTTCCGCACTCCGGTTGAATTTTCGGTCGGGGAGCCTCGTCGGTATACATATCCGATAAAACTGGATGACGGAACAGTTAAAGACTGTACGTATTGCTATGTGGAACTATCGTCGAATTAAGCATGATTTACAATATGGTTCAATACATACAACGATAGCCCTTTTACAATTTAGTGTCAACTGATTACGTCAAGGGAGATAACGCAAATTTCCAACAGTCTGATTTTTGTCCACGGACTGAAAATGAGATTCAGTGAGCTATGAAGCAGAGCAGGGGATTTGTATGTTTAACATTTGCCCCGCGTGCGAAAAGTTTTATCTTTGTAGTATATGAACAACCTAACTAATTATCATAGCCACACCTCTTATTGTGACGGAAAGGCCCCAATGGAGGAATTTATTATCGAAGCCATACGTCAAGGTTTTTCGAGTTATGGAGTTTCGTCGCATGCTCCACTACCTTTTTTGACACGCTGGACCATCGACGATTCTACAGCAACAGAGCTTTATTTACAGGAATTTCACCGCATAAAAAAGTTATATAGCGATCGTATAGATCTGTATGTCGGATTGGAGATCGATTACATGGATGAGCAAAATAATCCGGCAAACGGCTATTTCCAAAACTTACCTCTTGATTACCGAATCGGATCGGTACACCTGCTGCATTCGACCCGTGGAGAGATTATTGATATCGATACCCGCCCTGAGGTTTTTAAAGAGAATGTTGAACAACACCTCGGAGGTGATCTCAAACAGGTTGTATTGACCTATTTCGATAAATTAATGCGCATGATCGAGTTGGGCGGTTTTGATTTTGTCGGTCATGCCGATAAAATCTCTTATAATGCCCAATGGTGTGAGCCCGGTATCCTGACGCAGAAATGGTATCAAAATAAGATTTACGATTATTTTACGTTTATAGCGGAGAAGGGTATTATGATCGAGGTCAATACAAAAACCTTACATCGTAATGGTTTTTTGTATCCTAATCGTGAGCATTTCGCTTTGATTCACAAATTGGGGATTCCTGTCGTTGTAAACTCAGATGCCCATTTGCCGGAGCTGATTAATAGTGGACGTCCCGAAGCCCTGAAATGGTTAAAAGAGGCTGAATTTAAAACAGTACGCCAGTTAGAGCAGGGAAAATGGACAGATGTACCTATTGTTTAAGACAAGCAAAGTCATTGAAACTGTAACGGCATATCTTTCTAGTGAACGTATTGCGGATATGCCTGATTTACTTACTCTGAGTGATTTTTGAATACTACACGGTATAATTAATCTTTATTATGCTTTTAACCACATTGCTTACATCTGCAGAACAGACTGTTGAGGCTGTTGCAGACACTACCATTCACAAAATCAAATTCACCGAAAAACTGGCAGAGCTATCCAATATGTCAATGCACCAAGTCGTTGAACATATTACCAGCGGATTAATCTCTATTGCAATCAAAATATGCATAGCAGTTGCGATCTATTTTATCGGCCGTTGGTTAATTCGTTATGTTCGCCGGGTGATCGGCCGTATCATGGAGCGTCGCAATGTTGACCTCTCTTTACGAGCCTTCATTCAGAATTTGGTCAAAATAGCACTCATCCTATTCCTAATTACGGTGATTATCGGAGTCTTGGGAATTGATACGACGTCGTTTGTTGCGCTGTTTGCATCTGCCGGTTTGGCGATTGGTATGGCATTAAGCGGCACACTCCAAAACTTCGCAGGCGGCGTAATGGTACTATTGTTTAAACCCTATCGAGTAGGAGATTACATCGAAGCCCAAGGTCAAGCGGGTACGGTCAAGGAGATCCAACTGTTCAATACTGTACTCAACACACCTGACAATAAGACCATTTTGGTACCTAACGGCAGCCTTTCCACAGGCATCATCAACAACTATTCTCATGAGGAACGTCGTCGTGTAGATTGGACGTTTGGTATTGGATATGGGGATAGTTACGATTACGCCAAAGCAACCTTAATCGAACTCCTTGAGGCAGATGATCGGATTCAGAAAGATCCGGCCTATTTTATCGCACTACACAGTTTGGGGGATAGCTCAGTCAACATTGTGGTCAGGGCTTGGGTTGCAACTCCTGATTACTGGAATGTCTATTTCGGTATGAATGAAAAGGTGTATAAAGTGTTTACCGAAAGGGGAATCAATATTCCATTCCCTCAAATGGATGTTCATTTGTATTCAGCACAAGCCAAGCATACGGAAGCTCAACTTTAGAGCTGTTTTCCGATCAGGTGTCTGATTGCATCAAGCGGATAACGTAAGATCATGCGAGGTCCAGCATAACGCATGACTTGTCGTATCCGCTTTTGCATTTCTGGTTTATAGCAATGAATGCGACAGTCACGACACGCCCCTTTATTATCTCCAAATGGACATCTGTCCAGTCGGGCCAATGCGTACTCCTGTAAGGCGAAACAAGAGGGACATAATGTTTTGTTACCCTCTTTGTAACGACAATACAGACGGATCATTTTCACAATTACCTGTTTTTCGTATGCGATTCTATTGCGAGACATAGATGTTTTGCAAAATTCTGCGACGAAGATAGGGATTTATTTAGTAGCTTTGCGCCCGAATTAGAATGATGAAATTTTGGAGGTTTTAAAGAGGTTTTAATTATGAAACTGATTATTGATGACGCCAATCTGGATGCGATCAAAGAATTGTATGAATATTTTCCGATCGATGGCGTAACCACTAATCCGACGATTTTGTCCAAAGAGGGCAAAAACCCTTATGAGGTATTGATGGCAATCCGTGATTTTATCGGACCAGATGCAGAGTTGCATGTTCAGGTAGTCGGTCGTGATGCCGAAACCATGTATGAAGAGGCTCACATGATCCGGAAACGTTTGGGTGAAAAGACCTTTATCAAAGTTCCGGTTACCCGTGAGGGATTGAAAGCTATCAAGATTTTGAAGAAACATGACTTTCCGGTAACCGCAACCGCCATATATACGCACATGCAGGCATTCTTAGCTGGAAAAGCTGGAGCAGATTATGCAGCACCTTATGTAAACCGCATTGATAATCTTGGTGTAGATGGTATTCGTGAAGCCAAAGAGATTCATGATATCTTCCGCAACAATGGATTAAAAACAGAGGTGTTGGCTGCAAGCTTCAAGAACTCGCAACAAGCACTTGAGCTGGCCAAACATGGTGTCGGTGCAGCCACCATTTCACCGGATGTGATCGAAGGTTTGGTAGCCATTGACGCTGTTTATCATGCTGTCGATGTTTTCATCAAGGATTTTGAATCATTTTGTGGTGAAGGCACCAATATGGTTACCGTTTAACATTGAACGATCAATTTGGCATAAGCTAATCCATATAGCTTGTTTAATAAAAACCCCGACAATATTTACTTGTCGGGGTTTTATTATGCCATTCTGTTGGTTGCGAACTGTGTCGAGAAGTCGATTAATATTATCTCCATTGTGGTAACGTTTGGCACCCACCAATGGTTATCCCAATAAAAATTATTTAATCAACATTTGGTTGGCAACTGCGTCACTTTGTTCTTTGCCAGCGAGTAATTCAACTAATTTAAGCGCAAACAACAAGGTCAACCCCGGTCCGCGTCCCGTAATAACATTGCCATCAACCACAACCGGTTCTCCTTCCTGTACCAAGGCGCCAGTCAAATACTTCTCAAATCCTGGATAGCAAGTCGCTTTACGGCCTTGCAGAATCCCTAAACCTCCGAATACCATAGGCGAAGCACAGATAGCCGCCACCTTTTCACCGGCATCATAAAAGGCTTTGATCAGCTTTTTGACGCCTTCATGTTCGTTAAATGCAGTCGTTCCGCCAGGAAGCACTAATAATTCTGCATTGTCAAGACTGACCTGATTAAATAACATATCCGCAACAACGGGTATTCCATGACTGCCGACAACCGCTGCATCACCAGTCAATGAAACGGTTTTAACGTTCAATCCGGCCCGACGTAATACATCCACTGTCGCTAAAGCTTCTACCTCCTCGAAGCCCGAAATCAAAAATAAAAAAATCGTTTTCATACACGTTTGTTTAATACTGCAACCTGGCAGATATAAATATTACATTTTGTTCCACTGTTATGCGCGTCAATAAGATGACTGCCTCTCACATCTCACCTTTCAAATTGTGGAGATAGATTCTGAATCTTCATCACGCGATACAATATAGTCTGTCGATTCAAACCAACGTTTACGCCCAAACGAGCAAGATAACAAACAGTGACAAGATTATCTCAGTTGTCAAATTTATTTATTTTTTTCGGAACTTTAGCCATACGTCAACGCTCAATTTCATGTAATGTACCGTTCTCAAGCCACCCATTGGGGTGACAACATTGTTTTCTGTATGGTGGAACGCAAATCCACATTTCTCCAATACGCGACATGAGTTCCTATTTCCGTCAAAATAGCCACCCCAGACATTCTGTATATTCAATTCTTCAAAACAGCGTACCAAGATACGGGTCATGGCTTCAGGGATTAATCCTTGACCCCAATATGGTACACCTAACCAATATCCGATTTCTGCATCATTGTTTCCCATTTGAGTGCTATGCAAATGTTCGTGGAGTAAAATGTTGATACATCCAACAGGTTCGCTAGTTTGTTTTAATACCACTGCATAGGTTTCAGGCGCAGAGAATATGGTACGAATGACCTCGCGACTATTTTCGACAGAAGTATGCGGCGGCCACCCTGCAATAGGACCTACAGCAGGATCTTGGGCATATTTGTATAGAGACGATGCATCATCAAGAGACCAGGGTCTAAGTATTAATCTTTTTGTCTCCATGAACATATTTAAATCTAACATGTTGCATATTTCAGATCACGTAACATGTGGTATGTGTAATGATTTTTCATAGGCCTGACTCAACACAGATTTTAAAACGGCCTATTCAAAGATACGAAACGATCGTCATATATAACATGACTTGATACTAGTATCCTGAATCTATTTATGCGGGAGCAACGAGATTTCTTGTTTAACGTAAACACTCGTAAAAGGGCAGGCCTATATGATATTTTATCAGAATAATATGATTGTCAGGAAAATAAAAAGATATTTTAGGATAATATGAAAACAAAAAAAGAGTTGCATAATATGCAACTCTTTTGTAAGTGGTGCCACCGGGAATCGAACCAGGGACACAA
>UQDC01000013.1 GCA_900539755.1 uncultured Alistipes sp.
CCTTTTTCACTACCTGACGCTTGAGGTAGTAGATTACTGAAAATGTACTCTTCATTGTCCTTAATTTTTGGGTTTCAAAATTAGTTGGTGAAGAGTCCGGTGTTGGTACGCAAAACGGGGAGGAACGGCGCAATCTTTTTCCGTAACCTGATTTTTCGCATGAGTTATGGATAACTCACTATTCCTTAGAGCCTTGTTTCGCTATTCGTACCCGTTTGTCGCATTTTCGGGCATGGTTACGAACAAGTAACGTAGCGGCGTCAGGATTTGGCTTCGGCAGGGATTGTAATGGCTTCACGGATTATCGCCACTTCAACCAAAACCCTTGTAACTCAATTCTATCACTATATCTTTCCGCATTTCACTTTTTTGTAGTAACTTTGCTTAGCCAAACTACAAAGAATATTGAATGTATAATTTGATAATCGGAAAGATATAGAATATTATTCGGTTCAAGCGTGGAAGCCGACATATCCGGCTTTTGCCAAAGCGAGAAAAAGAATTGAAACACTATTTTCGCAATTGTGTGACCAGTTTATGATTATAAGGAATTATGCGAAAGATACTGATGGATTGTTTACTCAAATTATAGGGAATATTAGCGCACTTACAATCCTGCAATATATTAACTATAAAAATGAGAGACCCATTGGTAGAGTTAAATATGCGTTAATTTAATTCCGCCAACGGGTTAATATTCTTTTGTCGTGTGTTAGCAAATTATTATTGGGCCCAGAGAGGATCAGGAATTATGTGTCTCCTCGATACACAAGAAGTTGCAAAAATATGCGTTTACTGATCATGTTACAGTGGAAAATAGTAATTTACCTTATGTCTATCGTTGATTGAGTGTTGTGTTTAAGTTTTTGAATGATAGGTGTTTGATGGATTTGCTATGGGGCTATAGTGTGACGAGATCCATAATTTCATACGGTGACTGGAAAGTCAATGCTATTATACAGATAAATTGAAGTCAAATTTCCATTATCTTTATTATCTGCAAGATTAGCTGCTCTGCCATAAAAGGCGTTTCAGATCTTTTCTGTTTTTGTTTTGTGGGGCGGAAAAGGGTTTGGCAGCAAAATTGACAGTGTAAATGGGTGTTAATTTAAACAAGATGAATATGAAGAGGCAATGTATGCTGATCGTGCTGGCTTCAGCAGCGCTTTTATGGTCCGCTCCCTCTGGGCAGGCCTGTACGGGGATTACTCAACGGGCAGCCGATGGAAGCCGTATCGTAGGGCGTACGATCGAATGGGGTGGAACCAATCTGAACAGCCGTTACGCTATTGTTCCCCGAGGATACGAGCAGAGCTCTTTTTTGCCCGATGGCGGGAAGGGTATGACGTTCAAAGCTCGATACGGTTATGTCGGTTTGTCGGTCGAGAATGAGGCTTTTGTCGCAGAAGGAATCAACGAAATGGGGCTTTCAGCAGGTCTGTTCTATTTCCCGGCATACGGGGAATATTCCGCTTATGATCCGTCGAAAAAATCCGAGACCATTACCGATTTGCAGGTTGTTTCCTGGATCCTGGGGCAGTGTGCCACGGTGGATGAGGTGGAACCGGCCATTCGCAGCGTACGAGTTGTTGCGATTGATCCCCGGGCTTCGACGGTACATTGGCGTTTTTCGGATCCGTCGGGACGTCAGATCGTGTTGGAAATTGTGGGCGGAGAGCCCCATTTTTACGAGAATAAGTTGGGGGTACTGACCAATTCGCCCGGTTTTGAGTGGCAGTTGACCAATCTGAATAACTATGTTAATCTCCGTTCCGGAGGGGCTGCGCCGTTGCAGCTTGACAGTTTACAGCTTTCGCCTTTTGGGGCCGGCAGTGGATTTTTGGGTTTGCCGGGAGATGTGACCCCTCCTTCACGGTTTGTGCGAGCAGCTTTTTATCAGGCAACGGCTCCCGTTTTGCCTACTTCTCGGGAGGCGGTCATGCAGACCTTCCGTATTTTGAGCAGTTTTGAGATTCCGATCGGTATTGAGTTTGCGGCCGGTCAAAAGCCGACCGATATCCCGAGTGCAACACAATGGACGGCCGTTACGGATATGACACACCGGTTGATTTACTACAATACGATGTATAATAATGGGGTGCGGTGCATTGATTTGTCAACGATTGATTTTGGCAAGGTATCTTATCAGAGTGAGCCGCTCGACGCTGTACAGCAGCAACCGGTAGAGATGATTACGATCCGTTAAGCGGGCATATACCGGCTCCGAGTGGTGAAATGCACACACGTTCCCCTGTTTGTGCAGAAGTCTGTGTTTGTGCAGGAGCCTTTCAAAAATAGACACCTCGAATACCCAATCTGGGATTCGAGGTGTTTTGTTTTTTTGGCGGGATTTATGGCTTAGGGGTATAAGAAAACCTTCGTGTTGTTGATCCGAACCGTAAGCTGTGCCCAATCATGTGAGTGCTGTTGTGGTGACGGATCAGAGGCAGCATAGCGGGCTAATCGATAAATTTTCTTTCATCGACATCATACAGTCCGGTGTCGAGCAGCCGAATCGAGGGAATGACCGGCAGAGCGACAAATGTCAAGTTGACGAGGTCGATCGTTTTGCGGACACCGAGGGTGTGGAGCATTGTCTCCATGTGGTGGATCTGTTCGGTGGTTGTTGAGGCGTCTTGGTCGGACATCAGTCCATAGGCTGGCAGGGCTACTTCGCCGAGAATCTTTCCGCAGGAAGCGACGACATACCCACCGCCGATCTCTTTTAGTCGGTTGCATGCAACGGCCATATCCGATGGGTTGTCTCCGGCGCAGATGACGTTGTGGGAGTCGTGTGAAACACTGGTTGCCACCGCTCCGTTTTTGATTCCGTAGCCGTCCATCAGACAGAGGGCGATATTGCCGTTTTTACCATGACGTTCGATATTGGCCAGGAGGGTCATGTGCTGTTGTTCTGCCGGGGATGGGTGAATCTTGCGGGTCAGCAGTTGTCCTTCCACCAAGGCGAGTGCTGTGTGCCGGCGGTTGTCGGGCAGGGTAAAGTCTTCTGGCTTCAATTCACGATAACAGATGGTATCGGTGAACTTTCGGTGGGCACTCTGAGCGGTGTTTGCGGTTGGGAGCAGTTTGTTGTCCTGAGCCACGATTTGTCCATCTTTGAGAACCCATTTTATGGTGTTACACAGGTCATCGGTGACCACAATGTCGGCTTTGTATCCTTCCCGAATATTGCCACGTTGGGGGAGATGGTAGAATCGACAGGGGTTGTAGGAGGCCATCTGTGCCACGTCGCCCCAGCTGAACCCCATTGTCCGAGCCATCCGGACAATGTAGGAGATATGCCCTTCGGAGGCTATTGCCGAAAGGTGTTTGTCGTCGGTACAAAAGGCAAAACGTGCGGTGTCGAGCTGGTGTGTTTTGACGCAGCTGAGCAGCTCCCGGGCATTACGGGCAGCACTGCCTTCACGAATATAGATATGGACTCCGTGTTGATAGCGTTTCAGCAGGGCTTCGCAGTCGCAACATTCGTGATCGTTTTGGACTCCGGCCGTCACATAGGCTTCGAGCAGTTCATCTGGCATGCCGGAGGTGTGGCCGTCGATGGTCTTATGTCGGGAGCGGAAAAGGGCTATTTTGTCCATGATTTCGGGCCGTTTTTCGGCAACGTCGTAATAGCACATCACTTCACCCAGTCCGACAATATCTGGGCGGTTGGCGAACTCTTGCATCTCTGCAGCCAAGAACTGACCTGCCCCGTTTGTATCCAGCGGGGTAGCCGGGACACTTGAGGGGACCACTGTGAAAATGTCGATCGGGGCAGAGTCTGCCTCTGCGAGAAATTCTCGCAACCCTTGAGCACCGGCTACGTTGACCACTTCGTGCGGATCGGTGATCACCGTGGTGGTTCCGTGAGGAAGGACTGCCTCGCCAAACGCTCGTGGCAACACCATACTCGATTCGATATGGACATGTGTATCAACAAATCCGGCAGTGATGATTAGGTCGGTGCAGTTGATGATCTGGACCTTTTGCTCATTGTTTACAGGTATCTCTTGATCGATCCGGGCGATTTGTCCGTCACGGATTAGGAGGTCAGCCCGATAGATCGATTTTGTTTCGCCATCGACCACAAAACCGCCGGTTAATAGTATATTTTCATGTGCATGGTTCGGTTCCATAAGCGTTGTTTTTGTTGGGTGAGAGGGGAATATCCTGCTCAAGTGTATTAATCCGGTTTAACTGCATTTGTGTGGCTGTACTTGTGCCGAGGTTTGTCTTTATAGTCCTTTCAAATTATTTACGGGTACAGGTATAAAAATATTGTGGTACCCATTCTGCTGACGCCTCTCGGATATGGGCTTGCAGGAAGAGTGAGGTTGGCCGGTAGTGTGTGGTCAGTGGTCAGCGTGGGTCGGTGTGGCGGCGGGCTGCGTGTGGTTGTTGAATCGGCGGCAGTGTGTAGCTATTGAGTCGGTGGGCAGTGTATGGCTGTTGAGTTGGCGGGCAGCGTGTGGCTGTTGAGGCCTGAGTTTTCGATATTCCTTTTCCGCTTCTTGCTGCCGAACAGCCGAACAACTCATTGTTCCGTCATTTCATCCTCCAATCCTCTCATCCTCCCGCCATCCATCAATTCATCCTTTCATCTTTTCGTTATCCACCAATCCATCCACCCGTCGTCCCATTCTCCACCAATCTGTCATCTGGTCGTTTCATCGTTCCACCCATCCATCCTGTCACCCGTCATCCTCTTCTGGTGGTTACGGTTTTTTTGAGAAGAAATCAATATAGGTCGATGTATTCGTAGCTGTTTCCGCAGATGTCTAGAAAGCGTTGGAACGCTTCACGGGAGATGACTACGGTTGCTGTATTGTCATTGGGATGGAAACTCAATGAGGGCTGATTTTTCAGGGTGCTGTCCAAAAACAGATGGACATGGTTTTCGGTATCGTTGATCAATCCGAACGGGGAGACGGAACCGGGGCGCAGTCCGAGATAGCGTTCCATGCGTTGTTCGGAGGCAAAGGAGAGTTTTCCCTGATGCAGGCGATGTTCGAGGTCGTGGATAGCCATTTGCTGGTCGCAATCGAATACGACCAGAAAGTGCCGATTCCCCTTGTGGTTGCGGAAAAAGAGGTTTTTACAATGTTTTGATCCGTCGTTACGCCAGTATTGTCTGGCTATTTCGATGGTAGGGGCTTCGGGATGTTCGTACCATTCGTACGGGATGCCGGCCTGATTCAGGTAGTCAAAAACTTTTTGTTTGCGATCTTCCATGTGTGTAGCTTGTTTCTGCAAATATAATATTTTATTGGTCGGCCGGAAGCTATAGGCGGGAAGTGATCATGGGTTCAGTACGGTTTAGTACGGGTCAGCATGTTGCTTTTCGTTCTGCCTTTTCAAGGGGTGTGCATGGGGAGGTGAACGGTCTCCTTCGCAGATTGAACGGGTCATGGCCCGGGAGAGAGGTGCGAGGAACGAGAAATGGGGAGTTGGGGTCCCTGGGACCAGGGATCAAGGACCAAGGACCAAGGAACTGGAAAGAGGGCACAGGGAACGGTGCACAGAGCACGGAGCACAGAAGGTGAGTAAAAATCTCGTTCTGTATCGGCTGGGGCCGATTGGTTCTAATCCGATTGGCGGGGGGCAAATCGACGATTGAGCATTTCGGGTTTATGCGGTCTGATCCTGGGGAAGTGCAACGGATGCAACCATCACGCCGACAAAGTTATCCTAAAAAATACTGATATGCCGGGGTTTGATGGCCAGGCCAATCCGGAACATATTGCGGTATTTGTTGTAGTGGAGCATTCCTTCGCCGAATCCGTTGTAGTATTGCAGGGTAAGAAACAGGTTGATTTTGCGGCAGGCTTGCCAGGCCACTTCGAGTTCGGTATTTGCGTTGAGGTTCCATCCGCCACGTTTGGTGATGCATGCCGAGACCCGGAATCGGTCGTTATTGCTGATGTAGCTGCCGGCGACCAGTCCATAGCCTTTGTAACGGACAATGTCGGGATTATCTTCGAGGGACAGGGGAATCCACAGTTTAACCTCCATAGCCCAGTTTTTGGTGAAAAAGAGTTGTCCCATCAGGCTGATTCGGTTCCAACTGCGGGACCAGATACTGTCTCTGCCGTTTGATTCATGTTCGTATTGTAGCAGGGCGAGTCCTACGGCTTTCCCCTGCCGGCAGATCAAATTTCCCAGACCGATCGTGGGGTTATAGTTGCTTTCAGAAAAGGGTTTCGATTTGCGGTAGATGTCCCAAAACGATTTTTGGGTATAGGAGATAAAAAGATAGGTGTTATAGGGCAGGACTCCTTGAATCAGCCGATAGCGCAGGCTGATCTGGAATTTTGCATCGGAATTGTTTTTGTTGACACCTCCGTTGAAGCTGCTTCCCGTAACAAAGTAGTTGTCTTTATAGATTCCGAAGGCTGGATCGTGATCTATCTGGGTACGTATGGAATCGTTATCGGGAAATTGGGATAGTTTCTTTTGGCGTCGGGTTGATCGGGACAGTTGTCGGACCGTTGAGTCGTTTTGTGGGCGTACAGTGGAGTCTTGGGGTGGAGTGTCGGAGAGGCGTTTTGTTGATTGGAATTCTTTGACGTCATTCCATGCAAGTTCCTGGGGTTTGGTGATCGGTTCAAGCGAACTACTGGGAGTAGATGTGTTTTGGGAGGGCTGAGTCGGAACCAGCCGTGCAGACTCTATAACGCTGGGTTCAGCGGATTGGGATGGGGTGAGGTTGCCAGCCCATATATTTAAAGAGGGTTGTCCTGCCAGCAGGAGTACCCCAACAAATCGTACTAATTTCATGATTGCAAAGGTTATGCATCGGTGCGCATGCATAAAGTCGTAATGGTCATCTTTTTTGTTCAAAAACTCCTATTTTTCGCTGAATAGAGCGTTAAACCAGAGATAAAATATATATTTGCGGGTCAAAAAAGGAAAAATGGTAAATATGAAGAGTGCTCAGGCCAAAGCAGGTGATCCGGGTATTTATTCCATTTCGGATCTGTTTCGTTGCGATCCATCGAGGCAGAATGTCGATTCTTTTCAGTTGAGCAATCAGTTGTTGGTGGCAGATCGGGTCCATTTGGATGTCAAACTGTTTGAGTATCCTCATCGGATTGATGGCGTTGCTTTGATGCTTTGCCACAAAGGCTATTTGACCGGGACGGTAAATTTGTCCGAGAATCGTCTGGAGGAGGAGATGGTTGCCGTTTTGCATGGAGAGCATTTGTTGCAGTTTCGGTCGCAGAGCGATGATTTTGAGGCGAGTGTGATTGTGCTGTCATCTCAGTTTATCCAGGAGGTTCATATTGATTTGACAGAGGCGATTCCTTTGTTCATGTATATGAAAGACCATCCTTTGGTCAAGATGAATGAAGAGGAGAGCGATGTATTGCACAAGATGTACGGGGCATTGCGGAGTGAGTTGATTGCCACGGAAGAGCAATATCGGGTAGTCATTGTTCAGCGTTTGTTGGAGGCATTTCTTTATAAGGTTTTGTCTGTTTATCGGCGTCATGCTCCCGAGATGAATGTACATCGTGGGCGCAGGGAGGAGTTTTTCGTACAGTTTATGAGTTTGTTGACCAAGTATCACAAGCAGGAGCGTAGCATGGGGTTCTATGCGGATCAGTTGCACATTACGCCCAAATATCTCTCTTCGGTGATCAAGGAGGTCAGTGGACGTTCGGCAGCCGAGTGGATTGACCGTTATGTGATTTTGGAGGCCAAAGCGTTGTTACGCTATTCGGGGTTGAGCATTCAGGAGATTGCCTATGAGTTGAACTTTTCCACGCAGTCCTTTTTTGGCAAATATTTCAAACATCATACCGGGATGTCCCCGTCGGAATATAAATCGAAATAGGCAGCTACACCCGGACTTTGTTCCGGGTGTAGCTGTGTTAAAAAGGGGGTGTGAAGCCCTTTTTAGGCGGTTTCAGGCTTTTTTACTGCAGGAAAATATTGCGATTGGAATGATTTTGTTTAGACACACGGAGAGGGAAGTGTTGTAAATTTAACGCATTGACTTCCAAAATTGTGCTGTTTTTAGGGGGGCTTTTGGGCGGTTTAGCGGGGAGTGGATCGGCACATGTGGATGTGCAATTCGACGGAGTGGACGAATCTTTTCATGAAAAAATACATATCTTGTCCGCCGATAGTAGAATAAAATAAGAGTTTATGAGAAGCAGGTTACGTATTTTATGCGGAATGTTTGCATGGGTTGTCCTGCTGGGCGGGTGTAAGGAAGCACCTGTTGATGTTCCGGTAGTGACTGTCGAGAATGTGGCAGTCGACAACGTAGAGATTTATGGAGATTATGTAGGTTTGATCCAGGCGGTGAGTCGGGTTGAGGTTCACGCCCGTGTCGAGGGCTTCTTGGAGAAGATGACTTTCGAGGAGGGTAAACTGGTTCAGATGAACGAGCCGTTGTTCTACATCAATGACGATCAGTACAAGGCTCGGGTTGAGAAGGCCAAGGCTCAACTGAAGAAGGACGAGGCCCAGGCTGCGAAAGCGGAACGTGACGTATTGCGTTTGCGTCCTCTTTACGAGCAGAATGCGGCGAGTCAGCTTGATTTGGACAATGCGGTAGCGGCATTGGACATGGCACGTGCCAATGTTTCGATGAGTGAGGCCGATCTCAAGCAAGCCGAATTGGAGTTGAGTTATACGGTGGTGCGTTCTCCGCTCACCGGTTATATCAGCGAACGTTATGCGGATATTGGGTCGTTGGTTGGGAAATCGAACTCTTCCCGATTGGCGACGGTTGTCAAAAGCGACACGGTTCAGGTTGATTTTAAGTTGACGGCGCTTGATTATCTGCGCAGCCAACGTCGTAACGTCCATTTGGGTGAATTGGACACCTCACGTTCCTGGCAGCCGACAGTTACAGTCACGTTGGCTGATAACTCAGTATATGGCGAGAAGGGTATTGTAGATTTTGCCTCACCTCAGGTTGATCCGCAGACGGGAACTTTTGGGGTACGTGCCATTTTGCCCAATCCGCATCAGGTGTTGTTGCCAGGTCAGTTTACCCGGGTACGTCTGTTGCTGGATGTGTTGGAGGATGTGATTGTGATTCCCCGCAAGGCGGTCATTATCGAAAAGGGAGGAGCTTATGTTTACGTTGTGCGTCCCGACAGTATCGCCGAGAAGCGTTTTGTAGAGCTGGGAGTTGAACAGAATAATATTGTTGTGGTAGATCGAGGACTTTCTCGCGAAGAGCGGATTGTCACCGAGGGCTTCCAGAAGTTGCAGCATGGGCAGCGGGTGACCTGGCAGTCGGATGGCGCCGGAGCTGACAGCACTCGGAGGGTTTCACCGGAGGCTGATTCTTTGGCATCAGCTTCGTCGGCGACAGACTCCTTGCCTCAGAAGATGGAGCAGGCCCGCAAGACCCGCAACAGTGGAGTGTCACGTTCCGGTCGCAGTACGGCCAGGAAGCAGGATACCCTTCACAATGATTTGCAGGATATTTACGAGGCCGTTCAGCCCGTATCTCAGAAAAAGAAGGTAGAGCGTGAGGCAGCGGCTCAGGCAGCACGCAAGACTGCGGGATCGGATCAGCTTGCAGGTTCATCTCAGGCAGCACATAGTCAGAAATCGGTTGAGGACACCTCCTCTACAGCCACCGTGGATCAAGAGGGAAGTGCACCCGACACCCTTAAAAATCAGCATAATCGATGAAGCCGGGATTTTTCATAGACAGGCCGGTACTATCGACCGTATTGTCGGTTTTGATCGTACTGGTGGGCATCATCGGTTTGGTGTCGTTGCCGGTGGAGCAGTATCCTCAGATTACGCCGCCGGTTGTCAAGGTGAGTGCCTCTTATCCGGGAGCCAATGCCGAGACTGTTTCGCAGGCAGTGGCCACTCCGATCGAGCAGGAGTTGAATGGTACACCGGGCATGTTGTACATGGAGTCGAGCAGCTCCAATTCGGGAGGTTTGTCGATTACCATTACCTTCGATGTGAATCGTGATGTTGATTTGGCAGCGGTTGAGGTTCAGAACCGTGTTAAGTTGGCAGAGGCACGTTTGCCGGCGGAGGTTTTGCAGAACGGTATTTCGGTAGAGAAACAGTCTCCCAGTCAGTTGTTGACGGTAGCGTTGGTGTCGGATGATCCGAAGTTTGACGAGATCTATCTGAGTAACTATGCGACGATTAACGTTGTCGATGTGTTGCGGCGTGTACCGGGTGTGGGGCGTGTCTCGAACGTAGGTAGCCGTTATTACGGCATGCAGATTTGGGTTTATCCGGATCGTTTGGCCAGCTTTGGTTTGACGGTGAAGGATTTGCAGAATGCCTTGAAGGATCAGAACCGGGAGTCTGCTGCCGGCGAGTTGGGCAAGCCGCCGGTTGAGGATATCGATGTTACGATTCCGTTGACGGCTCAGGGACGACTTTCGACAGCCAAGGATTTCGAGGACATTGTGGTCAAAGCCAATCCGGACGGTTCGTTCATTCGCATGCGTGATGTGGCGAGGGTATCGTTGGAGGCTCAGTCTTACGATACGGAGAGTGGATTGAATGGCAGCAATGCAGCGATTTTGAGTGTTTACATGCTGCCGGGAGCCAACGCCATGGAGGTTGCACAGGAGGTTAAGGATGCCATGAAGGATATCTCCAAGAACTTCCCTGACGGCATGGAGTATCTGCTTCCGTTCGATATGACCGAATATATTTCGGAGTCTATCCACGAGGTTTACAAGACGTTGTTTGAGGCGCTCTTTTTGGTGATCCTGGTGGTTTATCTCTCGTTGCAGAGTTGGCGTACGGCCTTGATTCCGATTATTGCCGTTCCGATTTCGTTGGTCGGCACGTTCGGGTTCATGTTGATCATGGGCTTTTCGCTCAATACGTTGACTTTGTTGGGTCTGGTATTGGCCATTGGTATTGTGGTGGATGATGCGATCGTCGTGGTCGAGAATGTCGAGCGTATCATGGAGCAGCGCAAGATCGGAGCGCGCGATGCTACGCACATTGCCATGAAAGAGTTGACCGGAGCGTTGATTGCGACCTCTTTGGTATTGGCTGCGGTGTTTGTTCCGGTAAGTTTTCTGTCCGGCATTACGGGATCGCTGTTCAGGCAGTTCTCGGTAACGATTGTGGTGTCGGTGCTTATATCTGCGGTTGTGGCGTTAACGCTCTCTCCGGCGTTGTGTGCGATCATTCTCAAGCCCCAGACCGGCAAGAAGAACATTGTTTTCCGCAAGATCAATATTTGGCTGAATCAGGGAAATAAGAAGTACACCGGGATTTTGCGAGTGGTCTTTAATCATCGCAGGCGGGTTTTGGCCGGTTTCGGGATGATTCTGGTGTTGATTTTTGTGTTGAATAAGTTTATTGCATCGGGCTTTATTCCGCAGGAGGACCAGGGTTATTTCAATGTGGAGTTGGTGATGCCCGTGGGAACGACCATTGAGCGCACACGCGAAGTGACCGAACGGGCTGTTGCATATCTCAACAAACACGAGTCAGTCGAGTACGTTCAAAATGTCACCGGTTCCAGTTCCCGTGTGGGTACGAACCAGGGACGAGCCATGTTGACAGTGATTCTCAAGCCGTGGGGAGAACGCAAGCAGAAGGTTGACGAGGTGATGCGTGATGTACAGCAGGCGTTCCATGACTATCCCGAGGTGAGCATTTATACGAGTCGTCCTCCGGTTGTACCGGGATTGGGAGCGGCTGGTGGTATTGAGTTCCAGTTGCAGGCACGTGCGGGTGCTCAGTGGGATGATTTGGTAGCTGCAGTGGATACGTTTACCCATTATGCGGCAGAGTCGAAAGCGTTGGCGAATGTCTCCACCTCGTTGCAGTCGGCCATTCCCCAGTTGTATTTTGATGTTGACCGAGACCAGGCGCAGTTGCTGGGAGTTCCGATGTCTGATATTTTCTCCACGATGAAGGCCTATTTGGGGTCGGTTTACGTGAACGACTTCAATATGTTCAACCGTATTTATCGTGTTTACATTCAGGCGGACGAGTCGTTCCGAACCAGCAGCAATGACATTAACCTGTTCTTTGTCAAGACCAAGTCAGGTGCTATGGTACCGCTCTCAGCTTTGGGTAACACCTATTATACGACTGGTCCGGGCAGTATCACCCGTTTCAACATGTACACTTCGGCTCCGATGCAGGTTACGCCCTCTTCGGGAACCAGTTCGGGACAGGCGATGGCCGAGATCGAGAAGATCGTTGCGGAGCATCTGCCGGACAATATAGGTTTGGCCTGGAGTGGTTTGTCTTTCCAGGAGCAGCGGGCTTCTGGTCAGACGGGCAAGGTGTTGGCTTTGGTACTGTTGTTCGTATTCCTGTTCCTGGCGGCGCAGTATGAAAGTTGGATTGTCCCGTTGGCGGTGTTGCTTTCGCTGCCGATCGCTGCGTTAGGAGCCTATTTGGGTATTGCGGCCGTCGGTTTGGAGAACGACGTCTATTTCCAGATCGGTTTGGTGACGTTGATGGGTTTGGCGGCCAAGAATGCCATTTTGATTGTCGAATTTGCGAAGATACAGGTCAATGAGGGCATTGATCCTGCTACAGCGGCGATTCGTGCATCACAGTTGCGTTTCCGACCGATTTTGATGACATCGTTGGCATTCGTTTTGGGTATGTTGCCGATGGTTTTGGCTTCGGGACCGGGTTCTGCCAGCCGTCACTCGATCGGTACCGGTGTATTCTTCGGAATGATCGTTGCCATTACCGTAGGTATTGTTTTGGTACCGTTCTTCTTTGTCCTTGTTTGCAAGTTCAAGGATTACTTCCATTTACCGGAGTTGCATTTGCCTAAGGTGCGTATCCCGAAGGTAAATCTGCCTCACATTCATATCTCATTTGGAGATAAACACAAAAAACAGTGACATGAAGCGACTCTTATTACATATATTGATATTGTCAGTAGCGGTTTTGAGCCTCTATTCTTGTCGGATGGGGCGAGAGTTCCGCACCCCGGAATTGGATGTTCCTGCGACATTCGATGAGGGGGGGATGACCGAGGGGATAGCCTCTGATATTGGATGGAGCACGCTCTACGCCGATACGGTATTGCAGGGGTTGATTTCGAAGGCGCTGGAGCACAACAAGGATATGTTGGCAGCAGCGGCACGGATTCGGGAGCTGATGGCGGCCAAACGGATTACCTTTGCCAATATGATGCCGGGTGTTGGGTTTAATCTGTATGGCGAGCGTGAATACCTGAATTATGGAGGTAGTAGCAAGAAATATGATCCGGAGTTGCAGGCCAATTTTGCCTTTAACTGGGAGCTTGACATTTGGGGAAATCTTCGGTGGCAGAATGAAGCTGCCGTTGCCCAATATCTGCAATCGGTCGAGGCTCAGCGGGCCTTGCAGTTGACGATTGTATCTCAGGTAGCACAGATGTATTTTGATTTGAAGGCTCTTGACCGGGAGCTGTCGATTGTACGTCAGACGTTGGATGCACGTCGAGATGCGGTTCATTTTGCCACATTACGTTATGAGGGGGGCTTGACCTCCGAGATACCCTATCGGCAGAGTTTGGTAGAGTTGGCACGTACGGAGACCCTGGTGCCGAAGCTGGAGAATGAGATAAAGCTCAAGGAGAATGATTTGTCGGTTCTTTTGGGCGAGTTTCCGAGTTCTATTCCTCGTGGGGGTGGGGATTTGAGCAACATCACGATGGGGTGTGAGCTTCCGGTTGATCTGCCCTCGACGTTGTTGGAGCGTCGTCCGGATGTGCTTCAGGCGGAGCAGGCTTTGAGGGAGGCCAATGCCAAGGTGGGCGTTGCGTTGACCGACATGTTCCCCAAGTTCCGGTTGACGGCCAAGTTGGGTGCAGAGAATCCGGAGTTTACCGATTTCTTGAAAAGTCCGACATGGTTTGTTTCGGGTGCTATTACGGGGCCTCTGTTCCAGTTAGGGCGTAAACGGGCAGCCCACAAGGCGGCGCAGGCTGCTTATGAGCAGGAGGTTTACGCTTATGAGAAGAAGATTTTGGAGGTGTTCAAAGAGGTCAACAATGCTTTGATTACCTACCGTAAAAGCAAGGAGATGCGTCGTTCGGCCAATGCGTTGTATCGTTCGGCTTTGTCGTACAACAATTTGGCGAAATTGCAGTATGTCAATGGAGTGGTTAGCTACATGGATGTATTGGACGCACAACGTCAGCTGTTCGATTCAGAGATTGCGGTTAACGATGCGATTTTGGCAGAGTTGACAGCGACAGTTTCGTTGTACCGGGCTTTGGGTGGTGGACTCAAACAGTAGTGGCGCAGTCGATGTGGTATTGACTTGCGAGACGAGTTATAAAGAAAACACCCCGTAACTGTAAAGGTTACGGGGTGTTTTTATTTTGCTTTGGATTGTGCTTCTTGTATGAGAGCTGATGAGGGGGCAGCCCTTGTCAGCCAGTCAGCCAAATCAGTTTTGGCGCCTTGTTTTAGCGATGTGCCCTTTCCAGCAGATCTCCGAACTCTTTCAGCGTACGGGCGGTCAGATCGGGTTGCGGATTGGAGCTGAGTGCAGTGTCGAGCGTGGTCTCACCGGAGAGGACCAATACGCCGAATGCGCCGGCATTTTGTGCGGTTGCCACATCCGTATAGATACGATCCCCGGCCATGGCGATTTCGTGGGGTTTCAGACCATATCGTGATGCGATACCTGTCAGCATACCGGGGTCGGGTTTCCCCAGGATAAGGTCGGGTTTACGTCCGGTGGCGTGTTCGATACATTTGCAGATGGATCCGCAGTCCACCAGCACTTCGGCTTTATCTGTCGGGCAGACACGGTCTGGATTTGTTGCCACGTAGGGGATATTTTGGGTTGCTAACCACGCAGCGTGGCAGAGTCGGTCGTATTGCAGGGTCATATCGAATGCAACGACCAACATATCGGGAATGTCGCCTTCGGTAGAGGGGGCGGATTCGAACCCTGCAGCTTCGAACTCTGCGATCATGCTGGGAGTGCCGAGCAGAAAGAGGCGTTTGGCCTCAGGGTGTTTGGTTTTGATATAGTCGATTGTCGCCAGGGCAGAGGTGTACATCTTTTCACGCGGGACTTGAATATCCATCTTATCCAGTTTGTGCAGATAGTCGTCGATATTTTTGGACGGGTTGTTGGTCAGGAACGAATATCCGATACCCAAAGCATCGAGTTGAGCCAGGAATGCTTTTGTCCACGGGAAGAGAGTTGCACCCATATAGATTGTGCCATCCATATCCAGAGCTACATGGCGGATTGCGGAGAGTTTATGGATCAGCTCCTCCTGGTTGAACGGGGTGTAAAACTCTTTTAAGGTGTCGTTGTTCATGTTTTTAATTGTTTGAAGAGTCGGGGTGTGCGCCGTTGTTGTACGGTTTGCAGCCTTGTTAGCCGCATGGCACATGCCGAGTAAGTTTTACCAGATTAGTTTGGATTCGACAGCAGGTTGGTAGTTTGGGTATTGTTTGTAATAGGAGGTGCGTACGATCACCGTCAGTGTTCCGAGTGGAACAATACCCTTCTGAGACGGTGCAGGGGCAATGTTTGGTTGTGCATCGGGTCTGTGCGGATTTTGTATCGGTTTTACACCTCGATACTATTATACTATTGCATTGGTATTTGCATGGAACGTGAATTAACGCTTCTGTTTATGGTTTGGAGCGCTCTCTTTTTATTTGTGTGTGGGCTGTACTTAACGTTTATCAGATCGCTTTCAGGCCACGAGGTTATTGTGCATTGAGGCGGTCGTATCCATCCATTTTAGCACGCCACATCAGCGAGAAGATAAACATACCGATTAAGGCCATTGTGATCATGGTGATGTATGCCCAATCCCATCCGTAGTGTTCGGCGACATATCCCAGACCTGCACCAGAGACCACTGTACTTGCGTAACCGAACAGTCCGGTGAATCCGGAAGCGGTAGCAGCGAAGTTTTTTGTAGCTTGGTTTGCGGCGGCGATACCGATCAGAGCCTGGGGGCCGTAGATACAGAACCCGGCGCAGCACAGCAGCAGGAAGTTCAACCAAATGGGAGATCCCAGCGGCAATTCCCAGAAGAGGAAGATGAACAGGGCTGCACCTCCCATACAGATGACACAGGTTCGGTGTGCCCGGCCTTTCAGGTATCGGTCAGTGGCCCAACCGGCAACGAGCATGCCGATGATACCGGCGATTTCGAAGAGAGCCACCAGCCATCCGGCCATTTCCAGCGAGATCCCTTTCGATTGTTTGAGCAGGGAGGGACCCCAGTCCAGTACGGAGAATCGGACGATATAGACGAAAAAATTGGCAAGAGAGAGGATCCAGATCAACGGGTTTGCAAACACCATTCGTTTGAGCATGTGTTTGTCTCTTTTTTTTGATTCGTTGTTGGTATCGTTTTGTTTTTCGGTACCTGGGAGTTCGGGAAGACCTACGGATCGTGGGGTATCCCGGAGGGTGATAAAGAGTCCGATAGATCCGGCCATAGCGATAGCCGATGGGATCCAGAAGCACCATTTCCAGGCGCCTACATGGTTTTCACCTACGCCCATTGTACCCATGATGTATCCGCAGAGGATGACGACCAAACCGGCGCCGATAGAGTGGGAGGTATTCCACACCGACATTTTCGTAGCCAGTTGTTTTGGGGGGATCCAGTGGGTCAAGAGTCGGGCACATGGGGGGAAGCCCATACCTTGCAGCCAGCCGTTTGCGACCCAGAGAATACCCATAAAGAGAATCAGGGTATTGGTAAACTGGGAGCCATCTTGTACCCCGGTAATCCAACCTGCAATATCCTGTCCGAAACCGAAGGCGAAGTTTGCCAGAGCACAGAGAGCCAGGCCGATTGCCATAAAGAATCGGGCATTGACCCGGTCGGCCAGCATACCGTTAAAGAATCGGGAAACGCCGTAGATCAATCCATGCAGGGTCAGGAAGATACCCAAACTTGTTTTGGAGATGCCCAGATCGGTTTCCAGTCCGGTCATTGCAAACGAGAAGTTTTTCCGGACGAAATAGAAGAGGGCATACCCGATCATGGTAGCAATAATGGTACGGGTTTGCCAATATTTGAAAAGTTTGGTTATCTCCGGGCTCAGGTTATTTTCTTGTTGCGGATCTGCTGTTTTGGTCGAAGTTGTCTGGTTGTTGTTCATCGGTACGGGTTGAAGATGGATTAGGTTGATTCAGCTGGGCTCGGGACAGTGCTCGGGCAGAATGACAACTGTTTAGTTCGGGGTTGTTAAGTTGTTTATTTGATTTCCCAGACGCCACCCGGGCCAAAAATGGCATTTGTCCACTGGTCGATCAGGTTTGTGCGGACGGCGACGTCGAGAATGGTGAATCGGCGGCGGATATGCTGTGCCCGGATTACGCTGGCTTTCATGCGTTCACGTGAGATGCCGATCTCTTCGGGCAATGTGGGAGCGCCCACGATGCGCAATCGGCGGATTGCCTCGTCGAAAGGCACAATCTGTTTTTCGAGTCGGGCTTTAATTTCCGGCCAGTTGTTTTTCAACGTGGTGAGTTGCACTCTCAGCTGATCTTTGTCGATATATTTGGCACGAGTCTCTTTGAGTCCGATTTCCGGGAAGTCGGTACCGGCATACAGCTCCAGGGCGTAGCGTTCGGCTTCGGCCTGGTCTGGCCATGCAGCCACAGCGGCTTCGATATCCAGATTAACGATGTCGCTTTTGAGGAACTGTTCGTAGTAGGCGGTTGAGGCCAACAGCCCGATGCTGACCTGAAATCCGTGTGACGGGGTATGGCCATCGGCCATAGTGTGGTGTTCCATATTCCAGAGGTGGCTGAACTGGTGGTCAGCGCCACTGGCCGGGCGGCTGGATTGGTGAGCTTGCATGGCGAATCCGCCCAACATCAATCCTTCGATCAGGGGTTCGATGGTTTCGATGGTTCCACGGCGTACCCCTTCAGGGTCTCCGAGGGCATCCTGCAATCCATCTTGTACGATAGAGAATGCCCGGTCATCGAGAGGTTCTACCCCCAGGGCGTCAGAGATGATCCAGTCAGCGCCGGCCGGGATTTTGGCGAAGAGGTCGGCGTAACCGCTTGCGGTCATCTCTTTGGGAGCAGCGGCGATGATTGCGGTGTCGGCCAGCACGCCGAGTGGAGCCGGGCAGGAGAAGGTCTGTTTGGCACCTTCGAAGGTGATTGAGGCACCGAAAGAGGTATATCCGTCCATGGAGGCAGCAGTTCCTACAACCATATAGCGGCGACCGTTGCGATGAGAGCAGAGTTTGGTCAGGTCATTGATGGTTCCCGATCCGACAGCCACGGGGATAGCGTTTGTGTTTTTCAGGACAGCGTCGAGCTCTTCGACATAGGTCCATTCCGCATGCAGGTCGGGAGCGGTGAAGATATGAGGGGTGTCTTGGGCGACGCCGGCCTCGGTAAGGCTTTTTTGGACATCTTCTCCGGCGACACGGAAGGTGGTTGGGTCGGCTACAATGATGGCACGACAGCCAGGGAAGAGTTCTTTGAAGAGTTCTCCGGTTTGAGGCAGAATTCCTGCACCAATACGCAGGGCTTTGGTTTCAGTGGCGTGTGCCAATGCATACTCTACGCGATTCATATTGATTTTTGAGTTTTGTTATTTCGTTGAATGGACAATGAAAAGTAGGTTGGAGACACAGCATCGGCACCTGTTGTTGAGAGTGTCGATGTGATGTATCTCTTTCTGTTCTTTCGGTTAGCAAAGATAGCGAAACGGATCAAAATATGCGAACAAACCGTTTGAATATCTCCCATTGTTTGGCGTGGTGGAAAAAGAGACTCTTTTTTTACGAGAGTAGTTGTTGGGTTGTTAAATGTATTGGTTTGGTTTTCAGGTTGGAATATCTTTTGTGTATGATGGAGTTTGTTGTGATAAGAGGAGTGTGGGGAGGGTGTGTAAGGTTGTTGGTTGTTGTGGGTTGTTGGTTGGAACGATAGAGTCGGTTCGGAGGGTTTGTGCGGGTATGTAGCGCAGACGGTTTTTACCCTTTGGCTGAATGTTTTGGAGAGAGGGGGTGAAAGGTTGTAAATTTCAACTAATCCCTGTAACTTTGCCGCCTCAAATTGGATGCGATCGTAAAGATTGATATTACGGTCATTTTAGTACAATAGATATGGAGTGGATAAATAGTCTTTTTTTTGGCAATGACGCCTTTTGGGGCGGAGGAGTAGCCCATTCGGTGTTGATTTTAGCTCTGGTGATTGCCTTGGGCATCATGTTGGGTAAGATCAAGGTGGCAGGTATCTCTCTGGGAGTTACCTGGATTCTGTTTGTGGGCATCATTTTCAGCCATTTTGGCATGCGCCTCAATGAACACCTGCTCCATTTCATGAAAGAGTTTGGTCTGATCCTGTTTGTCTATTCGATCGGTTTGCAAGTTGGCCCCGGTTTTTTCTCGTCGTTTAAAAAGGGCGGAATCCGGCTCAATCTGTTGGCCATTATGATTGTAGCGGCAGGTGTTTTGACAACATTTGTCATCTATTTGTGTACCGGTCTGCCTGTTACGACCATGGTGGGTATTCTCTCCGGAGCGGTGACCAATACTCCGGGATTGGGAGCGGCCCAGCAGGCATACAGCGACATGACGGGGATTGATTCTCCGGATATTGCTTTGGGATATGCGGTAGCCTATCCGCTGGGTGTGATTGGAATCATTGTGACGATGATCGTTTTACGCAAGATCTTCCGGATCAACCTGGCCAAGGAGGAGCAGAAGGCTCTCGACACCATGGATGTTCATCATGATTCGGTTGCACAGCCCCACTCATTGAGTGTAGGAAATCCGGCGGTTGAGGGAAAGAGCATCAGCGAGGTGCAGAGTTTGGTGAATCGTGATTTTGTGATCTCTCGGGTACGTCGGGTGGACGGCAAGATTGAGATTGCGGACGACAATTCGATCCTTCATGTCGGGGATCAGATTCTGGTGGTTTCGACTCCTCGGGATATTGCAGCGGTCATTGCTTTCATCGGTAAGGAGGTTGAGGTTGAGTGGGAACAACTGGACAAGCGTCTCATTTCCCGCCGTATTTTGATTACCAAGCCGGAGTTGAACGGCAAGTCTTTGGCTCAGCTTAAACTTCATGGTGGTTTTGGTGTCAGCATTACGCGGGTGAATCGTGCGGGCGTGGATCTGATAGCTCATCCCTCATTGCGGTTGCAGATGGGTGACCGGGTGACGGTGGTAGGTACCGAGGTGTCGATCGCCAATGTCGAAAAGGTGTTGGGCAACTCGATGAAACGTTTGAATGCCCCCAATTTGATCCCGATCTTTATTGGTATTGTGTTGGGTGTGATATTGGGAAGCCTGCCGTTTACCTTCCCGGGTATTCCGCAGCCTGTCAAATTGGGTTTGGCTGGAGGCCCTCTAATTGTTTCGATTCTGATTAGCCGTTTCGGACCGAAATTCAAATTGGTGACCTATACGACGATGAGTGCCAACCTGATGTTGCGTGAGGTCGGTATTGCGCTCTTCTTGGCCTGTGTGGGTTTGGGAGCGGGAGCTGAGTTTGTCGATACCATTATTTACGGCGGAGGTTACGCCTGGATCGGGTACGGAGCGATTGTAACGGTATTGCCTCTGTTGATTGTAGGAATTATTGGTCGCATCTGGTTTAAGGTGGACTATTTGACCTTGATTGGTGTAATGGCAGGTGCGACGACCGATCCCCCCGCATTGGCCTATTCGAATGATTTGTCAGACAGCGATATTCCTTCGGTTGGATACGCTACGGTATATCCGCTCACGATGTTTTTGCGAGTGTTGACGGCCCAACTCTTTATTCTGTTTTTAGCATAGATACATTGTCTGTAATCTGTATTGCTAGTTTTTTGTGTCGGGAATCAAGCAATATGTTGCGCCCGATTCAGATAAGTGATGAGCATGGACTTGTGTTGTGAGAATATGGGATAGAAGTGCTATGTTCAGTTCTTTGCGGCAATGGTTTATTGATATTGGTGTCTTACGTTTCAACAATCTATAGGGGTGTCGTTTCCTATTTGGTGACTCAAACAATATGTATGGGGCAGATTGTCGAGCGTAGCCTTAACTTAGTTCAAAAAAATGGTGGAACAGTTTGATTGTCGATAACATAAAGAAGTTCCTATAATGCAGTTTTGGCTTGATTTTGGGCCTGTTTTAGTGAAAATGCACGCTTGTCAATATAAAAAAAGGAGAGCTCATACAGCTCTCCTCTTTTTATGTTTCGTTGTCATGCATTACTGCTGAGCAAAATTCCAGTCGTTGCTGGGAATGATTTCGGATGAACTGGCTACATATTCGTTGCCATATGGGTCCACTGCTTTAATTGTAATTTCAGCTTTAGGATCAGTCGGTTGATAGTAGTAGAGGTGGTTGATTCTGATGTATGAATTGTTAGGTCCCCAGAATCCGCTTTGTCCTTGTACTCCGCAATGGTATCCTGTTGCATAGGCATCACGAATGATCGGTTTACCTTTTGTCAGTTCCACGCCTTGAGCCGATTCTCCTTCGTAAGCATAGATTCGCCAGGAATCGTTGGCATTATATACATTGGCGATAATAATATTTTTGCCAGTAGGCAAACCGAGGTCTTGGGCAAATGAATATCCTTTGAAATCATCGTCAGCTTTGAACAGGCTCATCTGTTTGGATCTGTTATATTCAGTTGCTTTGAAGTAAGACTCTTTCCCGAATCCAGTTCCTTCAACGGCATAGACGTAGTATCCGTTAGGGGTAGTGTCCAGATTGATATACGAAGACCATAAAGAGCCGCATGAAGCAGCGTGGATGTACTCATGAGCATTGATTGGGGTGGTGAAATCCGCATAATCGGCGAAGTGAGAATGTCCGCTAAACAACACAACGTTTTGATAACCGGTCAGCAGAGATAAAATTGCTTGATAGTTTGCAGCATCGGAGTAAGCTAAAGGAATATGATAGCTGATAACAATCATTTTGTCTTTAGGAACGTAGCTCAAATCTTGTTGCAACCATTTGACCTGCTCATCAGAGAATGATACAGAACTGAGGTCGTTTGCGACATTGTCCAAAGCGATGTAGTGGACGTTGCCTCTGTTGAATGAGTAGTATCGAGGTCCCCACACATTTTCCCATTCAGCCATATCGGTAGCGCTAAAGCCCCAACTTGTTCCTGTTTTGTCATGATTTCCGATGACTGAAAATACTTTCATGGGGATTGCTCCGATTGCTTCACGAACTTGTAGATGTAACCCGTTTGATGGAGCGTCGATTTCATCGCCCATGCACATTCCATAGACCGGTCCGCTGATTGATCCTACGGTTTTGTTTAGATCAGCCAATGTTTCGTTTTTGAATCGGTTGAACGAGTAGGTGAGCGTACTTCCCGACACACCCGGCACACCTCTTCCTGCCAAAATTTGCGGATCGCCCAACACGATCATTGTGTGGTTGATTTCAGGACCACCGGGTAGTTTTGTCAATGAAAAGTCATATCTGTAGTTTTTAGTCAGTTGAGTGTAGATCCGGGCCGAATTGTCCGTTGCAGAGTTGGTTGGAATTTCACAGTCAGCTGGTGCGGAGAAGTAGACAAATTTGGCATTGGAGTTACGCTTCATGGCATACAGGCCGTTGGTTCCGGTAGTTGTACAGGTGTAGCCGTCACTGACCACAACATCAGCGATGGGGTTACCGTTTTCGTCCCTGATGAAACCGTACAGATCGACATTTTTGCCGATATGGGTGATGTTGGTTGCTGCAATTTCCGTGACGTTCAGACCGGTTTGTACGGTGAGGTCGCCAATCTCAGCTTCATACAACTCATCATCGCTCATGGTGATCATGGCTTTTACTCCGGTTACCGTATTGGGATATAGTGTCGTGTAGATAATAGCAGTCCCATTTGTGATTTGCATGGGTGAGGTAGGAGTAATCTCAATTCCCCCGTCAGTGCTACCTTCCAGTTCGCCGGTCGTAGCGTTCAATGTGACGTTACTGTATAGTCCTTCGCCGGTAAGCGAGATTTTTTTGATGCTACCGGTTAAAGAGGCAGGAAAAGCAAAAGTAAGTTTGGTAGTCGCCGATTTGTAATTGTATGAGATGTTGGTTGCAGCGCCTTCAGTATATGTGCCTTGTCCATAGAGAATGGCGCATTTGTATAGACCGTTTGCGCTACCGTCCTGGCTACTCAGGTTGAAGGTTATTGATGTGCCTGATTCGCTTAGAGCAGTGTTTTTGACAAACGAATATAGCTTGGCTCCTGCGGATACGGATGCTGAGAGTTGTCCTGAAAAGGTTGCTTGGTGTTTGTCTGATTCGTTAGGATATTTTTCAAAGTTCAGCGACCCTTTGGCTGAGGATCCGCCATTGATTGCATAAACATTAATTACATCAGATGCTTGCCATCCCGCTATTAACCCTTTATCGGATTGATCGTTTGGGGTGAAACTTATTTTGGTTGTGATATCCGGCAGCTGTGCCAAAATACTGATATTCGTTCCCTCATCGGGCGGTGGAGTAGGGTTGTCGGATGAAGAGCAATTTGTAAGTGTTGCTAACAACGTAGCGCAGATTAACAGTTCTTTTTTCATAATCATTTAGGTTGTTTGGTTAGAGATTTAATTATTATGTAAGTTGAGTCTTTTCAAAGTTAGTAATTAAGTTGTATGGTTATACCATTTTTTTTGTTCTAATTAGCTTAAAGCTTATGGCATTACATGAATTGCATTTATAATGCATGTGTTTTATGGTGTTAACAAAAAAGTAGTTGGTTCCCTCTGTTCCTATGCCATTTCGGAAAAAGTCTGAATGATGACAGATTTTTTGTAAAAAAACATAATGTCTTTATATTTGCATTAACAGAATTGTTAGAT
Organism: uncultured Alistipes sp.; assembly: GCA_900539755.1. Classification (GTDB taxonomy): domain Bacteria; phylum Bacteroidota; class Bacteroidia; order Bacteroidales; family Rikenellaceae; genus Alistipes_A. The sequence continues at coordinate 23,762 of UQDC01000013.1, forward strand.
AAAATTGTTAATTATGGTTGAATCATCTGATAATACGAAGATTAGTAAGGAAAAAGCGATTCTCGAGGCTGCAGAACGGGAATTTTTGACCAAGGGCTTTGCCGGCGCGAGAACGGTTTCGATAGCGGAAGCGGCTGGTGTGACCCATGCCATGTTGCACTACTATTTTAGGACGAAGGAGCATCTGTTTGAACGTATTTTGGATGATAAGATGCGTATAATGGGAGAGTCGGTATTGTCGGCTTTTGGTCGGCCAGGTTTGCCTCTTGAGGAGCGTATTCGTGGAGGAGTTGAGCAGCATTTTGATTTTATAGCGGATAATCCTGATCTGCCTCGCTTTATTGTCAATGAGGTGTTTTCTCATCCGGAGCGTTACGCAGCGATGCAAACGAGATTATCGTTTATGGCCAATCGATTGGTTTTGGATTTACAACGTGAGTTGGATGCGGCAGCTGCGCGAGGAGAGTTGGAGACATTAGATGTACGCATGTTGATACTTGATATTATATCGCTCAATATTTTCCCATTCATAGCTTATCCGATTATTGAACCGGTATTGGGATATGCTGCAGAGGGTCGAGAGCAGTTTTTTGCGCAACGACGCAAAGAGCATGTAGAGGTGATCTTACGAAGAATAAAAAAGGCATAATGATGAAACGTTGGGTTGTTATTGGGTTATTGGGTGTGCTGATTGGAGTCCCGTCGTGGGCTCAGACCTTGGAAGCGTGCCAGCAGTTGGCGTGCGACCACTATCCAGAGATTCGGCAGTATGATTTGATTCGGCAGTCCGAACAGTACGATTTGTCGAATGCAGCACGCAGTTGGTTGCCGCAGGTTTCGTTTTCGGCTCAGGCGACCTGGCAAAACAGGGTTCCGGAATTTCCTTCGGCACTTTCCGGTATGCTTGACCAGGCGGGTGTGTCGTTGCGTGGTCTTGACAAGGATCAGTACAAGGTTGCTTTGGAGGTAAATCAAACGATTTGGGATGGAGGTCAGTCTCAGGCCGACCGTCGTGTGATTGAGGCTACGGCAGATGAGCACCGTCAGGCTACGGAGGTGGATTTGTATGCTGTAAAGGGTCGGGTCAATGATCTCTATTTTGGCATTCTGCTTTTGGAGGAGCGGTTGGGTCAGACCGATTTGACGATTGCTTTGTTGCAGAGCAATTTGGATAAGGTTCGCTCTTTGGTCACAAATGGAGTTGCCATGCAAACGGATGCGGATGCCGTTGAGGCGGAATTGTTGTCCGTACAGCAGCAGCGAGTTCAGATTGAGGCGTCTCGAGAGAGCTATCGTCGGATGCTGGAGTTGTTTATAGGGCAACGGTTGGCGGAGCGATTGGAGCGTCCGGAGCTGGTGGAGGCGGTTTCGGGAGAGTCTGCTCGTCCGGAGTTGGCTTGGATCGATGCGCAGCAGGAGCGGTTGGCGGCGCAGGAGTTGTCGGTAAAATCGGCCACACGTCCCCGTTTTGGTGTCTTTGCACAGGGATATTATGGCTATCCCGGGCTGGATTATTTTGCCGGTATGGTATCGACCGATTGGACTTGGAATGCCTTGATCGGGGTGAAGATGTCTTGGAATTTCGGAGCCTATTATACGAAGAAAAACAGGCTTTCTAACCTGCGTGTTGCCAAGCAGCAGCTCGATATTCAGCGGGATGTGTTCCTTTTTAATACCGATTTGCAGGTAGCGGAGGAGCAGGGGAACATCTCCCGGTTGCGTCGGGCATTGGCGGATGATGATCGGATAGTGGCTTTGCGTCGTTCGGTGCGTGAGGCGGCCGAATCCAAGTTACGCAACGGAGTGATCGATACGAATGATCTGTTGCGTAAGATTACCGATGAGGCTTCGGCCCGTTCCGCCCGTTCGCTTCGTGAAGTGGAGTTATTGAAGGCAATTTATGAATTGAAATATACGATTAACAGATAAAATTGATTCAAGAGATGAAAAGGATATGGTGTTATGGGTTGCTCTCTTTGCTGGCCGTAGGATGTGGCAACAGAGATGATTTCGATGCGACGGGAACATTTGAGGCGACTGAAGTGACCGTTTCGGCTGAGGCCAATGGACGTATTCTCTGTTTTGATGTGGAGGAGGGGGATTCGGTTGAGGCAGCGGTTCCGGTAGGAGCGATTGATACGGTTCAGCTCTATTTGCAGAAGTTGCAGTTGGAGCGGCAGGTGGCTTCGGCTCGCAGCAGTCGTCCGGATGTCCGCAAACAGGCCACTGCTTTGCGTGAGCAGATTGCACAGCAGCAGACAGAGCGTCGTCGGGTGGAAAATTTGCTCAAGGATGGAGCGGCAACCACCAAGCAGTTGGATGATATTGACGCACAGTTGAAGATTTTGCAGGGCCAGTTGGATGCTTTGCTTTCTACGCTGCACAACAATCTGGCCTCCATTGATGAGAACTCTTCGGCCATCGAGTTGCAGATTGCCCAGATTGAGGATAGGTTGTCGAAATGCCGCATTGTGTCGCCTGTAGGCGGAACTGTTTTGGCGAAATATGCTGAGGCGGGTGAGTTGGCGGCAGTAGGGCGTCCTTTGATGAAGGTGGCCGATTTGGGTCAGGTCTATTTACGGGCCTATTTCACATCGGAGCAGTTGTCCTCTTTGCGGCTGGGGCAGCAGGTGACGGTAACGGCAGATTTTGGCGGGGATGAACGGATTGATTATCCGGGTCGGATTACCTGGATTGCCTCGGAGAGTGAATTTACGCCGAAGAGTATCCAGACCCGAAATTCGAGGGCCAATTTGGTTTATGCCGTCAAGATTGCGGTGAAAAATGATGGACGTTTGAAACTGGGCCTCTATGGGGAGGTGAAACTTTGAGAGAGATGGATACACGGATGCAACCGGCTATTGCAGCCAAAGAGTTGGTCAAACGTTACGGGAAGTTGACAGCCTTGGATCGGGTCTCTTTTGAGGTTGGTCGGGGTGAGCTTTTCGGGATGATTGGTCCGGATGGTGCGGGTAAAACGACCCTGTTTCGCTTGTTGACGACGCTTTTGGTTTCCGATGGTGGAGAGGCTACGGTTGATGGGTTGGATATTGTGGCCGATTACAAGGAGATTCGTCGGCGAGTCGGCTATATGCCCGGACGTTTTTCGTTGTATCCCGATTTGACGATTGAAGAGAATCTGGCATTTTTTGCAGCTCTGTTTGGAGTTGCGATCGAGGATAATTACGATCTCATAGCGCCGATTTATCGGCAGATCGAGCCATTTCGTAAACGGCGGGCCGGCAAATTGTCCGGTGGTATGAAACAGAAATTGGCGTTGTGTTGTGCTTTGATACATCGACCCTCGGTGCTGTTTCTCGACGAGCCGACCACAGGGGTTGATGCGGTCTCCCGGAGTGAATTTTGGGATATGTTGGCAGGTTTGCGCGTACAGGGAATCTCCATGCTGGTATCGACTCCATACATGGATGAGGCGGGTCGTTGTGATCGTGTTGCGTTGATTAATGGTGGGAAGATTTTGGAGATCGATACTCCGCAACGCATTGTCGAGGGGTTCGGGGAGCCCCTGTATGCCTTGTCGGGAGCGGATATGTTTGGAGTGTTGGGTGCTGCACGGCATTGCCATGGGGTGAGAACTTGTTATCCTTTTGGGGAGGTTCACCATTTGGTGACAACGCAGGATTTCGATAGGGCCGCTTTCGTGGCGCAGTTGTCAGCGGAAGGTTTTCGGGATGTAAAGGTAACGCCTGTTTCGGCAGGTATTGAGGATGTCTTCATAAAACGGATGGAAAATGAGTGATACAGTCATATCGGTCAGGGAGCTGTGTAAGGATTTTGGGGCGTTTCGAGCTGTTGATCGGATTACGTTTGAGGTGTCACGGGGAGAGATCTTTGGCTTTTTGGGGGCCAATGGGGCTGGTAAAACCACCGCTATGCGTATGCTCTGCGGGTTGAGTTACCCCACATCGGGAAGTGGTACTGTGGCCGGCTATGACGTGATGACGCAGGGAGAATTGATCAAACGTCGTATTGGATATATGAGTCAACGCTTTTCGTTGTATGAGGATTTGACGGTTCGGGAGAATATCCGCCTGTATGCCGGTATTTACGGTTTGACCCGTTACGGGACGTTGCGTCGGACAGTCGAGCTGCTTGACCGGTTGCAGTTTCGTTCCGAAATCGACACGCTTGTAGGCGAATTGCCGTTGGGCTGGAAACAGAAGCTGGCTTTTTCCGTGGCGACGGTTCATCGTCCCGAGGTGGTGTTTTTGGATGAGCCGACCGGTGGGGTTGATCCGGTGACACGCCGTCAGTTTTGGGAGTTGATTTACGAGGCTGCAGCCGAAGGAATGACGGTATTTGTGACTACCCATTATATGGATGAGGCGGAGTATTGCTCCCGGGTGTCGATCATGGTCGATGGCCAGATTCGGGCTTTGGGGAGTCCGGCGGAGTTGAAATCACGTTTTTCGGTGGCGACGATGGATGAGGTATTCCGGACGTTGGCCCGTGGTGCAAAACGTACAGAGTAAACAATTGGAGAAGAGAGATGAGAGGTTTTGGTTCATTTGTCCGCAAGGAGATGTTGCATATTTTGCGGGATCGTCGCACGATGCTCATTGTTTTGTTGATGCCTGTTGTGCAGATGCTGCTTTTCGGTTTTGCGATTTCGACGGAGGTTAATAATGTTGACTTTGCGGTCGTGGCGCCGAAACGCTCGGAGAGCATTCGGCAGCAGGTCGAGCGGCTTTCGGCCAATGATTATTTTACGTTCAAGGGGTATATTGTTCCGCAGTCGATCGATGAGGTGTTGCGTTGCGGTGAGGTCGATGCGGTGGTGGTGTTTGCGGATGATTACGATCGACGTATGAATGCATTGGCCCATGGTGAATCGGATCAGGCAGCCGTTCAGTTGATTTTTGATGCCTCCAATCCCAATGTGGCGGCCTCCGGATCGGGGTATATGCGCAATGTGTTGCAGTCGGATGGTATCTCGGTTTCGATGATGCCGGAAACGCATACGATGTACAATCCACAGATGAAGAGTGCGTACAATTTCGTACCGGGGATTATGGGGTTGATTTTTCTGTTGATCTGTGCGATGATGACCTCGATCTCCATTGTCAGGGAGAAGGAGTCAGGCACTATGGAGGTGCTGCTCGTTTCGCCAGTGCGTCCGTTATGGATCATTTTGGCCAAAATGATCCCCTATTTTTTACTGTCGTGTATCAATCTGTTGACGATTCTGTTGTTGGCCCGCTTTGCGTTGGAGGTTCCGATGACCGGTTCCATGATCGGGCTGATCGGTACATCCCTGCTCTATATTTTGTTGGCCTTGGCATTGGGGTTGTTTATTTCGACCATTGCCAGGACCCAGGTGGTGGCCATGTTGATTTCCGGAATGGTGTTGATTTTGCCGGTGATTATGCTTTCGGGGATGGTCTTCCCGGTGGAGAATATGCCCGGAATTTTGCAGGTGGTTTCTTGTGTGATTCCGGCCCGCTGGTATATCGAGGCGATGCGTAAACTGATGATTGAGGGGGCTGCTTTCGGGGCTGTATTGCAGCAGTTTGCCATTTTGGCTGCCATGACATTCGTGTTGGTTGTGGTGGCGCTCAAAAAATTCAACGACAAACTTGAATAGAAATGAAAACTCTGTTGATTTTGCTCGATAAAGAGTTTCGGCAGCTTTTCCGGAACTCGTTTCTGCCGAAATTGGTGTTGGTGTTTCCCCTGGTCAGTATGTTGGTGTTGCCGTGGGTGACTACGATGGATGTCCGTCATATCAATGTGGCGGTGGTTGACCAGGATCGTTCATCGGCTTCCCGGCGTTTGGTGCAGAAGATTGGGGCGTCGGATTATTTTACGCTGGTCCAGGTGTCGGATCGTTACCATGAGAGTTTGGCGCAACTCGAAGCGGGGAAGGTCGATGTGATTGTCGAAGTTCCCGATCAATTTGAAACCTCTCTGGTCGATGGAACTCCCGACAAGCTGCGTGTTACGACGAATGGAGTGAATGCCATGAAAGGCGGGCTGGGTGCTCAATATACCTTACAGACTGTTTTACAGACGCTTTCCGAATTAATTGTTGAGGATGGGAAATCTGCACCGGCTGACGCTTTTGTGGTTGAGTATCGTTACAATCCGACGTTGGAATATCGTCATTATATGATTCCGGCGTTGATGATCATGTTGCTGATCATGTTAAGTGGTTTTTTGCCTGCTTTGAATCTGGTCGGAGAGAAGGAGACCGGAACTATCGAACAGATCAATGTGACCCCTGTCAGTCGATTTACCTTTACGTTGGCGAAATTGATTCCCTATTGGTTGATTGGATTTGTGGTGTTGTCTATTGCCATGTTATTGGCCTGGTTGGTGTATGGACTCTCTCCGGTTGGCTCGTTGGGAGCAATCTATTTGGCAGCGACTCTGTTTATTCTGACCATCTCCGGTTTCGGCATCACCATTGCGAATGGCTCTTCAACGATGCAGCAGGCGATGTTTGTCATGTTCTTTTTCGTGATGATCTTTGTTTTGATGAGTGGTCTGATTACCCCCATTGCTTCGATGCCTGAATGGGCGCAGGTTATTACGCGCTTTTTACCGCCCCGTTATTTTATTACCATTATGCAGGCTGTTTATCTCAAAGGAGCTACGGTCGTGGAGCTTTGGCCGAACTATGTTCTGTTGGTTCTGTTTACGCTTGTTTTCAATCTGTTGGCAGCTGTAACCTACAAAAAACAACGTTAATGGTCTATTTAGGAGATAGCCTTTTCAGATTTTGAGAGGGTTTAGGGCTATTTCTGGTCGGAGGGAGGAGCTTATTTTGATCTGACGTCCATACGTTTTGTATTTCTATCAGCATCTTTGGAACAGGGGTTCGGACAATGCGGTGTAGGTTGTCTGGATCTCTGTTTTGTCAATTGTTCAGTTTTTTGGCGGACTCTCAAATGCATGAAACCGGGTGAGGGTTCATTGCTGCAATGTTATGACATGTCAGTCGATTGAGGGGAGCGAAACGATTTACCTTATAGCTGATCGAGACCGAGTCTGGAGGCTATTTTCGATTTAAGGTTATTTTGATGATCCGCTTTCTGTTGGGTGTTGTTTTTGGTGGGTCGTAGTAAATTCCGTGCAAAGATTTCAATTTCAGAATTCTGTATGGATTGTTTATTCACCACGTGATGAAGAAACTCTCTGCTGCTTGCTGCCGATCGAAACAGAGTTAATATTAAGATACAATTATAATTTAGAGTAGGGAGTACATTTTTGCAGCTTGATTGTTATTCTCCCTTTTGTTGTTCCTTTATTGTTATTATTATCTTGCTTCTTTCTTTTCTTTGCTGCCTTGTTCTTTTCTGTTTTCTCTTCCTGTTTTTCTTTTACTCCCCGTCTTCTACTTTCACCATTCACCAACTACCAGCCTCCAGCCACCATTTCCCTTTTCCCACCCATATTGCCCACCATACATCTTTCACCCTTCATCTTTTACTTCCCACCATTTTACTATCCCCTCCATCTCACCATCGACTTTTCACCTCTTTCACTTTATTGTCTATTCTCTCTGGAGTGTTGAGGTGTACCTCTATATTTCTGATGGTTCGGTTATGGGGCGAAGGGTGAGAGTTAGCGTATTTTCGGGTTATACTCGGATGGGCGATTATATAGGTATTATGCCGTTATAGGTAGAGAATCAAAGGAATAGTTAGCGTAAAAAATACGATATGTTTGTAGAATCCTGGATGAAAGGATAACTTTACAAAAACGAAAATTAGCCCGGTTATCAGTCATGTCTGTACAGTTGAATCAGTCGTTATCGGTAGATTGTGTGGTATTTGGTTTCGATGGTAAGGCTTTGAAAGTCTTGCTGATAGAGCGTCGTTATTATCGGGAGGATCCGACTCTCGATCGGTTGAAACTGCCCGGAGCCATGATTCTGGAGAATGAAACATTGCCTGAGGCTGCTTATCGGGTTTTGGAGGAGGCGACGGGGCTTCGCAATGTCTATCTGAAGCAGATGGAGATCTTTTCCGATCCGAATCGGGTGAGCGGCGAGGAGTTGAAATGGATCAACCAATATCACGGGATTCATAGTGAAAGGGTGGTGACGGTAGGCTATTATGCTTTGGTGAAGTTGGATCACCGGACAATTGCCTACACGACAGCCAAAGGGGCACAGTGGGTGGAGGTTGATTCGATTCAGCGTTTGGCCATGGATCACAAGCAGATTCTGACCTCGGCTTTGTCGTATTTGTGTCGGGATATGCTGCAGTCACCGGTGGCTTTCGAGTTGTTGCCCAAGAAGTTTACGATACGGGCATTGCAAAATTTGTACAGTGCGGTGTTGGGGATTGAGATTGATAACCGCAATTTTCGTAAGAAGATTTTGGCATCGGGTTTTTTGACGCCAACGGCAGAAAAGGAGCAGGGTGTAGCGCATAAACCTGCGCAATATTACACCTTTAATCGGAATGCTTATAAGAAAGCGGTCAAAGAGAAACTGAAATTGGGTTTTATCAATAATTGGCGTTATTGAGCGGTTTTGTTGAGCGCATAGATATAGATCAAGGGAGCGATGAAGAGTTTGGGAATCGATATAGGGTCCTCATCGGTCAAGGTATCGTTGATGGACATTCCGAGTGGATCGTGTGTAGCGATGGCGACCAATCCGGTTGTTGAGATGCCGATTGAGGCTTTGCGTACGGGATGGGCCGAGCAGGATCCGGAGATGTGGTGGCATTATGTCAAGGAGGGGATCCGCCAGATTGCGGCCAAACACTCCATGCGGGAGGTTGCAGCAATCGGTATAACCTATCAGATGCATGGTTTGGTCTGTCTGGACAAGGAGGGGACTCCGTTGCGGAAGTCGATTATTTGGTGCGATTCCCGTGCTGTCGAGATTGGAGCCGAGGCTTGTGAAGGGATTGGGCGTGAGTGTTGTCTCTCCCATGCCTTGAATTCGCCCGGCAATTTCACGGCCTCCAAACTGGCCTGGGTGAAACGTTTTGAACCCGATTGCTTTGCGCGGATTGATAAGGTGATGCTTCCGGGTGATTATATTGCTTATCGTCTCTCTGAACGGATTTCGACCAGCATCAGTGGGTTGTCCGAACAGATTTTGTGGGATTTTCTTGAGGAACGGCGTGCCGATTTTGTGGCGGATTGGTATGGTATTCCGCATGCGATGCTGCCGGAAGCCGATCCTTCTATTGGGGTTCAGGCCTATACCCATGCTGAGACGGAGCGGGAGTTGGGAATCCCGGCGGGGACTCCAATCTCTTACCGGGCCGGAGATCAGCCGAACAATGCCTTCTCGCTGAATGTCATGGAGGCGGGGGAGATTGCAGCGACGGGAGGAACGAGCGGTGTGGTTTACGGTGTTACCGATACTCCCAAAGCTGATCCGTTGTCCCGGGTCAATACATTCGTACATGTCAACCATTCGGCACAGCAGCCTCGTTACGGGATTCTTTTGTGCATCAACGGGACCGGGATTATGAACTCCTGGATCCGACGCAACGTGGTTCAGCAGGGGCTGGATTACGGTGAGATGAACCGTTTGGCGGCCAGTGTACCGGTCGGGTCGGAAGGGCTGTTAGTGGTGCCTTTCGGCAATGGAGCGGAGCGAGTTCTGGAGAACCGTTGTACGGGTGCCGGGCTGTGCAATATTGATCTGAATCGCCACACCACTGCACACATCTTGCGGGCAGCTCAGGAGGGAATTGCCTATTCGTTCCGTTACGGCATTGATATTATGCGCACGTTGGGTTTGGTTCCGGATGTGATTCGTGCCGGCAAGGCCAATCTGTTTCTCTCCCCGCTGTTTTGTCAGACACTGGCTACGCTTACGGGGGCTAGGATTGAGTTGTATAATACCGATGGGGCCTTGGGTGCAGCCCGGGGTGCAGCATTGGGTGCCGGATTTTATAAAAACCGGGAGGAGGCGTTTGCTTCGCTGCGCAGGTTGGAGACGATCGAGCCGGAGGACAATGACCGTGAGGTATTGGAAACGGGATATCGGGCCTGGGTGCAGGAGGTGGAGTCGAAATTGAAAACGAAATAGTTCGAATTATAAATAAAAACAAGCAAATTATGGCAACAGTAAGTTATTTTCCCACAGTAGGAAAGATTCCGTTTGAGGGTGCTGAATCGAAAAATCCGATGGCTTTTCACTATTACGATCCGGAACGGGTTGTACGGGGACGGAAGATGAAAGATTGGTTCCGTTTCTCGATGGCCTGGTGGCATACGTTGTGTGCCGAGGGGGCAGATCAGTTTGGCGGGGGAACGAAACAGTTTCCGTGGAATGCGTCGGAGAGTGCGCTGGAACGTGCCAAGGCCAAAATGGATGCCGGTTTTGAGTTTATGCAGAAGATCGGGATTGAGTATTACTGTTTTCACGATGTCGATCTGATTGATGAGGCGTCCAATGCGGTCGATTATGAGCGTAATTTGAAAGAGATCGTAGCTTATGCCAAACAGAAACAGGCCGAGACCGGGATTAAGTTGTTGTGGGGTACGGCCAATGTTTTCGGTCACGCCCGATATATGAACGGAGCCTCTACCAATCCCGATTTCGATGCAGCGGCTCGAGCCATGTTGCAGATAAAAAATGCCATTGATGCGACGATTGAGTTGGGAGGCGAGTGTTATGTTTTTTGGGGCGGCCGTGAGGGCTACATGTCGTTGCTCAATACCGATATGAAGCGGGAGAAGGAGCACATGGCTACCATGTTGCGCATGGCTCGTGATTACGCCCGTTCCAAAGGCTTTACCGGTACCTTCTTGGTGGAGCCCAAACCGATGGAGCCGATGAAACATCAGTATGATGTAGATACGGAGACGGTCATTGGCTTTTTGCGGGCGCATGGTCTTGACAAGGATTTCAAAGTCAATATTGAGGTCAACCATGCCACCTTGGCGGGTCATACCTTTGAGCACGAGCTGCAGTGTGCCGTAGATGCGGGCATGTTGGGATCGATTGATGCCAACCGTGGAGATTACCAGAATGGATGGGATACGGATCAGTTCCCGATTGATCTATACGAGATGGTGCAGGCCATGATGGTGATTTTGCGTGGAGGCGGATTGCAGGGTGGAGGTACCAACTTCGACGCCAAAACCCGTCGTAACTCGACCGATCCGGAGGATATTTTCATTGCGCATATTTCAGCGATGGATGTCATGGCGCGTGCGTTGTTGATTGCTGCCGATATTTTGGACAATTCGCCTTATGAAAAGATGGTTGCCGAGCGTTATGCGTCGTATGATCAGGGTGAGGGCAAGGCATTTGAAGAGGGCCGGTTGACGTTGGAGCAGGTGGCAGAGTATGCCCGTACGCATGAGCCGGTACAACGCAGCGGAAAACAGGAGCTCTACGAGGCGTTGATCAACATGTATATTTAACGGAGCGAATCATACGAATGGAAGGCCGTACGGTATCTATTATCGTACGGTGTTCCTTTGGTTTGCTTGTCGTGCGCGGAGCACGGACTTCATAACCTAACTGAACACAATAACCTAAAACTATAAACATGACTTCGACTCAATCAACCGGGAGTCGTCCCTATTTACTGTCCATTGTTTTGGTGGCGATTATCGGGGGGCTGCTTTTCGGATATGATACGGCAGTCGTATCGGGGGCGGAACAGGCACTCGATAGCTTTTTCCGCACGGCTTCAGATTTTACCTATACGGCCTGGATGCACGGGTTTACAGCTTCCAGCGCTTTGATCGGGTGTGTGATTGGCGGGGCTCTATCCGGAGTTCTGGCCTCTCGTCTGGGGCGTAAAAAGACATTGATCATCGCAGCGGCACTCTTTTTTATTTCGGCAGTCGGTTCCTGGTATCCCGAAAGTGGAATCTTGCCGGAGGGTGAGGCCTCATTTTCGCTGTTGGTGATGTTTAATATTTATCGGATCATTGGCGGGGTTGGTGTTGGTTTGGCCTCTGCTGTTTGTCCGATGTATATCGCTGAAATCTCACCGGCCAATATCCGGGGAATGCTGGTTTCATGCAATCAGTTTGCCATTATTTTCGGTATGCTGGTGGTCTATTTTGTCAACTACATGATTCGCAATAACCTGGGAGATAGTGTTGAGGCGATTCAGCAGGCCATGGTATCGATCGGATGGCGTCGCATGTTCCTTTCGGAGGCCTATCCGGCGGGTATCTTTTTGCTTTTGATTCTGTTTGTTCCGGAGACCCCACGTTTTTTGGTATTGAAGGGGCTTGATTCCAAGGCGTTTGCCGTATTGGAGCGTATCAATGGTACGCGCAATGCCCATACGATTCTCGATGAGATCAAAGCAACAGTTCACGAAAAGCGGGAACGGCTGTTTGCTTATGGTGTGACGGTGATTGTAGTTGGCGTTTTGCTTTCGTTTTTTCAACAGGCCATAGGAATTAACGTGGTGCTCTATTATGCTCCCCGCATTTTTGCCAATATGGGTGCTTCCGGGGATGCCTCGATGCTGCAGACCGTAGTCATGGGCGGTGTCAACATCCTCTTTACCATTGTGGCGATTTTTACGGTTGATAAGGTGGGGCGTAAACCGTTGTTGATCATAGGATCCATGGGAATGATGATCGGCATGGCAGCTTTGGCTGCACTGTCGTTTACAGATTCGATCGGTGTTGCTGCTCTGGTCTTCATTATTCTTTATACGGCATCGTTCATGATGTCATGGGGGCCGATCTGTTGGGTGTTGATTTCGGAGATATTCCCCAACACCATTCGCTCTCAGGCGGTAGCGGTTGCAGTGGCTGCACAGTGGATCTCCAATTTTGCGGTTTCGGCCACCTTCCCGTCGTTGAGCGATTGGAGCGTAGGAGGTACCTATTGTATTTATGCCGTGATGTCGTTACTGTCTGCACTTTTCGTTTGGAAGATGGTGCCCGAAACGAAAGGAAAGGCTTTGGAACAGATGTCGCAACTGTGGTCCCGTAAGCGATAGCGAAATCGGGTTATTTTATTGCTTTTATTAGGTCGGGAGCTGCAAACTACGTTCAAGTTTGCAGCTCCTTTTTTATGGCAATCGAAGGGATAGTCCTTGTTAGGGGGTGTTGGTTTGGTTTTTGTGCAGGTTCAGAAGCAACGGTGTGTGGAGTTCAAAAGGTGGGTGAGCTGATGTTTTGTGGTGGGCCGGTGCAGGCAGGTGGCTGGCGAAAGCGGTTGCGAAAGGCATTTGTGGAGGAGGTATGTGTTGAACCTGCATGCCGGCACAGTATTGTACAGATGTTTTATTTTGGGTTAAAGTGCTGATTTATAATTGTATCTTGTCATTTTTTTGCTGTTTTTCGGCTGGTCGCTTCCTGTTCAGTAAGGGCTGGTCGTTCTGAAAATTGTTTTCTGAAAATAATTTTATTCTTATGTTTTCTTTTGTTTGGGCGTGATAGAACGGTTGTCTGTTTCGTTTTGTGGGTAAATATGAAATAAAACGAAATAAAATTATTTCGTTTTATTTGCTTTTATAAAATTAACATTATATTTGCATCAAATTAATATGCCATATTATGGAGAATACCTACGATGTTATCATCATCGGTGGCGGAGCAACCGGAGCGGGTGTGGCCAGAGACTGCTCGCTTCGAGGGATCAAGGCTCTGCTGCTGGAGCGTTCTGACATATCGACCGGAGCGACCGGACGAAATCATGGTTTGCTGCATAGTGGAGCACGTTATGCGGTGACGGATCATGAATCGGCCGTAGAGTGTATTCGGGAAAATATGATTCTGCGCAAAGTAGCTTCGCATTGTGTCGAAGAGACGGATGGACTCTTTATTACCCTTCCTGAGGATGGGTTGGAGTATCAGGCTACCTTCGTTGAGGCCTGCCGCAAGGCGGGGATTCGGGCCGATATTTTGGATCCTGAGGAGGCGAAACGGTTGGAGCCTGCTGCCAATTCTGCGTTGATCGGTGCGGTTCGTGTCCCGGACGGTGCGGTGGATCCGTTCCGGTTGACCTCATCCAATATTTTGGATGCGCAGGCGCATGGGGCTGAAGTCCGCACCTATACCGAGGTGAAAGAGTTGATTCGTGAGCAGGATCGTATTGTCGGGGTTGTGGCTTACGATTACCATACCCGAAGTGAAAAGCGGTTTTATGCTCAGGTGGTGATCAATGCCGGTGGTATTTGGGGGCATGGCATTGCTGCCAAGGCGGGTATTACGGTCAATATGCTTCCGGCCAAAGGGGCGTTGCTGATCTTTGGACACCGGGTCAACAAGATGGTGCTTAACCGTTGTCGCAAGCCTGCCGATGCCGATATTTTGGTTCCGGGCGATACCATTTCGCTGATCGGTACCACATCGAGCAAGGTTCCGTATGATCAGATCGACAATATGATTATCACCTCTGAAGAGGTGGATCTGTTGCTGCGTGAGGGAGAAAAGCTCTCGCCGCAGTTGGCTTATACCCGTATTCTTCGTGCGTATGCGGGGGTACGTCCGTTGGTGGCATCGGACAATGATCCGACCGGTCGTACAGTCAGCCGGGGTATTGTGTTGTTGGATCATGCTCAGCGTGACGGTATGGAGGGTTTTGTTACGATTACCGGCGGTAAGTTGATGACTTACCGACTGATGGCTGAGTGGACAACGGATCTGGCATGTAAGAAATTGGGTATTCAGGAGCCTTGTCGCACGGCAGAGCTGCCATTGCCCGGTTCAGTGGAGAGCAAGGAGGAGCAGGAGCGCAAGAACCGCAATAAACCGATCACTCAGAGACGTTCGGCAATTTCCCGTCATGGTGATATGGCAGCCCGGATTGCCGATAAGGATGCGGTGAAGAACAGTTTGGTGTGTGAATGCGAAGAGGTTTCGATCGGAGAGGTTGAGTATGCGATTGAGAATCTTGCGGTCAATAATTTGGTTGATTTGCGTCGTCGTACCCGTGTCGGCATGGGAACCTGTCAGGGTGAGCTTTGTGCTTGTCGGGCAGCCGGTCTGATGGGCAAGAAGGATCCGATCTGTGCCAAGAAAGCGAAGGCGGATTTGGCCTCGTTCCTGAATGAACGTTGGAAGGGTATGGCACCCATTGCCTGGGGTGATACGTTGCGTGAGAGCGAATACACCACCTGGGTATATGAAAGTGTATGTGGATTGTCGGACGAAACGGAAAAAACATCAGCACAATGAGATTCGATACAGTTATCATAGGAGGAGGGTTGGCCGGCATGGTATGTGGCATCCGGTTGGCCGAAGCTGGCAAACGTTGCGCTATTGTGTCGCAAGGACAGAGTGCGCTGCATTTTTCTTCGGGTTCGTTTGATTTGTTGAGTCGCCTGCCGGATGGTACGGCTGTGAATGATCCGATGGCCGGTATTGTCGAATTGGAGAAGATGGCTCCCGAGCATCCCTATTCGGTGCTGGGTAGTGAACTTTGTGAGAAATATGCCCGTCAGGTGCCGGAGGTGTTACGTTCGGCCGGTATTGCCGTGGAGGGGGATTGCTGCAGGAACCATTATCGGATCACCCCGCTGGGCAAGGCAAAGGCGACCTGGTTGACCATGTCGGGTTATTTGATGGCCGATTCGTTGGAGCAGCTGCCTTTTAAAAAGGTTTGCATTGTCAATGTGGAGGGTTTTCTGGATTTTTATCCGGAGTTCATCGCAGAGGAGTTCCGCAAATATGGGGTAACGTGCAGCTTTGGCAGCATCAATTTCCCCGATTTGGAGCAGATTCGGAAAAATCCGAGTGAGATGCGTTCGGCCAATATTGCCCGGGTGTTTGACCGGGAGGAGAATCTCGAGGCGTTGGCAGCCAAGATCAGTGAGGTTGCAGCGGATAGTGAGGCGGTGATTTTGCCGGCCATTATCGGCATTAACCGCAACGATTCGTTCGAAGTTTTGAAATCGAAAGTGTCGTTGCCGCTCTATTTGTTGCCGACATTGCCCCCTTCGATTCCGGGGATCAAGGCACAGCAGGCGCTGCAAAATCGTTTCCGGGCGTTGGGCGGTGAATATTTCCTGGGGGATTCGGTGCTTTCGGCCGATTTTGAAGGCGATCGGATCAAACAGGTCTATACGGCCGATCATGGCAATATTCCTTTCGAGGCCGATCAATTTGTTTTGGCGACCGGCAGCTTCTTCAGCAAAGGGTTGGTGGCTACGCCGGATCGGATTGAGGAACCAGTTTTCGGAGCGGATACCGTTTTCCAGCCGGATCGTTCCACATGGTACACGTTGCGCTTCTTTGACAAACATTACTATCAGGCATTCGGAGTGAAAACCGACTCTGAATTGCATATCATGAAAAATGGGACATCCTTGACCAATCTGTATGGTATCGGAGCCGGTTTGGCCGGTTTTTATCCGGTACAGGAGGGTTGTGGTGCCGGTGTTTCCCTGCTTTCGGCTTTGTATGTTGCAGATCGGATTTTAAATAGCAAATGATCATGAATATTCAGCAAAATACGGTTAGTGAAAATAACTTCGAGCAGTGCATCAAGTGTACGATATGCACCGTATATTGTCCTGTAGCAGCTGTGAATCCCAACTTTCCGGGGCCGAAACAGGCTGGTCCGGATGGGGAGCGTCTCCGGTTGAAACAGCCCGATTATTTCGACGGTGCCCTGAAATATTGTCTGAACTGCAAACGTTGTGAGGTGGCTTGTCCTTCGAATGTCCGCATCGGAGACATCATCCAGTCGGCCCGTATCAAGTATGGCCCGAAGAAAAACAGCTCGTTGCGGAATTTCGTATTGGCCAATACCGATCTGGTGGGTACTTTGGCCACACCGTTTGCTCCGGTGGTGAATGCTACGGTCAAGTTGAAGCCGGTACGTACCGTGATGGACAAGGTGATGGCGATCGATCATCGCAGGGCTTTTCCGAAATATGCGCATGGGACCTTTGAATCGTGGTATAAGAAGGTGGCTGCCGAACAGGCCGCTTTTCCCAAAAAGGTTGCCTTTTTCCACGGTTGCTATGTGAACTACAACAATCCGCAGCTGGGTAAGGAGATGATTCAGATTATGAATGCGTTGGGCTATGGCGTTCTCCTGCTGGACAAGGAGAAGTGCTGCGGTGTGCCTCTGATCTCGAACGGTCTCTACAATCAGGCGCGCAAACAGGCCCAAACCAATCTTACATCTATTCGTACGGCGGTTAATGATCGCAAATTGGATGTGATTGCCACCTCTTCGACCTGCACCTTTACGTTGCGGGACGAGTATCCGCACATTTTGGATCTCGAGAATGGCGATGTGCGTGACCGGATCGAATTGGCAACCCGTTACATCTATCGGTTGATTCAGTCGGGAGAGGTCAAATTGAAATTCAAGGAGGGTGCACCGCTGAAGGTGGCTTATCATACGGCCTGCCACATGCAGAAGATGGGCTGGGCCTACTATTCCATTGAACTGTTGCGGATGATTCCGGGTGTTGAGGTGATTGTGCTGGATTCACAATGCTGTGGCATTGCCGGTACGTATGGTTTCAAGAAGGAGAACTACGAGACTTCACAGGCCATTGGAGAGTCGCTGTTCCGTCAGATCGAGGCTTCGGGAGCTGATCTTGTGGTGACGGATTGTGAAACCTGCAAGTGGCAGATTGAAAGTTCGACCAGCAAACGGTGTGAACATCCGTTGAGTATTTTGGCCTCTCGTTTGGCTTAGTCATAACATTACACAATGAACCTAAAATAAATTAACTGCATAAAACTAAAAAAAAACTCTAACCTGTTATGAAACAGTATATTCTTGCGCTTGACCAAGGTACAAGCAGCTCACGTGCTATCGTTTTTGATGAAATGGGTAAATCTTGTGCTGTGGCCCAACGAGAGTTCCGTCAGATTTTTCCGAAATCAGGATGGGTGGAGCACGATCCGCATGAGATTTGGTCATCTCAGGCCTCTGTGATTGCGGAGGCGATCACGATGATGGACATCAACGGATTGAATATTGCGGGTATTGGTATTACCAACCAGCGTGAAACCACCATTGTATGGGATTCGGAGACGGAGGAGCCAATCTATAATGCGATAGTCTGGCAGGATCGTCGTACTTCGGACTATTGCAATGAGCTGAAAAGCCGTGGATTGACCGATATGATTCGTCAGAAAACAGGTTTGATTATCGATGCCTATTTCAGTGCGACGAAGATCAAATGGATTTTGGATCATGTTCCGGGTGCGAGAGAGCGTGCAGAGAAGGGCAAGTTGCTTTTTGGTACGGTTGATACATGGTTGATTTGGCGCTTGACCCGTGGAGAGGTTCACGTAACGGATGTAAGTAATGCTTCTCGTACGATGTTGTTTAACATCAATACTTTGGAGTGGGATCAGGAGTTGTTGGATCTCTTTGATATTCCTCGTTCGATGATGCCAGAGGTGAAATCCTCCAGCGAGGTGTACGGCCACACCAAAACCACCATTTTTGCCCATAAAGTGCCTATTGCCGGTATTGCCGGTGACCAGCAGGCTGCCCTGTTTGGTCAGATGTGTACCGAGCCGGGTATGGTGAAAAACACCTATGGAACGGGATGTTTCCTGTTGATGAACAGCGGAGAAAAGCCTATCCTGTCGAAAAACAATCTGATCACGACCATTGCATGGAAGATCGGTGACAAGGTCAATTATGCTTTGGAGGGAAGTATTTTCGTTGGTGGCTCTGTTGTACAGTGGTTGCGAGATGGTTTGGGTATCATTCAATCGTCATCGGAGGTTGAGGAGTTGGCCTCACGGGTTCCGGATACGAACGGTGTCTATTTTGTACCGGCCTTGACGGGACTGGGAGCTCCGTGGTGGGATCAATACGCACGAGGAACTATTGTGGGAATCAGTCGTGGTACCACTACTGCACATATTGCCCGTGCAGCACTCGAAGGGATTGCTTATCAGACGATGGATATTACCAATGCGATGTCGCTGGATGCCGGGATTTCACTTAAGGCATTGAAGGTGGATGGCGGTGCATCTCGCAACAATTTGCTGATGCAGTTCCAAGCTGATATTCTCGGTACACAGGTTATTCGACCGCAGGTGGTTGAGACGACAGCTTTGGGAGCAGCCTATTTGGCAGGTTTGGCCGTAGGGTACTGGTCCAGCATCGATGATATTCGCAAACAGTGGCAGGTCGATCGTGTATTTGAGCCGAGCTGGGAAGCGGACAAGGTTCAGGTAGCCAAAGATGGCTGGCACGATGCGGTCAAACGGACGCTGAGCGACTATACTGCCAAGTAGAGAGCATGAGCATATTTATCTAACCTATAACCAATCAACTAACCTTAACCTAACATGGATGCAATATGGACGAAGTGCCTATTTGAATTTATAGGCACAGCGATTTTAGTACTCTTTGGTGACGGAGTGGTAGCTTCGACAGTGTTGAAAAAATCCAAAGGAGAGAATGGTGGCTGGGTGGTCATTACATTGGCATGGGGCCTGGCTGTCATGTTGGGCGTGTTTATCGCAGGGCCCTATTCCGGAGCCCATCTGAATCCTGCTGTTACTTTGGGTTTGGCAGCTGCCGGAACCTTTAGCTGGGCATATGTGCTGCCCTATATTGTTGCACAGATGCTGGGCGGATTTTTTGGAGCCGTTCTCGTGTATGCTTTTTACAAAGATCATTACGATGCGACGGATGATCCCTCTACGAAGTTGGCCACTTTTTGCACCATCCCGGCTATCAGGAACTACGGGCGCAATCTTTTCTGTGAAATTTTGGGCACCGTAGTGCTTGTATTTGTGATTTTGGTTTTGGCCACAGAGAGCAATACTCCGGAGGTGGGGATGGGTTCTTTGGGCGCCTTCCCGGTTGCAATGCTGATTGTTGCTTTGGGTATGTCTTTGGGAGGAACAACCGGTTATGCGATCAATCCGGCTCGAGACCTTGCTCCTCGACTGGCTCATGCCGTTTTGCCGATTCGGGGCAAAGGATCCAACGACTGGGCCTACTCTTGGGTGCCGGTTTTGGGACCGATCATTGGTGGATTTTTGGCCGCAGGCCTTTATTGTCTGATCTGTTGTTAATCGGTTGAGTCATGAAAAAGATCAAATATTTACTGGTTGCAGCGGCTCTCATGGTGTCGTCTGCCTCGTTCGGACAGCAATTCCATCTGAGTGGAACACTTCAGAATATGCACCTGTGGCGTGGTCTTCAGATTGCGGATGGGGGCGTATTGGCTGCCGATGTGAGCATGGGTCTTTTCAAAGATCGCCTGAAAATTGGTCTGTGGGGAGGAACCGATTTTACCGGAGACTACAAGGAGTTTGATTATTATCTTTCGTACTCAGCTTCAGGTTTTACGGTTGCGGTGTGGGATATATTCAACTACTCTCCCGATTTGACCTTCAGTAAGGATATTTTTAACTACAACAAGTATTCGACGGGGCATTTTCTTGATCTGAGTGTCGCTTACGATTTTGATACGAAGTTAGAGGTTCCCTTGCGGTTATATTGGGCTACGATTTTTGCCGGCCGGGACTTGAACAGTGCAGGAAACAATATGTACTCCACCTTTGTTTACGGGGAGTATAGCGTATTCCGGAATGACCATTGGATCGTTGATTTGGGGTTGGGTGGCACCTTTGCCTTTAATCGTACGGAGGCTGATGGCAGCCGTAATTTCTACGGCACGGACCACCTCAATCAAATCTCCCTGAAGACAACCTATTTGTTAAAACTGGGCCGTTTTGAGATGCCGGTATTTGCGCATGCGATGTGGAATCCGGACATTCGGAGCGGTTATCTGCAGGTGGGTGTAAAACTGTTTGCATTTTAGCCTATCTTCGTTCTTGATTGAATTGTTAGAGGAGATATTTGTATATGACGCTACTGGAAAGGCATAGCATTATTTTGGAGCTGTTGCGGGAGTTTGGTAAGGTGGATGTAGCGGATCTGAGTTCAAAACTGAAGGTTTCAGCTGTGACCATTCGGAAGGATTTGGATCTGTTGGAGGAGAAGAAGCTGCTTTACCGGACACACGGAGGAGCCATTTTAGCCGACCCTTATATTGCGACTCGGAAAGTTTCGGAGAAGGAGAAATTACGTCCGGAAGTGAAGCGTCGGATTGGTTTGAAAGCGGTAGAGTTGCTTTCGCCTCAGGATGCTTTGATTATTGCATCGGGTACGACGGTTCAGGCCTTTGCCCGTTGTATTGAGAATATGAAGCTGACTGTGATCACTTCGGCGATGAATGTGGCCATGGAGTTGCTTGATAAGCCTGACATTGAGATTATACAGTTGGGTGGCATTATACGGCACTCATCGGCTTCGGCGGTCAGTGAATATGCCATCCGGATGTTGGATAATTTCAGTTGCAGCAAGCTGTTTTTGGGTGTGGATGGGATTGATCCGGAGTATGGCTTGAGTACCACTCATATTCAGGAGGCCTGTTTGAATCAGGCCATGATTGCAGCTGCGACGAAAACGATTGTTTTGGCCGATTCTTCGAAATTTGGTCGTCGAGGTTTCAGCAAAATATGCAACATGAGCGACATCGATTGGGTGATTACCGATTCGGGTATTTCGCCGAAGATGCTCGAGGCCATTGAGGAACAGGGAGTCAAGGTGACGATTGTTCCACTGCCGGAGGCCTGACGGATGCAGTATATTCATTGTGGTGGTCGCAAGATGGGGAAGAGTGGGAGGTGTTTCCACTGGGAATTCGTTGTTTAGGGGTTAATGCTCAGTGTGTATGCAATTCCCATGTCCTCATGCGGATTGCCTTTCGTCGGTGATTCGTTGAGATCCTCAAATGCATTGGGCTTTGGGCCAATGAGGAGAGTGAGGGGATGTTGCGACAGATGTTGATCCCAATAGTGTCTAAGTTGTGAACCTTTGAAAATTGGAGGGGGAGTAATGTTAAATTACTCCCCCTCCAATTGTTTTATGTTCAGGAACTCGGCTGCCGATGAGGTGTTGATTCTTAGAGTATTTCAGGAGTCTTGTCTGATCGTATCGGAAAGAGGAGTAATAAGAGGGGTTGGTCTTGGTCGTTTGAAAATAAAAACTTGTTGTGTGCGCATTGAATAGCCGTTGAACGAGTTTTTTCGGTGATGTGGGGTATAAAATCTGTAATTGGGGGCGTTGTGAAACGGTAAATTATCGTACCTTTGTATAGGTCAGAGATTCAGGCTGATCAGGGCGTTTGGTCATCAACTTCACTGGATGCAGTCGTGGTGCAATGACTTATTGAAAGGGATCTCTTTTGCGGTTTTGGTTATTGCGTGCTCATGTACGGCCAGTGTCTCATTTTTTAATAGCCGGTTTTCGACGCAAAAGGATAGTAGCCTATGGTTTGAATCTGTCTGAACGGTGTTCATAGCAACCTTGCCCTGTCAGAATCAGGTGCAGCTGCAGATCCGAAAATAATATTTGGTTTGTTGAAGCAGATTCGATTATGTTGCGTAAAATCAGATTAACTCTTGCCATTCTCTTTTTTGCATTGATCACGCTTCTATTTCTCGATTTTACAGGAAGCGTGCATGCTCTGTTTGGATGGATGGCCCGTATTCAGTTCCTGCCGGCTCTGTTGGCGGTCAATGTCGGTGTCGTGCTGTTCTGGGTGTTGTTGACCTTGTTGTTTGGGCGGGTCTATTGTTCTGTGATCTGTCCGTTGGGAGTCATGCAGGACGTGGTCGCATGGTTCAGCAAAAGAAAGAAAAAGAATCGTTACTCATACTCTCCGGCAAAATCGTGGTTACGTTATGGTGTTTTGGTCCTGTTTGTCGTGGCTCTCATTGCCGGAATCGGCTCGGTGGTTGCTTTGTTGGCCCCGTATAGTGCCTATGGCCGTATTGCCCAAAATCTTTTTGCGCCGATCTGGGCCTGTGGAAACAATATACTGGCCTATTTGGCTGAGCGTATGAATAGCTATGCCTTTTACGAAACGGAGGTGTGGGTGAGAAGTTTGCCTACATTTATCGTGGCGGGAGCGACGTTGCTGATTCTGGTTGTGCTGGCCTGGCGCAGTGGCCGTACCTATTGCAATACGATCTGTCCGGTAGGTACAGTGTTGGGGCTGTTGTCCCGGGTTTCTCTGTTTCGGCCGGTAATCGACCTGAATAAATGCAATGGATGTAAACTCTGTTCACGTCGATGCAAAGCCTCCTGCATCAATGCCGACGCCCACCAGATCGATTATAGCCGTTGCGTTGTGTGTATGGATTGTATCGATGTGTGTCGGCAGGGAGCGATTAGCTACCAGTATCGGTTTAAACGCAGTGAAACGGCACCAGCGGCGGCTCATGAAACAGCAGCTTCTCAAGCGGCCGACCATGCTGATTCGGTATCGGCAACGGTATCGACATCAACATCGGCGTCAGCTGGAACCACCTCTTCGACTTGTGCACCTTTTGTTCATGAATCTGGCGCAGCGCCCTTGTCTTCGGAGAGTAACGTTGTAACCTGTACGGCGTCCGGTATCTCTACGATAAATCCGCTTTCTGATACGGGAAAGATGCGGCGTCGCTTTTTGACGGGATTGGGGCTTTGGCTGGGAGCTGTTGCGGTGAAGGCTCAGGAAAAAAAGGTCGATGGCGGTTTGGCTGTTATTTTGGATAAGAAGATTCCGGAGCGGTTGACGCCGATTGTTCCTCCGGGGGCAAGGGGATTGCACCATTTGACGGCACACTGTACAGGTTGTCAGCTGTGTGTGGCAGTTTGTCCGAATGGGGTGTTGCGTCCATCGACAGACCCGATGAGGCTGATGCAACCCGAGATGTCGTATGAACGGGGATATTGCCGTCCGGAGTGTACGAAATGTTCGGAGGTTTGTCCGGCCGGGGCGATTTTACCCATTACTCCGGCCGAAAAGTCGGCGATTCAAATCGGACATGCCGTATGGGTAAAGGCGAACTGTTTGCCGGTAACCGATGGGGTTGCATGTGGCAACTGTGCACGCCATTGTCCGGCCGGGGCGATCCGCATGGTGCCTTTGGATCCGAACCGGGAGGGTTCGCCCAAGATTCCGATCGTGAATGAAGAGCGGTGCATCGGGTGTGGAGCTTGTGAAGATTTGTGTCCGGCTCGTCCGTTCAGTGCTATCTATGTGGAGGGGCATAAAAGACATCGGATGATTTAATTTTTCAGTGAAGAGTCATGGATACGGACAATCAGGATAAAAAAGATATTTCCCGCCGTGATTTTTTGAAGATTGTGGGGATCAGTACGGCGGCGACCACTGCTGCTTTGGTGGGGTGTGATTCACGGAAGAATCCGGTTTCCGGAGATCGGCGGGCTCAGGACGAGGTGCCGGCAGATCGGATGACCTATCGAACCAATCCGAAGAGTGGGGAAAAGGTGTCGCTGTTGGGTTATGGTTGCATGCGTTGGCCGACCTTGCCGGCTCCTGGCGGCGACGGGAATGTGATCGATCAGGATGCTGTGAATGAGCTGATCGACTATGCGATTGCGCATGGGGTGACCTATTTTGATACCTCACCGGTTTATGTACAGGGTTGGTCGGAGAAATCGACCGGGATTGCCTTGAAGCGTCATCCCCGGGATCGATTCCAGATTGCAACGAAGTTGTCGAATTTTTCTAATTACACCCGTGAGAATTCGATTGCGATGTATCGTCAATCGTTTGAGGATTTGCAGGTGGATTATATCGATTATTATCTGCTGCATTCGATCGGGAATGGCGGTATTGAGACCTTCCGGGCTCGATATATCGATAACGGCATGCTCGATTTTCTGATGCAAGAGCGTGAAGCGGGAAGAATCCGCAATTTGGGATTTTCGTTTCACGGGACGGTTTCGGTTTTCGATGAGGTGCTGGCCATGCACGAAAAGGTGCATTGGAATTTTGTGCAGATTCAGCTCAACTATGTCGATTGGCGCCATGCTTCGGCTCGCAATGTCAACGCTGAATACCTGTATGCAGAGTTGGAAAAACGACATATTCCGGCCATTATTATGGAGCCGTTGTTGGGCGGCCGATTGTCGAATGTGCCGGATCATATCGTCACCCGGCTCAAACAGCGTGATCCTGAGCGGAGTGTGGCCTCGTGGGCTTTTCGGTTTGCCGGGTCGCCTTCCGGCGTGTTGACCGTCTTGAGCGGCATGACCTATCTGGAGCATCTGCAGGACAATTTGCGCACCTATTCCCCATTGGAACCGCTCACGGAAGCGGATGTCCAATTCCTGTATGATACGGCCGATTTGATGATGCAATATCCGACGATACCCTGTAACGATTGCAAATATTGCATGCCTTGTCCGTATGGTATTGACATTCCTGCGGTGCTGTTGCATTACAACAAGTGCGTCAACGAGGGCAATCTGCCCACCTCCTCTCAAAGTGAGGATTATCGTCGTGCCCGTCGTGCATTTTTGGTTGGGTACGATCGCAGTGTGCCTCGTTTGCGTCAGGCGAGCCATTGTATCGGTTGTGGACAGTGTGTGTCACATTGTCCGCAAAGCATTGAAATCCCGAAGGAGCTTCATCGGATTGATCGGTTTGTCGAAAAGCTTAAACGAGGTACGTTATGACGGAGATGACGAAATTGATCGAGCTGTTGCATGCGGGGAATTACTCTTGCGTGGTGGAGAATCGTTATGGTCTTCATACGTTTGGTCGCAGAGGTGTGGCCGATTTATATGAGGTGTACCGTGAACATGCAGAGTGGTTGGATCATGCCTCGTTAGCCGATAAGGTGATTGGCAAGGGTGCGGCTGCGTTGATGGTGCTTGGGGGAGTGGAGCGTGTCTATGCGGATGTGATCAGTACCCCGGCTTTGACGCTGCTGCAAGAGGCGAAGATTGCCGTTACGTTCGGTCAGGAGGTGCCCCGCATCGAAAATCGGACGAAAACCGGTTTGTGCCCATTGGAGTCGGCTTGTGTCGATTTGCGGGATGCTGCGGAGATCTATCCGGTTATCAAGCAATTTATGGCGCAACTCGAGGGAGCACAACAGGCTGCAAGAGCATAGCGGAGTGGAATATTGCTCTGCTATTTATTAAATGTGATTTAGGAGAAGGGAGAACAGAGAGCTCCCGTCTGTTTCAGTAGAATAAAACGTCTCAATAATACAATTATGCAAACTTCAGCGGTAAGACTCTATTCATTGGCTTATAATGAGGCAAAGACCTATTTGTTCGCACTGCTTTTTATCGCAGGGAATATTCTTTTACCCCAATTGTGCCATACCTTTCATTTGGGAGGGCCCACCTGGTTGCCCATCTATCTGTGTACTCTGATTGGTGCCTATAAATATGGTTGGCGTGTGGGGCTATTGACCGCAGTGGTTTCGCCATGTCTGAATTCGGTTTTATTTGGGATGCCAGCCTGGGGTGTTTTACCGGCAATTTTGATTAAGTCGGTATTGCTGGCTGTTTTGGCAGGGTTTGCGGCACATCGCTATCAGAAGGTATCGTTGCCGTTGCTTTTAGCCGTAGTTTTGGGCTATCAGGTGATCGGGACGCTGGCCGAATGGGTGATCACAGGCGATTTTTATTTGGCTGCGCAGGATTTCCGGATCGGCATCCCCGGTATGTTGGTGCAGGTTTTCGGAGGTTGGGCTATTGTGAAATTTTTACTCCGGAAATAGAGCCTTTTGATCTTTGCCGGGAAGTATCGGCAATTATTTTGTTTTCTCTTTGGTGATCAAAATTTTGCTGGTGTCGAAAAGCATCCTGGTTGCCCAACGGATGATCACGGCAGAACAGATCAGTGCGACAATCGTGTCGATCCAGGTAATGTTCCAGATCATGGCGCAAATCAGACCGAAAATAGCGCCGATACTGGTCAGGGCATCCGCCAGTACATGGAGGTAGGCCGAGTGTCTGTTATAATCGTCGTGCCCGGATTTATCGTGGAGAACCAGTGCGCAAATAATATTGACGATTAGACCGATCGCAGCGACAACCATGGCTTCGAGGTATCGAATTTCGAGATTCGGGACGAAAAATCGTTCGACAGCTTCGACAATGATGAAGATGGCAAAGAGCAGTAGCAGTACACCGCTGGTGTAGGCGGCAAGGGTCAAGACCTTTTCGCTATCGATGTTGTCGGCCTGTTTGCGTTTCAGATGGCGGACCAAAACATAAGCTCCCCAACTGAGCCCGATCGCCAATACATGTGACCCCATGTGGATGCCGTCGGCCAGCAGGGCCATTGAATTGGAGAACAGCCCGAAGAAAATCTCCAGTACCATGATTACAGCAGAAAACAGAACGACAAATGCTGTTTTCTTTTCATCTTGTGATTTTTCCATATGGCTGAGTGGTTAGGGATGTTGCTACGGTGTGGCCGTCCGGGTTATTTAGATCGTCCGGGATAGGGCTGTCTGTGGGTGTTAGTGTTGTCAGGGAAGTCCGGTGTGGTTTGTATCAGCGTGAGGGTGTTGTCTGTTACAAGGAGGGGAGACTCAAGCGCTGTTGAGTGCTCCCATTGGATATCTGTTTACAGAAACAGTTCGTTTTCTTTTCGGGTTGAGCAGACCTTTTTCAGCATGGCATTGATGGCACAAGCCATTACACGACTGATCTTACGGGCTTTGTGGGGGCAGATCGCAACACAACGCATACAAGAGATGCAGAGTTGTTCGTTAACCTGTTTTACATTGGTTTTGTCGATGGCCGATACGGGACACTTTGCAGCACACAAACCGCAGTTGGAGCATGCTTTGGTTGGTTTGGGGATGGGGCCGTTCGCATTGACTTTTCGGTAAGGTCGATTTCCGGGAATTTGTGGTTCAGTCTCTTCTCCTTTGGCGATTTTTTGCAGGATTTGATCAGCGAAGGAGGTGAGTTGTATCTGATCCTGTTCGTCAGGTCTTCCTGCGGCATAACGATGGGCAATGGAGTGTTCGGCGATGGCCGCAACGGCTGCTATAGTCTTGAAACCGGCCTTTTTTGTTGTATCCAACAGTTCGATTAACGTATCTTCAAAGGCACGATTCCCATACACACAGACCAGAATGGCTTTTGCTCCATTTCCTTTGAGAGCTGCGATCCGTTGCAGGGCAGGTGCCGGAACACGTCCGCTGTATGAGGGTACCGCCAGCAATGCAATATCTTCTTTGTCCAACGAGATGGTTTCGAAGGGGAGCGTTGGATCGGTTAAATCAATCTCACATGCCTCTTGAGTGAGTTTGGAGGTCAATAGGTTCGCAACTTTGCGAGTACCTCCCGTAGGGCTGAAGTGGATATTGTAAAATTTCATGGTTTGATGTGTTGTCTATGTCGTTGTGTTGATTCAGATGTGTTTACGCAAACATGGTTAAAGGCGTTTACACATGCGTTTTTGGGGTATATGCCTGATGTGATGAGTTGAAGCGGGTTGAGTGGTCGGAGACGGTAACACAGCTGATGGTTTCCGAAATCTCACCCATTTTGCGCGACTCTTTCACACGTGCCTGCCATAGCTATACAAAGATACATGGATATTTATTCTCTTGTAGCTTTTCTCTCCGATAATATTCCGCTTGCCGGTCGTAAAATGGATGGCAACAGGAAGCTGGGAGAGGTTGTTGTTGAGGTGAATCTGTTTTTTGGCACTGCAATTATAAGGAGTTGCCGAGGTCGGGTTTGATGCCTAACGGACTGAATCGCTCAGAGCGAAAGGAAAGGTAACGTAGGTGTTTTTGTTTTGTTGTTTCCTTTACTCAGATGGGTGTGATAGAACGAACCCGGTTATGATCAAATGTCATAACCGGGTTCGGAATCTCTTCACATGTACGGGTACAATATGTACCGGGAAAATATGGGTTGGAGTTTAATGTGCTTAGGAACAACAATATATCCTGGCAAAATCTGTGCAGGCGTCAACGATAAGAGAGCATTGCAGTGATCTGATTGTGAGTGGCGGTTTATTATTGAGCGACCGGTGTTGACAATCAGATCTTATTCTTGGTGGGCCTGGGGTTTATATAGTCTGCTTTTTGAGGGAGCGTTCGAGAGGTATTCGATCTGTATCTTTTGATCTTTTTTAGCGGGTCTTGCTGGAACGGTACGTGTGCGCATCTCTCCTTCGTACTTTACACCTTCCACGCTGTATGTGTATTGAATAATCGTTTCGGTGTAGGCCTGATGATGGACTTTGCGGCGAGTGCCGTTACCTCCACGCACCCAGGAGGTGTGTTCCGGATGATGTTTGACCTGTACGTCGGTCACGGTGGCAAAAGTTCGGACTCCGTTTTGTTCAAAACGTTTGTTTGTCCACGAACTGTACACCATGCCGATAACATACAGCAAAGCGAACGCCCCCAAAATGATCAATGCGATTCGGAGACCTTTGGAGAGCGTTCGCTTGTTGTTGCACGTAGCCATTGTGGTTTGGATTATTGGGCCTGGTTTTGTGCTGCAGTCAGTTCATCGGCTTTTTCTCTTACCCGAGCAGCACGTTTTTCGCTATCCGGGTGGGATGAAAACATTTTTTGGATGATCGAGGCCTTCTCACCTTTCGATAGCTCTACGAGTTTTTCCAGAGAACGGGCCATACCGTAGGGGTCGAATCCATGTTCGATGCAGAATTGCATGCCATAATCATCGGCTTCGTACTCTTGGCTTTGGGAGAATTGTGCGTCGGTAAACGCCTGGACCACATCTCCGAGTTGCGAGTCGGATAATTTGGCGGCCAGGCCTCCGGTAGAGCTTACAATTCCTCGTGCGGCTGAAGCGAGGTAGGCATTTTTCATGGCCTGTTTTACATCGGCATGGACGACATGTCCGATTTCGTGGCCGATGATTGCCATCAGTTCGTCGTCATCCATGATATCCATCAAGGAGGAGAACACGCGGATTGAACCGTCTCCACATGCAAATGCATTTACATCCTCTACGTCATAGACTTTGAAATTGAGTTTTAGACCATTGACTTCGGTGATGTTTTCCGTGAGTCGTTTCAAACGGGCGCCATACTCTGTGTTTTCGTCGGCGATTGGGTTGTTGGCATCCATCCATTCGACCGATTCGTGGCTCAGTTTGGCAATATCTTCGTCGGAAAGTGTCAAAGCGGTAGCCGCATCTTTAGCAGCACCGAGCAGTTTCTTTGTGTCTAAGTTTCTGCCTCCAATGCGCAGTTGGGCTGAAACCGTCATAACGCTCAAAGCGAATACGAAAATCCAGGTCAAAGTTGTTTTCATAGGGGTCAATGCTGTTTGGTGATACAATGTGTTTTTCGGGTTTGGGGAGTAGTGAAGAGCTGTTGACGAATATACGCCATGCATCGTTATACGAGTTCTTTGTGGAACTGTTTTGCAGATACTGGGGGGGGCGTTGTCGGCGACAGACACACTCATTGCTCAGAACAAAAATAATAATCTGGAGAGATTTTATTGCGATTTCTTACAAAAATGGGCTGCTCTTTTTTGTTAGGTTGTTGGGGTTATTTATCGGTTTGATTAGCTCGGGAGAATCGATATTGTTTATGTTTTATTGAAGAGCGGATTATCTCAAACGGCGAGGGTGGAATGTAATGTTTATAGAACAAGTGACGTTTTGTTACACATGTTTGTCATCTTGGGCACTCTTTTTCTGTGAAATGTTAGGTTGTTATTTTGATTAAAATGTGGGGATTTCCATTTTGTGTCGTCGTATGATATGCACAATAGATCTGGCCGGTGTATAAAATAGTTTTTCAGGTGTTTTATTATTAAATATTTTTAAAATCCAACAAATGAGGAGAGGAAAATTATCTTATGTCTGTTGGATTTTGGGGCGAAAATTCGATAGGTGTTGTCGGGGGAATGAGACCATTTGAAATAGTTGATAATAATGAGGTTTAATAGGGAAATAGACAAAAACAACAAAAATACTATTTTAAATTTTCAATGAAATAGGTGTCGATAACTTACATATCAAAAGAATTCAGGGTGTAATTGATATAGATTATTATATCACTGCATTTTATGTCTTTTTTATGCTGAAAATAGTTCTAAATGTCGTACTTTTGCGCAATCATTCAGCACAGGTTAACATTTTTATACAAACAGTTAAAATGTATGTTTATGAGAAAAATTTTACTCTTGTTGTGTACCATTTTACTGGGCTGTTTGCAAACGGCGTTTGCGCAGAACAAGCAAGTTTCAGGTACCGTTACGTCCGTTGACGGCGAGCCTCTGATCGGCGTCACTGTCATCGTAAAGGAGCTTGGGACGGGCACCAGTACCGATATAGATGGACACTATTCCATTGAAGCGCCTGCACAGGGAACGCTGAAATTCTCTTTCGTCGGGATGAAGACCGTCGAGGCTGCGATCAGTAATCGGACCACGATCGATGTTACGATGGAAGATGAAGCAGTCTTGGCAGATGAGGTTGTGGTAACCGGTTATGCAGCGACTCGTAAAGCGGCATTTACTGGATCTGCCCAGGTGATCGACAGCAAAGCAGTCACCAAGCAGACCGATGCCAACTTCATGAAAGCCTTGCAGGGAAGTGTTGCCGGTTTGCAGATGTTTAATGTAAACGGTCAACCGGGAGCTTTTGCCAGTGTCAACGTTCGTGGTGTTGGTTCAGTGAATTCAGGTTTGGAACCGTTGTACGTCATTGACGGAATGCTGATGTTCTCAGACAAGATTTCGGCTTTGAATGATGAAACTAACGGTGATATGGCTGTGAGCCCGTTGGCCAATATCAATCCGGCCGACATTGAGAGTGTTACGGTTCTTAAGGATGCAACCGCAACGGCCATTTACGGAGCACGTGCAGCTAACGGTGTGATTGTCATCACGACCAAACGTGGTGCACAGGGTAAACCTCATGTGAATTTCTTGGCTAAAAAAGGTATTGCTCGTATTGCCAATCTGGATTGGAACTATCGTGTAGTCAATACCGATCGTTACCTGGATATTTGGGGCCGTGGTCTTGAGAATTCAGGCGAAGCAGCTCCCGGTGAGGGTTTGGCTTTAGCTAAGTATTATGCCAATGCGTATTATGGATGGCAAGAGGGTGTAACCCCTGATACGGATTGGTTGCAAGCGATTTTGCGCAATGGTAAGGTAGACGAATACAGCGTAGATGTATCGGGTGGTGCTAATAATACCAATTATTACATCAGTGCCGGATATTATCGTAACGAAGGTATTATTATCGGTACCGATATGAAACGTTATACCTTGCGTTCGAATATTGATCACCGAGGCAAAGTCTTCTCTTTTGGTTTGCTGTCATCGGCCTCTTACTCGGACAACAATAATGTGGTGACCCAATCACAATACATTAACCCGTTGGTAGCGGTATATGACCTGCGTCCTATCGAGCCGATCTACAACGAAGACGGATCATATAACCTGAACGCATATTACAACCCGGTGGCTATCCGTGATAAACACAAGGGTGATGTTAACTCACAGCGGACCATTACGGCCAATATCAATCCTTATGTCCAGGTTGATTTTGGTAAGGGATTCTTAGCTAAGAGTAACTTGGGTATCAATGTTTTCAACTTGCGTGAGTATAACTTTGCCAGCATGATGAATCCTCAGGGTATTGAGTCGCACATGTATGCGGATCAGAACAACGAGACGCTGTTGAACATGACGATCACCAATACGCTCAGCTGGATCAAACGTTATGATAAGCACGATATCAACTTGATGTTGGGTCAGGAGTCACAACGTTTGGTTGACGAGCAGACTCTTACAGGTGCTTCAAACTTCCCGTATGAGGGGCTGCCGGAGATGGGTAATGCATCTAATCCGATTTCAGCCGGAACATACAGAAAGAAATCTACCCTGAATTCACTCTTCTTCAATGGTCAGTACAGTTATGCTGACAAATATTATATCTCAGGAAGTTTGCGTTATGACGGTTCATCACGTTATGGTCGCAACAACCAATGGGGTCTGTTCTATTCAGTAGGTGGTAAATACCGTATCTCTGAAGAGGAGTTTATGCGTGGAGCCCGCAATTGGTTGAGCAATCTGACCATTCGTGCCAGCTACGGTACAGTAGGTAACCAGGAGATTGGTTGGTACAGTGCACGTGCTTATTACGAAACTGGATATGACTATAAAGGTAATCCGGGTAGTGTGCCCATTACGTTTGCCAATCCTGATTTGAAATGGGAGCGTCGTGGTAAATTCAACGTTGGTTTGGATCTGACCCTGTTCCGTACCATCAACCTGGAGGTTGATTACTACAATGAGTTGACTTCGGATATGATCTTCGAGGTGCCTATTACGCTGACCACCGGTTTGGCTTATGAGTTGCGCAATATGGGTAAGATGCGTAACCGTGGTATCGAGGTGTTGTTGAATGCCCGTTTGTTGAGTGTAAAGGATTTCACTTGGGACATGTCATTCAATATTACCTCTAACCACAATGAAATTGTGGCTCTGTCCACGGATCTGCCTATCGAGACCTCAACAACGATCCGCAAGGTTGGTGAGGCTTACCATACCTTCTATATGCCGGAGTATGCGGGTGTAGATCCTGATACAGGACGTCCGATGTGGTACAAAGGCACAGAGGGTGATGAAAAGACCTTCAACTACAACGAGGCCGGTCAGCGTATCGTAGGTAAGGCCGATCCGAAGTTCTATGGTGGCTTCTCGACCACATTCCGTTACAAGGGCATTGACCTTTCGGCCACCTTCAGTTACACTTATGGTGGAAAGGTTTACAACAGTGGTTTCAACTACGATATGCAGGTGGGTGACTACTTCCTGGGTCCGGTTACCAACTACGTTTACGAAAATGCATGGACTCCTGAAAACCGTTATACCAACGTTCCTCAGTTCATTGCAGATGATGTATCGGGAGCCAGCAACACATCGAGCCGTTTTTTGATGGATGGTTCATATTTGAAACTTCGCACTCTGCAGGTGGGTTACACTTTCCCGGAGAAGATTTGCAAAGCGATTATGCTGAGCAATTTGAGAGTGTTCTTCAGTGCCGATAACTTGTTTACCGTCCGCAGTTCGAACTTTATCGGTTTCGATCCTGAAACACGTGCCGATGGTTTCCAACAATGGGTATATCCTATGCCACGTAACTTTATCTTCGGACTGTCGTTCGGTTTTTAATACGATAATACAAAAACACTGAATATATGAAAAACACAGCATATCATATTTTAATTGCGTTTCTGTTGGGGGTTGGTTTTCTCTCCTGTTCCCTGGAGCCGGAATACTATCAGGGCAAGGACAGTGATGAGGCCATAACAGATCCTATTAGCGCGCAGACGGCTTTGACGGGTGCTTATTCTCGTTTCGGCGCTTATGCTTTTGCAGGTCGAGATGTGATCGCTTTAGGCGATGTGGCTACGGATTTGGTTTTTGATTTGAACCGCACGACCCACTTGATGACCATCTGGCGTTATAACATTACGGTAACCGATCCATATCTGGAAGAGATTTGGGCATACGGATACAAAGTGATTGACAACACCTCTCGTTTGATTGAGACTTGCAACAAGCTCTACGAGACTGCCAATGAGAGTGACAAGGCATCGTTTGACGAGATACTGGCGCAGGCTTATGGTTTGCGGGCGATGGCTCAGCTCTACCTGGTAAATATTTACGGACTTCCGTATAAGGTGAATGGTACGGTAGATAACGGTCAGACTCCGGGTATCGTTGCCACGGGTAAAGTGATCAATCCCGGTGAAAAGGTTAGTCGGAATACGGTTGCCGGCACCTATGAGCAAATCGACAAGGATATTGAGCAGGCTTTGTTGCACTATAACAATATTGGTGGAAGTTCAGTAGATCAGTATTACATGAACGAAGCTGCTGTTTATGCATTGAAAGCTCGTGTAGCGTTGTATGAGGAGGATTACCGTGCCGCTATTGATGCAGCTCAGACAGCAATTTCGTTGCGTGGTGGCCACATCATTGTATCAACGGCCAGTGATTATCGTGACATGTTCACTCACATCACCATTAACAGTGAGGATATTTTCACGATTTCCAAATCTTTGACCGACAACTTGTCAGCAAACTCGATCGGAACACTCTATTCTACTTATGGCCTTTCACCGGCTCAAGATGCTGTTATCAAATATTTCTATCCGGCCGATTATGATGGTGAGTCGGATCCTGAAATTACGGATATCCGTTATCCATTGTTGGTAGAGGGTGGCAATGAGACTACAGGATATGAAGGAGGTAAATATTACGGTATTACCGAGAATAGATCAGTATGTAATATTCCCGTACTTCGTTTGCCAGAGCAGTATCTGATCATTGCAGAGGCGAATGCACGTTGGAGTGAAGGTAGTTTGACGGATGCACAGAATGCGCTGTTGGAGGTTGCTCGTCGTAATCCGGAGATTCAGTCAACAGCCGATCTGCCTGCTACTAAGGAAGGATTGATGGAATTTATCAAGGCTGAGCGTGTGCGTGAATTGTGGATGGAGGGTCACCGTTTTACCGACTTGCGTCGTTGGGGAGACATTGTGACTATGCGCTCTTTCCAACCGTTCGACATTGCTAAGTTCTGCTATCCTATTCCGAATGCTGAAATCAATTCGGGTGCAGGAGTAACCCAGACTGAAAACTGGGCAGCAGCATTGCCTGTTCAGGGAGAATAATTGCTATTGATTTGAATAAGATGAAGCCGCTCTTTACAAGAGCGGCTTTTCTTTTTTGGAGAGGAGCAACGGGGAGTGGTACATGTTTTTGCTTGTGTGAAAACTTCCTTATGGGGACTGTATTTAGGCTGTTTGGGCTGTCGAATGAAAAGGGGAAGAGCATTCTAATTATTGACAATTTTTTTGCGATTTCGCATACAGTTCGCTCCGTGGGGGAATATGGCGCAAATTGTTATTATAAGCAGGATAGGTCAATGGTTTCAGATTAAAATTTTGTCGAGTTACGTTCTGTACCTGCTCTAAGGTGTTAGGAAATGACACAGGGCAGGGGTGTTAGGGCAGGGTGTCAGGGAGTGAACCTGGCAAGAATGGCTATATTGGCGAAATTTTGGGTCTTGTGTTTGATCGAAATCTTTCGGAGTAGATTGGTGCCAAGATTGCATTTGAAAGGATAAAACAAGCTTACATGCCTGTTTTAAGCCTGTTGAGGTAGTTAGCAGTCTTTTTTGACCGATTTTTAATATCTGTTAAACATTCTGTAAAACACTGATGTTCGGACTAGATGTTTGCTGGTTAAACTAAATTATTATTTGTCTGATCTTTAAATCAGATCGTATCTGAACATATTTGCTTTGCAAGCGGTATTACAGTATCTCGGATGTTCTCGAAGCATAGACGATGTTCCCCTTCGAAAGTCTTGTAGTTGCGATAGTATTGCAGATATTCTTCTCGACAATTGACCACTTGATCATGTTCACCGAATAATGCCCATGTTTTTGTGATAGTGTTTTCTGTTATCCCATCGAATTGGTGACGTTCCATTTCCTCGTATCGATTACATAGTTCAGGGGTAATCGTATAGGTCGTTGCACCATCTTTTCGCGGATTGAGGAAAGAACACACGCCGATCTGTCGTCGCATCGTGCGCGAGACATGAAATGCGGGGTTCACGAGAATCTTTCTGCAATCGTAGAGTTGCTGGGCGAACATGCCGCCCATCGAAGTGCCGATCACGATATCGGGGCGTTCCGTGGCGACAAGATCACGCAACATTGCGAGCGCTTCGTCGGGATCGATCGGCAGGTCGGGTGCGATGACCCGTATATCGGGCAATAGAGCCTGTAAATGCCTCGCCGTTCCCGATGCTCCCGACGAGGATAGACCGTGTATATAAAGTATCGTTTTCATCACCATAAAGGTAACGAAAATTATCGGCTTTTCAAAGCGTTCGCCGATTCATCTTATTGAGAATTAATGGAGTTAAGCATTTTTTAGCAGAAATATATTTCAGACGATATAAGACTACTGTTTTATAAAACAAGTTTACCGAAAACACTTAACTCGGTTAACTATGAATCTTTTTCGATTCAATACATTGGGTAATTTATTGCACTTTTAATTGTTTGTGCAAAGATTTTTCATTACTTTTGTGAAAGAAAGGCAATATATTGCACCAATGGACTATTCGATTATCAAGGAACGGCGTTTTTTATTAGGGCTTACTCAGCAGGATCTGGCCGACTATGCGGGGTTGAGCCTGCGCATTATCAAGAGTATCGAGGCGGGAAAAGCAAATCCTTCCGTCGCGACGCTCTCGAAGATCGCCGAGGTACTCGGACTGGAGTTGCGGTTGAAAGTAAAGGAAGTGGTTAAATGAGGCAGGCGGAGATATACAGCGACGGCGTATTGGCCGGCGTGCTGATGGAGACCGACGGAGGAACATATCGTTTTCGTTACGACGATGCGTTTTTGGCCGACGATAAGCAGACGGCCATTTCTCTGTCGTTCCCGAAAAGCGGAAAGGAGTTCACGTCGGGTACGCTCTTCCCATTTTTCTACAACATGCTCGCCGAGGGCGCGAACAAGGCTTACCAGTGCCGCACGCTCAAAATCGATGAGGACGACGCATTCGGGCTATTGCTGGCAACGGCACATACCGACACCATAGGCGCCATAACTGTAAAGAAACTATGAAAGCATTGACGGTTTGTCCCGGCCATCTGGCCGAAGGATTCGATAGATATTGCCCGTCGTGTACGCGGCGGCTGTTCGACGGAAAGCGCGTCAGCCCACAGCTCGATTTCGACTACGATGCGGACAGCGCGGATATGGCCGAAAGCATTAACCAGCTCTCCGTGTCAGGCGTACAGGAGAAGTTATCGGCAATCGTTGCCGACAGTAAGATCGTGCTCACTCCCGCCGGTGGACAGGGGCGTTATATCATCAAGCCTGCACCCGCCTATAAGCACCTGCGGTTCCGTGATCAGATCCCGGCCAATGAGCATCTGACGATGCAGATCGCTCGACAGGTGTATAAGATTCCGACGGCAGAAAATGGACTGATCTTTTTTAAGAATGGTGAGCCGGCCTATATCACTAAGCGATTCGATTACGATGCAGACGGCAAAAAGATCAAGCAGGAGGACTTTTCATCGTTAGCGCATAAAACGAGTGCGACGCACGGGCGGGATTTCAAATATACGGGAAGCTATGAGGATGCCGCCGCACTACTGAAAGCGAACGTTTCGGCGTGGCAAGTACAGATGAGTCGTTTCTTCGCGCTCGTCGTTTTCAATTATCTCTTCGCCAACGGAGACGCGCATCTGAAGAACTTCTCGTTGCAACAAACCTCAGGGGGCGACTACTTGCTCGCGCCGGCTTATGACTTGTTGAACACTTCGATTCATGTCGTGGACGAGGATTTCGCACTGCAAAGCGGTCTGATTCCCGAAGCGGAATATTCCGATGTCTATACACGAACGGGGCACCCTTGCCGAGCCGATTTCGAGACCTTCGGACGACGAATCGGCGCATTGTCGAAGAAGATGACGGAGATACTCGATCTGTTCGTGCAGGAACAGCCGGAGGTTTATGCTTTGATCGACCGATCTTTCCTCGACGAGAGAGTCAAGCGGATGTACAAACGGTCGTACCAGGAACGGTTGAGTCGGTTGAGGAGAGAGGAATAGAAAATTTGCCGCGGGTAGTGTAAACTAACTGTGTCAAGTTATTTTTCGGAGTCGTTTTGGAATCTTCAATATTCCAAAACGGCTCCGCTAAGTTATCAATATCGTCAAAGAACTCCAAACAAAAGATGATGTCAGGCCAAGATCCTGAACCTGTCCGGGAACAGGATGGCCAGTTGCTGGGCCGTCTGTCCCCAGTTCTGCACCGGTTGGGTCCACTTTCTCCGGATTCTCGTAAATGCGAGATAGACAAGCTTTTCAAGGGCGGTATCAGATGTAAATACGCCCTTGTTCTTGGTTACCTTGCGGAGCTGGCGGTGATAGCCTTCTACGGTATTTGTTGTGTATATTATCCTTCTGATATGCTGTGAGTACTGGAAGTAGGCGGTCAGACGATCCCAGTTGTCACGCCAGCTTTTGATGACAATCGGATAGTCCTCGCCCCATTTGATTTCAAGATCGTCGAGAGCCTTTTCGGCCGCATCCTTATTAACGGCCTGGTATACGAGTTTCAGATCCCGCATGAACTCTTTCTTGTTCTTGCTGGCCACATACTTGACCGAGTTGCGTATCTGGTGTACGATGCAGAGCTGGACCGTGGTCTCCGGGAATACACTTGCAATCGCATCAGGAAAGCCCTTGAGCCCGTCAACACAAGCTATGAGGATGTCCTGGACTCCTCTGTTCTGGAGATCCGTAAGCACACCGAGCCAGAAGTTGGCTCCCTCGCTCTTGGATATGTACATACCCAAAAGCTCTTTCCTCCATTCGGAATTGAGGGCCAGCACATTATATATGGCTTTGGTCACAGGCCTGTTCTTCTCGTCCATTACCTTGTAATGAACCGCATCAAGCCATACGATGGGATACACACGGTCCAGAGGTCGGTTTTTCCAACTCTGTATCTCAGGGAGGACACGGTCCGTTATGCTGCTGATGGTCTCGGCCGATATGCGGTTGCCGAACTGCTCCTCCAGGATGTCGCTTATCTCTCTCGTGCTGTTGCCGATGGCGTACAGGCCTATGATTCTGTCCGCAAGTGAGTCCGCAAGGATCTTCTCGCGTTTGCGTACAACTTGAGGATCGAAAGTGCCGTCCCGGTCTCGCGGTGTGTTTATTGTCACTTCGCCTATCGAGGTCTGTACCTGCTTGCTTATATGACCGTTACGGCGGTTGCCGAACTCGCGTTCACCGTTTTCCAGATGGCTGTCCATCTCTCCTTCAAGGGCGCTGTTAAGCAGATTCTCCAGCAGCGGCGCCAATACCCCATCCTTGCCGGAAAGTGGCACTCCGGCCTTCAACTGTTCTATGGCATTCGCCTTGAACTGTTCATAATCAAATGAATTGCTCATAAGTAAAGTGTGTCTGTAAAGTTAATAATTTCTGCTCCCTTTACTTGACACACTTTAATTTACAGTCTCGTTCTTTCTACCGGGCATATACTGAAACGCCTTCCGTCGTTGCGTAAATCATTGAAGTAAGCACGACCAATTCAACGGACAACTTCCCGATAAGGCGCTTTTACAGAAATCGGGATGCCTATTAAATGCGGCTTCTTGCTCACTGTCGAGAAGGCTGCATTTTTCTTTATTGCCCGACATGATAACCTCCATTCAAAATACCAACTTCTGGGGATTGTCTTTGTTGGCCCACGAATATATTTTTGCAGCTGCATACGGAAAAATTCAAATAAACCTATGAAGAAGATTACGATTAAACTACTGTTCGTTGCAGGCCTGTTATCGGTTTGTGCCGCCTGCAGCAAGGATGATGACGGACCGTCAGGGAAGATCGACCTGAAGGTTCAGGCTGTCGCTCCGACTACGGAGGACAAGGTTTCGGACTATTCTCAATTCACCGTAACCGTATCTTCGGAGCGTGACGGGAAGACCATGACGGAATCCCTGAGTGCCTCCGGTTCCGCGACATTCAACCTCGATATCGGCAGCTACGGAATCGAGATCCGCGGCAAGGAGAACGGCAAGGAATATTTCGGTACGACGG
>UQDC01000014.1 GCA_900539755.1 uncultured Alistipes sp.
TTTAGGGGGTCAACTTCCTCCGTTTTTTAGGGGTCAATTTTACCGTTTTTTCCAATATGGTGATGATTCGATAAAAGGCATTATAAAGTCTTGCAAAGGGCGTGTTCCACCCTCTAAACCAGCTTGTTATTGGTAAAGATACAAAGAAGGGAGCAAAACGCTCCCTTTATTTTGCTCCCTCTAATTCGGGGCGAAAAAAGGAAATCTTTGCAGTGTAAACCTGATTTATTCACCACTTTAAATGTAAAAAAATGGAAAAGATTAATTTGACCACTGCAACCGAACAGAACATGGTAAACAACGCTGTTATTGCTGAAACCAAAGCCCCGCAGACAAGCACCCGTCGTC
Source organism: uncultured Alistipes sp. (assembly GCA_900539755.1). Taxonomy (GTDB): domain Bacteria; phylum Bacteroidota; class Bacteroidia; order Bacteroidales; family Rikenellaceae; genus Alistipes_A. The sequence goes on from UQDC01000014.1 coordinate 349, forward strand.
GTCGCTCGAATGCACTCCCCATTTGGAATGTCATTGCACAGGCACGTCCTGTCTTTAACGTACAATTGGAGAAGAGCAATTCGGTAAAACTGAAATGCATCGAGAAGTTCATGCACGCTGCTTATGCGGACTCCGATAAGTTTTGGAGTGATTTCATGGAACAGGTAAACACCTTGCTCGATAGCCGCAGATTCTGGCGTGATTGTGAAGGGATGGGATGCAAACCCGAATATGTGGCCGAACATGTCGTTTTTCTGGGAAGTGCCATGATCAAGAAAGTATTGAAAGAGGGCGTTGCCCGCACTTTAGGAAGCGATATCCAACTGTACAAGGATCGTATTTCCCCAAAAGAGGCCGACCGATTCCTGTTGAAGGATGTGAAACAACTTCCCGAACACACGACTACACAAAACTAATTCGGCATTCTGCATGATTGAAAAAGGACACTCCCTAAATTGGGGGTGTCCTTTCGTTTGGTTGGTTAAAGGAGGTTCTTCATTGCTTCATCGATCTGGAAGTTCTCGAAACTATCCAGATAGATCTGGGTTGTGGAAATGTCCGAGTGACCGAGAGATTCTGAAATGAGGGCAATATTTACACCTGAGCGTTTAAGTACGGTTGCATAGGTGTGACGGGCCACATAGGTTGTTAAAACCGTTTTTAAGCCCAATAAGCAACTCCACTCCCGCAATCCTTTATTGACATGAACAAGGACTTTATGCACGCGATTATGGATCTGCTGTTCGGTACGATGTATTTGATGATTGAGAATGGGGAAAATATAATCTTCTGCCCGTGCCTCCGTACACACATATTTAGCAATAATCTCCTTTGCTTTCGGATGTAACCGACATGTCATTGCTTTGCCTGTTTTATGACGATAGTAGAAGATTCTATCCTCTTCCATATCACCGTAACGTAAGGTTGCAATATCCTTGAAATTGATCCCTGCCGAGAAATAAGAAAACAAGAAGATATCCCGTGCAAATTCAGTGTATGGCGATCTGGTTTGAGGTAACTCCGCCTGCATCAACCGCTGTATATCCTCTTTATGAATGGCACGTTTACGTGTTTGCGTCCAATGTTTGCCCACCTTATAGGAAACAAAGGGATTCTCCTTACAAAGGAAAATTTTATCAGCAGTTGCTTTGTTATAGACGGCTTTTAGCACACTAAACTTGGTTGCAATAGAATTGGGTTGATTACCCTCTTTTTGCAGGAATCTTTCAAAATCTTCCAATAGGTTAGGTGTAATATCCTCAAATCGCAATTTGGCTGAATGAAATTTACCGAGCGATGTTCGGGTAGCTTTGTACTTGATAGCCGTATTAATCTTTCCTGCCCGCTCCATCTCCACAATTTGCCGTTCAAAATAGCTATGGACCAATTGGGGAGTGCATTTTTCCGTAGGATCGAATAAGTTAGCGAAATCGGCTTCCATATCCAACGCTTCCAATCGTTGGATTTTCTTTTGGTAAGCAGCCAAAGCACCATCAATCTGACTTTGCAAGACAGCACGCTCAGGACAGTCAGGCATCAACATTTCCGTTTTTTGATCCCAATAACGAGGCTCTACAGACAAGCCGAGAGAAAGTTGTTTAGAGGTACGTTTGTGAATGAACCGTAACATCAAAGGAGACTTTCCGTTTTTATAAACGATGTTGGTTCGAAGAATGATTTTGATTTTCATTTACTTGCGTATTGCGCAAGTGATCTCGAGTAAGGATTTTATGTCCAACATTATGTCCAACATTTCACTTCAAGAAACGCTTTTCACCCCTGTTTACTCCCGAAACAGCACAAAAAAAGCGACTATGGTTTTTCATAGTCGCTTGATTCTGAGAGCTGTTGACGAGGATTGAACTCGTGACCTCTTCCTTACCAAGGAAGTGCTCTACCACTGAGCTACAACAGCATGGTAAAAAAAATCCGTGCGAGTGAATCGCTACGGTTGGAGCGGAAGACGAGATTCGAACCCGCGACCATTAGCTTGGAAGGCTAATGCTCTACCAACTGAGCTACTTCCGCAGAGTATTGTGGGCGGAGATGGATTCGAACCACCGAAGTCGAAGACAGCAGATTTACAGTCTGCCCCATTTGGCCACTCTGGTATCCGCCCTAATAAAACAATCGAAGAACTTTGAGCCGATGGAGGGATTCGAACCCCCGACCAGCTGATTACAAATCAGCTGCTCTGGCCAACTGAGCTACATCGGCAGGTTTTACCCTTTCAGCGGCACAAAAGTAAGCATCTTTTTTTATTCTGCAAAACTCTTGGGCGTTTTTTTAGTAAATATTTATAGTTGCGTATTGGATGAAGAACATTTTGATTGCTTAAACACCTGCTGATGAGTACTAAATTGATTTGCGCGCAATGCTGAAATTTTATGCATCAAAATAGTTGAAAGATCTTAAAATTGCTTATGTGTTGTTTCGTGTTTGTGAGAAGTATTCAAAAATAGGCGTTTTTATAATGACAGAGCTATATTGGTAGGGTAATATTGAAGATTTGTAATCCAATGAGAATTAGTTTATCTTTGTAGGACTTAAACATTAAAATTAATTGAAATGTTAAAACGGAGGATAAAACAAGTTAATGTAGGCATATTGTTGTTGGTTATTATGTCTATTTTTGACAATAACATCATGGCTGCTATTCCTCGCCCGGAATATCCACGTCCCCAGTTTGAACGTGAGACTTGGATAAATCTGAACGGTACTTGGGATTATGTTTTTGATTTGGTTGGTTCGGGTATTGAACGGGGATACGAGGCTGCTACTTCGTTTGAGGGGAAAATTACGGTTCCTTTTTGTCCAGAAAGCCAACTATCGGGAATTGGTTACACTGATTTTATTCCATACATGTGGTATCATCGTGTACTGGATATTCCATTAGCATGGCAGAATAAAGATATATTGCTCAATTTTGGAGCGGTTTATAATGAAGCTGAAATTTATATTGATGGTCAGTTTGTCGGGCGGCACTTTGGGGGAAGCACTTCATTCAGTGTCGATTTGACTCCTTATGTACAACCGGGTTCTACGCATCATCTTGTCGTTTATGTATCCAGTGATGTCCGTTCTGTATTGCAGGGGGCGGGTAAACAGAGTTTGTGTTATGCTTCCAAAGATTGTAATTATACTCGAACTACTGGTATATGGCAAACTGTTTGGATGGAGGCTGTGGATCCTGCTGGTTTGATGTCTGTGCATACAGTGACGGATATTGATCAACAGCAGCTGGTAATTTATCCGCGATTCCGACATGAATCGGAGAATCGGTTGCAGATAGAGGTTTACGATGGTTCGAAAATCGTAAGTAAAGCTGATGTCGCAGCATCGAATAGTTCTGTGGCTGTTCTACCTATTCGTAATGTTAAGTTATGGAGTCCCGAATCACCGTTTTTATATGACATACATTATCGTGTAATCAACTCCCATGGTGAGGTAATCGATGAAGTGCGATCATATGTGGGTATGCGTAAGATACATATCGAGGACAATAAGATCTACCTTAATAACAAGCCTTATTACCAAAGGCTGGTATTGGATCAAGGTTTTTATCCGGATGGTATTTGGACGGCACCTACAGACGAAGCTCTGAAAAGGGATATTGAATTGGGTAAACAAGCGGGTTTCAATGGAGCTCGGTTGCATCAGAAAGCTTTTGAAGAACGTTATCATTATTGGGCAGATAAATTAGGTTATTTGACATGGGGAGAAATGGCTTGTTGGGGGATGGATTTGAATAATCCTGTAGCAGGACGTAATTTTTTATCCGAGTGGAGAGATCTGATTATCCGTGATCGGAATCATCCGTCAATAGTGATATGGACGCCGTTAAATGAACAATTTTGGCCCGATCGTTATCATTATCCTCGTTTGGTTGCAGATGTGTATGATTTAACCAAACAGCTTGACCCAACTCGGCCAGTCAATGATGTTAGCGGGGCCGTGCATGTGAAGACTGATTTGTGGACGATACATTGTTATGAACAAGATCCTGATTTACTAAGGGTTAAAATTTATGATAGACAACGAGATGAGTTTTATAAGCACCAATATTGGCCGCAAGTTCCTATGTATAATACGGGTTGTAACCAATTGCCTGACAAAGTCCGATATGAATTTCCCGAATATGATGGTCAGAAGCCATTTATTGTAGACGAATTTGGTGGCATTAAATGGTCATCGGATCAATCACAGCAAGTAGGTAATGATAATACTATGTCATGGGGATATGGTAATGCGCCGCAGACAATGGCTGAGTTTTATGCTCGACTAAAAGGACAAGTAGATGCGGTATTGGTGCATGGAGATAAAGTAGGAGGGTATTGTTATACTCAATTAACCGATGTGGAGCAGGAGCAAAATGGTATTTATAATTATGATCGTACTCCAAAGTTTAACATGCAGTTAATTCGAGAAATTTTTAACCGAACGCCTGAAGATTTTCAGAAAGATTCAAGGTTTGAGAGTAACAGTAAATTTTAATAGAATTGTAATATTCAGTTATAGTTTGATTAAAAAAGCGTATTTTTGCGCCAGCAAAAGGTTGAGAACCGTATAGAACCTAAAAATTGTAAAAAAAACTATACCGAATCATGAAGAGAATATTGATCGTAGGAGCTGGCGGACAGATTGGTTCCGAATTGACTGTTTATCTGAGAAGCATTTATGGGGAGTCCAATGTTGTTGCATCGGATATGCGCGAGTGTCCCGCACTTGGAGAGTCAGGTCCTTTCGAACATCTGGATGCTTTGGATACAAAGGCTTTTGCAGAGATTGTAAGCAAATACAAGATTGATGCGATTTTCAACTTGGTTGCTTTGTTGAGTGCAACTGGAGAGAAGATTCCTCAGAAAGCATGGCAGATCAACATCGGGGCTTTGATGAATTCGCTCGAGATTGCCCGTGAATATAAATGTGCCGTTTTCACCCCCAGTTCAATTGGAGCTTTTGGTCCCTCGACTCCTAAGGATAAAACCCCGCAGGATACTTTGATGCGTCCGACCTCCATGTATGGTGTCTGCAAGGTGACAGGAGAGCTGCTTGGTGATTACTATTATACTCGTTTTGGTGTGGATGCCCGCAGTGTCCGTTTCCCAGGCCTGATTTCAAATGTAACGCTTCCGGGTGGCGGAACGACAGATTATGCTGTGGAGATCTTCTATGAGGCGGTTAAGAATGGCAAATTCACCTGTCCGGTTCCATCGGATGTCTATATGGACATGATGTATATGCCGGATGCATTGCGTGCTTGCGTTGAATTGATGGAGGCAGATCCTTCGAAATTGATCCACCGTAACAGCTTCAATATTGCATCAATGAGTTTTACTCCGGAGATTATTTGCGAGCAGGTTAAGAAGTTGGTTCCGGGCTTTACGATGGATTACAATGTCGATCCGGTTAAGGAGAGCATCGCTCGCAGTTGGCCCAATTCGTTGGACGATACTTGCGCTCGTGAAGAGTGGGGTTGGGCTCCGAAATGGGATTTGGCTTCGATGTCGGTTGATATGCTCGAAAAAATCCGCGAGAAAAAGGCCAAAGGTTTATTGTAATTAAGGCGGGTTGTGTGATTGAACCTTACTACTTTGAGGAATTGTATTTTGCAAGGGATGTTGGTGAGTCAGCGAAAGTAGATGCTCATGAACAATGGTAATGGTTTGATCACGGAACTTTAAAGAATATCAAAGAAAGCCCCCTGTATCGTTAAGATGCAGGGGGCTTTTGTATCGAGTCAGGAGTAAGAAGACAGATGCGGTCTCTTATTCTTTTCTTTTTCCTTCTATTTGACGGATCCTATTTTGTTCTGTCCTGTTAGTTCTGTTTGTTCTCTCTGGCCGGTTCTGTTCCGGGGCTGTTGGAAATATTGAGCAATCGGGGGTATTCGATTGGGGCGTGAACCGGTTAGTGTAAACCAGCGTGGTACATTGGCGCTGATCCCTAATTGTTCCGATTGTGTTAAACGGATTGTGCTCAATACGTTTTATTCGACGTAAAGGACGAGACCTTTGAGATATTCTCCTTCCGGATGGTAGATGTTGACCGGATGGTCGGCCGGTTGGGTGAGCTGGTGCAGGATGCGGACATTGCGACCGGCAATGGCAGCCGCAGAGAATACAGCCATGCGGAACTGTTCCCGATTGACCGCTTGTGAGCAGCTGAAGGTGAAGAGAATGCCACCCGGTTTGATCTGGCGGAAGGCTTGGGCATTGAGCCGTTTGTAGCCTTGCAGAGCATTGCCCAACACTTTGTGATGTTTGGCAAATGCCGGCGGGTCAAGGATAATCAAATCGTAACGATCATCCATTTTGCGAAGGTAGTCAAAGGCGTCTTGAGCGATAGCTTGGTGTGGGGCTTGTTCGCCGAAGTTCAGAGTAACGTTTTGTGCCGCCAATTGGACAGCCAGTTCCGAACTGTCGACCGAATCTACTTGCAGGGCTCCTCCTGCCAGTGCGTAAACCGAAAAGCCTCCGGTATAACAGAACGTGTTGAGGACAGTGCGTCCTTTGGCATAACGTTTCACCAGTTCACGGTTTTCACGTTGGTCGATGAAAAATCCGGTTTTTTGCCCCTGTTCCCAGTTGACCATAAATCGGTTGCCGTTTTCCAATACAGGTTCCGAACTGACATTGGCTTCTCCCCACAAGTAGCAGTCTTGTGCGTTGAGTCCGGCGTTGTAGGGAAGGGTACCGCCACTTTTGTCGAAAATGGATTTTATGCGATTTCCGTACGCGTTTCGCAGAGCTGTGCAGATTGCCTTCCGGCTGCGATACATTCCTACGCTGTGACATTGTACGACAGCAGTTGTGCCATAGATGTCGATGACGAGACCCGGTAGGGAATCGCCTTCACCGTGAACCAACCGATAGCAGGTGGTTTGTGGGTTATTGGTGAGTCCGAGAGCTTCTCGCATGTGGTAGGCCAGTTCGATGCGCTCGTTCCACCACGATTGATCGATCGTTTCGTCGGCAAATGACAGTACACGTATTGTAATTGATCCGATCTGATAATGGCCCCGTGCGATGAAATCTCCCTGCGAGGTGTACACATCCACAAGATCACCCTCAGCAGGAGTACCCTCCATTCTGTTGATGGCTCCGGAGAAGATCCAGGGATGGAAACGCAGCAGAGACTCTTCTTTCCCACGACGTAATATACAGCGAGCTGTCGGGATTGACGAGGTTTCTGTTATGGATGTTGCAGCAGTTGGTGCCAAAACGGTTTTGTTGCGGTGTTGGTCTTGTGAGTGATCAGCTGCGACGTTGTGCATGGCTGCATCTGTTTTGGACTGTGCTGATTTAGCTTTTGACATAATCTATCGTTTCTGAAGCAAACTCCTGTTTCAGGGAGGCTTATGTTATGCAGTAGCAGTTGAAGAAAAGGAATTTGAGCTATTTATTACATTACTCTCCGTTCCGTAAGAGGTCACTGTTGTTCGGTCAGTCGGACGTATATCTCCCGACTTACCCAAGCGTCAGTAGCGGCATAGAGCTGTTGGGCTGGAGTCAGATTGGCCGCTTCCCAGTTACTCAGCCGTTGGGCTTTCGAAATTTTGATTTGCAGGGTGATGGCGGCCATTTTACGGAGACTCAATTCACTGATTCCATATTCGCCGACAATGCTTTGCAGATCAATAAAGCCTTTGGGGGTAAAACAGCGTAATTTTTGCAGCCCACGGATATCATCCCGGATGGCTGCTCCGATTTTGATGGTTTTGGGGTTTTCCAGCAGTCGCAGTAAAGGACGTTCGAGAGCCACCTTATTGAGACGGAACAAGAAAGCCCGCTCACCGGAGGAGAGTTGTAACAATGAGATTTTGTTGGAGACACCCTTTGAAAATGAGGGGCGAGTTTCGGTATCGAATCCGATCAAGGGTTGCGAACTGAGGTATTCACACGCTTCGACAATGGCCTGAGGAGTATCCACCACAACGATTTCGCCGTGGAATGCGCCGACTGGAAGTTCATTGACCTCTTCGCTGGTTATACTCTCTTGAAATTTTGGCATTGCGGGTCAAAGTTACCGATTTATCCGCAGTTTTCCATTCAGATCTTCGATTATTTTATCTTCTTCGATCAGCGCGGAGATCTCCGCCAAAATCGTATCGATCGGAAACGGAATGTTTTCGGCAAGCTGTTTGACTCCGAGGTCGGCTTTTTTCAAACGTTCCAACAGCAGGGTGCGAATCTGGTTCCGATTAGTAGTCTCCGGGGCTGTAGTTCGATTTTTTCGGCGTTCGAGACAGAGATCGCATCGTCCACAGGGTGTGGTGCTCTGTTCTCCGAAATAGCGTTGGATCACCAGGCTGCGACATTCGTCTTGATTGTTGGCGTATCGGAAAATCGCATCGACATGTTCCCGGGCAATCTCTTCCCGCAGTTTGTAACTTTCCGGAGCGATGCGTACGTTTTCTTCGGACAGACGCTCTTCGGTCAGCATCAGTATGGGGCTGCGATTACCTGGAATATAGCGGATGATGTGTAGTTGCCAGAGCTGTTTGAACAGTTCACGGACATGTTCGATCTGGTAGCCCGAAAGGTGGGCGATCTCCTGTTCGTCGATGGGGATGAAGTCGCTGAACAGCCCGGAGTACTGGCGTAACAATACCGTGATAATGTGATCTAGTTCACGTCGGATGACGCGCATGCGATACAGATCGTCCCTCTGTACAATAAAGCGAATGCGAGGAGGATTGTCGGTTTCGTCGGTCAGGATCAGGTAACCGTTTTGTTGTAAAATCTTGAGAGCATTGACAGCGGTGGGTGGGTATAACTTCATCCGTGATGCGAAGTCATGGATATTGAACGAAAAGGAGCGATTTTTCCCCTCGCCAATAGCCACTTGCAGGTAGTTGAAGAGTTTTTCGTATACGGCCCGGATGGTATCAAGCGGAGGAAATTCGAGTCGCAACCGTTGGCCGGCTCGCGACGGATCATCGTCCGATACCAGCAAGACAGCATAAGCCGGTTTGCCGTCACGTCCGGCACGTCCTGCCTCCTGGTAGTAGGCCTCCAATGAGTCACAAATGTCGTAATGGATGACAAAACGTACATCGGCTTTGTCGATGCCCATCCCGAATGCATTGGTTGCCACCATAATTCGGTTCTGTCCGTTAATCCATTGCTCTTGTTTGAGATTACGGCTCAGAAACCCCAATCCGCCATGATAAAAATCGGCAGTGATTCCATTCTGTTGTAAGAACTGGGCAATCGTTTCGCTCTTTTCCCGTGTGCGGACATAGACGATCCCTGATCCGGATACATTATTGACAATGCGTAGCAGGTGTTCGCGTTTATCTTCAGTGTGACGGACCACATACGAGAGATTGGAGCGGGCGAAGCTCATTCGTTTGATGTTCGGTTTGTCAAATCGTAACCGATACATGATGTCTTCAGCCACCTTCGGAGTGGCAGAGGCGGTTAGGGCCAATATGGGGGTATTGGGGCACAGATCCCGCAGACGTGCGATTTGCAGATAAGAGGGACGAAAATCATACCCCCATTGTGAAATGCAGTGCGCTTCGTCTACGGCGATTAGTGCAACATCCATTCGGGCGCAACGCATTCGGAACATTTCGCTGTCGATGCGCTCCGGAGAGATGTAAAGGAATTTGACATCGCCATAGATGCAGTTGTCGAGAATCCGGTCGATTTCGCGATGGCTGCGGCCTGCATGGATTGCTTCGGCTAAAATACGATGTTTACGCAATCGGTCCACCTGGTCCTTCATCAAGGCTATCAACGGTGTGATTACAATGCATACACCGGTTGAGGCCAGTGTCGGAACCTGGTAGATGATTGATTTGCCGCCACCGGTTGGCATCAGCACAAGCGTATCCTGTCCCGACGCAATGGATTTGATTGCGTCGAGTTGCAGAGGGCGAAACGAGTCATACCCCCAGTATCGTTTCAGAATGGCTTGATAGCGCGCTTCGACCGGTTCAGACATACGGATGGCGGTGAGGTTATTTGGCCGGGATACCGACCGTCTGGGCAATAACGATATGCTGGTTAGGTTTCAATTTAAGGGTTTTGGCGATGGTGTTGCGATCGATTGAGGCATGTACGACAACGCCTAAATTTTCAGATGCGCCATACAGATAGATGTTTTGGGCGATCAAGCCGGCATCGATGCCTGCCGTCACCTCGTTGGGGTGTTTCATTTTGTTGTGATCGGCTACGAAGATGACGATCCAATCACCGTTTTTTGCAAACTCTTGAGCACTTACCTGGCTGCGGAAATCACCCTCTGCAACCGGTTCAAGAGCATGTTCCGTAGCGTTGTAGAGATAGGCTCCCTGTTTGCCGATCAGATAGAGGTCAATCTCCTGGCAGTTCATGGCTGAAGCTGCGGTGCGGCGGCCATCGGGACGATTGATACCCCAGGCAGCCCACAGCATGTTGGAGAGTTGTTGTTGCGAGAGTGATTTGTCAGGATCGAGCGCTCGATTCGTTGCCCGTGCTGCGAGGGCTTCCATCAGTGGTTTTCCACCTGTTTTTTGAGGTGCAGGAAGTTTCATCTCCTTGTTTTGCGACATGGCGCAAAAGGTCAATAGCAATGAGCACAGACAGGTCAGTGTGATTTTCATGGTTCTTCGTTTTATGATAGTGTTCTCTACAAAATTACACGAAAATCCACAAAAAACACGATCCAGATGGGGAAGAGCAGTAAGACAAGTTTGAATGCAACATTGTTTTTCTTGGGTATGACGCAGAGGTAATGTGTGTAAAGAGTTTTGGTTTGGATTTGTCTTCCCGAAAATATTGAGTATTGTACACGTTGGTTCATTTCAATAAAATGATAATAACTTCTTGTTTTTGGGTATAATTGTCAAAAGTGTATGACAGAGCAATGATTATGCAATCCGAAGATATGGAAGGATTGTGTGAATGTTGCTATATTTATATCAGCACGCTAATCTGATATCGAATCACGATCATGAACTTAAAACAGATGGATCATATACTCTATTCAACATTTCTGGATGATCAGGATGTTGCAGAACGGATCTATGCTTTGGTAGTGCATTGTCTGTTGGGCCCGGAACAGGCTGAAAAGATCAGACTGCGATATTACGATATGTATCGCAATTTTTTCAAGTACAGCAAAGAGGAGTCCATTAAATATGGCTGTCCAACAGAAGTGTTGGAGTTTAGTAAGGGAGTCGAACCGTTCAAACCTAAAGGATGGGATCGCTACTATGAGGATACGATCACGGTGCCTGTTCCAATTACTCACCCGGACTTCAAGGATTTGACGGAACGCACCGAAAAGAGGGGTGCTATTGGTCTTGATTTACCCACTTGGTTTAATTTGAAAGGGAATGACAAACGGGTCATGCTGATTGCTCAAGATCCGCTGCGAAACAATTGGTGGTATTCGGATGCGGATCCAACCAAAGGGGAGGCGTATATCTGTACTGATGCTTTGTTGGCTTCACCTTTTGGTTTGCATGGAAGAAGTTGGCGGGAGAATAAGCGGGGTGGAGGCAGGATAAAATTACTTGTCGAAAAGCTTATCGTCCATGGTTATGGGGTCTATCTGACCGATTGTCGGAAATATTTTGTTTACGATCATAAAGAGTCAGCGGCATATACTGCAAAAAAGAGGGAACTTTACAAAAGGGTATTGGAAAAAGAGATCGAGATTATCCGTCCGACCTTGATCCTGGCCATGGGAAATGAGGCCTATGCATATTGTAAAGAGTTGTTAGGCGATCAGGCCAAACTAAAATATCTGCCTCATTTTTCGGGAGCTGCGACATGGAAAGCGAAAGCCTATTTTGGAATACCGAAGGAGCAGAAAATGTCAGTGGAGAAATTGGCCGACACGTATGTGAAGGCAATCATAGAGGGACACTGTGGGGATCAGTAAACGTCAGTGTCACTATTTATTTTCACAAACTGATGGGATTGTCGCTATGTGCAGACTAAAAAGGTGAGGAGAACCGATGTGTCTCCTCACCTTTTTGATTGGTTATCTGTGTCCACCTTTATATTGGGTGGCGTGGCGTTTTTATTGTGGTTTATTCCGGTTTGCGTTTGCCGAGGTAGGTTTTCGATTCGGTATGATGGATCAAACGGCCGATATTTTTGCGGTGTGTGATGAGCAGCAGTACTGCAATAACACAGCTGAAAATCACCAATGAAGTGGAACGTTCTCCGAACAGGAAGATGATGAAGATGGGGAAGGCGATGCCTGCCGTCATGGAGCTCAGCGAGACATAGTGGGTCAACATCAGTACGATGATAAACACCAGCAGACACAGCCCGACTGCCGGAGGGTATACGCCTGCTACTGCCCCAGCCAGTGTGGCGACACCCTTACCGCCTCGGAAGCCGGCGAAAACTGGGAAGATGTGGCCGATGACGGCCGCAGCGACCAGCGCAATTTTGAAGTTGAACAGGGCATCGCTGCCGCTTGCGTAGCTGGAAAAATGGGCCAGCATAACAGCTACAAAACCTTTTAGAATGTCGATGGCAAAGACGGCCAATGCCGCTTTTTTGCCGAGGACTCGGAGCGTATTGGTGGCTCCGGCGTTATGGCTGCCGTGTTCACGTACGTCAATACCGTAGAAGTGTTTTCCGATCCAGACCGCACTGGGAATTGATCCGAGCAGGTAGGCAACGATGATCAGTAAGATGTTGAGTGCCATTTTGCAATATTTTTATGTGTCGAGACTGGATTTCAGCCCCCAAAATATAAGACAAATATACGAAAAGTCGAGAGGAGTGGCAAATGAAAAAAACGGTTTTCAGTTTCAGCGTGTATTATGTATAGCTTCAAAGAGTCCATTTAAATATAGACTTATAATGAGGAGAATGTGACGGCCTTGGGTTCTTTCTTAGTCTATTACTATGTAGGAGAATATGAAATTTTTGACGGAATTTGCGAGAACTTTAATTCTAGTGATCTGTTCTTAATCTCTGGAAAAAGATGAATACTGTATAACCTCAATAAAAATGCGAAAAACCTTTCATTGAATAAAATGGAGGCTAATTAATTTTGTTATTTTTGTAGAATCACAGAAGTTCAAGCTTATGGAGCTCTCTTTTACAGAAAAATATGGCCGTTATTTATCGCAGAGACGGATCCGTTCAGCGTTGTGGTTGATTATCGGTTCGATCTTTGTTGCGGTGGCCTTTGCTTTTTTTATGAACCCGTATCGGGTTGTACCAGGCGGAGTTTATGGTTTGGGTATTGTATTGCATGAACTTTTTCCGTCGATTCAGGTCGGTACATTCGGTCTGATGTTCGATATCCCGTTGCTGTTGATCGCATTAAGAGTTTTCGGACGAAAGTTTGGCGGTAAGACCTTTGTTTCGGCCATGATCATTCCGATTATCATGAATATCATGACTTGGGCTTTTGGCGAAAATCCAACAACCATGTTTGGCGGGAAAATGGATTTGTCCAATGATCTGTTCTTGGTCTGCGTCTTTGGCGGTGTCTTTTTGGGAGGTGGATTGGGTATGATCCTCAAATCGGGAGCCACCTCCGGCGGAACCGATATTGTGTCGATGTTGCTGGTCAAATATGCACGTATTCCCTTTTCGCGTGGTGTTTTGATGGTTGACTCCTGCGTAGTGATTTTTGGTATTATCGTTTTAGGAGATTGGCGTTTGCCGCTTTATTCTTTAGTCACTATCTTTGTCGCCACTCGGATGATCGACTTTGTGGTCGATGGTGCCAGTTATGACAAATTGCTGTTTATCATCTCTGATCGTAAAGAGGAGATCCGGGAATTTATCCTCAGTGAGATGGACCGAGGAGGTACCAGTATTAAAACGACCGGTATGTATACGGGGCAACCTCGCGAAATGATCTTTTTGGTTGTTTCCCGTAATGAGGTTGCGACCATTGAGGGGATGATCAAACATATCGATCCGGGGTCGTTTGTGGTGGTAGTCAATGCTTATCGTACCTATGGTGACGGATTCAAGCCCTTTCCCGATTAGTTAAACATTAGCAAATGGAATTTAACAAAGCAAATCTTAGCAGCCTGCGCCCGATTGTGGGGGATGGCCGCAAACTCTATATTGAGACTTACGGTTGCCAAATGAATGCCGGTGACAGTGAGGTGGTATTGTCGATCCTTCAGCGCGAAGGGTTGCGCTATACGACAGATCCGGCAGAGGCCGATGTGATTTTGATCAATACCTGTTCGATTCGGGATAACGCCGAACAGCGCATCTGGGGACGATTGCGCGAATTGCGCCAGTATAAGAAGAAAAACCGAGGCCTGTTGGTCGGAGTGATCGGTTGCATGGCGGAGCGTTTGCGGGAGCAATTGATCACGCAGGAGGATCTGGTCAGTGTGGTTGCCGGTCCGGACTCTTACCGGGATCTGCCCCGATTGCTGCGCGAGGCAGAGGGGGGAGCCAAAGCGGTGAATGTCCTGCTCTCGCGAGAGGAGACCTATGCGGAGATCTCCCCGGTCCGTTTGGATAAAAATGGGGTTAGCGCTTTTGTCTCAATCATGCGAGGATGCAACAACATGTGTTCGTACTGTGTGGTTCCTTATACGCGCGGTGCCGAGCGCAGCCGTGATCCCAAGACTATCTTGCGCGAGGCTCGTGAATTGTTCGATGGCGGTTACCGGGAGGTGACGCTGCTGGGGCAGAATGTCAACTCCTATCGATGGGAAGATGAGTCGGGTGTCACCACGTTCGCTGATCTGTTGGCGGCGGTTGCATCGATTGATCCTCTATTGCGGGTCCGTTTCTCGACCTCCCATCCCAAAGACCTCAGTGACGAGGTGTTGCATACGATGGCCCGTTTCCCGAATCTTTGCCGGGCGATCCATCTGCCGGCTCAATCGGGAAGTAGCCGGATGCTCGAGTTGATGAACCGGAAATATACCCGGGAGTGGTACTTGGGGCGTATCGAAGCGATTCGGCGTATTCTGCCCGATTGTGCCATCTCGACCGACCTGATTGCTGGCTTCTGCACCGAGACAGAGGAGGATCATCAGTTGACTCTGTCGTTGATGCGTGAGGTGGGGTACGCTTCGGCTTTTATGTTCAAATATTCGGAACGCCCCAATACCAAAGCGGCCCGTCATATGAAGGATGATGTGCCGGATGAGGTAAAAACGGCTCGGTTGAACGAAATTATTGCACTGCAGAACGAGTTGTCATTGGAGAGCAACCGTCAGGATGTGGGGCACGAGTTCGAGGTGCTGGTTGAGGGAGAATCGAAGCGGAGTGATGCTCAGCTCTTTGGTCGCACCTCTCAGAATAAGGTGGTTGTCTTCGATCGGGGTAATGTACAGATCGGAGATTACGTTCGGGTGCGGGTTACAGATTGTTCTTCGGCGACACTTCACGGAGAACTGATTTCCTAATCGAGAGAGGCCAATCTTGTATCCTATTCCAGAGCTTAGGCCTCGAAGCAGACGAAGCTGTGAGGTCGTGATGAAGCAGGGTGTGGTGAAGTGATGAAGGGATGGAGTGATAAGGCTCCCAAGCAGCTTGACCTCCTCTCAATATCAGTCTGAAAAAGATTACAATCAATACGGTTCGGATTTAGTTAAATCAGGATATATGTTGACGGACTTCCGACTCAAAGTATTCAAGACGGTGGCGGACCGGCTGAGCTTCACGAAGGCTGCAGCCGAGTTGTTGATCTCGCAGCCAGCTGTCACCAAACAGATCAATGAGTTGGAACGTCTGTTGGGGCGTCCGCTCTTTTTGCGGCATGGGAACCGGATTTCGTTGACCGATGATGGTGTGCGGTTGCTTGGCTATGCCAATCGTATTCTGGCGTTGTATGGTGAATTGCGGGATGCCTTTCTGGATGAACAGGGAATGCTGGCCGGCGAGATTCGCTTGGGAGCAAGTACGACATTGTCGCAATATGTCTTGCCGGGATTGTTGGCCCGATTCCGTAAACAGTATCCCGATATTCGGGTGACACTCTTTAGTGGCAATACCGAGCAGATCGAACGTCAGATTGCCGATGGTAAATTGGATTTCGGGGTGATCGAGGGCACAGCTTCCAATCCCGCCTTACATTACGAACCCTTTATGGATGACGAGTTGGTGTTGGTAACCTCCACGGCCAACCGTGCATTCCCCGATGAGGAGATCTCTGCTGCCGATTTGCCGAAATTGCCGTTATTAATTCGGGAAAACGGTTCGGGAACCCTTGAGGTGCTCTCCCGCGAGTTGACCTGTCATGGGTTATCGTTGCGTCAGTTGCATATTGAGATGCAGTTGGGCAGTACGGAAAGCATCAAACACTATCTCTTCCATTCTGATATGTTTGCGTTTGTTTCGGTGCAGGCGGTATTGGATGAATTGGCCTCGAACCGGTTGCGTGTGGTGGAGGTAAGTGATATGGAGCTGATCCGTCGCTTCAGTTTTGTGACGGCTCATGGACAGCGCAGTCGTTTGACCGACCTGCTTAAACAGTTTTGTCTGAACCATTATAACCAAAAGTTATAGTGCACAACTTTTAGTGATTGGCATGGAGTGATTTCGGCACATATTTTTGCGCCGTCAAATCAAACGAAAATTCTATGTCAGCAAGTTCTGCCGTACACCCTTTTGATGTTGCTGCCCTTCGGGCCAAATCGATCAGACGTTCCAATCGTCAAACTTCCAAACAGACTATTTTGCCACCTGCGGCACGTAAAGCGCTTTTTTTCTTGTGCATCGTTCTGTGTGCAACTCCATATTTATCTGCACCGATTGCCTTGTTGGGCGGATTTCTTTTTACACTCCTGTTGGGACACCCCTTCCCAAAATTGAGCGGTAAAGCTACCGGTTTGCTTTTGAAGGCTTCGGTGGTTGGACTCGGTTTCGGTATGAATGTCCACAGTGCCTTGCAGGTAGGACGCGAGGGGTTGTGGTTGACCATCGCCTCGATCAGTACCGTATTGATTTTGGGTTATGTCATCGGACGCTGGTTGCACATGCGTCGCAAAATGTCGCATCTGGTTGCTTCGGGTACGGCTATTTGTGGCGGTAGTGCGATTGCAGCTGTGGCTCCTGCCGTCAAGGCCAATGAGAAGGAGACCTCCGTATCGCTCGGAGTGGTCTTTTTGCTCAACTCGTTAGCTCTGCTGCTTTTCCCGATTTTGGGACACTGGTTGGGTCTGACACAGCATCAGTTCGGTTTGTGGAGTGCAATTGCCATTCATGATACCAGTTCGGTGGTCGGTGCATCGTCAGCCTATGGCGCTGAGGCATTGAATGTCGCAACTACCGTCAAGTTGGCCCGTGCATTGTGGATCATTCCGGTATCGCTGTTGTCTGCACTGCTGTTCCGCAGTTCAGGTAAGAAGATCTCGATTCCATGGTTTATTGGCTTCTTTATCATCGCTATGTTGATGAACAGCTATCTGCCCTTTGTGAGTGTATTCAATACGCAGGTTGTGGCCATTTCAAAAGCTGCGCTGGTTGTAACGCTGTTCTTGATTGGATCGAGCCTCTCGGTTGAAAAGATCCGTTCAGTAGGTTTCCGCCCGTTAGTTTTAGGGATTTTGCTCTGGATTGTAGTGTCGGTCGGTTCACTGCTTGCCATTCTCTATCTCGGATAGTTATATTGACTGCTTCATAAATACACAACACATTGTTATCTTCTCCCCGAAGGGCATTTAAAAGGTCCTTTGGGGATTTTTTTGACATATAGGTGCTGCCGTAGAGTTTGCCAAAGATAAGGTAGGAGATAAAAGTTCGGTAGGGGGGAGATGGTATTATTGGGCGGGACGGGGTTGGAAGTCAGGATGGGCGTGCGTTCCCGCAATTTGGGTCAGTTCAGGTGTCGGATTGTATGGTATGCGCAGAATTTGTTCGTGTTGCCTTGAGTGTGATCGATGACAAGAAGTGTAATTTGAAACGATATGAATGTGGAGAATAGCATGAGTTGGAATCCACTACATGAAGCGCCCTCGCTTATTTATTCCGTAGTTTGAGATTGTAGGGGTGGACTTTCGGTCAGATGGCGATCATTGGACGATCTTCGGATGTTCTTCGGATGTTCTTCGGACAGTTTTGGACCTACCCTTAAAATTCCTTCGTACGGTTCCTAATCAATAAAAACGCTCCACAGAGACTGCGGAGCGTTTCGTACAAATTGTACAGACAAAAAAGTCACCCACACGAGGGTGGCGGCTTTATTGCTATTTAACTGTTTTTACAACTTTTTCGAATGCTTTGGGGTTGTTCATGGCCAGATCAGCCAACACTTTACGGTTGAGGCTGATACCTTTGGCATTCACTTTACCCATAAATTCCGAATAAGTCATTCCGTACATACGAGCGGCAGCATTGATACGCTGAATCCACAAGCTGCGGAATTGACGTTTTTTGTTCTTACGATCGCGGTAAGCGTAGGTAAGACCTTTTTCGACGGTATTTTTGGCGACCGTCCAGACATTTCCCCTTGAACCAAAGTTACCTTTGGCAAGCTTTAAAACTTTTTTTCTTCTGGCTCTTGATGCAACAGCATTGACAGACCTTGGCATAATTTGAAAGTTTTACGAGTGGTAGGCGGCGTGGTTCTCCCACACTCTTTGGGGCACAAACACTCTTGGTTTAACGAGTGGTAAATTAGCGAACTATTTTACCAGAAGCAATTTAACGGCAGCTTCGTTAGCCGGTGCTACCAGACCTGAATAGGTCAGATTGCGTTTTTGTTTAGTGGTTTTCTTGGTCAGGATGTGGCTTTTGTAGGCGTGTTTACGCTTGATTTTGCCGGTTCCTGTGAAATCGAAACGCTTCTTAGCGCCCGAATTCGTTTTCATCTTTGGCATTCTACTAATGTTTTAAAAAAGTTAAACAGTCCGCAAAAGTACGATTTATTCTTCATAATAAAAAATTATGTTCTTGAAAATTCCTGTTTTTTGGCAATGTTCTTGCAAGGAGGCTCCGATAGTATAACTCTGAAAATTTATTGGTTATGGAAAATGTTTTTAAAAAATGGTGGCTGTTGCTGATAGGGGGCTTGCTGTTTTTGATCCTGGGCTTTGTATCCATGGCTCATCCGATGGCGGCTTTTCTTTCTGTGATCATTTATGTTGGCATTGCGGCAGTGGTCAGCGGACTGTTTACGTTGATTTTTGTCTTTTCGAATACGGCGGCTGTCGGTTGGGGTTGGAGATTGATTGAAGGAGCTGTCGATCTGCTTTTCGGAGTGGTCATGTTAGCTCATCCGTTGCTGTCGGCATCGTTAATCCCGGTTATTGTTGGAATTTGGGTGTTCATTCGAGGGTTAATGTATTTGATCGATGCTTTGAAATGGCGCCGCTCTCGTGCTCGTGAGTGGAGCGGATATGCTGTGATTGGCGTGTTGTTGATGGTGCTGGGCTTTTTGATGGTGATTGACGACCGGTTCGGTTTGATCCCTGTTGCCTATCTATTGGCTGCTATTTTCCTGTTCCTCGGTTTTGCAGGTTTGACCGTAGCGTTTGGAATGCGCAGAATACAGCGAGATGCCGAAGCCTGATTTTTATTCGTAGCGTGTGAAGTATTGTGTCGAAAACGTAATACCTGTGAAAAAATCCCCTCCTACACGCTTGGGTTTAGAATGGATCTCTACTCGGGTTTTGAAAAGTTTTGATATTCAGGATAGAATCTTTTAATATTTATGTTTTGTTATGGTCAGGTTCGGACTGATGCCCTTATAATCCTGGAAAACAATTCGAGATTTGTTCATCCATTCATGGGAAGAAAAACGATGTTATTAAAGTTGGATTGATTGTGACGGGTATTGCATAAAAATCAAAGCGGGAAAGAGTCTTCACGACTCTTTCCCGCTTGTTTTATCGGTACTATTTAATTGCCGGGAGATGTTGAGATCGGAGCGCCTCGTCGGCCGGATTGCTTTCGCCCAGAGGAACTGCTGTTTTGCCCTTTCTTGGAAGAGAGGGCAGTCGTGTTTGATGATTGTGTGGTGCCCTTTGTGGAAGAGGAGGGTGCTGGCATGAGTGTGAATGATGGGCGATTCAATAAAAGTTGAACCGGCCCGATCAGTCCCGCTTCGGGATCTCCCTTATAGAGGGAAGGAATGGTTTGATAATGGTTGGCTAATGTGCTATATACCAATATTTCGATTCTGTTTTCTCCCGGATGCAGATAAGGGGTGATGTCGGTTTTAAAAGGAGAGTGAATCAAAATGCCAGCCGATTGCCCGTTGACTTTGATTTCACAACTGGAAACCACTTTGCCTAAATCCAGTTCCACGCCACGTGCAATATCGGTTTCGGTCAGGTTGATACTGCGTCGGTAATACATGCCTCCAGAATAGTGGAGCAGAGCTCCGTTTTTGCTCCAGTCTCCAGCTTCCATAAGACCGGTGCTGCAGATTAAGCGTATTGGGTCGATGAAGGCGGCCGCTCCATCAAAACCGATTTCAGGAGTTATAAGCAACGTGACACTACTGGTTTGAGGCAGCACTGTAGGCATTACGATACGATAATGACCGGCATTGTCTATCACTTCGATATTGGTTTTTGCTTCGATTTCTGTGCCGTTGACCCATGCTTTGTCGAGTTTCCCTGCAATGTGCAACTCCATAGCCATAAGTCCGGGGGCTGTTTTAAAGCGATAAACGGTCTTTTGTGGTCGTCCTTCCTGATTCGTGAATAACAGATGTCCGATCCATTTCATCCCGATGACCGAATCGTAGGGTGTATGGCTGCGCAAGGCGCTATCGGCAAGCGCTACCAATACGGCTGCACTGCGAGGACGCAGATCGACCATTTTGTTGGGCCGTTGTGAGTCGGGGCGATCAGTGGTATTGGTAAAGATCAGCAATAAGGTGTGCCATCCTTTATGCAGTTGAAGTACCCTGCGGGTCTCGGATTGTCCGTCGGATGTCCGCACCGGAGTAATCTCTTCGGATTGCAGAGGCGCGTTATCAATGTAGATGCCGTTCGGTTCTGTATTGCCCGTAAATAGAACATATTCACCGGTCTCCGGTACGTAAAAATGGGTGCGGAAGAGCATGTTTCGACTTTTGTCAAGGATCAGGAAGTTGTTTTCGAGGCGTCCCTTCAACCCATGGTATCCTTGTGATCCGGGGGCGTTTTCGACACCATATTGCCACGAATAGCTGTAGGGTTGCCACCCTTTTAAAGAACCGTTGGCGACGGCAGCCGCTAATCCATCGACCTTCTGCATCGAAGAGTCGATCAGCACTTCCATTGGGGTGCCGAATCCGTAGGTGGCTTGCGGCCAGCTTTCGTCATTGAAGGTGGGTTGCATCCAGTTTTTGATCTTGCCAAGCGTTTTTTGTGGCATGTAACGGAATTGCCGTACTTCGGGGCCGATCATTTCGTCCGATGCCGGTAACCGGAAATCTCCCCACTTGTTGTTCAGTGTTGGAACCATCTCAACCTCCCATTCTCCCTCAATGGGCAGAGTGTCCTGCATGATTGAGGTAGTGCGGGGAGTTGTATCCAGCGTGGGTTCACCAGGAGAAAAGACAATCAGCGAGGAGCGGTTATATGGTGCATTGAGACGGATATAGGTACCTTTATCTGTCACTTTGGTTACCGGCAGCTCTTGGATCGAACCGTTGAAGGCATCCCATAATTCCACTTTGCCAAAACTACGGAAAAAACACTCGGTTCCTGGTTTGACGTTCATGGCCATATAGATGTCTCGATCCGGAGTACGGCGATGCAAGATCTTTCCAGCGCCGTTTGCCGGTTTGAAATCCACGTTGACTGTGCGATGGATCAGAGGTATGAGGTTTTTGGTATCATACATATACATACCCAACCCTCCTTGTGGATTTTTTTGAGCTTTGGTGGTGATTGTTTCGGTTTGAGGAGCAGTCATACCGAAAATCTCTTTGACCACCTTATCCACCTCCGGGTCATTACTTCCGTTCAGATCACTGGCCTCAGGCAGCTGACCGATGGCAATTACAATTCCTCCATTGCGATAGAAGTCGCGTATTTTGAGCAAAACGTCGTAGCGAATCGCACGAATGTCTTTCAGCAAAAGTATTTTATAGCTTTCGCCGTTTATGTTGAGAGCGTTGTTGCCGATTGCGCACTGGAGCAAAGAGCGACTGTCGATGAAGTCATAGTCGAGTCCCGCGTTAGTCAGGGGTGTAGTGTATGAAAAATCGTAATTTTGGTCGATTTTTTCAGGAGAAAAAGCCTGCAAAGTTTCAGTAGGGTATAGAATGGCAATATCACAGACGTGGTAACCCTGACTGAGAACGAAGCTGAGACGTTGAGTATATTCGAGCCATTTTTTCATATGGGGCCAGTAGGGCATCCGAAAATGGAAGCTGGGAGGAGCCCATTCCCACCAACCGCCATGTGTCGAGTAGTAGAGACCATGCAGGCAGACAAGGTTCCCTCCGGCCATGAAATGGTGATCGATCTGTTCGGTGAGCCACTCGGTTTTGCTGCCCCAACCCATGCTGTGAAAGGCTTCGAGCCATGTGCGTGGGCGATTGTACAGGTGTGTGATCGAGCTGGAAACTTTGGTTTGGATAAAGCTCGATCCACGTGCCGGGGCGTCGTTGCCGGGGGCGGTGTGCCAACTCATAGCCCGGAAATAATCCAGATATTGTAATGGTTGAAGTCCACGGCCCAGATTGTCGCAACCGTAGATTAGCCCGTGTGAATCGTTCCAGTCGAATTGAGGTTTGAAATATCGTTCTTCGGCTAATGTCATCACCACATCGCAATAATCCAAACGAATCTTTGTGGTGATGGAACCGAGATCATATTTTAACGCAGGCAAATAGGGCCGGATATCATAACCTTTCCGGGCAAGGAACTGTTCTGGCATATCGGCTGACCAGGAGAGAATGGTAAGCGGATAGAAGAGTTCATCTTGAAAAAAGTAGTTCATTCCGTCCCGACCTTTGGCGTTCATGTTTTGTTCAAAGCGGTCAAAATAGACTTCGACCAGCTCCTTGCCGCTATCGGGGTGAAGCAGATAGGCCGGTTGCGTGTTGGTTACATATACCGTATACCTTTTGGCATCGGTGGGTGCTGACCATGTCAGTGTGTCATTAGCAACGGATGGGGCAAGGTCAATCGGTTTGTTGTCCCGATCGTTTTGGGGCAGAGCGATGACGCTGACTGTTGAATCAGGCAATTCCAATGTGAATGTTTCGCCACCGGATACGGTGTAAGAAGTAATTTTAAGTTTTCCGGGATAGGTCCGGTATTTTTGTTGGTTGAAAAGTTCGTCGGGATAGTATCCGTTTCCGTACCAGCCGAGGGTATAGTCATCCATTCCCAATCCGAGACCCCGTTCGGCACAGGCTCCCGAAAACCAGTTCCAGAACTCCCACCAGGTATCAGAGAAAAGTTCGGGTTTGCCCGGGTCGGTTTTGCCGTACATGGCATATCCTTTTTTGTGGTCTATCGAATCGACTTCGGGGCTGCGGTGGATATAGCTTGCTGAAAATCCGGAGGTGGCTGATTTTGCCAGGGTATCGAGAATGGCGCTCATGCGATCCCGACGCAGTGAGTCACCGTTCAACCAGAAAAAAGGAACGTTACCATATCCTGCAGGTGGAGTCGCAAAACCGTTAGAAAGCTCCTCTCCGGTGATGTTGGTTGGCCAGCCGTTAAAACGTTGAGAGTCTTGTGCCAAGGTAGAGTGTGATGCTGCAATTGTAAATAGGCACAGTAAAATGAGTCGTGCAGAAATAGGTTTCATGTTCAATGACTTCGGTTGTGATCCGATTTTCGCATAGACAATAACAGTGCCTTAAAATTAATAAAAACCATTGAAAAGGAGAATTTGTAGTAGGGAATATTTGAGGAGTTCTCCCCAATGGAACAGAAAAAGAGCCATCAGTCATGATGGCTCTTTTTCGTAAAAGATTTTGCTTGTATTTGTCTTATGCAGTGTACTGCTCTGATGAAGCACATTACGGCTACTCTCCATTTCTGATATAGCACCAATTTAAGGAACTGTTGTCTGGAATCGATACAGTCTTAGTGGTCTTGAGGGCTATATTCGATATGTCTGATCCGACAGTTATCCCCAACCTGTTGTTTGATTGAAAACGCTTTCAAATCAAACAATTATAATCAAGTTGGGGTGTGTGTAACCTTCTGAGCTTCTTTGTTCAAAGCAAATTTATACGGACGCAGGCTAAAAGTGATTAGGCCTCCGTACTTTCACCTAATTTGGTCAGGATGGCATCCAGACGACGCAGGGTCTCTTCACGTCCCAGAATTTCGCACACTTCGAACATGCTCGGGCCGGAGCTTTGACCGATAATGGCCAAACGGAACGAGTTCATCACTTGTCCGGTTGGATATTCATGGGCTGCGATCCAATCCATAACACACTTTTCGGTGCTTTCTTTATCGAAATTTTCCTGAGCGGCCAACAGCTCACGCAGACCACGGATACGAGCCGGGTTCTCTCCTTTCCAGAATTTGGCAACAGCTTTGGCTTCGTACTCTTCGGGTGCGACAAAGAAGAAAGAGGTCAAACCCCAAAGATCGCTGACGAAGGTAGCACGCTCTTTCATCAGCCCCATGATCTTTTCCACTTTTTCATCTGAAGCGGTTACACCCTGTTCGTCCAATACGGGACGGAACAATCCGGCCAACTCTTTGTCAGATTTATGTTTGAGGTATTGGGCATTGAACCAATGGGCTTTTTCGGGGTTGAAACGGGCTCCGCTCTTGCTGACACGTTCCAAAGAGAAGGCGGCAATCAATTCATCCATGGTGAAGAGCTCCTGCTCGGTTCCTGGATTCCACCCTAGCAGCGCCAACATGTTGATAAATGCTTCGGGGAAGTATCCGTCCTCGCGGTAACCGTGTGAAACCTCTCCGTCGGGTGAGGCCCAACGCAGGGGAAATACCGGGAATCCCATTTTGTCGCCGTCACGTTTGCTCAATTTGCCCTTGCCAGTGGGTTTCAGCAGCAGAGGCAGGTGGGCAAATTTGGGTTGAGTGTCGCTCCAGCCGAAAGCACGGTAAAGCAAATAGTGCAGCGGCAGCGATGGCAGCCACTCTTCACCACGAATTACGTGGGTAATCTCCATCAGGTGGTCATCCACGATATTGGCCAGGTGATAGGTGGGCAGGCTGTCTGCCGATTTATACAGCACTTTATCGTCCAGTGTCGAAGTGTTGACTGTGACATCGCCTCGGATCAGGTCCTGCATGTGGACCTCCTCGTTTTCGGGCATTTTGAAACGAATCACCCATTGGTCTCCACGGTCGATCCGACTTTTCACTTCATCAGCCGACAGAGCCAGTGAGGTGGCCAATTTTTCACGCACTTCGTAGTTGTAAGCGAAGGTTTTGCCTGCTGCTTCTGCCTCTGTGCGGATCGCATTCAACTCTTCCGGGGTGTCGAATGCGTAATAGGCGTATCCACCTTCGACCAATTGCAAAGCATATTTCAAATAGATCTCGCGACGTTCGCTCTGTCGATAAGGGGCATGCGGACCTCCTTCGTTGATCCCTTCGTCAATGGTGATGCCGCACCATTTGAGAGATTCCAGAATGTAGGCTTCGGCGCCGGGAACGAAACGGTGTGAATCGGTATCCTCGATACGCAGAATAAAATCGCCGCCGTGCTGGCGTGCAAACAGATAATTGTACAGCGCCGTACGAACGCCACCCATGTGCAGGGGGCCTGTCGGGCTGGGAGCAAAGCGTACTCTAACGCGTCTGTCCATAGTTTTTCGTGATATAGTTATTTGATTCTGTATTCGATGCGCATGGTAATGCGTGCTTTTTTTGTTCTGGCTCGAAGTGTTGAACGAACCTCCTGGGCTTGATTGTGTAAGGGTGGGGTAACTGTCATACCTTCCTTCATAACACAAGCACCTCCCCTACATGTTCGCACTTTTTGCGGCAAGTCTGACGTTCGTTGTCTTCCTTCGTCCAGGTGAAACGTGATTCTAAGGAGCGAGTCTCAGTTGTCTATTCTCCTGGAGAGGCATCTGCTTGACTGGGCAATCTTCGCGAGGACTGAATTGTTGTACAGATTAATCCTTGCCTGGCTATGTTGCCGTTGTAGCCTCGTGTCGTCTCCGTTTTCAAACCGGTTTCTTGTCCTGCCTCAATCAGTCACAATCAGACGTTGAACAGGAAGTGCATGATATCACCATCTTGTACCACATACTCTTTGCCTTCAATCGAGATTTTGCCCGCTTCACGACATGCCTTTTCGGATCCGAGCGATACGTAGTCGTCGTATTTGATCACTTCGGCCCGGATAAATCCCTTTTCGAAATCGGTGTGGATAATACCGGCAGCCTGCGGGGCTTTTGTCCCTTTTGTATAAGTCCAAGCGCGGGTTTCATCGGGACCGGTGGTGAAATAGGTCTCCAAATTCAGCAGCTTGTATGCAGAACGAATCAGACGACTGACTCCCGATTCCGTCAGACCCACCTCTTCGAGGAACATCTGGCGCTCTTCGTAGGTCTCCAATTCGGCAATGTCGGCTTCGGTAGCAGCGGCTACAATCAGCAGCTCGGCGTGCTCCTCTTTGATCGCTTCACGTACAGCCTCCACATAGGCGTTGCCGTTTACAGCACTCTTTTCATCGACGTTGCAAACATAGAGTACCGGTTTGTCTGTCAACAGGTGCAGATCACGTACCAGTTTGCGATCCTCTTTGTCGAGTTCGACGGTGCGGGCGCTTTTCCCCTGTTCGAGTACACTTTTGTACTGTTGGTAGATCTCAAAGAGACGTTTGGCACTTTTTTCGCCGGTAACGGCTTGTTTTTGCACCTTGCTGATGCGGCTCTCGATGGTTTCGAGGTCTTTGAGCTGCAACTCGGTGTCGATAATCTCCTTGTCACGTACCGGATCGATCGAACCGTCCACGTGGGTAATGTTGGGATTTTCGAAGCAGCGCAGTACATGGATGATAGCATCCGTTTCGCGGATATTGGCCAGGAACTTGTTGCCGAGACCTTCGCCTCGTGAAGCACCTTTGACCAGTCCGGCGATATCGACGATCTCGATAGTGGTCGGGATCACCTTTTTGGGGTTATCTATTTTGGCGAGGTTGATCAACCGGTCATCGGGAACGGTGATCACCCCCACATTGGGTTCGATGGTACAGAACGGGAAGTTGGCCGCTTGGGCTTTCGCGTTCGATAAAGAGTTGAACAGCGTCGATTTACCGACATTGGGCAGTCCTACGATGCCACATTGTAAAGCCATATGTTGGGATGTTAAGTTTTCAAACTACAAAGATATGAATTTTCTATGAAATGATTGGATTTTTAGCTCTGTTACACATATTCTTGCTTGGCTGGTTGCCGAAGGTAAAGAGAATGTTAAATTTTGTGTGAGAATTTTCCGGAACCTATGCAATATCAGTTTTTTACCTATTTTTGCACCCGATAGATGAATCAATGCGACAATTTGACCAATATCAGGTCGTTATAAAGTTAAAAGAAGTATCTTGACATGTTTCATATATTCAAACAAAAGACCGGTCTCAGATTGTTTTGGCAGGGTGGGGCTGTGGCCTGTTTGCTGGTAGCAAGCGGATGCGTAGATCAACGGTATGATTTGACAGGTGATCTGGATTGGACAATCGGGGTTGGCGGACAGGAGTTGGCCATTCCGATTGGACAGACCGAACGGATTACACTGGAAAAATTGATCGGTGCCAAAGATGATGAGTTGAAGGTGATGCCCGACGGTACATACGCTTTATATAAAGAAGATTCTTTGTATTTCGATGTTAAGGGAGTGGATCCGATTTCCGTTACGGTTGCACCGTGTGCTTTGGCTGACATACGCCCCAGCTTTTCAGAGAGTCAATTGGAGTTGATCAATCGGGTGATTGCCTCTGGCGGAACCATTCCGGTCTCGGAGCTCCCGGTGGTTCCGATCTCCAGTACAGGAACGATGACCAGCTCTGAGAAGATACCTTCAGAGGTAAAACAGATCGATCGTTTGACCTTTCGGAATGAGGTTCCGTTGCGACTCTCCTTTGCCATTTCAGGAACGGGTGGTGCAATCAGTCGGATGCGTTTCGAGAATTTGAAACTGACCTTCCCTGATTATGTACAGTTGGCATCTGGTGGACATGAATTGATCGTCAATCAGGAGTTTGAGGTTGAAGAGGGAGCTGTAATCGATGCGGGTGTGGTTGCTTTGCATTTTGATCCGGCTCTGCAGACGGATGGAGCGATCCATCTGGAGGATGAGGTACGCATTGCAGGTAATTTGCGAATTACGGGTTTGGGAACGGCGACAGGTGATTTTGGCCCCGTGGTACTGAAACCTTTGCTGACAATTGGGACCATGGAGGTACAGATTGTTGAGGGACGGATTGAACCCGATCTGCCTCAGGTCAGTGAATTGTTGTTGCTGGATGATATGCCCGAGTTCTTGCGTGAGGATGGAATCGTATTGGATGTGAATCCCTACATTGACTTAACGACCTCGAATCCATTGGGCGTTTCGATGGATTTGGCTGTAGGGTTGTTGCCGATAATAGATAATACGCCTAATGATGCAGGTCGCAGTGACATTCAATTCCAGATTCCGGGAACAGAGGTGTCGGGAACATCTCAGGTGGCTCATTTCCGGGTGGCAAGTGTTGAGACCGGATTACCCGAAGGTTATACGTTTGTAGAGGCCGAGAATTTGCCTGCCTTGGTAAGAACGATTCCCGATGCTGTTCAGATTGGGGTGGTTCCGTCTATGGTGCCCGATCGGCGTCAGGTGTTCGATTTGAGCATTCCCTCCTACCGGATGGATATGAAATATGCATTGTGTGTGCCCATGAGCTTCGGACCACAACTTTCGATCCTTTATCGGGACACGGTAGATAATCTGTTGGAAGATATCGGAGACTTTGTGGACAAGGTGCACGAAGTGAAAGTGGAGGCGACCGTGGATAACACGGTGCCGATCGAATTGCAGGCTTCGGCAGTAGCTGTGGATCGGAATATGCAACCGTTGTCAGGCGTTGAGGTTTCAGCTCCGGGAGTGATCGCACCGGGAAAGGGCAACGAACCTGTGGTTTCCTCTTTTGATGTGGTAATTCGGGAGACCCAGGCCGGTGCTTTGGCCCAATTGGATGGATTGATCCTGGAGATTCGGGCTGGAAATACCGAAGAGACATCCGGTATTGCGGCTACACCTCAGCAATATGTGCAGGTCCGGATGACGTTGCGCGTGCCGGGCGGTTTGACGGCTGATTTGGATAATATTTGATTGGAAGAATAGGAATGATTACGATACATAGAGTAAATATGCAAAAAAGATCGGGTTTGTGGAGAGGTTGTTTAGCGGCGATTGCGTTGCTCTCAGTTTCGGGTTCAGCTGTGGCTCAAACTTTGAGTAACTCCTATTTTTTGGAGAGTATGCCGATGCGGCACCGACTCAACCCTGCATTGGTCAGTACGCGGGGATATGTCTCTTTTCCGGGGTTGGGCAATATCAGTGTGGGAACGCAGTCGAATCTTTCGATGACCACGCTGTTTTATCCGACCTCCAAAGGAGGATTGACCACCTTTATGAACCCCGATATTGCGGCAGACGCTTTTCTGAACCGGATCAAAAATCGGAATCAGATCAATGCTGATGTGAATGTGACGTTGCTTTCATCCGGATTTTATGCCTGGAACGGTTTTAATACGATTGATATTTCGGTGCGTTCAACCAGTGAGGTGAATCTGCCAGGCAGCCTGTTCAAGTTTATGAAATTGGGGATGGATAATCCGGCAGGCAATGTGTATCAACTGCGTGACCTTTCTGTTCAGACTGACAATTATGTGGAGATTGGGTTGGGACATGCCCATCCGGTGAACGATAGATTGGTGCTGGGAGGTAAGTTCAAGGTACTTTTGGGGGCAGGAAGTGTTCGTACCCATATCGATCAAATGCGAGTGGAGATGTCGCAGGATCGTTGGGTGGTGGATGCTCAGGGCTATGCCGATGTGTCGGTGGCCGGTGCCTCGTTTGAACAAAAAAACGGAGGGGAAATCAATGGCTTAAATTATGCCTCTCCCGGTGTGGCTGGATGGGGATTGGCCATCGACTTGGGAATGAGTTATGAATTGGTCGAAGATCATCTGACCCTTTCGGCGGCTTTAACTGATTTAGGTTTTCTCGCTTGGTCACAAAATTTGCGGGGAACCTTGCAGAATGATCCCTATTATTTCGATGGATTCGACAATATCGTAGTGGATGATCCGGATAATCCCTCTTCATTCAAAGAGCAGTGGAACGGACTCAAGGATGATTTGCAGGACCTGTTCCGCCTTTATGATACACCAGCGCCGGGCAATCTGATGAGAATGCTGCACCCGACGGTTCGTGTCGGTTTGGAGTATGTCATTCTCAACCGCAAAATATCGTTCGGATTGCTCTCTACAACACGGTTTTATCAGCCGGGAGTCTGGACCGAAGGAATGTTGACAACCAATTTCCGTCCTTGCCGTTGGTTTAATGTGACCTTTTCGGGTTCTGCGACCAATTACGGTTTGGGTTGGGGATGGTTGTTGAATTTCTGTCCCAAAGGTGTTAATCTTTTCTTGGGATCGGACTATATGATCACCCGGGTGACTCCGCAGTGGATTCCAATCGGCAAGGCTTCGGCCAGTTTCTGCATGGGCCTCAATATTCCGATCGGCCGACGTCATGTGGATTTCGAACCGGAGTACCGCTATTATCATTAATGATTCGGATTTGTGCCACATTAGAGACCTATTCAATAAAAATCCCGAAGAGATCACTCTTCGGGATTTTTATTGATGATACATGAGAAACGTTTTGAACGTATGGAATTACCTTGATTGTCAGGATTACTTGTTCCCTCTGCCTTTGGTGAGATAGTTTTATCTGCTTTAGGACGATTGGGACAATATTTGGAGGTATTAAGGCCTGTATTGAGTTTGCCAGAGATACTTATGGATTGTTTGACCTGTGTGATATCACTATTTTTATGGGGTATAAATACTGTGTAAAGAGAGATAAAGCAGAGGCGTTGTTCTATACTGTATATCGCCGTTCTTGACTCTGTCTCTGTCTCTGGTCCTCTTCCTCTTCCTCTCGAGTGAAGCTAATCTTGTCTTTGCCGATGTGCGTGTTTCAGGTCTGTATTCTTATTTCGATTCGGAGATGGGATGTGGTCTTCACTTCCCTGATCTCTATGTCGATTTAATCAGCTCTGAATCTTACAACCTCATTCAATCCGGTTCATGGTGTCATCGCTGTCTGGATTCGGGGGAGGGAAGCGTGTCTGTTTCCATATCCAAATTCATAGATGTCCTTTTTAAGTTAAGATTTCTTCTGTCTTCTTGTCCCGTTTCCCTTCCCCCCCTTTCCCGTCTCTTTTGCAGCAGTGATGAAACGAGATGTAGAGTTAAATAAAAACTCTCAACGGTTTGTTGGTGTGCATAACCTGTTCCTGGCCGTACCTATCGAGTGGAGGCAAAGGGAATGCCTTTGCACACAAGGGAGTATCGGTTTATTGGGCTATCAGGTTCTTCTGACGATGAAAGGCGTAACGTAAAAAGAGAATCGTGACGGCAACCGTAATGACACTGGCGATGGCAAATCCGCTCCAATAAGGCATCAACAATCCTTCGGGTGCGATTAGGATATAGAGCGAGACAACAAGCGTCATGAAAATTGCCGGCAACAGGGCAATCCAATAGTTTTTACGGTTTACGATTAAATAAGAGGTTATGGTCCATAGCGTAACGGCAGCCAACATTTGATTGATCCAGGCAAAATATTGCCAAATCACTCCGAAATTCATCATGGTGATAGCAAAACCGACTACAAAAAGCGGAATACTGATATAGAGTCTTTTGCGGATAGATCGCTGTTCGACATGCAGGAAATCGGCAGCAATCAGTCGGGCACTACGGAATGCAGAGTCTCCGCTGGTGATTGGAGCAACCACCACGCCGAGCAGTGCCAAAATGGCTCCCACCTTGCCTAATGTGGTGCGGGTAATTTCGTTGACCGCCCAAGCTGCGTTGTTACCGTGTGCGGCGAGGGTGATGTTGAGTTCAGTCGGTCCTCCCCAGAAGGCCATACCGACAGCTGCCCAGATCAGGGCGATCAGCGATTCGGCGATCATGGCTCCGAAAAAGACCGGTTTGCCCTGTTTCTCATTGGTCAGGCAGCGGGCCATAAGAGGGGATTGAGTGGCATGGAAACCGGAGATGGCTCCGCAGGCGATGGTGATGAACAGCGTAGGAAAGATGGGAAATTCGGCTGCATCGCTTTTGAAATTACGCCAGTTATCGGCACTCAATTCCGGGATGGCATAGTCTCCAAAGATCAGGACATAGAGAATTCCCAGCGCCATAAAGAAGAGAGCTGCACCGAAGATTGGGTAGATACGTCCGATAATTTTGTCGATCGGCAGCAGGGTCGCCAAGATGTAATATATCAGGATGATCCAGACCCAAATGGATTGACTCCACGAGGTCATGCCTTCGAGAATACCAGCCGGACCGACCAAAAATACTGCGCCTACCAATACCATTAGCAGTAGGGTGATGCCTCGCATCGACTGTTTCATGACATTTCCCAAATAGTGGCCAACCAATTCGGGTAGACTTTGTCCCTCTTTTTTCATCGAGATCATTCCTGAAACGTAGTCGTGCAGGCCTCCGATCAAAATACCTCCAAAGGTAATCCATAAAAAGGCTACAGGACCGTACATGGCTCCTAAAAGAGCTCCGAAAATGGGACCTAATCCGGCGATATTCAGCAGTTGGATCAGAAAGGTTTTCCATTGGGGCAATGGCAGGTAGTCCACGCCATCGTAGTGTGTTTTGGCAGGAGTGGGGCGATTAGGGTCGACACCGATAACCCGTTCGAGGTATTTCCCATAGAGGAAATAGGCGACGATCAACAGAATGAAACAGATCGAAAAGGTAATCATGGTGGTGGTTTATTTCGAAAATTTTATTGGAAAATTTATTGGAAGCGAATGAATTGAATAGTCAAAAGTTATTGGAATATGTTGAGGCTGGAATGACGAGTTTGACCGACCACAAAAGTTTATAGCAAACCAATTTGGGTCAGGAAGAGTAGGGCAATGACTACCGGTACGACGAATTTGATCAGCAGTCGGATGACGGGATAACTCCACCGATTGGTAGTCAGGTGGTTGGTTAGTTCATCCCGTAGCTTTTGAGGCGAGAAGAACCAGCCGGTAAAGATGACGATCAACAGTCCGCCCAGCGGCATCAAAATATTGGAGCTGAGGTGATCACAGGCGTCGAACAGGTTGGTGTTACCGATCAGCAGGGTTGAACCTGAGCGTTGGGAAAGCGCGCAAAACGAGCCAGTGCAGAGAATGGTGATCAGGACACCGATAACGGCTTTGGGACGGCTGATGTGCAGCTCTTCAGTCAAGTAAGCGGCGATCACTTCGAACATGGAAATGGAAGAGGTAATTGCTGCCAAAAACAGCAGCGTGAAAAATGCGATAGCGATGTAATATCCACCGGGCATTTGGGCGAAGATGTTGGGCAAGGTCAGGAAGACCAGTTCTGGCCCTGATGTTGGACTGATACCGAATGAAAAGACAGCTGGAAATATGGCAATGCCCGACAGAATGGCGACGGTTACATCAGATATGGCGACAAAGCCACCGATTCGGGGTAGGTTTTCATCTTTGCGGATGTAAGAACCGTAGGTAAGCATACACCCCAGTCCGAGACTCATCGAGAAGAAGGATTGTCCCATTGCTTGAAGCAGCGTCCCGGCTGTGATTTTGCTGAAATCGGGACGTAACAGGAACGTGACTCCTTCACGGGCTCCGGGAAGCATCAGCGAGTTGACGGCCAGCGTTGCCAACAGCAAAATAAAGAGCGGCATGAAGATTTTGGTAAACCGTTCGATACCCTTTTCGATGCCGGACCATACGATAAAGGCAGTGGCGAACATGAAGATTCCCATCCACAGAATTGGGCGCCAGCCACTGTCGATGAAGGTGTTGAAGTTGGTTTGGATTTCTGCGGCTGTTTTGCCGGCGAATTCGTTGCCGATGGATTCTTTGATAAATTCGAGAGCCCAACCGGCAATGACGCAATAGAACGAGAGCAGAACAAAGGCACAGAAGATACCCATGTACCCTACATATTTCCAAGGGGTTCCCGGTGCCAGTTTTTGAAAGGCCCGTTTGGTATTACATTGGGTGCTGCGGCCAAGGCTGAATTCCGAGAGCATCAATGGAATGGAGATCAGGCAGCTGCAGGCTATGTAAATCAGGATAAAAGCAGCTCCGCCATTTTCGCCCGCTACGTAAGGGAAACGCCATATATTTCCCAGTCCGATGACCGATCCGCTTACGGCGGCAATAACTCCGAAACGACTGGTAAATGAACCCCGGTTATTCATCTGTTTTATTGGATGCTACCCCACACTCCTTGAGTGGAAGTGTAAGTTGTATTTATCTTGTTAATTTTGTTGCAGGAGGATTGGGAATAGCAGGTGAAAAACATGATTTTTTCGCTTTTCTCTCCCTTTCTCTATATCTTTGCCGATATTTGGAACACAAATATACCAAAATCTTCCATATAGCTGTCTGAATCTTTGGGAAATGTCTGCTCCTCAGCCTCGTTTTCTTGAACTGTTGGCCCCGGCGAAAAATTTCGAATCGGGACGTGCAGCTTTGCTGTGCGGTGCCGATGCGTTGTATGTGGGGGCACCCAAATTTGGAGCGCGGGCAGCGGCCGGAGTGTCTGTCGAAGAGATCGGACGCTTGTGTGAGTTGGCTCATCGGTTCGGGGCGCGGGTGTTCGTTACCATGAATACGCTGCTGTACGAACAGGAGCTGGTTGAGGCGGAACGGATGGCTACCCGGATGTGGCAGATCGGGGCCGATGCTCTGATTGTGCAGGATATGGCCTTTTTGCGGATGGGGTTGCCTCCGATCGATCTGCATGCCTCTACGCAAATGTGCACCACCACCCCTGAACAGGTGCGTTTCTTGGCCGATGTCGGGTTTTCGCGTGTGGTGTTAGAGCGGGCTTTGACCCTACAGGAGATTGAGAAGCTCTCTCAGGCAGCGGATGTAGAGATCGAAGCCTTTATTCATGGGGCACTTTGTGTTTCATACAGTGGCCGGTGTTATATGAGCCGGACGATGAGTGCCCGCAGCGGCAATCGGGGAGACTGTTCACAGGCTTGTCGCCTGCCTTATGACCTGCTCGATGAACGGATGCAGCCGTTGGTACGGAACCGTCATCTACTTTCGTTGCAGGATATGAATGCCACCGAACGTTTGGAGGCGATGATCGATGCCGGCGTGACCTCTTTCAAAATCGAGGGCCGTCTCAAGGATGAGAATTATGTCCGCAATGTGGTCGGGTGGTATCGTCGCCGAATGGATGAGATCATTGCCCGGCGTCCAGATTTGTGCCGGGCCAGCGAAGGGATTTCGACCTTTGAATTCGCACCCAATCCGGCTAAAAGTTTCTCGCGGGGTGGCATCTCCTATTTTTTGGATGGAGCACGCCGAGGGGTAGCCTCATTTGATACCCCGAAGGCCTTTGGAGAACCGTTGGGGCAAGTGGGAGCGGTACGTCGGGATAGTTTTCAGCTACAGCGTGTGGCCGGGCAAGGAGTCCAATTGAACGCTGGAGACGGGCTCTGTTTTGTGACGGCAGCGGGAGAATCCTCCGGGACCAACGTTAACCGGATTGAAGAGGATTGGATCTGGCCCAACCGCATGGAGGGGATCCGGCCGGGTGTAGAGCTCTATCGCAATTACGATCACCGTTATGTGACGGCTTTGAGTCGAAGCCGTTTGCGTCGGACGGTGCCGGTGACCGCTTCGGTTCGGGTGACCGCCTCGGAGATGGAGTTGACCCTTTCGGATGGTACGTTGCAAGTTATTGTCTCTCGACTCGGAGATTTCGAGTTGGCTCAACAGCCCGATCGAGCATTGGCTACCATACGCACCCAACTCTCCAAAACGGGGGAGACAATTTTCGATCTGACCGATGTGAAGTTTTCGGATGATGAGGTTCGTTTTGTGCCGGTTTCGGTGTTGAATGAACTGCGTCGAGAGGCATTCCAGCAGCTCGATACCGAACGGTTGGAGCATTACTGTCGTCGGCAACGGCTGCCTGAAGATTCGAATGTACGTTTCCCGAAGTTGGTTTTGGGAGGCGACGAGAATGTGGTCAATTCGTTGGCGGAGCGTTTTTATCGGGATCATGGAGTGACCCGTATCGAGCCGGGTTATGATCTGCGGTCTGACCTAAAGGGGGTGGATGTGATGCGCATGCGTTATTGTATCCGCCGAGAATTGGGAATGTGCCTGCGAGACAAACCTGATTATACGGGGAAACTCTATTTGCGGCACGGAACCTTTTTGTACGAATTGCGTTTTGATTGTGCACGGTGCATGATGACGGTCCACTATTGTGGTTCAACTCCTGCGTCCACAACGTTGCAGCAGAACTCTGAGGCCTATCGACGCAACGGGGAGCATTCAGGGGCGCTTACTAATCGTCCGGGTCAACAAAATGGTCGGCAGAGAGGGGCGCGTGGTGCAACGGCAGAGAGAACTGTTGACAGATCGATAAAAAGAGGAGCAGATTTCCGCAAGGCTGCTGAGCAGGTTGGGCATAGGGCTGATTTTGGTGTTGAGGCAGCACGTACCCGTGTGACCTCGGCCCGTCAGGACACGACGCAAAATCGTCGGCAACAGGGGTATCCTTCTTTCAAAACAAAAAAACGATAAAAATCAATCATGATGATAACTCCCGGATTAATGACACCCGAAGGGTGGAGCGATTACGAATTGGTCGATTGTGGAGGCTTCGAGAAGTTGGAGCGTTTTGGTCGTTATTTGGTGGCACGTCCCGAGCCGCAAGCGGTATGGGATAAGTCTTTGGGAGACCGGGAGTGGTTGCGTCGGGCCGATGCCTATTTTCGGCGTGATCCCCGAGGATCGGAACGAAGCGGCGATCGGGGAGAGTGGACGTTACGGCCGGGAATGCCCCAGCAGTGGTGGATTGGTTATCGGATCGGATCGTCGGAATTGAAACTGCGGTTGGGGCTCACCTCATTCAAACATGTGGGCGTTTTCCCTGAGCAGGCGGCCAACTGGGTTTTTATTGATGAGCAGGTAAGGCGGATTGCTCGTTTGGTGAGCCGACAGGATCGTACAGCAGATATTGCCAACCAGACTACCGCTGCGAGTGGGGTGCAGGTGTTGAATCTGTTTGCCTATACAGGAGGTGCGACGTTGGCTGCAAGGGCGGCAGGGGCTGCAGTGACTCATGTCGATTCGGTCAAACCGGTGGTTACCTGGGCCCGCGAGAATATGGAGGCTTCGGGGCTGGATGGCGTGCGTTGGATTGTGGACGATGCGTTGAAGTTTGCCCGCCGGGAGGTGAAACGTGGAAGAAAATATCACGGAATCATTCTCGATCCACCAGCTTACGGTCGAGGACCTGAGGGTGAAAAGTGGATTTTGGAGGAGAATATCAACGAATTGTTGCATCTGTGTGGTGAGTTGTTGGAGTCCCGCCACTCTTTTTTGGTGTTGAATCTCTATTCGATGGGGCTGTCTGCCCTTTTGGCTCGTACAGCGGTCCGGCAGTGTGTCGGCGAGATGTCGGGCGAACAGTTCGGGGAGCTCTATTTCAACGATTCGTTTGGGAAGGCTCTGCCGTTAGGGGTCTATTACCGTTGCTGGCGGGAGTAGGACCTAATGGAGGTTGGAATTATAAAGAAGGCAGAGACCAACTTGCAATAACCTGTACCTGTTCAGCTTGTGCTCAATTTGTTGAGACTTGCTGTGACTATCTGCTCCCCATTCCAAAAAAAAATTATTTTTTTTGATGTCTCTCCCCTCTGCAAAATCAGCAGCATACATCTTTGCAGTCAAGCAGGACATAGAGATACTTGACATATAGATAGCTAAGGAGAAGTTACAGCCCCGGCATATCTGGCTTGAAGATCCTCTCTTTACCTCCTCTTCTTGGAAGAGTCAATCAACTGTTAGAAGTCAGAGTAAGTTTGTATGTGCACGGATCTATTTGGATCAGTGCTGATGCTGTTTGCGGTAGCGCCAAAGCTGGTAGGAGTTGACTATGTTTTGCCAGACGACATAAAATCCCGGAGCCACTGATGCAATCGGGTTGAGATAAGTTTGTGCCATCCAGATCGCAAGGATGGTATTTTTTTGTCCCAGGCCTTGCGTACCGGCCACTTTATCGCGGAAGCGTCGGCCAATACGCCTTCCAACGAAGAATTGCAGGCAGCAAACCACTAAGGCTAACAGAGCTAAAGTAATCTCAGTCCAAAAGTCGGAGGAGTCTTGTCGGATCAGAAATGATACGGTATTGCCAGTTACCGTGGCCAATGCCACAGACCACATGTAGAAAGAGAGTTCCTGTCGTTTTTTGATTTCGTGGTGGACACGGGGTAGAAAGCGGCGTAGCAGAATGGCCAATACGAACGGCAGAATCAGCAGGGGAATCATTTGTCGGCAGATGATTCCGAATGATTCACCGAAAGGCATGGTGACATGTTCACCGATAAAAGAGAAGATGACCGGAGACAGCACAGCAACGCTTAAATTACTGATTAGACTGAAGGTAGCCAGAGAAGCTACATTTCCTCCGAGCATTCCGGTGATGACGGCAGCTGATGTGGCAGTTGGGGCCAGCACGCAGATAAAGACTCCTTGAGCGATGATGGGATCATAGAGGCTTACGGCACCGTAAACGCACAGCCCACCGATAATTTGGATCAGAATTAAGATCCAGTGCAAGGGTTTGATTTTGAGTCTGCTGAGGGATATTTTGCAGTAGGGGACCAGCAGCATGCAGAAGATGAGGTAGGGGATAGCGGGTGCGAGTTTTGCGAAGAAGGAGTGGTAAATTCCGCCGGTTATCATTGCGATGGGGAGCATCCAGTTTTTGAATTGTTGCAGAATCTTTCCCGGAACGTTGTGTAAAGCCTCTACCATATAAACCTCATTTATACATTGGTCGCAAAATAACGGACTATCCGGCTGATTTCAAAATATTTTTATTTTAATGTGTTGTGATGGAGCGACTGTTCATGTCGAGGGGAAGGTGGAGGCTCGTAGTTGGCGAGATAGAGTGAAGGTGCTGCATGCGCCATGAAGGTAGAAGCTCTTTGAACCTTTTAGATTGCGTATGGGCACAAACTTGCGGTTTAGCACGTATTCTCAATTCACACGAATGGTTGCTGTACTTTGCGGAGAAACAGGTCAATTTGTAGAAGTTAGCCTCTGTCCGCGCGGCAGCATCTTTCATTTTGTGATGCGCAATGCCAAGTGATACGAGGGTAATTATGGTTGGTTGGACTGCTTCTGAATTGGGTGAGTAAGAGGAGACAATAGCGTCAGATGATCATATGGTCGGGATCAGATACTGTAACTATGAACATGAAAAAAGGTTTCTGCGTATAGATCGTTATTCAGAACCAATTTTACAAAGGTAATGTCACTAAACGTCTTCAAGGGTAGCCCATTCCGGGAAAATGTCCCTTTCAGAGTGAATGTTATGAAAGGCTTACTGATAGATAAACGTTCCGTCAGGGAGTGTCTTAATGGGAATGCCATATTATACAGGCCGTAGGCATTGGGGGCAATCTTCTCTGATTTGAAATGCTATTTAGCGTTGTGGATGCCGGCACCGAAGAGGGCGTAGTCGTATTTGATTGGATCTTCGGGATCGAATTTTTGCAAAGCGGCAGTCAGTTCTTCGACAGCTTGCCAGTCGTTCTGTTTGCGGGAGAGCAGTCCTAATTCACGAGCAGTACGCGAGGAGTGCAGATCAAGCGGAATGTAGAGTGCAGAAGTGGGGATGTGCGACCACAATCCGAAGTCTACCCCACGGTCATCCCTGCGGACCATCCAGCGCAGAAACATATTGAGCCGTTTGCAACTGGCCCCTCGATCGATGGAGGCAAGGTGTTTTTCGGCCCGTGCAGCGTGTGGAGTTTGCCAAAAACGACTCCGGAAACGTGATAAAACTTTGCTTAGATCGCCACATGCCGCATACTCCTGTTCAAAGAAGCCTCCCAGCCCGGTGGTAAGTAGTGGCGTGGAGATCGACTGATACGCACCGCTGTGGAAACTGTCGTGTGAATCGATGTGAGGGTGTGGGCACAGGGTGTTTACGGGCACCTTAGCAGGCGATGAGGCGCCCGATAAGGTTTGTGATGGAGTTTGCGGTGCGGAAAGGAATAGGTTTTGCGGTGAGGTATCCGCACAAGAGACGTTCTCGGTAGCGAAAACAGATTGGGGCAATTGTTTCCCAGACGGTTCGGTATGTTCAGATTGAATGTTGGGGCTCTGCTGATGAATTTGGTCGGTTTCGTGCGCAGGGTTGATGGAGTAGTCAGACAAATAAAATGGTCGTAAGGCCCGGACAAAGTCGATGCAGTCGCTGTCGTTGAAAGTACGGTGAACGAAACCGACCAGTGCACTCCACTCTTGCTCCGATGCGTTGACTACGAAATCGTATGGTGCGTGATCCATTCGCTCCATCAGCCGATGGCCGTTGGAAACAATCATCGACCGTTTTCCCCAGGCGATAGTGGCAGCAAAGAAGGCGCTGATCTCAATATCTTCCCGGCGTGAATATTGATGCGGAATGGCGATCGGATCATCGGGAATAAATTCTGGGCGGTCGTACCGATCCCACAAGTAGTCGAGCAACTGGTGCAGCTCTTCACCGGACGAAGGGGTAAAATCGTCGGAAGAATAGGGTAGTTTTGCTGGAGACATGGTTAGGGTCGAATCATGCCGTCGATCATGACGATCTCCCGGTCGGACATCCGGGCCAACTGTTCGTCGTGGGTGACGATCACGACGGTTTGACCCAAAGTGTCCCGTAACGTGAAGAAGAGCTGGTGAATCTCCTCGCGGTTTTTTGAGTCGAGATTTCCCGAAGGTTCGTCGGCCAGCAGAACGGCCGGTGAGTTGATTAGGGCACGGGCAATGGCCACGCGTTGTTGTTCACCTCCAGAGAGTTCGGCCGGTTTGTGGTTGATGCGATGCTCCATGCCGAGCATCTCGAGCAGTTCGCGTGCTTTGCGTTCGACCTCGTAGCGTTCACGTTTGGCAATGTAGCCGGGAATGCAGACATTCTCAAAAGCGGTAAACTCCGGCAGCAGGTGGTGAAACTGGAATACAAATCCGATTTTCGTGTTTCGGAATTTGGAGATCTGTTTGTCCGACAGCATCTGCACGGGGGTTCCGTCAATAATCACTTCGCCCGAAGTGGGACGGCTCAGGGTACCCAAAATTTGCAGCAGGGTGGTTTTGCCTGCACCGCTCGGACCGACAATGGAGACCACCTCTCCTTTGTCAATATGTAGGTCGATGCCTTTGAGTACTTCGAGTTTTCCGAAACTTTTGTGAATATCTTTGGTGTCGATCATGGTGTGTACGTTATTTTCGGTACGGTGTTACGGCTTCCGAGACAGTGCATCCTGCTGAGAAAATGTGCGGCCCGATATCCAAACTCATGAAAGAGTGCGGGGTGTGTTGGGACGATAGCCTGGCTGTCGGACGGTTACCGTATCGGGGTGAAGTTACGAATTTTTGCGCAATTTCTCCCAAAGGCGGATCACCTGCGATGCCTCTCGGGTGTCATGAACCCGCAGGATCGAGGCCCCTTGACGCAAACACTCCCAATGCAGGGCGATGGTTCCCGTCAGCGCATCGGCCGGATCGGTATCCAGCGCTTTATAGATCATGCTTTTGCGAGAGATTCCCGCCAGGATCGGGCAGCCCAGATCGGTCAGGGTATGCAGATGGGCCAACAGTTCGTAGTTCTGATCGAGTGTTTTGGCGAATCCGAATCCGGGATCAAGAATGACCTGTTTGACTCCAGCTCGATGGAGCAGTGTGATTCGTTTTTCCAGGTAAGCGTAGATCTCGGCAGTAATATCGCGATAATCGGTCAGTTGCTGCATGTTGTCGGGCATGCCGCGCATGTGCATGACAATATAAGGAACGCCTAAACGGGCTGTGGTTTCAAACATCTTGGGATCGGCCTCTCCGCCGGTAATGTCGTTGATGATGCAGGGGCCGTAATCTCGGATAATCCGTTCCGCTACTGCGCTCCGGAAGGTATCTAAGGAGACGGGGTGTTGGGGCGTTTCACGGCGGATCACCTCCAACGCTAAGGCCAATCGTCGGGTCTCCTCCTCCGGAGGAACATCGTCGGCTCCGGGACGGGACGAATAACCGCCCACATCCAATAGGACAGCACCCTCTGCGGCGGCTTGGCGGACCCGCTCCGCAATTGCACTGGCCGATGCGGTGCGACTTCCGGCATAGAAAGAGTCCGGCGTGACGTTGATAATGGTCATCACCACGGGGGTGGTGAGATCAACGGTTTGCGAACCGACCCGGAGCATCGTCGGATAGGGGGTTATTGTCATTGAATAAAGCGTTTGTGCAGTTCGATAATCTGAGGGATGAGCAGCTGTTTTTCATCGGCTACCAGGATATGGTCGGCACGGGCCATACGCTCCTGGTCGCTCATCTGTCGAGCCATGCGAGCACGGACAGCTGCTTCGTCGCTATGGTCCCGCAGGCAGGTGCGTTGGATTCGCAGCACCTCAGGGGCGACAACGGCCACCGTTTCGTCCATATTGCGGTCAGCTCCCGCTTCGAACAGGATGGCGCTCTCTTCGATCACATACGGTGAGGACTGCTTTTCGGTCCATTGCGCGAAATCGGCTGCAACAGCCGGATGGACCAATGCATTGAGTTGGGTCAAACGCTCGGGATGGTTGAAAACGACAGAGGCTAAAAATGGACGGTTGAGTTGCCCATTTATGTAAGCTTCCGAACCGAAAAGCGCACGAAGCTGTTCGGTCAGGCAAGGATCGCTGTTCATCAACCGTTTGGCTTCACGATCCGAATCGTAAATAGCGATGCCCAGCATAGCAAACACCCGGCAGACGGTGCTTTTCCCGCTTCCGATACCGCCGGTTATTCCGATTTTTTTCATTTGTTGTTTTTGGAGCGTTCCACTTCGACAGGAGCCTCGACCGATTTGATCTTCAGATCGGTGATTTTGGCTGAGATGATGTTTTGCAGTGCAAATGTGGAGATGTCGTATGCCCCCGGAACCAGAGCCGAAGGGTTGACTGCAATATTATCTGCCGACAGGATAATCGTATTTTTCTTGGGGCTCCATTTATGGAGGAGAATTTGGTAACCGACCCCTTCAACGTTGCAACGAACTGTGTATTGTGTGCTGTCGATGCGTACTGGTACAGTGAGATCTGTGGTATAGGTGTAACTCAGCTTGGTTACATACCACAAAAGCAGAGATAATCCCAACAGCCCGATAAAGACGGGATTGCTGAACCTCCGGGCTGTAATTTTGGCATACAACAGAATCTTGTGCATGGTGAATCGATCACTTTGATAGAAGCAAAGTAAATAAATTTTCATAAAAATAAAAAGCGCACA
Organism: uncultured Alistipes sp.; assembly: GCA_900539755.1. Taxonomy (GTDB): domain Bacteria; phylum Bacteroidota; class Bacteroidia; order Bacteroidales; family Rikenellaceae; genus Alistipes_A. Next base: position 43,740 of record UQDC01000014.1, read on the forward strand.
ATTTTGTGCGCTTTTATTGATTGATTCTATTTTGTGACGATTTGATTTTCTTACGCTAACCTTTTATTTATTCCGAGTCTTGCAAATTTTTTACTTATTGTTCGGTTCGGAACAGATGTGAGCGTAGGTCATTCGCCGTCTCAAAACAGATTGTTACCAATTATTTGGTTGCTTCAGCGTCAGCTTTTGGAGTTGCTGGCAGCGAATTTTTGTTTTTACCTTTTTCTGAAGCGTATTTTTTATTCAGACCTTCGAGCAGTACGGTGGTGATATCCAATTTAGGATCTGCATTGAAGATCGGACCCGCGGTCGTGGTGCTCAGAATTACACCATATTGATAATCTTTGTTGAACTCTTTGAGGTATTCGGTGATGCTGTATTGAATTTGGTTCAGCATAACTTGCTCCTCTTCGGCCATCTCACCCATAACTTTGTCACGATGGCTGACGAATGCCTGCTGTTGTTTGTTGAGGTTCTCCTCGATGGTTTGTGCTTGAGCACGGGTAACCAAACCATTTTGAACTTTCTCTTGGTAATCGCGAACGTTACGTTCCAAAGCACGGCCTTTTGAAGTCAGTTCAGCATCGGCTTTTTGAACCTTCTCTTCGTAAGAGGCACGCATGTCGATATACATGTCATATTTGGTCAGCAGCGTGTCGAGGTTAAAATAGGCAACGCTGGCGCTTGCGGCAACAGTTACGGTGTCTGCACCTGAAACAGCAGTGCTGGTTCCTTTTTTGTCTGCGCAGCCGGCAGCGGCCAACAGCGCAACGGCCGAGGCGGCCAACAGAATCTTTTTCATATTTGCGTAATAGAGGGTTATTAGAAGTTAATTGTAACGCAAATATATAATAATTTTGTATTTGTTCATTAAATTTGTTTCAAAATTGGATTCCCGTCATGTATGATTATATCAAAGGTCAACTGGATCGATTGACGCCTGCTGCTGCGGTAGTTGAAGCCGGAGGGGTAGGGTATTACATCAATATCTCTTTGCAGACCTTTTCGAGTATCGAGTCAGCGACTGAGGTCAAACTGTACACCCACTTTATTGTTCGGGAGGATGCACAGGTCCTGTATGGCTTTTATACCCTGGAGGAGCGTGAAGTGTTTCGGGCTTTGATAGGTGTTTCGGGTGTGGGCGGTAATACGGCCCGTATGATTCTTTCCACTTTTTCGTCGGATGAGGTGCGTTCGATTATTGCCACCGGTCAGGCCGATGTCTTGAAAAGCGTGAAAGGGCTTGGTATCAAAACCGCACAAAAAATTATTGTCGAGTTGCGGGATAAATTGGGCGTTTCAGCAACGGAAGAGGTCGCATTGCCCATACGTGCTGCAGCCAATGAAACCTATTCAGAGGCCCTCTCGGCTTTGGTGATGTTGGGTTTTACCAAACCTGCATCTGAAAAGGTGTTGCGGGCGCTGGTCAAAGAGCAGCCACAAGCCCACGTTGAAGAGCTGATTCGAATGGCGCTCAAACGTCTTTAGAAAATTGTTAGGGGGAGGATGAACAAATTGTTAAGCCCTGCTTGTCGTCCTTGAAGTTCTGTCAATTTATTATAATTTTGCCCCCAAACTGAAACAATCAAAAAAGACTGTATGGACAGTATGTACTTAATCATCGTGGGCATTATGATGGTGTTGGCCATTGCCGGATTGGTAGTGGGCGTCGCCAATGACGCGGTGAATTTCCTGAATTCGGCGTTGGGTTCGAAAGTGGCTCCACGTTATGTAATCATGATCGTTGCATCGGTCGGTATCCTGGTCGGTGCAATCACCTCAAGCGGTATGATGGAGGTGGCACGTAGTGGTGTGTTTCACCCGGAGATGTTCACGTTTGCCGACGTGATGATGCTATTCCTCTCGGTGATGTTTATGAATGTGATCTTGCTCGACGTGTTCAATACGTTGGGTCTGCCCACTTCGACTACTGTGTCGCTCGTATTCGGTCTGTTGGGTGCTGCGGTAAGTGTATCCGTATTCAAAATCGCCAACAGCGATCTGCACACGATTGCCGACTTGGCCTCGTATATCAATACGGGTAAAGCTATGGCGATTATCTCCGGAATCCTGTTATCTGTAGCGATTGCATTTGTGTGCGGCACGGTGGTCATGTACGTGACCCGTTTGATCTTCTCGTATCGCTATCAACGGAAAATTAAGTCAGTAGGCGCGATCTGGTGCGGTATTGCGGTTACGGCAATCTCTTATTTTGCAATCTTCAAGGGCCTGAAAGGTTCATCGTTGATGGATCCGGAAGTAATGGCCTGGATGGATACCCATATTTTGACACTGCTGCTCATACTGTTCGTCGGTTGGAGTATTGTCATGGCAATTTTAGCCATGTTCAAGATCAATATCTTGAAGATTACGGTATTGGCAGGTACACTCTCTTTGGCATTGGCTTTTGCAGGTAATGACCTGGTGAACTTTATCGGTGTATTTGTTGCCGGTTGCGATTCATACGAAAATGTAATGATCAACGGTTCGGGGGATGTCAATACCATGATGGGAAGTTTGAACGGTGCAGTAACTACTCATCCGCTTATCCTGATTATTTCGGGTGTAATTATGGTATTGACGCTGTGGTTCTCGAAAAAGTCGCAAACAGTGGCGGATACCGAGATCAATCTGGCTCGTCAAGATGCCGGTGCAGAGCGGTTCGGATCTACTTCAGTGTCACGTGCCATGGTACGTTGCGCTCTGAACTGCAATAAAACTTACGAAAAATATACGCCGAAACGCATTCAACGTTTCGTTGCCAGTCGGTTCGTGCCGGTTTACGTGCCGGAGGGAGCCAATAAAGCTCCTTTTGACTTGATCCGTGCAACGGTAAACTTGACGGTAGCGTCGATTTTGATCTCAATGGCAACTTCGTTGCAACTGCCGCTTTCGACCACCTACGTTACCTTCATGGTAGCTATGGGTTCATCTCTGGCAGACCGTGCTTGGGGACGTGAAAGTGCCGTTTATCGTATTACTGGTGTGTTGACAGTGATTGCCGGTTGGTTCCTGACTGCGTTGATTGCCTTTACGATTGCCTTCTTAATCGCACTGGGCTTGATGTGGGGCGGAATGATTGCTGTGGTGATCTTTGCTGTGGTTTGCGGTTACATGCTGATTCAAAGCTCTATTATTCACAACCGCAAGGTTAAAAAAGAGGCAGAGCGTGAAGCTGAAGAGCAGACTGAAGCTCCGGAACAGACCGTTATTCAGCGTTGTGTGCGCGAAGTGGCTGAGACAATGCTCCAGGTGACTACGCTTTATCGTCAGACACTGGTCGGACTCTTTAATGAGGATCGTAAACTGCTCAAACAGATGGTGCGCGAATCTGAAGAGTTGTACAGAGTGGCACACGAGCGTAAACATGAAATGCTGCCAACCTTGCTGAAATTGCAAGAGAACTATATCGAGACCGGTCACTATTACGTTCAGGTTGTCGATTATATCAATGAAGTAACCAAAGCGTTGGTTCATATCACGCGACCCAGTTTCGACCACATCAATAACAATCACGAAGGTTTGAATAAAGAGCAGGTGGCTGATCTGGAGTTGGTGAATGAGAAAGTTGGTGAGATTTACCAGAAGATCAATGTAATGTTGGAGAATAACGATTTCTCACAACTCGATGAAATTCTGCAGATGCGTGATAAGTTGTTCGATGCATTGGCTGCCGCTATCAAGAGTCAGATTAAACGTGTGAAGGCCAAGGCTTCGACAACGCGCAGCAGTATTCTGTATCTGACCATTATCAATGAAACGAAGACAATGGTGCTCCAAACCCGTAACCTGCTGAAATCTCAGCGCTATTTTATTTCGGGAGACTAATTGAGTGTCTTTTTGAATGTCCTTCTTTAAGAACGAGGTTTTCTTCGTAAAGAATGATTTTTAATACAAAGGAGAGGCTGCAAAGTCAGCCTCTCTTTTTTTTGTTTTAAAATTGTGAAAAAACATAAGGTCAGAGCAATATTTCCAGTTTTTGAGAGTTCTATATGATGTAGCTTACTTTTGCTTTTGGGTAAAAAAAGTATACTTTTGTGAGCTATTGATATGACACTATGATTTTGACCAAGTGGCGTTTTTTTGCACTGTTGATGGCGACGGTATTGATGACTGTCGGCTGTTCTCAAGAAGATGATAACGAAGAGACCACACAACGTACCTCTATTGTAAATTATCTTCAAGGTCAGCAATACCCCTACACGGAAGTATCCGGTGTGTATCGTTATGTGATCAATGCGGATCGTGCAGATTACGCTTCGGCTCCAATATTGGAATCCTCCGGAACTGCAATTATTGATTTTGCAGTCTATTCGTTTTCAACGGGTTTGGGTCAGTTGTATTACACGAATCGCAAAGATTTGGTCGATGAGGAGTATTTGCCTGATTTGGAGCAGTATTGGCCTTTTGCCCCTCAAGAGGTATCATTAGGTGATTCGCGCCTGATTAAAGGGGTTCGGCTCGGATTGGCAGGTTGTCATGAAGGAGATTCGGTACAACTCTTTTTGGTTTCGTCACTTGGTTATGGCGATAAACCGTGGGGAGTGGTGCCTGCAAATACCCCATTGGTGTGGGATATCGTTGTGAAACAAGTTGTTAAATAACCAATATGAGAAAAGGATTTTTCGCTTGTGCTATTGCGACAGTAGTAAGTATGTTTGCCACCTCTTGTGCCAAAGTAGAGGAGGAGACGATTGAAGATAAGCGCGAGCGCTCTTTCGAAGCGTGGGTGGCAAAAAATGCTCCCAATGCAGAAAAAATCGAGGGAGGGGTATATATCGAAAAACTGTATGAATCTACCCAGGCCGGTGCTTTGACCCCCAGTGGTGATGGCGAAGATGATTTTGAATGGGTGATGATTAACTATACGGGACGAGAGATGACTACGGGGAATGTCTTCGTGACTCGTGACCCTGATATCGCAAAGCACCAAGGAACTTTTACCAATTATACCCACTATACTGCGGAATATGTTCCGTATACTCCTTATAATGCGCTTTATTATTCCTCAAATGTAGATATGATCATGGGCAATTTTTTGGCTCTTGGTCAGATGAAAGAAGGTGATAAATACCGTGTATATATCCCGTCATCATTAGCGTACGGATCTTCAGGATATAGTTATGAAAGTTCGGGCTATGAAGGACAAAATGCATTAGGCGGTGATTTGCCGGTTATTATGGATTTGGAGTTGGTTAAAGTGGTTAAAGATCCCAGTAAATATGAGGCTTCGTTAGTGCAAAACTATGCGGTTACGCAAATGAAATTGAATCTTTCAGATACGATTCGTACCAATTTGTATTGTAAGCATATTTCGTATGGTAAGGAGTTGCGAGATACCGTTAAAAAAGATGAAACGATCTCTATCTATTATGTAGGACGTTTTATGGACGGTTTCGTTTTTGATACCAATATTAAAGATACCGCTGAGAAATATAATTTGGCCCAGTATTATGAAGATGATCATTATGAGGTAATGACAGTTGACGTAGGCACGTCAGAAGAAGATGAGAATGAAGATGCATCTTCTTCATCAGATGAAAATTCAGTTGTAGTTGGATTGGATGCAGCTTTGTTGAAGATGTTGTATGGTGAATCATCTCAGATTATTTTCACTTCGACTTACGGTTATGGCGAGTCGGGTCAATTTCCCACTTATTCCAATTCAAGCGGTACTGTAGTAGCTTCACCGGTTATTCCCCCTTATACTCCGTTAATATTTGATGTAACAGTTGCTCCTAAATATGGTGATGGATCTAAACAATTCCCATACACATTTCATGCAATTACAGAGCGTTTGGGTGAAATTGATGGTGTATGGGTAGAAGGTTACGTTGCTGGTGTCGCTTTGGGTGATGATTATACATCATTATGTGATACATTGACCACCATTGTAGAATCAGGAGTAAAAACTAACCTTATGCTAAGTGATGGAACTTATGAAGTGAAGCCAGAAGAGTGTTTTACGGTCAAACTCCCAGAAGGAGAAATTAGGGATGCACTTAATGTGCCTGATAATGAGGGAACTGTTTTCCGGCAAAAGGTTAAACTATATGGTAACCTCCGTCAATATCTAGGCACGTATGGTATCGTTGATATTACAGATTATTCTTTTGAATAGCTTTTATACAATACTTTGTCGTAAAAACGGAGACGCAGATTTTTTCGTCTCCGTTTTTTTATTGAAAGTAATGTGTTTGTGTAATTTGAAATAGATTATTGAATATACATGTAGAGATCAAATGATGTTAAATTGTGTATCTTACCCTACGAATTTTGTGAATGCGATTATGTAATGAATTAAGATGAATGTCTGATTATCATAGTTTCATGAAATTGGATAGCGGCGCAATGTGATAAAATTATGGCGAATCCCTATTTTTCATTCAAACAATTTACGGTGTGGCAGGAGCATGCAGCTATGCGTGTAGGTACCGATGGAGTGTTGTTAGGTGCTTGGTGTGATTTGGCTTCAGATGTATCTGCCGTCATACCGGATGAATCTACTGACAGGAGACAGCCTGAAAATGTTTGCCCTGCCGATCCATCTCAGATTTTAGATAGTTCCAATAGAGATCAAACCGTATGGGATGATCATGTGCAAGATGAAAGGGAAAAATCGGTCTGCGGAGCACAAAATGGGGCAGATGCAGAGACAAAAAAGGTTGGTCGGGTATTGGATATTGGAAGTGGCACAGGGGTAATTGCATTAATGGTAGCCCAACGTACATCTAACGCACAAATTGATGCCGTGGAGCCAGATTCAGGGAGTTGTGAGGATGCCTTGCGCAATTTTGCTGAATCCCCATGGGCCGATCGGTTGCATTTACATGGTGTTACGTTACAGGAGTATGTGTCCTGTTATGCAGAAAAGGTGCAATATGATCTTATCGTGTCCAATCCGCCCTATTTTGTCGATTCGTTGAAGGCTCCCGATCCAGTCCGAAATGCGGTTAGACATGCCGTTTCTTTGCCCTTTGAGGAGTTATTGGATGGAGTGAAGGCATTATTGGCCGAACATGGACGTTTCGCAGTGATTTTGCCGGTAACAGAAGGTGTGTTATTGGAAAAGTTGGCTTTGGAGCGTAGTTTGCATTGTGTACGGAAATGTTTGGTACAGACTAAACCAGGAGTGCCTCCTAAACGGGTAATGATGGAGTTTGGGCGTAAATCTGTGCCTTTGCGTAGCGATTTGCTGATCATGGAGACCGAACGGCAACAGGAATTTACTGAAGAGTATCGGAGGTTGACTCGTGATTTTTACCTGAAATTCTAAGCAAGTGTTTTAAATTTTAATTAGCTTTGTTATTGAGTTTTCAGTTGTTCAACTTACAAGCTTATCATAATATTGTGATCATATGAAACAGATTCTGATTCCATTGTGTCTGCTGGCAATGACGGCAGTCGGCGTGCAGGCTCAGGTCAAGGCTACCAAAGGGGTAGTGGTGGGCAGTAGCAACTCCGTAGTTTATGCTTTACCCCGTACGACGCTGAAGGTAACCGTGGTGGTTGAAAAAGAGAGTATTCGCAAAGGCCCTTATGCGCGTTATGCACAAAAATATCTTGGTGTGATGGCGCCGCTGGCCGATAAGGATATCTATACGATTGTAGGTGGAAAGATTGGTTATGCTCAGGAGGCCGATCCCAATGAGGTTTACACGTTGGAAAATCCCGACAAAAGCCCGATGCAGCTTTATACTCCTTCGGTTGAGGGATTTTTGGCGGCACCTTTGGATGGTGCAGCGCCGATGCCATCGGCCTTTAAACCTGCTGCACCCGTAGGCCCCGCTGCACCTGCGCATAAAGCTATGGGCAAAGGTAAAGTAAAAGTTTTGTCACAAATCGATAGCGATACCAGCTTGGTCAAAGTACAGGTCGATCGTCGCAGTACAGTTGAGCAGAGCCCCGAATCAGCAGCGCTCGATGCAGCCAACATGATTTTTATGATTCGTAAAAATCGGATGGAGTTGATCAGCGGTAATGCGGGCGAGAATGTATTCGGACAGGGACTCAAAGCTGCTTTGGATGAATTGAATCGTCTGGAAGAGGAGTATTTGGCTCTTTTCCTTGGCAAACAGTTCAAACAGACTATCGTTCGTGAGTATGACGTAGTTCCCGAAGCCGGTAAAACTTCTGCTGTCGTATGTCGTTTCACTGAGTTTGGAGGGCTGCTCCCATCATCGGATCTCTCGGGTCGTCCTATTTTGGTCGAGATGACTCCAGAAATGAAGGTACAGGGCAGTTCAATGAGCGAAGCCAAAGGGAAAAGCATGATCTATTATCGTGTAGCGGATATTGCCAATTGCCGCTTGCTGGATGGTAACCGTGAAATTGCACAGAATCGTGTGCCGGTTTATCAATTTGGTGAGGTGATGCAGATTCCGGTTCCGGCATTGAAATAATTAATTTGGTAAAGTATGGATAATACGGCTTTGATGCTTCAGCTGTTGAAGCGTCTGAAGGTCGAAATGAACGGTGCGGTAACCGGAGCCATGCAGGAGCGGGGGATTGTCTATCCGCTCAATTATGGAGTTTCGGTACCGACCATCCGTGATATTGCAAGAGAGTATGGTCCCAACCACTCTCTTGCATTGCTTTTGTATCAGCAGCAGGTGCGTGAATTGAAATTGGCTGCGCTGTTTGTGGATGATCCGACCAGTGTCACCATAGGACAGGTTGAGGAGTGGAGTCGGGATTTTACCAATCCGGAGATCGTCGAGTTGACAGTGATGTATCTCTTTTCGCGTGCTACAGCCGCTGTTGATAAGATTGCGGATTGGCTGGCTTCAAACGACCTTTATTTGCAATACGCGGGACTGTTGATGCTGTTACGTGTGGCGTGTGGCCCGTTGTGCGAGGAGACTCGAACCAAGATGTTGCTGCAACGAGCTGATCAAATGTTATCGGAGCATGAGCTCAAACCGTTGTTGATTCGTGGGGCAGTAAATGCCTTCAGTCGGTGTGCAATGCTTTCGAGTGAGATGCAAAACGTTGTGACCGACATCGCTAAACGATATGCGGATTCCCAATCACCCCAGTTGCGCGAACTCTCATCTGAAGTGATGAGTATGTTACCGGTGGAGTAGTGTGTTGTGACTCCGGAGATGATGGCTCAAGAAAATTTCAAGGCGTATTAACACTGTTATAATAAATGAACCAACCCGAAGAGTTTTGCATCTTCGGGTTGGTTCGTTTTAATGAGTTGACGGTCTGGATATACAGCTATCGTGAGAATCGGTTATCAATCCTGCACCTTAGTTGATAGGTGTCAATAGGATATGGCTATTCAATAGATTATATAACTTTCAGATTGGATGGTTTTTTTATAGAGGGTTAACGTCCGAAAACAATACCGATGATCAAATTGATCGCATTTAAACTTTCCCTATGCTCCAAGTCGTAGGTCTTTCCGCCAGCTTTCAAAGTGCCGATTGTAGCGGTGGATACGTTAAGATTGAACATGAGTGCGGCAGCTTTGCTGATACCGATTTCGTATCCGATCTCTGTGGTGGATCCGAATGAACCTCCTGTGACGGTATTGAGCCTGGAGCTCCACACCTGCCCTTTGTAGGTAGTGTATCCCAGTCCCACTCCGAGTATCACAGCACTGTTTTTGGAGCGATTGTAAAAGCGAATGAGTAGTTTGGGACCCATATCCAACTGCTAACATCAGCTTCGCTGTATTGTCTGTAATTGGCGAACGCTCCCAGACCGATGTAATCGTTAAAGAAACCAGCCAGATCACCATTAATGGTAAATCCGTGTCTGTAGCTGCTGGTTGCACCCTCTGCCAATTTCCCCAAACGTGAGCTGTAACCACCAGAAATGGCAAACCGTACGCCATCTTTTGCACGCTTTTTTTTCTTTGGGGATTGAATGTTGGTTTGGGGAGAATCGAGACTAGTGCCTACTAAATCGCCATTTCCAAAATAGCCGGGGGTAATGGTTTGAATGGTGTCTTTTGAAACGTAGGAACTGACTGAGGTGCCATCCGGTTGAAGAGTGGAAATGAAAATCTGTTGGTCCGTTTGCGATAAAATTTTGCATCGCAACGTATCCCCTTTGGCGGTGACGAGCAGATCTTGTCCGAAACTGTTGGTGAATAGCCCTAATGCAAAGGCAATGAATAGGAGGTGTTTCATAGGTTTGTAGTTTTAGGGGTTAGAATGTCCAATGTGCTATTGAGTGCCAAGGTTACCCAGTTTATCAGATACAGCTTGTTGTGTCATTTTATTACGGTTTTTGTCAATATCGGATTAATGATATGTATGAAGTTTTTTCGATTACAATGCTTAATTTGATGTTACGGTGAATGAAATTTGAGGCTTAGAGGTACGTGAGAAAGAAAGGAAGATTTTGAAGGGAATATTTGAGCACAGTGAACCCTGTGGTTTGTTAGGTGCGCTGTTTTTGTGAGATAGTTTGCCGATGACTTGTACTGGCATTTAACGTCCGAACACAATGCCGATATTCAGATTAACCGTAACTAAATACTTCTGATTGATCAGGTCATAATTGTCAGGATGTATTTTCATCTTGTATGTGGAGGTAAATCCTGCGTTCAGGTTAAACATCAGTGCTAATTTGCTAGTTAGACCAACCTCATAAGCCAAATCGACTGTAGTCCCAAATGTGCCGCAGTGAGCTGTTGAGGACCACAAGTCCATTTGTAAATAGTTGTAACCAAATCCCCAACCAAAGATGAATGCATTGCTACGCTTGTGATTGAAGGATCGGACGAGGAATTTGGGCCCAACAATTAGATTGTGAATGTTTTTTTTATTGTAGTGACTGTAATTGGCAAATGCTCCCAACCCTATGTAATCGTTGAAGAAGCCTCCCAAGTCGCCGTTGACAGTAAAGCCGCTATAGTCACTGAACCCTGTATCATATTCATCAGAGAAGTCCAACAGATGGCTATACCCGGCAGTTAAAGCAAAACGAGCCACTTCTGTTATAGGACGTCCATTGGGCCTGTTCCTCTTTCGGATTTGTCTGTTCATTTGTGCTATGGCCGTCTTGTTTGCGATCCTACTATTCATCTCTCCGGTATATTCGGAAGCGATGGTTCGGATAGTGTCTTTTGAAACGTATGAATTGATGCTGGTCCCGTCTGGCTGGATCGTCGATATAAAAATCAGTTTGTCGGTTTGTGCCAAAATTTTGCATCGTATTAAATTTCCTTTAGCTGTAAAGAGTAAGTCTTGTGCCATGCTGTTGGAGAACAGACCTAAAGCGAGTATCAAAAATAGTATCCTTTTCATGATTTGTCGATATTGAACCCTGCTAATGATGCGTTTATGTATTTGCTTTAGTATCAGTGTTATTGGTTGTTCTTAATTTCATAATGGAGTGTTGGGCCACTTTGATCCCCGGATTCCACCTTTGTCGGTTGAACGGCACTCAGTGAAATTTTACAATTAAGGATTCGCTGTTATGCTGCATTGAATGTAGTGAATTGTATTGGCAAGTTTGTGGTAGGTGAATGTCCTAGTTTTGAAAAAAGTATTTTGAGGGCGTAGGTTACGGTTAGTTTTGTAAGAATCATCGAGGATAAGCTTACAAGGATTGCTATGAGGCCTAACGTCCAAAGACAAAACCGATGGATAGATTGACCGCAATCAATGGTCCGTTATTATCAATGTCATATTGTTGGGGGCGCGTTTTCATATTGCCGACAGAGGAAAACTGGGTATTAAAGTTGAACATGAGTGCAAATGCTCTGTTTTTTAGACCAAGTTCGTAAGCAATCTCCAAAGTGGTGCAAAAGAGCCACAATAGGCGGTTGCATATTGTATAGTCGTTTGATAATAGTTATAGCCTAATCCCCATCCGAAGATAAAAGCATTGGTGTTAGTATGATTGTATCGGACGAGCAGTTTGGGGCCAGCTACCAAATTATGAATGTTATATTTGTTGTAGTGGCTGTAATTGGCAAATACCCCCAATCCGATATACTCATTGAAGAATCCCCCAATGTCACCGTTGATGATAATTCCACCCTTGCCATTGAGAACTATGTCAGATTTATCCGAAGAGTCAAATAAATGACTATAACCGACACTTAAAGCAAAACGGGCGACCTCTGAGAAAGGATGTCTATTTTTGGGGTGCTTCCCGTTTTGGAGCGGCCTTAAAAAAACAGAACGGGAGCAATAACGTATAAAACGCACGGAGATAGTGTTTTGACAAGATTGTTTCGGAGGTAAGAAAGCGGTTCAGCCGCATGAAAAGGCAAAGTTCGGAAAGAGTTGCGTTACCAGATCGTTACCGCAGCTTTTCCCGGACTTCGTTTTTAATGGTTTGTTTTTCAGTTTCTTGCGCCAGATTTCATAACAACAAATAACTCTAACGAACGTATTAACAATAAAGTTTTTAGAGTTATGGCAAGAAGCACTTTCAAGGTTCTGTTCTATCTGAAACGGCAGGCCGAACAGAACGGCAAAGCGCCCATCATGGGACGCATCACCATCAACGGAACCATCTCGCAGTTCAGTTGCAAAATGACTGTCCCTCCCAAACTGTGGGATACCAAAGCCAACAAAGCATTGGGTAAGAGTATCGTAGCCCAGCGGATCAACGAAAAACTGGAGAACATCAAGACCAACATCGGCAAGCAGTACCAGCGTATCTGTGATCGGGATTTTTACGTTACGGCCGAGAAGGTCAGAAATGCCTGGCTGGGTTTCGGGGATGGTTATCAACTCCTGATGAAAACCTTCGATGATTACCTGAAAGAGTTCGCCGAGAAGCGCGTCGGCAAAGACCGGGCAGCCAGTACGCTCGTGAACTACACCCGTGCCCGCTGTTACCTCAGCGCATTCCTGCAATACGAATACAAGCTGGAGGATATCCCTTTTCGGGAGTTGAAGCGTGAATTTATCGAGAAATATGTGATTTATCTCTCGGCCGTCCGTCATATGCTTCCCGGCAGTATCCATACTCCGGTCAAGAAGCTGAAGCTGATGACCTACACCGCTTTCAAGAACGGCTGGATCACCTCCGATCCGTTTACAGGATTTCACATCAACGTCACCTACCGCGACCGACGTTTCCTTTCCGAATCGGAACTGCAGGCCGTGATGAATGTCTATGTTCCCAATTACAAGACAGTCATCGTCCGGGACATATTCGTGTTTTGCTGCTTCACGGGGCTTGCCTATGCCGATGTGAAGAAACTCTCTCATGACGATATTCACACGGATGAACGGGGTGATCTGTGGATCGTGGACCATCGACAAAAAACAGGGACACAGTTTCGGGTCAAGCTGTTACCGGTGGCCAAACGGCTCGTTGAGAGGTACAGACACTTGCACTTGCCGGGAGGCTGTGTGTTTCCGGTCAAAGATCGGGATTTGATGAATCTGTCTTTTGGGTAGGTGGCACGCTATGCCGGGTTGTCGTTCAATCTGACGAGGTCCGAGGCAAAACATTGACTTCATGAAAATTCGTTGCTAATGAGACATGTGGAAAATAAAGCAGCCGATAGCTACCGATTTAGCAACGGGCGGATCTCACGAAATCACCTCATTTTACAGGGTGGGGGGAACCGCTTTTCTTGTGGGGAAAGTTACGGAAAAAGTCTATGGAATGGAGCAAGCGTCGAAATTTTCAGTTTTTAATACCCATAACTTTATTGGTAAATTTTTCCTTGTTAGGGGGTTCATTTTCGTTGCTTTTCCAGTGTCTTCATCAGCCGAAGAATCATGAGATCGTCCATGCCCGCGGTAAATTGCAAGTCTGAGCCGTGGAATTTGGAATCGAATGGTTGTGGGCGGCGGTCATCCTCTGTCGGACCACGAACAATCAATGTTCATGGCGCCACTCTTTTTCGTACGGTAATGTTTATTGAATAGACCTGTTGCGCGAAGGGGCTAAACAGAAGAGAGATCCTACGGTTAGGGCGTACAGAGATCACTATAAAAACGGGAGCCGAGGAGCAGACGGCGGATCATCACCGTTGTTCCACTGCTTCCAGTCCCCCGGCTGACAGCTCCACGCTGTATTCCTGTCCGCCGGGAGTGCGCAGGATGCAGCATTTATGTTTGCGGTTAACCTTATATATCAGGTTGCGGTTAAGCAGGAGGTTGCGTCCGGCGCGGATAAAGTACTCCTTTCCCAGTTTTTTTTCGATGACACCGAGTCTTTCCAGCACAATTTCCTCCCCTTCGACCAGCATGATGTAGGAATAGTTGCCGCTGGCACGTACGTAAACCACTTCGTCCTTGCCTGCATAGAGGGTGCCGTTCAGGGTGCGAAAAGGAAACTTGCCTGACTGAGTTTTGGATTGTGGGGTTGGAAAAGCCGTTGTGTCGCGCTCCTCGATGCGGTGAATGGCTTTGGCCAGGTCCGACACGTCTACGGGTTTCAACAAGTAGTCGGCGGCGGCAAAGCGGATGGCTTGCAGCAGATACTCCGAGTTGCTGTATGCGGTGGTGAAGATGATGTGAGGCAGGGGAATGGCTTCTTTCAGTTCGCGCAGCAACTCTAAGGTCGTGTGACCCTGGAGCTGGATGTCGAGGAAAAGAATGTCCGGTCTGTGGCGCAGAATGGCGGTGAGGGCGGTTTCGTAGGATTCGCAACACTCCACCACCTCGATATCGGGGTGGTAGGTTTCCAGTTTCTGAAGGAGCGAGAGGCGGGGCAGCCGCTCGTCTTCGACGATGATGGCGCGATAGTTCTTCATGGTCGGTGAGTGGATCAGAAATAGTTATAGTGGCTGGGAACGTACAATTCGAAACGTGTGCCGCAGGCTCGGCCGTCCGGGGTTTTGAGGTCGGTCACGGTCTGTACGATGTGTTTGTCGTTGCGTTGGTTGTATAGTTCAATCTGCTGTTCCATGATACTGAGCCCCTGTTTGGTGGAGGACGTGGAGAAGGTGGCGGCGGCTTCGCGTCCCACGCCGTCGTCGGTAACGGCAATGTTGATGCCGTCCAATCGGGTAGTGACTTCGATGTCTATATGCCCGTTCCCCGGTTTGTTGCGTAATCCGTGTTTCACGGCATTCTCGCAGTAGGTGTGCAATATCATATTTGGCACTTGTGTGCCGGTGTCCACGTCGGATGCTACGTGGATGTGGTAGGAAAGACTTTCGCCGTAACGGAGCTGTTCCAGCGAGAGGTAAAGCTTGATATACTGTATCTCATCGCTGATGGAACGTGAGGGCTTGTCCACGTCTAACAGGGTAGAGTTGGTGAAGCGCGAGTATAAGGAGAGGTAGTGGTTGGCTTTGGTGACCGAGTGGGTCTGGACGAAATATTCGATTCCGGCCAAAACGTTGGCGTTGAAGTGGGGAATGGATTTCAGACGGATGGATTTCACCAGCAGGTTGTTCAGCTTGATTTCGCGTTGGAGTTCGTCCATTTTCTGGCGGTTGCGCCGCTTATAGTAGGTGTAGGCCAGTGTCCAGATGCCGCTGCTCAATCCCAGTGCGACCGCCAGCCAGAACCATCCGTGCTGCCAGAAGGCGGGCAACATCAAAATGTCCACTCCGATGGTATCGGACGAGATATTGCCCAGCAGAGCCGATATTTCCAACCGGTAGCGTCCGGGAGGCAGGTTATTGAATTGCACCTCACGTCCGGTTTGCGGCTGCGACCACTGGTCTTGGAATCCTTTCAGACGGTAGCGGTAGCGCACGTTTCCGGTGGCGGAATGGGAAATGGCGATGTAGGAGAATCGCAGGTTGCGCAGTCCGTGTTCCAGGCGGATACATCCGTCGTCACCGGCCAAAGCGGGTTGCCAGTGGACGTTATCGGATGAAGCCTGTGCGGATAGAAGCTCCAGTTTGGGTGTGGTGTACTGGTAAACCAGCTCGTGCGGATGGAAAGAGACAGTCTGGTCCACGCAAGGGATCCAGACGGTACCGTCGCTGGTCTCGGCGATATGCGCGGCCAGGGGTTCGATGCCCGTAAAACCGTTGTACTGATTGAAAAACATGGTCTGCAGCAAACGGTTGTCTGTGATGTAGAGCCCGTCGGTGACGGCCACGATGAGAAAGTTGTCGTATGTCTGGCGAACCGAGCGTATCGGGTTGCTGTAGCTTTGTACCAGTACGGCGGAGTCGTTGCGTACGGTGTAGAGGTTTTCACCCGAAGCGAAAAGGATTTCGCCATAAGGATTGACGGTCATGGCCGTACAGGCAATGCTGCTGTCCGGCATGGCGATGTTCCGACGCTCTCCGTCGAGTAGGTGCACTACGCCGTAGGCGGTGCCCACGTAGAGGTTGCCGTCCCCGTCGAAGCAGGCGCAGAAGACGCCGCGCAGGCCTTCGTGGGTTTGGAGAATGTGCCCGCGTGCGTCGGTGATATAGAGCGCCTGGCGGGTGGCCACGAGCAGGTTGTCGTCATGGCTGCCCAGGAATTGGTAGTTGAGCCACGGCAGACCCAGCCAGCGGCGTCCGTTCTCGTCGCAGGCCAGCACATCGCCCATGCCCAGCAGGTAAGTGGTATTGCCTATACGGGCCGTGCGGGGCAGGAAATAGTTGTCTGTTTCGCGAGGATAGGAGATGGATCGTAATTCTGCGGCACTCTTTCCCAATAGAAGGCGCCCGTTCAGGGTACCTGCTAGCAGACGCCCCTGTGCGTCTTCGTCGATAGCGCGCAGGATGTCGTTATGGTCGCTCAGACGCTGGTTTACGAAATTCAGCTGGAAGAAGTTGTAAACGCCCTGGTAAGTGGCCAGCCAGAGGTTTCCTTCGCGGTCGATGCACATCTGTCGGATGATGTTGATGCCGTCCACGATGTGTCGGACATGACCGTCCTTTGAGAGACAGTACAGATTGTGGGCGTCATGAATGAAAATGTTCCCTTTGCGATCGACGCAGGCGGCCACGCCGTAATCGGGTGACAGAAAACGGTAGGCGGCCACGGGATGCGCGCGGTCGTTGTCCACTTCATAGATGCCGTCGGCTGCAAAAAGGTAGAGTCGCGCCCCGTCTCTCAGCAACGAGTAGGATTCGGCTACCTGGATGGGCGACAAGACGGTACCGTCGGTCTTGATCCGGCAGACGTGGCGAGCGGTGGGAATGTAGCATATTTGCGAAACGCTGTCCCAATAGACTCTGTGGCAGATATCCATACTGTCCAGCGCGGGCGTCTTCAGCACGGTTTCCGCTCCCTCGGCGGTCAGACGGCAGATTTCGCGTTCGCGTTCCTGTTCGTTTTCCAGGAGCACCAGTCCTGGCGGCAGAGAGTAGGCGTTGAGGTTGTTCAACAGCAGTTCGCGCTCGTTCAGCGGCAGCGTCCGTATCGTTCCCTCCTTGTCCACCACATGCCTGCGTCTGAAGCCGAGAGCCCACAGACTGCCGTCCGTCCCGGGACAGAAGGAGAGAATATTTTCCTGCTTTCCTTTAAGATAAGGGGTGAACTCCAATCCGTCGTAGCGCACGAAACCGCTCAATGTGCCAATCCAGATGTAGCCCTTTGCGTCCTGCCAGATGTACTCGGTGAGCATCTGCGGCAGGCCGTCCTGCGTGGTGTAATGGCGGCGGGCATATTCCGAAGTGACGGTGACGGGTTCTGCGGAGGCCGAGGCCCCGTCCGTCAGTAGGGCTGCCAGCACGGCAAGCAGACAGAACAGGATGTGGCGGTTCGTATTCAAGCAGAATGTGGATTTGCAAAGGCTTTGTTTGTAAATATATTCTTTCCTGTCGACAATTCCAATCTTCTACAGGCCCTTGTTGAAAAAAATAACCGTTCGTGTATGCAGCTTCCCTGTTCGTGTAAACAATAGGGCTGTTCGTGTAAATGAGGCATTCAACCTATTGGGGATTAAAAACTTATACCTTATCTTTAAATCAGCTGAGAGTTGCGAAACCCGAGATTCTCGGCGAATCCACCGCTCTTTTCCGCAAGCTGACATCGGAGCATCCCGCAGCCCCGAAAGAGAGGTTGGGAAGGTTGCGAAACGGAGGACGTTCAATGAACCGAAGTCTCACGATAGAGACCAAAGAAAACAGCTATGAAGTACAAACTGTTTCAGACAATAAACTCGAGTCGGCATGAAGGAGGTCCTTTGGGGTACGTAACCCTTATTGCGGATGTCAGCGAAAAGGACAACCCAATAGGCTACCTTTCTTTTCTGGCGGGGTTGTCGGGCAGCCGGACAGCCATCTGGCAGCCTACCACAAGGCAAAGGGCTTGTCTACGGGTGAAGGCGAAGAAGAAGGCGGGAAAACCGAGCTCCCGCTGGGCTGACACTCCCTCGCATTGAATGATTATACGCCCACTTAAAACTTAAGTCCCATGAAACCAAGATTTTACTCCCGAATCATGATGCTATTCGCTGCCCTCCCCCTGGTGACGGCGTGCGAAAAAGACGACACGCCCGCTATCGACAAGCCGGATGACAAGACGCAACTCGCCACTATACCAGGAAATGCAGTTGCTGCGCTGATGCCGTGGGAAAAGGATAGACAAATACAAATTACTCACTTTTAATACGGGTTAATTATGAAAAATGTTATGAA
Organism: uncultured Alistipes sp.; assembly: GCA_900539755.1. Lineage (GTDB taxonomy): Bacteria > Bacteroidota > Bacteroidia > Bacteroidales > Rikenellaceae > Alistipes_A. The sequence continues at coordinate 62,209 of UQDC01000014.1, forward strand.
AGGAAATATCCATTTTCGTCTTGTGATGCTGGCAGCATTGACGATGACGGTGGTCTCCTGCAACAAAGATAATGACGATACCCCTGATCCGACTCCTTCCGAGAACACCAACACCATAGAAATTACGAATGGCTGTGGATTGAGACTGAACTCCACGGATCCATCGGTTGCCGAATACAGTTTCCAGGAGCTGATTCTTTTTGAGAAAGGGATCAACCCCAATAATTTTTATATCAACGGAACTGGCGAATTGGGGACCGGCAGGGTTATTAACCTTCATTGTTGCTGCCTGAATGAAGAGGTTGCGAAACTGGAAAGAGGAGAAATTCAGAAAATGTGCTATGACTTGCTTGTTTCCGGCACCTACACCTGGGACGGAAGCCAAGAGAACAAACACTTGCGCATTATGAATGTTGTTTTCGATTTGTATGAGAATGACAAAAGGGTAGAGAGATATCTCTCTAATAATGGAGAAGTAAAGGCATGTACTGTCGAAATCAAGCGGGGCCATTTGGGCGAACAGTACGAAGTTGCCGGGGAGATCACTCTCACAGACGGGAAGAAATTCGCAATCGTTTGGAACGGCGGAAGGATCCAACATAGGTATAATGCACAGTAAAACACCTTGTAACATAACTCCTGTTTCTTATCTTTTAACAAAACAGATTATTATTCAATTATTCACCTTTTAATTGTTCGGATCATGAAAAGGATTTACTTGTTGATTGTTATGGTTTTTCTTGGGTTGAATGTCTATGCCCAGGATAACGGTTTCGGTGTGCGTGCCGGTGTGAACATTGCCAGCATGACTAATTACAACTCCAAAGTGGGGTTTCATGTGGGCGGCTTGTACAGTTTGCAGCTTTCGTCCAGTACTCCGATCTTTTTTGAACCGGGGGTAATGTTGCAATTCAAAGGAGGAAAACTTACCCGACAAGGCACTTCATCTACGTTTAATCTGGCCTATGTAGAAATTCCGGCGGTATTCGCTTATCGCGTCCGACTCAATGACACTTGGGCCATTCAACCCTCTTTAGGTCCTTATTTCGCATTCGGAGTTTCGGGAACGCTCAAACAATCTTTCATGGGACAGACCCAGAGTGGAGATCTGTTTGGTTCGAACGGAGCTTTGAAACGCGGGGATGTGGGATTGAAAATAGCATTGGGTGTATTGATACATCGCGTATATGTTGGAGCCGGATATGACCTGAGCTTCGTTAACTTGCCTAAAAACTATACAGAAGGCGATCCGAAACTCAGAAACGGATCCTTCTATATTTCAGCAGGGTACAATTTTTAAGGTGCAATCTGATACAAACTGTATTTTGGCTCGGGTGTGGAGCTGATTTCGTCTGTCTGTATAAAGATTGTGGACTGACCGGAGAGAAAATAAACGATACAATCCCCAGTTTTGAATAGATATGGGATACGGGTACGCAGAATGCGTTCTTTGCCATAGCTTACATCAAAAATGAATGCTGTTCGTTTGTATAATCTTTGATTGGAATCGGTATCTGCAATACAAATTGACAGGCGTGATATAAACAGTCGGGGCACA
>UQDC01000015.1 GCA_900539755.1 uncultured Alistipes sp.
TTTTCTCGATTACCTTGCCGAGGTGGTAGTCGATCTCGGTCATGGTATATTCGTTACCGTTGTGCTCGTACACAATCGGCTCTTTCGTCTCTTCGTCGCAAACATCTACCAGCTCGACGCCTTTGACTTCGACCAGCGCGCCGGGGCGATTCTTTTCGTAACCTACCCAGAACTGTATGGCATCGTAGTGGTTGATAACCGTATCAACGCCCTTCTCGCTGTCCCACGCCGATTCGGGCACGTCACTGTCTTTCTTGTAGACTTTGCCTGTGTTGTTGTCTCGGTATGAAATGTATTTCGTGTTGGTCGGGCGTACTTCGCGGGTCTCGACCGTTTTTTCACCCGACAAAATGGCGTCGAACCATTTTTGTTTGATGATAAGCGTTAAAATTTTCATAGCCGTAAATTTCATTAGTAGCGGGGGCAAGAATCGAACTTGCGCCTGCGGGACACTAACCCGCCGTGGTAACCTCTGCACTACCCCGCATATATCTGTTCGATGCAAAAGTGGACACGTTCGGCACATTATGCAAATCTTACTATTGAATTATTTATTAAAAATACGATTTTTTATTGAGAGCTGCAATTTTTAAGGTCTTTTCTTCACACACCCTTTGCAGCGGATAATCTCAAGCACTACTGCGTCATATTTGACGATCAATAGGCTGTCGCGATTGTTGTCTGCACCTTTGTAGGCTTTACACCCACACTTCAGCCGCGTGCGGTGACATGTCGCGTCCGTCAATTCGAATGCCTTTTTGAGTAATGTCAAATCGCTGCGTTTTTCTACGTACATCGTTGGTTTCATATATTATATAACTTTTACAAAGTTGAACATTCTGAATGACCGCCAGCCCTCGGCAACCGTATCGTAATAGGTTACGAGGTGTTTGTTAGGCTTACGGTCGTCACCTTTTGTTTCGGGGCATAAGTCGTCCTTAAGCGTACCGAATGCCTGTCGCAATTCACCCGTACTCGATTTGAGGTAGAAGAACTGCACGATGCCCGCGCGCATCTTTATCTTCAATTTGAACACCTGCCATGCCTTATGCAGACACTCAGCAAAGGTTACACCCGTCGCGCGGCACATCTGCCACGCCGTGCGCATGATGATGGAAAGGTCGGTTCGTTTCATTGTTATATAGGTTAAAAGTTGGTTTTTAGTTTGAGTAGTCGCAAGCACTCTTTCAACTCGCTGTCTGTGTATTTCTTGGCGATCTCTCGTGATATGCCGTTTGTGTTCATTGCGATTTTGATCGCAGCCTCTCTGTTCACCTTGAAGGATTTTCTTGTCTTCATAGCTTTTCAATTTTTTCAAATGTAACATAATACAGCCTATTGCCAACGAGTACCATTGCGATATTCAGTTTATCGAACTGTCCTCGATATTCACCAGTATTGCGTCCGAATCTCACCGGGTCGCCAATTTTTATGTCTTTCATATCTTTCATTTTTACCACCGGCGGCAGGTGCCGCCACGCTTCGGGCCTGAGGTCTGTTTATAGCCGCCCGAACGGCTTTATTCGTCGAGGTAGTAGAGCAGCAGTTCACAATCTTCAACGTGCAGAACTCTCGTAGGTTCGATTTTTTCGAGTTGCAAAGACAGTGTATCGTCTTTCTCTGCATAGATGTACGCCCACTGGCCTTTCAGTTCGATTTCTTCTCTGGTGCCGAAATAGGCGACAGTATTATCTACGTCTTTGACAAGACCCCAGCTGCCATTGTCCATACCATCACGATTGATTGCGTCGATCACTTTAAATGCAAATGCGTTCATAGTTCTATTGTTTTAGACGTTTATTCAATAAATCAATTAGTTGATTTCGCTGACTTTGCAAGGTGTGAAATACATATCTCTTTCGATGCCAAGACCAAAGGGGCGAGTTCTAACGCGTTGAAGTTCATTCAGTGACACATAACCATATTCTCGCTCGCCCATATTGTCTAACAATGCGAAGAGAATGTAGTCGTCGTCTTGCTTCTCGCCTTCGAGAATGTACCACGTCTGACTGCCGCAGGGGTTGAAGAACTTGCAGATGACCTGTGCCTTGCCGCCTTTGCCATCTTGTGAATAAATGGGGTACTTTGCCAACTGCTTCTCAATTGCTTTAGTTAAGAGTTTCATGGCCGTATTGTTTAATTGTTGTTTTGATTTTTTGGTGCAAATATAAATGATATTTTGATATAATGCAAATATTTTGAGATAAAAATTTAATTGACACTAAAATTTTTTGCTGTTTATATGAATATCAATATATTTGTGGCAAATAATACGTCAAAATGAGAGTTAAAGAATTATTGAAGGAACGAGGAATGACCGCAAAAGAGTTGGCGGCGCGTCTCGGAATGACTGAAACGGGGTTAAGTATTGCAATTGGTGACAACGGAAATCCGCCGTTAAAACGATTGCAAGAAATAGCCGATATTTTGGGTGTTGAAGTGCCGGAACTTTTCGCCGCTTCGAAAGAGGGAGCAATCACGTGCCCGCATTGCGGGAAGTCGATAACCATCAAGGCAGAATAACCTCAACGATACCTACCCATGGAACTACAACCTATCCAAAGCAAGATTTACGAAATACGGGGCCAGCGGGTGATGCTGGACCGTGATTTGGCGGAATTGTACCAAGTAACAACAAGCGCTCTCAATCAAGCGGTAAAGCGTAATATCGAACGCTTTCCGCCCGATTTCATGTTTCAACTGACAGATGCCGAAACTGAAAATTGGAAATCACAAATTGTGATAACCAATTCCATCACGATGGGTTTACGCCGCAACCCCTATGCGTTTACCGAGCAAGGCGTTTCTATGTTATCGGCTGTTTTGAAAAGCTCCGTTGCCATACAAGTAAGTATCGCTATTATGCGTGCTTTCGTAGCGATGCGGAACTACATCACGACCACGACGACAGTAACGGCCGAGTTGGCCGAAATTCGGGCGAAACTGGCGTTACTGGAGCGGGTGGACGCCGACAATGCCGAGGCGGTCAGCGATCTGTCGGAAGATATGCGCAAGGAGCTTGATAATATCTACAACGCTATTGCGGCGTTGTCGGTCAAGATACCGCAGGCACGCAAACCCGCCCGCAAAATTGGATTCCAACAAGCGGAGCAAAAGGCGGAAGAGTAGCAACGTACCCGACGAACACAATCACCTGCCCGAAGTGCGGGACGGTGCTGGAGGTAAAAGAAAAGGAATAAATAAAACTACATTCCTATGACACAAAAGCAGGCCATACAGTTGTTCGAGGACCGCAAGGTGCGCACCGTTTGGGACGAGCGGACGGAGACGTGGTATTTTTCCGTTCTCGACGTGATCTCCGCTCTGACGGACACCGTGAATCCGACCGATTATTTCAAGAAGATGCGCAAGCGGGATGAAGCGCTCGCCTCGTTCGTGGGGACAAATTGTCCCCAGATAGCCATGAGGTCAGAAACGGGAGTGATGCGCAAGACGCTGGCCGGAGATGTGAAAACCGTCCTGCGGATTATCCAGTCGATTCCGTCACAGAAAGCCGAGCCTTTCAAGCAATGGATGGCGCAGGTGGCAAGCGACCGCCTCGACCAAATGCAAGACCCTGAGTTATCTATTGAGCAGGCCGTAGCCGATTATAAACGCCTTGGATATTCGGATACATGGATTAACCAACGCTTGAAAAGTATCGAAGTCCGTAAACTTCTCACTGACGAGTGGAAACGCGGGGGCGTTGATGGAACGCAATATGCCACCCTTACGGACATTATCACGAAGGAGTGGGCCGGACGTACCACGAAAGCCTACAAACGTTACAAGGGGTTGAAAAAGGAGAACCTGCGGGATAATATGACCAATGTCGAACTGCTGTTGAACTCATTGGCCGAGGCCTCTGCTACCGAACTTTCCCGAAACGAAAATCCAATAGGTTTCAAGGCCAACGCCAACGTCGCCAAACGGGGCGGTACAGTAGCTAAAGTTGCCCGACAACAACTCGAAAGCCAACTCGGACACTCTGTCGTATCACCCCTCAACGCTCGGCAATACCTCGGAACGTTGCCCGACAATCCGCCACCCGAAACAGCGCACCTTACTTCAGCGGTAAAATCGACGAAACCGATTACATGCGACACCTCAAACGAGGAGGAATAAATAGTTCTCAACTTAAAAACACAAATGAAACTAAAGTAATAAACGCATCGAATTCGATGCGTTTTAGAATATGAAATGTAATATGGAACCGTCTCTGAATATTCGATCATTTCGAATAGGCAATTTAGTGTATAACCCCCATCTTGAGCGAATTGGGTATATTGCAGAAATTACGCGTGCAGACATGACGTTATTTCATGGTGAGATGCTAATTAAGGAAGCCGGATTTTATCATGAGATTTTAGATAAAGTAGTATTATGAGATGTTAGGCCTATACGTTTGACTCCAACGTTATTGGAAAAATGCGGCTTTGAGAAAGAATTTAGCGACTGTTACCAACGATTTGACTACTATATCATCCCCCGTGTGATATGCTTATCTCCTAAAAAAGAAGGGTTCTGTTGGCAGGTGGAAGACGAAATCGACGATTGCAATGTGGATGTGCCCATAAAGTATCTGCACCAGCTCCAGAATATATATTTTACATTGACCGGAACGGAGCTGAATGTAGAAAAGATATATGATGCGAGAATGTAAAAAGCCGAGTTCCCTCGGCTTTCTGTTTATCATTTCAAACCGACCGAATCAAAAATAGGGTACGGTTCGATATGTCATTTTCTCGGTTCATGATTGAGGCGGGATTGTGAGTTGATTATCTTTTTTAGTCGGTCTCGACCGCAATACCTCCAATATCACTCGGTCACCGTCGAGAACCAGCATCCCGTGCCGACGGGGATCACCACCTTTTGTGCGGTGCTCGGCCTCGCATTCGGTGCGGATCCGGACACAACGGAAACCTGCGGCCTCGAAAGCCGATCCGATTAACGATAGGTCGCTGCGTTTGGGGACGCAGTACATGGGGTTAATTGCCGCTTCGATGCGGCCCATGCGTTCGATGCGCTTTTTCATTTTGATTTAGCAATAAAAAACTGCGTTACGAGTTGCTCGGCTCAAAATGCAAGCCGTCGGGCGTTTCCGCTACCGAACTCGACGCAGTTAAATTATAGATACAAAATACCCAATATGGTTGGATATGTTTGTATCGCATTTTGATTTAGCAATGCAAATATAATGATTTTGTAGGGAATAACAAAGGCGAGATTTATTCTCGCCTTTGTTTTGAAACATATATCCTATCTGATTACTTTTTTTGAAGTTTTATTTCCAGTGTTATATTATCTCCTGCTACACCCATAGACACTTCGGCAATTCCGTTTGAGATAGAATGTACTTTGTATCTGTATAATTCTTCCCCGTCTATATAAGTATATATCATATCCCCTTCAGCTTTGTATGTTCCTGAACCGTTGCCAAAATACCCGCTTCCCGAATATGTACCATTTTCATAAAATACAACAGAGAATGCAAGATTTGTGTGTGGCGGTTGGGTTATATCTATCCATTCGCCGTTACTTTGTATGGCAATTCCCTGCCATGTGCCATAAAGATTCTCAATGTCGAACTTGAACGATTCTTGCTCATCCTTTTCGCACCCCATAAAAGTAACTGCACAAATAACAGCCATCAAAAGTAAAAATTTTTTCATAACATAAATTGTATTGGTTAGATGCTGCAAAGTTACAAAATTCCCCCCCCCGCAAAATAATGAGCCTATTTTTTTGAAGTTGTGCCGAAAGTTCCGAGGTTTGTAAAAACGCTGAAGCTATGATTTGGATTTATATTTTGCTATTCGTGATTATTGCGTTGATTGTGTATTTGATCTATCTTGTTCGTTTTTGGGGCAGAACTAATATTGAATTGACAGGTGATACTTATACTGGATTAAACAATGTTCTGTGTAGAATATTGAATCAAGACAGATTAAAAAAGTAATTTACTGATTTTTTGCATTGCAATCCAAGTCCATTCAAAAATAGTGTGTCCCCAAAATTGAGAGGCGCAAATAGATATGATAGCTAATGCAATAGCCCAATGCGCTTCGCGCCTACTTATTTTTAAATTGCGAAGTTCTAAATTATCCCGTTCTTCTTGTTTGCGTTGTTCGTTATAGATGACTGCACATCCTCCCTGGTCTTTACACACTGATAAATTAGCCGCAGCTTTTAACCATATTCCACCCCCTTTTATTTCAATGACCATATGATCTTCAAGAACGCGCAGTATTCGCATCCGTTGTTCTTCATTTGGGATTAATGTTTTGACGGCATCCATATTAAAATAGGCCGGATTTCTTGATAATTCATTTAGAAAAACGTCGGCAATGTTAATGTCTCCTTTTTGTAGTTTGGCTATCATAAGGTTCATTGAATAGTAATTCAATCTGAAATTTGCATCGGCTCCTATTTTTTAACTCTTCTTTGAATGCTTATTATCAGGTGTCTGAATTACAATATATTTTTGTAATTCATTGATATACATTATTTTAGCTCCAATTTTATGGGGGGGGGGATTTTTGACCCCTAGATCTGTCGGAGCAGCCGGAAAGCCTGTAGAAACGCCTGAAATCGACGCAAACAGCCTATCGTAACGAACATTAAGGTCTTCCATCAGTTTATCGGCGACCTTTACGTCTTCTTTCCGCAGTAAGGTTTCCAGATGCAATATGCTGTTTAGTTAGTTCCACGTTCTATTTTCGGCGGGCCGGGCCTCTCCCGCCGGATTTGGGGCTTCCTTTATTTCAGATAAAATTTAACGGTTGATATGAGTTGGTCCGATAGTTTGTAAATGTCAGTAAGTGCTGTAATTAAATGTTTTGTTCCTTTCTTTTCCTCGTCAAACGTTTCAACATACTTTTTCCCTCCGTTGAAATGCAAGCCCAGATACTGCGCCCTCCGTAGTGGCTATCCGCTCCGCTGTTGTCGTTGGGGAAATCATTACCCGCAGCGTTCTTACCAAGCGAATAGCGTTCATAAAATCCGCGTAGTAGGATTGAAATACGATGGTGGACAAAATGTTTGTAAGAGCTGTTGTATCCATTGTAGGGGACCAGTATATAAGTTTTGTCCGCTCTTTTAGCATATCTTCGATTTCTTGTTGCGTCCGAAGTGTGGCGATAGCGATTATTTCGGCCACCTCTTTTGATTTTTCGGAGCATATGGTCCACATACGTTTAACAGCACCCTCCATCTGTTCGTCGTCGAAAATCAGATCAAGGTCTATTAGTCGGCGACTTATCATCGCGAGTCGTCCGAGTTGGAGGGGGTATAGGTAAAGGGTTATTTGTTCTTTGTCATTGCCTTCAATCTCGAACGATTCAATTTTTTCAGTCAGTGTGTCAAGTGCACGTTGTTCTGTAAGGCGGCCGACTTCTTCTTTTTTCATATTATAAACTATTGTTTTTGCTCCCGCCCCGTCCTCGAGACGTGATGCAAGTCGTCAGCTTTCCAGCGGGATAGAGAATTTACAAAACGCTCTTGGTATATTCCGGAGTTGTAATCGGCCACCAGGAATAACCACCTTGTTCCGGAGCTAAAACTTTCGCAGATACTTGAATTTGGAGCGGGTCGGTTTTATTGATTCCACCACCCAATGTCGCTACATATTTTAACCTTGCAAAAGCGATGGAGCCTCCACTTTTGGAATCGAATACGAATGCTTTTACTCCTTCGTAAATCTCGCCTTTTGCAGGTTCTGTAGTTCCGAAGTAAAATTCCATCGTGTCGTCGTCAAAATCTACGACATTCCAAGTAACTTCTTTTGTGCCTGTCGTTTCGTCGATTGCAGAGTAAAATGGGTCTGCTTCTCCTTCCCGATAAAAATCATTACTGGAAGGTATCGCGAAATTGGTGGAAACACCACCATTATAAGGCTGACTGATTTTGGTGAAAGCCTTCATTAAGTCGGCAGCCTCAGCGTCTTTTACTCCTTTCGGGAGAGGATTACCTGCATGAACGGCTTTCAGTCCGATTATTTGTCCCATGTTTAATATTTTTTAAGTTTTACTTTGAGGTTTGAAAATGTGTAGGAGATCCCCTCCTCACTAATAAGAGTTTCATCGCTCACATCAAAGAACCAGCGTTCGTTGATAGGGTAGTATCCTAGTGAATCGAAAGCGAGACGAGTTAGTTCGTTCAGACGGTTGCGATCGGGGTAGCGTTGCTCTTCACGACCGATTGTCGGTGTTGTGTCCGGTACATAAATGTTTACATTTACGGTTGCCACCTGCGAATCTCCGACGACATTTGACAATGAGCCTACGACGATAAATTCTCCCGAAGGATTATTCGGGTAGTGGTCCGCATACATCATCGGCACGGTCTTCCCTAACAGCGAATCCCGGATGCGATCCCAGACGAGTTTGAATATTTCCGTAGAGGTCAGGTTCATCGCTTTTTCGATTTTAAGAATCGAGCGAACTCCGCTTTGAGTTTTTCAGCAGTAGATTCCACCCAGTTTCCCGACCCTTCGAGAACGTCGAAACCTTTAGCCTCGACATATTTCGCGTATTCCATACCGGCTACCCATACGAGATATGTTTTGTTAGCGGGAAGTTCACGGGCGACAGACCGGGCATGTTCAAGCCCTTTGGCATGAGCTTCATCGGCACCTTTGTTCCCTTTAGGATTGCCGTCCGGTCTGACACGGCGGTTATACTTGAAAGATTCAGCAATGATTCTTCCGTATTGTACCACAACATACCCGATGGAGTTGCGTAGGTTACCCGTGTGATCGGTATAACTACCGTGTTCGCGGGCGTACTTCACCACTCTTTCCCCCAACGCCGACAACCATTCTACAGCTTTTCGGTCGTACTCTTCTTTTGCTCGCGCAAATTCAAGTTCCACCTCACGCCAGTTGGTACACTTTACAGCCATAATCTCGTGTTTTCGTAACGTTGTCCGCTTTTGTAGAATCCCTGTACCGGATACGACGCCGTGTCCTTGTCTTTCGGTTTGGCCTCAGTGCGGAGCGAACGGTCGAAGATGTTGAATCCTCGGCTGTCGAATATGCGTACTTTCGTCCCGATAGGAATTGGCTGTGTATCTGCAGGCATCGTAACCTCGAAAGAGTAGAGGAAGGCATCCCCGTTTTGCCCTTTGATTTGCTGTGCTCGTCCATTCTGACGGGCATTGCATCGTCCGATGACACGCCATTCATGCGCACCTTCGATCCACGAACCATCAGGATTTTGCGAGGCGTCCTCCTCGTACCACATTTCGAGCGTATAGGGGAATCTTACCATTGGTCGGAAATGTCGGTAATTTTCGATCGAGTATCGAACTCTTCGGCAATATCGTCCAGCCCGTTTTCCTTTGCGATATGGAAAATGCGCTTTTCCAGTTTGTCCGTGTACGACAATGAATAGCCCCCGTTGCTCTCACTCGCAAGAACAATGAGATTTCGCAGAATGGCGATTGTGGCTTTTGCCACGCTAATTTTATCGGTTACCGTATAGTCTGCTTGAGTGTCTATTCCCTCGTCAATGCAGGCCTTTTCTTTGAGGAAAGGATCCACATCGTAAGGATACAGACTTGCCGATATTGCCTCGAAATTCTTCATACAACTACGATTCTACGGTCAGCGAATAGATGCCGTTGATTTCGGTGATAACCGGAAGTGACAGCGACTGTGCTTTCGTGAACTCTACGCCGTTAGAGTTGTCGGTTTCGCCCTTGCCCCACTGTGAAATGCGGATGCGTCCGTAGTTAGAGTAGGTGACACCCGGCTCTTGCCGCAGCTCGTTGTCGGCATAGGCGTTCTTGATGACGCCCAGTTTGCCCGCAGGTACGAACACGAGGTTCTTGTCGTTCCACGGCGAATACTCCGTAAGTTTACCGTTATCCTGAATACGGGTCATGCGGCGGATGACTTCGAATGTCGGGAATCCGTTCGAACGCATAAACTCGTTCAGGTTCGCCAGCAACAGCGGTGTGGACGACTTGTCACTACCGAATACCGCCAACTTCATCTTCTTGTTGCGGAGGATATACGACAGGCGTTTCTGCGAGAGCAGAATGCGGTCGAACGTAACTTTGTCCTGTGCAGCATCGAGGATGGCTTGAATATCCTCCAGCGTATCGACCGTATCTTTATTGCCATCCGTCCATAACGTTTTCGCGGTGGCAATGTTCTCGCTCGGCATTTTGTAGTCGATCGTACCGCGCACACCACCCTCTGGGTTATTGGACGCGTCAAACGTGAATACGCCTTTGTTCGACAATGCTCCGAGGAAGATGATGTCCAGTTTCGATTGCACGGAGTTCACGACCTTCGTAACATTGTTCCACATCAGATTGATGAGCTGCTGTGTCTTGGCCGAATCGGACAGCATCCGCGAATCGAGAATCTGCAACACCTTACGATACTCTTCGATAGGCATCGAATAAGACATCTGGTGGGTTAATACCTTCTGCTTGATCGTTTCCAGTCCCTCGGTTCCCATGATAGGCTCCTTACCTTTGGAGTCGAGCGTTGCAGCGGCGACGCTCAAATTGTACGAGCCGATCAACTCCTCGAAGTTCAGTCCGACGGTGGGGGTGTCCCAGTCGAGGAATCGCTCGTAAATATTTTGGTCGAATAGCCGCTTACGCAGTTCAGAGGCGGCATCGATGCGAATCTGCACCTGTTTAGTCAGTTCGCCGAAAATGGATGAATAAAATACTTCGTTCATTGTTTACCTCCTCTTTTACTGTCGTACATACTTGATTTCGGGGTTGTTCTTCAGGCTGTAACCCTGAAGCCATGCAGCAGGGACGGGATAGGCTACATCCTTGAGGATGATACCTGCATATCCGGCCGATACGGTCTGGAATCCGTTATTGGCGGAATAGACCATGTCGGTTTCGACAACTGCATCAGGCAGATTGTCGTCCGAGAGGACATCTACGCCTTCAGTCGCACCCGTTACGGCCGCTGCGAACGTGATCACATCGTAATCTGCATTTTTGGTATCAATGCTTTTTACGGTCGAATTTGACTCGCCGACCTTAACCGCATCTCCTACTTGGAGCATGGAACCCTTCTTGACATGTGGAGCAGTGGTTGTGCCGCCCGACAGAACACGTGCACTCTTGCATATGGAACATTCCATGTTGTCGAAGTCGAGCTTGATCGGCGTACCTTTGGGAATCTTTGTCCCTTCGGGATAGGTTCCCTTCAGTTTGAAGTCCCCCGGCAATACGGCGAACTCACCGCGCCAGAATATGGGGAAACCGCCCTTTACTTTTGTTTTTTCAAATACGATTGCCATGATTTTACGTTTTGGTTACTCTTTGTCCGGAAGTGTTTCAGCCCACGCCTTTGCGAGTTCTTTGCCCTGCGCTTCGGGCGTGGACATCGGGAATCCCGAACCTTTCCCTTCCAGCTCTGCGGTAACCAGATTTTTCTGCACGTTTGCGAGGTAGTCGCCGATCGTTTTTTCATCTGCATCGTCGGCGATGACGAATCCCTCTTTCATGCGCCACTCCGGAATACCGAGTTCTTTTGCCTTTGCGGAGATGAGATTGGCCCGGTCGTTCTTGGCCTTTTCAGCTTTCAGAGTATCGCTCTCCGCTTTGATGGCGTTGTAACGCTCCTCCTGTTGCTTCTTGTAGGCTTTGAACCACGCAGGTTCCTCATCGTCGGGTTCGTTTTTTTTGCCCTGCCCGCCCCCATTTGCAGGAGATGCCTCACTCTTTGCCTTGAGTTCGTCATACAGTCCTTTCAGTGCGTTGTACTCGGTGCGTGCACGATCAGCGTCAGACTGGAAAACTTTAAGGAAAGGTTCGACCCCGCTGACTGCGGTTTCAATTTGCGATTCATCGGTGACGGATTTTTCCAAAATGGAGGCTACTCCGTCGAGAGCCTTCGCTCCGAACCCCAAATTAGAATACTTGGTTTTCAGCGCTACGAGAATTTTCTCTTTCATGTTTTTTCGTTCTATATGGTTTCGAATAAATCATCATATTCGCACAAAAAAGGTCTGTCAGCCGACGCCAACAGACCCACTAACAATTACATGAAGGTTATATCGTTCTGCAACTGGTGGGCTGCGACTTCACAGCCTCTGCGACAAAAGTCAGTATGTTCGGCACATTATGCAAATTATTTTAAGGAAAAATTCGTTAAAAAAAGAGGAGAGCAATTCTCACTGTCGGAAAATAGCTTTATTGAAATGATTCATTCCAAAAAGTGCGAAAAATAGTGCAAGAAGGAGAGGTATCCCGCAATGGGAAATTAGATTGGGTTTGTGTCTAAATTGTGTGCCCGACTAAAAACAAACCAGTCACCTACAGGGCTGTAAGTGACTGGTTTTCTGTGTGGTGCCACCGGGAATCGAACCAGGGACACAAGGATTTTCAGTCCTTTGCTCTACCAACTGAGCTATGGCACCATGTTTTCCGTTTGACGGTGCAAATATAGAGATAAAATCTGATTCTACAATAGCTCTCGCAACATTTTTTAAATATTTATTTGCATTTCACATGTAGAGTGGTGAGCATCATTTTATTGCAATTTCAAGTAATGAAAAAAGTATCGCGATAGCACAAAAATCGTATATTTGCAGGAACTACTAAACTTAAGTCAACTGATCTAAACGGTAAACGTAACTTCGGCGGTTATTATGAAGATAGCTTTAGCACAGATGAACTATACGGTCGGCGATTTCGAAGCCAACAAAATGAAAATCATCGACTGTATTCAACAGGCAAAAGTGCAGGGTGTGGATTTGGTGGTGTTCAGTGAGCAGGCCATCAGTGGTGCCCCTGCTTATGACCTTCTCAACAAAGTCTCTTTTCTCGATTTGTGTGAGGAGTCGTTGGTTGAGATAGCCTCTTGCTGTGACAACATATCGGTTTTGGTGGGATTACCTTGTCAAAACAAAGACAACAAAACAATTAGCGTAGCAGCGCTGATCGAAGACCGCAGAATCAAACGCTATATTGGCAAAAAGACCGTTGATTCACGTGACGAATTATTCCATCTTTCCCCTTCAGAAGGATGTGAATACATTAAAATCGGAGGCAAGAAAGTAGCAGTGGTCGTTGGCAGCGATATCAAAACTGAGCAACAGTACGGAGACTATGCCGACATCATTGTTAATCTGTGCAACAGTCACTACATGAGAGGTTGCATCGAAAAACGGTACGATTTTTACCGCAAGCTCGCTTACACCAAAGCCAAACCCGTTATATACGTTAACAATATCGGTGCTCAAACCGATGTGATCTATGATGGTTCATCAGCCGCTTTCAACAATAGAGGGGAGTGCATCGCTTTATTGAAAAGTTTTGAGGAGGATTTCCAAGTTGTTGATCTCGATGCTGAAATTGCTCCATGCAAAATCCCCGAACAGAACAAAACGATTAACGTCTATCGGGCAATCAAGCTCGGCTTAAGCGATTTCTTCGCTAAAAATGGTTACACTGGAGCTTGTGTTGGATTAACCGGTGGTGTAGATTCAGCTGTAGTCGCAGCTTTGGCTACAGAGGTGCTCGGCAAAGAGAATGTACATACATTGTTGATGCCTTCCCAATTCTCTTCAGACCATTCGGTAGAAGATGCACGAGCCATGGCCGAGAATTTGGGGATGAATTATCAGATTGTTCCGATTACCAATATTTTTGCTCTATTCACTCAAACAATCAGTCCGATTTTTGGTGAATTGCCATTTGACCTTGCCGAGGATAACATTCAATCCCGTTTACGAGGAACGATGTTAATGGCTTTGGCGAATAAATTCGGATACATCCTGTTGAACACCTCCAACAAAAGTGAATACGCTGTAGGCAACAGCACACTCTATGGAGATAGTGCCGGCATTCTCAGTGTAATTGGCGATTTATACAAGTCTGAGGTTTATGATTTGGCACGTTATATTAATCGTAACGGTGAAATCATCCCTCGCAATACGTTATCGAAAGCACCAACTTCTGAGTTGCATCCTAACCATCCTGATGCCAATTTGCTGCCTGCATATGATATTCTGGATGCTATTCTCTACCGCATGCTGGAAGAGGGACAAAGTCGTGAAGAGATCATTAATGCCGGTTTTGACGAAGAGGATGTTTATCGCATCTATGGTTTATTGATTCGTAACGAGCACAAACGCTATCAATCTTGTCCTGTTTTACGGCTGTCAAGTTGTGTACTTGGCAAGAACCGTATTATGCCATTGACCAGCCATTACGGATATTAAACTGCTGTTTGAAATCGTGAAGAACACCGTAGTACATACCGCTAAGGTCATTCAATGTGATGACCATTGCGTTGATGTCTTATTGAAACCACAAAGTGCCTGTAGGTCATGCCACGCCCGTAAAATCTGCGGCATGGAGGAGGGGGAAGAGCGTGTACTTTCCGTAGTAACCCATGATGCAGGTCATTACGAAGTGGGGGAGACTGTCAATGTTTCTATCTCACAAGGCATGGGTATCAAGGCCGTGATGATTGCTTATGCTTATCCTTTTTTATTGGTTTTCATATTATTATTAATCCTGTTACAGGCTGGTGTCAATGAATTAATTGCCGGTGTGTCGGGATTGGCCGTATTGGCTATCTATTATTGGGTGTTGTATTGCTTACGTAACCGGATTGAAAAAGAGATCCAGTTTACAATCAGTAAAATCGTACCCGAAGAGACAAAAGAATAAGAACAAAGAATCGAATGAACGAGACTTTACTATTTACCGTGATTGTACTATGTATTTTAGGAGTACTTTCGGCGGTTATACTCTATTTTGTTGCACGAAAATTCCATGTTGAAGAGGACCCACGTCTTGGTGTGGTTGAAAGTATGCTTCCCGGAGCCAATTGTGGTGGATGTGGTTTCCCGGGATGTAAAGGCATGGCCAATGCTCTGGTAAAGAACGATGATATCTCGTCATTGTATTGTCCTGCCGGAGGCGCTGAGGCGATGAATAAAATTGCCACCTATTTGGGCAAAGCTGTAGCCGAACAAGAACCTCAAGTTGCTGTTATTCGTTGTGCTGGTCGATGTGATAATCGCATTCGCAACAATATTTATAATGGAGCTTCATCTTGTGCGGTAGAGGCTGCTTTATATGGAGGAGAGACAGCTTGTGTATATGGCTGTCTGGGACAAGGCGACTGTGTTGATGCGTGCACCTTTGGCGCCATGACACTGAATCCCGTCACTGGTATGCCAGAAGTTGACCAAGATAAATGTACGGCATGCGGGGCTTGTGTCAAAGCGTGTCCCAAAGGAATCATTGAACTACGCAAGAAGGGGGTAAAAAATCGCCGGATTTATGTCTGCTGCTCCAACAAAGATAAAGGGGCAGTGGCTCGCAAAGCTTGTGTAGCTGCATGTATCGGATGTGGCAAATGTGTCAAAACCTGCCCATTCGGTGCAATTACTGTGGAAAATCATCTGGCCTACATTGATCCTGAGAAGTGTAGACTCTGCCGAAAATGTGTTGCGGAATGTCCAACTGGAGCTATAGTAGAGGTAAATTTCCCTCCACGCCCCGTAAAACAAGCTGATACTCCCAAGCAACAGACTTCACTCGGTGAAACAGACAAACCAACTGAATCTAAAACGATAAAGGAGTCTTCTTCCGAAATGACATCTGCACCAATCAGCTCAACGATTTCTGCAGAAGTCCGAAAAGAATCGAATAATCCTGCGGACCAGACTCTATTTTAGTAGGTATTATGTTGAGAAGTTTCAAAATAGGAGGTATCCATCCTCCCGGTAATAAAATCAGCAAAAATTCACAGATTACAACTGCTCCTCTTCCTGATCAAGTTGTAGTCCCTCTTTCACAACACATCGGAGCTCCAGCAACGCCTTGTGTGGCCAAAGGAGACCAGGTGAAGGTGGGACAATTAATAGGTCAGTCATCGGGTTTTGTGTCAGCAAATATACATAGTCCCATTTCGGGAGTTGTAACAGCTATCGATTCTCTGCCTGACGGATCTGGAATACGAAAACCTGCCATCGTTATCACACGGGAAGGGGATGAATGGTTGGAAACGATTGATCGCAGTAATACACTGATCCAATCTTGCTCGTTATCTGCACAGGAGATCATTGACAAAATTGCCGCTGCCGGCATCGTAGGCATGGGAGGTGCGACCTTCCCGGCCCATGTCAAATTGAGTATTCCTGCTGGACAAAAAGCAGAATGTTTGATTATTAATGGGGCGGAATGTGAACCCTATTTGACATCAGACTACCGTACTATGCTTGAACGAGGTTCGGAAGTGCTGGTCGGAGTGGATATTCTCTGTAAAGCCTTGGGGGTTAACAAAGCATACATTGGCATCGAAGACAACAAACCCGATGCGATTTCCCATTTAATTACGTTGGCCGTAAGTTACCCACATATTGAAATTGTTCCTCTACGGACCAAATATCCACAAGGAGGAGAAAAGCAGTTAATACAGGCCATCACAGGACGAGAAGTCCCATCTGGAGGTCTGCCGATACATGTTGGCGTAGTTGTTCAGAATATTGGAACCTCCTTAGCGGTATATGAGGCCGTACAAAAAAACAAACCGGTTATTGAACGGATTGTAACCGTAACCGGTAAAACGTTACGTGAACCCGCAAACTTTCTCGTTAGAATTGGAACGCCAATTAGGTCGTTAATAGATCTTTGTGGCGGAATGCCTCAAGATGCACTTAAAGTGATTAATGGAGGCCCGATGATGGGACGTGCATTGGCCAATATCGATGCGCCTGTCACCAAAGGAACATCGGGTATTCTGATCATGCGCAACCGCGAGTCTGTACGCAATTCCGCAAGCAGTTGTATCAAATGTGCAAAATGTGTTGGTGTATGTGCGATGGGATTAGAGCCCTATTTGCTCAGCAAATTGACCCAACTCAAACGGTTTGACGATTTGGAAGCACTACGAATCACCGATTGTATCGAATGTGGTTCTTGTGCATATACCTGTCCTGCATCCTTGCCTTTGCTGGATTATATCCGTTTAGGTAAATCGGAAACCATGAAACGTATCCGAGCTCGTAAAAAATGTTAAAGTAACATTCAAGGTTACACACCGTACTCTAATTGAAATCTGGATATTAACCCAATGGATAAAAAATTAATTGTATCACCTTCGCCTCATATTCATGCACCGGTCTCTACAACTCGCTTGATGGCAGACGTGTTGATCGCACTCTTTCCGGCGTTGGTTGTTTCGGTCATTGTTTATGGGATGCCAGCACTGATCGTAACGGCTGTTTCGGTTGCTTGCTGCGTCCTTTTTGAATATTTAATCCAACGTTTTTTATTAAAAGGGAAAACCACAATTGGCGACTGTTCGGCCATCGTAACAGGGGTACTGCTTGGGTTTAACCTTCCCACAACATTGCCGATTTGGATGATTGCCGTAGGGGCATTAGTCGCTATCGGAGTTGGGAAAATGACTTTTGGCGGATTAGGATGCAACCCGTTCAATCCTGCCTTGGTAGGGCGCGTGTTCCTGCTGATTTCCTTCCCGGTTCAAATGACCTCTTTTGTAACTCCTGAAGGGGTCGATTCACTCTCTGGTGCCTCTACGATGGCCGGAGAGATGATGACTGAAGGAGAGGCTGCCATTGACGCCGTATCTGGCCCGACACTATTAGGGTTTGTGAAAAATGCACTCAATGGAGGTGAAACCACAGCCGATATTGCTGCACAACTTTCATATGGAGACATGATGCTGGGTTTCAAAGCGGGATCTTTGGGTGAGATCGCAGCGTTAGCTCTGTTACTGGGTTTTGCCTACTTGCTTTTCCGAAAGGTGATTACTTGGCATATTCCTGTGTTTGTTCTTGGTTCAATGGCCTTATTCAGTGCGATCCTTTGGGGAATTGATCCGTTGCATTATATGAATCCGTTGTTTCATCTGTTAACGGGTGGAGCTCTGCTTGGAGCCATCTTTATGGCAACAGACTATGCAACCTCACCGATGACAACACGCGGCATGGCCATTTATGGCATTGGAATCGGAGTAATTACCATGCTGATTCGCACATGGGGGGCCTATCCGGAAGGCATGTCATTCGCCATTCTGATTATGAATGCAACTGTGCCATTGATCAACAAATATGTCAAACCCAAACGGTTCGGGGCAAAACCTGCTACCTCAAAATAGCTTAAAGATGAAGAGTACGCTTACAAACATGGTCTTGTCCCTACTGGGAATTACCTTGGTGGCCTCATTGGCTGTGGGTGTAATATACCGAGTAACTGCCGGCCCGATCGCTGATGCTAAAACTGCAAAATTAACAAATGCCATTGCGCAGGTGTTGCCTCCTTTTGACAATACGCCTGGTGATTCTGTACAGACATTGAATATAGATGGCGGAGAGGTGAAGATCTATTCAGGCACGAAAAATGGTCAACCTGTGGGCTATGCCATCGAGACCTTTTCGAACAATGGTTTTGGCGGAGAGGTTCGATTAATCGTCGGATTCAATCCGGATGGAACAATTTATCGGACCGAAGTACTGTCACAACATGAGACCCCAGGACTCGGAGACAAAATGGAGCGCAGCAAATCAGATTTTGCCCAACAGTTTGATGGAAAGAATCCTGCTGATTTTCATTTAGCAGTCAGCAAAGACGGCGGAGATGTTGATGCAATCACCGCAGCCACCATCTCATCCCGAGCCTATACCGAAGCCATCGCAAGAGCTTACAACGTTTTCTGCCAAATCACCAACCACAATACAGTAGTAGAGGAGGGAAAATATGAATAAATTGCAATTACTGACCAAAGGTATTATTCGCGAAAATCCGACCTTTGTTTTGTTGTTAGGAATGTGCCCTACATTGGGTACCACCACCTCTGCTTTTAACGGAATGGGCATGGGATTGGCTACTCTGTTCGTATTGACCCTATCCAACGTGGTGATTTCGTTAATTAAAAATCTGATTCCGGATCAGGTGCGTATTCCTGCTTTCATTGTGGTAATCGCTGCATTTGTAACCGTAGTACAACTCTGTATGGAAGCCTATGCAACAGACCTCTACAACACACTGGGAGTCTATATCCCCTTGATCGTTGTCAATTGTATTATTTTGGGACGTGCCGAAGCCTTTGCCTCCAAAAACAAGGTTTTCGATTCAGCGCTCGATGGTTTAGGAATCGGATTGGGCTTTACTTTGGCATTAACCGTAATCGGAGGTGTACGTGAAATCCTCGGCAGCGGATCTATTTTCGGAATGAAATTCATCGAAGGCGACGGTATGCTCATGTTTATTCTTGCACCCGGAGCATTCATCGTATTGGGCTACCTGCTGGTCCTTTTCAATAAGCTAACTGCTAAAATCAAATAAAGATGGAGTATTTCGTTATCATCATCAGCTCAATCTTTGTCAACAATATCGTACTGTCCCAATTCTTGGGAATCTGCCCCTTCCTTGGAGTATCGAACAAGGTCTCAACTTCATTGGGTATGGGAGCGGCTGTGACCTTCGTGTTGGCCATTGCGTCGATTGTCGCCTATCTGATTCAGTATTACATTCTGGTGCCGCTCAACATCACCTACATGCAGACCATTGTATTTATTCTGGTGATTGCCGCCCTGGTACAAATGGTTGAAATCATACTCAAAAAAGTCAGTCCCGCATTGTATCAGGCCTTAGGTATCTTTTTACCGCTGATCACAACCAACTGTGCAGTTTTGGGTGTGGCGATCCTTCTTGTACAAAAAGAATATAACCTCGGTGAAGCCGTGGTATATGCCGTTTCGGTTGCCATCGGGTTTACGTTGGCTTTGGTGTTGTTTGCAGGCTTACGAGAGCGCCTGGAATTGGAAAATGTCCCGAAAGCCATGAAAGGTGTTCCCATTGCACTAATCACAGCCGGCATTTTAGCTATGGCTTTTATGGGGTTCTCTGGGCTGGTTCGGTAAGAGATACGTTCAGATTCAGAATACAAAACAAGCGGAGCGATCCACATCGTTCCGCTTGTTTTGTAAATCATTGGATGAATAGCAAAAGGAAAATAATAGTTATCTTTAAAATGCGTTATTAGAAGCAGAACAAAAGAAACATCCAGCACATTGAATGGATCATGCGGATTCATAAATACATAGTTATATTCTTCGTGTTATTTAGCTACTGTTCCCTCGATACAGTAGCTACACCTTTAATGCTGGAGGGAGAAGATATAGAGGTGTATGCAAACCGCAAAAAAAAGGAGTCGACTGATTCGACCAACAATAATAAAAAGAAGAAGGAGCTGGGAAAGATTACCAACTTTATCTACAACACCATTCGTATTACACCTCGCAATCCGGCTGCAGAGCAGCGGTTACTCGAACGGGAAAACAATTATGTCTCCAACTATACGGGACGAACAATAGGTGAAATCTATATATACCAAAACAACGTCTTTGAGAATAGTAAAAAGTGGGTTGATCGAACTTTAAACTCTTTACACCGAGTGACTCGGGAAGAGGTGATTCGGAATGATCTTTTCTTTAAAAGTGGCGACACAATCAATCCTGTCGAAATAGCTAATAATCGACGTTTGTTACGATCACGACCCTATTTTTCAGATGTCAATATCATTATAGTACCACGGGCCGAGGATACAACCATTGTAGATATGTATGTATTGACTCGGGATAAATGGACAATCAGTGCCGATTTAAAAATCAAAAGCGACGGCAAAACTCAGGTGATGGCCTATGATGATAACCTGTTAGGGTGGGGCAGTCGGCTTAGTATCAGCACCTATGTAGATTGGAAGCATGGTTTCACCTATGGCGGTAATTTAGTCGAATATACGCAACGCAATATTGTCGGCAGTTTTTGGGATGCTTATGCAGTGGTCGGGAAGGGCTTTGACAATGCTAACTATGGAGCCGAATTTACCCGTGAATTTATCCATCCGACCGATTATATGGCTGGTGCATCGTTCATGTATGAACGAGAACTATTGAATTACTATCCTCCGGACACGATGTTGCATGCCAGCTGGACCATGCTCGATGTATGGGGAGGGTACGCCGTAGAGATTCCGGCCATGCGTAACAGCTTGTACATGACGGCACGCTTCTTCAATTTAAAATATACTGATCGTCCGGAGGTAACCGATATGTTGAATCCATACTTCCATAATAACGCCATGTTAATCGGAAGCATCGGTTTTTTCAAAGAGCGGTTCAGATTAACAAATCGTATTTATGGATATGGTGTCCCAGAGGATGTCGCTTACGGATACCATACCGCATTTCTTGCAGGCTACTCTTGGGGAGAATTTGGCAACCGTTGGTATTTGGGAGGAGAGTTTAGCGCAGGATATTTTACACCAATTGGATATCTGGGAACAGAAGCGGGACTCGGCAGCTACCTAAATAGCTCTAACGGCAAATTTTATCGTACCACTTTACAAGCCAAAGTAACCTATTTCACCCCACTATTAGGACAAGGACGCTACCCGGTTCGTCAATTTATTGTTTTGAATGCCACACGTGGATGGAATAGATTGGATGGTTTCCAAGAGACGCTTAAATTTAATTCCTATGCCGATATGCGCGCTTTGGAAGAGGATGTGTATGGGATTAACCGAATGGTACTCAACACCGAAACTGTTGTGTTTACCCCTTGGCAGGTGGCACAATTTAAAATCGCCGGTTTCTTTTTCGCTGATTTCGGTCTGCTTGGAAATTCAGGAAATATTTTTAAAAATGATTTTTTTACAACCTTAGGGATCGGCTTCAGGATCAAGAATGAAAACTTAATTTTCAATACGATTAATATTCAATTGGGAGTTGCCTTCAATAAGGCTGGATTGATGGATTCTCGATGGTTTGACATCTCCAATAGACGTCGTAATGACCCTATCCGATACCGTCCTGTCAAAGCAGAACCCATCGAATACTATTAAGACTTCGAAAGAATAAGAAAGAGCCCAATTATCGTCAGTAATGTTTCAATGCTGGCTGGAAGAAGAATCCGACATCGGAGCCTCATTGCTGAATATACTACGGGTAGAGTCGACAATCTCTTTTTTGATGTAGGTCCAACGAGTAGCAATACCGATCAACAACAGGATGATGAGTATAATCATCATCCTGATTGTTTTTTTATCGGCTTTTACGGGCGTTTGTTCGTCCATAGTTTAGTTTGTCTTGAATTTCATTTTGATCTGCGCCAAATCTGCATTGGCTTTTTCAATCTTTTTGGCAAGATCAGCCTTGAACTTCTGTACCTTTTGCATCAGAGCCTCATCTCCTGTTGCCATGATCTGTGCTGCCAAAATTGCACCGTTACGAGCACCATCCAAAGCCATCGTTGCCACTGGAATACCTGATGGCATCTGAAGAATCGACAAAATACTGTCCCATCCGTCAATCGAATTGGATGATTTGATCGGAATACCGATTACAGGCAAGGGGGTTAGCGCCGCAATTACACCTGGTAGATGTGCAGCTCCACCAGCTCCGGCAATAATCACTTTAATACCACGTTTGTGAGCGTTTTTTGCGAAATCCATCACCAAATCGGGCACACGGTGTGCTGACAGGGCATTGATTTCGTATGGTATTTCCATTTCATCGAAGAACTGGGCTGCCGATTCCATAATTTTGAGATCCGACGTACTACCCATGATAATACTTACTTTGGGTGTCATAAGCTCTATTTTTAACCGTTAATTGATCTTGAGACAAAGGTAATGAATATATGTCGGAACAAAATAATCCTTGTAAAATAAATAGATCAAAATATATCTGGATTGATGTTTACTAAAAAAAGGTTAGCTTCAATGGAATTGTTTGTATCGCTACCATATGATCTGTGCAGGACCTATAAATGTTCTCAGATCTTTTCATTCGTTCACATTGCCTGTAAAAGTACTATCTTTGCAAAACGCAATCAGATGTGCAAAGTCACCATGCACACTAACCGAAGATTATTACTACCAGAATAAATCAACCGCAATGTCTGCAACCGTTAAGTTGAATGATAAGACTTTTCAGCTCTCCATTCCGCATGAGCAATTAATCAAAGCCATCAGCCGGGTAGGGGGTCAAATATCTCACGACTATGCGGATAAAAAGTGTCCTCTATTTCTTGGCGTGCTGAATGGAGCTTTTATGTTCATGGGAGAGTTGATGCAACATATCGATCTGAACTGTGAAGTCTCATTTATCAAGATGGCCTCATACAGTGGGACGGCCTCGACCGGCAAGGTTCAAGAACTAATTGGCTTGAGCAAGAGCATTGAAGGCCGTCACGTCATCATTGTGGAAGATATTGTGGATACGGGTGGCAGTATTGATCACCTATTTAAAGTGCTAACTGCTCACAAGCCAGCTTCGATCGCCGTCGCTACGTTGCTTTTTAAGCCGGACAGCTATCGTAAAACATACAAAATAGACTACCCAGCTTTGGAAATACCTGATAAATTTATCGTGGGTTTTGGATTGGATTACAATCAGTTGGGACGCAATCTAAAAGACATCTATGAACTTGCAACAGAATAATTCCGACCTGCTGGAAGGCGGACGTCGTCTTCCTCTGGTTGAAGATTTTTATACGATTCAGGGGGAAGGTTTTCACACAGGTAAACCTGCCTATTTTATTCGTTTGGGAGGATGCGATGTAGGCTGTCGCTGGTGCGATGCAAAAATGACCTGGAATCCTAAACTGTTTCCACCAGTCGATGTTGATGACATTGTCAAAAGAGCGTGCAGCTATCCAGCTCAAGCAATTGTGATTACCGGAGGTGAGCCATCTTCTTATCCGCTCGACTATTTGACTCAAGCGTTAACCGATCGTGGTTTACAAATATTTCTTGAAACATCAGGTGCCCATGAATTAACCGGGCGTTTTGATTGGATCTGCCTGTCTCCCAAAAAACAGCATCCACCCGTTGCATCTATTTTTCCTCGGGCCGATGAATTGAAAGTGATTGTCGAGACCGAACAGGATTTTGTGTGGGCAGAAGAGAATGCAGCAAAAGTCAGTGAAAAGTGTCGCCTCTACCTACAACCCGAATGGAGCCGCTTCGACGAAATGATCGAACGGATTGTGGAGTATGTCAAAGTCAATCCAAAATGGAATATTTCAGTGCAAACACATAAGTATATGCGCATTCCATAGGATTACCTCTACTCTTTGATGATATAAATTGTTTCTCCTTTACGTTTCATCAGATAGTGCTCACGAGCATAACGCTCCAAGGAGTCATTATTTTTAAGATTCTCCAAAATTGTACTATCCTGTGTGATTTTTTGCTGATAATAGTCCCGCTGAGATTCCAACTCTTTTAATTGTTGATTCAGCTTCCACACTTCGATCAGATTATTCTTGTCAAATACAGCGATCAGCAATACAAATATTACGATCGAGATCACCCATAGTCTTCGATCTTTTAAAAAATTATTGACAGAAAATCTCACGATGGCAAACGTTTTAGCAAATATACGATTTATCTCTCTTTTTCCCCATCCATTTTACCACCAGCGATAGAAATGGTGAACAGGTCCATGTCCATGCCCGGTTTGAAAATCGCTGCCAGCAACAATAGCACCGTGCAGAAACTCTTCCGCTTGACGGATCGCCTCCTTTAAAGGGTATCCCAAGGCCAAATAGGAGGCTATCGCCGAGGAGAGGGTACAGCCTGTTCCATGTGTATTTTGGGTATTAATGCGATGATATTGATAACGATCTATAAATTGCTTATCATCATACAGATAATCCGTCAGCACATTTGAATCAAGATGACCGGCTTTGAAGAGTACAGCCTGCACTTTTTGACCATGAATGACAGATGCCGCTTGATCAAAATCTTGTTCAGAGTGAATTTGCACACCTGTCAGACAGGTTGTTTCGGGAATATTGGGCGTAATAACGGTCGCAAGCGGAAACAGATGTTGACGAATCGCCTCCAACGCTGCTTCATCAATCAAACGACATCCAGAAGTCGATACAACAACCGGATCCAATACCACATTAGGAACGTTGAATTGCAGCAACAATTCAGCGATAGCCTTGACACACTCTGCAGTCGGTAACATCCCAAGTTTAACGGCATCTGCACCGACATCTTCCAGAACGGCAGCAATTTGGGCTGCCACCATATCTGCAGGGACGTTATGTATAGCCCGTACTTCGGCTGTATTTTGAGCGGTAATTGCCGTAATCGCACTCATGGCATAACATCCGCACGCTGATATGGTTTTAATATCAGCCTGAACACCCGCGCCACCACAACTATCCGATCCGGCAATAGTCAAAACCCTTTTATATTGTTTCATCTGTTTCTTCAATTAAAAATGAGTAAATCCCTTCCATTGAGGGTGAATCACATTGCCATGGTCTTTCCATATAATCTGATCTCCGGCAATGATTTTACCAATCGGGTATAGTGGAGTTCCGAAAGTTTTCAGATACTCCTGCTGCAATACAAGAGCATCTGTTGCATTTGCCGTAAACAATAGACAATAATCTTCACCTCCTGTAACCGCCAATTCAACAGATGTATTAGTTGGTATCATATCTACTGAAACTTCAGCTCCACAACCTGATGCCCGTAAAATATGGCCAAGATCAGAGGCCACACCATCAGAAACATCCATCATGGCATGAACTGAAGTTTGTTCACTCAACCAAACACCCTCTTTAATAAACGGTTTAGGACGATTATGTAAAGATATAAATGAGCTATCTGTTTTATCAGCCAACAGGTCATGAAGTCCCTGTGCAGATGCGCCTAATTCTCCAGTTACAAAAATCACATCATCTACCCGAGCATCCCCACGATGTTTAATGCATGAGGTAGCAACTTTGCCCATTGCGGTTACACTAATCGTTATACGATCTTTAGATGAAGTGGTATCGCCTCCTAAAAGAGGTACGCCAAATTGTGCAGAGAGCTCCCGATAGCCCTCCATAAATGTTTCGATCCACTCGGCCGAACAGTTCTGAGGCAAGGCAATCGATAAAAAAGAGGCTATCGGAGTTGCCCCCATGGCTGCAACATCGCTCAAATTAACGGCAAGTGATTTATACCCTAAATCCTTAGGGGGCGTTTTTGTCCGTAAAAAATGAATATCCTCGACCAGTAAATCGGTTGTAACAACCAACGACTCATGCTCATTAAACGGTAAGACAGCACAATCGTCACCAATACCCTCACAACCGTGAGTGGGAATTGCAGCAAACTGTTCTCGAATCCATCCGATTAAGCCGAACTCTCCCAAACCACTTAACTTCATGACAATCGCCAATATTTAACAAAGACTTAAAATACTCAACCAAAATTTACCACAAAAATATGCGAAATATTCAATTCAGTACTGTATTTTTGTGGCGAATTTGAGTAAATCTGCAAATTGACAACCGCCATGAAATTGTTGATTATGAATGGGCCTAACCTCAATTTGTTAGGCGTTCGTGAAAAAAACATTTACGGAGAACAATCATTCGAATCCTATTTTGAAGAGCTGAAACAAAAATTTCCAGGCATCGAATTGGATTATTATCAATCAAATGTAGAGGGTGAGTTGATCAATCGTATCCATGAAGCGCGTGGTGTATATGACGGCATTGTCCTGAATGCAGGAGGATATACCCACACCTCAGTTGCTCTAGCTGACGCCATTGGAGGCGTTAAAGCCCAATTGCCAGTCGTCGAGGTACACATCTCTTGCATATTGGCTCGTGAGGAATTTCGTCACATTTCATTGATCGCACCAAATTGCAAAGGCTCAATTATGGGTTTCGGACTGGATTCATATCGTTTAGCCATCCTGAGTTTTTTATAAATGGGCTGAACTTTCCCGATTTTTCGACAGACACATAGACTAAGACTGATAAAAGACAGATAGAAAAGGAGGTTACGAACCTCCTCTGAAAGGAGAACAATATGAAGAAAAGAACTAAAATCATTGCGACGATTTCTGATCAACGATGCGATGTCGAATTTATTCGGTCATTGTACGAGGCGGGCATGAACGCAGTACGTATCAACTCTGCCCATGTGACCACCGAGAGTGCAGCACAGGTCGTAGAGAATGTTCGCAAGGTTTCAGACAGTATTGCTATTATTATCGATACGAAAGGCCCTGAAATTCGTGTTACCGGCATGGCTCCCGGATATGAGAAGGGGATTAAAGTGTTAGAAGGAGATACGATCTGTATCAAGGGAACCCAAACCGATGAGCCTTCAACCAAAGAGTGCGTTTATGTAAATGATTTTTCAATCTACAACGATGTTCCAGTAGGAGCTGCCATTTTGATCGATGACGGTGAATTGGAACTGGATGTGATAGATAAAAAGGACAACGAGTTGATTTGCACCGTTAAGAACCATGGTGTGATTAAACCTCGTAAAAGTGTCAATATCCCAAACGTTCCTATCAATTTGCCATCGGTAACCGAAAGAGACTACAAATTCATCAATTGGGCCATCGATATGGATGTGGATTTCATTGCTCACTCTTTCGTCCGTAAAAAGGAAGACGTGCTGGCAGTGAAGAAAATCATCAAAGAGCGCAACAGTACCATCAAAATCATTTCAAAAATTGAGAACCAAGAGGGCGTTAATAACATTGACGAAATCCTGGATGAGACTTATGGTATTATGGTCGCTCGCGGAGATCTCGGTGTTGAGATTCCTGCTGAAAAAATTCCGGGAACGCAGCGTTTTTTGGTCAACAAATGTATTGAAAGCAAAACACCGGTTATCATTGCCACTCAGATGCTGCACACAATGATCAGCAATCCACGTCCGACTCGCGCTGAAATCAGTGATGTGGCCAATGCCATCTATCAACGTGTCGATGCAGTCATGCTGAGCGGTGAAACTGCTAATGGTGAATATCCGGTAGAAGCCGTCGAGACTATGGCTCGTGTTGCTGCAGAGGTTGAAAAAGACCATAGCAATCCCAATATCGAGATGAATCTGGTGCGCATCAACAATGAAATTACAGCTCAGCTGTGCCGGTCGGCGGTTCGTGCCACGTTAAATTTACCGGTCAAAGCGATTGTGATTGACACGTTGTCCGGTCGTACAGGGCGTTATTTGGCGGCTTTTCGCAGTCAAAAACCGGTATTTGCAGTTTGCTATCGCAAAAGCGTTATGCGCCATTTGGCCATTTCGTACGGTATTCATGCCATTTACAGAGAACCTTCGATCAACCATGAAGGCTTTTTATTGAGTATTCTCTACTATTTGGAAGAGAAGAAATGGCTTTCAAAAGAGGATTTGATCGTTGTTTTGGGAGGCAGCTTTGGTGCAGCCAAAGGAGCTTCATTCATGGAGATTGGCAATGTTCTCAACCTTGAGCACAAAGCATTGACAAATACCTCAAGATAAACTAAGTTTTTGCAAAACCTATAATAAAAGAGAGGAGCGATTCACACTCCTCTCTTTTTTGTTTAACATGTGATAATCGGATAAACCGTAAATATTCACCTATGCGTACACCAACGGTTGCCGCTTGCCTTCTAAAACGGCCAATGCATTCTCTGCCAATGCTCGCATTTCATCTTCTCCTGCATAGATGAAAACCGGAGCAATAAACTTCACCATCTCTTTGATATAGTCGCAGACATACGTATTATAAGCCACACCTCCGGTAATCAAAATAGCATCTACCTCTCCATGCAACACTGCAGCCATGCTGCCAATCGTTTTACCAATATTATAGGACATGGCATCAATAATCTGCATTACCTTATGGTCTCCGTTTTTGCCCCGTTCAATTAACTCTCCGACGTGACTTGATCCTGCCAAAGCAACAAGCCCTCCAGCACCACTAATCATACGGCGGACTTCACGATGCGTATATTTACCACTGAAACAAAGGTCAACCACCTGCCTTACAGGCAATGCTCCGGAACGTTCAGGAGTAAACGCGCTTTCACCATCCATCGCATTGGTTGCGTCAATTACACGACCGTGACGATGAGCTCCAATAGAGAGTCCTCCGCCGATATGTGCAACGATTAGATTCAATTCATCATAAGTTTTACCGATCGTTTGGGCATAGGCCCGAGCTACTGCTTTTTGGTTCAAAGCATGAAAAACCGATATACGATGTATTTGTGGGTGACCTGTCACACGAGCGACATCCTCCATCTCATCTACTACAACCGGATCGGCAATATAGGCCTTAACACCGGGGATCATGGCTGCAATATCGGCAGCAAGCAGGCCTCCCAAATTGGAAGCATGATCCCCGATTTGAGAATGCAACAGGTCATACCTCAATGTCTCATTCATTTCATAAACACCCGAGGGAATTGGTTTAACTAATCCACCACGGCCAATCACGGCAGATATGGTATTTAGATCTATTCCAGATTTTTCAAGAGCCTTAACGATGATCTCTTTGCGAAATTCAAATTGATCTGTTACGCATTGGAAAGGTTGCAACTCTTCACAGGAATGGCGTAAAGTCTCGGCATAAACCTCTTTCAAATTTTCGAAGACAGCGATTTTGGTCGAGGTCGATCCGGGGTTGATTGCCAAAATTCTATATGTTTTCTCCATGTACGAATTCAGTAAATTTGTTACGCATTCAGTGCAGCCAATGCGATCGAATAGAGTTTGGATTCAGCTGAGTCTCCACGCGAGGTCAACACACAAGGAGCTTTTGTACCCACCACCATAGCGGCTAACGGGGCGTTGCAAAGATGATTGGCCGCTTTATAAAAGACATTACCGGCATCCAAATTGGGCATCAGCAAACAATCTGCATCACCCGCCACAGGACTGGACAGATGCTTGGTGTGAGCCACCTCAGCAAAGAGAGCTACATCAAGGGCCAACGGACCATCCATAATGACATCTCCGAACTGTCCGCGATCAGCCATTTTGGACAGGACTGCAGCCTCGATCGAAGACTCCACACCCGGCAACATCTGTTCACTCGGAGCGATAGCCGCAATTTTAGGACGTTCAATTCCCATAGCGCGGGCTGCCGAAATCAGATAGCGCACAAGAGCCATTTTTTGTTTCAAGTCAGGGTAGGGAATCACCGCAACATCCGACACAAGCAACAACTTATGATATGCTGGAAGTTCAAACACAGCCACATGGCTCAATACCCCTTTAGGTGGCAACAAGCCATACTCTTTGTTCAAAATAGCTCGCATGTATTTATCGGTCGAAACGAGACCTTTCATCAATAGATCCGCCTCTCCGTCATTGATCATTTTGACAGCAAGATTCGCACTGGCGGCATCGCTTTCGGCATGAACAATAGAAAATTTATTAGGATCTACCTCCAAAGCCATGCAGATGCGTTGAATCTCATTCGTATCACCTACCAATATTGCATCAACGATACCCATATCGACAGCAGCGTTAACCGCTTCGATTGTATGTTCATCTTGCGCATAGGCAACAGCCATTCTTTTCTTAGGACGTCCCTGCACCACGGACACCAACTCTTCAAGTTTTGTTATCATAATATTTCTCTGATTTTGGCTTTAAAAATAGAAATAAAAAAGTTCTCCCGGCCTTATGCGGAAGAACTTTTCATACAAATCGGGTCACAAAACTTATTCCGACCGTTTCTTCAACAGACGGAAAGTATCCGATGCGATAACTAATTCTTCGTTAGTTGCCACTGCAGCAACTTTCACTTTAGATTCGGGCTTCGAAATGACAATATCCTGACCACGAACCCCATCATTAGCCTGTTTGTCGAAAACGACACCCATATATTCCATATTCTCGCAGACGCGTTCACGTACTACAAAATCATTTTCACCGACACCACCAGTAAATACGATCAGATCGGCTCCACCCATCAGTGCCGCATATTGACCAATGAATTTTTTGATTCTGGCCACAAACATATCGAGTGCCAAGATAGCTTTTTCATCACCTTTTTCAGCAGCCGCATGAATATCACGCATATCGGATGAAATACCCGTAATACCAAGCAAACCAGATTGTTTGTTAATCATATTCGACATACGATCAAGGTTGAGTCCCTCTTTCTCGGCGATATAGATCAATGCACTGGGATCTACACTGCCGCAACGGGTACCCATTACCAAACCATCAACTGGGGTAAAGCCCATCGAGGTATCGTACGACTTACCATTGAGAATAGCCGTGATCGACGCACCGTTACCGATATGGCAGGTAATAATACGTGAATGATCAAAATCCACACCGGTCAATTTACATCCCACCTGAGCTACATATTTATGGCTGGTACCATGGAAACCGTAACGACGAACCCGATACTCTTCATAATATTTATAGGGAAGGGCATACATGAAGTTAGCGGCTGGGATCGTCTGGTGGAATGAGGTGTCGAAAACAGCTACCTGAGGTGTATTCGGCAACAGGTTCTCCATTGAAAGAATACCTTTCAAGTTAGCGGGGTTATGTAACGGAGCCAACTCAAAGCAAGCTTCAATCTTCTGCTTAACCGATTTATCTACAATAGCACTGTCTTCAAAATATTCACCACCGTGAGCTACCCGATGGCCAACTGCAGACAACTCATTGATATTGTGCAGTACACCATGTTCCGGATCTACCAGCGCCTCCAGGATCAAATTGATACCTACAGTATGATCCGGAATGCTTTTGGTCAGTTCAAATTGAGGTTTACCGACCGGTTTGTGTACTAACAAACCATCTGACAAGCCGATGCGTTCAACCTGTCCTTTTACCAGAAGGGTATTTTCGTTCATGCCGTTCATTTCGATCACCTGATACTTGATCGAAGAACTGCCGCAATTCAAAACAAGAATAGTCATTGTTAGATTGAAGTTGAGATATTTCTAGTTCAGGTTTAGTTTCGTTTATTTCATACCACCAGCTTGGCATGCTGTGATGGCCACCAGATTAACGATGTCATCCACTGAGCAGCCGCGTGAAAGGTCATTGATAGGAGCTGCCATACCTTGCAGAATCGGGCCGATTGCTTCGGCATGAGCCATACGCTGTACCAATTTGTATGCGATATTACCAACCTCCAAAGAGGGGAATACCAAAACATTGGCTTTACCGGCAATTTTGCTGCCCGGAGCCTTTTTAGCGCCGATACCCGGGATAATCGCTGCATCAGCCTGCAATTCACCATCGATCATCAAAGAGGGGTCCATCTGTTGAGCCAAACGAGTCGCTGAAATTACTTTGTCAACGATTTCATTTTTAGCTGAACCTTTCGTTGAAAAACTCAACATGGCAATACGAGGTTCAAAACCTGCAATCACTCGTGTGGTACGTCCTGTCATGACGGCAATCTGGGCCAACTCCTCTGCAGTAGGGTTGGGGTGCACGGCACAATCCGCAAAGACCATCATACCCTCTTCTCCAAACATGGTATCGGGGATCATCATAATGAAAGCTCCTGATACAACGCTGATACCCGGCAATGTTTTCACATACTGGAAAGCAGGACGCAATACATCGCCAGTAGCATTGTTTGCACCGGCAACCTCGCCATCTACATCACCGTTCTTAACCATAAGAGCACCCAAATAGAGCGGATCTACAATCAGCTTTTCAGCCTGTTCACGAGTCAAACCTTTGCTGGCGCGCAGCTTCAGCATCAGTTCAATATACTCCTCTTTCTTGGGGTTATTCAGCGGATCTACAATAACAGCCTTATCAATTTGGTCCAAATAATATTCTGATGCCAAATGATGGATTTCATCGGGATTACCGATCAATACCAATTTGGCAAAACCCTCTTTGAGGATTTGATTAGCGGCTTTAATGTTCCGTTCTTCTGCCGCTTCCGGCAATACGATAGTTTTAATGTCTTGGGCAGCTTTCGCCTTAATTCTTTCAACGAATTCCATGACTGTGACAATTATTATATATTATACTTCAGTGCAAATATAAACCACACCAGCAACCAAGTCGATCATTTGATTGCAGGTTAAGACTCTATAGAACTCATGCAACGCATTCCGACACATTCCGAAATACGACAACACTGCACAATCGCTGACAACACAATAGTTCAACGACAAAGTGAGATCTTACCAATCACAACTTTTGCACTGTTTTTTGCATCCGTTCCAAACAAGTTATACAAAGGTAGGAAAACGGCACCGAAAAGGGAAAGGAATTCGTAGGATTTTTTAGTCCTCGTATTTATATCCGACCCCTTTGACCGTAACAATATGGTGATCGCCGAGTTTTTCGCGTAATTTGCGGATATGCACATCGATGGTTCGATCTCCGACAATGACATCATTGCCCCAAACATTGGCAAAAATCACCTCTCTGGAAAAGACTTTTTGAGGTTTAGAGTAGAGTAGGGCCAACAATTCGAACTCTTTGCGAGGCAATACAATCTCTTTACCCTCTTTCAGTACCAAATAACGCTCTCGATCAATCACAATCGAACGCTCTTGTACGGGAGTTTCGACCTGGCGGGATTCAAAACGTTTCAAAAGCGCTTTAATTCGGCTCACCAAAACTTTAACCCGGATCGGTTTGGCAATATAATCATCGGCTCCGGCCTCAAATCCGGCTATTTGCGAATAATCCTCACCACGAGCCGTCAAGAACGCAATCAAAGTGTTTTTCAATTCATCGACTTTACGGATCTCCTGACAGGTCTCAATGCCATCCATTTCCGGCATCATCACATCGAGCAAAATCAGATGTGGATGTACTTCACAAGCCTTTTCCAAAGCCTGTTTCCCATTGGTAGCTGTGTAAACTTCGTAACCCTCTTTGATCAGGTTATAGCTGATGAATTCCAAAATATCAGCTTCATCATCGACCAGAAGAATCCGTTGTTTCATATTTTGATGTACGGTTTTGATTTGTGCCCACAAAATACATCAAATTATATTAATTTAATGTTAAGTGAGCAAAATATTCCTATATATAGAAGTTGTAAGGAACTTTTTGTAGATTAGCTGCTATATTTTATCAAAAAACACCTACATTTGTTGATAAAATCCTGTTGAAAGCAGGCAAATAAATCGTGCACGATGAGTACTGAAACTGAAAAAATCCTTGTTCCTGAGGAACAATCCGGAGTCGTATCGAACTCCGCGGATGCGCAAACAACTACTCCGGCTACAGAACAGCCGGCAACTTCTCAAGCAGAACAGAATGCTGCAGCAATCGAAAATGAGCCAGAAGAGGTAACCTCTTCGGTCGATTTCACAGATGAGGAGGCTGAATTGGCAGCCAACGCTCCTGAATTCGAACTGGAGGGCGAAGACGAATCTTCAGCAATCGATGAAGCACCCAAAGAGAATGCTTCCACCACCGATTACAATGGTAAATCGAAAGCGGACTTATTAGCTATTTTGGCTGATATTTTAGCCAATAAGCCCGTACAAACCATTCGTCGTGATGTAGAGGCAATTAAGATCGCTTTTTATAAAACCTATCGTGCGGAGGTAGAGCGAGCTCGCCGTGCTTTTGTCGAGGCGGGCGGTAAGCTCGAAGAGTTTGTCCCGACACCGGACGATGCCGAGCAGCGTCTCAAAGAGCTGTTCGCGGAATACCGCACCAAACGCAATGAATTCATTGCCAAACTCGAAGAAGAAAAAGAGAACAACTATAAAATCAAATTACAGATCATTGAAGAACTGAAAGAGTTGATCGACAGCAACGAAACGTTGAATCAGACTTTCAACACCTTCCGTGACCTGCAGCAGCGCTGGAAGGAGACAGGCCCCGTACCCCAGGCATACGTTAAGGATTTGTGGGAGACCTACAACCTGCACGTTGAGAACTTCTACAATTTCATTAAGATTAACAAAGAGTTACGGGATCTCGATTTAAAGAAAAATTACGAGACCAAACTGCAACTGTGTGAAGAGGCCGAAGAATTGGTACTCGATCCTTCTCCGGTCAACGCCTTCCATAAATTGCAGAAATTGCACGAACAGTGGAGAGAGACCGGCCCTGTTGCCAACGAATATAAAGAGCAGCTTTGGGAGCGTTTCCGTGAAGCCAGCACCAAAATCAACAAACGCCATCAGGAGTATTTCAATGGCATTAAGGAGGAACAAAAACACAACTTGGAGTTAAAGACCGAACTTTGTGTCAAGACCGAGGAGTTGTCGGTTGCTCCGCTTTCAACTCGTAAAGAGTGGAACAAGGCGTCTGAACAGTTGATTGACATACAGAAAGTATGGAAAACGATCGGTTTTGCACCGAAAAAAGATAACACCAAAATATACGAACGTTTCCGTAACGCCTGCGACAAATTCTTTGAAAATAAACGCAATTTCTATTTGCAGATCAAAGCTGAAATGGAGAACAATCTCCATTTGAAGAACGACATTTGTGCGGCAGCTGAAGCATTGCAGGAGAGCGAAGAGTGGAAAAAAGCTACCGATGAATTAATCGCATTACAAAAACGGTGGAAAGAGATCGGTCCTGTCTCACGTCGTTACTCGGATGCAATTTGGAAACGTTTCCGCAGTGCTTGCGACAAATTCTTCGAACGCAAAGCTGCATTCTTTGCTTCACTCGACCAACAGTATGAAGATAATTTGGCAAAGAAAAAACAGCTGCTCGAAGAGCTGAAGACATTTGTCGTAGAGAATAAGGAACGTGGCTTTGAAGCGCTCAAAGAGCTGCAACATCGTTGGGCAGAGATAGGCTTTGTACCCATTAAGCAAAAAGAGGCAATTCAAAAAGAGTATCGCAAAGCGGTAGATGCCATTTTTGCCAAATTACGCAGTAACGAAAAAGAGAACCGTCTGGAACGTTTTAAAGGGAAAATTTCATCAATCGCTGAAGGTGGTGATCGTCGTCGGTTGCGTTTCGAACGCGATCGTCTCTATAACAAAATGAAACAGATCGAATCGGACATTGCTTTATTGGAAAATAATATTGGGTTCTTCTCCAAAAGCAAAAATGCCGAAGCGATGATCCGCGAGGTGAACAATAAGATTGCCAAAGCCAAAGAGGAGATGGCAACCTTGATCGAAAAGATCGAGATGATCGACAAACAAAACAACCAAGCTGAGTAAAAATCCTGAAAGAAGTAGATATATCATGGCTGTAAGCAACACGAACAAGACCAAGTACATCTTTGTAACCGGAGGTGTGGCCTCATCATTGGGGAAGGGTATTATCTCCGCATCGTTAGCACGCCTGCTCCAAGCTCGCGGCTATCGAGTGGCCATTCAGAAACTCGATCCGTATATCAATGTCGATCCGGGTACGCTGAACCCTTATGAACACGGAGAATGCTACGTTACTGAAGACGGAGCCGAAACTGACCTCGATTTGGGTCACTACGAACGTTTCACCAATATTCAGACTTCACAGGCCAACAACGTCACAACTGGCCGTATTTATCAGAATGTCATCAACAAAGAGCGTCGTGGTGAATTTTTAGGCAAGACTGTACAGGTTATTCCTCACATCACTGACGAGATTAAACGCTGTATTAAATTACTCGGTGCTAAAAAGATATATGACGTAATCATCACCGAAATCGGCGGTACTGTAGGTGATATTGAATCTCTCCCGTATATTGAGTCAGTACGTCAGTTGCGCTATGAATTGGGGTATGGCAATACTTTGATTCTGCACTTGACTTTGATCCCTTATATGACTGCAGCCGGTGAGCTGAAAACCAAACCCACTCAGCACTCTGTGAAACAGATGCTGGAAAACGGTTTGCAACCCGATGTGCTCGTTTTGCGTACCGAGAAACACCTCAATACTGCAATTCGCCGTAAAGTGGCTCTTTTCTGCAACGTTGATCCCAGTGCTGTCGTTGAATCGATCGATGTACCGACTATTTACGAAGTGCCTTTGATGATGTTGCATCAGAAGCTGGACACCGTTGTTTTGGACAAGCTCCATCTGCCTCATGACGGAGAGCCTGATTTGGCTCACTGGATCGAATTCGTCGATAAAGTAAAACATCCCAACGATACTGTACATATTGCATTGGTCGGTAAATACACTGAACTTCCCGATGCATATAAATCCATCGTCGAATCATTCGTGCATGCAGGAGCTGCTAACCACACTAAGGTTAAACTGCACTATGTTAACTCCGAAAAAATTACAGAGGAGAACATCGCCACTCAACTCAAAGGCATGTGCGGTATTTTAGTAGCCCCAGGGTTTGGTCACCGAGGAATCGAAGGCAAAATTACTGCTGTCAAATATGCCCGTGAAAATATGATACCGTTCTTGGGTATCTGTTTGGGTATGCAATGCGCTGTCATCGAATTTGCGCGCAATGTACTCGGCTATGCTGATGCCAACTCGACTGAAATGGTTGATAACACTCCACATCCGGTAATTGATCTGATGGAAGAGCAGAAGGGAATTACCGAAAAGGGTGGCACCATGCGTTTAGGTGGTTATCCTTGTACCTTAACCAAAAACTCGAAAGTGGCCAAGGCGTATGGAAAGACACAGATTGTAGAACGCCATCGCCACCGTTACGAGTTCAACAACGATTACATCGAAGAGTTCCGTCAGGCAGGATTAAAACCTGTAGGTATCAATCCCGAAACCGATTTGGTGGAGGTTGTTGAACTTCAAAACCATCCATGGTTCATTGGTGTACAATATCACCCTGAATACAAGAGTACAGTTCAAAATCCCCATCCGTTGTTCGTATCATTTGTAAAAGCGGCTACGGAATATAGCAAAACTCATAACAACAAGTAAATAACGATCCTGATTCATGGATAAAAAGACACTAATCGGACTCATTGTCATTGGTGCCATCCTCTTCGGATTCACCTGGTATAACGCCTCTATTCAACAGAAATATGCTCAAGAACAGCAGGCACTGACCGCAACACAGGAGACAGAAAGCACTGATACGATTGTTCCTGAAGTCCGTCAACCAGACACACTCCAGGCTGCCGACCAGCTTGAACGTCATATTGGCTCCTCTCTGTTCCAGGCAACTACTGGTACTGAAAAGAAAATTGAAGTAGAGAACGATTTGATGAAGGTTATCTTCTCAAACAAGGGAGGTAAAGTAGCATCTGTCGTACTGAAAGATTATCTGACTTATCAGGGGACACCGTTGGTATTGTTTCCTGATTCGGCTTCGGTATTCGACATGTCGTTCTTCATCAAACAGCAGTTTAATAACGTTCAGATCAATACAGGCGATTACTATTTCGTGGCTGATTCATCGTTTACGCCAACCTTTGCTGCCGATGAAACCTCAAAAAATCTAACATTCCGTCTCGACGTTGATTCTGCTGCTCATGTAGACTTTGTATATACCATTTACAAAGACAACTACATGATCGATTTTGATGTGCAGTTTGTTGGCATGGAGAATCTGCTTGCACAGAACCAGACCGATTTGGAATTTACCTGGCAGAATGTTGGTATGCAAAACGAAAAAGGGTTCGAAAATGAGAACAACTATACTACCATTGCATACAAATACCCCAGTGATGAATCTGTTGAACAGCTGCGCACTTCGACAGAAGACAAAAGCGAAACCATCAACAGCAAGGTAAAATGGGTGGCATTTAAACAGCAGTTTTTCTCATCT
Source organism: uncultured Alistipes sp. (assembly GCA_900539755.1). Lineage (GTDB taxonomy): Bacteria > Bacteroidota > Bacteroidia > Bacteroidales > Rikenellaceae > Alistipes_A. The sequence continues at coordinate 38,436 of UQDC01000015.1, forward strand.
ATTTTCGTAGCCAAGGACGATTTCCAAAACGGCACTTTAGGATACAGCACTTTCCAACCTGGAGAGGGAAAAATCAAAACTTTCCGTGCAAAAGTTTCTGTACCTTTTACACCGCAGCTTTCGGAATACAATTTCAACTTCTATTTCGGTCCTAACAAATTCTCCGTACTGAAGAAATACGATGACCAGCATTTTGAGCGTCTGATTCCGCTGGGAGGTTGGATTGTAGGTTGGATTAACCGCTGGCTGGTCATTCCGACTTTTGACACACTGGGAGCACATATTGCCAACTACGGTATCATTATCTTAATCTTAACCCTGATCGTTAAGATTCTGATTTCGCCTTTGACCTATAAATCGTACTTGTCTTCTGCCAAAATGCGGTTGTTGAAACCTGAAGTGGACAAGCTCAACGAAAAATATCCTAAACCCGAGGATGCACTGAAGAAACAACAGGCGATGATGGCACTCTATAAGAGTGCAGGGGTCAATCCTATGGGAGGATGCCTACCTTTGCTGATTCAGTTGCCGATCCTGTACGCCATGTTCCGTTTCTTCCCAGCATCTATCGAGTTGCGTGGTGAACACTTCTTGTGGGCAGATGATCTCTCATCATATGACAGCATCTTAACGTTGCCGTTCAATATTCCGTTCTATGGTAACCATGTAAGCCTCTTTGCGCTGTTAATGGCGGCTTCCATGTTTATCTACTCACGGATCAACTACAACCAAACTGCAGGCTCAGCGCCTCAGATGGCAGGAATGAAGTTCATGATGCTTTATTTGATGCCGATCATGATGCTCTTCTTCTTCAACAACTTTGCCAGCGGTTTGAACTACTATTACTTGCTGAGCAACATCATTACGATCGGACAGACCTATGGTTTCCGATACATTGTCAATGAAGACAAGTTGCATCAGCGCATGAAAGAGAATGCGAAAAAGCCGCAAAAGAAATCGAAATGGCAACAGCGTTATGAAGAGATGGTGAAATTGCAGCAACAACAAGCTGCTGCCCGTGCCAAACAACAACGCCGATAAGGTTAACCAAATAACTAAAATAAATCAGGTCACCAAAATTGGTGACCTGATTTATTTTATCCCTTTCACAAACTTTGTGAATATGGACTTCAATGAGATTATTTACCGGATATATATGGGCAATTAAAACGTTTCATGTAAACTTACAGTCGTCGCCTTCAGATTACCCAAAGATTGTATTTTCAACAATCTCAATGAACAAATTAAAAGGTTTTGAAGGAGCCGTCATTAGACTGCTGCATATATTTTGCCAAACCACCAGCCGCAGTCTCTTTATACAGACTTGGCAAATCGTGACCGGTCTGCTTCATCACTTCAACCACCTTGTCAAAACTTACCCGATGCTTGCCATCTGAGAATGTAGCATAACCGTTTGCATCCATCGCACGAGCCGCAGCAAATGCATTACGTTCAATACATGGAATCTGTACCAATCCACATACCGGATCACAAGTCAAGCCCAAGTGGTGTTCCAAGCCCATTTCGGCAGCATATTCAATCTGTGAAGGTGAGCCTCCAAACAATTGACAAGCCGCTGCAGCAGCCATTGCACAAGCTACTCCAACCTCTCCTTGACAACCCACTTCCGCTCCCGAAATGGAGGCGTTCGTGCGCACGACGTTTCCAAATAGCCCAGCCGTAGCCAGTGCACGCAAAATTCGTTTATCCGTAAAATTTCTCGTATCCTTAATATGGTAAAGCACTGCGGGCAATACACCACACGAGCCACAGGTCGGTGCGGTTACGATTTTACCACCCGTAGCATTTTCCTCCGAAACGGCCAACGCATAGGCATATACCTGACCACGGCTCTTCATACTTCCGGAATAGCTGTTGGCCCGAATCAAATAACTGCCAGCTTTACGACGCAAGCCTAAACCACCAGGAATCACTCCTTCGTTATCCAAGCCGTGATGCACCGCATCCACCATCACATGCCAGACCTCTTCCAGATAGTCCCATATCTCTGCACCTTCACACTGTTGCACATACTCCCAGTAACTACTTCCTTCCTTATCACACCATTGTTGGATTTCCGTGATGGAAGACATTCCATAAATCTGCTCTGGTTGCGGAGCATTGAGATCATCACTGGCTAAAGCTCCACCTCCGACACTAAATACTGTCCAAGATTGGAGAACAGAGCCATCTGCACGCAACGATTCGAACAACATACCATTCGGATGAAAATCGAGGAATACATCGGGCTTCCAAACAATTTCCAACGGAGCAATGGGTTCCAAAACCGATTTGATGGCAACATCGGTCATGTGACCTCGTCCTGTAGCTGCAAGACTACCATAAAGCGTCACTCGGAAACTGGACACATAAGGGTTACGTGACAAAAAAATCTCTGCGGCACGTTTAGGGCCCATCGTATGGCTACTGGAAGGCCCATTCCCGATTCTAAATATCTGTTTTATTGACTCCATTATGATCTATTTTACTATTTATTTGAACAACTTATCTGTTCCGACATCCAAGCTATCATCACCTCGAATACCTTTTCACGCACCTCTTCGCGGGATAAGATCAGATCATGCAGTCCCCCCTCGATGGTAACATCCGTCACTTGATCCCCTAAACACCATGCATAACGGGAGATATCTTCCACACTGAGCACCGCATCACTGGAGGTAAATTCATCACACCATTGACGAGCGTATGTAGATCGGTCTGAATGCATAACTAAGACCGGTATCGTCAACTGCAGTCCACGGTGCAAACGGCGCTGTCCACGCCGAATAGCGCGTAGCCATGCTATATAGAGAGGTACGCCTTCTTGTGGCTTAAGCTGAGGATCGAAGTCCCATTCTCCATTCAATGAGCGATGAACGCTGGCATAGTAGAGTGGAGACAATTCATTCCGGATCGATCCATACGGAAACCAGCGACTAAACCAGACTACAATCGGCATGGCAATCGTTCGCTTGAACCATCCAGTATTGAAAGCAAAAAACGGACTGTTCAAAACAAGCCGATCAACGTGATCCCGCTTATTGCCCCATGCTGCATACAGTGAAACAATTAATCCACCCGTTGAGTGTCCAAGCAATGTAAGGTCACTATTTCCATCAGAGAAAATTTGCTCTATTGCCAAATCAATCTCCGGGAAATATTCCCGCAAATCTCGGCAGTAATAGGCATGTTGATGGGGGAGGAGAGAGCGTCCATATTTACGTAAGTCCAAAGCGTAAAAGTTCCATCCTTCACGAACAAACCGTTCGGCCATGTGCGTTTGGAAGAAATAATCGACATAACCATGCACGTAAAGAATGGCTTTGGCAGATGGCATCTCACACATTGCGCTAATCAACGTCGCAACCACTTTGCCTTCATAATCGTCAGGCAACGATAATGTCTGTTCTTGAAGTTGTATTTTACTCATAGACAGATTCAATCTACATTACTCATTGCATCTTTTTTGCCAAAATTTCCAGTAAAGGTTCTCTTTTGGCGCGTGGCAATTTTTCGACAACCAAACGATACGAGTCCAATATCCATTCTTTAATCAGATGATCCGGCAAATCTCCGCACATCTCGATCGTATTCCAATGTCGTTTGTTCATGTGATAGCCGGGCTGAACTTCGGAATAACGTTCTCGGAGTTCAATTGCCCGATCAGGATCACATTTGATGTTAATCCAATGGAAATTTTGCATATCGGTCAATAGAAACATTTTACCTTCGACCTTGTACACCAACGACCATTCGTCAAAAGGCAACGTTTCCTCACTCAATGGCAATGAGAGGCAATATTCGCGCAGTTCTAAAATATCCATCGAATCAAGCTATCAATTGCGCCAACACACAGCCAAACAATCTGTTGACACACTATTTTCCAATCCTCGGACTAACCAAACAAAGTTAACGAAAAAGCACTGAAATACTCTTTCTCAACGGATAAAAATAGGGGAGTCTTGGCATGAATTATTGGTCAAGAATGCTTCGGCACCAAATTTGCCATGATCATAATATACTCGTTTTTATAGATCCAACGATAACATATTTCAAAACAACCATTTAATAATTTTTACTATTATGAAAAAACTTTTATTAGCCTTACCCGCTTTGTTAATTCTCTTCTCTGCATGTACTCAAGCAAAGAGATGGACCGACAAAGAACGCACAGAACTTCGGGAAATCGTACGTGCACACAAAGAAAAGACCATGCTCAAACACATGGAACAAAATAATTTTGCCAATCTCGAGACCTGTGTAGTCACCACTATTGAAAGCACCTATCCTGATTACAACAAATACGATCAGCTTACAGGTAAAACAGATACTTTGACTGCTGTTTTGGTCGATTGCACAACAGATATGTTGGGAAACAGTTACGAAAACCTACCGTTGATCTTCCCATATCCGCAACTGCAATCAGTCGGTATCTTGCCTGCAGATTTAACAGCAGAGCAACTCAATACTTTCTACAGCAACCTCACCTCAAAAATCACCGCTTCATATCCGCAGCCGGCAGATTTTGCACAGGCTTTGTGTGTTGATCCCAGTATGCCAAATGTATTGATAGGCATGATGCAGCAATGTGCAAGTGACCTGCAAAACACATCCACAACTCCAACAAAAAAATAACTTCCCAAACCGCACCATTGGGAATATACCACATAAGAAAAAAGAGAGGGTCAGATTTGAGCCCTCTCTTTTTTCATTTTAATAGTTAAATTTAGTATTTGTTTGGAATACCGAATTATTCTATTACAGTTACATTCACAGCCTGTTCGCCCTTTTTGCCTTCGCCAATTTCGAACTCAACATGCTGACCTTCATCCAGGCCACGAAAACCCTCTTTGTTAATTCCGGTGTAGTGTACAAAGATGTCGTTGCCCTCTTCGGTTTTGATAAAGCCATAACCTTTGGCTGAATCAAACCATTTTACAGTACCTTTCATAAAAATAAAATTAAATGATATCCATTACAAAGAAAAGGAAAATCTTTTGGAAAACAACATGAAAGATTGCTGTTTTTTTGTTCTATAAAGACATTTTTGTTCTCCAATGATCCAGCAGGTACACCCAAAAAGAAACAGCGTTGCTCATGATATGAGCAACGCTGTTTTGACAATGTCATATTTATCTCAAATCAGGTATTCATACCACCACATACATGGATGGTCTGTCCACTGACATAGCTTGACAAGTCAGAAGCGAGGAAGAGAGCCACATTGGCCACATCCTGTGGAGTACCACCACGACGCAACGGAATCTTCTGTGCCCATTCGTCACGCACCTCTTGAGACAGCTGTGCAGTCATATCGGTGATAATAAAGCCGGGAGCAATCGCATTAGCACGGATACCACGAGAACCCAACTCTTTGGCAATTGATTTAGCCAAACCGATCAAACCAGCTTTTGAAGCTGAATAGTTTGTCTGACCTGCATTACCAGAAACACCGACTACCGATGCCATGTTGATGATGCTGCCACTCTTTTGACGCATCATAACCGGAGTAACCGCATGAATGAAGTTGAACGCAGATTTGAGGTTCACGTTAATCACCATATCCCACTGCTGTTCGCTCATACGCATCATCAGACCGTCACGAGTAATACCTGCGTTGTTGACCAATACATCGATACGGCCGAAATCCTTAACGATTTCTGCAACCACTTTTGCGGTATCCTCAAAATCCGCAGCATTCGACGTATAGCCTTTAGCTTGAACACCTAACGCCTGCAACTCTTTTTCGGTATTCTGGAAATTTTCATCCGCTTTCAGGTCGGTAAAGGCCACAGAAGCCCCCTCCTCAGCGAATTTCATCGCTATCGCCTTACCGATACCGCGAGCAGCACCAGTAACAATGGCGACTTTTCCTTCAAGTAATTTCATCCGTTTATCATTAAAATGATTAAAAATCGTTGTACACCCGTTCGGGATGATCAAAGGTAATTAATTATTTGCAATTATGAAACTTTGTCCCGATTCTTCGAGCGTTTGGTTTTATTCATCAGTACATTTTCCTTTTGACCACCATTACTGCATGGACCTGTGCCAATCCTCCATCCATTTCAATTTACACATCAAAAAACACCCCTCTATCCGTGTAACCTCACCCCGGTTTGAATCAAGATAAAAGGGAATATGCGTTCGATTGTCCATTTTTTTGCTACCTTTGAAGCATATTCACAAGCAAATTCTATTCTATAATCCTCACCGAAATGACTCAAGACACCAAACTTTTCGACCTGATTGCACAAGAAAAGCAGCGTCAAATGCAGGGCATTGAGCTGATCGCATCCGAAAACTTCGTCAGCGACCAAGTCATGCAAGCCATGGGCTCCGTATTGACCAACAAATATGCCGAGGGATATCCCGGTGCCCGATATTATGGCGGTTGCCAGATTGTGGACCAGGTAGAACAACTGGCTATCGATCGGCTTTGCAAGTTGTTTGGCGCTGAATATGCCAATGTTCAACCACATTCGGGAGCACAAGCCAATATGGCTGTATTTTTCACCGTATTGAAACCCGGTGACACCTTTATGGGCCTCGATCTCGCACACGGCGGCCACCTTTCACATGGTTCGCCAGTCAACACTTCGGGTATTTTGTACAAAGCCGTTGGTTACAAGCTCAACGAAGAGACCGGTACAATCGATTATGACGAAATGAAACGTCTTGCATTGGAGCATAAACCTAAAATGATCATCGGTGGGGCATCTGCATACAGCCGTGAATGGGATTACAAGCGTATGCGTGAAATCGCCGACAAAGTAGGGGCACTGCTTATGGTCGATATGGCGCATACCGCAGGTTTGATCGCAGCGGGTCTGCTGGACAACCCTGTTAAATATGCACACATCGTCACCTCTACCACTCACAAAACATTGCGTGGTCCTCGTGGTGGTGTAATCTTGATGGGCAAAGACTTTGATAACCCATGGGGTGTTAAGACTCCGAAAGGCGAAATCAAAAAAATGTCGGCTATGCTCAACTCTGCGGTGTTCCCCGGCATTCAGGGCGGTCCGCTCGAACATGTGATTGCGGCCAAAGCCGTAGCGTTCGGTGAGGCTCTCGAACCCGCATACAAAGAGTACCAAATGCAAGTAAAAAAGAATGCTGCAGCCATGGCTGTTTCTTTCGCTAAGCGAGGTTACAAGATCGTATCCGGCGGCACAGACAACCACCTGTTGCTGATTGACCTGCGCACCAAATTCCCGGAACTGACCGGTAAAATGGCTGAGAAGGTATTGGTAAAAGCCGATATTACGACCAATAAAAACATGGTACCTTTTGATTCGCGTTCACCATTCCAGACTTCAGGTATCCGCGTTGGAGCACCGGCTATTACCACTCGCGGCCTGAAAGAGGCTCAGATGGATCAAATCGTTGATTTTATTGACCGCGTACTGAGTGATCCTGAAAACGAAGAGAACATTGCACAGGTTCGCAAAGAGGTTAATGCATTAATGCAAAATTACCCATTGTTCGCATGGTAAATTGCAAATGACACTTAATAAAACACCCCGGCATTCATGATGCCGGGGTGTTTTATTAATAGGGTTTATCAAATCAATGATCGGTTCACAGCTATGGTTGATCACGCAGAACCCTCAAAAGCCATAACAGACGTTTAATCCAACAGGCAGATAAAATCGGTGATAAAAGGTAATGATAAAGAAAAACCATGAGGTTAAATAGATGTTTTCACAACAACTACAACAGTTTTTCAAACTTATCTCGCCACGCTATCGGAATCAGGATGGAACGCTGCTCATTAAAATTGAACGCCACCATCACAGAGCGGCTTTCAGATTTAATCTCTTCCGTTTCCGCGTGGACAATCTGCTGATATAACGTAAAACTTTTATTTCCGATCTTTTCCAATCGCGTGTGCACAACGATCGGCTCCTCAAAACGAATCTGGGCCATAAAATTCGTATGGGTAGATACTGTGATCAATCCCTCTTCTTTCCATCTGGCAGGCCAGTCGAAAATCTGGGCAAAAAAATCATTCTTTCCCACATCGAAATAGTGTTGCTGATTGGCATTGTTCACATGCCCAAGCATATCCAAATCGGCAAAACGTTTCTGAATCGGCGTAATGGTTGTCATTGTTTATGCTCGAATAATTTTAATTTCACCATCCACTCCAACCATCAAAATCGAGGAAGCTTTATGAGTAGGATGTTCATCGAAACTGGGATCAACCACTAAATCAACTCCATCAACAATTTTTTGAGAAATTTCGTCGAAAGAGGTTGGGGTAGGTTCACCTGAAATATTAGCTGAAGTAGAAACTAACGGTTTTCGTAACTTATAAATCAGCTTTTTACAAAATTCGTGATCTGCAATACGAATACCCAACGTCCCCTCTTCAGGCACCAAATTAGGAGCAATGCCACAAGCTCCTGGCAAAATCAAGGTCAAGGGTTTATCCGCTACATCATATAGCTGCCAGGCTATTTCTGGCACTTTGTGAATATACAAGGAGACCTTTTCGGTCTTATCTAACAGCACCAACATGCTTTTCTTATTCACGCTCTCCTTGAGTGCATAGATCTTTTCAACAGCTTCGGCATTGGTTGCATCACACCCGATTCCCCATACCGTATCTGTCGGATAGAGGATAATCCCGCCACGTCGCAGTACCTCTAAAGCCTGATCGACCTGTTCGTCCAGTGTCATAATCTATCATTTTGGTTACAGGCAAAAATAGTGTTTTTTCTTGTCGCCATCAAATGCCCAAAGACACGATTCAAAACAGCATAGGAAACACATAAGTTACTCTCTCTTGTTTCTATCCGCCAAACATTGATTGTATTCTATTAGCGAAGAGGCAACTCCAGACAAACATACTCTGACTGGACTTCTTAACTGACCACACCCTGCGTTCTCCAATCCAACATATACTCTCTTGCATTTTCATTGAGACAAGATGGACACACTTGACCATGGGTTTCACAACACACAACAAATCATGCAAATATTTGGGAAGCAATAGCTGTTGAATTTCTCTTTCCGATTTTTTTTATTTACTTTTGCCAACCGAAATTTATAAATCACAAACCATATGGGAAGAGCATTCGAATACCGCAAAGCGCGTAAATTGAAACGTTGGGGTAATATGGCCCGTACCTTTACCAAACTGGGCAAAGAGATCGAAATCGCCGTTAAGGCAGGAGGTCCTGATCCTGGTGGCAACGTCCGTTTGCGCGTGTTGATTCAGAATGCCAAGGCAGCCAACATGCCCAAAGAGAATGTCGAAAGGGCTATTAAACGTGCCATTTCAAAAGACACCGCTGACTACAAAGAGATGGTGTATGAAGGTTATGGCCCGTATGGCATTGCCATGATCGTTGAGACTGCAACCGACAACACCACCCGTACTGTCGCAAATGTTCGCAACTGCTTCAACAAATGTGGCGGATCGCTGGGTACGACAGGTTCTGTAGACTTCCTTTTTGAGCACAAATGTGTATTCAAAGTGGTTAAAAAGGAGGGTATCGATCTGGATGAACTCGAATTGGAATTAATTGACTTCGGCGTTGACGAAGTATTCGCTGACGACAACGAAATCGTCATTTACGGTGCTTTTGAGTCTTATGGAAAGATTCAAAAATATATCGAGGACAACGGACTTGAACTGATCAGCGGAGAGTTTGAGCGTATTCCTATGGATACCAAAGAGGTAACAGACGAGCAGCGCGCTTCAATCGAAAAATTGATCGAGAGACTCGAAGAAGATGACGATGTAACCAACGTCTTCCACAACATGAAAGAAGCCGAAGACTCCGAAGAGGAGTAATCCGGCTTCCATGTAAGATACAAGCTGATATTTAAAGAGAGGCAGATATATTATTCGTATCTGTCTCTTTTATTTTATTCAGATCGTGCGGAGGTGTATCACCGATGATTAAACGAACAGGCAAATCCTTTCCAAAATAGTTCCAAATCCACCCGGTAAAGACTTTGATTTTGCTCTGTACACCAATAAGGAAGAGGATGTGAATCACACTCCATACCATCCAGGCCCAAAAACCTTCGAGATACAACTTTCCCCACTCGACAAACGCCCGATTACGGCCTACTGTTGCCAAAACTCCTATCGGTACATACCGATACGGTTTCATCGGACGATCATTGGCCAATGCAATCAGATTGGCAGCCAACCGTTGTCCTTGTGAGATGGCTACACGGGCCAGCTGCGGATATCCGGCAGGGTAGAGCGGATCATCGACAAACGCAACATCGCCAATCGCAAAAATATTTTCAAACCCTTTAATCCGATTGTAACTGTCTGTCAGAATACGGCCGCGGTGCTCTTTCTGACTATTTTCGATTCCCCTAATCACTTCACTCTTCACACCGCTGGTCCAAATGAGATTGGCAGTTCGAATGACACGTCCATCACTACAATAAACCTGATTGTCGCGATAATCCGTAACGGAAATTCCCAATAAAACCTCCACTCCCTTCTCTTTCAGCACTTGCAAACAGCCTGCGGATGTCTTCGATGACATATTGGCCAGCAGACGATCCCGGCCTTCAATCAGATAAATGTGCATCAATGCAATATCGACCCCCGGATAATCTTTCGGTACAATATACCGGCGCATTTCAGCCATAGCCCCTGCAATCTCCACACCAGAGGCACCACCTCCGACAATCACGATATTCAGCATTGTCTGCCGATCCGTATCCGTCGGAGCGATCATTGCCCGTTCCAGATTGTAAAACATCGTATTGCGAATACGCAATGAATCGCGCACATCAGCCATCGGCCAAGCATATTTCTCTATATCTTTTATACCAAAGAAATTAGGCACGCAACCTGTAGCGATGACCAAATAGTCGTAATGGATTGAACCGCTCGACGTTTCCAAACGATTCTGTTCGGGATGAACGGCCAACATCCGTCCCATGCGGAAAAAGATATTCTTTTTTGCCCGAAACACCTTGCGAAAAGGGAACGATACATCGCTCGGATCCAATCCTGCACTGGCAACTTGATAGAGTAGGGGTTTAAACAGATGGTAATTATTCTGATCGATCAACACCACTTGATATTGATTGCATTTACGAAGTTTTTTCGCCAGATTCAATCCGGCAAAACCTCCTCCGACAATCACGACGCGCTTTTTATCGGTATGAGGAATATTCAAATTATGCATAGTTTGAAAAATTTAGCTTTTAAAATTTTTGAGGGTTCGGACTTTTGTGTTTCCACACTGTATTGTAAAAGGGAACAATAATCTTACCGTCCTTACCAAAAATCACTACAAACATAACGTTTTTTCCATCATAAATAGTTTGCTCAAAACCGTCAACAACAGCCGAAAAACCATCAGCCTGTCACGATGTAAAATATCGAATCAAATACATACTAAAAACGAACCTTTTACGTTGCATATAATAAGGTCACAAAATCGCGGCCAAATGTGTTAGATTGTGGAAAAACCGTTAATTTTGCGGGAAATTAGAATCGCAGAACTATGTCGCATCGTTTGAGATTGATATTTGCTCTCGTTTTTTCGTTCTGTTTATGGTTACCGGTGTCAGCCGAAGAGGTATCGTTCGAAGTACATACCCCGACTATTGTAGCTGAAGGAGAACCATTCCGCATCGAATTTAGTCTGAATACCAAACCTGATTTATTCAATCCTCCTGCCTCTTTTGGCGGATTTGACGTTTTGGCTGGTCCCAGCCCCTCTGAAGGCCGTTCAGTACAAATTATCAATGGGAAAGTTACCCAATCTTTCTCCATCTCCTACACGTATGTTCTACAAGGCAATAAAGTCGGAAAATTCACCATTCCTGGTGCAGTTGCCCGTGTAGACGGCAAAACATACACCACGCAATCACAAACGATCGAAGTCGTTGCTGCTGAAGGAATGTCAGCACACGGTGGGCAAGGTTCATCCTCCAGATCCTCTCAAGGTGCCGTACGCAGTCGAACCGGAATTGCAGCCGACGACCTTTTGATCCGGGTATCAGTCAATCGTAACGAAGTATACAAAGGGCAACCCGTTAAAGCAACCTTCAAACTCTACACACGAGTACCGATCAGCGGCATTGAGAAATATAATTTTCCTGCATTCAATGGTTTTTGGGCTCAGGAACTCAACGTTGACCATCAAAAATGGAATCGGGAAACATACAATGGGAAAGTGTATGACACCCGCATCATTAAAGAGACCTTGCTTTATCCGCAACAGTACGGCAAACTCTACATTGAACAGAGTTCCATGACGGTTATTGCTCAAATTATCACCCAAGCGCCACAAACAGGGTCATTATTTGACAACTTCTTCGGGGGTGGACAGAATATCGAAGAGGTTCGCAAAAACATATCTGCTGCGCCAATTCAAATTACCGTCAAGAACTTCCCTTCAGGAGCCCCCGCCTCATTCAATGGAGCAGTGGGGCAGTTCCAGATGGAGGGGAAACTCGATCACGATATCATGGCGGCTAACTCATCCGGAACCTATCAGCTTAAAATTTCCGGAAGTGGCAACCTTCCTTTAATACAAGCTCCTAAAGTGGCCATGCCTTCCTCTTTCGAGCAATATAACATGAAGACAACCGAAAGCTTGTCTCACAGTGGCAATGGCATTACAGGATACCGTCAATTTGATTTCCCGTTTATTCCTCGTGCAGAAGGATCTTACACAGTAGGGCCGGTTGAATTTTCTTATTTCGACCCGACAAAGGCTCAATATGTTACCCTTTCTGTACCTCAAGTTAACCTTGAGGTCAATGCCGACACAACGGGAGGAATCTCGGGAGGCAACGCCTTGCAGTTGAAAGAGGACCTTAAAATTTTAGATAAGGATATTCGTTTCATTCGTACAGGCAACCCGCATCTCCATCGTCGCGGGCATTTGTATTTCGGCAGTTGGGCCTATTGGTTGGCCATTGTCGTATTGACAGCCATGGCTGCTGCCACCTACATCTACCTTCGCAAACGGTTGCGTGACTTACAAAATACAACATTGATCCGTAATCGTCGGGCGAACAAAGTTGCACTACAGAGACTTCGTGCCGCTCTGAACCACATGACAGCAGGCGAAGAGAAGCCTTTCTATGAAGAGATGCTTAAAGCCTTATGGGGTTACATGAGTGATAAATTGAATATTCCTGTATCGAACCTGACAAAAGACAACATTCGCGAAGAGCTTCTTAAACGATCGATTGATGCCGATTACATCAACCGATTCATTGAGATTATCTCAGAATGCGAATATGCACAATACTCACCGTCCACCTCTGGACAGATGACAGAGATTTATAACGGTGCTGTCAAGATCCTCTCAAAATTTGAATCATTGATAAAAAGATAAACCGATGAAAAGGTTCCTTTATATCGTTACTGCACTTTTATTGACGGCTAATGTTTGCGCTGAAGCTCAGACCGTCAAAGAGCTGTGGAAAACGGGCAATCAAGCCTATTTGGATGAAAACTATCAAAAGGCTACACAAGATTACGAAACGATACGGGCTTTAGGATACGAGAGTGACTATCTGTATTTGAATCTCGGCAATGCCTATTTCAAGCGTGGAATGATCGGCAAAGCCCTGCTGAACTATAACCGTGCATTGCGCTTTTCACCCTCTGACAAAGACGTACTTTATAACATTTCCATTGCAAACAAATACGTTCAAGACAAAATTGACGTAATACCCACCTTCTTTTTACAAAGATGGATGAATGAATTGCGTTCAAGCATAACCAGCAATGCATGGGCTGGGATGAGTCTTGTCTTCTTTACCTTAATGCTAGTTGCCATTCTGGTTTATCTGTTGACCAGTACTTTAAAATGGCGTAAAATAGGATTCTACGGAGCATTAGGTCTATTAGCACTATTTGTGATCAGTGCATGGTTTGCAGGATCACAACGAAAAATTTTGTTAAACCCCGACAAAGCTATTATCATGAGTAGTGCAGCCCCTGTCAAAAGTTCACCGGATCAATCCAGCAAAGACCTGTTTGTACTGCATGAAGGAACAAAAGTGGCTGTCAAAGATTCACTTGGAGATTTTCGCGAAATCGAAATTTCAGATGGAAACAAGGGGTGGATCGAAGCAAAAGCAATTGAAATGATCGATTAGTCTTACCGGCATGTCCAAATTACTCGATGATGTAGTAGGTGAGCTCTCTCGACTACCAGGTGTGGGACGTCGAACTGCTTTGCGGTTGGCGATGCATATGCTGCGCATGGAGATTCAGGATGTTGAGTTGTTGGCTGAATCCATTGCACGCTTTCGTAAAGAGATTCACTACTGTTCACGCTGCAACAACCTTTCCGACAATGATCTGTGCGAAATCTGCACGGACGAGACTCGTGATCGGACTACTGTATGTGTTGTCGAACAGGTGAAAGATGTCCTTTCGATTGAAAACACCCATCAATATAATGGTCTTTACCATGTGTTAGGGGGTATTATTTCGCCGATGCAGGGGATAGGACCATCCGATTTGAAGATAGATCTATTGCTCGATAATATTGCTAAAGGAGAGATCAAAGAGGTTATTTTGGCACTCAGCACATCGGTAGAAGGTGAAACCACCTCGTTTTATCTTTCCCGGCGACTGCAAAATTGTCCCGGTATTAAATTAACTTCGATTGCACGTGGGATCGGATTTGGAGATGAACTCGATTATGCCGATGAGTTAACCATCGCTCATGCTCTGCATAATCGCCGCCCATTAGAGTAGAATTGTGCGAACTTTTGACAGTCTCCATCTATTGAATTGATCAACACCTTCGACGTCAAGGATGCACACATTTATCATCGCATCCATTCTACTATGTATTTCTTATATAAAATCAAGAGAGAGGGAGGCATACAGAATACAGACTGACTAACAGTCATCCTTTTTAGCGTTGAGTAATCATAAGCTTCACATCAAACAATAATAAAAACTACGGCAAGCGCCCAATATATTTATTAGTTGGCAGGATGTGTCATGTGTACTCAAGCCGCTCTTTTCGCAAAGACAAATGACTGCCAAGCATAGCCTCCAATCACTTTTCGCCAAAGCTACTGCTTTTCTGTATTAACTTGCATCCAACATTATTTATTCAGTCCAATAAAAGTTCTGTCATAAAACAGTTCACACACCAATAAAACTCAAATAAAAAAGGAGAGTTCCCCCGATGGGTCCCTCCTTTTTTTATAAATGAAAGTATTACTTATCGCATCATCCTTATTTGGCCTGCATAACGAGGATCAACTCGCTATTGTTGTTAAACAGCAACAGCAGGTCCCCATCCAAATCATAATTATTGACCTGACCGAGCGTCTGGAAGAATTTATCTTCACCTGCTTGATCAGGGCAAAATGCCCGGGTTGAACCAATAGCGTTCAATTTCAATTTGCCTGTCTCACTATCCAACGTATAATTGCCCATCAACGAATTGCAATCACCACGTCCATTGAAGTTATTACTTGTATCACTTAACATGATGTAGTAATTATCATTGGTTTTGATCTGCTGGCCATTGAGTTCAACCAATTCCCATTTTGTTGCGGTCAACGGTTTATCCACCACTTTTTTACCTTTGCGGCAAGCACAACAAGATGCCATCATGACTGCCAATGCAATCAAAAGAATAGATTTCACTGTTTTCATATGATATATCTGTTTTGTTTCCGGACACAAGTATAAACAATATTTCGGGAACATTGTTACATTTGCATCTATATAAATCCATAAATTATGCGAAAAGTAATTGAAACAAATAATGCGCCAAAAGCTGTAGGTCCATACAGCCAGGCCATCGAAGCCAATGGAACGTTGTATGTTTCCGGGCAGCTTCCTCTGAATCCCGAAGATGGTAAAATGCCTGAAGGCATCGAAGCTCAAACCGAACAGTCCCTAAAAA
Source organism: uncultured Alistipes sp. (assembly GCA_900539755.1). Classification (GTDB taxonomy): domain Bacteria; phylum Bacteroidota; class Bacteroidia; order Bacteroidales; family Rikenellaceae; genus Alistipes_A. The sequence goes on from UQDC01000015.1 coordinate 54,326, forward strand.
ACACAGGAGCCATTCTTGCTGCTGCCGGATACTCTTTTAAGGACGTGGTTAAGTCAACTGTTCTGCTGGCAGATATGAATGATTTTGCAGCCATGAATGCTGTATATGCCCGTTTTTATACTGAACAAATGCCGGCTCGTGTTTGCTACCAAGTGGCTAAACTGCCTATGGATGCATTGGTCGAAATTGAAACTATCGCTGTAAGCAACACATCCGACAAATAGAGCCGCACCTGTATTGGCACTAAAAAGTGTCAAACCATATATACAAGAAAAAGCCTGCATAACAGCAGGCTTTTTCTTGTATATGCATGATGCAGCTGCTTATAACGTCACCTTAACCACATCATCCGTATTGGTGCGTTGTGACGGATCGAGTTGGAAAGTCACAAAACCTTTATAATAATCGAAAGGTATCTTCTCTCCAGTACGGAGCAACACCACTTCCGTAGGAAGTTTGTCGGTTTTTACCGAAACCTTGCGCGTCAATTCCGGCATGATATGTAAGTACCAAACATTATCACGTGTCGTAATAATCGCATTGCTTAGCTGTTCACCTGGAGTAGGGCCTGCACCGATCACCGACTCCTTGCTATGTTGCATCCATTGAGCAATTGAATCAACAGCCACATAATAATTGGGATGCATATCGCCATCAGGATTGGGTCCTGCATTGATCAAGAAATTTCCACCCATCGAACGGGTCGTTGCCAAATGACGCAAGAACCACGATGTCGAACGGAATCCGCCATTGGGATCATAGCCCCAGCCCGACGTTGCACCATCCGTCCAAAGATCACAATGGTCCCACCATTCCGAAGGGATATGAGTTGGTAACGTACATTCAAACTGTGTATTGAAGTCGCCAAAACTGATTCCCGATCCACCTTCATTTTCAGGATTGATGATATTCGACCATCGGTCATTAATTACAATGTCGGGCTGCAATGAACGAACCCAAGCATAAATCTGTTCTGTGTACATCTTCGATTCTCCACGCCAGCTCATTCCATCGAACCACAACACATCGATCTTACCATAATTGGTTAACAACTCTTCCAACTGGGCCATTACATAACCAAAGAACTGCTCAAATTCTTTGCGATTTGCGATCGAATCCGTAATAGGAGGCAATGAATCGCGTGTCGCCACATCAAACTCTCTGGGGTGCATAGCACCTGGATAATGCCAGTCACGGGGAGAATAATAAAATCCCACTTTCAAACCATTGGCACGACAGGCCTCTACATAATCTTTCAACAAATCGTGACCATTCATATACTGTTTGGTTCCGATTCCATATTTCGAAGGCCACAACGCATATCCGTCATGATGTCGGGTGGTCAACACGGCATAGGTAAAACCAGCCTCTTTGGCCGCTTTAAGGAATTTATTGGGGTCGTAATGTTGTGGATTAAAACGTTCGGCCAAAGCATAATAACGTTCAGGAGGAGCGACACGGCCACCGTAACGATAACCAGTAATCATATCCCATGAAGGCTGTGCCCCAACGACACTATGAATACCCCAGTGCATAAACAGACCCAAGCTTGCATCCGGGAACCATTGAGCTCCTGGAGCTGGGTTTGGAACCACCAACGGCTCTTTCAACGGAGTATTAATCAACTCTTGTGCCCGTTTGAGATCTTTTTTGTCGATTTTGTAGGCTTCAAGATGTACATGTGATTGTGCCATGGCCCAGGAAAATGACACCGCCAAAGCCATGCAGAAAGTAATTTTTTTCATGAAGTTTTTACATTCGGGTTATAGACCAGACAAAGATAACACAATTTACCAGGGCATCAAGCATTCAGCTACCAACACCTAAAAATTCTTCCGTTATTACTATCATCTATCAAAACTGGTTTGCTTTTTGCAAGACTACAACAGGAACAGGATCAATTCCAACAAGGGGATCTATCCTCACCAAATTTACTTTTTAATAAAACAAGCTATGAAAAATTTGAATTTACTTGCATTCATTGGCGGACTGGCCATTGGTGCAACTGCAGCACTATTGTTAGCCCCAGATTCAGGCGCAAATACTCGCCACAAAATCTCGGGCAAAATCAAACACGGCAAAAAAAAGATGAAAGAGTTGCAAGAGATCGTCGAAGAAAAAATACGCGAAGCTAAATTATCTGCAGATCCGGAATCTTACGACAAAGCATAAACTTAGAGCCATGGTCAATGATTCATCTATGGGTAGAGTAGGGCAGAGTGTTCGAGACATCAAAGAATATGCTGCACTGCGTGTGGAAGGTTTTCGTTTGAGTTTGATCGAAAACCTGGCAACGTTATTCAATTCGCTTTTTGGCATCTTTGTCTTAAGTGTATTGGTTGGAATCGCCATTATCTTTTTTGCGATCGCTCTGACCTGGTTGTTGGGTTTGGCATTGGGATCGGTTTTACTGGCTGTCATTTTAATGGGAGGGTTATTTCTCCTTTTAGCCCTCATTGTCTATCTGTTACGGAAAAAATTGATTATCAACCCATCGGTGCGACTACTCAGCGCAATGGTCGACAATATGAGTCAAAAACATTCTGATTATGGAAAAGAGAGTTGACTACCGCAAAATCCGCACGTTGGCTGATGTTCAAGCACAACGATTACGCATTGCCCGCGAATTGGATCGAGTTGAGATGCGATTGGAAGAGGATTATCGTCGAATCGACGATATGTTCAGCGTCAATTATCTAATCGAACGAGTCGCAAACGGGATTGGAAAATTCTATTCAATCTTTGAATGGATCAGAACCATCTACACGACCATACGGGTCACAATGGACAAGTATCGGAAAGGACATGAGACAACACCCAACCAGAAAGATGCCCCTACTGCAGATGATGAAGATGAATAGCCCGCAATAAAGCTGTGTTGCAAAATGAAAAATGCCGCTATACACACTAATTAAAGAGCTTTCATCAACGTGTCCACCAGGAAGCGAGACAGCCAAGAACGTGAAACAAAACTGCATACAAGATGAATTGACCTAAAAAGAAAGAGCCGTTCCCTGAGTCGGCTCTTTTTCATGTTTTCTCCTGGTATCTCTGCAAATATTTTGTTAACCGACTTTCCTATTATTTCGAGCATGATATTTCAATAAAAATTCGATGTTGATGCTAAGAGATAGAGCTTAACCCCTATATTTGGGTCTGATTTTCATATAAATTCATTTGCGTTACCTGATTTACTGAATTTATTTTATGAGCGTACAAGAACAATACTGGCGCTATGCGCTTATTACGATCATTCTGGGACTTGGCGTTACCATCTTCTTTAAGGCATTGCCTTTTATGGGTGGATTGCTGGGGGCTTTAACACTATACATATTACTTCGCAACCAAATCTTCATCTTAACCGAAAAGCACCGTGTTCGTAAAGGGTTTGCAGCCGCGATCGTACTTTGTGAAGCAATTGCCTGTTTTTTGATTCCCATCTCAGCTATCGTCTGGATGATTGTCAATAAACTGCAAGGGGCCAATCTCCACCCGAACTCCATTATTGAACCAGCCAAACACCTTGCACTTATGATCGAGGCAAAGACCGGGTACAATCTACTGGTTACGGATAATCTGGTCAAACTGGCCAGTTGGCTCCCCCGTATAGGTCAAACATTGATGGAGTGGATCAGCAGTTTCACCGTTAACATTTTTGTATTAATCATCGTCCTCTATTTCATGTTGACTGGTGGACGAAAGATGGAACAATATCTGTATGGGCTTTTACCTTTCAATCAACAAGACGGGGGAGAGATCCTGCATAAAATCAAATTGATCGTTCAATCAAATGCCATCGGCATTCCACTCTTAGCCGTTATTCAAGGCAGCATTGCCACAATCGGATATTGGATATTCGGAGTTCCCAATCTCCTGTTGTTCGGATTATTAACCAGCTTTGCCACAATCATTCCCATTGTCGGAACCATGATTGTATGGGTGCCTCTGGCGATCTATTTGGCAATGAGTGGTCAATGGGGACATGCAATCGGCTTAACAGCCTATTCTGCAATTGTCGTAGCTCAATCCGATAATCTCATCCGCTTGTTTTTACAAAAAAAAATGGCCAACATCCATCCGCTCATCACCATTTTCGGTGTTGTAATAGGGCTATCTCTCTTTGGATTTATGGGGGTGATTTTCGGACCTTTATTGCTGTCCATTTTTATGCTTTGCGTCAATCTGTTCAAAATCAAATATCTTGACACCAACACAACTCCTGAGATAACCTCTCAAAATTCCTCACAAACTGACCCGTCAGGTTCCAACCCATCCGACACGGCAACGCCCCAAGATCCGATTAAGTAACATAACTATCCTCTGATTTCAGACACCGATTCATACCCAGCCCAACCAGTCTTACTTTTCTGAGAAATCAAATAGTTGAGATCAAATTGGTATTTCGGTGTTTGATTTGACACAATCTAACAAATCCGGTTTACACCTTACTTCAGGATCTGTACTAATCCAAAAACAATCGAACCAAACAACTTCGAACCAATTTGTAAACCTAAAACAAAATACACGCCAGAGGGGAGAAACCGACTCTACACAGCAAGGTCACGGCCATCCATTTAGACATAAGTGCAACAATCTGGTAATCAAGCTTTATCGAAATATTGATTATTTTCAAAGCACTACAGGCTCCTGGCACTGTGACACATATCTTACAACCAAATATTTCAGATTATGAGAGCCTTGGCATACGTACCATGTACTGTACCATACTACAGAATAGGGTAATGAGTCTCGCAAAACAATAGCTGAATAAAAAAGAAAAGCCTCGCTTCACAAGCAAGGCCTCAACTAAACTTGTCGGGGTACCGGGATTCGAACCCGGGACCTCCAACTCCCGAAGCTGGCGCGCTAACCGGACTGCGCTACACCCCGCGACAAATCGAGCGCAAATATAGTAATTATTCGTTATGTGCCAAAGAAATATTCCGTTTTATTTTGCGATTGTCCGGAAAAAGAGGATGCGATTTTTTTTTGTTTCATTTAAAGTATTGGTACGTAGTTTGTTGTTGTTCGCTTTCTAATATCGAAAAAAAGTGAAAAAAATGATCTTTCAGTTGATGGAGCCGGTGGAATTTGATATTTTTGAAAAAAGTTTTATAAATTTGCACACGTGGCAGAAAGTTTGAAGTAAGTATGTGAAAATAAGATACAACATTGGACGAGGTTTGGAGCCTGCCACCTTGGAATATAACGGGGATGGATTTGAAGTTCGATGATTTTATGGTTAAATCATTTTTAAAAAAATTTTACTATTAAAACAGATTGATTATGAAAAGATTTTTCATTGCAGTGGCGTTGACGGTCGCATGTGCGCCGGCTTTTGCTCAGGAGGTAGTCGGACTTCAGGAAGCCCAGACCCGCAGAGGCCCCTACCTGACCAATCGTTTGTTCGACAACATTTTTATCAGTGTTGCCGGAGGTATCAATATTTATGAAGGAGAGAATGACAGTTACGGCGGTAAGCGCCTTGCGCCGGCTCTGGACGTGGCTGTCGGTAAATGGGTCACTCCGAGCGTGGGACTGCGTTTGCAGTATTCGGGCCTGAAAGCTTACGGCTGGACGAACGCCCGTACCATGTACGCGGTCGCATCGGAATCTGCCGATTCGAGGGGAATGTTCCGTGAAAAGTTCAACGTATCGAACTTGCACGCCGACGTAATGTGGAATATCTCCAACGCGATCGGCGGTTATAAGGAAACCCGTACCTGGAATTTCGTACCTTATGTCGGTTTCGGTTGGGCCCGTTCGTTCGGAAACCACGCCTATAACAACGAGTTCGCCTTCACGTACGGTTTGCTGAACAACATCCGTCTGGGCGGTCTGGTAGACCTGAACCTCGAAGTGAAGCAGATGGTCGTTAACCAGCGTTTCGACGGCGTCGTTCGCGGCAGCAAGGGCGAAGGAATGACGACCATTACGGCCGGTCTGACCTTTAAGTTGAACCGTCGCGGCTTCAGCCGTCCGATCGTTCCGGTTCCGGTAGACCTGACTCCGTATAACAACAAGATCGCTTCGCTGGAAGGGGATCTGGCCGATGCGCAGGCCAATGCGAAACGTCTGGCCGACGAACTGGCAGCCGAAAAGAACAAAGTGAAAACGACGCCTGCTCCGGCTCCCGAAATCGAAGGCCCGATCATGGGTACGTTCTTCAATATCGGCAGCTACACCCTGTCTGCGAAAGAGATCATGAACCTGGGTTATGTAGCCAAATTCATGAAGGCTTATCCGGACAAGAAGTTCAAGATCGTGGGTTATGCCGACAGCGCTACCGGTTCTGCAAAACGCAACCAGTACCTGAGCCAACAGCGAGCCGAAGCCGTTTACAAAGTGCTCGTCGACCGTCTGGGCGTGAAAGCTTCCCAGTTGGAGATCGTAGCGAAGGGCGGTACTAACGAATTCCCGGAAATTCCGTTGAATCGTGTGGCTATCGTGGACGCCGACTGATAACGTCGATCGTTTAACCGAAATATCCGGGATAAGTCATTATCCCGGATATTTTTGTTTTCCGGCTGCCGGTAAGCAACGATCGGACGGTCGCAGGCATCCTTAAAGCAGGGCCGGCGTTTCGAGTCGGATATCCGTGTGTTTTTTTATCTATTCCGTGCGAATTGCTTCGGTTTGATTTGCAAATTCGTTTAATAATCGTTTCTTTGTTATACGAAAAGGGTCAAACGGGATAGGTTTGAGGAATATTCGGCCTTGACAATGATTTTTGTCCGAGTAAAGACGCCGGAATGAAACGGTTTGCGTACGAACGAATAGGAGGAAATTTATCGATTACTTTTGACGGTTTTGCATTGGATGGAAAGAACAAAGGATGTGCCCGGGATCAGCCTCGTAGTTCCCGTATACAACGTGCAGGAATATTTGCCCGAGTGCCTGGATTCTCTGTTGGGGCAGAGTTTTGCGGCGATCGAGATCATCCTGGTCGATGACGGTTCGACCGATGCCTCTGCCGAAATCTGCGATCGCTATGCGGCCCGGGACGGCCGCATCCGGGTCGTTCATCAGCAGAATGCCGGCGTAAGCAAGGCGCGCAACGTCGGGATCCGTCTCGCCCGCGGTAAATATCTGGGATTCGTCGACGGCGACGATTGGGTCGACCGGGATTATTGCAAGCGGCTGTATGAAACGTTGATCGATTACCGGGCGGATATTTCGATCTGCTCTTATTACGTGGCGCGGTCGCGGAAAACCAAACCCGAGGCGGCGGACGGAAAAATAACGATTTACGACCGGAAAGAGGCTATCCGGATGCTGTATGAAGATGTCCGGATCAGGAGTTTCAGTTGGAACAAGTTGTTCCGGCGCGAGTTGTTCGACGGGATCGGGTTCCCCGAAGACCGTATCATGTGTGAAGATATGGCCATTATGCATAAGCTGTTTTACCGGACCGGGGCGGTCGTGCAGATGAATGTTCCGTTGTATTATTACCGGATGCGGGGCGATAGCTGTACGAACGAGATGTCCCATCCGTTGAAAGAGTATCAGTTTTTTCTGGCGGTCTGCGAACAGGCGCTTTTCGAGAAAGAGAAAAACCTGCTGCCCGAAGAGCGCGAAAAACTGGAGGCCAAGGTGCTGAAAAGGGCGATCCGCCTGATCGGGCGAATCGTATCCCGTGAAAATTATACCGCATTCGAAAGCTTGTACGGCGATGTGATTGCAAGGATGCACGGTTATGACCATCTGGGGATCGGACGAATCGGTATCGGCGTTTGTCTCAGGCGGAAGATGATTTATGATCATTTCGACGGATATGCGAATCTGATCCGAAGTTGCCGGAAACTGACCGGCCGAAAATGCCGTAAACATCCAAAGGAATGAGCGTACCGGAGATAACCGTCGTAGTTCCTGTCTATAACGTGCAGGCTTATTTGCCGAAGTGCATAGACTCCCTTTTGGCGCAGACTTTCGGTGAAATCGAGATCATTCTCGTCGACGACGGTTCGACGGACGCGTCGGGGGCCGTCTGCGATTCTTATGCGGAGCGGGATAGCCGGATCCGGGTCGTCCACCAACGGAATGCCGGGGTCAGCGGAGCCCGCAATGCGGGTATTCGGCTTGCGCGCGGCAGGTATTTGGGTTTCGTGGACAGCGACGACTGGGTGCATCCGGATTTCCTGCTGCGGCTGTACACGATGGTCCAGGAGACGGGGTGCCTGCTCAGTGCCTGCGGCTATTTCCGCACCGGGGGCGGGGATTTCCCGGCTATGGGTGC
>UQDC01000016.1 GCA_900539755.1 uncultured Alistipes sp.
TAACCTTCAATATTTTCAAAGAACTTTCATGATTTTTTACCGGACACTAGTGAAAGAGGTGTTTAATATTATTGTACTTGTTCTTCCGTAATGTTATTTGATGTGGCGATTGGCAGTCAGGGCCTCTTTACTTAAATCGTTAAGAATGGTTACTTCGATGCCGGCATTGCGAAGCCTCTCTTCACCATGGCATGTGACGAACGTAGGAGGTTCGTAGGCTGCAAATACAACTCTACTCATGCGATGTCGAATGATTAACTCTGAACACGACGTCGGTTTGGAGCTGCGTGTGGTGCAAGGTTCCATACTGGAGTAGATCGTGGCCCCTTCTAAAGAACAACCTGCATGTTCCGCTTTTAGTATAGCCTCCTCTTCGGCATGATTGATTGGAGACGTTTCTCGGCTGTATCCTGTAAATATTTCGCCCTTGCGAGTTACGATGATTGCCCCCACTGCGTATGCACTTGTCGAATGTGGACATTGAGCGGTAAGAGCAATAGCTTGCCGCATCAGACGATAATCTTCGTCTGATGCTTTCAAAGCATATACGGCAACAGCCATATCTCCAACAGATTCAGTGCGAACTAAATGCATCCGGTGGCTCTTGTCGTGCGGGAAAAGTCCGTCGTGAACAAATCGTGGAGCTGAAGAGTCTCCGACAAAAAATGGGGCGACAGCAATTCGTAAAAAATCTACGGCGTTCGCTTCCAAAAATTGAGTCAACATGCTTGTTCCTCCTTCGAGAAATAGACGACGTATTCCACGTGCAGCCAGTGTGCTTTTGATCGCTTCTGGTGTGATGGGAGCCTGTAAAATAATGACAGTAGCAACACTGCGTAACTTTTCTAATTGTTGTAAATTAGCTTGCTCTCCTGTAATTACAATTTTCTCCCCATTGCCTTCAGTGAAAAATCGGGCTTGAGAACTCAAATTGCCACTGGCACTGACCGTAACTTTAACCGGATCGGCAGGTTGGCCTTGAGCAAGGCGCTTCTGGCGTAATTCTGCGTTACGCGTTACTAATGCCGGATTATCTTTACGGATGGTTTCGGCTCCGACCAGTATGGCATCACACTCTGCTCGTAAAGCCCGGACTTGATCCCAATCTTCTGCACAGGAAAGGACCAGTCTTTGCGAGGTATTGTCGTCGATGTATCCGTCTAAAGAGACGGCAGTTGATGCCCATACAATCATAATTGGAAAAAATAGCCGATTTAAGTCGATTTTGTGTAAACAAATATGGTCTAAATTTTCCTAAATCACAAATTTATGTAACTTTGTACAAGGGATGTTGTGCGTGTAGATGAAGGATGGAAAAATGTATCTGTTGCTGAAACATTTTACACGATTTCACGTTATACAAGCAACGATTAACAAACTTTTTCCATCTATCTAATAAATTCACGGTAGATCGGTTTTTATTCCACGTGCACAGTGACCGAGAAGCAGTTGATTAAACGTTGTCGTCAGCATGACCGCGTCGCTCAACAGAAGTTGTATGAGAAATATGCTCCTGTGATGTTGAGCATATGCATGCGCTATGTGAAGGATTATCATGTAGCGTGTGACTTGATGCACGACGGATTTATAACCGTATATAGTAAAATTGGAGATTTTCGCTCCGAAGGTTCTTTTGAAGGATGGATGCGACGGATATTCGTCAATACAAGTCTGGGCTACCTGCGTAAAAATAACGTGCTCAGTGAAGCTGTGCCGGTTGAAAGTGCGATTCAACTCGATAATCGGGATATATCGGCTCTGGAGCGTATGGAGGTGGCCGAATTGCGGCGCTGTATTGACAAATTGCCCGATGGATATCGTGTAGTATTGAACTTATATGCAGTGGAAGGTTATTCTCATAAAGAAATTGCTCAAATGTTGGGAATAAGTGAAGGTACCTCCCGTTCACAGTATGCACGAGCCAAAATCTATCTTCAAAAGCTGTTGCGTGAGGCCGAAATAATTTGATATGAAACGAGATCGGTTCGATGACATATTGCAATCCAAGTTGCAGAACCCGCAACCAGGTTATGCTGTTCCCTCATGGAGTGCAATGGAGCATAAACTCACTCTTGCGGAGAATGCTGCTGGAGTTGTGCCCAAACGCTCATTGAGTCGAGGTTTTAAATATGGCATTGCAGCTATGATCGCTCTGTTGATAGGTGCTGGTGCATATCAATTTGGTCGTCATAGTCGTGATGTGGTGATCTCTTTAGAGCATGAGGCTACCTCCAATGGGGCGGCCTTAGCCGGTTTGGAGGAGAGAGCGATTTCAGCAGATAAGTTGGTGGAGCCTCAATCGTTGAATGATCCTCAATTGGATAAATTATTCCGTTCAGTACGAAGTGTAACTCCGATGTCCGGAAAATCTGCTAAAAGTCCATTGAATAGCAGTAATTTGGCTACTTTATCGGTGTCGAATAGTAGTTTGCCTGGAGCAAATCCATTAGCAATGACCTCATTTGAAGCGCCTGATTTAGGGTCTCTTGAGGTACAGGGTATTCATTCTGATAAATCTTCTTCGCCGGCTCAATCGAATTATCGTACCCCTGCTGCGTATGCTTCAGCAGGTCGCATGAGCAAAGCTGTTCATGGCAATTTGTTCGATAATGGCTTTAATTGGGGAGACTTTGAAGAGAAAGAACGGCATCCATGGATGATGTCTGCATATACCAATGCGTATGCAGCAGGAGGTTCCAATATGCAGTTGCTAAGTAGCAATACGGCGTTTAATGCGGCATTGGTCGAATCCAACTATACTAAAAATGCGGTCTCGTTTATGGGACGCAATCTTAAACACAGTTTTCCTGTTTCGGTTGGTATCAATGTGAAAAAGCAGTTGAATGACCGCTGGAGTATTGAATCGGGATTGGTTTATACTTTCTTACAATCGACAGCCGATCTGGATGCGGCTTATCAATATCGATATAAACAAAGCATCCATTATTTGGGTATTCCGCTTGGAATAAGCTATTCGCTTTATCGAAACAAAGGACTTGATATCTATTTGCAAGGTGGAGGTATGGCGCAATTTGCCCTTTCGGCTCATGGCCAAACCCGGATTTTCAATCAAGGAGAGTTTGCTTCAAGCATCAACGAGGACCTGCCTGCCAATGGTCCACTGTGGTCTGTTAATCTTGGGGCTGGTATCAGCTATGACTTTGTGCGCAACTTCGGTATCTATCTTGAACCTGGTGCAAATTATTACTTCCCCAATGCCAATCATCCTCAATCTTATTGGACTGATAATCCGTGGAGTTTCAACGTGAGAGTTGGTTTCCGGTTCAAATTTTAAAGGTTCGTGCAACATTTCTTTTGTGGCATGCGTCTTTATGGAAAGACGTCTTAAAACCTAAAATCGTTTAAAGAAAATTTGTACTTATGAAACGAGTATCAAAATTATTCGCAATGTTGATCGCAGCAGTGGGAACCATGGTGTTCTCGGCTTGTGATACAAGTACGGATGGAGAAAACTTCTATGTCAGCTATGGTGAGGTCGTTGGTACTTCTGAAGCCTATACGATTAAAACAGATGCAGGCAATACACTTCATATCGTTGAAAACTTGTTGCCAACGTTTCCGGTGGAAGATGGTATGCGTGTACGAGTGAATTTTACCATCCAGGAGCAAAGTGGGTCTGATCTAAATGTACGTTTGAATGCGATTGAAAAAGTGTTGAGCAAAGAACCGGTCTATTCGTCAAAACTAACCCCAGAAGAACTCGAAGAGTTAGGAAATGATCCTATCTATGTAGAGAATGCATGGTTTGGTGGTAAGTATCTTAATATTGATTTTGCAGTTCTTCGCTTTGATCCTCAATTGGCTCATTTTATTAATCTTTATGTAGATGAAGAGGGCTCAGATGAGAATAATGTAGTTGTAGTTTTGAAACACAATGCGTATGGAGATCCCACTACATCATTGGCATTTGGACGAGTTTCATTTGATATCAGCAAATTGGTTCCAGAAGGTAAGTCTTCGATTTTGGTAACTCTGCGCTGGAGAAATTATGATAATAGTGATTGCAGTGATTTGGGGACTTTTTTCTTGCCGGATAATGGCACTTCTTCTGGCTTAAATGGTATTAAAGATAATCCCGAAGGCAGTTCTTCTGCTGCTTACGGGGCAATCAAATAAACAGGCTTTCTTTTGCCTTGTTAGTTCTGTGGGTTATTAAGGTTTGAAAGTGAAGCGGGACACTCTATTGAGTGTCCCGCTTCTTTTTAATTAGTGTACTTTACGAGTTGGCTTCGTTGTGACTACTCTATTAGCGTTTGGGAGTCACTTTCGTACCTGTAGAAGCACTTTTATTTACTGTGTCAGTTGTTGGTGCTGTTACCTTTTTCTGCTCTTTGAGAGAGGTCAGATATTGTACAACGGCATATTTAGCAGCGGCGATGGTCTCGCGATTAACCTTTTCGATCACGCTGCCATGGGCAAGATCATCGGTATTGATATAGCCTTCGAGCATCAGCAACTGAACAATCATGTTGTTGATATTGGTCTCTTCACTGTATCCCTCTGCAATGTAGAGCAGAGAAACTTTTGCTGTAAACTCTTCTGCAAAATCGGGATAGTTGGGTAGACTCATCAACTCTTCGAACGTCTCACCGAAGCTGGTCAACTCAATATTCATATTGGGATTGATCAACAAGGGGCTGAATTCCCGCTTCGGATCTGAGGGCGTAAAGTTTACCAGATTGGAGATGTCCACTTTTTTCGAGCGGTTGTCCATACGACGAAGATCGGCTTTGCGCATGTTGTCGAGCTGATAGAGATAGAAGTTGTATCGCCACAACTCTGAGCTATTCATCTCACCGTGGAAGATGTGGTTGTATTTCTCGTTCAACAGGCGTTTTACTTTAATCTTGCCTTCATTGATTTCGGGTTTGTTGACACGTACCTCCTGAATCAACTGCTTCAACGCAGCGGCAGCCTTTTGCGGTCCAGTGATCTCACGGCCTTTTTTACCGATCTCGGTCGAAAGTACGCCGCATTGGATGTGGCGTGCCCCACCCTTGCCGTCTTTACCACCGCGCAGGCAGGTGATCAGATTTTGAACGCATTCGAGCTGTCCCTCTTCGGCAATGAATGGCTGTCCGCCCGGCGTGCTGGCCAGCGCATCGAACATCGAACTGAACATCTTGCGATCGATCAGCTTCTCGTCGGTGATACGGTCTCCTTCGAACAGGTACGAAACGGTGGCGATGAAACGGTTCTGGATCATGTCGAATGCTACATCTTCGATTGTGTATTCCACCTCATCGCGGGTAAAGGTCCGACCGACGAAGATCATCTTCACCACCTCCGTAATATCGATCTTGTCGAGCAGCTTGAATGACGATGCAAGATAGTACTGTTTGTCGGCCTGGCAGAAATCCCAGTCGAGGATATCATCCAAATAGTTGCCATGGCGAGAAATCACCTCGACAATATTTTTATCAGCCGTATAACGTTTCAGTGTACGCTGGAAGTTCGGGCCATCGCTACTGGTTGCCTTCTCTTTACGCTCACCATGAGCATCGATGTACAACAGGAAGTTTTCCGGGTTGTCGATACGGGTGATGCCACCTTCGCTCTTGGCATAATTGCTGGCTGACAACATAATGTCCACCTTGTACGGCATTGTGATGTCGCACATACCGCTTACGGTACTGCGGGCATTACGGTCATCGACATTACTGTCGGCACTGCTCTCAAACAGATATTTGTAGTATTTGATGTAGTCCGGGTCAAAGTCAGTGGTGCGGGAGAAGTCACCCACTTCGGTTCCAATACCGTACAGATTACCATCCGCATCCTGGAACTCGTGGAACATATCACCGGCAACCATCTTAACAGAGCGGATACCCTCCAGGTTGTTGCGCAGCCATTTCAGGACAAAGGCAGCGATCATTTCGCTCTTGCCTACTCCACTGTCACCATTGATCTCGACTACAAATACGCTACCATCGTTCTCTTCAACCATGAACAATGAGCCGTGGCGCGGGGTCCCACCCATCTCTTTCACCTTCTCGTTGATGACGGTCAAACGCGGTTTTTTGACATCACCGAAGTAGTCGGCCTCTGACTTCAACGGGGTGACGATCGTTTTGATATTTCCGGTCGGACCTTTGATGTCGAAGTAGCCGATTTGCGGGAATGAGATCAACTTTTCGGGCGCTCCGAGCAGCGAAATCACATCCGGTACGAAATTCCGAATATCTTTCAGGCTGATATCTTCCGTATAGTTCAGACGGTAGTTATCAGTCAGGTATTTCAGATACCCCTTTTGGAAGATAACCAACTCCTTGACAATACCGTGTTTTACTACTTTGCAACGATAGTCGTCCGAGTCCATATTGGCAACGAAACGCGACAAACGGTGTGTAAAGAAAGCCGAATCGGGACGCAGGTCCATGTATCGGATATACTCTGTCGGGTGATCCGACGGAATAAGACCGTCCGGTTTGCGACTCTCTATGCGGTCCATTTTATGGAATGGATACTCTCGTTTTTTGGCGTCGGTGACAATACGAGTGTGCTCCTGAACCGGTTGTTCCGAAGAGATCACACCACACTTGGACATCAACTCGTTGATCCAGTTGATCCGTCCACCTGCAAAGGTTTCGAGAGTTTTGTTCTCCATATCGAACCCCTTATAGATCGAGATACCGTGCTGAACCATCTCGTTGACACTCGAGTTCTGTTTCTTGAAAGCTGTCTCGACGAGACGTACAATCGTATGGGCATAACGACGGTAGTAGTCGGTACCACGTGTACGTTTGATCAGGCTGATGTAGAAACGCACCACTTTGCGACTGACGGCATAGATCTCGTTTTCAGCGATCTTGATATCCTTTTTGCGCATGATGTAGTTGCTCAGCTCCTGCAACTCCATCGGAAGAATACTCGACACAAACTCTTCGGTGAGCATCTTCATCTCGGTATCATCGCACTCTTTGATCCGCTTGTCGAAATAGGCCAGTTTGTTGCAGACCATTTTGTAGAACGACTTGTCGTTCTCAAGCAGATAGAGATAAAGGATCTTGTCGGTAATTTCCGGTGCATTGTCCACTCCGGCACGCAGTACATCCTCAATGTAGCCGATACTCTTCTTCGAAATATTCAGGCAGCAAAATTCCGGACGGTTACGCAGGTTCCGCATAAACTCGTCGATCCAGATGTCGAGGTTGAACTGTGAAAGTTTGATACCGGTGATCTCCTCAAAGCAGGTGCCTGCTGTTTGGATGATCTCCCGACGGCTCGGCTCGAGACTCTCCTTCTCGAAAGGCAGGTTGAAGTGGAGCAAAATCTCGCGAATATACTTTTTGAAGATTGAGTTCAGACCCTCCATTTTGGCCTTGTCGAGTTCCGGACTGCCGGTTGCGTTGATGGCCAAAATCTTCATCTTGCTGTCCGAGAAGAGCAGGTTCTCCATCTCGATGAGAATCTCCATCATGACGCTTCTCTCTTCCGGATTGTCGAGCACGTGGTGGTTCGGCTGGAAGGTGCGTTTGTTGGTGATATACTTTAATATGATAGCTTTGCTGTATTTCGAGCTGACCGTATTGAAATCGAGATCTGCCAATGCAGGAACGCGTTTATATACCTGAGCCAATAAGTTCTCGTAAATTTTTGTAAACGCAGAACTGCGGATAAATTCGAAAACGTCCTGGCAGGTTCCTACGATATCCCCGTGAAGTTCGATTACAGAATTGGCCGAACGTCCAATAGTTGTGATCGTTACCCCACTCTTTTCGGGTGAAGCGTGATACAGCGAACGAACGTCACGGATCTGCAATGACGGAGCTTTGTCTTTCTTGTACTTCGAGGAAAGCGGATAATCAGCGATAATGCTGTCAATGAAATCCTGATCTTTCGGATAGTTGAACATTTCGTTCATAATCGAAAGACTGTCTCGCTCTTTATTGGCAGGATCCGCACGTTTGATTGCAAACTCTGTCCAATATTTGATAAAGATCGAGAATGCATCCTCTAATTCCGCACCGAGAATTTTCAGCCCTTCTTTGGATGCAGAGGTGTAACCTCCCAATGAGAATCGGGCTAATCCCGTAGGATACGGAACGATAGCTACACCTTTGTTCTTAGCCAACATTTGGCAGAAGAGCAGCAGGTCTGGGTATGAATATGGTCCCGTGATCTTGAAGTTGAACAGATAGGAACCGTCTGACTGAATCACTTTCAGTTGTGTCCCTTCGGGTGCATTGTCCAGCAAACGTTGTCCAATTTCCTTGGCCATACGCATACGTGTGAGTGACTCCTTGCGGAAATTCTTGTTCACACGGAAACGGTTCAGATTCTTGACCAGTTTACTCTGATAGTAGATAAAGAAGGGTTCGTCATGATATTTGAAATCATCAGGCAAGCCCAATACATCCAATTTATCCAATGCAACCAACTCATCCAACAGGAACAGGTACAGCGGAGAACCTTCAAATCCGGCTGTTTTGTGGAGCTGACGGTTGGTCTTGCTGATTTCGTTGTTTTGTTTGGTCTTCTCGATCTGGCTGACAATAAATTTAACAATCGCCTTCTTGATCTTAGAGCGTGAAGCGTTTTTCGGAAGTTCCGCCTCGATCTGATCCTTGATGCTTTTGGCGACTTGTGCTACCTCCAAAGTGTTATTCAACATCAGTAGCGAGGTGTTGTTACCATGCTCTGCACTGTTGCAACCCCGGGCGTATTTAGCAAAATCGGCAGCCTGAGGCGTTACTGCTACTGCACCGAGGCGTTCACCGGTAGCAGCCAGGTTTTTGGTTGTCGAGAGTGATGAAATCGCTTTGATACGAGTCTGCGCGTAAATGTTGTTCATGATGTAGCGGGACAACGTACGCCATTTCGGCAGTTCGCGATCTTCGATTTTTACACTTTCTGCATAAGCCTCGTCGAGGAACAGTGTGATCTTGCAACTGTTCAGGAAACGCAAGAAGTTGTTGGCAGCATCGCTGTTAAAATCAGTGTAGCCGGTTGGGTTGTTCGGGTCATTGATGATGATCGTCGTGTTTTCGCAGAACAGATCCCACAGGCTTCCACTGTCGTCGAACAGTGAAAGTGTAGATTTGATCCGTTGCAATTTGTTGATCAAACGGTCATATGCCAAACGACCTTGACTGTCGTTCTCAATTTCAATATCAAATGGATTGATATCAAAGCAATCATCCGGCAATAGGTCTTTGTACTCCCATGCCTGAATTTCGTTGTAGATAACATAGGGTTTGGGCCTACCGTTCGGATTGAACAGCAGGTCACGGATAATCATCTGGACATCATCAGAGATTGAGGTCTGATCCAAGTTACCCAATGCTGCAAGGAAATTTTTGACAATATCTTTGTCTTCATCCTTCAGCGCAAAGTATTTGTCACGAATACCCAAATCGATCAAGAATTTCTCGAAACGGCCTTTGTTGTCGGCATCTTTGACGGTCTTGGTCAGGTATTCCTGATATTTCTCTAAGAAGAGATTGATTCCAAAGTTTTTATGGAAATGGTTGTGCAGGGTGCGTTCGTAGCAGCTGGGAATAATATCCAAAATCAGCTGGCATGCATAACGAATCTTGCTGTTGAGATTGTTGTAGGTCTTACTTCTCAAATAATCCCCAAAAGTCTTGATCTGATGGCGTCCACCACCCTCAAGAATGGTGACAATGTCGATCAGTTTGTTGCCGGCATAGAAATAGTTTTTCATCCGGCTTTCGAACTCGTCAATCAGCTCCTGAGTCTGTACCTTTTTGGTATCTTGCTTGTGGCAATTTTCAAGGAAGAAAATAAAGTCACGCAGTTTCTCCAAAGAGTATTTATCCTGTACGATTTGACGTGAGAATGAATCGAGCTTGAACAGGGTAATTCTCTTTTCAATGTCGTTCGGATCTCCAGTCTGCTCCTCGAGTTGAGTGCGGATTTCGTTGGCATACTCTGCAATCTGAGCCTCGATCTTTTCACGGAACTCCTTGAGATATGACGGATTGACGTTTTCGAGAATCAGACGCAGATTGAGCTGAGTATTGGAAGGAGATCCCAATTTCTTGGTATGTACCTTGTTGAGTGTGTTGATGATGCCGTTGTGGAAACAGAACACCAACGAGGTATTGGAGCTGCGAGACTCTTTCGAATCATCCACGATGACCAAGCGGGTCAACAGTGGGAACCATTTTTCGCCAGCATAGTGGTTGATACGTGCATGTTTGACTTTGACCACAAATACCGAGGTGGTGTCTGTGGTCATGCGCTCGTAGAGTACCTCTGGTGCTGGCGACTCCATGACTACGATACAGTCTTTGCTGAAGACATCGCCGCGAAGCAACGATACAGCCTTATCAGCATTGCCCGAGATGACAGTGCGGATCAGTCCGTTCATACCTTTGAAGTTCACGGCCCATCTGCTGCGTTGCAGGAAGTCATTGACTTCGGCTTTGGTTGTGTAATGGGTACTCTGGCTGATCATCTGCTCAAGGGTATCCATCAAGTAGTTCCAGTGAGCTTCATTAATATCACCCGTTACACCGATCACATCACGGTATTTGCGCAGGTCACGCACGTGACCACCAAGCTGGATTTGTGACATGAAGTCGATGTGCGAACTGTTGATCGGAGGTGTTCCGACCGACAGATCGTGGCTGTCACGGATATTGATCAGGATATTCTTGGTTTCTGTGGTTGTCCCGTCAGTGTCGAGTACCGAGTTGATCTTTTTGACGAACTCCCCACGTTTACTGCTCAATTCGAATGCTTTCGAGTTGTTGTGAGGAATCAACATCAACGATACATCGGTATAGCCGGGAATGTCCTCACGGAACTTGAGTAGGTAACGATTGATCTCGGTCTGTTGTCGAGCTGGATCGTCGGGCTCTTCCATGCAGAGACTGACGAAATTGGTCAAATTGTCGAAGATATGCCGGGGTAAAAATATCTCGGCACGTTCGCCCAATGATTCGTACAAGTTCAGCAACTGGAGAGCTTCGTTACTGAGGAATGCTTTTGGTTCGCCTACAATTTTCATGATTCCCGAATGGTTTGTATTGCTTGTTCTCTCTATTATCGCACAAATATAGCCTGACAATTCGGCAATATTTCTTGTGTGTTAAAATTTTATTGTATTTGTTGTAAAATATACAAAATACAATAAGAATTTAAATGGAAAAATCGATTGTTGTTAGATGGGTATAGACCCCCACGTATATAAATCTTGGATAAATATAGGGATTATTTGTCGAATTATGTGCTGAAAGTTTTGCACAATTTGTTAATAAATGCCGTAATAAAAAGAGAGACCGAATGTTCGGTCTCTCTTTTTATCGGAAGAATAATAGATATAAGGGTTCGGTTAGAGTTCGTAACGGAATATTTGAGCCGTTACGGTTCGATAATCCTTTTGCAATTGCAGTAACGTTTCGCGATTTTGGTAAAATGTATTCACCTCAGTGAAATATTCAATTACGGAGATTTGTCCGGCATCCAGCGCTTTGTTCAACAGGTCTATCGTGTTTTGATTTTGCAAAAGGTTCTCGAGTGAGGTGGCAGAGGCTTGCAGTGTCTGTGCCTGTTGGTACAACTGTTTAAGTTGGGCAATGTTGTTTAACTTTGCACTTTGTAATTGGGTGTCAGTATAGTAGCTTTGAGCCCGAGCAGCTTTCACCTTGTTTTTGTTTTCAAACATCGGAATAGACATCCCAACGGCAAAACCGGTCAATCTCCCTTCGAGACCGTAATTGTGCCGAAATCCCACTTCGAATTTTGGCAATCCTAAAGCTTTGTTCAACGCAATACTTTTTTGAGCTGCATTACGTTCATGCTCCAATCGCTGCAATTCGGGATTTTGCTCTAAATATAATGCTTCAATGCTTGCATAATCAGGTAACGGCTGTTCGACTGGATATTCCGTCGCAGTAAAATTAACGGGATTTCCTCCTGCCAAATTGGTCAACTGCTCCATACAGGTTTGCAAAGAGGTTGCATTCAAATTGGCAGCAGTCCGTGTCGTAATTAATTCGACATTAATTTTATTGGTCTCCAGGATATTGGCTGTTCCGGTTTCCAGTTTTTGCTGATATATGGCAGCTAAACGTTCTGTGTTGGAAAGACGTTCATTCAACGAGGCTTGTTGTTGACGCAGGTAGATGATCTCTAAACAGAGTAATTTCGCCTGTAATAAGATCTGCTGACGCACTTCTGCCCCTTGACTTTCGTATGCCGAACCTTTGAGTTTTGCAATTTTGTTGCGCGCAGCATAGGCACTTGGAAAATCAAAGCCTTGCATGACTGTTAATTCTGCTTCACTGCCAGCCTCAGGTCGCCGCCACATATTTTCCATTTCTACTGTTGGGTTTTGTAACGAGTTGCCTGTGCGGGCTTCGAGTTTTTGGGCTTCAGTCAATCTGCGTTGAGCCTGTAGCTCCTTGGAAGATTGTTCTATATATTGCAATACTTCATCGATACTTTGTTGAGCCTGTAAGGGTAAGATGCTGCACATGCAGGCCACAACTACCATCATGATGCTCTTTTTCATACGTTTTCGTGTTTACGGTTGAGAATCAGGTAAACGGCCGGAATAATAAATCCGTTGAGTAGTGTCGAACTGAGTAGTCCTCCCAAAATGACCTTAGCCATAGGGCTTTGAATTTCATTGCCGGCTAGGTCGCCTCCCAATGCAAGCGGGATCAGGGCAAGAGCAGAACTCAAGGCAGTCATCAGGATCGGATTCAAACGGTCAAGAGAACCTTGTACAATACTGTTGTGCAGTGATACACCCTCGGCTCGAAGATTGTTGTAGTGTGATACGAGCAGAATTCCGTTACGGGTGGCGATACCCAATAGTGAGATAAAGCCTATCACGGCGGGGATGCTGATATCACCAGCGGTAATCCACAAGCTGAAGACACCTCCGATCAGTGCCAAAGGTAGATTGATCATAATAATACCTGCCATGGAGAGTTTTTTGAATTCTTGGAACAGCAACAGGAAGATGATCAACAGTGAGATGATCGAGGTGAAGAGCAGGATACGCGATGCAGATTGTTCACTTTCGAACTGACCTCCATACTCAACATGATATCCTTCCGGAAGTGGCACATCGGTTTTCACTATATTTTGAATGTCGTTTACCACTCCTCTCAGGTCTCGTCCCGCAACGTTAGCTGAAACCACGATTTTGCGTTGTGCATTTTCACGATTGATATTGTTGGGACCTGATGATGAGATCAGTTCCGCTACGTAATTCAATGGCACTTTCTGTCCGTTGGCTGCATCCAAGGTGAGGTTGCCGATACGTTCCATCTCACTCCGATTGATGTCGTTGACTTTGACCGTTACATCGAATGAGCGTCCTTGGTCAAATACCTGAGATATTACCCTACCTCCTAATGCGACCTCGACAAATTCAGAAAATTCGGTTAAAGGAATACCATAACGTGCCAACATTTCACGTTTGGGTTTGATTTGCAGTTGCGGCCGTTCCACTTGTTGTTCGACATTCAAATCTGCTACTCCTTCTACTCCTGAAATAGCTGTTTTGATTTGGTTGCCGAGATTGAACAGCTGATTCAGATCGGGGCCGAAAAGTTTGATTGCAATGTTGGCTTTTGTGCCCGAAAGCATGGCATCGATACGGTGTGAAATCGGTTGTCCAATCTCGATATTAACACCTTTGAGAACACTGAGTTTTTGTCGGATTTCAGCAATAAGCTCCTCTTTTGATCTCTCATCGAGAACATAGGGTGCCTCAATTTCCGATGCGTTGACACCGAGTGCATGTTCGTCCAATTCGGCACGACCGGTTTTACGGACTACGGTTTGGATTTCGGGAATCTCTAACAGAATCTCTTCCACATTACGCCCCACTTTGTCTGACTCCTCGAGAGAGATACCTGGCATCGTGGCCACATTGATGGTAAAGGCTCCTTCATTGAATGGGGGCAGGAAGTTGCGGCCCAGACTCAAAAAGATTGCCACTGCGACAACAAACAACCCGATTGTACTGCCCAACACAATGCGTTTGTGTACGAGTACCCACTCCAATGCCGGTTTATAAATATGTTTCAACCAACGGGACAGGAACGGTTCTTTGTCACTTTTGCGCAAGACCTTCTCTCCAGTCAGCAGGTAACTACATAGTACGGGAGTTAGGGTGACTGCTACGATCATTGAAGCAAACAGGGAAACAATGAAAGAGATTCCTAACGGACGCAACATTCGTCCTTCCATGCCACTGAGGAAAAAGAGCGGAATAAAAGCGACGATTGTGATGATGGTGGCATGAACGATCGAGGTTCGGATTTCCGTTGAAGCATCATAGACAACGCGTAATGTGGGACGTCGTTGTTCTTTGGGCAATCGATGATTTTCGCGCAGACGTTTGAATACATTTTCGACATCGATAATCGCATCATCTACCAGAGAACCAATGGCAATGGCCATACCTCCCAAACTCATGGTGTTGATTGTCAATCCCATTAGTTTTAGTGCTAAAATGGCGACTAAAAGAGACAGAGGTAAGGCAATTAATGAAATAACCGTAGTGCGTACATTCATCAAGAAGAAGAACAGTACGATTACGACGAACAGTGCTCCTTCAAACAGCGATTTCTGGATGTTGTCGATCGATCCTTCGATGAATCGAGCCTGCCGGAAGCTGTCGGTCGATAGATGAATGTCAGCAGGTAATTGCGTTTGAATCTCAGCGATAGCTTTGTCCAGCTGTGCGGTCAGTTCCAAAGAGTTGGTGTTGGGTTGTTTGGTGACAGTCATCAATACAGCCGGCTTGCCTTTTTCCGATGCAATACCCATTTTGGGTGCTTTAGCTCCTGTACGCACATCGGCTATATGTTCGAGTAGAATAGGATTCCCGTCAACCGTTTTGATAACCGCTTTACCCATCTCTTCGGCTGAGGTAGTCAAAAGCATTCCACGAATAATGTATTCGTTGCCGTATTGGTTCAGCACACCTCCATTTGAGTTGCGGCTTAAATTATCTACAACAGCCAACACCTCATCGAGAGAGACGTTGTAGTTTTTCATGCGAATGGGATCCAACAGGATTTGGTATTCTCGTATGTCGCCTCCGATAACGGTGACCTGTGCTACGCCTCCCGTGGAAAGCAGGCGGGGACGAATGTTCCAGTCTGCAATGGTTCGCAACTCCTCGAGTGATGTGCTGTCCGAGGTTAATCCTACAATCATGAGTTCGCCCAAAATCGAGGATTGAGGTCCAAGAGTCGGATTTCCAACGTTGTCCGGTAATGTCGCTGATACTGCAGCGAGCTTTTCAGAGACAATTTGTCGGGCCTTATAGATGTCGGTTCCCCAGTCGAACTCCACCCATAACACAGAAAAACCGGTAGTCGAAGAAGAGCGTACACGGCGAACGTCGGTTGCTCCATTGACAGCGGTTTCCAAAGGGAACGAAACGGTACGTTCGACCTCTTCAGCGGCCATTCCAGGGGCTTCGGTCATCACAACGACAGTAGGAGCATTCAGATCAGGAAACACATCCACCTCCATTTGCTGGGCCGTGTAAGTGCCTACACAGAGTAGCAGAACCCCCATAATCATTACCAACAGTCTGTTGTGTAATGAAAAGTTGATGATTTTATTCAACATGGCAGTGGTGGTTTAGTGTTGATGACCGTGAGGAATGGCTCCAGAGAATGAGGCCATTTTGACGCGATATGCTCCGCGACTAACCACTTTGTCACCCGGGGTCAATCCTGAGATGATTTCGACATATTCTCCATCATTACCACCGAGTTTAACCTCTTGCTTACGGTAACAGTCGTCATCTATCTGTACAAATACAGAGTATGCACCCTGTTCCTCGATCAGAGAGCTGATCGGTATAATCAGACTGTTTGCCTGTGGAGAAGAGATGAGAAATACCTCGACAAATGCACCCGATACAATACCGGCTCGGTTGTCGAATTCAAATGTGATCGGAATATAGGCAGATGTACCGTCCGATGCCTTGCCAATCGAGATAAGGCGCCCTCCTAAATCTTTGAGCGAATAGATCTTATTGTCGTACGAGGTTTTGAATTTAGCACTTGTAATGGTAGACAATAGACTATGATAGCGTTGAGAGACCTCTGCCCGTAATTTAAGACGACGATTTTGTGAAATAGTTGCCAGTGGTTGCCCTACAGCTACATACGCTCCTTCAGAGATGGCAACACTGGTTACATAACCGCCAATAGTGGCACTGACTCCAGTCCCTTGGTTGGTTGTCTTACCGGCAACGGCCTCTTGTGCCGCTTTTGCATTTTCATAAGCCAAGCGAGTTTGCTCGTATTCAGCTTGAGAAATGATCTTTTCTTTTACCAAGCTCTCTGCTCGTTCAAATGCAGCTTTGGCTTGTATGTATGTGGCTTGAATTTTTGCAGCGTAATCTCCTTCTGCGATCTCTTTTGATGAGATGTAAAACAGTGTTTCTCCTCGATTGACAGCCGTACCTTCAGATAATTTTTTCGAGGAGAAGGAGACGATACCACTGACAGGGGCAACAACGGTTGCTTCATCGCCCTGTGCAGAAAGGATTTGTCCGCTGGCTGGGATGATTTCGTTGAAGGTGACAGGTTTGACATCATACACCGCAAAATCAGTTTCTGCTGCCTGCTCTTTGGTAAAGACGATCTCTCCTGCAGGATGTCCGGATTCAGCAGCATGTTCTCCTTCATGATTGTGCTCTCCTTCGTGTTCGTCGAGTTCATGAGCGTGGCCTTCATGCGCCATTTCCGATTCGTGCGATGAATGGTCGTGTGTGTGATGCTGGTGCTCACCACAGCCGATAAACATTGCTGCGGTGAGTAATGTTACAGTGATTTTATACATAATCATAGCTTTGTGTAAGTACATACTAAATTTCCTGCCGATGAGTTTTCAAAAGAATACGGCAGTATGCACATCGTGGAAGATGTGGGTTAAGCTATGAATGCAGGAGGAGCACGTAATGCTGAGACCTCATAAACTTGCACCTCATTTGGAAGTGCAATGCCTGGTACATATTCCCATGGAGATTCGGGAATATCAAGGGTTATAGTTGAGGTCGTTATACAAATGAAGTAAAGATGTGCAAAAAGAAAACAGTCGGAAGTATGTTGGTCATGGGAGTGGCACAGGCAATACAGATGACTTTTGTCATTCGGGTGCTCTGACATTATAAATAGCTGACGCAGATCACAGGTAGCATCATTTTCCGGATGGCTGTGTTTGTCAGCTGTGTTGTGCCTGCATTCGATGCAGTTGTCTGCGACGCTAAAACGAATCGTTCCATCGCAATGGTGATGATGAGGCAATACCGATAGCACCAGCATCAAGATGCCGGTACACAGCAAAATGATTTTTGCGCTTCGTTGCCTCATTGCATTGTGATGTTAGATATTTGGGGCAAACCATTATGCCACTTTGGGCGTTTTGCCGACTTGACCCTTTTTCAACATGCTCCGATAGATCTTATCCATGATAATGGCAATAGCTCCACCTCCGGTTACGTTACCGGCAGTTCCGAAGCTATCCATGGCAATATACAGGGCAATCATCAAAGCTTGCAAATCGGCATTAAATCCGAGAATCGATGACAGCAAGCCGAGTGCCGCCATAATAGCTCCTCCAGGTACTCCCGGAGCTGCTACCATCGCAATACCAAGCATGAAAATGAATCCGGTATATAATTCAAATGTGATTGGATAGGTATCCGGTGTCATCCACATGATGGCCAATGCACAAGCGACAATCTTCAGAATACTGCCTGAAAGGTGGATGGTAGCACAAAGCGGAACAACAAAACCAGCCAAATCGGGATGAACACCCATTTTGATTGTCTGTTGAAGCGAAACCGGGATGGTTGCAGCAGACGATTGGGTGCCCAATGCTGTAGCATAGGCAGGCAGCATGGTTTTTAATAATTTGAGCGGATTGCGTTTAGCGATTAATCCGGCAATCAGGTACTGGATCAACAGCAGTGCAATATGCATGACAAAGATGATGATGATCACCTTCAGGAATAATTTCATAACTTGAGCGGCTTGTCCTTCTGCACCCATTTTCAGAAAGATGCCGAAAATGTAGAGGGGTAACAAGGGAACAATAACCTTCCCGATCAGCATATTGATAATGTCTCCAAATTCACTGAGGACATCTTTGAATGCGCGACCGGGCAAAGCAGCCAATCCTAATCCAAGGATAAATGAAAGTACCAGTGCCGATACTACGTCCATGAAAGGTGGCATGGCAATGGTGAAAAAAGGTTCGATAGTTGAGCTCGAAATCGATGCTAATGGATTGGTCGCTTCGACTGCGGTACCAGCTGCCGAAACGACGTGTGCCCCACCTCCTGGTAAAAGATAAGGGAATGTTGCCAGGCAGGTGAAATAGGAGAAAAAGCCGGCAAACAGGGTCGAAACGTATGCAACGAGAGCGGTGATTCCTAATAATTTACCAGCTCCTGATCCCAAATCGGCGATTCCCGGTGCCACTAATCCCACGATGATTAACGGGATGGCAAAGCTTAAAAAGTTACTGAAAATGGAGTTGAAAGTAACGAAGATTCTTACCATACTTTCCGGGAAGAACCACGAACAGCAAATACCGAGAACGATTGCAATGACAATTTGCAGCAATAAGCCGACCTTGAGACGTCGTTTCATTTGATGAAAATTAATTTTGCCGATAAATATAGGGATTTTTTCTCAAAGGAATGGTGTTTTATGGTAAGTTTATCACCATTTGTTAAAAATGGTGAAATTTTATGGATATAAACGGGTCTAAAATATTTTTATCCGATCTTGTAAGAACGCGTTGTTATTTTGTTAAGATTGCTGTGCTGCACGTAATGTAATTAGTGTAATTTCCGGATAAGTCCCGATCCGCATGGGGTACATCACATATCCCATCCCATCATTGATATACAGATATTGGTTGTCTTCAGAGTATAGTCCGCTCCATCGAGGATACATCCAACGTGCAGGTGACCAAACCTTTTTACCGAAGTGGAGTTTCATTTGCATAGCGTGTACATGACCGGACAGAGTCAGATCCGCTTTGCCAGTCTTGCGAATCTCATCCCAATTTTGCGGTGTGTGTGAGATTGTGATGTTAAAAGCACTGTCCGATACATTGTGGTAGGTCGCATCCAAATCACATCCACCCAATCCTGTTTCGCGGCCGTTATGAAAACCATCCCGTGGATAGTTGACCCCGGAGACCACTATCGAATCTTGTCCTCGATGGATAGCTATGGAGGTATTATTCAGTAACTGCCATCCCATTTGTTGTTGTTGTTGGATAAGCTGTACAACGCTGGCGGCAGGTGTGAAAGTGTCGTCGGATTGTGGCTTCATATAAAACCCCAAATCGTGATTGCCGAATACAGAATATACACCATCGATACTTTGTAGTGAGGAAAGTGCTTTCATCTCTTTGGATGTCAATTCCCGGGCATTGGTATTGACCAAATCACCTCCATTGACAATCATGTCAGGATGTATGTCGTTAATGGTTTCAACCATTCGGGTGATCAACGTGTTTTTGACTCCGTAGTTACCGATATGCAGATCTGTAAACATTGCGATTTGATAACCATCAAAAGCTGCGGGAAGTTTGTCGAAAGTAAGGGTAACCTCTTTTACTTCAATGTGGTTGCGACCGCGTGACGCTCCATAAATCATTACTCCCAGACAATAAACTCCTAAAGCCAGGCCGAGTATGGAAAACCAGTACGTTTTGCGTTTGCGAATTTTAGAAATGGGATAATCAAGTGACGAAATGAGCAGATAGATCAGTTTGGGCACAATGGTCATCATGAAGATGGCAATGGTCCACAAAATGATTTGTACCTGTGTTTGAGAGGTTGCATTGGTTGCAGTGCGGTATCCGATCAGGGCACAGATGATCGCAATATCGATGATTAGAAACGAGATTAGATAGCTTCGGTGTACCCATGGTTTGGCGAATATGCTTTTCAGGCGGCGGTAAATTAGCAGATCTTGTAGAATGGAAATTACTGCCAATAGCCCGATAAAAAATTTCAACATGATTAATAAAATATGGATGTTGAGCAAAGATAGTGAAAATCCGTGAGTTGTAAATGGATCAAAATCTGGCTTATCGAATGCGCATCTAATTGGATGGAATAGACTGTCTGTTATCCAATTGATGAAGATAATGCAAAGTTTAATTCACTATTGGTCAGAGAGGTGCAATAACTAATCATATCTCTATATTCTAGGGAATGTGAAATTGCTCGTTAACATGATGGAGTCGCCATGAAAAGATATGACTTGGAGCTATTGATCTGTTTTAGGGAGAATGAGAATAGCATTAGCTACTTTGCGGGGAATACGAATAAACGCAATTCTATCCGAAGGTCGGTTGACGGTCTTACGTTGTTGCGACCATAAAGTCGAAGAGCCTCCTCCATCCAAATTCAGTGCATTTTGCATCCCGAGCATATGGCATGTCCAGGCCAATTCGACTCGGCTCATCCCATCGGCACCTTTTTGTCGGCCATCTATGACCAAAAATGTGAGCGTACTATCCGCATGCATGCCGATGATCGTACGTGGATGGCGTTTATCCTGAGTCTGAGGTGAACGGAAAAGTTGCCTCCCATTATATACTAACATGGGACCGGCACTTAAAACATTGGGATAAGATCGATGCCATAGGGAATCTTGTGAGGCGATTTGTGGTAAATCGTTGAGAAAATGCACGGTTCCTGAACTGTCCATGGCAATTGCTGTAGTACCCAATCCTCCCGTATAATCGATTATGGTATCATGGATCTTCAAAAAGTAGCAGGCGATGGCTTTCCGAGTTTTGGTAACGAAATAGCCTCCGTTTACGGCTGCGGTTGCATGAGAATGTATGCCCAGCCGTTTAACCTTTTGCCGTTTGGTGTTTTGAATGGGTTGGAGAGAGAAAAACTTTGGATCAACATCCATGCGATAGATTTGTTGATCAGAATCAAATAAACGTATTGAGGCTTTGCTGATTATCAGGCCTTGGTGTGATTCCAAAGTATCCCATGAGGCGCGTAATAGAGTTAACGAATCAGTTCGTGTTTGAGCTTGGATAGGCGTGCATAAAGCGAGCCCAATCAGGAAACAGCCAATGCCCAAAACCGTAAAAGATCGTCGTATCTGAATCATTTTTACAGGGTAAGATGTTCGGTACAGTATGGAGTGTCAGTTTGAATAAATAATTGCTTGAAGCTAAGTAAGTGCCATCTTTAAAAAAACATTGTGCATAGACACAACGAGTCTCTAGAAGCATTTACATAACTCAAAACGTTATTCAATATAGTGAATTGAAATTAAATCGTTGTATCTGTTTTGTCCTTGACACAACGATTCCATCCTTTCACCAAAATGAAATACAGACAGGAGGCAAGCATCTCCATATCCATAAAACTCAATCAGACGCTTATTTGTTGTATAATTTTTCCAAATTTTCTTGTACGCGTTCATCAAACAGATAATCGTCATACTCCATGTATTTGTCGATCATGCCATTGGGGGTAATTTCGATGATACGGTTGGCTACTGTATTGATGAATTCGTGGTCGTGTGAGGTCATCAGTACAATCCCTTTGAATGAGATTAGTGCATTGTTGAAGGCCTGGATAGATTCCAAATCAAGGTGGTTGGTCGGTGAGTCGAGTAACAAGGTGTTGGCCTGTTTGATCATCATGCGGGCAATCATGCAGCGCATTTTCTCTCCTCCCGAAAGTACGTTGACTTTTTTGTATATCTCTTCGCCACTGAAGAGCATTTTTCCCAAATAACCTCGCAGATAGAGCTCGCTGGTGTCGTCCGAGAATTGTGCTAACCAATCGATGATGGTCAGCTCATTGTTAAAGAAATCGGCATTGTTCAGAGGTAGATAAGCTCGGTTGATCGTCACACCCCACTCTACCATGCCGGTGTCGGGTTGATCGTTGCCGGCAATAATCTCGAACAGTGCGGTAACTGCACGCGGCTCACGGGACAAAAAGGCCACTTTGTCCCCTTTTTCAATGGTAAACGAAACTTTGTCAAACAATTTTTCGCCATTGATCGTTTTGCTAAGCCCATCTACAGCCAAAATTTTAGTTCCGGTTTCACGTTCTGGTTGGAAGATGATACCCGGATATTTGCGCATCGAAGGTTTGATCTCTTCGATGTTGAGTTTTTCGAGCATCTTTTTGCGACTTGTGGTTTGTTTGGACTTCGCTACGTTGGCACTGAAACGTTGGATAAATTCCATCAACTCTTTGCGCTTCTCTTCCGCTTTTTTGTTCTGGTTGGCCTGTTGACGAGCAGCTAATTGACTTGATTCGTACCAAAAGCTGTAATTACCTGAAAAAAGATTGATGTCGCTGTAATCGATGTCAATGATGTGGGTGCTGATCGCATCCAGGAAGTGACGGTCATGCGAAACGACCAATACGGTATTTTCATAGTTGGCCAGATAGTTTTCAAGCCACATGATTGTATTGACATCGAGGTCATTGGTCGGCTCGTCGAGAAGCAGATTGTCGGGTTTGCCAAAAAGAGCTTGTGCTAACAGGACGCGCACCTTCTCTTTGGCATTCAGGTTCCCCATCAGTTCGTAGTGCAATGACTCTTTGATTCCCAAGCCGCTCAACAGATTGGCTGCATCACTTTCGGCATTCCAACCATCCATTTCAGCGAATTTTTCTTCAAGCTCTCCGGCACGGATACCATCTTCGTCAGTAAAATCGGCTTTGGCATAAAGGGCATTTTTTTCATTCATGATATTCCACAGCGGTTGGTGCCCCATGAGTACGGTATCCAATACCGTGTGTTGATCAAACTCGAAGTGATCCTGTTTCAATACAGACAAACGTTCGTTGGGCCCAAAACTGACAGAACCGCG
Source organism: uncultured Alistipes sp. (assembly GCA_900539755.1). Taxonomy (GTDB): domain Bacteria; phylum Bacteroidota; class Bacteroidia; order Bacteroidales; family Rikenellaceae; genus Alistipes_A. The sequence continues at coordinate 22,864 of UQDC01000016.1, forward strand.
TGTGGGGGTCACATCACCGCTTAATACCTTTAAAAAGGTGGATTTCCCTGCCCCATTGGCACCGATTACACCGTAACAGTTGCCGGGAGTGAATTTCAGGTTTACCCCTTTGAATAATACTCGTTTGCCATATTGTACTTCGAGATTGGATACTGTGATCATGATTTAGTGTTTTCTATGAATGTGGTTTTGACAGATGGTCGTTCGGAATCCGATAACCGTATTGACTTACGGGGTGCAAAAATACAATAAGATGTGTAAAGATTACTGTAAATGGCTTAAATATGCGTGTTTATTATTGCGTACACATCGTGGAGATCGTCAAGAGGTAAAGAAAAAGTTCCATGACAATACCCCAATCATGGAACTTTTATTGTTTGAAAAGACAATTAGGATTTAAAAGAAGTTGCTCAACTTTCGCATGCTGATCCGTATCTTTCAGATTAAAGAGGATTCACCTAATCAATTTAATGAAAGAATTGAAGGTGCTGCATTCCAAAATCTCGATGCTTTTATTGGTTGTCATCGTCGCCTCGTTGCTCGTCCGTTTCGGTCAATTCGTCGAGTGTAATATGTAATGGAGCGACAAAAGCTTGCTTGCGATACTGACACTCTTCCATTTTACAATGTTCACAGTGTCTCTCTTCACAAGAATCTGAGTGTACAGAGAGCGTGACACGATCGGAAAAATCCCGTTCGATGGCTGATTTCAGAGCCAGGCAGGCATCATGCCCCTGGCCGATTGTGTAGTAGCATGGCAGAGTGAGGTCGCAATCGATGTAAAAGCTGCTACCGTATTTGATCATTTTTAAGTTATGGATGTCGATCCAGTCTGGACGTTGATTTTGGGTGATGGTTAGTACCATTTTATTGAGAAACTCTTTGTCTGCTTCGTCCAACAAGTCAGCGATCGTCCGACGCAAAATGGAAATACCGGTGACGATGATGATTGAACCGAAGATCAAAGCCAATGCGCTGTCGATCCACCCAATCCGTGTGTAATAGAGAAGTAACAATCCGACCACCAAACCGATGGTTGAATAGGTGTCCGATTGAAGATGTTTGCCGCCTGCGATCAGTGCGATAGAGTTGTACCGTTTCCCCATGTGGATACTGTATGCCCCCATCAGATAGTTCAGTACTCCTGCCGATGCAACGACGATAATACCGATATCAAGTTGTCCGATTTCAGAGGGGTTGAAGAGTCGTCGGATGCCTTCAAAAATGATAATTCCTCCGGCGACCATGATCAGTAACCCTTCGATTGAAGCCGAGATCAATTCCACTTTACCATGTCCGAATGGGTGTTCCGCATCTTTAGGTTTGGCAGCCCAATAGAGACTGTATAGGCTAATAAATCCCGCAATTACATTGACAATACTTTCCATGGCATCGGTCAGGATTCCGACCGAATTGGTCACCCAAAAAGCGATGAATTTACCGAGCATGATTGCGGCAGATCCACATACAATCCAACGTTGTACTTTCTGTTTGATGGCGTCTTCGCTATTCATGATCTATATAAAATAAGGAATAATTACATCCAACGTAACGTGGCTTTGCAGGCTGCAACGCCGGTATCTGCCAATTTGATTTCGAATTTATCGAAATTATCATCATTCTCCATGACGATTTGGACCAGTTGTCCATAACGAGTCTCGTGTAGGAAATTGATGTCTAACCGGCATAAACGTTGGTCTGTGAATTTTTTGAGAGGCAGCATATCGACCATCCATTGCACATATTTCATGCTGTTGGTGTGTTGGTTGAAATCGATGTCACTGTATCGAATCAGATGTGATTCCGTAACCGTGCCGTTAATTTTGGTGATTTTGGCAGGTCGCTCGATAGGCGGATCTTGTGGAATGATGGCAGCTTGATATTGACCGATATTGCGAAGGTCGAGCGGCAGACGAGTCTTGAAATCGATCATCGACCAATTGGTACAAGCTTTGCCGATTATCGAGCCCTGCATGTCATAAAGAATAAAGTTACGGGTTGACATCAAGCGGTTGACATCACTGACCCAGGTTTCGATTTGGTATGTTTCGTATTCGTCCGGGTACCGTTCCATTTCGATGGCCATACGTGAAAGCACCCAGGTGGTGTTATTACTTTGCATCCAACGCAACCCAAATCCTAAACGGTCTGCGTCTTCACCCGCAGCATGCAAAATATGGTCGCCGAGTGTAATGATTGATGCACGTTGAGTCAGATCAACCTCACCTGGTTGAATCCGGTAATCGTATTTACCACATTCCATAGCTCAAATCGAATTTAAAATGCTTACGATGAAAAATGCTCTGACCGGAATGAAATGGACCGGTCAGAGCGTTTTGGGTGTTTGAAAAATCACCTACAACTGCGTACAGTTATAGTGCAATTCAAGTGCCTATTTGTATTCGTCCCATGCTTTGATGGCAATGTCTGTCATCTTCATGGAACAGAAAGCGTGAATGAATGCCGCTGCAAGACGGGCATTGGTGATCAGTGGAATATTGTGATCTACGGCAGCACGACGAATCTTGTAGCCGTTGGTGTGTTCGCGGGTAGTGTGATCACGAGGAATATTTACCACCAGATCAAACTTCTTGTCGGCAATCAGATGCAATACGTTGTCCTCCTTGTTTTCATCCGGACGACTTACTGCAATGGCTTTGACTCCATTCTCCATCAGGAATTGTGCAGTTCCTGAAGTGGCGTAAATTGTATAACCTTTCTTATCCAACTCGCCGCAAGCTTCGAGCATATCGACTTTTGATTTAGCCGATCCCGAAGAAATCATGACATTCTTCTGTGGAAGCTTGTATCCTACTGCAATCATAGAGTTGAGCAAAGCTTCGTTGAAGTCATCACCCAAACAGCCAACCTCACCGGTCGATGCCATATCGACGCCGAGAATCGGATCAGCATTCAGCAGACGTGCAAACGAGAACTGTGCAGCTTTGACACCGATGTAATCCACGTCGAATTTGTCGGGTCTGTTATATGGGGCATCAAGCATGATTTTGGTCGCAGTTTCAATAAAGTTGCGTTTGAGAATTTTGGATACAAATGGGAAACTGCGGGATGCACGCAAGTTGCATTCGATTACTTTGATCTCATTGTTTTTAGCTAAGAATTGAATGTTAAATGGTCCGCTGATATTCAACTCTTTGGCAATCTTTGCACTGATCTTTTTGATGCGGCGACCGGTCTCGAAATAGATTTTCTGGGCCGGGAATACCAATGTTGCATCACCAGAGTGTACACCGGCAAACTCTACGTGCTCAGAGATTGCATAGTCGATAATGTCTCCTGCATGAGCCACTGCATCGAATTCGATCTCTTTGGCATTTTCGAGGAATCGTGAAACCACCACTGGGAACTCTTTGGATACTTTGGCAGCGATGCCCAAGAAGTGTTCCATCTCCTCTTTAGTATGGCAGACACGCATAGCAGCACCTGACAATACGTATGATGGACGAATCAATACAGGGAAGCCGACACGATCCACAAATTCGTTTACATCCTCCATTGAGGAAAGCTCTTTCCATTCCGGTTGATCGATGCCCAGGTTGTCAAGCATCGAAGAGAATTTATGGCGGTTTTCAGCGCGGTCGATCGAAACAGCAGGCGTACCCAAAATAGGTACATTTTGGCGTTGCAGCTTCATCGCGAGGTTATTCGGAATCTGACCTCCCACAGAAATCATTACGCCGTTCGGTTGTTCCAAATCGATGACATCAAGCACGCGCTCTTCAGAGAGTTCGTCAAAATAGAGTCGGTCGCACATGTCATAATCGGTAGAAACCGTTTCAGGGTTGTAGTTGATCATGATAGAGGTATAACCCAATTTGCGTGCTGTTTGTACAGCATTTACCGAGCACCAGTCAAACTCAACAGAACTACCAATGCGGTATGCACCAGACCCCAACACAATGACCGATTTGCGATTGTGGTAGTAAGCAATATCATGCTCTGAACCGTCGTATGTCATGTAGAGGTAGTTGGTCAATTCCGGATGTTCTGAAGCTACCGTGTTGATTCGTTTTACGGAAGGCAATACTCCCAAACGTTTACGGTAATTGCGGACTTCGATCACCTTCTTTTCCATGCTGCCGGTCGGATTCTCTACCAGGCGGGCAATCTGGAAGTCAGAGAAACCGAGACGTTTAGCTTCACGCAATACATCGGCAGGAAGCTCATTGATCTGGTTGTATTGTTTAATTACCTGTGAGTAACGGTAAATGTTTTCCAGTTTCTCAAGGAACCAGGTACTGATTTTAGTCAGATCGTGAATCTTCTCAACGGTATAACCTTTTTCAAACGCTGCAGCAATGGCGAACATGCGCATATCGGTTGGATTGGCCAATTCGTCATCCAGATCTTCGAATTTCAGATCGTTGTTGCATACAAAACCGTGCATGCCCTGTCCGATCATACGCAGACCCTTCTGGATAATCTCTTCGAAGCTCTTACCGATGGCCATGATTTCACCGACAGATTTCATGCTCGATCCGATACGGCGTGAAACACCGGCAAATTTGCTCAAATCCCAACGGGGAATCTTGCAGATCATATAGTCGAGTTCTGGAGCGACATAGGCAGAGTTGGGCGTTCCCATCTCGCCGATTTCGTCCAACGTATATCCCAAGGCCAGTTTGGCGGCTACGAAAGCCAGCGGATAGCCGGTTGCTTTTGATGCCAAAGCTGAAGAGCGGCTTAAACGTGCATTTACTTCGATAACGCGGTAGTCATCGGTTTCAGAATTGAACGCGTATTGGATATTACACTCTCCGACAATACCGAGGTGGCGGATTGTCTTTTTCGACATCTCCTGCAAGAAGGTCAACTCTTCCTGATCGAGTGAGCAGGTAGGTGCTACGACGATACTTTCACCGGTGTGAATACCCAGTGGATCAACGTTCTCCATGCTGGCTACCGTGAAACAATGGTCGTTTTTATCTCGGATTACCTCAAACTCGATCTCTTTCCATCCTTTGAGCGACTCCTCGACCAAAATCTGTGGAGCGTATGAGAAGGAGTTTTCGGCCAGTGTGCGCAACTCATCCATGTTGTTGCAGAAGCCGCTTCCCATACCTCCCAGTACGTATGCCGAGCGGATGATGATTGGGAATCCAATCTCTTCAGCCGCCTTAACAGCATCCTCCATGGTATTGACAGCGATACTGCGTGGAGTCTTGATATGGATTTCGTTCAGTTTTTTTACGAAAAGATCGCGGTCTTCGGTATTCATAATTGCTTCAACCGAAGTTCCCAACACTTGTACTCCATATTTTTCCAGTACACCGTTACGGTACAATTCGGTACCGCAGTTCAGTCCGGTTTGTCCACCGAACGCGAGCAGAATACCATCTGGACGCTCTTTTTTAATTACCTCTTCGATGAAGTAGGAGTTCAATGGCAAGAAATAAACTCGGTCAGCAATGCCTTCAGAGGTCTGAATGGTTGCTACATTCGGATTGATCAGGACGGTAGCAATACCCTCCTCTTTCATCGCTTTAAGTGCTTGAGATCCGGAATAGTCGAATTCTCCGGCCTGGCCGATTTTGAGTGCGCCCGAACCCAGGACGAGTACTTTTGAGAGTTGTGTCTTCACGATCAGGATATTTTTCGATTTGTTAAGAAAATTCCATCTGTTGAATCGACAATAGCATATTGTCGATTCCAATTCCAACAAAAGTAAGAAATATATTTCAAATTTAAGGCGTGTATTGTCTGTTGTGCAGAAAGATGTTGATTTTAATATGGTTGACTTTTATAATAAATGTATGTATATTAGGCCTATTATAATGTTTTGCTGATTTACGCCATATCGCTATGAAAAAGTGGTGATATTTATTTTAGTCTTGGTTTTAGTGTTTACATTTTGTGTGGGCACAAAATGTGCGGCGGTGCGCTACACGGCCATGTCCTCAGACTAAGAGCGAGTGTTGTGTGAATTGTGCGGAGCAGCCATGCTCTTCTGATGTAAATTGTCGGAAACAACCCTGTTCTTCTGCAAAGTGTACGGCAGTATGTAAGGGAAACAAGTCAAGAAGCAAAAGTGATACGGCAAATTGCTTTCAACAACAATGCAATAGGCAATGTCGTCCTTGCCCTAAGAGTCCTGCAAAATAGTAAGGATAGAAATTATAAATAAAGCAGAATGTTTTAACGACATTCTGCTTTATTTATACTATTACCGCCCAGTCGGAATTGTGCAGAGATGTGATAGATCAAATCTTCCTGTGTGGGAAATGCTTTGAATTACAGGAGGCAAATGGATTAAGCTGACTACTGTAGAGAGATTAGCTCTTCTTTGCAAACCGTCAGCTTTTCTACTCCGTCAGCCGTTACGGCATAAGTGTTTTCAATGCCAAGAGCCCCTGTTCCCGGTATGACAAATTTGGGTTCGAGAGCAAACACCATACCCTCCGCCAAAATATCGCGAGAACGAGGTGCCAGTACCGGGGCCTCATTGATCTCGATGCCGACACCGTGTCCAATAAAACCAGCTTTTTGACGGTGTCCCATGAAATAGTCAGAGAGTCCGGCATGATTAGCCATTTCAGCCGCTAACTCGTATAAATCTTTAGCGGCAACGCCTGGACGGGCTTTTGCGGCAATGGCTTGATGAATGGCGATGGACGTTTCATGTGCTTTCAGAGCCAATTCTTGTACCGAACCGATCGCATAGGTACGTGTCATATCCGTCATGTAACCGGTAAAGTTTCCCCCCATATCGACCATAAGGCTCATTCCTTCAGTGAGGACAGTGCCGTTACAGCCAACCGGAAGTGAAACGTCGAGGCCGGCTCCTCCCATGGCAAAATCGTAAGGTGACGGAATGTCTGCATTGTCTCCCGCTAAAACCGATCCCATGAAAATCTCCATACTTTGTCCGAAGATGCGGAAAATACCTAATGAGCCCAGCTTGCGGCATTCGTGCTCCAATTCGATCGAAAATTCCACATCGGTCATTCCTTTGCGGTAAAGCGATGGAATCGTCTCGTAGGTTTTGGCGTGAAGTTCTCCGGATCGACGTATCAGATCAATTTCGTATGGAGTTTTAATGCTGCGGCAACGACGTAGTAAGGCAGTTCCATTTAAAACCTCTTTCGGTATAAAGATGGTTTCGTAACGTTTATAGTCGGAATAACTGATAGAATCCGATTCAAGCAGTAATTTATCGGGAAATGCTATACCGTTCTTTTGTAAGTATTCTCCGATTTCCTCCGGTTTCCGAATGTAAACCACTTGTGTGCCGTTTAGCCCAAGTGGCCGACGCACAAAAAAGATCGGCTCTCTTTTTACCGGAATATAGCAATATCCTCGAAAAATACGTCCTGATACATAATATAGATTGACATTATCGCAGATTAGCAGTCCGTCTGCATGGACGTCGCTCATGTTTTGCTGGATTTTATTCCAGCGGAGTTTGAGTTCCTTGGCAAGGGCCGGTGATGAAATCATAAGGGCTTGTATGGTTGTTACTGTTTTGGTTTTCTGTCAAAAAATGGGCTTTTTGAGCTGATGCTTAATGGCAGGGCAAATATCGTGCTGCAGTTGGGTAAAAGATTCATTTCTCGGGCTGCGTAACCAGCGGAAAACATGATGCGATTATCAATGTGCAGTGCAGACGCTGCAGCAGCCATTGCTCCGAGTGCGATACCCAAATCCACAGAGGTTAGAGCACATGGGATTCCTTCATTTTCGGTCTTTTTAGCACAGCTTGGATAACCACAGTATTCACAGTTTAGTCCTATGGTAGTTGGATGCGAGCCGACCAATATGACGGCACCTGACTGTTCGATGTTATCCGCGTCACGTAAAAAGAACTGCATGCCTGTTTTATCGGCTGCCAAACGCATCCCTGCAGCCAATTCACAGATGGACTCCCCTGTCAATGTGATGATTTCAATATGGTCCATCCCTTTGCTTTGGGGTGCGGTTCGACCCGCCGTCATGATTTGCCGGGCTGCTTCCACGATATAATCGTGGCGACTTTCCCTTTCATCGATAATCATAGGTTTAATAGTTAAGTTATTGTTCAATTAATCGATGTAATTGTGTTTCGGTCAGACGGAAAACGGTCCAATCATCCAGTGGAATGGCGCCAAGAGATTTGTAAAATGCAATGGAAGGAGCATTCCAATCAAGTACCAACCAATCCATTCGGCGGCATTTTCTTTCAACGGCAATTTGTACGAGATGTAGTAGCAGTGCTTTGCCATACCCTTTGCCCCGATGTTCTTGTTCAATGAACAACTCTTCGAGGTATAATCCTCGTTGCCCTTTGAATGTCGAGAAATTATGGAAAAACAGGGCAAAACCGACAGCTTGACCATTTTCCTCTCCAATGACAACTTCTGCCTGATGTTCCACGAACAGAGCCTGATGTAAGGCTTCTACTGAAGTATCCATTTCGGATTCCAGCTTTTCGTATATGGCCATTTTGCGGATAAAGTCATAAATGATCTCTGTATCTTGTGGGGTTGCGTTACGAATGGTAAACTTATTCATGTCCAGTGTGTTTTGAGAAGAGTTTTTTGAAGCATGGTATGGATGCCCCGTTTTCAGCCACATATACACCACCGAGAATCAAAAAAGCACCAGTTAAAGCCATGGTGGTAATTTGTTCTTTTAGAATCAGGGCTGATGAGATCAGGGTTACTAACGGAACGATATAGATATAGTTGCTGGTGGCAATGGTTCCCAGTTGTTTTACGGCCCGATTCCAGATGACATAACAAAACAGAGAAGCCACTAACCCCAAAAATAGCAAATTGCCTAAAACGATCGGTCGTGTTAATAATGTAATGTCCGTAGTCAGAGGTTGGAACAGGAAAACAGGCGTTAATGTTAAAACACCGTAAAAGAAAAGTTTACGGGTAATATAGAGCGTGTCGTATTTCCCGTCTAATTTTTTGAGTATGATATTATAAAGTGCCCATGTTAAAGCAGCGGTTAAACTAAGCAGATCACCCCAGGGGTGAATTTGTAGAATAAAGCTGCCATTGTAAACAACGCAGGCCACGCCGATTAGTGCTACGATAGAACCGATAATTAGGTTATGGCGCAATCGCCCGGTTTTCAGTAATAGACGCGAAAATATGACTGTCAGGATTGGGGCTGTCCCTACTAACAAGGCTACGTTTGAGGCTAAAGTGAGTTTTAAAGCACTGTTTTCGGTTAAGAAATAGAGTGAACCGCCACAAATACCGGCCCCGATAAACAGCAATTCGTCTTTGAAATTTTTAGGCCAATGGAAATGTGGTGAAAACAACCACATGATGATATAGGCTTGCAAAAAACGGTAGAACATGATATCGGCTGGCGTTAACCCCTCTCCTAAAAGTGTTTTTGTTGAGACGAATGTGGTACCCCACAGCACAACTGCTGCAAGAGCCATGAAATGATATGTACTGTTACTGTTTTTCACGACACAAAAATATTTAAAATTTGTGACAATAAAGTTTTTGTTTGTGTGTATTCATTCCCTTCTTCGTAGATGTCAATATGGGTAGGGTTGAAAGTTCGTGTGAGGCTTGATCATCTTAGCAGTTTTCGGTTACCTTTGCACTGTTTGTGAAAATTATGGGAAATTTTCGAGGTATATTCTATGCGTTGATTTCGTCCGCGACTTTCGGGTTGGTGCCTTTTTTTTCAATAGCACTGCTCGATAGCGGTATGTCAGCAGCCACGGTGCTCTTCTATCGTATGGGAATCGGTGCATTATTGATCGGAGCGGTTGCTTTGGTGCAAAAGAAAAGTTTTGCAGTCTCTTTGATAGAGCTGTTGAAAATCCTGGTTTTGGGTGTGCTTTATGCGGGTACATCGTTAGCACTCATCATCTCGTATAGTTATATCCCGACAGGTATTGCAACAACGATCCATTTTTTGTATCCGATTTTTGTTGCACTGATCATGGTGTCTCTGTTTAAAGAGAAGTGCTCGTTTGGATTAATTGCTGCAGCCGTGGTCTCGCTGATCGGTGTTGCACTTTTAAGTTGGAGCAGTAGTGCAAGTGTTAATGTAAAAGGAATTGTAATCGTGATGATTACGGTGTTAACATATGGCTCTTATATTGTCGGTGTCAATAAATCAGGTATAGGTCGTATAGATGCTTTACCACTGACGTTTTATGTATTAGTTGCTGCTACTGTGGTGAGTGGTCTTGTTGCTGGGTTTACTTCGGGTATTGGCTCGATTAATAGCGGATATCAAATTGTTAATGTCCTATTAATAGCTTTAATCCCGACAGTTATCTCAAATTTAACTTTAATTCTTGCAGTAAAAAACGTCGGGTCTACCATCACTGCTATTTTAGGCTCATTGGAACCTCTTACGGCTGTCCTTGTCGGCATCTTTTGGTTTGACGAACCGTTCAATTTGCAGTATGCGATCGGTTTATTATTGATTTTGGTCTCCGTTTCTTTGGTGGTATGGTTTAACAATCGTCGTAAAATTGATCGTTAAAAAACAGATATCGGTCGTCTGTTTTAACCATTCTGTACGATTAGATTGTGCACAAGGGAAAATACGCATACATTTATATTGTCAAATTTATTCAATCTGATGTTATGCTTATATCTCCTGTAGCACGTAAGAATATTATCCTGTTTTTTGTTCATCTGATTGCATGGGCTCTGCTGTTTGTCTCTCCATTGATTTTCATGCAGGGTGAAAGCGGTACGATTATATGGAAACGCTATTTTGAATATTGCGTTTCATCGCTCTCGTTTGTGGTGGTCTTTTATCTCAATTATTATGTATTGATTGATAGACTATTGTTTCGGCAGCGTTTGACCGCATTTATTTTGACAAATGTCGTTTTGATTCTGGCATTAGCATATGGTACGCATTTGTGGCATATGTTTCACCGCGTTTATATGATGGGAACTCCACCTCCTCCAATGCCTCGTTTCCGTCGACAATTCTCTATTGTGTTTGTGTTACATGATGCGGGTATTTTGTTGTTAATTACCGGGCTGAGTGTAGCGATTAAGATGACAGGCCGCTGGTATCGAGTGGAACGTGAAAAACAAGAGGTGGAAAAAGAGCGCACCAAAGCGGAATTGCAAAATTTGAAAAGCCAGCTTAACCCCCATTTTTTATTCAATACTTTGAATAATATCTATGCGTTGGTGGCGATCAACCCGCAGCAGGCTCAGTATGCTTTACATTCTCTGGGTCAACTCTTGCGGTATGTGCTTTATGAAAATAATCGGGAGTTGATGCCTTTATCCAAGGAGTTGACATTTATACGCAGTTACGTTGAGCTGATGAGTTTGCGTCTTTCAAAAGATGTACAGTTGGAAGTCGATTTGCCGGATGACGACAAGGGGGTGGTAGTGGCACCTCTGTTGTTTATTACTTTAATCGAGAATGCATTCAAACATGGTGTGAGTCCTGAGGGGCACTCTTTTATTCATATCTCCATTAAATTGACCAGTTCTGACACATTGATCTGTACGGTTGAAAACAGCTATTTCCCTAAAAATGGACAAGATAGAAGTGGATCGGGAATTGGTATTGAAAATTTGCGTCGTCGATTGAATTTGCTCTATATGGATCGTCATATTCTACGGTTGGATCGAATTGGCGATCGCTTTGTGGCGCAGTTAATATTAACGTTAAAGCCCTCTTTGCTGGATCGTTGATTGGCGGTCTGAACGAAAATGATTATTTTGCACAAATGAAAACGGTTGAGATATGTCTGCATTGCGTTGTATTGTTGTTGATGATGAACCTTTAGCTTGTGATCTGATTGCAGGATATGTACGTCAAACCCCTTTTTTAGAGTTGGTAGGATGTTACACCAATGCACTCAGTGTGATCGATGCGTTGCATTCGGATGCAAATATTGATCTGCTGTTCCTCGATATACAAATGCCACAACTCAGTGGTATGGAGTTGTCTCGATTGTTGCCTGAAAGAGTGCGGGTAATTTTTATTACGGCATTTGAACAGTATGCTTTGGAGGGATTTCGGGTGGATGCGATCGACTATTTGTTGAAGCCGGTCAGCTATGCAGATTTCTTAAAAGCAGCACAAAAGGCTCAGCATTGGTTTGCCAACGACCATGTACAGGAGGCCGCTCCTGTTGCCGCGATGGAACAGAAGGAGAATCGCAGCATTTTTGTTAAAACCGATTACAAAATCGTACAAATCCAGCTCGATTCAATTTTTTATCTTGAAGGGGTGAAGGATTATGTACGCATTCATACCGATGACGGGGCGATCATGACATTGATGAGTATGAAAGCTATGGAGGATGCTCTGCCGGCAACCCGTTTTATTCGCGTGCACCGATCCTTTATTGTCAATCTGGATCGAGTGACTACCATTGAGCGCAATCGCATAGTGTTTGGGAAAGTTTATATTCCGATTACAGATTCATACAAAGACCATTTTACGGAGGTAATCTCTAAGCGGTTGTTGTAAAAGTAATCTGGCTTTACCCCCCCCCCAATCTTACACGCTATATTGTTTTGTAGGGAACTTTTGACAATCAAATTGCTGCAGCAAATTCTCGCTATATTTGATTGAAAAGTGCAGGATAACACTACTGTTGGGTTGATTGTCGTGACGCTAAAATAGCCTCCATATGTTCTAAAGCCCAATCGACCAAATTTGAAATAAGAGGAATAAGGCTTTGCCCCATATCGGTCAAGGTGTACTCCACACGGGGTGGAATCTCTGCATATACTTTTCGGGATATCAAACCATCATTTTCTAATCGTCTCAAGGTTACTGTTAACATGCGCTGAGAGATATCGTCCAATGAGCGTTGAATGTCATTGAAACGCATTGTACCATTGCTATGCAGTGTAATTAAGACTAACATGGGCCACTTCTCCCCGATCCGTGCCAAGATGTCCCGGACTGGACAATTTCCTTCATGGTGAAAATTTTTCATTTTATTGTTGATTTTATACCGCTGGTATTCAATAAAGGTTACATCGATGTAACCATCTGATTTTTATGTGCCTTCTTGTACGTCAGTTTGTGATTCCTTATGTTTGCATTACAAAAGTAAGAAACTTACAAATAATAACTATAGTTGAACATAAAGGGATTGAGTTATGGCAAAACAAGTTGCAGTTTTGGCTGTTAATCCGGTGAATGGATTTGGCCTGTTTCAGTATCTTGAAACATTTTATGAGAATGGAATTGATTACAAAGTGTATGCAGTAGCTCCGACCTGTGAGATCAAAACGAATTCAGGTATTACGTTGTTGGCAGATGATGTTGTAGCTAATTTACGAGGGAAAGAGGATGATTTCGATGCATTGGTGTTTGCTTGTGGTGATGCCATTCCGGTTTTCAGAGCACATGAATCAGAACCCCATAATGTTGATATGATGGAGGTGATTCGTGCATTTGGTGCAAAGGGAAAGATTATGGTGGGGCATTGTGCGGCGGCCATGATGTTTGATTTTGCAGGGATAACGGCAGGACATCGCTTGGCGTTGCATCCTATGGCCCAACCTGCTGTTCGACTGGGTGTCGCTACTAATGAGCAGTCTGTAGTTGATGGGAATTTCTATACAGCCCAAACCGAACATACGATTTGGACTATGATGCCCTCTTTAGTTGCGGCATTAAAAGCATAGGAAATGTGATTATAAATAAAGGTTTGTATTAGAGTTTGTTATGGTAAAAATAAAGAGAGAGGGATTACCCTCTCTCTTTATTTTATAGTTTATCTTCCAGGATAACCTGTGTAGTTTATGTTATTTATCCTTGAAGTTGGTATGTATTCCTCAGTTAATTAATAAATGTTGCTGTGTTTTTTGCAGAGTTCGATGAACTTTTCCACACGCTCGGGTGTGACGTCTGCCTGAATAATATGGGCAGGAGCCACCATATATCCACCACCCTTACCGAGGATTTCAATCCGTTCTTTAATGTCGGCTTCCAGCTCTTCGTCGGTGCCGTTCGGCATCAGATACTGCTGGTCGATAGCCCCCCAGAATGCGAATTGATCACCGAAGTTGTCTTTAACCTCTTGTGGAGAGTGTTTGGGAACACCTGGCTGAACAGGGTTGAAAACATCGAAGCCGCACTCTTTGATCATCGGCATCAAAGAACCTACTGCTCCATCGCTGTGCAGAATCATGACCAGATCCGGTTTCTTGGCTTTCAGGGTGTCGATCATCTTTTTGTAATATGGCATCAGCAGTTTGCGGAACATTTCGGGGGCAAACAAGGTATTGGTTTGTGAACCGAAATCGTCTCCGACCCAGATTGCATCAACTCCACGATCGATCAATCGTAATGCGATTTGCGTCTGGAATTCACCGCAGGCTGCAAACAGAGGTTCGAGATATTCATCCTCCATGAACATGCTCATCAGGATCTTTTCAAATCCCGCCAGCTGGTGTGCCAGTGAGAACAAGGTCACTTCAATATCGCCGATGATGAAATAGTCGTCTTTGTATTTTTTGATCAGAGCTTCAGCATCCCGATAACGTCCCGGAGCGTCTGGATCGGGGAACTGGTAGTTTTTGATATCTTCTGCTGTCTGAGCATTAGCCAATGGATATTCGACAACTTCAACATAAAGTGAACCTTGCTGCATGCGCATTTTGTATTCGTTGAGCCAGGTTCCGTCTTCACGTTTCTCAATTTTGAAATCGTCTGAAACGGAAGCACCTACAATGACGGCATCACTACCCATAGCGGTACGGATCTCATTACCGCTGATTCGGTAGGTGACATCTTCATACAGGTTGTCAGTGACATGTACGGGAATGTTGAGTTTCTTGCCGAAATACTCCAAATGTTGGCGGCATAGGTCGAATTGAACAGGCACTCGATCTGGCAGACCCTCCATGCGGCGGAAAGCCTTCAATACTCGCTCTCTGCTATTCATAGTAGCTTTATTAGGTTTTTGCTGGTTAATTGATTGTAAATCTTTGTTTTGGATTTATATATCCTTAACATCTAAACAAAGATACGAAAAAAAAACTTAGTACACAGAGTCTCTAATCCGTGTAAAAGCTATAAAAACAGATAGATTTTTGATTTTAGCTTGTGAAGCAGAGGACGAGGCTGCTGATGTGCTGGGTGCCACAATGCTTGAGACAGAAATCGTCAAGTTAAATGAGCAATGTGTTGTTAGGACGAACAAAACAATCTGCTGCAGGATTCCGTAAGATTACTACCGAACTGGATGTTGTTCGCTACTTAGTGTCTCAGTTGTAATGAGGCAGATTTATTTTGAGGAATGTGTTGAATTTTTTTGTGACTTCAAGTCTGTACGGGGACAGTCGGGTGTGTTGTTGAAAGTTTTGACACCTTGACAGGCAGCACGGACAGCACACCCTTTGCATTTATCGACAGCATTAGTTTTCAGCCGTCGGTATAGCATATTGCCAGCCCATATAACACAAGCCGCAACAATAATATATGCAATAATGTCCTGCATGGGTATTTAGTTTGGTTTGTTTGCGGATTCTGACACAGTGTTGTTTTTGTTGTTAATTGTCGGTATAGAGATGCAAAATGAATAATGGTTTATTGTCGGTTTTGAGAGCCTCATAAGTTCATTTGACATCCTTCCATTTCGACGGTGCGTTTGTCTCCTCTATCCTATTCGGAGGGAGCTGGCAGTCAATTATTATTTTCTACGATAAATGTTTGTGGGGTTATAGTAATAAACTTCCCAGTTGGTAGAAAATGAAAGACAGAATCCATGCCAACCCTGTTGTATAGAATAGAGTAAAGAAGGCCCAACGGCGTCCAGCCTCTTTGTATATTGCCGTAATGGCTGCAATACATGGAAAATACAAGAGGATAAAGACCATCATCGTATAGGCTTTCAACGGAGTAAATACCTTCTCTCCTATATGTGGACCTTGGGTATAAACTTGGCTTTGTAATTTTTCACTCAATGTAGTTTCATTCTCCCCGGAATCGGTCAATACGGCCATGGTGCTGACCACAATTTCTTTGGCTGCAAGTCCACTGACCAGACTGATGCCAATTTGCCAGTCAAATCCTAAAGGACGTATTGCCGGCTCAATCGCTTTACCGATACGTCCAATGTATGATTGTTCTTGTTGTTGGATGGGGGTGAGGGACGGATCTCCGACAGGATAATGGCTCAATGCCCATACAATTACGGATGCAACCAAAATGATGGTTCCCATTTTGCGCAGATACTGAACTCCTTTATTCCACATATGTCGCACGACACTGCGACCTGTCGGAACTCGGTATGGGGGGAGTTCCATGACAAAAGGTGCCTCCTCTTTTCTGAAAAACAGGCGCTTGAATAGAATCGATGAGAGGATCGCTACAATGATGCCCAGCAGATAGATTGAAAGGAGTACCAAACCTTGTTTCTGAACGAAAAATGCGGAGATCAGCAACACATAGACAGGCAAACGTGCACTGCATGACATAAATGGAATGATCAGCATGGTCAGGATGCGATCTTTACGACTTTCAAGAGTGCGAGTAGCCATAATAGCCGGCACGTTGCATCCAAAGCCCATCAGTAATGGAATGAATGATTTGCCATGCAATCCGATTTTGTGCATCAGTTTGTCCATGATGAAAGCAGCCCGGGCCATATATCCAGTATCTTCCATCAATGAGATGCAGAAAAACAGAATCAAGATGTTGGGTAAAAAGACAATTACCCCACCCACTCCACTGATAATACCATCTACGAGTAAATTGCGTAATGCCCCTTCAGGCATAACCTTCATGATGAAGTCGCTTAACCAACTTACACCATTTTCTATCCATCCGGCAGGAATGGCTCCCAGTGAGAAGGTGGCCTGGAAGGTGATCCACATTAATAACAGAAAGATCGGTAATCCCCAGATTTTACTGGTCATAATATGGTCGATTTTGCTGGTGCGAGCGTGTTTGTCGCGTGTTTCTCCTTGAAAGGTCTCTTTCAATGCACCGGCAATAAAACCATATTTGGCGTCGGCAATCGTGGTTTCAGGTTCGTCGCCGAACTGTTTGGTCAGTTTTTGTTGTAGAAGCAGTTGGGTCTGTTGGATTTTGTTGAAGTTCGTGCACTTTTCGAGGAGTTTGGCTGTGCTCTTATCTCCCTTGAGCAATTTGATTGCCAAGTATCTCGAAGAGTAGTGCGCTACAATATCCTTGTTTTCCCAAATCTGAGCCTGCAGGGTGTTGATTGCAGCTTCGAGATCGGAGCCGTAATTGATGTGGATATGTCGTACAGTAGGGTTCTTATCTTCAAAAACTTGGATAACCGTTTCAAATAATTCGTGAATTCCTCTACCTGTAGAGGCAACGGTCGGAACGATGGGAATACCCAACATACCGCCCAGATGACGATAATCGAGTTTTGCACCGGTGCTTTCCAGTTCGTCATACATGTTTAGGGCAATAACCACCTTGATGTCCATATCGATCAGCTGTGTGGTCAGATATAAATTCCGTTCAAGGTTGGTTGCGTCGATGACGTTGATTACCACATCGGGCATTTCGCGCAGAATATGAGTCCGCACATATAGCTCTTCAGGGGTGTATTCTGTAATGGAATAGGTGCCGGGGAGATCTGCCAGGTTGAATGTGTAGTTGCCTTGATGGAAACGGGCAATTTTGGCATCTACTGTTACACCACTATAATTCCCTACCCGCTCGTGTGATCCTGAAGCCAGGTTGAATAATGAGGTCTTACCGCAGTTGGGATTGCCGACTAAGGCAACATTGATTAGATGACTTCCCGCATTAAAACTGCTCCACTCATTTAGGGTTTTGTGGTTTGCTGAGGCAGTGTGCTCGTGATTGTTTTTCTTTGTCCACTGACTGGGCCAAATTTTTTTGAGCCAATCTTGATGGGAAGCTTTGGCCTGGGGCTGCGAGTGGTGTCGAAAATGGATATGAGCATGATGGTTGGCATGTTGATCCAATGTCAGTTGAGGAAGTGCCGTTAATGGTATAACTTCGATCAACTCCGCTTCACTGCGACGCAATGCAATGCGGTATCCCATAATTTCGTATTCGACCGGATCCAATAGAGGGGCGTTTTTGATCACTTTGACAATTTTTCCACGAATAAACCCCATTTCCGTGATTCGATTGCGGAAAGAACCGTGGCCAAAGACTTTAGTGATCAGTCCGACCTGTGAGGACTTTAGCTCAGAAAGGCGTACGTGTTGCGCCTCGACAGTTTGTGTATCTGATGTGACGCTGTTTTGCATAGTTTCCATGACAATGGACAAAGATATAAAATCATCTGAATATCTAATATGAGGTGAACCGGAGTATGTCATGTGAAATGAAAAAAATAGCTCCTAATTTCAATGTGTCAGTAATATTGTGGCGTTAAAATTGTGAGTGGCAGTATGATATTGCTTTGAGTTATGTTAATTTTACGAAGTGTTAAAATACAACGGTAGGTGTATGAAATTTTATATAGGAATTTGTCTGTTGGTGTTGTGTGGGTTCAGTGCATGGGCGCAGTCATCTACGACGGTTCGCACTGGAATTGTTCGCGGCGTAATCATCTCGAAAAATGAACAAAAACCGATTTCCGGAGCTTTGGTTTTGGTGGTCGGAGATACCCTTCAACAGCAAACGGATCAAGATGGCCGCTTCCAACTTGAAGGTGTGCCTGTCGGATATAATTCGCTCTATGTGGACGCTGAGGATTTTAAAGATGTGTTGACAGAGTCCTTTTTAGTGACAACATCTACTCCTGCCGAAATACGGGTTGAATTGGAACAGAGAACTGTGACAATGGATGAGGTGATCGTCAGTGCTTCTCCGTTCCGTCCGACCACAGAATCCCCGGTTTCAATGCGCAGAATCGGTACAGAGGAGATTGATTTGACTCCCGGTGCCAATCGTGATATTTCCAAAGTTGTACAATCTTCTCCTGGAGTCCTGTTTATTCCGACAGCCAACCGTAATGATCTGTTGGTGCGAGGTGGTGGAGCTGGTGAAAACCGTTTTTATCTGGATGGGATTGAAATTCCAGTTTTGAATCACTTCGCTGTGCAAGGAGCATCTGGCGGTTACGCCTCGTTGATTAATCCGGCTCTTTTACAATCTGTCAATTTTTATACAGGTGCCTTCCCTTCCAATTTGCCGAGTGGTTTGAGTTCAGTCTTGGATATGCAGACCAAAGCGGGTAATACCGACCGATTTCACGGTAAGCTGATTTTAGGAGCTTCGGATGTGGGAATTAATTTGGATACACCGCTTTCATCGGATGGAAAGACAACCTTGGTCGGATCATTTCGCCGTAGCTATCTGCAAATGTTGTTTAAGGTGTTGAAGCTTCCATTTTTGCCGACATATAACGATTACCAATTTAAAGTGACATCGAAGTTGTCTGACCGGGATGAGATTTTTCTGATCGGATTAGGCTCTTTCGATAAAAATCGGTTGAATCTGGGACTGAAAGATCCTGAAAAGGATCGAAAATATATATTGGGTTATATGCCTGAAAGCAACCAGACCAGTTATGTGTTTGGAGCTGGATATAACCATATGTTTTCTGGAGGTAAATTACAGATTACGGCCAGTCGTGATTACCTGAAAAACGAAATGTACAAGTACCGTGACAATGATGAATCGTTGCCTCGGATTCTGGATATAGATAGTCGTGAGGGAAATTACCGGGCTCGCGCTTCGATTAATCTGTGGGATTTGAAAGGATTTCGGTTAAATGCAGGCATCGGAGGTGGTGTGGGAACCTATCGTAGCGAATCGTTTAGCAAAGTGTATGTGCAAAATCAGGAGGTGGATGATTTCTCCGAAAGCCATTTTACGATCGGACGTTACGAGTTGTTCGCTACGTTAAGCCGTAATTTCTTTAACGAAAAATTGGCAGTATCGGCCGGTTTTCGGATGGATGGTATGACCTATTCGAAACATACCTCTAACCCTTTTGATCAGTTTTCTCCGCGACTGAGCATGTTCTATCAATTTGCTCCTAAATGGCGCGTAAGTGCTTCTGTTGCCCGTTATTATCAAGAACCGAGTTATACCACAATGGGGTATGACGGTAATGTGGTCCCAGGGTATAAACAACGCGCTGGACTGCGCTATATGGCAGTCAATCAATATGTGGCTGGAATCAATTTCTCTCCAACTCCACGGTCGGATATAAAATTTGAATATTTTTATAAACAATATTCGCAGTTGCCTGTCTCGTTGTTGGATTCGTTGCCGGTATCTACAGGCGATTTCGCAGACTATATTGTAGGTAATGTGCCGGCTCGTTCAGTGGGTAAAGGTCGGGCGTATGGAGGTGAAATTTCCTATCGCAATTTGGATCTTTATAATACGGTTGTCAATGTCTCCTATACCTATTTCGTATCGCAGGTTAACCAAATGGATGATCAGTTGAAACCTACTTCGCATTATCTTTCCTCGAGTTGGAATGTGGGTCATATTCTGAATATCTCTGCAATTCATAAATTTGGAGCGAATTGGACGGCTGGTGTGAAATGGTATCTGTCTGGAGGAGTGCCTTATACTCCTTATGATGAGACATTGTCTGCATTGACTGCAGCATGGGATGCTCGACGTCGCCCCTATCCGGACAACAGTCGTTACAATGCGATGAAAACACCAGTTTATCATCAACTGGATCTTCGTATCGATAAGGTGTGGTATTTTAAAAAGTGGCGCCTCGGTTTTTATATTGACATTCAGAATTTGTATAACCATAAAGTTGCAGGTCAAGAGATTCTTATGCCAGAGATCGGCGCAGATGGACAATATGTGTTGGATCCTGATCGTCCCGGGTATTATAAAATGCAACACATTGCCCATGATTTGGGTAGTACGATCCTGCCCACGTTGGGTATTACGATAGAGATGTAATCCAACATGAGTGGACAGGCTAAGAATGAATGATTGATTTTGTCCAGTGTTCTCTTTGTATAATTGGCATTGCTGAAGGAGTGTGGATTCCTGCAAGGAAAGGTGTGAGAGAAATATTGTGAAGACAAGCATTATCCTAAGGTTTGATAACGTATTTTTGTACGAAAAGTTAGGATAAATGCTTGTTTTTTATGTGTCCTATTGCGCAATAGTTGTGTTGCATGCCTGATTGGGTGGTAAATTGGTTGCGCAAAGCACATCTGAGCTATTTGTAAAGAACGAAAAAAAAGATCATGTCTTTAGAGAAATTCTGCTATATGAAAAGGATTGTTCAATTTTCGGTGCTGGTTTGCTTTTTCATTGGGTTCAATCTCTCCTGTTCTACGTCAGAGCAGGACGGTGCAGGTGGTAAATTGCCAGTTCCTGATTACGCTCAGTCAGAGATGTGGTATCGGTCTCTTGAAGGAGCTGCTAATAAAGCAGTCGATGTGTTTTATATTACGCCGACCTGTATCTGGGATTGGAAAGATCAGTCCGGGCAAACAATCCATTATATGGATGTTACCAATTCGGCACAGCGATCTTTAGTGGATGGATCCAATGCTTTGGCATATGCGTTGTTTGAGAAAAGCTGCAATTTCTATTCGCCCTATTATCGGCAGATTACCATGAATTCCTGGTTTGAATCCGAAGAGGTAATCAATGAGCGTTATGCAGTTGCCCATGAAGATGTAGTTCGAGCATTTAAATATTATTTGGAGCATTATAACAATGGGCGTCCGTTTATTTTGGCTGGACATAGCCAAGGGGCAAAAGCTGTGATCGAACTGTTAAAGCACTCTGTCACTCCAGAACAGTATCAGCGGATGGTAGCTGCCTATGCGTTTGGCTTTTCGGTCGGAAGTAATGAGTTGGCACAAAGTCCTCTTTTGAAGCCTGCGTCCGGTGCTGATGATATTGGGGCGTTGGTGCTGTTTAATAGCGTGTCGAACCCTGAAGCATGTTCTCCGCTGTTTGTCAATAATGTGGTTTGTATTAATCCGGTTAATTGGACTGTTGACGGTACGTATGCTCCCGCTTCGGAAAATCCTGGGTCTGTGTTTTTTGATTCAGAAGGACATGCTGATACCCTATTCCATGCTGTCGGTGTAGGCATGACAAATGATCGGCATACGTTATTGATTGATGGATTGTCAGATGATGATTATTATATTCCGTCGATCGAGCAGTTGTTCCCCAAAGGAAACTATCATGTTCAGGAGTTAAACCTCTATTTTCTCAGTGTGCAGCAAAATATTGCTAATCGTATCGATCGTTACAATAATTCTCACAACCATCAATAGCAGAACTATTGGGTGGCTTATAGAATGGAGAATTGCGGGGTTGGGATAGAATGTCCAGGAGAAATTTTAATTTGCTGTTTTTGCAAATTTATTGGATGTGTTTCTCCTCTTGCTTTTGTAGTCAGAAGTGAATGAAAATATAGAAAATAAAAAAGCCTTAGAATTTGTGATTCTAAGGCTTTGCGGTATGGACGGGACTCGAACCCGCGACCTCCTGCGTGACAGGCAGGCATTCTAACCAGCTGAACTACCACACCGTTTTTAAGTACTGAGCAACTTTGTTTCTCAATTGCGATGCAAAGATAGGTGTTTTTTTTAATTCTCCAAAGAGTTTCGGCGAAAAATCTACGTTTTTACTCATTTTTTTTCTTCTTGCTCGGGTCGCTCGAAGATAGAAAAATTGACGCTTCCGTAGGTTCGTTTCTCTTTGAAATCGGGCAAATGACTTACGTCCAGATTTTTGGAATGTTCGAAAATAAACCAACCTCCAGGTTTGAGTAAATTTTGTGTTCGCACCAATTCCGGGATCGTTTCACTTCCTTCAATGTCGTATGGGGCATCGGCAAAGATAATATCGAACTGTTTGGTGCAACTTTTTAAGTAAAGAAAGGCGTTTGCTTTGACGGGATGGAGTTGGGTGAACCCAAATTTTTGGGCCATGCTCCGGATGTAGTTGTAGTGAATAGCGTTAATCTCGACAGCAATGATATTGCCGGCACCACGCGAGGCAAACTCGTAACTGATCGAACCGGTACCTGAAAACAGGTCCAGTACCTCTACCCCGTCCAGATCCCAATAACTGGTAATGACGTTAAACAGATTCTCTTTGGCAAAATCTGTGGTCGGTCTGGCTCGCAAATTTTTGGGAGGTTGAATAATTCTTCCTTTGTATCGTCCGCTAACGATTCGCATCGAAGCAATATATTAAGTTGTTAAAATTGATTTCGTCGTTGCGCAAGGATTTGGGAATTCGTTTTTTTAGGTCTGAGTCCAGTTGCGGCTTGTAGTAGCTTTTCAACTCCTTGCGAATCCCTGCAGTGTTTTCACCCGTCAATAACAGATCAAAATCACGCAGATTGTATTGTTGATTCAGTTGTTGTATATAAAAGAGCAGATCGGTAATCTCGGCACAAGGTAGTGTTTCGGCATAACGTAAACGATCATCCTTGATGGTGATGTTGGCCCAATCGTCACAAAAGTTAACTTCGAGTGCCGCACTTTGGTGAGCTTTTGTAATGGCGATTTGCAGTGGATGCAACCAGTGTGTATGATCTCCGTATAGGGTTTGGGCTTTCTGCACGAGAAAAGTCGGAGCGGCCATTATGGCAGTGATGCCATTGGATGAGGAATGCAGTAGCTGTTCGTCCTTTTCGACCTGGATGCCGTTAGCGTGCATATATGCCAAAGCATCTCCATCTGCTAATTCATCGGGTACCATGCATACCTTCTCTGTCGCCAAGATGATGGCTACATCTTTATAAGGTAGATTTAATGCCGGAAGGGCTCCGAAGAGTACGGACAGATTCTCTTCGGTAGATTTATCGCGATTGAATTTGCGTATGTCGGCTTGTTCTATTTTGGAGTCCGACATAACACAGTATTGCAAAGCTGAGTGTGAAACCTGTAGGGACAGGTTCAATTTCGAAGCCTGTTCAGAGGTGATATTTTGTTTGGTCAAGGACATCGTCTGTCGTGGCTTTTTGCCTTGGTTTTCGTAAATTTGTACTATCGTGTAAAGATGTTAATCTTCTCCTTGTAATATGCTGTCGGAACATTTAGCGTCTCAAATTTATCGAAATTTTGCCTTTGAGCCAACTGCCGGTCAAAAAAATGCCATCGAAGCTTTTGCCGATTTTTTGACCGATTCCGATTATCATCGGATTTTGATTCTCAATGGTTATGCCGGTACCGGTAAAACTTCATTGATTTCGGCTTTGGTTAAGACGTTGGAATCGATCAAAATCAAAACGATTCTGCTTGCTCCGACCGGCCGTGCTGCCAAAGTGGTCAGTCGCTATTCTGGCCATTCGGCGTACACCATCCACAAAAAAATCTATCGACAAAAATCCTTAGCGACAGCTGAAGCTCAATTCTCTTTGGATTACAATCGCGAAAAAGATGCAGTGTTTATTGTGGATGAGGCATCGATGTTGGCCAACTATTCGCTTGATGCGTCGGCGTTTGGATCAGGGAATTTGCTCGATGATTTGGTTAGTTATGTGCGTCAGGGTAGTCGATGTCGGTTGATCTTTGTCGGAGATAGTGCTCAGTTGCCGCCTGTGGGACTGGACTGTAGCCCAGCCCTTGATCCAGAGAAGATGCGGGCTTATGGAGATGTTCTCTATGTTCCATTGGACGAGGTGATGCGTCAGCAGGATAGTTCGGGAATCCTGTTCAATGCTACGTTGGTGAGATGTATGTTGTCGGCCGATATTATCGATATTCCGATGTTTGACCTCTCTTTTGACGATGTTGAGCATGTCGAAGGTGGGGAAATTTTGGAGCGTATTCAGGATGCTTATGATAAATATGGTATGGAGGAGACGCTGATTATTACTCGGTCGAACAAGCGGGCAAACCGTTTCAATGAGGGGGTACGGCGTAATGTGCTCTATGCCGAGGAGGAGATCGGGGCAGGCGATATGTTGATGGTTGTGAAAAATAACTATTACTATACTGAACGTGAAAAGGATTGCAAGGTAGATTTTATTGCCAATGGAGATACGGCGCAATTGGTTCGGATTCGCCATTTCCATGACTTTTATGGTTTTCGATTTGCGGATGCGCTGTTGCGATTCCCGGATTATGACGAATTGGAGCTGGAGGGTAAAATTTTGTTGGACACGCTTTCGAGTGACTCTCCTTCACTCACACGGGAACAGAGCTCGCAGCTGTTTTATAATGTGGCAGAGGATTATGCCGATATCACTTCCAAAGCCAAACGCTATAAAGAGGTACGCGAGAATCCCTATTTTAATGCCATGCAGATCAAATTTGCCTATGCCGTCACCTGTCATAAAGCTCAAGGTGGACAGTGGAAATGTGTGTTTGTGGACAAAATGTTGTTTGGAGAAGAGGAGATGACTCGTGACCTGCTGCAATGGCTATATACGGCCATTACACGTGCTACCGAGAAGCTCTATTTTATCAATTTCGACGAACGGTTTTTCGACGAAAAATAGCTACCTTTGATAGCTTATTACTCCTTTTTGATTGTTATGAAAGATTCCAATAGCGCATCTGCCGCCCCAAAACAAAAATATGTCGAAACTCCATTGATGAAACAGTATTACGGCTTCAAAGCTGTTCATGCCGATGCTATTCTGTTGTTTCGGGTCGGGGATTTTTATGAAACATTCGGTGAGGATGCGATTAAGGCCTCGAAGATATTGGGCATTACGCTGACCCGGCGGGCCAATGGTGCTGCTTCGTATGTCGAATTGGCAGGTTTCCCCTATCATGCGATCGATACCTATTTGCCTAAATTGGTTCGTGCCGGAGAACGTGTAGCGGTATGTGAGCAGTTGGAGGATCCCAAAACCGCCAAAAAGATCGTCAAACGTGGTGTGATCGAATTGGTAACGCCTGGCGTATCGTACAGCGATAATGTTTTGGTAAACAAGGAAAATACCTTTCTTGCTGCCGTTTGTTTCGGCAAAAAGTCAACCGGAGTTGCATTCCTGGATGCTTCGACTGGTGAGTTTTATGCTGCTGAGGGAGCCAACAGTTATATCGATAAATTGTTGTCCAACTTGGCACCCAAGGAGGTGATCTATCCCAAAGGTTATGAAGAGGAGTTCTCAGAATCTTTCGGTACAAAATATTACACCTATCGGGTGGACGATTGGATGTTCTCTGAAAATGGGGCTCGGGAGAAACTGTTAAATCAGTTTCAGGTCTCTTCGCTTAAAGGGTACGGAATTGACAACATGCCGAATGCGATTGTTGCCGCTGGAGCTGTACTCTACTATTTGGAATATACGGAACATCGTCAGACCAAACACATTGCTTCGATTTCCCGTATCGATGAGGATAAATTCGTGTGGATCGATAAATTTTCGATTCGCAACCTGGAGTTGTTTGCTTCGAATAGTGGTCAGGAGGGTTGTTCGTTGGCTGAGGTGTTGGATCAGACTGCGACGCCGATGGGTGGACGTATGTTGCGGAGATGGATCTCATTACCCGTTAAGGATTTGGCCGAGATCAACGCTCGTCTGGACCTGGTTTCGTTGTTTGTTAATCAAGCTGAATTATGTGATTCTGTCTATGAATCTTTAGCTCTGATTGGTGATTTGGAGCGTGTGATATCCCGAGTTTCGGTTGGGCGTGTCTCTCCACGTGAAGTGGTGCAGCTCAAAAATGCGCTCTATGCGATTGAAAAGTTGCAACAAACCATGAAGGCATCGGGTGATCCGGCTTTGACGGAGTTGGGTGATCAGTTGGATCTCTGTCTGACAGTACGCGAGAAGATAGAACGAGAGATTTTTCCGGATCCCTCGAACCAAATTCAGAAAGGTGGTGTAATTGCCTCGGGAGTCAACATTGAGCTGGATGATCTGCGTAATCTTTCGACGAATGCTAAAAATATATTGGCCACTATTCAGCAGCGCGAAAGCGAAGCAACGGGTATTCCTTCGTTAAAAATAGGATTCAACAATGTTTTCGGATATTACATTGAGGTACGCAATACGCATAAAGATAAAGTGCCTGCAGATTGGATTCGCAAGCAGACCCTGACTGGAGCCGAAAGATATATTACAGCTGAACTCAAGGAGTACGAAGAGAAAATCTTAGGGGCTGAAAGTCGTATTTTGGCGATCGAGCAGGAGATGTATGCGCAACTGTTGGCCGAATTGACACAATATGTCTCCCCTATTCAAAAAGATGCGTCGTTGGTTGCACGGGTTGATTGTTTGCTGTCGTTTGCGATTCAATCGGTCAATCGGCATTATTGTCGTCCGGAGGTAAATGATACCCAGGTGATTGATATTAAGGAAGGGCGTCACCCCGTTATTGAAACTTTATTGAAGGTCGGTGAGGAGTATATTTCCAATGATGTATATCTCGATGACTCTTCACAGCAGATTATCATTATTACCGGACCCAATATGTCGGGTAAGTCTGCTCTTTTGCGACAGACCGCCTTGATTGTATTAATGGCTCAGATTGGCTGTTTTGTGCCAGCTAAATCTGCCAAAATCGGATTGGTTGACAAGATTTTTTCACGCGTGGGTGCCTCAGATAACATTTCACAAGGAGAATCGACCTTTATGGTCGAGATGTTGGAGTCGGCCAGCATTTTGAACAATATATCCGATCGCAGTTTAGTCTTGCTTGATGAAATTGGTCGAGGTACGAGTACCTATGACGGTATTTCGATCGCGTGGGCAATGGTGGAATATATTCATCAACATCCTACTGCACGTGCGAAAACACTCTTTGCGACTCACTATCATGAACTTAATGAAATGGAGGAGTCGTATGAACGGGTTAAGAATTATAATGTATCGGTTAAAGAGATAAATCGTAAGGTGATCTTCCTGCGTAAGTTGGTGCGAGGCGGCACGGAACATTCATTTGGTATCCATGTGGCGAAAATGGCGGGTATGCCGACCCAAGTGACAGATCGTGCAGAACAGATATTGGCGGATATGGAATCTGCTCATCGGGGCAGTATGCGGGATACGACGCGTAAAGTTCCTACGGTTGCCCAATACGGAGGTGGAGGCATGCAGTTGAGTATGTTCCAGTTGGATGATCCTGTTCTCAAGCAAATTCGGGATGAAATCAAAGGATTGGATATTAATTCATTAACACCACTTGAAGCGCTGAATAAACTCAACGAGATCAAAAAAATAACGGGATTGTAAAACAATCCCGTTATTTTTTGTGCTTGACCGTATATTCCGGTCGAGTTTTTATTTCCTTTTCAATAGAGCTCTTGCTTGTTCGTACGGTTAGAAGGCTTGTCATTTTTCTCTAATGAGAAATCGACCTCTCTTTTGTGAGCTATATTGAATATTTTGCATTAAATGTCGATGTTTGCATATTTTGCATGGCGTTCAATGAACTCGCGGCGAGGCGGCACATCATCACCCATCAGCATCGAGAAGATACGATCAGCTTCTGCAGCACTTTCGATAGTGACCTGTCTCAAGATACGGCTCTTAGGAGACATGGTGGTTTCCCACAACTGGTGTGCGTTCATCTCACCCAAACCTTTGTAGCGTTGTACGTGTGCACCTTTCGCTCCAAACTCTGCCAAAGTGGCCTCGCGTTCCTCCTCAGTCCAGCAGTATCGGCTGTTTTTTCCCTTCTTAACCAAGTACAGCGGCGGTGTAGCAATATATACATGCCCGTTTTGGATCAGACTGGTCATGTGACGGAAGAAGAAGGTCAACATTAATGTGGCAATGTGGCTACCATCGACATCGGCATCGGTCATGATGATCACTTTGCCGTAACGTAATTTTTCAAGGCTTACATCCTGTTCGTCATCTGAATTACCGTCGCCGGATGGAACAATGCCCAATGCCTTGAACATATTGCTGATCTCTTCGTTCTCCCAAACTCGGTGTTTCATCGCTTTTTCAACGTTCAGGATCTTACCGCGCAATGGCATAATCGCTTGGAAAGTACGATCCCTACCCTGTTTAGCAGTTCCACCTGCAGAGTCTCCCTCGACGAAGAAAATTTCAGTCTTTTCGCGATCGCGTGATGAGCAGTCTGCTAATTTGCCTGGAAGGCCTGAACCTGAAAGAACAGTTTTACGCTGTACCATTTCACGTGCTTTACGAGCAGCGTGGCGTGCCGTAGCGGCCAAAACCACTTTGTTGACAATGGCACGGGCATCTTTGGGGTTCTCTTCCAGGTAGTGCGTTAACGCTGTTGTAATGGCTTGGTCAACAGCACCTGCAGTTTCGCTGTTACCCAACTTGGTTTTGGTCTGTCCTTCGAACTGTGGTTCCTGTACCTTGACCGAAATGACAGCGGTCAACCCTTCGCGGAAATCATCACCGTTAATCTCAAACTTCACTTTGGACAGCATGCCCGAGTCTTCGGCGTACTTTTTCAAAGTACGTGTTAACGCACGACGGAAACCAGTCAGGTGTGTACCACCTTCGATGGTGTTGATGTTGTTAACGTATGAGTGGACGTTTTCGGTAAAGCTGGTATTGTATTGCATAGCTACCTCTACCGGAACACCATCACGTTCGGTGTCAATGTAAATGACGTTTTCAATTAACGGTTCGCGGCTTTCGTCCAAGAATTTGACGAATCCTTTCAAACCATCAACCGAGTAGAATTCATCACGACGATAGTTTCCGTTTTCATCTTTTTCACGTTTATCGGTCAAGTTCAGCCGTACCCCTTTATTTAAGTAGGCCAATTCGCGCAGACGTGATGCCAGAATATCGTAGTTGTATTCTGTAGAGGTGAAAATGGTATCATCAGGTTTAAATGTGATGATGGTTCCATGTGTATCGGTGTCACCGGTGATCTCCATCGGACCCAGTGGGGTTCCTTTGCTGAATTTCTGAATATGGATTTTGCCTTGACGGTGTACTTCAGCGATCAACAAATTGGAAAGGGCGTTAACGCAGGATACACCGACGCCATGCAAACCTCCTGAAACTTTGTAGCTGTCTTTATTAAATTTACCACCGGCGTGTAATACGGTCAAAACAACTTCCAAAGCCGACTTGCCCTCTTTTTCGTGCATGTCGGTCGGAATACCACGTCCGTCATCCTCTACGGTGATAGAGTTGTCTTCGTTGATATAGACCTCGATATTTGAACAATACCCAGCCAATGCCTCGTCGATAGAGTTGTCTACCACCTCATATACCAAGTGGTGCAGACCTTTTATGCCGATGTCGCCAATGTACATCGCAGGACGTTTACGCACAGCCTCTAAGCCTTCCAATACTTGAATACTGGACGCTGAGTACTCTTCTTCAATGTGTTTTTCTTTTTCTGTTATCATCTTGTCTGTCTTGATCTCTTGTCAAAGCCCGATTTGCTTACATAAATGGGCCAAATTTAAGCATTCAAAGATAGTGAAAAATCCTTGCAAATCCAATCCTTCCCCCCCCGTAGAAGCTACGATCTGTTGGATTCTAACACCCCAGGATTGAAACGATGTCAATCTCTTCGATTCGACCTTGATTAAAACGTAGAGTACGCGAAGGATATTGTTGGATATTGCCAATGTTGTGAGTGGACATAATTACGGCGCAACCCCGATCTGCAATGGAGCGGAATAGGTTCATGACTCCATCTGATGCTGCGGGATCGAGGTTTCCTGTCGGTTCGTCAGCCAAGATAACCTTTGGATTATTCAACAAAGCTCGTGCAATAGCCAATCGCTGTTGCTCTCCACCCGAAAGTTGGAAGGGCATTTTGTATTCTTTGTTGATGAGCCCAACTTCATGTAAAACCTCTGCAATTTTGTTCTTGATTTCCATGTCGTTTTTCCAACCGGTTGCTTTAAGCACGAATTGCAGGTTTTGAAACACATTGCGATCGGTCAGTAATTGATAATCTTGAAAGACAATACCCATACGTCTTCGCAGGTACGGTACATCCTTACGACGAATTTTCGTGAGATCGAATCCTGCTACCCATCCTGCCCCTTCTACTAAAGGTAATTCAGCATAGAGTGTCTTTAACAAGGAGCTTTTCCCTGAGCCTACCCTACCGATCAGATAGATCAGTTCACCAGGGTAAACGGTAAGGTTCACATTTGATAAGATCAGATCACAACGATCTTTCCGTTTGCGGAAACTGGCTTCCCGAAAAGAATCACGTGGATGATAGATTGCTACGTTTCTAAGGTCTATAACAGCATTGGCTTCCATAACATGGGTATTTAACATCCAAAGATACAAAATAGCTCGTAGAGTAATTCATATTTGTTAATCGAGTGTTGATATTTTGGGTGTGATATCAGATGTCATGAAAGATTCATCGCAAATTGTCTCATTTTTTTTAGAACGATATTTGATTGGTTAATCAAATGACTGATAGATTACTTTTCCTCAGAGGATGAAAAAAGAGCTGGTTTTTCTTGTGTCAGCGCCATTCGTGTCAAGTAACTTTCAAAATTATGTCCCGTTGTATAGTTGAAGTTTTATTAAAATAATTTAAATATATGAAAACACTAGTGTCCGGTAAAAAATCATGAAAGTTCTTTGAAAATATTGAAGGTTAGGA
>UQDC01000017.1 GCA_900539755.1 uncultured Alistipes sp.
CGTGAATGCTACTTGTGCCCCGACTGCATGTATGGACTTGTCCGCAAGTTTAGGAAAGATTTTCAATGGGTTGCCTATGCAGGTGTCAGGCATTCTGGAAATTCGTTTCGGGATAGAGGATCCCCTGCCCGCTGATAACGGTAAAGGGGATCTGCCTCGTATTGCGTTGGGTTTGGGGTGTGTACGTTCAGACGTTCAGATCATGGCAGACTGTGTTGTCCCTCAGGGGGTGTTTGTCCAATATCGAGGGACGATAGTTGTCCCTGGCCTGTTGCAACGCCTGTTTCGCCTCGGATAGTTGTGCGAGCGCGGTTTTCACCTCCTCGCTCTTGCTGTTCAGATAGTCGAGCATGGCTATTGTTTTTTGACGGTTCTACGTTCGAGATAGTCGGCCAGGTCACGCTCCCGGTAAAAGAACTTGCCGCCGATATGGGTATAGGGCAAGATGCCTTTATCCCGATAGCTTTGCAGAGTGCGTTTGGTGATGTTCAATACCCGACAGACATCTGCACTGTCCATGTAACCGTCCGAGGTCTGCGGATCGAACCGGCGGCGTACCTGCAAGGCAAGCGAGGACAACTCTTTCAGCTGGTCGAGAAGAACCGTTCATGTCTTCTCCCCGATGCATATTATCTTTTCCATCGTTTCATTGTTTTTTAGTTCAACAATCGGTTTGTCTGTGTGTGTGATCGAGTGATTTTCACTCATCGCGGATTCGGTGCGCCCGGTTTTTCATCATAGTGCGTTTTTGTGTGTTTCAACTGCCGTTGCAAGACGGTCTGCCTACTCTTAACGCCTACGATATACGGCAAGTTGTACGACTGTCTGTAGGTGGCAGTGGTTGGCTTCACCATGGCAGCGGTTGGCTCCGATATTTTGCATAATTTTTACTCAGAGAGCAATAGATGGCAACGGAACGCAAGATCCGACATGGATGCAACAACCCGCAGCGGGCAGCGTTGTTTGAGTAGACAGACGTAAATCGCACAGCCATGAACATCCATTTCGCAGCACATCCGAATGTCGGATACCATCCCCACTGAAGTGCAACGCTGCAGCGTTGCAATCTTGTAACGCCCTTAGCCCGGGGCATTACAACCCGATCCGTTCGGGTAACTGTTACAGCTTATCCATCCCTCCCCGATAGCTGAACTTCACAGGCCGCTTGCCAATATTCTGGCGTGTGTATCAGAAGCGGTCTTCCCGTATTTATCGCTCTTCTCCCCTGCCGATTCCGTGCGACGGGGCTTCAAGGAGAGGTCCGGCGTGCCGCGTTCGGATCTGATGATCCGGCTTTGGTCTTTTCAGAAGCCTTAAGGAGCAAGGTTGTATCCGGAGGCCCTCAAAACCTCCTCTCGGAGTTTTCTCAGACGCTCCGGCAACCTTGCCCTGCGGGGCTATCCCGTTCGGCGTACTCCCTGTGGTCGCACACCGAAACATCTCCCGCTCCCGTCGGTCGCAGGGGATTCGGGACCCTCGACATCTGCGATGCCGCCAACCGGCTCCCTCCCGGTCGCCCGGCCGGTGCGGTATGCTGTCACTACCTGTTAAATCCTAAAGCGCACAGGTATGACGACAGGTAAGAATAAGAGCGGGAGACCGCCCAAAGCCTCTGCCGAAAAACGTACCGCAGAGGTCAAATTCCATGTTACGCCCGACGTGAAACGAAGGCTGCAAAACGAAGCGATCATCGCCGGAACGGATCTTGCCACCTACTGCCGGAAAAAGGTACTTACGGGGCAATCCCCACGGCATATTCCGCCCGCGATACTTGCCGCCGTAGCCGAACTGGCCCGACAGGGGAATAACCTGAACCAGTTGGCACGGATTGCCAACACACAAAAGGGAATGGAAGGCATTGTTATACGTCTTATCGGACTGATCGAGTTTTACGAACGGTTGGCCGCAGAGATACGGAGCTACTTTAAACGGTAAGATTTTAACTTTTGGACAGTGAAAAGATGATAGCAAAAATAGTAACGGGTAAGTCGTTCGGCGGCGCCGTGCGCTACCTCCTCGAAAAAAGCGGTCACGCCCGTATGATAGACAGCGACGGAGTGAAGTTGTCCGACATCCGTTCCCTAATCGGCAGTTTCAATTTCCAGCGCAAGGCACGGCCCGAGAAAGCCCAGGTCGTGGGGCATATATCCCTTTCGTTCCACAAGGACGATACGCCGAGGCTTACGGACGGATTTATGGCAGGTCTTGCACGCGAATATATGCAGCGTATGGGAATCACCGATACGCAGTACATCGTAGTACGGCATACCGACACGGAGCATCCCCACCTGCATATCCTTTACAACCGGGTAAAGTACGATACGAAGCTGGTGCGGAGCCATAACGAAAGGATCCGGAGCGTAGCGGTCTGCAAGGCCATGAAACAGAAATACGGCCTTACCTTCTCCGAGGGAAAAGAGAGTGTAAAGATTGAACGGCTACATGATCCCGACAAAGTGAAATACAGAATTTACGAGGCGGTAAAGGCGATACTGCCGTATTGTGTCTCCTTGCCGGAACTCGCGGAACAGTTGCAGGACAAAGGTATTGAAACGACGTTTATTCACCGGGGTGGCGATCCGCAAAAAGAGGTACAGGGTATGACCTTTACTAAGCAAGGGCAGACACTCAAGGCCTCGCAGGTAGATCGGAAATTCAGTTATGCTAACCTCTGTAAAGCCATCGAAGTGAACCGAGCAGAACGGGAAAGACAGGAAACTGAGCAAACCCAGCGACAGAAGCAGTCCGCGCAGACACCCGTGCCGGAATCTATAACCGAAATACGGGGTATGAAACTCACTACCGAACAACAAAAACGGTTATACTCGCCGCAGGGGTTGACGTGCAGGTACGAGGAGAACGGATACCGCAATACGTCCCTATTCCGGGTAAACAGTATTCTTGGACGGGATATACTCACCGAGGAACTGTTATCACAAGAGAAGATAAAACGAAACCCGATCATATTTGATGTACGGCTTACAGATGAACAGGTAGAACAAATAAAGGACGGGCAACCGGTTTATCTCGAAGGGATGCAGCATCAAGGGAAAACATTCGACGGTTATCTGGTCATGGATGACAATCTGACGCGAGGACGAGCCTACATCAGACACGATCCACGCGAGTGGGTCGAATACGGCAAATACACCATGCGGCGCATGGACAGGGACTTGATAAAGGGCGGTTTTGTCGTCCGTGCCCTCGTTCAATGGTGGGGAGGACACGGGCAAACCGCAAGGCCCTATCTCTGGCAAGAGAATCCTTCGGACGAAACGTATCAAGAAAGTTGGGACGATCCTCGCAAACCCCGAGTGCCCCGACACGATACAAAACAGGGAAGGATCGTGTCGTCCCCCAAAAAGTCTAAAGGTCCAAAGCTATAACGGGAGGCCGGGAACAAAATCCCCATTCCACCCGAACGCAAAGGTATGGATCGAGGGGATATGCTGCAAGGCTATACAAAGCGTCCCTCACGGGTCGGCCTTGCAGCTTGTCCCTCCGATCCCATGGGCTAGTCGCTACCGGATGGAATGGGATAGTGTGCAGATGAGAAAGAGATGGGCTGGTTTATATGAACGTCAAAAATAAGATGGTCAACGCAAGAAAAGGATCTTGTCGATTGTTTCTGTCGTTTTTTTAACTACCTTTACAGCAGTTATTTGAGGTTGTGATTACTAATGCAAGCAACGGAAAAGAGAACCGTTGCCTTTTCGTTACCTCGTCCCAACATAAAAAATGCAACAGCCCAATTTCTCAGACTGTTGCATCGTTTTAAGGGTACTCCGTTTCCAGGATTGGGTCGTTTATTTGAGGTATGGCCGTTTTGTTGGCTAATGTACCCATCTCTTGAGAGTAACTGGGAGTGATGAGACGGATCGTATCTTTAGAAATATATGAACTGATGCTACTTCCGTCAGGCTGAACTTTGGAAATGAAAATGAGTTGATCGGTCTGAGCCAAAATTTTACATCGTATCAATTTCCCTTTGGCCGTTATCAGTAAGTCTTGGGCAAGACAATTGGAGAATAACCCCAATGCAAGTATGAGAAATAGTGCCTTTTTCATGATTGATAGATGTAAAAGCTTTTTATAAATTCAGGCTGGCCATAACCTACATTGTTGTAGCCTGATTAATTTGCAGATTCAGCTTCCAGTGCATTTTGCTGTATTGCGTCGATTTCGGCTTTGGCGACCGTCGGTTCAACGACCTCCAGAGTTGGTCTTCCGACCAAAACGCCAAGGTTGACCCCACAACGGATGTAATAGTGGTATCCCGGTTGTAGATTCAGGGTGATGCTGGAGGTGCTTTCTGTCTTCGCCGAGAGTGTTGGTATGCCTGTAGCCGGGAGAGTAATTGTTTCGATCCAGTTGTTATTGGATCGGGTTAGGAGCGAGTCGTTGATGGTGATATCGTAATGGAGGGCTGTCCCTCCTGCCTCTTTGCGGAAAAGATGCAGTACACACTCTCCTTTATGATAATGAGCGCTGTCGAACAGTAACGATGAAGCAATTGCTACAGGGGGGGCGATCCGATAGATATCGGCTTCGATTCGGTGACAATTGCTGCCGAATGTGCTCGGTGTCTTGTGATTGGTGATTTTGATCAGATTTCCGCCAGCTTTGGTAGCCTCTTCACGAGCCAATCGCAGGGTTGTGTTCAAATTGCCGGTTTTGGAAAAACCGTTGTCCCCGACTTTTAGGGATCCGATCCATACGGTTTCATTCGGTACACTGTCGTTGAGTGATAGCACCTGTACTGAGGAGGCTGCAATAGGTTCTGATTGTGCAACCGGCTGGCTAATGTGCATCCGGACACGTTGGGAACAGGAATATCCCAATAATACTCCTGCAAGCAATATCCAGGAGATTTTGTCCATAAAGGGAAGGTAATAAGTTAGGCCCTATTAAGTTAGAGTATTTGTTGAAATAAACCAAATATTTGCAGAAAATGTTGATGGTATAAGATTTGTTCGATATCACCAATATGTGTTTTTTGTTATTTTTGTTCGCTCGAAAATAAATTTAAATAAACAACAATATGTTAGGCGTAATGGTTGCGGTGTTTCTGGTCGGATACTTCTGTATCGCCATGGAACACAAATTGGAGGTGAACAAAGCTGCAACGGCGTTGTTGACCGGTGGTATTCTTTGGGCTTTGTACATCGTTACCTCGCCACTGGTCGTTCCCCAAATCGACGGTGAGGCGTTTAATGAATTTCTGGCCAATAACCCCAGTATTGCAGGCCTCCCATTGATCGAACAGAGTGTGCGTTTTATCTCCGGAGTACAGATCGTGGATCATCTGGGAGAAATCTCTGAAACACTCTTCTTCCTGATTGGGGCTATGACCATTGTCGAGTTGATCGATGTCCACGGGGGATTTTCAATTATCACCAACCGGATTTCAACCCGTAATAAACGGTCTCTGTTGTGGTTGATCGCCTTGTTGACCTTCTTTATGTCAGCCGTGTTGGATAATATGACGACTGCAATCGTAATGGTGATGTTGATTCGTCGGATTATTCCCGCTCAGAAAGATAGATGGCTGTTTGCCAGTATCATTATCATTGCGGCAAACAGTGGCGGTGCGTGGTCTCCGATCGGTGATGTGACAACCATCATGCTGTGGGTTAAGGGAAATGTAACCTCACTGCCATTGGTAGAGTCTTTGTTGCTGCCGAGTCTGGTCTCTACATTGGTTCCGGTGCTGATCGCTTCCCGTATGATGCACGGGACAATTACTTCGGATGGTTCTGAAGATAAAGCCTTGTCAAATGTGGAGCAGGTATTGACTCGCGGTGAACGTATGACCATGCTGATCTTGGGTATTGCCTGCCTGTTGTTTGTGCCGGTGTTCAAATCGTTGACCAGTCTCCCTCCCTTTATGGGTATCATGCTTGCACTGGGTATTATGTGGGTCTATACTGAACTGCTGTACCGCAAAAAGGTCGATATTGCCGAGCGTGATAAACACCGTGTGACCAAAGTAATCCGCCATATCGATATTCCGACGATCCTGTTCTTCCTCGGTATTCTTTTGGCTGTGGCAGCCCTCCAATCGACCGGTATCCTGAACTCTGCAGCGCAATTCCTCAATGAAAAATTGCACAACATCTATCTGATCAACGTGATCATCGGTTTCATGTCATCGATTGTCGATAATGTGCCGTTGGTAGCTGGTGCTATGGGTATGTATCCGATCGTTGATCCTGCAACCGTGAGCTCTTTGGCCGATCCTGCCTACATGCAGCATTTTGTACAGGATGGTCCTTTCTGGTTATTCCTGGCGTATTGTGCGGGTGTCGGTGGAAGTTTGCTGATTATTGGTTCTGCTGCCGGTGTCGTAGTAATGGGGCTCGAAAAGATCAATTTCGCCTGGTATATGAAACATATCACGCTGATGGCTATTGCGGGCTATTTGGCCGGCGCGTTAGTGTTTGTATTGGTTGAATGGCTTAAATTGGGTGCTTTATAGCAAGATGCTTGATAAAAGTGATACTATACCGTCGTTTACTTGTTGTTGAGTCGCACGGAAGTTAACAACGGTTCAATAAGCGCGAGCTCCGGAGTACAAACTCCGGGGCTCGCATGTTATAGGTTAGAGTTTTTATTATAGCTGAATCAATGAGATTTTGATTGACAATCAAATTGTGGATTTTTGATGGCTGTAAGATAAGCTTGACATGACCTCCGTATTGTGATTGTCCATGTGTTACGCATCTGCTGAAAATAGACGCGCAACCTCAATAGACAGTGCTCGACGATTCTCAATGGTTGTTAAGCAGAATCTTTAAAACAGAGCGGATACTTTGTCGATCACTTCGTTTGCATCCGGATTGAGATCAAATACCAGCGAGGGTTTCAAATTGTGCTGTTTTTTGCCCTGTTGGCAATGTTTCTCACCGCCACCGGTGACGTTCAGCATCACAATTTTTTCGGGATCTACTTCGCCGGCTTTGATGGCGTTGATCAGCGAGGCAAGTGCAATACCCGGGGCAGAGTAGATATCCACACCTTCGGTTTCTTCAAACAGTTTTTTCGCGGCACGTGCCTCTTCGTTGGTTGCAGCCAAAATGTCACCGTCGGTATCAATCAGAGCGTCGTACAGGCCACCTCCGATTGGATAGGGTGGTTTACGGTTGGACAGCACTTTGGCATCGATCGATTCGGCATCGATACGAGCCTGATCATCATCATACGGCAGCAGTGCACGAGACTTGGCTTTCCATGCCTTGTACATCGGCACGAACGGCAGATTTTGCGATACCATCAATTTCATCTTGTGGGAACCGAAACGGCCATCTTCGATCAGACGGAGGTTGGCCTCCCAGGCTGCAATGGCACCGGTACCGCTACCGATTGCTTGGAAATAGTAGTCAGGAATACGGCCGATAAAGGTGGTTGCCGACAATACGGTGGTTGCCATACCATCACGGCGGGCAATGTTTTTGGCACCGCCTTCGGCCAGGAATTTATCTGATTTGAGAACCAAATTGCTC
Source organism: uncultured Alistipes sp. (assembly GCA_900539755.1). Taxonomy (GTDB): domain Bacteria; phylum Bacteroidota; class Bacteroidia; order Bacteroidales; family Rikenellaceae; genus Alistipes_A. The sequence continues at coordinate 7,503 of UQDC01000017.1, forward strand.
AGGTGAATGGCGTCGAAATAGTCACCGCCTTTGCGGGCTGCGATCAGTTTGACGCAGTCGTTGAGCGGAGTGTCGAACCAGAGTGCATCGAGGTTGTCTTCGGGTACACTCAACAACAGGGGAATATTGTTGTCAGAGCAGACACGCGCAAAGGCACGTGCTGTATTTCCTGCAGAGGCTACGACCAATACTTTATCCTCCTGATTGGCCCGCAGACGTGCACAAACCGAATAGGCTTCGGTCTCTTTAAACGAGCAGGTGCGCATATTGGCGCCGATCTTTGGATTGTAGCCGTTGAAGGTGATATAAAGGTTTTTCAGACCGAGGACTTCGGCCAGTTTTTTGCTTTTATACGTGATAGGAGCGCACGATCCCTTCAACATGCGACCTACGGGCAGCCAGTCTGCGAAACGATAAATACCCATATCTTCTGTTCCGACCTCGATCTGACGTTTGGCATAGTTGGCCCGGATCAAAGATGGTTCTCCACCTTGAGGATCGTCCAGTAGCCAGCCTGTATCTTCGAATGTGCGGCCTGTAGTGACATTTTGAAGCGTGTACTTCGTAGCGCTGAAATTTTTCATTATCTTAGTACAAATGAATTCGTTTTGACGTTTTTAAAGCAGAACAAATTTAGCACAAATTTTGGGGTTTCGCCCCGATTGCGCGGAGAAAGACCATGAACCAGTGTAAAATACGTCTTTATACTTATTCGGGTTTTCGGTCCATTTTTGCAGGTGTGAGGGCCCTGTGGTAAGGGCTTTCCAGGCATGTGGCAGAGTTGGTACGCAAAGGCAGCGAGGATCAAAATGATTTTGTGATGTTGCAGGTGGAGGAGAAACTGAATGAGGTTTCAATCAGAGTGAGCGAATGTTATTTGAAAGGCAGGATATGGAAAAGAAAAAGGTGGTAAAGATGTTGGACCGCGATGTGAGTTGGATGTATTTCAACCGGCGCATTTTGCAGGAGGCCCAGCGTGAAAATGTGCCGTTGCTCGAGCGGCTCACCTTTCTGGGTATCTATTCCAACAATCTCGATGAATTTTATCGGGTTCGGGTTTCGACCCTCAAACGGGTAGTAGAATATGAGGAGAGACCTCATGGCGAGCAGACCCGTGCCATGGCTTTGCGAGAATTGCGTCTGATCGAAAAGCTGACCAAAACCTACCTGCAGGAGTTTGAGGCCACATTCGAGCAGATCAAAGACGATCTCAAAAAGGAGAATATCTATCTGATTGATGAGACGCAACTCACTCCGTCGCAGATCCGTTACATCAAGATGGTCTATCGGACAGATCTGAATAGTTCGACCTATCCGCTTATTTCGACGCAGGGACCCTGGTTGAGTGATCTGAAGGATTCGGGAATCTATTTGGCGGTCAAACTGATGCGAAAAGGTGTCCGTAGTGGGCGTCCGATTCGGGACTTTGCTCTGATCGAGCTGCCGACACGAGAGTTTGGGCGTTTCATTGTCTTGCCGCCGGAAGAGGGGCGTACCTGTATTATGTTTTTGGATGATGTGGTGCGGTTTTGTCTTCCATTTATTTTCTCCGGACTCCATTATGATTCGTTCGAGGCTTACACCTTCAAGTTTACACGGGATGCCGAAATCGAACTTGACAGTGGGCTGGGAGAGGATCTGGTCGAGAAGATCGCCCGCGGGGTGAAGAATCGCAAAAAAGGGGAGCCGGTACGTCTGGTCTATGACAAGCAGATGCCACGCGATCTGTTGCGCCATATCCGCACCAAACTCCATATCGACCGATACGATACCAGTGATGCCGGATCGCGGTATCACAACATGAAGGATTTGATGAACTTCCCTTCGGTGGGTCGTTCCGATTTGAAATTCCCCTCGCAACTGGCTGTAATGACCTCTCCGTTTGAGACGTATGGTAGCGCATTGGAGGCGGTACGCAAACAGGATCGTTTCCTGCACTATCCCTACCAGAACTTTTCGAACTATATCCGGCTGTTGCGGGAGGCTGCGTTGAGCCGGGATGTGAAGAGTATCAAAACGACCGTCTATCGTTTAGCTAAAGATTCCAAAGTGGTCAAAGCGTTGATCTGCGCAGCCCGTCATGGGAAGGAGGTGACGGTGGTGGTTGAGCTGTTGGCCCGTTTCGATGAGTCGTCGAACATCAACTGGTCGAAAAAGATGCAGGATGCGGGTATTCACGTGCTCTTTGGCGTTGAGGGACTGAAGGTGCATGGTAAGTTGACCCATATCGGTTCACCTAAAGGGGATGTGGTCTGTGTGAGCACCGGAAACTTCCACGAAGGGAATGCCAAGCTGTACACCGATGTGACCTTGTTGACGGCTGATCGTCGGATTACACGTGAGGTTGATGCAGTCTTCGATTTTATCCGCCATCCCGAAAAACAGGTGCACTTTGAACAGCTGTTGGTCTCGCCGCACAACATGCTGCAACAACTGTTTGCCCGGATCGATACCGAGATTGCTAATGCCCGAGCCGGCCGCAAAGCCTACATCCTGGGGAAAATCAACCACATTACTGATGAACGTATCGTGCGCAAGCTGTACGAAGCCTCCGAAGCTGGGGTTGAGATCCGCATGTTGGTGCGGGGCAACTGTTCGGTGATTCCGGGTGTGGCTGGTCAGAGTGAAAATATCGAATTGCGGGGAATCATCGATCGCTATCTGGAGCACTCGCGAATCATCATCTTCTGCAATGGAGGACACGAACGTTATTATCTCGGTTCGGCTGACTGGATGACCCGTAACTTCAATCGTCGTGTCGAGGTGTATGTACCGGTGCATGACCGGACGATCCGGGCGGAGTTGCGTCGTGTGGTTGAATATGGTCTCAAGGATAATATGGCGGCTCGTGTGATCGATGGGACGGATTCGAACCGAATTTATCAGAATGGTGAAATCCCGTTCCGCTCCCAAAAAGAGCTTTACGAATATTATACCGGCTTGTCTCAAAACGAAACAAAACAGTAACTTATGTTGGAGAGCAAACTCAATTTTGCCGCTATCGATATTGGATCGAATGCAGTGCGGCTGCTGATCAAGGGAATACGACCCGGTGAAACCGTGAATGAATTGACCAAATGTGTCATGTTGCGCATTCCGTTGCGGTTGGGCGAAGACTCTTTTAGCGATGGTCGTATTTCGGCCGAAAAACAGAAACAGCTGATGCGAACGATTCGAGCTTTTCGGTTGCTGATGAAAGTCTTTAACGTGGTGAGTTACCGGGCCTGTGCAACCTCAGCGATGCGTGATGCGGTCAATGGTGGACGAATCGCTGATCGGATCTATGCCAAGACCGGTATTCGGATCGAGGTGATCGATGGTGTTGAGGAGGCCCGTATTGTTTATGACAGCCACATCGGGGATCTGCTGGAGAGTCAGGGCAGTTACATCTATGTCGATGTGGGCGGTGGTAGTACGGAGGTGAGCTTGATTCATGACGGTGCGTTGATCAGCTCCCGGTCGTATGATGTGGGAACGGTCCGTATGCTTAGCGGAAAAGTCAAGGAACGTACATGGGAGATGTTGCGTGACGATATGGATCAGTTGAAAAATGAGTATCCTGGCATTCAGATTATCGGATCGGGCGGTAATATCAATAAACTGTACAGTTTGGCAGGGAAAAGGGACAATGCACGTCTCGCAGTTTCGGAGTTGCGACGTTGGTACGATTTGCTGCGTCCCCTCGATCCGGAACAGCGCATGGAACGATTCAAACTCAACCCGGACCGAGCCGATGTGATTGTGCCGGCTGCAGAGATTTTTTTGACCATTGCGGATCGTATTGGCGCCGACTCGATCTTTGTTCCCACAATTGGTATTATCGATGGTTTGATTCATACGCTCTGCTCGAATTATCTGAAAACACATTGATCGTTATAGGAGTTTGCTTTTCATGATCCCGTCGAACCGCATAATTGCCGACATGTAAAGGATTGTAGATTGCATAAAGTGTAAAGCAATAATGGGGGAGGTGGAATGGTTGACCGTATTAAATGGGTGTAGAGAGGGTACAATGTATGAGCGTTTTTCGGAAAGGTTGCGTGAATATTTTGGAGCTTTAGGTCGCAAATGCGTACCTTTGTAAACAGTGCGCGGGTTAGCGGCGGTGTGCCGTGCGAATCGTCCCGCAGCGTTTGAGCTTTCTGTCGAAAATATGTTGTTACAATTTCTTTTTGTCCTTGTCGCCATTCTGGTCGGAGCCCGTATGGGAGGTATTGGCCTTGGGGTAATGGGTGGCATCGGACTCTCCATTCTGGTATTCATTTTTGGACTCGAACCCACCTCACCCCCTGTCGATGTCATGTTGATGATCGTTGCTGTCATTGCGGCAGCGGGCTGTATGCAGGCGGCAGGTGGTCTGGATTTGATGGTACGTCAGGCTGAACGGCTGTTGCGTAAGCACCCCTCACGGATCACTTTATTGAGTCCGCTGGTAACTTATCTCTTCACTTTTGTAGCTGGAACCGGCCACGTAGCCTACTCTGTGTTGCCGGTGATTGCCGAAGTGGCCCGTGAGACAAAAATCCGTCCGGAACGTCCATTGTCAATTGCGGTGATTGCCTCGCAACAGGCCATCACAGCCAGCCCTATATCGGCCGCTGTGGTCGCTCTGTTAAGCCTTTTGGCAGATTATCAGATCACCCTGCTGGATATTTTGATTATCTGTATTCCATCCACTTTGGTGGGAGTGGTGCTTGGCGCTCTCTATTCGTTGAAAATGGGAAAAGAGCTTGAGTCCGATCCCGAATACCTGCGTCGTTTGGAGGCGGGAGAATTTACCACTTCGACCTCTTCGGTTCAGACTGCGAGCCATTCGTGGAAAGCTGCAGTCTCAGTCGGCATTTTCATTCTGGCAACAGTGCTGATCGTGCTGTTCGGATCAGTGGACAGTATGCGCAAATGTGGCGATACAATGCTGAATATGCCGGTGGTTATTGAAATTCTGATGCTTTCGGCAGCAGCTCTGATTTTGCTGATCACCCGAACGGACGGTATTAAAGCGGCTCAAGGTTCGGTCTTTTCGGCGGGAATGCAGGCTGTTGTGGCTATTTTCGGTATCGCCTGGATGGGGGATACCTTCCTGCATGGCAATATGGCTCAACTTCGGGAGTCAATCGAAGGGGTGGTGACCGCTATGCCTTGGCTGTTCGGAATCGCACTGTTCGTGATGTCCATTCTGTTGTATAGTCAAGCCGCAACGGTACGTGCATTGATGCCGCTAGGAATCGGATTGGGTATTTCACCGTGGCTGTTGATAGCCATGCTGCCGGCTGTGAATGGCTATTTCTTTATCCCTAACTACCCGACGGTGGTGGCGGCAATCAATTTCGACCGAACCGGCACAACCCGAATCGGTAAATATGTGTTGAACCATTCGTTTATGGTTCCAGGTCTGATCGCTACGATTGCTGCCGTTGTGACCGGTTTGTTGTTGGTTCAGCTGCTTGGGGTGATGCATTAAGCAGAAAGCCTCCCGGTGGTAGTGAGCGTGGTTAAATCAAATTGAAGAAAAAATCAAACAGGAGAGCCCGACAGCTCTCCTGTTTTTGATTTTCTGATAGATAAATGGTCTGATTGTTAGGAGTTAAGACTCGAAGATCTATGTTTGATTCTCTTTAGTGCGAATTTGTGAAAGAAGAGATAATTCGTGATCTTAGCTCAAGTACAGTAGAGAATAACCCAGTGGAAGCGAATCTCGTTGTTGCCTTTCCATTGGTTGTTTTCAAGGTAAATTGTCGTCTGCCGTTTGACGGGTGATGGGAAGTTTCCGGGTGTACGATGCTAATTGTTAGGATCGTTCAGATCATTCGAATCGGAGAGGTCCGGAGAACCTTCATTTCCCATACGTTCATGGTGTTGTGTTTGCGCCATGAAATGAGATTGGAATTTATTGGTAATGAATACCGTAAAGATTGGGAAAACCATCATGCCTGCCGAGGCCAATACAACGGTCAAAATTTTCCCTAAAGAGGTAACTGCAAATACATTGGCTCCAACAGTCGTTACATTCATAAATGCCCACCAGATGGCTGTTGTGTAATTGGTTACGTCCGGATTGACGCCCCGTTCCAGTTGGAAAAAGATCAAAGTGGAGAAGTAGATCAACGCCAGCAAAGAGACCACATACGAAACCATCAGGTTGGTGATTCGGTTCCTAGTGAGCCAACCTACCATGATGGCTAAGCCATATCCACCCCGCACCAGTGGCATCAACCTGATCAGATAATAAATGTCGTCAGGAATTGTGGCTGGACTGTATTTGGCGATGTTGAGGAAGGGAATCGATACCAACAGAAAGATAAAGTTTCTCCATAAAAAGCGTCGTTTGCGTTCGCTCAGATAAAACCGATAGAGGAAATCGGCCATAAAAATAATGCAAACCCATAGTTGAATCTTGAGATAGAGGTGGAAGTATTCTCCTTGTGTATCGTAGAAGGTTTCGAAAGACAATGCAGCAATGATCAGTAAACTGCCCAACAGTACCAAGGTGTTTAAAACATTGCGGATGCCAAACATCAGGCGTGGGTGTTTGAATGTGCGCAGTTCTTGTTGTCCCTGGGAAGTGGCAGCGGAAGCGGATCCCCGTTTGCAACTTTGTGGTTGTGGTGAAGTGGAACAGTTTTGTCCCGAGGCTGTGGGTGCTAGCTTAGGATTCATACTGAGTTGTTTATGGGTTTGGAGGATGGAAAAGCAAAAAACATGCCTGCTATGGTTAGTAATTTAGGCAATCTATTTTAATTTGCATTGAAATTTTGAGAGTTTTTTGATCCGATTTTCGATTCGTTAAGGGAGGGGTGAGGCTCAGTTTTGTTGTGAGAAGATCCAATAAAGAGATCACGATGTTTCGGTGGATAAAGAACAGCGGCGAAGTTTTCAATTAAAAACTTCGCCGCTGGCTATTCTGTGGTTGGGTGTTCAATAATTACTTTTTAGTGGCAAATGCGTAGCTGACACGAATAAACATGTTTCGGCGTGGAGTGGTTGCCGAGTTGAAGTTGACAATCTTGGGGCGGTAGTTTCCGATATTGTCAACTCCTACAGAAATACCTACCATCTCTTTGAAATCGAAGTTGATGGCAGCGTCACAGATTACGTATCCTTCCTGTCGTGCCGAGTATGATCCTGTCCAATATTTCAGATCAGCCATTGATCCGCTACTCATTCCGCTCAGATCAATGATCGGCATAAAATCTTCATAGGTTTTGGCCCCAACATACCGCAGCGTTGCATTGAAATTGATGTAGCAATTATTGCCGGCTGAAAAACCGTAATCGGCTTGCAGCGTAGCCGTGTGAGGGCTGGGGTAGATGTATTGGGTAGACTCTTGCGACGCATCGTCAATCTGGAACAAATAGTTGTAGTTGCCACGCAGGAACAGCCCTCGACAAATTCTCCAACGGGCGATCAACTCAATACCTCCCATTTGGCTGCGTCGAATGTTCTCATATTGCAACAGTGTCTTGAGACCCTCCATGTGGCCTCGTACATCGATCTTGTTGCGGAAATAGCTGTTATAGAGGGTTGCCGAGATGTTGAAGTCTTGTGTGGTAAATTCTCCTGCCAAAGATAAATAGTGGTTCGTTTCAGGTTTGAGCGCATCGTTACCCATGATATAGGTCTCTCCCTGCGTAGGAACTTTAAATTCCATGAACAACTCTTTAAGAGTCGGGTTGCGGTAGCCGTTGGCATAATTACCCCGGATCGTGAATTTGCCTACACTGTATTTGACGGATACTTTCGGAGTCACGTGCCATCCGAAACGGTTATTCCAATCGGCACGTACACCTGCTGTGAAACTCAATGCTTTCTGGGAACGAATCTCGTCTTGCACATAAAGCGATCCGGTATTCATGCTCTTCAGATCATCATAACCTAACGGATTCATGTCGAAGTGCAACTGCTCGTTGACCAGTTCCAGACCTGTGGTCAGACGATGGCTTTCACCGGCTTTCAATGTCCATAATAATCGTGGAGTGTTGAAAACATGGTTCTGTTTGGGAGTGGATACTCCGCTCAGGCTGTCCAAATTACGGAAATACTCATCCCGGATGAATGACAAATATACCTTGTTGTTCTCATTGGGAGAGTGTTCCATCAACGCTTTGATATTGTATCCTTCGTATGTTTCGTAGGTCCAAGGCTTGCTGTTGTTCGACATGGGGTTGTCGTCCAAAATGCTGCCGTTGAAATCGTAACGTTGTTTGTTGAAATAGTTGCCCGAAAGTTCGAATCGGAATTTTTTTGACAAGGTGTAGTCGAAACGTTGTCCGACATTGATGTCACGCCATCCACTGACACTCAGTCCGCGTGAATCAGGCGATACGATCACGGTCGTGTCGTTGAGATTCGTGCTTTTTACTTCAAACACCGGCATTCCGGTAGTCGGATCCATTTCCGGACGCATGCCGACTACACTACCTCCAGGGCCGATCACGGGAATCATTTTCGGCCCCATCTTTTTCAATTCGCCGGCTGCATAGTGGCGTACTTCATCTTTGGTGCCAACCAATTTGTATGCATCGACTGTGCGGTAGGATAAGGTGGTGAGTGATTGAAGTTTGCCGGTGTTGAACCCTACCGAAACATCTCCTCTAAGGTTAGGCAGATCGAGCTTATTGCGATAGGTCTTGATGTCGGATTCGGTGTTGGAGCCTCCGAGAGTCTCGCTGCGGTTGTCCTGGTATGGAGTGCCATAACGCAAGGAGGCATTCACCTCAACCTGTTTTTGAGGCATTTTGGTAATGATGTTCACGACTGCCCCCATCGCATTGGATCCGTATAATACGGAAGAGGCACCACGGACAATTTCAATGCGTTCGATATTGGATACCGGAATACGTGCATAATCGATGTTGCCATACGTCTCACCGGCCATGCGCTCACCATTGACCAAAAACAGTACATAACGGGCATCGAGACCCTGGAAGGAAAGTGAGGTTCCGTAGCCTGCTTGGTGAAATTCAACACCAGCCAATTCATTTTCGAGTGCCTCCTGGATGGTGGCTACTCCGCGACTTTCGAGATCGCGGGCTGTAATCACACGGGTAATGACAGGTGTCTTTTTGAGTGGTAATGGAGTTCGAGTCGCTGTGATGACCACATCTTCCATGTTGACGGAGAGGGTGTCATGGGGTGGAGTAGCGGGTAGCTCTTCCGTGGCACATATGCCTTGTCCGAAAGTTGGAGCCAGTGTCAAAATGCAAAGGACGACTCTCTTCATTGCTCTTTTAAATTAGGGTAAAATATGATAATAGCACTTTGAGGTGGTGAGGGTGCAAAGCTAACTTTTTTTGTGGAATTTAAGGGCGTATCACTCAAAAAATGGAACACTTTTGTAACTTTGCGGGGCTGGATGAAACCGCAGTTTAGGCTCCTTATGAACCTATAATAACGCAAATAGCTGCATATTGTTGTGTAGATTTACTGCTTGTAGCATTTGTTAGACGTATATTGTTATGCGGATGACGTCGCTATTTGTTGATTATCAGTTTAAATAGTGAAAATCTCCTGGTGACGATTTTTTGATAGTTAGGGTGGATAAGGTTGGTAAATAACATCGTATCGAGGTCTAAATTTGGTGTGTTAAGTTAGGTTTAATTTTTTTGTACGTCCTGGTTTGGGATACGCTGATCGATTCAACGGTTTCTGTTGGGAATACTTGGATTACAAAAGAGGATGTGGCTAACCAGTGCGCGTAAGATTTGACAATAAAATAGGCGTGGTAAATATAGTCGCAATTTATTTAAGTGATGAGGTGTATCGCGCAGGTAAAATGTAGGAGAGTAGAATCATTATGAATATTTCGGGTTGTTCGTGGTTGCGGATGCTGTGTTTAGGGGTTGCGTCGTTGTTGATGGTCTCTTGTGAACGCACTGCGGATGATTTTGAGGTGTGGGGACTCGATGTTTCTCGCCACCAGAAAGAGGTGAATTGGGAAAAGGTTTTAGAGCATGAACAGCCCAATTTCGTTTTCATCAAAGCGACCGAAGGGACGCTGATTGTGGACCCTACATATGAAAAACACCGTGCCGAGTTGGAAAATACCGGAGTGTTGTGGGGAGCGTACCACTTTTTTGGACACCGTACTTCCGGCAAGGAGCAGGCCCGTAATTTTATTAAGACCGCAAAACTCAAACACGGAAATTTGATTCCGGTACTCGATATTGAGTGGCATCGGTTTATGAAGGATCCCAAACGTTCGGCCCGTGAGGCGAAAAATTTTTGCCGCGAGATCAAACGTTATTACGGAGTAAATCCGATTATTTATTGTTCGACCAATTTTTACGAAAAATATTTGGCGGAAACCTTCCCCGAAGACGAATATGTATTGTGGATTGCCGATTACCGCTCTTGTCCGCCGTTGAAATGGCAGCTGTGGCAGCATACCGACTCCCATCGCATCCCCGGCATTTCGGGAGATGTGGATCGCAATGTTTTTGCAGGAAGCGCTGAAGAGTTTAAAAAGTTGATATTATAATGAACATCGAAACCGATTTTCTGGTCATCGGTAGTGGCATCGCGGGTCTGAGCTATGCCCTGAAAGCTGCCGAAGTGGGCAAAGTGATCATCGTCACCAAAGGTGAGATGAATGAATGTAACACGGATTATGCCCAGGGAGGTATCGCCTCGGTGATGTACGAGCCCGACACCTTTGAAAAACACATTCAGGATACGCTGGTTTGCGGAGCGGGAATTTGTGACCGTGCAGCCGTAGAGCAGGTGGTTACCCATGCACCGTCAGTGATCAAGGAGTTGATCGCTTATGGTGTCAAGTTTGACAAGGAGGGTTCGGGACGTTATGAGTTGGCTCGCGAAGGAGGCCACAGCGAACACCGTATCCTGCACCACAAGGATATTACTGGACATGAGATCGAACGGGCGTTGATCCGCAAGGTGAAACGTCACCGTAATATTGAGATTCTTGAGCACCATTTTGCGGTGGACATTCTCACGCAGCACCATTTGGGCAAGCTGGTTAAAAAGAGTACGCCTGATATTACCTGCTTCGGGGCTTATGTGCTCAACCTGAAAAAACATGAAATCTATACCGTCCTGTCCAAAATTACTGTTTTGGCAACCGGCGGTGTGGGAAATATCTATCACACTACGACCAACCCGGCTGTTGCGACGGGTGACGGTATTGCTATGGTGCACCGGGCCAAAGGTAAGATCGAGAACATGGAGTTCATCCAGTTCCATCCCACCTCGCTGTACAATCCCGGAGAGCGCCCCTCGTTCCTGATCAGCGAGGCTATGCGTGGATTTGGTGCTATTCTGCGTTTGCAGAACGGTAAAGAGTTTATGCACAAGTATCATCCGATGGGATCGCTTGCTCCGCGTGATGTCGTCGCTCGCGGTATTGACCATGAACTGAAAATCTCGGGTGAAGAGTTCGTTTACCTCGATATTACCCACAAAAATCCCCGTGATGTGATCGACCACTTCCCCAATATCTACAAGAAGTGTCTGTCGGTGGGTATCGATCTGACCAAGGATATGATTCCGGTGGTTCCGGCAGCTCACTATTGCTGCGGAGGTGTAAAGGTTGATCTCAATGGTCAATCCTCTATCCGTCGGCTCTATGCATTGGGTGAGACCTCATCGACCGGTCTGCATGGCGGCAACCGTTTGGCTTCGAACTCGTTGATGGAGGCCGCCGTTTATGCCGATGCAGCGGCTCGCCACTCGATCGGTTTGATCGATGGAATCGAATTGCAGCATGATATTCCCGATTGGGATGATGAGGGAACGGCCGCTCCAGAAGAGATGGCTCTCATTACGCAGAACTATAAGGAGATGCAGCAGATTATGAGCAACTATGTAGGCATTGTCCGTTCGAATCTGCGTTTGGAAAGAGCGAAACGGCGTCTGGAGATCATCTACAAGGAGACAGAAGAGCTTTATCTCAAATCGACATTGAGTCAGCATCTGTGCGAATTGCGTAATATGATTGCAGTAGGCTATCTGATCATCAAACATGCCGAGGCTTTGCATCAGAGTGTAGGCTTGCACTATTCGATCGATTATCCGCCTGCGAATCCGCAACAGGAGAATAAATAGTACATACAATATGAGTTCGGAGCCGCCATATACGGCTCCGAATGCACGTTTACAAATATGGATTTACAACAAGAGATTGCTCGGCGACGGACGTTCGCCATCATTAGTCACCCGGATGCCGGTAAAACCACTCTGACTGAAAAGCTGTTGCTTTTTGGAGGTGCGATTCATGTGGCGGGGGCTGTCAAATCGAACAAGATCAAGAAAGGGGCCACTTCCGACTTCATGGAGATTGAGCGTCAACGTGGAATTTCGGTAGCCACTTCGGTGATGGGTTTCGAGTACAAAGATTGCAAGATCAATATTCTCGACACTCCCGGTCACGAAGATTTTGCCGAAGATACGTACCGTACCTTGACAGCTGTCGATAGTGTGATTATCGTGATTGACGGTGCCAAAGGTGTCGAGACCCAGACCCGTAAATTGATGGAGGTGTGTCGCATGCGTAAAACGCCGGTGATGGTCTTCATCAACAAACTCGACCGTCCATGTAAAGATCCGTTTGATCTGCTCGATGAGATTGAGGCCGAACTGAAGATCAAGGTGCGTCCGTTGGCCTGGCCGATCAGCACGGGACCTACATTTAAAGGGGTGTATGACCTTTATGCGGATCGCCTGTCGCTCTTCTTTGCCGAAGATAAACAACGTGCTGAGGGTACGGTTGTAGATGTCAAGTTGAATGATCCGGCTATTGATCAGTATATAGCTCCATTTACCCAGCATTTGCGTGATGACCTTGAGTTGGTCGAAGGGGTTTATCCCGAATTCGATTTGGAGAGCTATTTGAAAGGGGAGGTGGCTCCGGTATTTTTCGGCAGTGCGTTGAACAATTTCGGAGTACGCGAACTGCTTGACTGCTTTATTCGGATTGCGCCGTCACCTCGTCCGAGTCACACCGAACAGCGGGATATTATGCCCGATGAGCCGAAAATGACCGGCTTCATCTTCAAGATTCACGCCAACATGGACCCCAACCATCGGGACCGTATTGCCTTCCTGAAAATCTGTTCAGGAGTGTTCGAGCGGAATAAGACCTATTTGCATGTACCGTCAGGGAAGGGAATAAAATTTGCGGCACCTACCGCCTTTATGGCTGAGAAAAAGTCGGTGATTGATGAGGCTTATCCGGGAGATATTGTCGGTTTGCACGATACGGGTAACTTTAAGATTGGCGATACCTTTACCGAGGGAGAGAAGTTGCGTTTTGTCGGCATTCCGAGTTTTTCGCCTGAGTTGTTCCGTTATATCGAAAATGCAGACCCGATGAAATTCAAACAGTTGGCCAAAGGTATCGATCAGTTGATGGATGAGGGTGTGGCTCAGTTGTTTACTAATAAAATGAACGGACGCAAGATTATCGGAACGGTAGGAGCGCTGCAGTTCGAGGTGATCCAGTACCGCCTTGAGCATGAGTATGGTGCCAAGTGCCGTTATGAACCGATCCAGATCTACAAAGCCTGCTGGATCGAATCAGATAATCGGGAGCAATTGGAGGATTTCCGTAAACGGAAATATACCAACCTGGCATTGGATAAACGCGGTCGCGAAGTCTTTCTGGCCGATACCTCTTATGCATTGGCATTAGCTCAGGAAAAATTCCCCGATATAAAATTCCACTTTACCTCGGAATTTTAAAGGTCTGTAGTTGTCGTGTAGCCTACATTTTGAATGATTTTATAGTTGGGAGCATACCGGTTTGAAGGTATGCTCCTTTTGTCTTGTTGAGATTCCTGTTTGTCGATTTTTTCGTTGGGTTCGTCTATTTGAATTGTAGCGAAACGTAGAGTGTTCTATGTTTGTATCATAACCCAATATCTCATGAAACGAAAACTGTGGATGTATTGTGCCGCTTTGTTGGTATGCCAAAGTGTAGCGGCACAGGATTCAGTCAAGCAATGGACGTTGCAGGAGTGTCTCGATTATGCACTCGAAAACAATATCCAGCTTCAAAAGAGTCGTAACGATTATCTTTCAGGGGTCGAGGACACCAAAATGGCTAAGGCAGCCCGCCTGCCCTCTCTGTCTGTCACCTCATCACAAGGTTTTACAAACTACCCTTCGGCCAGCGCGTCATTCAGTGACAGCCATTCGGGATCATATGGTTTCAGCAGCCGGAATAGTTATACCGGTACGTATGGAATCAATGCCGGATTGACTCTCTACAACGGTGGTAAACTCCAGACGGCGGTTAAACGTCAGAATTTACAAAACCAGATCGATGCACTATCGGTGGAGGAGTCGGCTAATGATATCCGTGTGGCGATTGTTCAGGCCTACATGCAGGCTCTTTATGCACGCGAGGCGGTAGAGATTGCGATCAATACGGCCAAAACCTCCGAAGCTCAACGCGATCGTGCGCGTGAAATGTTTCAGGCCGGATCGATCAGTCAGGTAGATTTGGCTCAGTTGGAAAGTCAGTACCAGAGCGATGCTTATCAAGTGGTAGTAGCCCGTACTTCGCTCGACAACTATACACTTCAGCTCAAACAGCTGCTTGAGTTGGATATCACCGATCAGATCGAACTCTCTGTCCCCGAGATACATGAGAGTGCTGTGACCCGAGTCCTTCCTGACAAGACCCAAATTTATGCAACGGCCACAGAGAATATGCCTGAAATCAAACGCGGTGAGTTGGCTGTCGAGGCGGCTGATCTTGATATCCGTCAGGCGCGTGCGGGTTTCTACCCTTCGCTCGGATTAACGGCCAGTGTCGGTACGGGGCATATGTCCGGAAACCATTATGAAAGTGGCAGCCAGATTTGGAACCGTTTTAACGAAAATGTGGGTTTGTCGCTCAGTATTCCGATCTTTTCGAATAGGCAGAATCGTACCGCAACTAACAAGGCACGCATAGCTGCAGCCAGCAGTCGTCTCGATCAGCAGGATCTGCTCAAGACGCTGTTGCGGGAGGTGGAGACGGCCTATTTGGATGCTGTTTCTGCTCAATCGCAATATGTGGCTGCCAACGAAAAGGAGAGATATGCCCGTCAAAGTTATGAGTTGACCGATGAACAGTTCCGAGTGGGCATGAAGAATACGGTTGAACTGATTACAGCACAGAACGAGTGGTCGGCTGCCCAGCAGGAGGTGCTGCAGGCCAAATACATGGCTCTGCTCAATATGGAATTATTGAATATCTATCAAGGCCAACCCGTTACGACTTATTAACAAAAACGATTAAAAGCAAAATAGAATCATGAAAAAAAGGAGTGTATTGATTGCGGTGATCCTTATTGTGATCGCAATCGTCCTGTGGCTGGTTTTGCGGCCGTCGAAGAGCACAGGAGCCGAGTTGGAGACTGCACCGACCAGCCGTATTACCATTAGCAATACTGTAACCGCAACCGGAACTGTAGAGCCGGTGACTGAAGTGGAAGTAGGTACCCAGGTGTCGGGTATTATCGATAAACTGTATGTGGATTACAATGATGTGGTCAAAGCCGGACAACTGATCGCCGAGATGGATAAGGTGACCCTTGAGGCGGAGTTGGAGTCTTCACAGGCAGAATTGGCCAGTTGCAAGAACGAATATGAATATCAGATGAAAAATTATGCGCGCACCAAAACGTTGTATGAAAAGAAATTGGTGAGCGATGCCGAATACGATGAGGCCTTTTATCTGTATGAAAAGGCGCGCAATGCTTACGAGCAGAGTCAGGCTGCGATTGTCAAGGTGAAACGGAATTTGGGTTATGCTACCATTACCAGCCCGATTGACGGTGTTGTAATTAGCCGAGCCGTAGAGGAGGGGCAGACGGTGGCTGCCGGATTTGAGACGCCGACCCTGTTTACGATTGCGAACGATTTGACACAAATGCGGGTAATTGCTGATGTCGATGAGGCCGATATTGGACAGGTCGCTGATGGACAACGTGTCGAATTTTCGGTCGATGCCTATCCTGATGACACCTTCGAAGGAACCGTTGAACAGGTCCGTTTGGAGGCAACTACAGAATCGAGTGTGGTTACCTATGAGGTGGTAATTACGGCACACAACCCTGACTTGAAATTGAAACCGGGATTGACTGCCAACGTGACGATCTTTACTTTGGAAAAGGAGAATGCATTGGCCATTCCGACCAAGGCGCTGCGATTTATTCCAGATGCGGAGCAACTCTCTCCGTTAGGGATCTCGTTCCAGGCGGATGCCGAAACGACCATGCCCGGCAAACGTCAAGTGTGGATCAAATCCGGCAACGAATTGCAGCCGCGTTGGGTGACGACGGGTGCTGCCAGTGGTGATAAAACAGAGATTGTTGAGGGACTTTCTGACGGTGAGGTGATAGCTGTGGATATGGTTTTGCAGGGAGGTAAACCAACTGCACCGCAGGGCGAACGCAGCCCATTTATGCCGTCACCTCCAGATAAAGACAAAAAAAAGGATAAATAGTGATGAAGGAGGTAATCCGGCTGGATAATATCCGGCGAGATTTTCGAGTAGGTGATGAGATTGTACATGCATTGCGTGGCATCTCGTTCACCATTGGCGAAGGGGAATTTGTGACCATTATGGGAACCTCCGGCTCCGGAAAATCGACACTGCTTAATACGCTGGGTTGTTTGGATACTCCGACAGCGGGTGAATATTATCTTGATGGCATTTCAGTTCGTACGATGGATAAAAACCAGCGTGCAACTTTGCGAAATCGCAAGATCGGTTTTGTGTTCCAGAATTATAATCTGTTGCCGAAAACTACAGCCATTGAGAATGTGGAGTTGCCATTGATGTACAATTCGTCTGTGTCGGCCGCTGAACGTTATAGCCGGGCGGTTGAGGCGTTGAAAGCGGTCGGTTTGGGTGACCGCCTGATGCACAAAAGCAACCAGATGTCCGGAGGTCAGATGCAACGTGTGGCGATTGCCCGTGCACTGGTCAATAATCCTGCTGTTATTTTGGCCGATGAGGCGACCGGTAACCTGGATACCCGAACCAGCTTTGAAGTGTTGGTGCTTTTCCAACAGTTGCATGCCCAGGGGCGTACCATCATCTTTGTAACGCATAACCCGGAAATAGCTCAGTACAGTAGCCGCAATATTACGTTGCGTGATGGCCATGTTACGGGTGATGTATTGAACGAAAATATGCTTTCCGCCGCAGAAACTCTGGCGAAATTGCCTAAATCAGAGGAGTAAACCATGAATTTTGCCAATCTTTTTAAAATAGCGCTCAAGGCATTGAGTAATAACAAACTCCGTGGTTTTTTGACCATGTTGGGTATCATTATCGGCGTAGCGTCTGTGATCACGATGTTGGCGATCGGACAGGGTTCCAAACGCAGTATCCAAGCCGAAATCAGTCAGATGGGATCGAATATGATTATGATTCATCCCGGAGGCGATATGCGTGGAGGTGTGCGTCAGAGTTCAGACGATATGGAGTCGTTGAAACTCGAGGACTTGCAGGATATTCAGGAACAGACCCGATATATCAGTTATGTCTCGCCGATGGTGAACAGTTCGGGACAGGTGGTTCTCGGAGCTAACAATACTCCGACTACTATTTATGGGGTGAATCAGGACTATCTGAATATTCGCCGCTATGAGTTGGAAGATGGGGACTTCTTCTCCGAACACGATATTAAAACAGCCGCCAAGGTGTGTGTGGTGGGTAAGACCGTAGTGGATGAACTTTTCCCTAATGGTGAAAATCCGGTAGGTAAAGTGATCCGTTTCGGAACCATTCCGCTCCGTATTGTCGGGGTGCTGGTGAGCAAAGGTTACAACAGTATGGGTATGGATCAGGACGACCTGATTTTGGCTCCCTATACGACTGTTCAGAAACGTATTCTGGCTATCACGCATCTTCAGATGATTGTATGTTCGGCCTTGAGTGAGTCCTATACCGATCAGGCAATAGATGAACTGACTGAAATTTTGCGAACTAACCATAAACTGAAGGCAACGGATGAGGATGATTTTGATATCCGTTCACAGCAGGAACTCTCATCCATGTTGACTTCGACTACCGACATGATGACGATGCTGTTGGCTGCGGTGGCCGGGATCTCGTTGTTGGTAGGCGGTATCGGGATTATGAACATCATGTATGTTTCGGTGACGGAGCGTACACGCGAAATTGGTTTGCGTATGAGTATCGGTGCCAAAGGCCGGGATATTTTAGCTCAGTTTTTGATCGAGTCTATCCTGATTAGTGTTACAGGCGGTTTGATCGGTGTCATCTTGGGTGTCGGGGCTGCTGTGGTGGTTAAAGTTGTCGCCTCTTTCCCGATTTATATTCAGCCTTGGAGTGTACTGTTGTCGTTTGCTGTCTGTACGTTAACGGGAGTCTTCTTTGGTTGGTATCCGGCCCAGAAAGCAGCGATGCTGGATCCGATCGAGGCAATCCGATATGAATAGTTTGATCAGTCGTTTTTATTAATAGTTTACATTTACATACCGAAATGATATTCGGTTTGGTAATGGAGTCATCCAGTTGCCAAATCGCGATAAAGAGGATCATCTGATGTAAAACGGCCGAGGTCTTATTCCTCGGCCGTTTTATTTTTATGAGATGTTGATGTGTAACGGTGGCAAATGATATTCGCAAATTAGTAGCAGACAGGCGTAAGTTCAATAACATTCATTGGAATGATTTTACTGAAATTTATTCGTCGTCTGATATGCCATTCTCGCGTGTGAGCTGGTCGATCAGATCGTTGGCATCACTAAAATCGAAGCCAAGCCCCACTCCGTAGCGGAGCAACTTGTTTTTGAGATCGTATGTGTTTTTGGCTTTTATTGTGCGCATCTTGCGACGTAGCTGCTCTTCGAGTTTACCCGTCATGTCGTGCTCTTCGAGTTGGGAGAGTGCTGCGTTGATTGTCTCTTCGTCAATCTGTTTGTTGCGAAGTCCTGCCCGGATCTTATATTCTCCCCATCGACTCAATGATGCCTTCTCACGTACATAAGCAGTTGCATATCGGCTGTCATCGATAAATTTTAGTGATGTCAGCTGGTCGATAATGCTTTGATGGGCTTCGGCCGGAATTTGCCAACGATACAAAGCCTTCCGGGCATCTGCAGTACATGTCTCACTTTTGGCACATCGGTTCATCAACAGCTGTAGGGCCTGTTCTGGAGTTTTGTTAGATCGGGTACTCCGAGAGTATCGATTGGATGTGGTACGTGGACGTATCTGTTCCTCTTCGCATGGGGCTATTTCTGTGATGGAGTAGGGAGCGGAAGTGTGACTATTGCGTGACGACTTGGAGGATTGGTCGGATGCAGTGGATGGCAAAATGTTTGTAGATCCGGCTTGGTCATAATGAGAGGCCAATTTTGTCGATCGACCTCTCTGACGCAAAAAGGCAGCCTGGGCCGTAGTCGTTGTTGTTGCAGCTGGTGTATCAGTCTCTATTGTCTTTGGAGCGTCAGGCTTGAAGGGCTCACTGAATGGATCGGTTGTTCTGAGATCTTCGTTAAATGACTCAGAAGGTTTGGCATTCGATTCAGTCGATGCAGGTACTGTATCGGTGGATAGGGTCGTTGTCGTTGCTAACCCATGTGTTGCGGCGGGAGCGTCAAATTCGCTTTTTTGACCGGGTGCCAGAATTATCTTAACCATGTGCGTACCATCCTCTCTTTTTCAAAAATATCGCGTCGTACTTTAGTGCCAACATAACCCTCCTGTTGCAGCATCCGGGCAGTCTCTGTTCCGAACTGCTCATTGATTTCAAAATAGAGTGCACCTCCCTGTTTTAGCAAGTGTCGGCCATGTCGTGCAATTGCCCGGTAGAATTTTAACGGGTCTTCGTCCGAGACAAATAGAGCCATCTCCGGCTCATATTCCAAAACGTTGGCTTGCATCTGAGTGCGTTCCGATTCGGTTACGTAGGGCGGGTTGCTGACAATCAGATCAAAGCTCTGGGACGCGAGAACTTCAGGAAGCGTATCAGACAATATGTCGTGTTGAATAAAGGTGATTTCAGTGTGATTCATGCGGGCGTTTTCAGCCGCCATCCGGAGTGCTTGTTCCGATAGGTCGATCGCTACCACCTCAGCATTATCCAATAGAGCTGCCAAAGACACTGCAATACAGCCGCTACCGGTTCCAATATCCAAAATACGCAAAGGTTCTTGAGAGCCCGAATGGCGATGTGTAGCCTCTTTAATGGCGTCAGCCTCCGATGCAATCCATTCGACCAACTCTTCTGTTTCTGGGCGGGGAATCAGTACACCCTCTTGTACTTTGAAACGTAGATTGCCAAATTCTGTGTATCCGACGATATATTGAACCGGACGTCCGGCATTTACCTCTTGGACAACACGTTCGATTTTGGAATCGAGACCTTCGGGACAGGGTGCGTTAGGTTCAATAATGACATCGGTAAAGCGCATGGCGAAGAGCTCTTCGCATAGCAATGCGGTGACGGCGCGTGCTTCGTGCCCTTCATAGCGGGATACGGCGGCTGTATGGATCATATCCCAAAGTTCGCGACGTGTTGGCATGGCGAGTGGTATTAATTTCTATTATACAAAAATAAACTTTTTCTCTTAAGATAGATCTGTCGGAAAAAGTGTTGTCGCGCAGTGTAATCAGATTGTGGAAGGCGATCTGTTTGAATTTGGTAAAGATATAAGGACTGAAATTACTTTTAGGGACTCGAAGTATTGGTCAGTTGAATGCGGCAGTTTGTGTGTAAAAAAACATGTTTGAGATATTGGCGAGCGTATTCCTCTTAAAGTTAAAGTGTCAATAGTTATGTCGTCATAGCTAAGATGCGAGCGGCAGAAAACGGCCGAATGTGCGGAGTTTTATGAAGTTTACGCTCTTAAATGTTTTAGATGATGAAAACTGTCTATTGTCTTATAAAATTGTTCTATATCATAAATGCGGCGCTATAATCGAAATACTCTGATAAGCTAAGCTATGAAGTTGCAGCGCCGCATTGGAATACGGAAGTAGAAGTTGCGTTGGACGCTGAGAAAATGATTTTATGTAATGTACGCCATGAATTAGAGATGTTATGTCTCTGGCGTGATCTGGTGCGTAATGAAATGGAGTTCTTTCGGGTGGATTGGTCCTAAACGATTATTCCCGCTATACATGGATAGTCGTTATGGAGATTGTCGCTCATGTGGAATAAAAAATGGGGCGTCGCAGTCATTGACTACAACGCCCCTTCCTACAAACACTACTACCCACCTTTCCGGTTCATGATGGCTTGGGATAAGACATCCTTTCAAGCCTGCTCCGGTACCTATGAATAGGCAACAAATTTAGGAAGAATTTGTTCGCAAATCAATTGTAGAATGCACTCTAAGGCCGATTTGACGATGAACTGGCCGATTCACTCGATCGAAAGCAGAATCCTATCGACAAAAAAAGCGACCTGAAAAAGGTCGCTCAATGATCATTAGTATTGTCTGAGGAAAATTAGATCGAAAGAATCTTAATCGTATTGAGCAGATCGCGATTGATCGGCTTCTGATTCTTAATTGCTTTGCTGAATGGAATGTAAACCAGTTCGTCATTTTGGATGCCGACCATGATGTTACGTTGCCCCTCGAGCAGTGCGTTGATTGCGGCTTCACCCATTCGGCTGGCCAGGATACGGTCACTTGCCGTAGGCGAACCACCACGCTGAATGTGTCCCAAAATGGTTACACGAACATCGTATTGCGGGAACTCATTCTTGACACGTTCTGCCAAACCAGTAGCACCACCGGTCAATTCACTCTCTGCAACCAGAACGATACTACTGTTTTTCGATTTGCGGAAACCATTGCCGATCAATTCACTCAACTGGTCAACCTCTGTTGCGATCTCTGGGATGATGGCTGCTTCCGCACCTGATGCGATGGCCCCATTCAAAGCCAAAAAGCCTGCCTCACGGCCCATCACCTCAATGAAAAACAGACGCTCGTGTGAAGTTGCCGTATCGCGGATCTTGTCGACCGCCTCCATGATGGTATTCAAAGCCGTATCGTAACCGATTGTCGTATCTGTGCCGAACAGATCATTGTCGATCGTACCGGGTAGACCTACAATCGGGAAATTGTATTCTGAAGCAAAAACACGTGCACCGGTTAATGAACCGTCACCTCCGATAACGACCAAAGCATCGATACCATGAGCCTGCATGTTTTCGTATGCGAGCTTACGACCTTCCGGTGTTTTGAATTCCATGCAACGGGCTGTTTTCAGAATGGTTCCCCCTTGCTGAATGATGTTGCTGACATTTTGGGTTTTAAAAGGTAGGATCTCGTTGGTGATCAGACCACGATAACCTCTCATGATACCTTTGACTTCAAAACCGTTGTAAATAGCGGTACGGGTGACCGCACGAATGGCAGCGTTCATGCCCGGAGCATCGCCGCCCGAAGTCAAAATACCAACACATTTAATTTCAGGCATAATACTTCTATGTTTGTTTTATGCCGCAAAGGTAGCAATATTTGGGCATACGAAACAGGTAACCTCTCTGATATTTTAATATTTTTTAATATAAAGTGCGGTTTGTGTTGGCTCAAAGGATGATATAAAATCGTTTAGGAAATTTTTACAAAAAATGCAGTGAGCTCGTAAGTTGCAGACAGATGTTGAATGGAATATGCAATAGTTGTGCCACAGGATTATGGCGTTTTCGTTATTGCATATTGAACAATAGTAAGTTGAATTATTCTCTTGTTACTCTTTCAAAAAATATTCTGTGCGGATCGTGTCTGTAACAATGGAGTCATTGACCTTGATCTGTTCGACCTGGATGATTGGCTGATTAGATTGAATTGGTATTTGTGGGTCTGATTCAGCCTCTGAAGATTCGTTTTGGATGTCGTCGATGATCAGTTCGAGCAACCCTTGATGATACGAATCTTTATAACTGTTGACCTGCGCACGAATAAAAAATATGGTTGCAAAGACAACAAGGATCAGCCATATGCCAGTCAGTATCGAAAATGTTTTGCGTTTGGGTGTCGGCCATTTGAAGATGAGTGCTAATAGCAGATAGCTAATGGCCAGCAATGGAATTGCAATGACAATCGGAACGAACAAAAAGTCTAAAAGTGAGTCCGATTCGATACTGAATAAATTTATGGATGCAATGTTTGTGTTGGCGTAACCGGTCAATGAGGCGACTGCAATACAAAGTCCACCGATGAGCAAAGCCCCAGCAATAATCACACCGATAAATTTCAGGATAAACAGTATGATATTGCCCAATATGCTCAAAAGTTGGTCTGACGTTGACAAAGCAGCGGTAGTACGGTTTGAGGCTGTTTTTTTGTTCGGCAGATGCCCTTTTTGTACACTCTTTTGGATGGTTGTAGCGGTGATAGCCTCGCCGCGCATCTCCAGTTTTTGTCTGGGGGTACGCGCCATGGGGATAGCGAACCAAAGTAGCGGGTAGGCTACGATCGAGATGGCGAACAGGACACCGAAGAATCCAGTCATGGCGCTGATTCCCGGAATGACTGCAACCAGCATGGTCAGAGGTAGTGGCAACAAGAAACATAAACGAAAGACAATTGGATCGACCCGGAAGAAGGTTCCCAATCCGCTGCACACACCTCCAATTCGAGCATTCTCAGCATTTCGGTACAGGCGGCGGGGCATGTCGGTCGGGGGCTGATTAAGCCGGCTTTGAGTGTTGGCGGTGTTTTCGCCGGATGTGTTGGATGAAGTGTGACTTTGTGAATCGGTTTGTGCTGAAGCATTTTCCTGTTCCGGACAGTTGCTAATATGGCTGTTAGAAGTCGGGATAGTCTCCTCGGGAAAACTGTCGGGCATGCCGAGTTGTTCCACAATGTGACGAAGCAATTCAATGGGGACCGGCCGATCTGCAGGTTGGCGCTCGAGAATCAGTTCGCAGATGCGCCCTTCAATATCGGCCAGCACCTCTGCGCCGTCGGGATTATTTTTATATATAGCAGCGATTTGGGAGAGGTAGTTGTCCAAAAGGAGATACCCTTCATCATCGAGCTGGAAGGCTATGCCGGCTATGCTGACGTCATGTTTCTGTTTCATGGTAAAAGTATATTGTGAGTCGGTTTTAGGGTTATCCTAATAAAATATTGGGTTGAAGATCGTTAAAGGATCTTCAGTTTCAGCGTTTAAATAGTCTGAGCAGTGTTATAACCCCGATCGAGATCAGAATTACGGGGAACACCACGTTGACGATCGAAATTTTGTAATGAATTACATCGAATATCAACAGACAAGCCCCTATTGCAGTGGTTATTCCCCCTACATATAGCTGGCGCAAGGCGAGCAGGTAGAGGCCGATCAGGATGATGACCATCTGCCAGGAGAAGAGCACGTCAAATGTGTGGTGGGAGATGATGCCGAAAGCGTGTAACAACCAAACTGTCCCGGCAAGTATCAGCAAAACACCGAAATAGATCGTACGGGGCCGATAGGTTGAATCTTGCGGATTCTTATTTTCCATATTGGAAGAGCTGTCGTAAAGTTCCATGGTTGTGTTGTTTGATCGGTTCAATGTTGTGTTAATTGTACGGTTCTTTTTTTACAGGAGACGTCGGAGTTGTACCCGATTGACGATTCGAATATGGCATGTTGAATCCAGTTTGCGCCGATGTTAGTGATTGGATAGTCTGTTTGAATTTATCCAATCTGAATGGCCGGCAATGTGGTTCAGTTGCACACATTTAGTCATACTGCTGTTATCCTGGTTTCAAAATAGATTCACCCTTTGCTGGACATGTTATAGCTGCCGGTCGTACGAGGTGACTTTCTCCAATGCTCTGTTGGCTAGTCCCATCTTGAAACTGACTGGATTCGCCTTGGTGAATTTGTTGTGGCTTCGGGAAAAGCGTAACTGGCTACTCCTTTTTGTCCGAACCGTTTCGAATCTGGTTGATCTGGCCTACGAATTCTTGCCATGCGTCGTCCAATGCAGCAAGATATTGGTTGCCCTGTTCTGAAATGGTGTAATATTTACGGGGAGGTCCCTGCGGTGACTCTTCCCAACGGTAGGTGAGCAATCCCTGATTTTTCAGGCGAGTCAGGATGGGGTAGAGGGTTCCTTCTACGACAATCATCTCGGCGGCTTTAAGCTCGTTAATAATGACAGTGGCATATGCGTCCTGTCGCGAGATGATTGACAGAATGCAGTATTCGAGAATCCCTTTCCGCATCTGTGCTTTGATATTATCTACATTTACTGGCATGTCTGTAATTTTATGCGTTCAACATATTGTCGTCGTGTTGTGAGGAGAGCGGGAGAACGATCCAAAGGATGATATAGACCACCATCACGATGCCTCCTGTAAAAAACAGCAGAATGACCGAGAGTAAGCGTATCCAACGGGCTTCAATATCGTAGTAGTTGCCGATACCGGCACATACTCCGCCGATGATACGGTCGTATCGATCGCGCTGCAGCCGTCGGGGGGAAGAAACAGGTTGGTCCATAATCGTGTCGTCATTCATTGTGGTTTCAGTTGTATTGTGGTTTTCATTGGTGCGGATCGGATCGCCAAACTCTTTGGCATTGCCGATAATAGCGATCACACGATTTACGGCATTGATATCCACAACCTGAACTCTTGATGAGAGCTTTTCTTGAAACAGATCTGCAATACGATTTTCGATATCATCCATGATTTCGGTGCTTTCGTCTGCATTCAGACGGATGCTGATCTGATCGAGATACTCTTTTAGGGTTTCGTAAGCGTCTTCATCGATGATGAAGGGTCGTTTGCCGATGTTGACTCTGAATGTCTTTTTCATTTTTTTATGGTGTTAGTTGAGGTGGTTCAAGCAGGTTGCAACGATTGTTTTGTTCCCTGGTTTGACACACTCTGTTAGGACTAAGTTTCGGTTCGGATCAGGATTGACCCTCAAAGAACCGTATTAGTCACGTGTATGCAAATTTTGTTCTAATTCGAAATTGTTGCATTGGGTGTCTGGTGTTATACTTTCCTCTATTTTTTCAGAAAGTGTGTTGCGGCAGGTTTGATCGCCAGGAGTTAAAGTACTCTTGCAGGCAATGCCCCTGCCGGTCACACAGACTCACTATAATTTACTCTACGTTGTATGGTTCGTTTTTTTTTTGACGGTTTACATATTGCTACCATTGTCGCCTGGGGTTCTGTTTGGGCTATTGAGCGTTCAAACGTGATGTCTCTTCTGCTGCGCCTGATTCGACCCGTTTGTATTTTTGCTGTTTGCCGGCTTTGAAGTTGTATCGTATCGAGAAACCGGCCTGACGAAGCATATTGCAGACTACGGTCCGAGTGGTAGCTCCGTTATTGCTTGAGGTGACCTTTTGCAGTCCTGTGTTAAAAATGTCATTCACAAAGATGCTGGCAGTCAAACGATTTTTCCAAAACGACCGTTTGAAGCTGAGATTCACCATATACATGGGGTCAATAGTCATATTTCCAAATTCAAACTTGGACATATAGAAGCCACTCAGATCAATATACCATTTTTTTGCGACAGTAAAGGTGTTGTTCATGTTGGCTTGAATACCACTTCTGAAATTTTTTTCACCATCTTGGATGGTGTTACGCATATTAAAGCCGGTCAGATTGGTGGTCATGCCCCACCACGGGGTGATCTGTGCTGGCAGTGATAAATTGGCGTACCACTGTGTTGAATTGGATATATTCTTGAACATGAATACGATAATATCTGAATTATCGGATGCACGCTCCATTACCTGTGCAATATCATCTTTACGGATCTGTACTCCCAAATTTAAGGAGTATTTGCGGCCGAATATCCAGGAAAAGTTGATGTCGTTGGCAAAAACCGGTTGTAGTTTGGGGTTGCCGACCTGGTATGATGTTTCGGAGATGGGGGTGCGTACCGGAACCAAAGTCCAGAAACTTGGGCGACGAATACGTCGATTATAGCTCAGGACAAACATCTGGCTCTGCTTCTCGTTTAACGGCATCGAGAGATTGAAACTCGGAAACAGACTGAAATAGTTCTGTTTGTCAGCCACCATTGTGCTGTTGGTGGAGGGAACAGCATATGTGTATTCGCCGCGTAACCCAAGAGCCAGCGAGAAGTTGTTCCGGAATCGGGTAGTGTAGCGGAAATAGACGGCACTGATGTTTTCGGTGTAACGGTCATTGCCGCTCAGATCATTAATCGTTTGCCACAAATTGTTCTTGAAATATTCGTAAAGCCTGTTGTACTTCATGTCATTATAGGAGTATTTCAAACCGGTCGCGATTTTTGAAACCTTTCCCACATGAATGTCAAAGTCTGCGTTGATCGTATATAAATTGTTCCCGGTTCCCACGTCACTCCGATAGGTGGTGTCGAATGTCATAAATCCGGTGTAGGTGCTGTTATAGTCGTTGTAGTCATCTTTTTGACTATTGTTGTAATCGAACATCAGTTTGAAGATGGACCCCAGTGTGTCGAGGTTGCGAAAATAGTTGGCCGAAACACTAACTCGCTGGTTGCTGGTCAAGAATCCATACTTGCTGGCAATGTTGGTAATGTTCCCGTTGTTATTGATGGTCATGGCTCCATCGGTGCTGGATTGGTTGGGGTAGTTTGAATAATTTACCTCAAGACCAACACTCTGGGTCGGTGTGATGTCATAAACTCCTCCAATTCGCAACCTCTCGCTGGTTCCCCGTCCGCCGTTCACTCCAGTCGAGTATTGTTCTGAAGTACCTTTGGTGTCGAAACTGTTTGTGCCTTCGGTGGTGTAGCCTGTTAATGAACGATCTACCGTAAAGTCTGTGTAAAGACTTAACTTGTTGTGACGGAATTTGATTGATGTCGCGGGGGCAACGCTCCAGATATTGCTGCGATCCAACGAGTGAGAATAGCGCAGGGATACCGAACCCTCCATGCCGTCGTTACGCTGTTTCCGCAAAGTGATTTTGACAATTCCTGAGGTCATGCTGGCATCGTACTCAACACCGGCATAGGGAATCACCTCAATTTTCAGGATATCTTCCGCCCTCAATGATTGCAGGTAAGCCAGCAAATCTTCACCGGTCTCTTGCAGTAGCCGTTCGTTGACCATAACACGAGTTCCGGTACGTCCGTTAACCGAGATTTCGCCTCGATTCGATACCCATACGCCGGGCGCCAGCATCAAGGCCTCTTTCCCATCCCGACCAATGGCCAATGGGGTATCGGCTAAGTTGATTACGTAACGGTCAGCCTCCCGGGTGATGAGATTGGCGGTAACCACTACTTCCTTTAAATCAACAGTCGAGGTGGACATTTCCAGTTTTCCGAGATCGTTTTTTGCACTGACCGTCAGATCTTGGTTGTACTCCTGATATCCGAGGAAGGTGATTCGAAGGCTGTAATCGCCATGGGGTACTGTCAATTCGAATTTCCCGTTCTCGTCGGTGATTGTTCCGAAGAAGCGGGTGCTGTCCTTTTGATCCCGCATCTGAACGGTAGCATAATCCACCGGGTCACCTTGGTCGTTAACAACTTTGGCGGTCACGGTAGAGGAGGGTTGGTCTTGGGCAGTGGCATTTAGCGCTTGGACTGCTGTCAGAAATCCAATTAGTGATATAAGAAGACATCTCATAGGTAGTTGGGCTTTAGGGCATTTCTCCGAATCGGTTTGAAAGGAAATCAATCTATTGGCGATCGGTTTTTGTGAGGCCAGGCTATGTTAATGTTTGTTTACAGGTTTTCTTGTATTGCAAATATATGTAAATAATTTGGTATTATGCAATACATAGATATGTAAAATTTGAGAATATTTTATTGGTAAAAGTATTTTATTTTCGTTTGATTGTGTGTATTGAGTTGTAAATGAGGAATGTAATATTTTTAAGATTGGCGTAAAAATGATAATGACGCTGTGTTTTTTTTATTCCCGGAATCTAAAAAAAAGTGGACGAAGGGGGGGCTGAGCTATTCGGTCGGGTTGTTACGGTTGTAGAAAGAGCAATGGTTTATTCAATATTAGATGTGTTGTAGGCTTGGCGGAGTGCTGTTGGACGATTTTTATGTTGTCGACAGGTAAAGGAGATTGATATGCAATATTTTGTGTGCGGCATTCGAAGGGAGGGCTAAGAATAAATGGGGAGGTGAGGGCTACGTAGAAGAGAGGCATAAAAGATAGGCGTAGCGATTATAGGGCGGTGGCGGAGTTCCAAAGAGGTGGCTGAGGGAAAAAGAGATGGGGTAAGAAGCGGTCGTGTGAGGGTGCGAGGAGGTGCGGGCGCTTGGTATATAATTTGCGTTACTTTAGGTCAAAATAAAACTTACCATCATGGCACAGAAAGAATCAGAAAAGAAAATAGTTGACAACGAGGAGGTTAAAAATGAGACTGAAGCTCAGCAGACCACAGCAGAGGCTTCAGCGGAAACTCCTGAATCTGACAACATGGCAGAGGCCACAGAGGATGCCGGTGACAAATCGACACAGTTGGCAGATGCTGTAAAAGAGTGGCAGGACAAATATTTGCGTTTGAGTGCCGAATTTGACAATTATCGGAAGCGTACCCTGAAGGAGAAAATGGAGTTGGTGGCTACCGGAGGTGAAGATGTCATCAAGTCGCTGTTGGGAGTGATGGATGATATTGATCGGGCATTGGCAGCCATGGAGACAGCTAAGGATGTCGATTCGGTACGTCAAGGTGTTGTCTTGATTCATCAGAAATTGATGGATACCCTTCGGGCTCGTGGGCTCGAGGAGATTGAGGCTATAGGTCAAGAGCTGGATACCGATCTGCATGAGGCTGTGGCCAAAGTTCCAGTCCAAGAGGAGGAGAAAAAAGGTAAAATTATCGATGTGGTACAGAAGGGTTACAAACTGAAAGATAAGGTGACCCGTTATGCAAAAGTTGTGGTTGGCGAATAAGCGCCAATGAACACGACAAGATAAGAGGGAGAGTAAGGAGAGAGAAAGGTTATGGCAAAGAGAGACTACTATGAAGTGCTTGGTGTCGATCGCGGAGCGAGTGCCGATGAGATCAAAAAGGCATACCGCAAGGCGGCATTGAAGTACCACCCGGATAAAAACCCTGGCGATAAAGAGGCTGAAGAGAAGTTCAAAGAGGCTGCCGAGGCTTATGATGTTTTAAGCAACCCCGATAAGAAGGCCCGTTACGATCAGTTCGGACATGAAGGTATGAATGCCGGAGCAGGTGGCTTTGGCGGAGGCTTCAGTGGCGGCGGTTTCTCCATGGAGGATATTTTCAGTCAGTTCGGCGATATTTTTGGCGGACATTTTGGGGGCGGTTTCGGAGGCTTTGGCGGTTCGAGCCGTGGTGGACGTCGGGTCAATCGAGGATCTGATTTGCGTATCAAGGTGAAATTGAGCCTGAAAGAGGTCGTTAACGGTACTACCAAGAAACTGAAGATCAATAAAGATATTGCTTGTGATCAGTGTGGTGGAACAGGAGCCAAAGACAAAGATTCTTACACGACCTGTAAGACATGTAACGGTGCAGGTTATGTGTCGCAGGTGGTGAATACCTTCTTTGGTCGTACTCAGACAACACAACCTTGTCCGAACTGTCATGGTGAAGGTAAGGTAATTACCAGTCCTTGCCCGAAATGTCATGGTGAAGGTGTCGTTCGAGGAGAAGAGGTGATCGAAATCAAGATCCCGGCTGGCGTTGGCGAAGGTATGCAGCTTTCGGTCAGCGGAAAAGGTAATGCAGCACGCCATGGTGGGGTTCCGGGAGATCTGCTGGTGCTGATCGAAGAGGAGCCGGACAAAGAGTTGGTGCGTGATGGCAATGATTTGATTTACAATCTGAATTTGACTATCCCGCAGGCTGTTTTGGGTGCTTCTGTTGAGATTCCGACAGTTGATTCTCGTGCCAAAGTGAAGATCGAGCCCGGAACACAAGCAGGTAAAGTTTTGCGTTTGCGTGGCAAGGGTGTGCCTGATGTGAACGGTTACGGCCGAGGAGATCTGTTGGTTGTGATCAATATCCCGATCCCGACTCGTGTCAATGCGGATGAAAAGAAGCTGCTTGAACAGCTTGCGCAAAGCGATAATTTCAAACAGGCCGCATCCACTTCCGGCGGAAATATTTTTGACCGGATGAAGAGCTTTTTCCGATAAAAAACGGTGAATAAGCGTGTGGTCGGATGTCAGAATGTGTGGCAGTGGTGATGTCGGAGCATCGGTGCAAAAGAGGGCGGATCTTTAGGGTCAGCCGATCATAATGCATCATTTTTGAAGACAGACTTGTGTTACTGTAGGTTTTGACATCAAGACGTGTACATTAAAATATAGACGGGGATAGACTGGAGGGAGAGGTTCTCTTTTTGGAATATACCGTGGAATATTTGGGTTTGCGGACTGTTTTTCGAGGAATCGTAAAATAGTTCGCAAACTGTTTTTATCTTTGTAACTTAAACCCGAATTATACTGAAAACAGCCCAAAGAGCGTTGAGGCAACGTTTCGTGTATGAACGAGCAGGAAAATAACCAAAAGTCTGTTGACATGCAGGTTGAGGAGGAGACTCCTCAAGAGTGGCATCTGCATCTGCGTCGTGGAATCGTCGCCCGTCGTATGCAGGGACGCCGTCGCCATCGCAGTATGGTGGTGCGGATGTTGGTCTTGTTGGCAGCGATTTTGTGGGTGCTGTTTTTGGTGTTGGTGAGTCGTTAGGTAGGAGAGAAGACCAATGGAAATCCAGAAAATTCAAGTATTGCCGGATGGCGTGGCTAATCAGATTGCTGCAGGAGAGGTTGTGGGACGACCTGCTTCTGTGGTCAAAGAGCTGATGGAGAATGCTGTCGATGCGGGCAGTACCTCCGTCAAGGTCAATTTCCGAGAAGGTGGACGTGGTTTGATTCAGGTGATCGATAACGGTTGCGGTATGAGTGCTGCGGATGCCAAGCTGGCATTTGAACGCCATGCCACTTCGAAAATTCGTTCGGTCGATGATCTTTCACAACTGCACTCTTTTGGATTCCGAGGGGAGGCGCTCCCGTCGATCGCTGCAGTGGCGGAGGTCGAGGTGAGAACCCGTACTGCCGATGACGAGGTGGGAACCTGCGTGACGATTAACGGTGGAAAATTTGTGTCGCAGGAGCCGGTACAGACTCCACAAGGAACGCAGTTCCTGGTTAAAAACCTGTTCTATAATGTGCCGGCACGTCGTCGCTTTCTTAAAGAACCGCATATCGAGGCACGTTATCTGACTGCTGAGTTTCAGCGGGTCGCTTTGTGTTATCCAGAGATCGCGTTTGCCTTATACAATAATGATTCTCCAGTGTATAACCTGTCCAAAGGTAATTTGCGGCAACGTATAGCCGGAGTTTGCGGTAAGGATTTGGCCAACAATTTGCTGGAGGTTTCGGTCGATACCTCGATTATTAAAATCGAAGGGTATGTGGGGCATCCGTCGGTGGCTCGCAAAACCAAACACGAACAGTATCTGTTTGTGAACGGTCGTTATTTTCGTTCGCCCTATTTCCACAAGGCGATCATGCAGGCTTACGATAAGTTGATCTCACCGGATACACAACCTCCCTATTTCTTATATATGAGGGTGGCTCCGGAACGGATCGATGTCAATGTTCACCCGCAAAAGACTGAAATTAAGTTTGAGGAAGAGCAGGCGATTTGGCTGATTTTTAATGCTGCGGTTCGGGAATCTTTGGGTAAGTTGGGAGTTGTGCCATTGATGGATTTCGAGATGGACAACTCGATTGATATACCGGTCTATAAGCAAGGCACGATCTATCGTGAACCGGATACAGGGGCCAATCCTGCGTTCAATCCCTTTACATCTGATCACGTAGCGAGTCATACGCAGCCGTTGCGGTCTGTAGGCGGTGGGGTGTCATCGCGTCGCAGTGAATCATTGGATGGTTGGCAACAGCTTTATGAGATCGATTCCCGAGCTGGTGTGGATCGTGATCTGACTGAGCGTTTCAATGAGA
Organism: uncultured Alistipes sp.; assembly: GCA_900539755.1. Taxonomy (GTDB): domain Bacteria; phylum Bacteroidota; class Bacteroidia; order Bacteroidales; family Rikenellaceae; genus Alistipes_A. The sequence continues at coordinate 40,376 of UQDC01000017.1, forward strand.
TGGATAGTTCCATGCAGGCTTTCTTGGATGGAACGCCAGAGCCGGAGCTGGACGTGAAAGCGGAACCGCTTCAACAACGTTTGGATCTGGATTTGGCTACGGGATTCCGGGGACAGTTAAAACTGACGGATCGTCTCTATGCTACGGCATTGGGAGATGCGTTGGTGGTGGTGGACGTGGAACGGGCCCGTGAACGGGTGCTGTTCGAACGCTATTTGTGCCTGCTGGGCAACAATGCAGCAGTTAGCCAACAATTGTTGTTCCCTGAGGAGGTGACCTTTTCTCCTGCAGACGGAGCTGTGATGATGCAGATCAAAGAGGAGCTTTCGGCATTGGGCTTTGAATTTGAGCCTCAGCCAGCATCTGTTCGGGCCGAGAAAACTGATGATAAAGAGGAAGAAGCGGTTGCTGATTTGATAGAAAGTGAGATGCCAATATCGACTCAGTCGGACCAGTTTAAAGAGATAGAGAGTTCTGTTACCGGTGCCGCAGATGTCGGAGTGTTGGGAGCCGAGCAGGAATCCCAGTGGGTGGAGTACGATTCAAAGGCGATGGAGAACAACATGGAGCCTGGTGATGACGTTACTTTCGTGGTGACGGGGATTCCGCCTGAATTGCCGGCCGGTATGTTGCGTGATGCGTTGCATGAGGTGTTGACACGTGTTCATGAACTGGGCGAGGTGCCGTATCAACAAAAATTACAGGATATGGCGGCGGTTTTGGTACGTCGCGGGGCTTCATCGGCTGCACGTATTGATGAGGCTGCTGTTGGAGCTTTATTGGATGAACTGGCTTCGTGCAGTGAACCGGCATTCACTCCGTCAGGAAAGCCTGTGCTGATCCGTATTGGCGGTGAGGAATTGGCCAAACGATTTTAAATTAAAAAAACGATTGTATGCGATTCGATAATGGTGCATTTGCAACCCCTCCAGTGGTCAAGAATCTGATCATCATCAATGCCCTCTTTTTCTTGGCTGAGGAGATTCTGCCCAATGGGTTGGGAAATGTGTTAGTGGAGCGGTTGGGCCTTTATTCGTGGCAAAGCCCCAATTTTCACCTTTACCAACTGGTGACCCATATGTTCCTGCATGGTAGTCTGACCCACCTGTTTATGAATATGTTCGCTTTGTGGATGTTCGGACGTACCTTGGAATATACGTTAGGCAGTAAAAGGTTCCTGACCTATTATATGGTGACGGGAATCGGTGCAGGGTTGTTGCAGATGGCGGTAGGATGGATCGAAATTGCTCGATTGCAAGCCATAGCCCAGGAGATGGGAGGACTTACACCCTATATGCAGAGCGTCATTATGCAGCGGGCCAATGTGTTGACAATTGGAGCTTCGGGAGCTGTGTTTGGCGTGTTGCTGGCATTTGGCATGATGTATCCCAATTCGATCATCATGTTGTTGATTCCGCCCATTCCGATTAAAGCCAAATATTTTGTGATCGGATATGGTGTGATCGAGTTGTTACTCGGAGTGGTGGGGTCACGAAGCGGTATTGCTCACTTTGCCCATGTGGGAGGAATGATTTTCGGATTCTTCCTGCTCTACTATTGGAAGAAGAGAGGGAAGATTTATTATTGATTCGGTCTGAAAAAGAGCATATTTGATATGTCTGGACAGTGAGGTTGATTCCGGAGAGGGTGAAGACATTGGGTGCAGAGAGGTGTCAAGGACAGATGCGGTTTGTCGCTTGCAGAGTATAGAATGCAATGGGCGTTAATGAAGATGTGATGATCGGTTAGCTGCTTGGGCAATCTGCAGATGCAGCACGATCAACCAACTTCGTATATGCAATAACAGGTAAACTGAACTTGAAAGGGTTATAAAAAAGTTATAGCAACAATGGTAAAATCGAGACAAAGATGGGCCAAATGGGGTGTCGGAGTGGTGACTCTCTTCGATTGGCTGCTTTATGGAATTACCTTTGTTGTGGCAGTAGCGATGGTGCTGGCCTATTTCGCACCGTACGTCCATCCGGCCAAAATTTATTGGTTTGCCTTTCTGGGATTGGCAGCTCCTTTTATCTATATTGCCAATGCGCTCCTGATGCTCTATTGGACTGTGCGGTGGCAGAAGGTGGCGCTGTTATCGTTGGCGGTGTTTGTGCTCGGATTGGGACATGTGGGCAAATATTTTCGTCCCCAATGGAGTAAACAGTACGAACAGCCCCGGCAAGATGGGACCTTGCGGATTTTGAGCTATAACGTGGGCGGTTTTTGGGGAAATACCACAGGCAAGCCAGAGAGTCGCATGCATGAGATTGCCTCCTACATAAATGAGGAAAAACCTGATATTATCTGTTTTCAGGAGTTTGAGGCCAATTTTGTCAATAAGCGTACGGAAATTGATAGCCTTCTGGAAGATTGGAAATATAAATCGGTGTTTTACACCCATAGGTTGAATGATGAAGGAGGGTGGGGATTAGCTGTATATAGTAAGTATCCGATTGTGGCTAAAGATCACATGACGTTTCCTGAATCGCATAACTCGGTTATGTGGGTCGATATTGCGATTCGCAAGGATACGATACGGGTATTCAATAACCATTTGCAGACCACTCAGATTAATGAGCAGGATCGTGAATTTTTACGTTCTGAACCGTTGCTTGATACCTCACGGAATGATAAAGCCAAAGGAATTGCCCGTAAACTGAAACGTAATTTTATCAAACGAGCAGAGCAGGTTGATTCGGTCTCTTTGCTGATTCATGACGGTACGCCTTGGGTGATTGTGTGTGGCGATTTTAATGATACCCCAATGTCCTATACCTACCGGAAAATGCGGGGCGATTTTGTCGATGCCTTTAAGAAAAAGGGGCATGGAGCCGTTTTTACCTACCGGCGTTTGTTGGGAGTGCTGCGGATCGATTACCTGTTCCATTCGGATGATTTTGAAACGGTCGGTTATCGCAGTGAACAGCCCGAATGGAGTGATCACAATCCGGTGATTGTGGATGTTCGGCTTAAACACGATTGATAGTTGAAAGACTTTTATATAAAAGATAAAACCATGGTACTGGATTCAATAACCGATTTGGCTGCTTATGGAGCGTTGAATCGTCATTTTGCGACGGTGTGCGCCTATTTGGAGCAGCATTCGTTGGCAGATCTGTCTGAGGGTAAATATCCGATTGACGGAGATAATGTGTATGTAGCGATCAGTGAACGTGATCTGAAAAAGCCGGCTGATGCGGCATTGGAGGCACATGATCGTTATATCGATATTCAGGTTGTACTGGAGGGCCGTGAGGGTTTCGGCTGGAAAAAACGTTCGCTCTGTTCGGCTCCCCGTGGTGAGATGAACCAGGAGAAAGATGTGATTTTTTACAACGATGCTCCCGAAACCTATTTTACATTAGGCCCGGGCGAGATGGGGATCTTTTTCCCGCAGGATGCACACGCTCCGTTGGTAGGAGAGGGTCATGTGAAAAAGGCTGTCATTAAAGTAAAGGTGGAGTAGATACACACAATTTATATTTGACTTAATATTTGACCAATAAAAGCATTTAAAGCAATGGCAAACAGAATGATTCTTAACGAGACCTCCTATTTTGGTCCCGGATCGCGTAAAGTAATTGCTGAAGAGGTAGCAAAACGCGGTTACAAAAAAGCATTGGTAATCACTGATAAAGATCTGGTAAAATTCGGTGTAGCTGCACAGGTGACCGATGTTCTGAAAGAGGCCGGTATTCCTTTTGAGCTGTTCGATAACGTAAAACAGAACCCGACCGTTAAAAACGTTAAGGCAGGTATCGAGGCTTTCAAAGCTGCAGGTGCTGACTTTATCGTGGCTATCGGAGGTGGATCTTCGATCGACACTTCGAAAGCTGTAGGTATTATCATGAATAACCCTGAATTCTCGGATGTTGTCTCTTTGGAAGGTGTAGCTCCTACCAAAAAGAAATCTGTTCCAGTAATCGCACTGCCGACTACTGCCGGTACTGCAGCAGAGGTGACCATCAACTATGTAATCACTGACGAGGAGAATGTCAAGAAGATGGTTTGCGTGGATCCGAACGATATCCCGACTTTGGCTGTGATCGATCCGGAATTGATGTTGAGCATGCCGCGTGGCTTGACTGCTGCAACCGGTATGGATGCTTTGACTCACGCTATCGAAGGTTTGATTACGCTGGGTGCATGGGAGATGAGCGATATGTTCGAGTTGAAAGCTATCGAGATGATTGCTAAATGGCTGCCTAAAGCCGTTGAGACTCCATCAGATATTGAGGCCCGTGACGCAATGGCTACTGCTCAGTATATTGCCGGTATGGCCTTCTCAAATGTAGGTTTGGGTCTGGTTCACGGTATGGCTCACCCGCTGGGTGCTTTCTATGATATTCCTCATGGTGTGGCCAACGCATTGTTGTTGCCTTACGTAATGGAGTTCAATATGCCGGCAGCTAAGGCTAAATATCGCAAGATTGCGGAAGCAATGGGTATTGACACTGCTAAGATGAGTGACGATGAGGCAGCTCAGGCAGCAGTAGATGCTGTAAAACAGTTGTCTATCACCATCAAGATCCCTCAGAAGTTGAGCGAACTGAATGTCAAAGAGGAGGATCTCGGCAAATTGGCAGAGTCTGCTTTCAACGATGTCTGCACTCCGGGCAACCCGCGTAAGGTAACTGTTGAGGAGATCAAAGCACTTTACACCAAAGCTTTCTAATACAGACAACGAAAATTAAGATTCGGTACGACCTGAAGAACGCCTCGTGTCATGTGAGGGGTTCGGTATAAGAACAGTTTCGTACCATTAGTTCTCAATATGCTGGAGACGTACTATCCTGTGTACGTCTCCAGTTTGTTTATCAGGGCAGGTGAAGGTTAGGCTTTGATAATATGGATGTTGTCAAAACAGGATTGTATTGGGTGTACGATCATGGGATGACAAGGATATTTGGTCGAACTAAATAATATAAAAAAATGGCAGGATTTAATTTTTATATTCCGACTCGGGTGCTGTTTGGTCCGGGTATGTTGAATGAGTTGGCTACGGTGAAATTGCCGGGTCACAAAGCGTTGATCATTACCACAGCCGGTAAATCGGTTAAAAAATATGGCTATCTGGATCGGGTGATTGCGCTGCTCAAACAGAACAACGATACGCAATGTGTTGTATTCGATAAGGTAATGCCCAATCCGTTGTTGAGTCATGTCCGTGAGGCAGCGGCGTTGTGTCGTGCAGAAGGGTGTGATTTTGTCATCGGTTTGGGTGGCGGTAGCCCGATCGATTCGGCTAAAGCCATTGCGTTGGCTGCGGCTAATGAGGGTGACTATTGGGATTATGTTGAAGGCGGTAAAAAACCGGCCGGTGCACTGCCCGTCATTGCCATTACTACAACAGCGGGTACCGGTACCGAAGCCGATCCCTGGACGGTTATCACCCACGATGAGAGCCGTCATAAAGTGGGCTTTGGTTGTGATGAACTGTTCCCGGTATTGTCGATTGTGGATCCGGAGTTGATGCTGTCAGTGCCGGCCAAATTGACTGCTTATCAGGGATTCGATGCTTTCTTTCACGCTTCAGAGGGATTCCTGGCTCGGGTTGCTACACCAGTCAGCGATGCTTTAGCCTTGCAAAGTATGCGCCTGATCTTCAAATATCTGCCGCGTGCCGTTGCAGATGGTAATGATTTGGAGGCTCGTACGAATGTGGCTTTGGCCAATACATTGTCGGGTATGGTGGAATCTACTTCTTGTTGTATCTCCGAGCACTCGTTGGAGCATGCGATGAGCGGACTCTATCCCGATCTGCCCCACGGAGCCGGCTTGATCATGATTTCGTTGGCTTTCTACCGCCATTTCGCTCCGTTGGCTCCAGAGCGGTTCATTGAGATGGCTCGCAATTTGGGCGCTGATTTGAGTGGTGTGGATGCAGAGAAACAACCGTATGTTTTTGTCGATCTGTTGGAACAGATGCAGAAGGCGTGCGGGGTTGATCAGCTCAAGATGTCCGATTACGGTATTCGTCGTGAAGATTTCCCGCGTTTGGCTCAGCTTGCCCGCGATGCGATGGGCGGTCTGTTCGGGCTGGATCCGGAGCCATTGACCGATGAGGATATTATCCGGATTTTTGAGGAGTCTTATCGATAGGCTGATTCGGTACGCATGTATATGGTCAATGAGAGTCGATTTGCCGTAAGAGGGATTATCATTGAGCCAGGGAACAAAATGCGTTTGACTAACAATTTTTAGACGGTAGCTGAGTTTAGTGTAAAAGGCTTTTATTGCTTTCTGCGCAATTGGTGGCCTGTCGTGAAAAAACGTTAGTCTTTCTGCATAGCATGTTAAAATATCATAGGTTCGGGGAGCGTTCTTACATCAGGACGTTCCCCGAATTTTTTATGTAGAAAAGGGGAGTGTTGAGCACGAATATTGCGAAAATCCCTATCTTTGATTATTAGGGTAAATTTGGAATTTATGAAAACGCGATTGAATTCGGAAAATACTGCTGATGAACGGTATGACGTTGAGGAAGAGAAGCTTTCTGCTAGTGGTGCCGTTGATGGTGATCTGTCAGAACGGGTATGTGACGAATCGCAGCCGTCCAAAACAAAAAAGCCGTGGTGGAGACGGTTGTTAAAGATTGCCTCCATTGTGGTGGGATCGCTTGTGGGGCTGTTCCTGTTGGTGGCTATTTTGGTATCGGTGATTTTGACACCGCCGCGTTTGACCCCGATTGTAAATCGTGTTGCATCGAATTATCTGAATGCCACCGTACATTTCGATACGGTGCGACTTTCGTTGTTTGAGAATTTTCCTCACGTCAGCCTTGAATTGAAAAATGGAGAGGTGGTTTCAGGTGTATTTGCCGGAATCCCCGATTCATTGCGTCATGCAGTGCCTCAGCGTGCTGACAGCCTGCTCCGTTTCAAGGATTTTGCCGTGACGCTCAATCTTCCTCGACTGTTGGCCTCTCAGATAGTGATTCGCGAACTGAAATTGGTCGATCCGCAGATTTATGCTTTTGTTTCACCTGCCGGAAATGCCAACTGGGATATTTTCCCCACAGAAACCGATACGGCGACAGATGTACAGGCTGATACAACAACCGATATGACTATGTTGTTCGGCCTTCGGGTGGGAAAGGTGCTGCTCGATGGTGCAGAGATCCAATATGAAAGTCGTCGTGATGCATTGTCTGCATCGCTCGATTCGCTGCATCTGTATTGGAAGAGCCATCGTAAACGTCGTTATGAA
>UQDC01000018.1 GCA_900539755.1 uncultured Alistipes sp.
CGAAAACGACGACTCCCGGATTGTATCTGATGCTGAAGAATTCACGTGGCTTCCATCCCAAAGAGGCAAGTTTGAATATCGACTATTTGATTACCAACGGAAGCGCCGTTAATACAGTGTTAAATGGCAAGAGTCAATTCAGTGTGGCAACGGGTACCCATATCGGCAGTGTTAAGTTGGTAGCAGAGCCTATGCCCGGATCGGATGAGTTGCAAAGCGTCGATGCGGAAAATAGTTTGGCCCGTTATTATATGGTGACAAACGATCGGATTGTGACACCGGCAGACATTAAGATATTGTGCTATAATGAACTGGCAACCCGATTTGGCATTACGATCGATATGATCTCCAAAATACGGGTGCGCAATGTGCAGCATACCGAACGTGGCCATTGTGGATTCGAGACACAGGTTTACATTACGCTGAAGGATAATCCGTACATTCGACGCAGTTTTCAAGAGAAGATAGCGATGACGGAGTTGGTTTTGCAAAAGATGATCGAGGTGAGAAGTACCAATGTATTTCCTGTGCAGGTCAACATCGAGATTGTTTAACCAAATGTCAGATTGAGATAAATAGTTTTTAGGTTCCCATAAAACCGTGACTTATGGAAGATTTCTTTTTGGACATTGTATATAAAGATAAAAAGGTCAGGTTTCGTATCATTAACCCGCATGCACCGTTAAGTACGCTGATGAACAATCTGCGGCATGCTATCGGTAAAGATGGTCGGTTGATTTTTGATTTTCCATCAATCGATCAGACCGGTGCTCCGTTAGATTATTTTTTTGGTAAAGAGGATCCGACAACCAATGAGGTGCGGGTACTCAGACCGAGAATAGGAAAGACGGATCAGACATTGGCTGATTATAACGTGAACAACGGGGATACGGTCTTCCTTATTCCGGATCCATTCCCGGGATAATCGATACGCAGATGACCATGCAAAGTATGCAAATGGAGCCTCAGGATTTTGCCCATCTTCAACTGACAGGGCGTAATCGGCGGTTGCTCCATGAGTGGAGCGAACTGAAACGTTCTTTCGAACATCGGAGCGGAATAGAATACCGGATACTTAAGTGCAATGTACAGGGTTTGCCGATAGCCTATTTGATCACCTATCACATTCATTCCATCTGCAGTGTGGAACGAATTGAACAGCTTAATGAGCCAGGTGTATCGAATCCGCCTATTTTCGCATCGCTATTTCAAATGCGCATCGATCTGCCGGTCAATTATCCCTGTATTGATGCTCCGGCAGAGTTTCGCTTTTTGACCTGCGATGCGGAAGGACAACCCATTCCCCATCCGTGGCATCCGAATATTCGCTATTTTGGCGAGTTCGCAGGACGGGTCTGTTTGAATGCGCCTGACACCTATTCCGGGTTGGCGTGGAGTGTGGAGCGTATTGCGCACTATTTGAGTTATGACCGTTATCATGCCATTCAAGAACCTCCCTATCCGGAGGATTTTAAAGTGGCAGAGTGGGTCATCAAACAAGGAGAACCCAACCGGTGGATCTTTTTCGATCAACCGAATTTGGCTGTACCTAAGATGTAGTTGATCTTGACGGAGAAAAACTGCTAAGAGTTTGAAATCGTGTTTAATATTTGAAATATACGATATGAATCTTTGGAGTAAGGTTATTTGTACGCTTCTCTTGCTATGCTTCTACGGAACCTTGCAGGCGCAAGGTGTCAAACAGGTAGAGGTATCGGCGGAGACTCCTTACGTGGATCACATTTCGCTATTACCGGGAAGTTCAGATATGGATCTTCTGGTGAAAATCGCTTTTGATGAACCTGAAAACAAATTGACTGTCAGTCTGATTTCTTATCGGAAACTGTTCGTTTTTCAAACCAATGCACGTTATTCACAGGTGGTAAAAGGATCGCGTCTGCGCCCCGACAGATTACCCTATGTGGTTGCTTCGGATGCGCGGGTTCGTTATGCTATGGGGAAGGCGTTGCGCAAATCGATCAAACCCGAACGCAAACATATTTTCAGTCGGTGGATCGAATATGAAGGGCTGCAACCCCAACCGACCGATTACAAAATGGTGAACGACTATATTGAGCAATCTTTCGATATTCTGCGTCAAGAGACCAATGTGTCGATCATGTTGCGAGATATTTTGGTGATGAGCGAACCGGTCTCCAGCAAGAAACCCGAATATGAACTCTTCTATCAGACTGATCTGAATCGGAGGTATAATATTGAGATCAAACGGGATCCCTGTTTTGGAAAGGAGGAGCAGTTGCAGGCTTCGGCAGCCCAGGTGGAGAGTATTCGGGCCAGTTTCGATGCATTTGACCAGCAGTTTGGCAAAACCTCCAGTTTCAATACGCCCGGCAGCGAGAAGATTTTTGCGCAGATGAAATCGTTGTTGTTGGAGCAGTTCCCCAGGAAAGAGGAGACCAGTACATGTCCGGATATTCAGGCCAACATTGATCTGTACAATCGTTATGTGGATTCAATTGAACGAATGGAGTGCAAGTATGTTGTCGAAACCCGGATCAAAACACGAGCTAAAGCCGCTTCGCTTGGTTTGAGTGCCGATTACATCCTGACCATGGCCAGACGGATCGATAATAATGTCAATCGATGGTTGCTCTCTTCAGATATGATGGAGCGTAAAGACCTGGTTACGGCGTGCAATCAGATTATCGATCAGATTCGCTCGCAGGTTAAACGTGCTTCGGTTGTTACATCGAGTCAGCAATCTGCAATCAGTGTCTTTAACGAGGCAGCCAATTATTTTCACAGAACCTGTGTAAAAAAGTAGTTTCGTATGGGCAAGTGGAGTCAACGGTGGAGATGCATTGGGGCGGTCGCTGTGAGTGTGATCGGGTTGTGCTCGGAGATGCGGGGACAGGAGCCGGCAGCTCAGACAAATTCGAAGCAGGAACAACTGATCGATGAGATGCAGAGATTGGAGATCGAGAGCCGGATGCTCTATTTTTATGATCAGCTCCATACACTGTCATCCACTCTTTCGCAACGTACGCCAGATGGGTTGGTGGAGGCCAATCAACAGATAACAACCATCGATACCAAATGGAACGCCTATTATCAGGCGAGACAGAATGTAATTGCAGACGACGACTCGTTATTGCAGATTGTTGCCGATTACCAATTGGTGAAGCAGGCGCTAATCGATACGATTGCTTCCAAACAGCATTTTTTTGAGGCTCAGAAAAATTTTGCGGATGCAGAGAAGTTCTGCATGTCTCAAGACAGCCTCTATCAGGAACTGGATAAAAAGGCCATGGAGTATTCCTTAGTGAAAACGACTGCTCCACAGCTTGAACAGCTTAAGGGACAGGAACAATCGGTGTTTGTCGAGCTTCAGCAGCAATATGAAACGGCGAAGAGTTTGTCGCAAGAGTTTCCGGCGTTTCAACCCCGATTTCAACAAATTGAAGAGAAATATATCGACCTGAAAAATCAGTCGGAGAAGATTCAGGCTCTGGAATACAAGCCGTGGATTCAGCGCGTGAAGGATTATTTGTATAGTTTCGCAGCAGTTGCGATGATTTTGATGTTCATCACTATGGTGCAGGCCAAAATCAAAGCACTGAAACAGGCTCGGGAAAATGCAAAGAAATTGCGTGAAGCGCTCAATAACGAAGAGGATGATTATCCGACCATTTGATGAATTTGTAATCTGCTAACAATCTGTTAAGATGAACAGCCGCAGTATATCGTTCGTTTTCATGCTGGTGCTTATTCTGTCCGGATGCACCAACATGACACCGCACAGTGAACCCTATAAAGAGGATGTGAAGATCAATGTCCTGAGTGTTGACTTTGATTCCGATTACAAGTGCTTTTATGCGAACGTCCAGATGAATGACAGTATCACGGGACTTCTGTTGAATCATGATACGACCATTCATTTCCAGACTCGCGAGTTTGTGAAAAATCTCTATGATCCGAAAAGCCAACCTCGGTTGAAAAATTACGAGAACCTGAAGATACAGGAACTTGCCAAATTGAATCTGAATATTTTGATTTTAGCCGATCTGACATTGGATTCGGCAGAAGTCGCCGAGCAACAGCGTGTAGTCCGGAATTTGAAAAATCTGTTTGTTTTCAATCACCTGCACATCGCCTTTATGAAAGGCCGTAAAGTGACTGAAACGATGGAGGTGACCGATTATGTGCTGGATAACTATTTTAAAGCTGTCCCGGATCGAAAATACCTGTATCGTTCGATTTTGTCGAAGATTGATGAATTGGAGAAGGGACCGGTAGCCTTTCCGAAAGCAGCACCGACGGATACGCTCGAGCGGGGAACGGTGCCTGGCCAGAATGTCTTGATCGTCTTCTCGGATGGGAAAGTATATGATAATAATCGTCCGTTGGATCCGGATTATTTTTCTTTACAGCATAAACTCTCCCGACGAGGAAATACCTTGGAAGGATTGCCCATCTTTTATGTCAATTTGAATCATACGGATGTCGGTACTCCCAAAACGACATCTGTAGGGGAAGTGGGAACTGATGAAGAGTCCAAAAATTTCTTGACAGCATTGTGTCAGAAAACTGGAGGCAAGTACCTGGATGTACTTAATCAGAATCAGATTCTAAATGATATTTTGAGTCAGTTTAATAAAGAGCATGCCGATTATCGGTTTACGTTTGTTAATCCTGATCTCAAAATATACCGGGGTATGGAGCGCAAATTGCAGATCGATTGTTATCAACGGGATAGTTTGATCGCTTCGGATTTTATCGACTACAATGCGGGTAGTGTCTATAATCCGATTATTGTCAATGGCCTCACGACTTTTCAAGTTATTATGCAGGGAACGTTGTTGGGATTGTTGACGATCTTTTGGATCTATCTGTTTTTCCAGTTCATTCTACCGGCTATCCGATACATCATTTTCAAACGCAAGTATGTCACCCAATACACCAATAAAAATATGACTTACAATGGGGTATTGGTTGATCAATCCTGCTATTTCTGTAAGGCTCCGTTTGTCGAGGGAGACTCGATTGTTGTCAAATGCCAGCATGTCATGCATGAATCCTGCTGGGATGAAAACGAATACAAATGTCCTGAGTATGGCCGCAATTGTAAAACCGGAAGCCACTATTACAATCGCCACAGTCTGTTTGACCCGCGGAATGCTTCGTTCTATCTGTCGTGGATTTTGGCCGGTGCGTTTGCCGGATTGATCGCCTGGATCAGTTTTACGGCCAATGCCCATAACAATGAAGGCCTCTCCTTGGTGAAGCTGATCCATGTGATTTTTGATTTGGATCAGAACTCGACGAAAACAGATACGTTGATGGAAGAGTATGGCAACCACCTCTTTTATCTGCCTTTCTATGGAATGAATATCGGCTTCTTCCTGACCCTGTCCCTGAGTCTGTTGACAGGACATGGACGCTGGTGGTGGAAACGATCGTTGTTCGTGGCCGTGAAATCGCTTGTCGGAGGCGTGTGTGGTTATCTGTCGTTCTTTATCGGTTGCGTGATCTCGATTTCACTGAACTTTAAGGATAACTCTTTCCTGATTGATTGGATTCCGTGGATGCTTAGTGGTTTTATGATTGCATTCATTGTCGCGTATGGAACCGACATCAAACTCAAGAAAGCGCTGATCGGTGCTGCGATTTCAATCGTATTTGGTTTGGGATCCATGTATTTGTGGTCGTTTGCATTCAGTATGCAAATTGATACGCGTGAGTTCTTGTTGTTGAGCTACATGATTTACTGTATCGGATTTGCAGTCAGTGTCGCAGCGACCAGCCCCAAATCAGAGCGTTATTTCTTGCGGGTCGAGGGCCCAATCAAGGAGATGGATGTGGCTATTTATAAATGGATGAATGCCTCCATTCTCTCTAAACGGGTCACGATCGGTAAGTCGGTCAATTGTGATTTGCAGATGTCCTGGGATATTACCAGCCCAATCGCTCCTGAACAGGCTGAGGTCAGAATGATTAACGGTTATCTCTATCTGTTTGCGTTAGAGGATGGGGTGATTTTCGATAAAAAGCCTCTGAAACCACGTGTAAGAAAGAGACTCTACCATGGCTCCAAATTTGTGATCGGTAAAACGATCTTTACCTACATTGAAAAGGATTTGTAATGTGTGATGGCTGTGTGCGGGGCTTAGTAAATCGCTTTTTGCTCTAGGATTGAATTAGTCACTTTATCGCTATTCCCACGCATAGACACAACACAGTGAGTCTTGTTCCAAATAGTGTAGCATGTGTTGGGCTTCTTGAGCACGAGCCTGTATTGTTTGATTATTAGGATCTACTGCGTCAATGTGCAGGTCTTGTAAGAAATCGATACCCGAATTGCGCTTGAGTTTGTAAAGCGCCTCTTTCGCACACCAAAAAAGGGCAGGGTAGAGTTGTGGATTGGGCAGAGCTGTGCCGATAAGTTGCTCTTGAGGTGTGGTATATCGGGGAAGAGCTCGCGAAAAATCCCGTTCAATATTTTCAATGTCAATAGCGCAGGGTGTTGGAGCAAGAATTACGGCAGCGTAATTGCGTGTATGACTGACGCCGATGTGCAGGTTTACATCCAGTATTGGACCTCCTTGTGGATCATAACTGGCCTTTGCCCCTGGATGCAAGGCTTGCAATAACGCATGCCATGCCAACCACTCGATCTTGCGGGATTCATTTACAAACTTTGCAGCCTCTCGACGGTCGTCGGGCAGACATAAGGGGAGCAGTGTTTCGATACTCTCGTTGATATGCCAAATCCCCAAGGTGATCTCAGGTGTAATGTCTTTTCGTAAAATGAGAGGCATGTTTGTATAATATAATTCGTATCGTTCAGGATAAACGGATATTTATGATGATGAGGAATTGCTTGTTGTCGATTTCTCCTGTTATTCCGTTTATTTTTGCATCTCGTTTCCGTACTCTTTCCTTGTTGTACCGTCAGGGATAAAAGGACAACGTTGTCGGGGAGTCTGTGCCTTATACCATCAACGAAAGTACATAAAAATAGTAAACCCTCCTAATGTGGAGGGTTTACTGCTTTTATGAAGCTATGTGCGATTAATATTCGTTCCAGCTTTTGATCTTGATGTCTTCCGGTGCCAGTCGGCAGAAGGCGATGATAAAGGCACTTGCCAAACGGGCATTCGTGATCAATGGAATGTTGAAGTCGATCGCACTGCGTCGAATCGTGTAGTCGTTGTTCAACTCATCTTTCGACAGGTTCTTCGGAATGTTGACAACCAAATCGATCTTCTTCTCCTTGATGTAATCCAACGTATTGGGCTGCTCTTTCTGATCGGGCCAATGCAGAACGGTCGCATGGACACCGTTCAGTTCGAGGAATTCAGCAGTACCTTTGGTTGCGAAGATGTTGTATCCGCGACTTTGAAGAGCTTTGGCTGCGGAAAGCATATCCATTTTCGAACGGGAATCACCGGTCGAGAGCAATACGTTTTTCTTTGGGATTGCATAGCCTACGGAGATCATGCTCTTGAGGATTGCCTCATGGAAATCCTCACCGATACATCCTACTTCTCCGGTTGAAGCCATCTCAACACCCAAAACAGGGTCTGCTTTTTGCAGACGTGAGAAGGAGAACTGCGGCGCCTTGATACCGACGTAATCGAGTTCGAATGCCGATTTGTGCGGAACCTGAGGATCGGCACCCAGCATAACGCGGGTAGCAATATCAATGAAGTTGACCTTCAGTACTTTCGATACGAACGGGAAACTACGTGATGCACGCAGGTTGCATTCGATCACCTTGATCTCATTGTTTTTGGCCATCAACTGCATGTTGAACGGTCCTGAGATATTCAGCATGCGGGCAACCTCTCGGCTGATCTTTTTGATCCGGCGCATGGTCTCGACATACATTTTCTGAGGAGGGAAGACCATGGTCGCATCACCAGAGTGTACACCGGCAAATTCAACGTGTTCGGAGATGGCATAGATCAGTACCTCACCATCTTTGGCTACAGCATCGATTTCGATCTCTTTGGCGTGTTCGATGAATTCGGTTACGACAACCGGATATTGTTTCGAGACGCTGGTGGCCAGTGTGAGGAAGTGTTCCAGCTCCGAGCGGTTCGAAACGACATTCATAGCGGCGCCGGACAGCACGTATGAGGGACGGATCAACACGGGGAAGCCTACCTCATCGACGAAGTTGTAGATGTCTTCCATCGTGGTCAACTCACGCCAACGGGGTTGATCGACGCCGATTTTGTCGAGCATGGATGAGAATTTGTGGCGATCCTCGGCGTTGTCGATATTTTCGGCCGATGTTCCGAGAATGGGCACATGCTCGTTGTGCAGACGCATGGCCAGGTTGTTCGGAATCTGACCGCCAGTCGAAACGACCACTCCTTTGGGCTCTTCGAGGTCGGTGATATCGAGTACACGTTCGAGTGTCAGCTCATCGAAGTAGAGTCGGTCGCAGACGTCGTAGTCGGTCGAAACCGTTTCGGGGTTGTAGTTGATCATCACCGAACGGTAGCCCAACGAGCGAATCGTATTCAGGGCGCTGACGCTACACCAGTCAAACTCAACTGAACTACCGATGCGGTAGGCTCCAGAACCCAGTACGATAACTGAACGGTTGTCGTGTGCAAAATCGATGTCGTGTGCCGTTCCGTTGTAGGTCACATACAGATAGTTGGTTTGGGCCGGATATTCAGCAGCCAACGTATCGATCTGTTTGACGAATGGCGTGATGCCACGTTCTTTACGGTAACGCCGGATCTTGAGCATATCGGCTTCGATCTCGTCGGCTTTGCTGTGGCTGACGGTGCGAGCTAGCTGGAAGTCCGAGAATCCGCGCTGTTTGGCTTCGCGGAGCAGGCTGTCCGGAACATTGGTGATATCGTTATATTGTTCCAGTTCGCCCTCAATGCGGATAATGTTCTCCAACTTTTCGAGGAACCACTTGTCGATTTTGGTCAGTTCGTGGATTCGGTCGATGGTGTAACCGCGTTTCAGTGCGTGAGCAATGACGAAGATACGTTTGTCGGTTGGGTGCTGCAGGGCATTGTCGATATCGATATCGGCAAACTCTTTGTTGGCTACAAAGCCGTGCATGCCCTGGCCGATCATGCGGAGGCCCTTCTGGATCACCTCTTCGAAGCAACGACCGATGGCCATCACCTCACCGACCGATTTCATGCTGGAGCCCAGCTCGCGAGAAACCCCCTTGAATTTACCGAGGTCCCAACGCGGAATCTTGCAGACAATGTAGTCGAGGGCCGGTTCGAAGCAGGCGGTTGTGCTTTTGGTCACGGCATTTTTCAGTTCGTGCAAACCGTAACCAAGACCCAACTTGGCGGCAACGAATGCCAACGGATAACCGGTCGCTTTCGAAGCGAGGGCCGACGAACGGCTCAGACGGGCATTGACCTCGATTACCCGGTAATCTTCCGAGTTGGGATCGAGGGCGTATTGTACGTTACACTCGCCGACGATTCCGATGTGGCGGATAATTTTGATGGCGAGTTTACGCAGTTTGTGGTATTCCGAGTTGGAGAGGGTTTGTGACGGAGCTACAACGATACTCTCGCCGGTGTGGATGCCCAGCGGGTCGAAGTTCTCCATGTTGCAGACCGTGATACAGTTGTCGTAGCGGTCGCGAACCACCTCATATTCTACCTCTTTCCAACCTTTGAGCGATTTTTCGACCAAAATTTGGGGAGAGTAGGTCAAGGCTTTGCTGGCCAGTACGTCCAATTCTTCGTCGTTGTCGCAGAAACCGGAGCCCAGACCTCCCAGTGTGTAAGCGGCACGGATAATCACCGGATAACCCAATTCGTGTGCGACACGTTTAGCCTCAGCCACGGTGGTTACTGCTTCGCTTTTGATGGTTTTGACGTTGATCTGGTCCAGTTTGTGAACGAACTTGTCGCGGTCTTCGGTGTCGATAATGGCCTGTACCGGAGTTCCCAGCACTTGTACACCGTATTTCTCTAAAACACCGCTTTGGTACAGTTTGACGCCACAGTTTAATGCCGTCTGTCCTCCAAAAGCGAGCAGGATCCCCTGAGGACGCTCTTTGGCGATCACCTGTTCAACGAACTCCGGAGTGACCGGCAGAAAATAGACCTTGTCGGCAATATTTTCCGAGGTCTGGATCGTTGCGATGTTGGGGTTGATCAGAATGGTGTGGACACCCTCCTCTTTGAGGGCTTTGAGTGCCTGTGAACCCGAATAGTCAAACTCACCGGCCTCACCGATCTTCAATGCACCCGATCCCAGCAGGATCACTTTTTCTATCTTATTTTCCATTTTTCGAGGTTTCAATATTGCGGATAAAGTCGTCGAACAGGAATTCGGTATCCACCGGACCACCTGAGGCCTCCGGGTGGAACTGAACTGAGAAGAAGGGGAGACTCTTGTGGCGAATACCTTCGCTGGTTCCGTCGTTGAGGTTGATGAAGTAAGGTTCCCAATCGGGACCTAACGTGTCAGTGTTGACCGCGAAACCGTGGTTTTGCGAGGTGATCACCGCTTTGTTTGTGCCGACCATCAATGCTGGTTGGTTGTGGCTGCGGTGTCCGTATTTGAGCTTATAGGTGGTTGCACCCGCAGCAATCGAGAGCAGCTGGTTGCCCAGACAGATACCGAAAATTGGTTTGCCCAGGGCCATTGCTTTCTTGATGTTGGCAATGGTTGCCGCGCACTGTTGCGGATCGCCGGGACCGTTGCTGAGCATGACGCCATCGTAATCGATCTGTGTAAAATCGTAGTCCCAGGGTACCCGAATCACCGTTGCTCCACGGTTGATCAGGCAGCGGATGATGTTGTATTTGCAGCCGCAGTCCACCAAAACGATTTTCAGTGGGCCGTCGCCATAAGTTTCGACGGTGGGGGTACTCACTTCTGCCGCCAGATTGCGTAGATTCGGATCGTCAAATTCGGCAGGCTCGTCGCAGCCCTCTACAACGATTTTGCCAAGCATGACACCCCGTTCGCGGATGATTTTAGTGAGTTGACGCGTGTCGATACCGTAGATGCCGGGGATGTCGTTTTCGCGCAACCAATCAGAAAGGCTCTCTCTCGCATTCCAGTGGCTGTACTCGAACGAATAGTCCGAGATGATCAACCCCTTAATATGAATACGGTCTGACTCAAAATATTTGAGCAGACCGTATTCTATTTCTTTTTGTGGAACGCCGTAATTGCCGATCAAAGGATAGGTGGAAACTAAAATTTGACCTCTGTAAGATGGATCGGTAAGGCTTTCGGGATAACCCGTCATCGCGGTGTTGAAAACGACTTCACCGGAAACGGCCGTTTCTGCGCCGAAAGAGTAACCTGTGAAGACGGTGCCGTCCTCGAGAATGAGGCGGGCAATTTTTTTGTCAGACATTCTTTATCAGTAAGTTAATCGTTCTTGTCACTTGCTGAAACTGTCTTCTTCTCAGAATAGTTTCTGAAATGCAAAAGTATGGACTCTGTTTTTTTTTTGCAAATCTGTTGCGTAAATTTCTTAAAAATAACATGCTCTTCTCAATTGTTTGTGGAGAAGGAATCGTTTGGATTTTCAATGAAGGTTGATGATGTTGGGTGTTGTATCGATTCTCTTTGTATGAGGATGTGTTGATTGCTATCAGATCAAGATGCTTGTTGGAGTGGAACAGTAGTTTTAGTTTGTGGTGATTGTGCTAAACCGGTATATTAAGCAGAGAGGAATCCTTATGGGTCGAACCTGTGCTCCAGTGTGGATAATATGAAAAGTAGCCTATGGGGGCAAATTCATTGTGGTGATGCATTGTCACTGCGTAACCTTTTATCTATGGTTCGAACCTTGAACAAGGGTTGATCAGAAGTGTTGCTGACAAGAAGGGTTGTGGCATATTCACTGGGGTGAACGATCCTCTTTTGCGGTAGTTTTCCGGCGTTTTGTTACTTTTGTACGTAAGAAAAAAAACTGTCGATATTCCAATGTTCGGATTAATGATTGTTTAGCTATTATTCGGATGGCATGTTGTTTAGTTGGGAACTGTAATAATATGAGGTAGTATGTTGACCAAGGCCGAAATACAAATGGTCCGTTCGCTTGGAGATAAACGTGGACGGCAAGATGCAGGATTGTTCGTGGCGGAAGGTGCCAAGTTAGTTACGGAACTGCTTGCTGGAACGGTGTCTGCATCGGGACTACGGTTGCGTCGGGTGTTTTGCACGGAAGAGGGAATGCAACAGATTCACTCTGCTACAACATTGCCCAATTCGGCGTGCAACCAGCTGCTCGAAACAGTTTCTCGTAAGGAGATGGAGCGAATCAGTTTTTTGAAGACCCCATCAGAGTTTTTGGCATTGGTCGAGATCCCGCGGTGGAGAAAACCGGCATTAACAAAAGGGGCTGGTTTGCTGTTGGCCCTTGATGGGGTGCAGGATCCCGGGAATATGGGAACGATTTTGCGGATAGCTGACTGGTTCGGAATTCGTGACGTAGTATGTTCGGAACATACAGCTGACTGTTTTAATCCCAAAGTGGTACAGGCAACCATGGGGGCAATAGCTCGGGTGCGGGTGCATTATCTGTCGTTGGTAGAGTGGCTGTCTGATGTCTTGAAGGCTGGGTTGCCGATTTATGGGACCTTTCTCGATGGTGAGACCATATATAATGTCCCGCTCGCTGCAGAAGGAGTAATCGTGATGGGTAGTGAAGGGAAGGGCGTATCGGCTCAGGTCGCAGAGTTGGTGACAAACCGACTTTACATTCCTTCATTCCCGGTAGGCGTTGACACTTCTGAGTCTCTTAATGTGGCGACGGCGACGGCTATTGTCTGTTCGGAGTTCCGTCGACGTTGTTTGTGAGTGTTTCCGTGTGGGTGAGATTGTTGAATAAACAGCTGTCGGTGTCGCTGTTGTATGCAGATATTTTATTTGTCTATGCTATTTGAGAGGCTGGTCTGTGATGTTTTATTGAAGCGTTTGATCTCTTATCTGTGAAAATAAGTGAGGTGCAGTTTATATTGAGATTAATATTCTTATGATAAACAAAAGAGGAGCAAATCATTTTGCTCCTCTTTTATGTTTGTGATTGATTGTTGATGTTGCTATTCTGCTTTATGAACCTTCCCTCCAGTTGATGTTTTTAAGGATTGGATATTGGGATTTCCGCTGTATATGATTGATGCTCCTGTGCTGGACTGTGCAGAGAGTGAGTCTGTGACATGCAGGGTGATTTTTCCTGCCGAATTAGCACGGCATGAGGCCTCTTTTACAGTGTACTCCTCTCCGTCGATTTTGCCTGCGGAATTGGTTGTGGCTGTAACTTTGTTTGTACTTCCTTTGATGTCGATATCTGCGGATGAGGCTGCATTCAGTACGGCTTCGGTTCCAGTATGTTCGAGATCAGCTGAAGCGGATGAATTGACATCGCAACGCAATAAAGGTGCGGTGATTTTGGCCTCAATGTCTCCGGAGGATGAACCATTGATAACAACACGGTTGGAGGCAGTAAGGTCAGGGATGTTAATCTTGCCAGATGAGTTGATGTCAATGTTTAGTGTTGCGGTTTTAATAGGTGTTTTGGCAGTGATTGTAGCAGAACTGCTGGCTTGGAGTGAATAGGGATTCTTGAGATAAACGGTGGCTTTGAGCTCGTCCTCGTTCTTTAAATTGAGTTTGAAACCTTTCAATTTAATGCTCACTACACCGTTGTTGTCGATCGTGAACTCCAATTTTTCAGCCCATTTGGCAGGTAACTCGACGGTTGCAGAGGTTTTATCTGATTGATAGATTTCTACATCGAATGAACTCCCTGCTGAAACTCCGGTGATATTTTGCCCTTCAAAACGGGTCTGTTTGGTCATCATGGTTTGAGCTGAGAGGTAGCCGCTGCTGCAACATAAAGCAGCAAGCAGTGAAAACATCAAGGCTTTTTTCATGGCTGTCGTTTTATATGATAAATTATTTCGGGTTGTGTTAAGGAATTGTGAAAGCGTATGGGGTTTCTCTGCTCTGCAACATGATGGTCATTGTTGTGCTTGACTTGCTACGCAATCTGATTCCTCTCCTTACTGACAAAATTAGATTATATTTCGGTAATATGCAATACATAGTAATGTTTTTTTACAAGTAACTGTAAATTGTAGGACATCTTTGCCCATCATGCAATATATAAGGTAAAGCGGGAGGGATTTGGCGGAACTTTATTATCTTTGCCCAATAGGAATAAATCGAATAGAGATGAGTGACACCAAGATACGAGTCGGCATTACGCAAGGAGATATAAATGGAATTGGATATGAGGTGATTATCAAATCATTGCTTGATCCGAGAATCTGTGAGCTTTGCACTCCGATTATATACGGTTCAGCCAAGGCTGCAGGATTCTACCGCCGTCAAATTGCAGATGCTGAAAATTTCAGTTATAACATCATCTCTAAAGCATCGGATGTTCATTCCCGTCGGGTTAATCTGGTCGATTGTACATCGAGTGATCTGCGTATCGAACCTGGAAAAATGACAGCAGAGGCCGGACGTGCATCAATAGCGGCGTTACAAGCAGCTGCTGCAGATCTGAAATCTGGACAAATCGATGTGGTGGTAACCGCTCCGATTTGTAAGGAAAATGTCCATGAAGCCGGATTCGATTTCACCGGTCATACGGAGTTCTTTGCAGCGGAATTTGGCGGTGAACCGTTGATGATGATGTGCAGTGAGCTGCTGAAAGTGGGACTGGTAACGATTCATGTCCCTTTGGCAGAGGTCGCTCCAGCTGTAACTGAAGCAAAAATTGTCGCAGCATTGCATGGTTTGCGCAACAGTTTGATTCAGGACTTTTCGATTTGTGAACCCAAGATTGCCGTATTGGCACTGAATCCTCATGCAGGTGATGGTGGTGTTATCGGCAGGGAGGAGCAAGAGATTATCACTCCGGCAATTCGTACTGCTTTTACTGAGGGGATATTGGCGTTTGGCCCCTTCCCGGCCGATGGCTTCTTTGCTGCAGGTACGTTTGCCAAATATGATGCTGTGCTGGCCATGTATCACGATCAAGGGTTGGCTCCTTTCAAAGCATTATCGGGTGATGGCGTAAACTTTACAGCAGGGTTGCCGATTGTCAGAACAAGCCCGGCTCACGGTGTCGGTTTTGATATTGCTGGACAGGATAAGGCGGATGCACAGGCAATGCGCAACGCAATTTATATGGCAATGGATATTTTACGCAGCCGTGAACTGTATGCTGAAATATCAGCTGATCCGCTCCAGAAGTTTAAACGGGAGAACGGTGTCGATGTGTCGGCAGCAGATCTGCCCGAGACGGACGAAATGTAATTTCGTTTGAAATTTTTAAATTTAATGGTTTGAACTTTTGAGTGAGGAACAAGGTGTGAGGCCAAGCTCGAATCTGAGTTCAGACTCAATAAAACAGTGAAAATAAGTCTTGCAGGGGTTCCACCTCGTAACGTGGAAACTTGCGAGCAAAACCAATAAAACACACAACAATGATTAAAGTAACTTTCCCTGACGGCGGCATTCGTGAGTACGCCGAAGGAACGACGGCTATGCAGATAGCCGAGAGCATCAGCCCTCGCCTGGCACAAGAGGTGTTGTCCGCGACGGTTAACGGTAAGGTTTGCGATTTGAACATGCCGATTCAGACCGATGCTCAGATCAAACTGCACAAATGGGATGATCCCGAAGGTAAACAGGCTTTTTGGCACTCGTCATCACACCTGTTGGCTGAAGCGCTTGAAGCACTCTATCCGGGGATCAAATTCGGTATCGGTCCCAGCATTGAGAATGGATTCTATTATGATGTGGACTCTCCGGTGCCCATCACAGAGGCAGACCTGCCCAAGATCGAGAAGAAAATGGAGGAGCTGGCCCGAACCAAAGAGACGATTACACGTCGTGAGGTTTCTAAGGCTGAAGCGCTCGATACCTATACGAAAAAAGGTGACGAATATAAAGTGGAGTTGATCAGTGCTCTCGAAGATGGTACGATCAGCTTCTACACCAACGGTAATTTTACCGATTTGTGCCGTGGACCACACTTGCCGCATATGGGTTTCATTAAGGCAATCAAACTGACTTCGATTGCCGGAGCCTACTGGCGTGGAGATGAGCACAATAAGATGCTGACCCGTATTTACGGTATCACCTTCCCGAAAAAGTCGATGCTGGATGAATATCTGGCTATGCTCGAGGAGGCCAAAAAACGTGACCACCGTAAATTGGGCCGTGAGTTGGAGCTGTTCTGCTTCTCGCCGCGTGTCGGTGCCGGTTTGCCGTTGTGGTTGCCCAAAGGTGCCGCCCTGCGCGATCGTTTGGAGCACTTCTTGCGCAATGTACAGAAACAGTATGGTTATCAGCAGGTGATCACTCCGCATATCGGAATGAAGGACCTGTATGTGACATCAGGTCACTACGCTAAATATGGTAAGGATTCATTCCAGCCGATTCATACGCCGGATGACAGCGAAGAGTTCCTGCTCAAACCGATGAACTGTCCGCACCACTGCGAAATTTATCGTTGGAAACCACGTTCGTACAAGGATCTGCCATTGCGTTTTGCGGAATTCGGTACCGTTTACCGTTACGAGCAGAGTGGTGAATTGCACGGGTTGACTCGTGTTCGTGGATTTACCCAGGATGATGCACATATCTTCTGCCGTCCCGATCAGCTCAAAGAGGAGTTCATGAAGGTGATCGATATTGTGCTCTATATCTTCAAGACATTGAGTTTCGATCAGTTTACGGCTCAGATTTCGTTGCGTGACCCTAATAATAAAGAGAAATATATCGGTTCGGACGAAAACTGGCACAAAGCAGAACAGGCGATTATCGAGGCGGCTGCTGAAAAAGGTTTGCCAACGGTAGTCGAATTGGGTGAGGCTGCGTTTTATGGCCCGAAACTTGATTTCATGGTTAAAGACGCGATCGGCCGTAAATGGCAGTTGGGTACGATTCAGGTCGACTACAACCTGCCGGAGCGCTTCGATCTGACCTACAAGGGTTCGGATGACAAACTGCATCGCCCGATCATGATTCACCGTGCTCCGTTCGGTTCAATGGAGCGTTTTGTGGCTGTGTTGCTTGAGCATACTGGCGGTAAATTCCCGTTGTGGCTTTCACCGGAACAGGTGGTTGTACTGCCGATCAGCGAAAAATTCAACGATTATGCGCAAAATGTTTCGAATTTTCTAAATAATTGCGATATTCGCGCTCAAGTGGACGACCGTAACGAAAAGATTGGCCGTAAGATACGTGACAACGAATTGAAACGAATCCCGTTCTTGTTGATCGTCGGAGAGAAGGAGCAGCAGGAGGGTAAAGTCTCTGTTCGTGTACAGGGTGAAGGCGATAAGGGTGTGATGACCCAGCAAGAATTTGCCGACATGGTCACCGAATGTGTTAAAAAAGAGGTGGAAGCCTTGAATAAATAGTTTTTCAATTTCAGAGTGTTTAATTAATCAGGAGGACAAAGCCATAGCTATTCCAGTTAGAAAACCGCAACCCAAGCCTGCTTTGCGCGGCAAGATGCCGGAAAAAGAGGCAGCCCACAAAATCAATCATATGATTACTGCACCACAGGTGCGTGTAGTCGGTGAAAATGTGGAGACCCCGGTGGTCGTTTCTTTAAAAGAGGCGTTGGCGATGGCCGACGAGCAGGGGCTTGATTTGGTTGAGATTTCACCCAAGGCCGATCCCCCAGTTTGCCGGATCGTTGATTACTCGAAGTTCTTGTATCAGCAGAAAAAGAAAGCCAAAGAGCTGAAGGCAAAATCGGTGAAAGTGGTGATTAAAGAGATTCGTTTCGGTCCCAATACCGACGATCACGATTACAACTTCAAGCTCAAACATGCCGAAAATTTCCTGAAAGAGGGTGATAAGGTCAAGGCTTATGTCTTTTTCCGCGGACGTCAGATCGTCTTTAAGGATCAAGGCGAAATTCTGTTGTTGCGCTTTGCAACCGATCTCGAAGAGTGGGGTAAAGTGGAACAGATGCCTCGTCTGGAGGGTAAGCGGATGATTATGATCGTCGCTCCGAAACCGAAAAAATAGTTTTATTGAGACGCACGATCGTCGCATTCTGTAACGTTATTCAAGTAGAATGTTGACGTTGAATGATAGTGACCGCCTGCATTCTTGTAGGCGGTCATTTTTTATATAAAGGGAGGAATGATGATGAACAGAAGAACAATGTTTTGTATGCTGGCTGTGCTGGGATTGTGTTATGGTGCAGTTCACGCACAGGATTGGCAAAGCGTACTGAAAGGTGCCATTACCGATGTCGCCGATGAGGCAACAGGTGGAAAATTGACGGCCATGGCGCTGGTAGCGACGTGGGATTACAATAAGCCTGGTGTCCGCATGGAGGGTAGTAATGCGTTGGCAACGCTGGCAGCTTCGACAACTACCGCCTCTATTGAAGAGAAGTTGGAGAGTATTTACAGTATGGCTGGTATTAAAAGCGGTGCATGTTCCGTTACATTTGCTTCAGACAGCACCTTCTCTATGAAAGCAGGCTCCCATACCTTGAGTGGAACCTACACGTACAATGCGGAGTCACATGCGATCGCCATGACGGTTACCAATGAGGCGCAACGTGCATTGGGAACAATGGAAGGATATGCCTATCTGGATGGTTCGAATATGCAGTTGCTGTTTTCAGCCAATAAAGTGCTCGAATTGGTACAACAAGTTGGTGACCAGGTCTCCTCGTTGAGCTCGCTACTTGCTACGCTCAAAACGCTGGCGTCGAATGTGGAGAATCTCTATTTGGGTTTTGAGTTTACCAAAGCGTAACACCCTGTCGCTCGACAAGTAAAATTATTCCTATTCGCATTCATTGGGCAAAATAGCTGTCTGATCTGTAATGAAAAATTTCTTTAAAAGCGGAGGAATTAGCGGTTAGGCTATTGCTTAAAAAAGGGACAAAAAACAGAGAGGAATTGATAAAAATTCCTCTCTGTTTTTTGTATAGAGGAGATTGGCTCCTCATGGGTGTGGTATTAACGCTGCGGGGATAGCCGTGATGAGGTCTATCAGGGTTCCCAAGCTTCTGTTTAATTAAAATTCGTTGATAGTTGCACGGATTCGGCAAAGACGAGTCAATAGCCGTTCGAGTTGTTCAAGTGGAAGCATATTGGCTCCATCGCTTTTTGCAACGGAAGGGTCGGGATGTGTTTCGATAAACAGACCGTCAGTTCCGACTGCAACAGCAGCCCGGGCGATGGTTTCGATCATGGCAGGCAGACCGCCGGTTACACCGCTGGTCGTATTGGGTTGTTGCAGCGAGTGGGTAATGTCCATGACAACAGGATATCCGGTTGCCTGCATGGTGGGAATGCTGCGCATATCGACAATCAGGTCGTGGTATCCGAAAGAGGTTCCGCGATCGGTGAGCATAATGTTGGGATTGCCGGCATCATGTACCTTGCCGGCAGCAAATGCCATGGCTTCCGGAGCAAGGAATTGTCCCTTTTTGATATTTACCACTTTGCCGGTTTTGGCCGCTGCTACGAGCAGATCGGTCTGCCGGCAGAGAAAAGCTGGAATTTGCAATACATCGACATATTCAGCAGCCATTGCCGCCTCTTCGGGGTTGTGAATGTCGGTAACGGTTGGCACTCCGAATTCGCTGCGTACTTTGGCTAACAGTTTCAAGGCCTTTTCGTCACCGATCCCACTGAACGAGTCCAAACGTGAACGGTTGGCTTTACGATATGATGCCTTGAAAATATAGGGAATTTTCAAAGTATCGATCACGGCGCATGCCTTTTCTGCTACGCGCATCATCACCTCTTCATTCTCCACAACACATGGTCCTGCCATCACAAAAAACATCCCACTGTCGAGATGCTTAAGGTTGGGAATGTGATTTAGAATCGAATTCATCTTGTTGTCGTTTTATTGTTTTGTTTACTTTTTTCTGTTGCTGTGCTTATCACCAAGCAATTTCGTGTACTAATGCAATTACTGCAGGTTCTCAGTCTTGTACATTGGACTGTTTGTGTCCATTTATGGAGATTACTTGGTGTTTGATATCGGGTTTGAAAGTGGCGAAATTAAGGAGGAAGCACCTTAATACTTTCCTTTCCAAAGCATTTGGATCCGTTGACTTAATTCTCGCTCTTTGGCGTTGTCCCCAGGCTCATAAAACCGTTTGCCCTCTAAACCGACCGGCATGAACTCTTGTTCGGTAAAATTGCCCGCATAGTCGTGGGCATATTTGTAGTTGTCGCTATATCCGAGCTCTTTCATTAGCTTGGTAGGGGCATTGCGTAGATGCAGGGGAATGGGCCGGTCTGTCGTATCGTGAGCAACCTGTTGCAGAGCTGTGTTAATCGCCATGTAGGCAGAGTTGCTTTTAGGACTGGTGGCCAAATAGATGGTTGCTTCGGCCAACGGAATGCGAGCCTCAGGCATGCCGATTTTATGTACCGTGTCAAAACAGGCATTGGCCAGCAGCAATCCGTTCGGATTAGCCAGTCCGATATCCTCTGAAGCCAGAATCACCAAACGGCGGGCGATAAATTTCGGATCTTCTCCTCCCGAAAGCATGCGTGCCAGATAGTATATTGCCGCATTCGGATCGCTTCCCCGTACCGACTTAATGAAGGCTGAGATGACATCGTAGTGTTGCTCTCCATTTTTATCATACAACGCGATGTTTTGTTGCAGGCAGTCTGTCACCTGTTGGTCGCTGATGACAATTTCACCTTCGGTGGCATTGCAAAGAATGTCGATGATGTTGAGTAATTTCCGGGCATCTCCTCCACTGAATCGAAAAAGCGCTTCCGTTTCGATTACTTTGACACCTCGCTCTTTGAGTATCGGGTCGGTTGCGATGGCCCGATCAAGCAGCTGTTGCAGATCGGCCGATTCCATGGCCTTGAGTACATAGACCTGACAACGAGAAAGCAGAGGAGAGATCACTTCAAAAGAGGGATTCTCCGTAGTGGCTCCGATCAGAGTGATGACGCCCTGCTCAACGGCTCCTAACAGTGAATCCTGTTGGGATTTATTGAACCGATGGATCTCGTCGATAAACAAAAAAGGTGAAGGGGCATTGAAAAAACGGCTTTTACGAGCCTGTTCGATCACCTCTCGAACCTCTTTGACTCCCGATGTGACAGCCGAAAGCGTAAAGAGTTTCCGTTCCAAGGCTGTGGCCACCAGCCGGGCCAAAGTGGTTTTACCTACTCCCGGAGGCCCCCATAAAATGAAAGAGGGAACGTTCCCGGTCTCGAGAAACTTGCGGAAAACTCCTTGCGGACCCACAAGATGTGTCTGCCCGATGTATTCATCGAGCGTGTGGGGACGTAATCGTTCTGCTAACGGAATATTACTCTGCATGGAAGTGTGTTTATCTTTACAAAGATAGGAAACTTATTGATTCGATCTGCAGCTCCTTTTCCCGATGTTCAGTTGGCAACGGCTGATGGCGACAGGTTGGTATGGACCAGATAGTTGCTCGTTCATAAACAGAGCGATAGCGGTGTGTTTCCAGTTGTAAGATTGTTTGATATTTTTGTAAATGGATTTATATGATTAGCATTTTTATAAAATGCTTTCTCTGATCCGATTGTGCTAGTTTGAAGCGTCGGGTTTTCGGAGTTTCATCAATGCTGTTTGGTAATTATAAAACTGTTCAGAACTAAAGGGTGTGAAACGTATAGGACTTATTTCGGATACGCACGGGACGTTCGATGATGTGTTGCAACGATTCCTGGCTGATGTCGATGAGATTTGGCATGCCGGAGATTTTGGAAATATCGAAACTGCCGATGCAATCGCTGCTTTCAAACCGTTGCGAGGTGTGTATGGAAATATTGATGGTGCAGTGTTGAGGCGAGTCTATCCGCGTTGGCAGCAGTTCGAGTGTGAGCAAGTTAAAGTGGTTATGACGCATATTGGCGGATATCCCGGTCGTTATTATACGGGAGTCGCCGATCTGTTGTGCAATGTTCGGCCTAAAATTTTTATCAGTGGCCATTCGCATATTTTGAAAGTGATCTACGATAAAAAGTTGGACCTGCTGCATCTCAATCCCGGAGCTGCCGGATTGAGCGGATTTCATCGTGTCCGGACAGCTTTGCGTTTTGTGATTGATGGCGATCGTATTGAAGAGTTGGAAGTAGGAGAGTGGGAGCGAAGATCAACACTGTAACGTGTCTGTGTTAAGCACGGTCAGTCACTATCTCTTCTATGGTTTGCGTGTGGTGCCAAAATAACCCTCTGTATCAGGATTTTGGATCAGGTGCAGAGGTTCAATAAAAAGCGGTTTTTACCCGATTAGATGTGCTTGTTGTAGTGCTAATTGGCGCGAATGTGTGTAGGTCACCAGGGAAAGGGCTTGACTATATACCTTAAGGGGGTAATATCTATGACTTTGGTGGCGGTTTCGAGTGCCGTTGTCAAAGAAAAGGGGAAAGTTTATTGATAAAGATCCAGCAGCCCATCAGGCAGATCGAATTCGATGGTATGCGCCTCTTCGTCGATGTCGGTAATGAATTCTTCAACCGCTGGAATCCATACTTCACGACCTCCAATTTCTGCTTTGAATAGGGGATTTTCTCCGTCGATGAACTCTTCGATACGATCTTCTTGGTGTTGTGTCTTGCCATCAGGCTCTGATTCCGAAGAGTCTGATACTGCGTTTGCAGTTAATAAAATTCGATACCCAACCAGATCCTCAAGATAAATTAATCCGTCTCCGGCCTCCTCTTCTTCCTCTTCCGCACAAGGATTGTTAAAGTAGAGTTCGTGTCCGATCAGCTCTGATGCTCGGCGCTCGGTATCGATATCTCCGAATTTAACGACGGCACCGCTTTGGCCTCGTCGTTGAAAACGGTCACAAAAAAGAGGAACCGCCAATTTGTCGATAACAACAAATAGCGGTTCACTCAAATCATAATCCTGAGGAAACGTGTTGTAAAGATTCAAAGTAAGCTCTCCGTTCTGTCCGAACGTTTTGGATACTCGTGCTACAACGTCTGCGTTCTCCTCAAGCATAAATTACCTTTTCTGCGATAGTGGCACTATGCCTCAGCAGCAGGAGCCTCTTCTGCAGGGGCAGCTTCTGCGTTCTCTTCGCTCTGAGCAGCTTCGGCAGCAGCAGCGGCAGCAGCTTCAGCACGTTTAGCTTCGAGAGCTTTTGCACGCTCCTCTTTGATCTTCTTCTCCTCTTCGAGACGGCTCTTAACGGCAGCCTCTTTGTCACTGCTGATCTTGTTGGTCTTGGCAGCAATCTTAGCAGCTTTTTGCTCAAGCCATTTTGCAAATTTTGCTTCAGCAGCCTCAGCGGTAAATGCGCCTTTGGCTACACCACCCAGCAGGTGTTTTTTGTACATTACACCTTTGTACGACAAAATCGCACGGCAAGTGTCTGTCGGTTGAGCGCCTTTTTGCAACCACTCCAGAGCTTTTTCAAAGTTCAGGTCGATTGTAGCAGGATTCGTGTTCGGATTGTAGGTTCCGACTTTCTCGATAAATTTACCATCACGTGGCGCCCTGCTGTCTGCAACAACGATATGATAGAAAGCATAACCCTTCTTACCATGGCGTGCAAGTCTGATTTTTACAGGCATTTCTCTAAATGTTTTTATTAGTTAAACAGTGCCGGTAACCCGACCGGCGAGCTGCAAAGTTACTCTTTTTTGCTAGATTACAAAAATTTACTGTGCTTTTTTATCCATCCCATCACCTCATTCATCTGTGAGATCTGTTTGCGTTGCAGGTGAATCTGCTCTTTTAATAATTCGATCTCCTCTTTTAATAGACAAATTGTTTCGTGTTGAGCGGATTTCGTCTCTCTTTCCGATGGCGTGGGGATTTCCTCACAGCGAGTGAGGTCGTCTTGTGAACGTAGCATGGACCCTTTACCGGTCAATAGCCAATAGATGTCTACTTCCGGGAATCGGGTGGCAATTTTAGCAATTTTGTCTGAACCTATGGCTCCCGTCATATTGGAGATGTTGCCACGATTGAGTTGACACTCCCGTTCAAACTCCCGAATCGATAAACCCAGATGGTTGCATAACGCCTTGAAGCGGCTCTTGAGATCCATGTTATCGAGAATGTATTAGATTGGCATATATATTTGGAATTGTCAAATAAATATGTCAAATTTGTTCAAAATCTGACTAAAATATATTGTATTACTGAAACAAATATAAGGTTTATTTGTATTATTATGAAAAAACGGATTGAACGAAAACAGGAGCGTATCGAGGCGATTCGCAAGGCCGCATTGTTGTGCAGAGGAGTCTATTCAGCGGTGGCTCGGGAGCATGGTTGGGGACGTGCATATGTGTGTAGTGTCATGGCAGGGCGTAACAGCAGTGAACACGTATTGCGAGCACTTGAAGAGAAACTCAAACTTGTTGAACAACCGGATCAAACTTATTAATCATATGCAACAATTTTTATTGGAGATGAATCAGTATAATATAGGGCAATGATTAATTTCGGATTGCTCCATCTAAATATCATGCAGAGTTTTGTATATTTGTTTATAGTGCGTTGTATGATCTATAGATCTATAATCGAATAAGATATTTGTTTAATCTAGTTATAGAATGAATTTGACCATTTATCTATATTTTTTAGCGGCATTTCTTTGTGCCATGGGGGTGGGAGGAGTATTGTTTCCGCGTATTATCCTAATCTCAAAACGGAAACGTATTCTTGATCGCCCTAACGGACGTAAGGTGCATGTTTCAAAAATCCCTCGATTAGGAGGGTTTGCTTTTTATCCCGCGATATTGGTCTCTTATTGGGTGATGAGAGGTCTGTTTTCCATGTTTGACTTCAACTTGTCTGGGTTGACTATCGAGGAGATGCTCTTCTTTTTCGCGGGTATTACTATAATTTATTATATCGGTATGGCCGATGATATTGTAGGTCTGCCTTATAGAACAAAATTTTTATATCAGTTTTTATCTGCCGCTTTGTTAGTCCTGCCTCTCAATTATCTGGCCGATTGGCAGGGTGTTTTAGGCGTTCATGCCACTCCTTTTTGGATTGGAATCCCCTTTACAGTCCTGTTAATCGTAGCATTGATTAATTCGTATAACTTGATTGACGGAGTAGATGGTTTGTGTGCCGGATTAAGTATCTTCTCCATAGCCATGTTAAGTTGGGTGTGTGTTCAAATGGGAAGTATCTATTTGGCTTTGTTGGGGGTATGCAGTCTCGGAGTGCTGATTGTCTTTTTTGTATTCAATGTTTTCGGGCGTCGGATGAAAATCTTTATGGGAGACAGCGGTTCTTTGTTGTTGGGCTATTTGGTGGCATTTCTCGCTTTGGAATTGATCGTTGGTATGCAACAGCACCGAACGCCGGATTATGTTAACGTAGTATCTATTTTAGGAGTTGTGTTTGTACCGTTGGCAGATATGTCTCGTGTCTTTATCCAACGATTGTTGCATGGAACGTCACCTTTTAAGCCGGATAAACGACATATTCACCATAAACTGTTGCAGTTGGGACTCTCGCATTTGCAATGTACTTTATTGCTGATTTTGATTCAGGCCCTTTTTGCTATTGCTAATTTCTGGATGGCTACACGGGTAAATGTCAATATCGCGTTACTTATCGATTTTGCAGCTATCGCCCTTTTGATCCTTTTCCTGAATTGGCGAATTTCCTGTCGGGAAGCTCGTTGGTTGTAATTTTACGCAATTGCAAGTTTCGGTTTACGAGGTGAAAAGGTTATCTTTGCCGCTCTTAACCGAATTATCTTATGCGAATGTTCCGTTCATTACGGGCTTGGCTGCCCCAATACCGTGAAAATTTATCGTTGGCTTTGCCTGTCATGCTTTCACAAGTAGGACAGGTGGTTGTACAACTGTGTGATAATGCTATGGTGGGGCATTTGGGTGCTCTGTCCCTTGCGGCTGTCTCTTTTGGTGGAGCCGTTTTCGTGATTTTCCTATTCTTTGGAACCGGAATTTCTATGGGCTTGACTCCATTGGTGGGAGAGATGTATGCCCGTCATGATTATCGAACCTCGGCGCGTTTGTTCCAAAATGCATTGGTGCTGAATAGTGTGGTCGGTATTCTGTTGTTTGTTGTTTTACAAGTGTTTGGGCAGTGCCTGGGGCTGATGGGACAATCTGAAGAGGTTGTGGCTGAGGCTGCACCCTATTATAATTATTTGGCTTGGTCCATTATCCCATTTATGATTTTTGCTGCCTTTAAGCAGTTCTTGGAGGGTGTGGGTAATACCATGACCGGTATGGTGGTGGTGCTAACAGCCAATGCCATCAACATTTTTTTCAACTATCTTCTAATATATGGTCATGGCGGATTCCCTGCTATGGGGGCTGCCGGAGCAGGTTTGGCAACCTTGATCTCCCGGATATGCATGCCTCTTTTTGTGTTGATCTATTTTATCCGTATCCCCTCTTTACGCCGTTATTTCAGATTTTTTACATGGATTGCACAAGGATGGCGCATGACACGCCGATTATTGGCCGTGGGTCTCCCAATCTCTATGCAAATGGTTCTGGAAGTCTCTGCATTCGCGTTGACTCTGATCATGATGGGATGGATCGGTACCGTGGAGCAGGCAGCACATCAGGTCGTGCTCTCGATCTCAAATATTGTTTATATGATTATCGTCGGGATCTCATCTGCTACCACGATTATGGTTAGCCATCGATATGGAGTGGGAGATTACCGGGGATTGCGCCGGGCCGCAACGGCTTCATGGCATTTGGGATTAGTGGCCAATGGATTGACAATGACCTGTTTTATCCTATTTCGGCATTGGCTGCCGCTGATGTTCACATCCGATGAGGCGGTTTTGGCAGTTGCAGCACAACTGTTTGTCATGGCTGCAATTTACCAAATTCCGGATGGTTTGCAGACGATCGCACTGGGTGTTTTGCGCGGCATGCAGGATGTGCGGGTGACCATGAATTATGCTTTTGTTGCCTATATCGTGATCAATCTACCAGTGGGTTATCTATGTGCCTTTACTTTAGGATTGGGAGCTCCTGGTTTGTGGATCGGTTTCATTGTTGGCCTGACTGTTGCCGCGATTCTTTTCATTACCCGTTATCGTCGGGCTGCGCGACGTTTAGTGCGGGAATAAACGTTGTCGATTTTCAGTTGTTTGCATCGACAGAGTAACTGTTGAGGCGAAGTCTGGTGATGACTTTTGCTAGCGGTTTTCAGTTGCTGTATTCTCTTGTAGTATTAGCATGTTGCTTGCTTATTAAGGTTACTTGTTTGTTTGGCAGTTGGTTGTAAGTTTCCACTGACCTTTATTCGATGTTGTTTAGTCTTGGATCATTCGGTGCAGGATTTATGTGTGTTGCATCCTGTCTATGCAATATGGATCAATGTAATTCCAAAACATCGGAGTGGTATGAGGATTGGGTGAGTCCTTCTGGTTACAGACTTATGTGTGAGAACGTCCAGTTTTAACGTAATGTTCCCCAAGAGGGTAATCTATTAAGCTGCAATGTTTGTTGTCATAGTTGTGCGTTGCTAAAGGCGGGAGCATGGTTTTCAATGATATAGCATGATGTGACCGAATCATGGTTTTCCAAGAAGTGTGGATACAGAATAGGTTATGAACATAGTTATCCTTATAATTTAGGCTTTTTTCAACAAGAAATCAACATCCCATGCACATGTCGTTTAGAGTTATTAACATTATCCACAGGGGAATCTGAGTTTGTAGCGTAAATTTGGAATAATGGGAGGATTCAGGGTGATCTCTTTCTTGTGTGAGATTACTGCAATTGGGGCCTGGATCGCGCTTTAGGGGTAATGTTTAA
Source organism: uncultured Alistipes sp. (assembly GCA_900539755.1). Taxonomy (GTDB): domain Bacteria; phylum Bacteroidota; class Bacteroidia; order Bacteroidales; family Rikenellaceae; genus Alistipes_A. The sequence continues at coordinate 27,723 of UQDC01000018.1, forward strand.
ATCGTTGACAGATCCCAATGCTGCCCGATGTTAATAAGTTTGGGCGCATTTCGGGGCGTTGTGTAGAGTGGAAGCGCCGCCAGTGTGTGCGGATTCCGTATTCTGGGGAAGTTGCTGTATAATTGTATGAGGTTGATTTTTAATGCGTAATATATAACTGTCAGACTTTGTCGGATAATGGTGGGCACGTTGTGCAGACTAAAATAAAGGTTGCATAATAGTGGTGTTGCAGTCGAAAGAGAGAGAGGTTGTTGCGGTTATTAACAGTAATATGCTGTAGTTATTAACAGGAAAACTGGCTGTTGTCAACAGGGGTTGATAAGTGATTCTATGGATATGAACAGGTTGCGAACAATAAAAAAAGCACGACGTTTAAGTCGTGCTTTTTTTATTGTTCAAAGGATTGAGAAATGTTCTGGATTGCGTGGCAGTCCTAATTCGATCCCAATCTTCATCTCAATTTATTGCTGCATCAGTCGCTCTTGTTTGTATATCAGGGATGACTGATGTGAAACATCTTATTTCAATAGTGAGTCGATCTCTGCGCAAAGACGATCAAAAATCTCGTCGATAGATCCCAACCCGTTTACAGCGCGGAATTTGCCTTGGGGTTTGTAGTAATCGGCTACGACAGCAGTCTGGGCTTTGTAAACGTCAATACGGTTGCGAATGACACCCTCATTGCTGTCGTCGGCACGTCCGCTCTCTTTGCCGCGGAGTAAAAGACGTTTTACTAACTCTTCGTCGGGAACTTCGAGGGATAACATGACGCTTACGGGTGTGCCGTTACCATTCATGATTTTGTCAAAAGCCTCGGCTTGTACGGTGGTCCGGGGAAAACCATCGAAAATGTTACCCTTCGCATCTTTGTGGCTTGCTACATAATCGGCAATAATGTTGATCACCAACTCATCGGGAGCAAGTTGTCCTTTTTCAATGTAGCTTTGTACACTGAGTCCGAGTTCGGTCCCTTTGCGGATCTGTTCACGGATGACCTCTCCTGTAGATATGTGGTTGAAACCGTACTTTTGGATAAGTTTCTCGGCCTGGGTTCCTTTACCTGCACCCGGAGGGCCGAACAATACGAGATTGAACATATGATCTGTTGTTTTTAAACAATTTTATTAATTGCAAAGCTACGACTTTTTTTTGCCGAAACAAAAGAAGCTCTACCTTTGTGTAAAGATTTAACTGTTTGGAATATGACTGAAAGAAAATATACTCCGATTGCCTCATTGGGCCAGTTCGGATTCGTCAATCGTATCTGCTCTCCATTTGTCGCTTCGAATGCCTCTACCATCAAAGCGTGTGGTGATGATGCTGCCGTAATCGATGCAGAGGATAAATATATGTTGGTGTCGACCGATTTGCTGTTGGAAGGGGTGCAGTTTGATTTGACCTATTGTCCGCTTCAACATCTCGGATACAAAACGGTAGTAGCCGGAATATCTGATATTTTGGCTATGAACGGTACTCCCCGACAGTTGACATTGGGAGTGGGAGTTTCGTCCCGATTCTCGGTTGAGATGATTGAGCAGCTTTACGAAGGTGTCCGTTTTGCCTGCAAAGAGTATGAGGTAGATTTGGTTGGAGGAGATACCTCGGCTTCGATCAACGGATTGACCCTGGCCGTGACAGCAATAGGCGAGGTGGCTAAAGATAAAATTGTTTACCGTAATGGAGCACAGGTAAACGATTTGATCTGCGTAACAGGGGCGTTAGGTGGTGCCTATATGGGGCTGCATTTGTTGGAGCGTGAAAAAAGAGCATTGGCAGGTCATCCCAATCCTCACCCTAAATTTGAGGGTTACGAATACATTTTGGGGCGTCAATTGAGACCTTCTGCCCGGCTGGATATCATTCAAGAGTTGGCAAAATCCGATCTGGTTCCAACGTCGATGATTGACATTACTGATGGTTTGGCGTCGGAAATTCTGCATTTGTGTAAAGATTCCAATAAAGGTGCACGGGTCTATTTGAATCGTTTGCCGATTGCCCAAGAGACCAATCGAATGGCCGAAGAGTTGCATGCGGATCCTGTAGTGGCAGCATTGAACGGGGGGGACGATTTTGAATTGCTTTTTACAGTGCCTCTGGCAAAACAGGAGGAGATTTTTGCTTTGGGTATCGATGTGATCGGCCATATTACAGCGCCTGATACTGGGGTTGCATTGGTGACGCCGGATGATCAGTTGATTCCGGTTCAAGCTCCGGGTTGGGTTGCCGAAAAACAGGAATCGGAAGCAAATAACGAGGGATAAAAGCAACCAGAGTAACGTATCCAAAAGATCGGGAGCGAATAATTAGTGTGATTCTGATTGTCTGCATTTGTAGGTTCAGATAGCAAGGTGATTATTAATTCCCATATCTCGGAAATTTGTTGTGATGATATTGCAGCAGAGTATGTTAAGGAAAGTGGATTGGCATCTCTGCCAGAGCAAGTGCGGTGGATAACTTGAGAAAACGGCAGCGGACTCACATTGGGCTAATGAGGAGCATGATAGATAAGATAGCAGCTCATTTGTTTTGCCGTGAAGGTTGGCTGCCGATTCAGCCGTGTCTCTGTCTGTACGGATGAGGTTTTCCTTTAAGAAGTTTTGCTCGTGCTTATGATGATGTAAAAGAACATACAAGAGCATGGGTGTTTTCACAATAAACGTCCTGGGATTTAGCAATCCCAGGACGTTTATTGTGTTGCAGTTTTGTGTTATTGCCTATGTTGAGCAGTTGATCTTATCGATAGGGGATAGGTTAAGGGTTTGCATCAATCAGGATGATGTTCGCCTGAAATGGAGGAAAACATTATAATCGTTGTACATGGAGCTCTTCACGGTCAATGTAGTGCGAATAGCGGAAGGCCGGCATGCCAAGAGCCATAATGGCATGAATCTTTCCTTCGATCCCAAGCTCGCGATTGAGAGTTTTTCCATCTTGCTGAGTGGCCGATAGCACAAATCCCATATAAATCTGACTGACTCCCAGACTTTCTGCCATTAACGAACCGTTTTGGTACGCCAGATTTGCATCAGCGGCCCCGAACCGATTTGATGCAGGGGTGTGAATAAAGATCAAAGCGGTAGCATGGCGAAGAATCGGATCTTTTCCGGCCTCATCGTTCTGTTTTAGTCGCTTAAAGATAGGTACGTAACGATATACGCCCGGCATGATCCGTTTAAGAATCGGTTTTAACAGTGGGTTAGTCAGCTTTTTGTACACTTTGTCAAAAGTCTTCAAAGTAAATTCACTCACTGCACGTAATTTTTGCGGATCGGTCACTACGGTAAATGACACCTGTTGCAAATTGCTTGCAGTAGGAGCCCGATGTGCAGCTTCAAGAATTTGATCTAACATCTCCGGAGGAACAGGACGCGAAGTGATTGCACGATTGGACCGACGAGCGCGGAATAGAAGCAAAATTTGTTCCGGAGTGGGCATCTGGGTATAGTCGATCGGATGAACCTTGTCAGCAGGAAATAGGTTGTGAATGACAGAGTCGGTCGGACATACAGCAACACAATGTCCGCAACGAATACATGATTCTGGATGTTTGAGTTCTATCGGAGCACCGGGGTGTTCTTGAACGAGAATTTCAAAAGGACATACCCGTGCACATTTTCCGCAGCGGATGCACGACTCTGCAATTTCAATATGAATATTTTGCTCCATAGTTGAGGTGTTTGTGTGGTGTGGTATAAGATGGTACAATAATCCAAGTTAATCTGTAGGGAGGTTGAGAATTTGTTTGATACTCAACGGTACAGTAACGAAAGATAATAACAATCTCTTACAAATATGTTGCCGCAACTGCCGCAGATTGCACCTGAAAAGTTGAGGGCAATTTTCTGCTAATAATAATGGAGAATAGTTAGATGAGTCCAAAATGGCGCAGGGCATTGGGTATTCCCTCATGGTCAACATCCGTAGTTACATAGGTTGCAGCCTCTTTGACCGCATCTGCGGCATTGCCCATCGCTACACTGAAACCGGTATGGCGGAGCATGGGAATATCGTTGCCTCCATCCCCAAAAGAGAGTGTTTCACTCAGAGGAATAGTGTAATCGGCCAGTATCTGATCTATACCTGTGCTTTTACTGTTGCCTTTGACGTTAAGGTCTGCAAAGGCTGGATACCAGCGGCTGGAGGTGCAGTGTTTGAAAACATCTCGCATCAAGATCTCTTCTTGCTGACTGCCTACATAAATGTTGATTTGAAGTACCTCTTCCTGAGCAACCTCATGCAAATCTCGGATTGGCGGCGGATTGAGACCAACCATCGCTGCCACATCGGCTACCATTTGATCAACGTAATTGATGTAAACTTGAGAGGGTGTCATAAATGCACACGGAAATTTATCCCCGTTGTCCAAACGTTGATTGATGGCATCGAGGTCTGCCTGTGGAATCGGATTGCGGAAAATCACACGGCCTGTATGATCGATGCACCAGGCTCCGTTGAGGGTAACATAGCCATCAAATTGCAGATCACCGAGGTTGTTGATTTGATAGAATGGGCGACCGGTTGCAATGAATACTTTAATGCCTCGGCTGCGTAAGGTCTCGATGGCACGAACGGTCGTTGGAGGAACTCGATGGGTTTTAAAACTGACTAATGTGCCGTCAATGTCAAAAAAGATAGCTTTTATGTTGTGATCCATCATGGTCGATTGGATAGATTGAAAATGAGAGCTTATAAACCTAAATGTTTTGGTTTCAGGCGTTATGAGAACAATGCAACATTTTATGCCTATGAGATAGGTGTGCTGGTCTTCACCGGGTTGTGGAGCGTGTAATGGGACTCAGACTGTTTTATCGATAGGGATATCGTAGCTGTTCCCCTCAATGACGGCTTCAGTATTCGGAAAGATGGTACGAGCCTCATTTACCAAAAGCTGTTCATCTTTATAACGCGATGAAAAATGTCCGATTAACAGTTTTCGGGCTTCGGCCGTTTGTGCTGCTTTCCCTGCCTGAATAGCAGTCGAGTGTCCCGTTTCACGGGCCATAGCTTTGTCTATATCCGCAAAGGTAGCTTCATGGTACAGCAGATCTACTCCGTGAACCAATTTGACCGCTTTCGCAGAGTATAACGTATCACTCAGATAGGCATAGCTGCGCTCTTTGTAGGGCAGATAGGTCAGTTCGCTGTTGGGAATCAGACGTCCATCATCAAGCAAGATGTCTTCTCCCCGTTTGGCTGCAACTCGTTGGGCAATTCCCAATTCATATCGTTCGATCGCCTCTTTATGCAAATTGAGTGGAGGTCTCTTTTCCCGAAATAGAAATCCAGCTGCAGGTACCCGATGGCGCAAGGGAATGGACCACACCTCAAGTGTCTTGTTTTCGTACAACAACTCATGTTGACGTGTGTGAACCTCGTGCCACTGCACTTCGTAAGGAAGCGTCGTATCGAAATATTTGAGATGATTAGCCAGTATCTCATCAAAAGGTTTCGGTGCATAGATGGGGAGTGGGGTGCGGCGTCCCATCAAACCCATGGTCGAGATCAGTCCGAAAAGTCCATATACGTGATCTCCATGCAGATGAGAAATGAAGATAGCCTTCAGCTTCAGTGGATTGATGCCGAATTTGCGTAACTGTTTTTGGGTCCCCTCTCCGCAATCAATCAAAAAAAACTGCTCATGTACATTGAGTACATGAGCAGAAGGATTGCGTTTCGGAGTCGGTAATGCCGAACTGCTACCCAATATGGTAACCCGAAACGTCATGGATAGATTTCACTATTTCTCTTCGGTCTCAGCAGCAGCCTCCATTTTGGCTTTCAACTCTGCCAAACCAGAGATGTCTCCCAAAGTGGTCTTTTCAACTGAAGCGTTGATTTTCTTAACTGAATCTTTAGCTGCTTCGTCAGCACGTTTCTTCTCAGCCATTTCAGCCTGAGCCTCGGCGCGTTTAGCATCCTCGTGCAGACGAGAGTGAGACAGAATGATACGTTTGGTTGCTTTCGAGAATTCTACAACTTTGAAATCGAGAGTCTCACCAACTTTAGCAGTGGTGCCGTCCTCTTTTACAAGCTGTTTAGCAGGAGCAAATCCTTCGATGTTCTCACCCAAAGATACTACTGCACCTTTGTCGCTGATCTCGGTGATGGTGCCGCTGTGAACAGTGTCAACTGCAAACTGCTGCTCAAATGCGTTCCATGGATTCTCTTCGAGCTGTTTGTGACCCAGGCTCAGACGACGGTTCTCTTTGTCGATCTCGAGAACGATCACTTCGATATCTGCACCCAGCTGAGTGAATTCTGAAGGATGTTTAATCTTCTTGGTCCAGCTCAAATCTGAGATGTGGATCAAACCATCGATACCCTCTTCGATCTCAACGAATACACCGAAGTTGGTGAAGTTGCGAACTTTAGCGGTGTGGCGTGAACCAACTGCGTATTTGGTTTCGATGTCAGCCCAAGGATCCGGAGTCAGCTGTTTGATACCCAGTGACATTTTGCGCTCTTCGTGATCGAGGGTCAGGATGACAGCCTCTACCTCGTCGCCCACTTTCATGAACTCCTGTGCTGAACGCAGGTGCTGGCTCCAAGACATCTCAGATACGTGGATCAGACCTTCAACACCCGGAGTGATCTCGACGAATGCACCGTAGTCAGCCATAACAACTACGCGGCCTTTAACTTTGTCACCAACTTTGAGGTTGGGATCCAATGCGTCCCATGGATGAGGAGTAAGTTGTTTCAGACCCAGAGCGATACGTTTCTTGGCATCGTCGAAGTCCAAAATAACGACATTGAGCTTCTGATCGAGTTTGACGATCTCTTCGGGGTGATTTACGCGGCCCCAGCTCAGGTCGGTGATGTGGATCAAACCGTCTACGCCACCCAGGTCGATGAATACACCGTAAGAGGTGATATTTTTAACAGTACCTTCGAGGATCTGACCTTTTTCGAGTTTCGACATAATCTCTTTTTTCTGAGCCTCGAGTTCGGCTTCGATCAGAGCTTTGTGCGAAACCACTACGTTGCGGAACTCCTGGTTGATCTTAACCACCTTGAATTCCATGGTCTTGCCTACGTAAATGTCGTAATCGCGGATCGGTTTAACGTCGATCTGAGAACCGGGCAGGAAGGCTTCGATTCCGAATACATCGACGATCATACCGCCCTTAGTACGGCATTTGATGTAACCCTTGATAACCTCGTCTTTGTCCAGAGCCTCGTTGACACGATCCCAAGAACGGAGCTGACGAGCTTTTTTATGTGAGAGGACCAGCTGGCCTTTTTTATCCTCAGCGCTCTCTACATATACCTCTACTTTTTCGCCTACGGCCAGTTCGGGGTTGTAGCGGAATTCGCTGATGGGGATGATACCTTCTGATTTGTAGCCGATGTTAACGACCACTTCGCGTTTGTTGAGGCCAATAACGGTACCTTCTACTACCTCGCCTACCTGTACTTTAGAGAGAGTCTGATCGTACTGAGCGGCGATCTCCTCTTTTGAGGCGTTGTAGATGGCGCTGTCGTTCTCAAAAGCGTTCCAATCGAACGTCTCGAGATTGGCCGGAGCGGCTACGGTAGCCTGCTGATTTTCTGTTTTAGTTGCCATGTGTTAAAATTGTTTTGATAACTAATGTGTTAGACATTATTTGTAGAACTTTGTTGTAAAGTGTGCGGAGATTTTCGAGTGAAAAAATGGACACACTCCACCCAAAGCGCGACAAAGGTAGTGCTTTTTTCGGAAAATCAATATTTTCGAAGTGAAAAGTGTCTGATTTTTCGTGTTTTTAGCGGATTTTCGTTACCTTTCATGGCATTTTGAGAAGAGGAATCGGGTGTTACACTGTTTTTGTGCATGAACGGTTCTGCTTGACGGTGGAAAACGCTTTGCAGGGCTGGTCTGCAACAGAAAGATTTTTTGATGGATGATACGCAATTTGTCGTTACGGGTGATATTACCCGACAAATATGCATAACAAATCAATCCGGCAGGCGTTAAGTTTGTAGTTATAAAAATAAACGAGATGGAAGAGACAATCAAAATACATTGTGAGAATACCGGTAGTGAACTGCATGTTAAACCCGGAACGACACTTTCCGAGGTGCTTTCGATGTTGGCTCTGAAAAGTAAGAGTGAGACACCTTTTTTGGCAGCTTATGTCAATAATCGACTTAAAGAACTTTATTACCAGATATTTAATCCGGTTTCGTTGCGATTTGTCGATATCACGCACTTTGAGGGAATGCGGGTTTATCAGCGCACCCTCTTTTTTGTGATGCAGAAGGCGGTGCGAGATCTGTTCCCTGGACAGCGTCTGCATATCAAACACTCCGTTGCCAAAGGTTTTTATTGTGAGATTGAGGGCATGGAAGAGGTCTCTCTGGATCAAATCAAAGCGATAGAAAACCGGATGCATGAATTGGTCGCACAGGATATTCCGATTATTCGTCAAAAACTGCTTTCGGAAGAGGCGATTCAGTTGTACACCAAGTTGGGAATGCCGGATAAGATTGCGCTGCTTGAGACCCGTCCGCATCTCTACGTTACTCTTTATATGATGGCTGATCTGGCTGGGTATTTTTATGGGTCACTCGCTCCGAGCAGCGCGTACGTGCCACTATTTGGATTGCATAAATATTATAAGGGGATACATCTGTCGGTGCCTTGTCGTACCCATCCTTCAGAATTGGAACACATGGTGCCACAGCGCAAGATGTTCGATGTTTTCAACGAATACACGCGTTGGGTTGATGTGCTCGGAGTGGCGACAATTGGTGCCCTCAATGCCCGTATTTTGGGTGGAGGTGGCGGAGATCTGATCAAAATTGCCGAAGCTTTCCATGAAAAGAAATTGGCTAACATTGCTGATCAGATCGCCGAAGCTAACGAAACGGGGGGAGGTCGCATTGTGTTGATCTCTGGCCCCTCGTCAAGCGGTAAAACAACCTTTGCAAAACGCTTGAGCATTCAGTTGCGTATTTTGGGGATGCATCCGGTGGTGATCTCGCTGGATGACTATTTTGTTAACCGGGAACAGACCCCGAAAGATGAAAAGGGAGAGTACGATTACGAGGCGCTTGAGGCAATCGATATTGAGCTGTTCAACAAACAGTTGATGCAGCTGCTCAATGGGGAAGTGGTCGAAGTTTCACGATATGATTTTATTACAGGAAAGCGCGTCTTCGATGGGAATCGGCTCAAAATGGATGACCGTTCGGTGATTATCATTGAGGGTATTCATGGGTTGAATCCCGGTTTGACTCCACATATTGACAATAAATTGAAATTCAAGATCTACGTTTCTGCCTTCACTTCGATTTCAATGGACAATATGAACCGTATAGCCACAACCGATAACCGGTTGATTCGTCGTATCGTCCGTGATTACAATACGCGTGGCAGTGATGCAACGGCAACTTTACGCCGTTGGGAGAGTGTGCGCAGAGGAGAAGATCGGCATATTTTCCCTAATCAGGAACAGGCGGATGTGATGTTTAATTCATCGCTGTTTTACGAGATTGCGGTTTTGAAAAGCCATGTCGAACCGCTGTTGCATGAGGTTCCCGATACGATGCCTGAATATGGCGAGGCCCGTCGTCTGCTCAAGTTCCTCGATCAGTTCACGCCTCTCAATGGGAAGGAGATCCCTCCGACCTCGATCCTGAGAGAGTTTATCGGGGGAAGCAGCTTTACTTATTAGTAAAGTAAAATGAAGCTGTTTGGATTCGAAAAATGTTGATTGCGGTCCGAAAAACCGTTGGTGCAACTCTTCTGTCGATCTGAGAAGGGTGTGTGCCGATAGGGGAGGTAAAGCCTGCAACAGATTGTGTCAGTACGGCTATGATCCGATAGGCTTAAGGGGCTGGATGGAGGGTTCAGAATCAGAAGGAATGATTATGTAGTTGTAGGGTGGTGTAACTTTACGTCGAAATGGTTTGTACTCTGTTTATAACTTATTGGTCAGCCCTTTGTTTCGCCGGGAAAGTTTCGTAGTTTTGTACCGTTTTCTCAATAAGGAGCTGTTTGATCTGCTCCTTTTCTGATGGATCAGAAAGAATCATAACAATTTTATATATGTCACAAGATAAATTTGTTGAACGCCACATCGGTATGAATGACCAGGAGCTGGCTCAAATGCTCCAGGTGATTGGCGTCAAAAGTGTTGAGGAGTTGATTTCGCAGGTGGTACCTGCGACGATCCGTCTCAAACAGCCTCTCAATTTGCCGGCTGAAGGTATGAGCGAATATGAGTTCGCTAACCATATTCGTGAAATTAGCCGCAAAAACAAAATCTACCGCAGTCTGATCGGTATGGGCTATTATGGTACTGCCTCTCTGGCTGTTATCCTGCGTAATGTGTTTGAAAATCCGGCTTGGTACACCTCTTATACACCTTACCAGGCTGAAATCTCACAAGGTCGTCTCGAAGCACTGTTGAATTTCCAAACAGCTGTAATTAGCCTGACCGGTATGGAGGTAAGTAACTGCTCGCTGTTGGACGAGGCGACTGCAGCTGCTGAGGCTATGTTGATGATGTTCGCTCTCCGTTCACGTGAGGCGGTCAAAGAGGGACGCAATGTGCTCTTTGTCGATGAGAACATCTTTCCTCAGACACTGGATCTCTTGTTGACCCGTAGCGAACCGTTCGGAATTGAAATTATCAGCGATCGGTTCGATAATTATACCTTTACCGGTCGGGAGTTCGGTGCTATTGTGCAGTATCCGGCTGCCAACGGTGAGGTGCGCGATTACGAAGATTTTACCGCTGCAGCTCACAGCCGTGGTGTATTGGTTACCGTGGCAGCAGATATTCTGAGTCTGGCTCTGCTGAAGGCTCCAGGCGAATGGGGTGCCGATATCGTGGTTGGTTCTACTCAGCGTTTCGGTATTCCGATGGGCTTTGGCGGTCCGCATGCAGCCTATTTGGCAACGCGCGATGCCTACAAACGTAATATGCCTGGTCGTATCATCGGCGTTTCGATCGACCGATTGGGAAACAAAGCGTTGCGTATGGCGCTGCAGATGCGCGAACAGCATATCAAACGTGAACGTGCTACGTCGAATATCTGTACAGCTCAGGCGTTGTTGGCTACAATGGCCGGGTTCTTTGCCGTTTATCACGGAGCTGAAGGAATTCGCCGCATTGCGCTCAATGCCCACGCTCATGCAGTAGCTGTTGCTGAAGGACTCGAAAAATTGGGTTATGAACTTTCGACCCGCAGTATTTTTGATACGATCGAGGTGGTTGCTAGTGCCGAGAAGATTCGCCCGTTGGCTTTGGAGCAGAAGATCAACTTTTTCTATGTGGATGAGAATCTGATCCGGATGAGCTTCGATGAGGTGTCGAATTTGGCTGAGGTGAATACGGTTCTTTCGATCTTTGCCAAAGCAGCCGGTAAAAAGTTCACTCCACTGAAAGAGATCGTAGAAGAGAGCCATATTACCAAAAGCATGCAACGTACGTCAGCTTACCTGACGGAGCCTGTTTTCAAAAAATACCACAGCGAAACCGACATGATGCGTTACATCAAGAAATTGGAGCATCGTGATATTTCGTTGGCTGACAGCATGATTTCGTTGGGTTCATGTACGATGAAATTGAATCCGGCCGTAACCATGATGCCGTTGAGCTGGGCCGAGTTTGGGAACATTCACCCGTTTGTCCCAGCCGATCAGGCCGAAGGTTATATGGAGATGATCAACGAACTCTCCCAAGATTTGGCGACGATTACCGGTTTTGCAGGAGTGTCGTTGCAACCGAACTCAGGTGCTACCGGTGAGTATTCCGGTCTGATGGTGATCCGTGCTTACCACCAGAGCCGTGGTCAGGGATTCCGTAATATCGCATTGATTCCTGCATCGGCTCACGGTACCAACCCCGCATCGGCTGCTATGGCTGGTATGCGTACGGTGACGGTTGCTTGCGATGAGGCTGGTAACATCGATGTCGATGATCTGCGTGCCAAAGCTGAGGCAAATGCCAGCAACCTGGCATGTATCATGGTGACCTATCCGTCAACACATGGCGTTTTCGAAAATCGGATTCGTGAGATCGTTGAGATCGTTCATGAAAACGGTGGCCAGGTCTATATGGATGGTGCCAATATGAATGCTCAGGTAGGTTTGACCAATCCGGGTTACATTGGAGCAGATGTTTGCCACCTGAATCTGCATAAGACCTTTGCGATTCCGCACGGTGGTGGTGGCCCTGGAGTTGGCCCGATCTGCGTCGCCCAGCATTTGGTTGAATTCTTGCCGGGACATGCTATTGTACAAACAGGTGGAAGCAACGGTATTACCTCTGTAGCTGCAGCTCCGTTTGGTAGCGCGTCGATTTTGCCGATTACCTATGGCTATATCAAAATGCTCGGTGCAAACGGTTTGCGCCGTGTAACCGAAATGGCCATTGTCAATGCAAACTATATGGCATCGGCGTTGAAGGGTGAATATGATGTAGTTTACACCGGTGAAACCGGTCGTGTCGGTCATGAGATGATTCTTGACCTGCGCCATTTCCGCAAGGAGTTCGGCGGTGTTGAGTGTGCCGATATTGCACGTCGTTTGATGGATTACGGCTTCCATGCTCCGACCCTGTCGTTCCCTGTGCATGAGACCCTGATGGTGGAACCGACGGAAAGCGAACCGAAAGCAGAACTCGATCGTTTTATGGAGGCACTGGTTGCTATTAAACATGAGTGTGAAGAGATCCGTGATGGTAAGGCCGATATTGATGATAACGTAGTAAAGATGGCTCCCCATACGGCTGCTGAGTCTATTTCGGATTCATGGAGTCACCCGTACAGCCGTGAAAAAGCGGTATTCCCGCTGCCATGGATTCGCGAGAGCAAGTTCTTCCCCTATGTAACCAAGATTGATGGCGGATACGGCGACCGTAACTTGCAGTGTACCTGTGATCCGTTGTATGAAGAGTAAGTAAATAACCAAAATAAATTTTAGCAATGAAAATCGGAGAAAACGAAAAAACATTTGTAGCGTTGAGCTATGAGCTGACCGTTGACGGTGAGGTCGTTGAAAAGGTAACGGCTGAAAGCCCGCTGCAATTCATATATGGAGCAGGGTTCCTGTTGCCAAAATTTGAGGCACATCTCAAAGGCCTTTCAAAAGGAGATGACTTTGCTTTCCATTTGGATACCGAAGATGCTTATGGTCCAGTAATCAGCGAGGCTGTAGTGGATCTGCCCAAAGAGGTATTCATGGTGGATGGCAAAATCGAAGATGGTTTGTTGGAGATTGGTAACCAACTGCCGATGAGCGATAATCAGGGCAACCGCTTGGTTGGTGTGGTTAAAGCTGTTAAAGATGATGTCGTTACCATGGACTTTAATCATCCGATGGCTGGCAAATCGCTGGATTTCAAAGGAAAAGTGGTTGAGGTGCGTGAAGCTACTCCGGCAGATCTGGCTCCAATGAACGGTGGATGCAGTTGTGGTGATGGCTGTGGTGACGGTTGCGGTAGTGGCTGTGGTGATAGCCATGACGGCGGATGCAGCTGCTGCCATTAATAGACTTTAACAATGTAAATATTGGGTGAATAGTTTGGCTGTTTGCCAAAGTATAGCGGAGAGAAATCAATACGATTCCTCTCCGCTTTTTGTATGGTTGACGATGTGGAAGAGGGGCGAGTTAATAGTTGTGATTGCGGCTGGCAAACAGGGCGTTTTAGACAATCACGCAATACATCTGGCATTGGACTTCAGGAACAGGTTGCATTCTAATTGTGGTGCGATTGTAGTAGCTCTGATATGATATGTTGTCTTAAATTTTTGCTGAAACAATGAAATTGACAGGTTTGTATGACACATTTATTTGATTATATAATGTATATTTGTCAAAAGAGCAATTGTTGCGAGGTGAAAAGTCTTGCTGCTAGATGAGAAGTTAGATAACATGTACGTTGTAGATTTTGGAGTAAAGCATTTTGAAGATTTTTAAATTGTTCTTGTTTTTGTTGCAATTTATGTAGCAGCATTGTATTTATAAGATGTTTTATTTAAATTTAATATCATCTATTTATACACATTATACACAGCTATTATTGAATCATGCCTAATTACGTTAATATATTCCCGATCTTGCTTACGATGGCATCTGTCATCTGTGTGGGTGGTGCGATTCTGCTTTTTTTACGAGGACGAAACAACCGTTCACGGCGACTATTGGCGGGTATTATGTTGGCGTGGGGACTTATCTATGTGATTCATGTTGCTGGGATGTTTTTTGGAAATCAGTATTTGAATTTTATTAGAACTGATGTAGCTGATCCAGTAGTATTGGTTGGAGGAAACTTATATTTGATCATCCTTTTGCTCTATCCTTTGGAGATTGTGCGTCCTGGATGGCTCAGTCTAAAACGGGTAGGTATAGTGTTGCTCCCCTATGTGTCAGTAACACTCCTGTATTACTTTGTCTTGTTTTTGTTAGGTCAAAAAATACTCGTGTTGCATAATATAGGGCAACTCATAGAACATATCGGAGAGTTTAATGTCTGGTATCGCCTGTTGATGACTCTCTCTATTATTATTTATCTTGCATTCCTTTTCCGATTAACTTGTCGCTATCAAAAATTTTACCAGCAGTGGTGTTGTAACAACTATTCCGATGACGAGGACATAAATATTGCATGGTTACGTCAATATGGTATCGGTGTGATGTTGATTGGAGTTGCTTATTTTTGGTTGCTATTTGATGGAAATACATACTGTATCATTGTGCACAACCTTACGGTACAATGTTTCTTTTGTTACACACTCTACAAAGGTCTCTTCCACGATAACCCATACACAGAGAATTTTTTCAGTTATACACTGGATGAAGCGGATGCATTGCAGAAAGCTGAACTTAGAGAAAAACAATTGTCTGCCGGTACGGTCTGTGTTCCGGAGAGCGAAAGCGCATTTTTAAAGAAATTACCTGCTTATCGTGATGAGGTGGCCAATTGGATGATAGAGAAAAAACCGTATCTGAATCCGAGTTTTAAGCTTATCGATGTATCGGAAATTTTGCCTTTAAACCGGACATATCTGTCGCGTGTGTTCAACGATGGTTTTGGAGATAGTTTTAGCAATGTGGTACGAGATTACCGCATACGTGAGGCAGAATGGATGCTTACCAATCGTAAAGATATATCAGTAGGGCAGGTGGGCGAACTTTGTGGTTTTTCTTCTTCTTCGGTTTTTCACCGCGCTTTCGTGCAGAGTCACGATGGACTGACTCCCAATCGCTATCGCAAACAGTTGGAAGAATACTAATTTTTTATTGTATTTTCAGTCAAGTCGTTAGCTTCTAACCAAGTTCTATACCTCCTTTTTACAATTTGTAAATTTATAATTTGCAAGTTTAATTTTACAATTTGCGAATTTAATTTGACAAAAAGGAAACAATCTTCCTGCCTTTCTCTTGCAACTTTATATCCCGATAAGTTATTCGGACATACGGATATAGACACATTTACGGAATAAAGTCATGTTTCATCTTTCATATCACTAGTGTCCCTTAACGGGACACTAGTGATACTATTTCTCAAACATTAGGCTTTGTGTTGTTTGAGAAAGTGTCTATAAATCAATTGTTTAACAAAAATCAAGATTCCGTTTTAACTGATGGATATCCTAACTTATTCAGTATGAGTTAGTTTAAACGGGACAGTAGTGATT
>UQDC01000019.1 GCA_900539755.1 uncultured Alistipes sp.
AAGAACAAACGTTCTTTCCCGCCTCTGACGTTTTGACTGCGCTTCGTGGTACCGGTGAAGGGTAGTATGTGCGCAGGTATGGGTGTTGATTTGGCCTCAAATGCTCCCTGTGTCGAAAAGCAGCATGCTCTCTGGCTCTACTCTTGTCCGAGGAAGGAGAGGAGCGTAGGTCTTATTTTGCGGCTTTGTGGCTCTTTTTGAGCAGTCGGGTCATCATGAAGGACTGTTTGTGGAAGATGAAGATCGGCAACGCAACGCCGATTACCAAGGCAAACATGATGAATAGCGTGGTCAGTCCATTGCGGAAAAATTCAACCATCAGTTCGTTTTGGCGTACGATGTCGCCGCCCCGAATGAACTGCATCAAAGCCAATACGGTTTTGTAGGCATACATGCCCGGAATCATCGGCAGTAGCGATGGAAACGAAAAGATCACAGCCGGGCAGTGGATCAATTTGGCACACAACATACTGAACATTCCGATGGTAAAGGCTGCCACCAGCGATGACATGGCAATATCCAATGGTGTGTGGTTGAGCAAATAGTAGCGCAGAGCGTGGCCGATGGCGGCAAGCAGGGCCGAAATAAAGATGGCTTTGCGTGGAGGATTGGAGATGACTGCAAATCCAATCGAGGCTACGGCTGCAAAAATACCGTCCGCTAAAAGTTGTCCGATAAGTTCCCCATTCATAGCATGTCCAGTCCTAAAATTAACATTGTGGCCGAAAGACCTAACGCAATGCAGACAATCAGAATCAAAGCATTGACAGCTCTGGAGATACCTACCAGTACGTGTCCTTCAAGCAGGTCGAAAATCGAGTTGATCAACGGTACCCCCGGTATCAGAAACAGTACGCTGGTACCCAGTGCTGTTTCGGGTGTGGAGCCGAGGTGAAACCAAAAGCCGGTAGCGGCAATCAGTGAAGCAATAAACGAGCAGACCAGAAAAATGGCCATGTGGTTGATGTGTCGGGCGCTCATCTCCTGCCGGATAAAGAAGCCGATCAACGTCGCAACGGCAACGATCCCCATGGCATAGATGTCTCCTCCGAACAGCCGACAGAAGCAGGCATTGGCCGCTGTCACCAGACCCAGTACCCACCAGCGGGACAAACGGGGCTCATGAATGATCTGTTTGTAACGCTCGAGCAGCTCCCGGAACGAGAGGTGATCGTCGTGGGCTTCCCAACTCAATGTACTGATTTGCGAAATGGTGTTGAAATTGAAGGCTGCAGCACCGATTTTTCCAACCGACGTGCGTCGAACCGTATCGTCTTTGGCATGACGGATCGTCATGGTGATGTGCATCTGAAAGATGGTCATATCCACCTTGTACCCAAATGACTCGGCAATACGGGTCACATTACGTACCACTCGGGAGGTGTGTGCTCCGGCTCCCATCAGCGTGCGTGAGAGGTCGAGCAAAAAGTTGGACAGCTCACGAACCGATACCGGATGCTCCTCTGCCGCAATGCTTTGCATACAGTGAGGGCAAAGCAGATCGTTGTAATTGCGTGTGATGTAGTCGAGTTGCTCTTCCGAGAGGGGAATGTTGCAGTGGGTTGCCCAATCTTCGTGGGTTGTGCGGGTCGGGGTGCCAACCTGGTTTGTTTGGATAGCGGTATCGATCGGATAATCGAACCGACTGTTGCAACGTGGACAGCGTTTTCCCATTGAGGATGGTAAAATTGGTAATTCAATTGGCCGAAAATGACCGGATAGACCAGCCTAAACGACCGTTCAGACTGCAAAGATAAAACGTTCGTAAGAAACCTCCGCCTTTCTGTCATCGGATTTTGTCTCTCTGGCAGTTCTGATGTGTCATTTTGTCGATTTAATTGTCTGGTTGTCAGTTGTTTGTGTTGTTTTGTGACGAATTGTCTCAATGGGGCTGTTGGCATGGGTTTTGTCCATTCCTATATCGAATCCGGGAAGGTCCCGGAGGACAAATTAGATAAACAACATAAAATATAAGGAGGACAAAATTATGTTACCTACTAGAAGATCTCAGAATTGGTTACCGGGTATTTTCAATGACTTTTTCGGCAATGAGTGGATGGAAAAGAGTACATCTCCTGCCATCAACATCATTGAGAACGACAAGGAGTACAAAGTGGAATTGGCTGCTCCAGGTCTGACCAAAGAGGATTTCAACGTACGTGTTACGGAAGAGAACCAGTTGGTGGTCACCATGGAGAAAAAACAGGAGCAGAAAGATGAACAGCAAGATGGTCGCTATCTGCGTCGTGAATTCTCGTACTCGAAATACCAGCAGACACTGCTGTTGCCTGACAACGTGGAACAGGACAAAATTACGGCCAGTGTTCAGCATGGTGTCTTGAACATCCTGATTCCGAAAGTGGCTCCTGAGGCTGAAAAACCGCAAGAGCGTTCTATTGAAATTCAATAGTATCGGGATTAGATTGGTTTGTCAAAAATTTGATCGTTCAGATCCCGGGTTCCAACCCGAACAAAAAAGAGGTTTCGCATCGAAAGGTGTGAAACCTCTTTTCGTTGTCGGGAAGTGGGAAGTCAACCCGGTTAATGGAGGGTAGTCTTGGGGGTGTTGGGAAGGAAATGGGAGAGGGATTGGAGCTGTTTTGATCCTCTTTCGGAGGAAAAACCATCTTTTTCTTTGTAGAAGGTTTGCACGAAAGGAAAAAATGATTACTTTTGCACTCGGTTTTAGGGATGGCGAGTTAGCTCAGCTGGTTAGAGCGCATGATTCATAATCATGAGGTCCTGAGTTCAAGTCTCAGACTCGCTACAAAAAAGAGGTCACAGTTTGAACTGTGACCTCTTTCTGTGTCTATGGCCTTGCCCTGATGATTCGCAGGGGAGGAGAAAATTAAAAAGTGCAATTTTTTTGCTTGAGAAGCGAAATTTTGCACTTTTTGTCGTATGGGGAATTGGGGTTCCGAAAGCCGACCTTTTTGTGTGAACATCTTTTGTCTGACACTTTTGGTGAATCCCTTCGGTGAACACTTTTGTGTGGATATCCGGCAAAAGGGGAAACGTTTGCTGAGGCAGATTGCCGGCACGGTCCGACAATTTCATGCCGTATGTTACAAGGGTTTAGAAGTAGATCAAATGGTACTGTACCCCGATGCCGATATATGGTTGTATTCTATGTGACGTAATTGCTCCTCCGGCACTTACCCTGATTCCCCAACGTTTGGGCTTTCCAGATACCTCGATCCGTTCGACGACGGTTTGCGTGACGGTGCGGGGATAGACCTCGATACTGTGGGCTTAGACATGGTAACCTTCCATGTCGATTCGATATGTAGAATCATCGGTGAACAGGTAGCTGCTGACCGGTACTGGCAGATAGACCGGTTTGACATCCACCGTGTCCCGGATGGTGTCGAAACGCTACACCTGGACATATTTCGATATTAACAACGTATCCCGAACCGTATCGATACGGACGATCGAAGGTAGGATGTCGTGTTGCAGAATCTGGACGGGCGTTTTGGGCGAGGTCCAACGCCCGATCAAAAAAGCAATGAGACATCCGACTGTTGCAACGGCTCCAACGAGAACATTTTTCATAGATGCAGGATTTTGTGTCGATTCTTGCCAGCTGAGTATGAGATATGTACCCAACCGTAATTACTTTCGTCAATCAGCTGGTCAAAGTCGAAATCACCTTTAGCAATCAGGTCGAACAGTTGTTGATTCAGTTCAGGAGATCCGACTGTAAGATCGGCCGCTTCCCCCTTTTGATGTTGGCTGGTTGGAACCCCTCCAACCGCTTTATTTAATACCGGGCATCGGTATCCACTGTTCACCGTGATCGGATCTTCCCATGCCTCGCGGATCGGATCGAGCAGGTTATTGATCAGAGATGTCAGTTTGACTTTAATCGCAGGAGGCGGTGTGTTGTCAATACCCTTTTGTTAGGCCGTATTCGATCGGATCAACTCGCTCCCGGTAAAATCTTTCATACTTCAATGTATTGATTTGAGATTTTGATTTGGCTGCTTCCAAAGGGAGGTTTTCGATCGAGGCATGCCGTTTTTTCGCATTTCAGCATTCTTGCCACTGCTTCGGAGGTTCGGGTGTGATCCAACTCGCCACGCAGTTTAGCTATTTCGACATAGAGGGAGTCGATTTTTGCATCTTAGCGGTCGAGGTCAGCTTTCGCTCGTCAGCCCGTAGCTTTCGGTCATTGGCACCTCTTGCCACTGGTCGATCAGCTTGCTGATATTGTCTAAAAATGCTGCATTTTTCTTTTCGCACAGCGTGACCAATGTGACCAATCCGCCATTGCTGATGAGTGGCGTGAGAATAGAGGTCCAGTCTATGAATGATAGCGGGTAATCGGATTAAAAATAGGCCGGAATGACCGGCCTGTTTTCACAAAACTGAAATTAACCAGATGACGAATCCTCCAGTAGCGACAAGAACAAGGTCTTTCCAAAACTTTGGTTTTTCATAGATGCCTTTAGCGTTTTTATACTCTTTTTCGGAGCTTTGCTTGATACCTCCGTTTCGAATCATCATGAAATTGTCGTTGAGCGGGGAGAATATGGTTTCTATACGTTTTCGGGCTCTCTTGTAAGCCCAGGTTGGCGGATGCCAGTTTGTCTGGTTTAGCCGCTACGGAACTTCCAAGGTGATATTTGCAACTTCAAAGAGATTCTTATGAATCTCAGTACTGAGATAACCTTTGTCTCCAAACATTATGCAGTCATGATATTCCTAGCGTACCTCCTTGAGGAAAAGAAGGTAATGGACGCTTGCCTCCGTTATGTCATAAGAATGTATAACGCCACGTATTTCACAGACAGCATGGAGTTTATATCCATACTAGTGCAGACCTTGCGAAGCGTAATATCCCCAGTTCGGAGAAGCTTTCGCATTGTCACGTCACATGGCGCAACGCTTCGCCCTTGCGTTCTGGCAGACCTTTATGGGTTTGGAATCAATGCAAAACACATCCTCTGAGCCGTCAATGGCGACAGCCACATCCTTGCGGATCTCTTCGGCAAGTCGTGCCGCCTGCTTACGTCGGGCATTGAACTGCCGATGGCTAATCAGGTTTGGCAAATCTTCTTTGCATTCATGATGTAGACGATGGAAAAGGTAATTTTCACTGTCGGATCCGAATGCCTCGTCAGTTATGCCCAAAGCAATGACTTCAAGGTCGGAGAACTTCGGGACAACTCCGCATCGGGGTACATTTCCGAGTTCATTCACACGATTTCCAGCGAAATCCTTGCATATCCCGAGGATTCTGATGAAATTTGCTATGAAGTTGCGCATAAGCAGAATAATAGTAGTTAACGGTGTGGTTACCACTAGTTTACTAATAATCCGCCAATTGTGTAACTTCTTCATTTGTTGATATTTGAAAATTTAATTCAACCAACGAGTTGTTATAATAAATAAATGAACCAACCCGAAGAGTTCTACACCTTCGGGTTAGTTCGTTTTAATGAGCTGATTGTCTGGATAGACAGCTATTGTGAGGATCGCTTATTGATATAGCACTTTATTTGATTGATATCAATGGAATATGGTCATCCAATAAATTATATAACTATCAGATTGGAAGATCGTGTATTATAATAGCGGGTTAACGTCCGAAAACAATAACTGATGATCAAATTGATCGCATTTAGGTTTTCCCAATAATAAAGAAATAGCTCAAAATGCGGTTATTGTTTCTTTTGTATTATAGATACAGCTGCTTTATTGCCGATATTGATACCTATTCCAATTTTTAATTCTTATAACTAATTGTATATAATTGTATTATGTGATTTTATGATGTGGAATTTATAAAATATGAGTAATAAACGGTTATAAATACTTAACATAAATGTAACAAAATAGACATCAATCATTATTCAAAATGGTAATATCTTTGTGTCTATGAAAAAGTGCCTATATAGATTGTGTTTCATGTTCGGAGTCAGTCTTGTCTTAGGACACTTATCCCCTCTTTATGCAAAGGTGCAATTCGAGACGGTTTATGTGGCAGAACAGCAAGACAAAATAAGCTCTCCTTCAAACAATCCGAAAGTCAGGATGGGAACTTCCAAGAATATCATTATTTGCTCAAGGAAGGTAAGTGCAATACAAATATCTTCTACAATTATTGTGTCGTCTATCCTTACAAACAATTCAGATACTACCCTAATACTTTCCCTTTGCCAAAACGACGATAAAAAATTCGGCGTGCAGCTTCATTATGTTAAAGATCAATTTTCACTACTTCCCCGTTTAAATTAACTCAAACTGAATAAGTTAGGATATTCATCAGATGAAATGAAATTTTGATTTTTGTTAAATAATTGATTTATAGGTACTTTTTCAAATAACACAAAGCCTAATGTTTGAGAAATAGTATATAATGATTGCTCCAGCCCAAACTTTTTCTTGGCAAGTGCCAGAATTAGGAATGAGTAGACAGCAATCCAAATTTGAGTATAGACGGCATTCTTCGAGGTGCCATAGAATGACTTGATATAAAGATGTTGCTTTATCCATTTGAAGAACAGTTCGACGTTCCAGCGCTCTCTGTAGAGTTCTGCGATTGTCAGGGCTTCGTATCCCAAAAGGTTGGTAAGGAAGCGGTAGACCTTACCGGTAGCAAAGTCTTCTTAGGCGACCATTCTGAGAGTCTCGGAATAGCACCTGGATGGCTTGACTCCTGTAAGTTTGATGATCTCATCGCTGATTATACCTGCTTCGGGGTCACATCCTCTGGACTCAACAACTTCGTACAGCATGTTGTCCTTTGCCCTTGTGACGAAGAATGCTCCGTTCTTGTGGATGTGGTTGAAGAGTCTGAAGAAATCAATATAACCTTTGTCCAAAAGATAGATAGCTCCCATCTCAACACAGAGATTGTCCAGAGCCTTGACATCGTGCACAGAGGCATCTGTAAGGTGGATATAGACCGGAAGATTCCCCCTGAGATCAAGGAGCGTATGCATCTTGACACCAGCCTTAGTCGTTCGGAATCTGGCCCAAGGACAGAGCTTCAGACAGAGACTTATGGTGCTGCTGTCAAAGGCATAGACCATATTGTCAATATCGAGCCTGAATGAATCTTCCGCATACAGAGGACGGACTCTCCTGATAAGAGCTTGTCCAAAGTCACGGTAGATACGCCAGTCCCTTTGTTCATTTGCCTTGGCAAGAGTGTTCCTTGGAACAGCGTAACTGATACCGCTATGATACAATTTATGCTCGACAGCAATGAGGCTGGCCTCAATGTCGCGAAGACTGTTCTTCGAAGCATATTGCGCAAGGCACATCACGAGAAACTGATCGTAACAGGAAAGGTTCCTGGAACGATAATCTCCCTTGTATCTGGCGACACAAGTATTGAAGTCTCTGCGAGGTATGAGCGACATAAGTTGAGCAAATACGGTTTTCCCTGTGAACATAGGCTGACAGATAAAATGGTCAGTCCAAAGTTACGGTTCAAGTCGTGTACAAGAAAAAACATTTGTAATTAACTAAAAATAAATCAATTATAAACTCTTAACAGTCCCTTAACGGGACACTAGTGAAAAAAAATATTAAACTTCCAGATTATTTATCTATTCTGGAATACTCCGTTCAGGAGATCAATTTTGTTCTTTCTTTTTATGAAGGAACATCACAACAAGAATTTGTAGAAGAGGAGTGGAATGAAATCTGTTCCCTTCAGGACGCGAAAGTACGTGCAGAAAAAAAAGCTCAGTTTTTCAAAACACACAAAGTTTCGTTTCCAGCAAAAGTTTCGATCATCATCAAAGAATTGTATGACCTTGCACAGGAAAAACAGATGCCTTTGTGTAGTTTTGCCGGATTTGGTTATTTTTTCAATACTGCATACTGGGAACAAATAGACCCGGTAAGATTGAATAAATTCTTGTCACGATTTGCAACCAGATGTGGAATTAATGAGAAGATAGCCATTTCCGCATCAATACAGAAAATGTTGATTCAACAATTTCATTCGTATGCCAGTCGTGTGGAACCAACAGGCGATGATTGTGTTAAAATCAATTTGCAAAACGGGACATTACGTATCGATGATAACAGTTGTGTTCTCGAACCGTTTTCAGCAGATGATTTTTTGCGATATCAACTCTCTGTTGCTTACAACGAAAATGCACAAATCAATTTGTTTCAGCAGTTTCTTGATCGAGTATTGCCTGAAAAAGAATCTCAGGAGTTTCTTGCAGAATACATTGGCTATACTTTGACAACCAATATTAAACTGGAACAATGTTTGATATTGGTTGGATCGGGAGCAAACGGTAAATCCGTGATTTTCGATATTGTCAATGCTCTATTGGGAAAAGATAACATTACTCATTACACATTGGCACAGTTGTGTGGTGACAACGAATATCGTCGAGCGACTCTTTCTGGAAAGTTGTTGAATTACTCTTCTGAACTTGGAACGGGCTTAGCTGATGTAGATATGGTTAAAAAATTAATCAGCAATGAGCCGATTGATGCCAGATTACCTTACGGAGAACCGTTCACAGTACATCGTTACGGAAAATTCATGTTCAATACGAATTCGCTTCCGACATCTGTTGAAATTTCAGATGCTTATTTTCGGCGAATGAATTTCATGCAGTTCGATGTGACGATACCGAAGTCTGAACAAGATCCGGAATTGGCGAAGAAAATTATCGATACAGAACTAGATGGAGTGCTTCAATGGGTGCTTGTCGGTCTGAAACGATTGTTGGTTAACCGAAAGTTTACCGTTTCTCCGAAAATGGAAGCTGTCAAAGAACAAATCAGACGTGATCTGGATAGCGTGGCGACGTTTATGGCTGAAACTGGTTATAAACCGTCACCGAATAAACGAACTCTGTTGAAAACGCTTCGGGAGGAGTATAATGAGTTCTGTAAGTTGAACAATTGTCGTCAAGTGGGACACAAAATGTTCAGTCAACGTTTGAGATCCGCCGGATTCGATGTCGTATCGGGTACGGGAAACAGAACTTATGTCTGTTGTGAAACTGCTCAAAATCCAGATCTGGATTTTGTCGGAGATGTATTTAAATTGAAATCATCAGAACGATGAAGACAATTAGGTGTGAACAAGAGAGACCCTCGATATGGGTCTCTCTTTTCAAAAACTTCACCGATTCACATCCGATCGGAGAGGTAGATGTCTTACATTGGTTGTTAGAACCCTCGAGTGAAATGCTAAATGCCCTCGATTTCATTCGCAAAACAGATGATAAAGAGGCCCGTAACTTTATAAAAGCTCGTTTGCCTGCCATTACACCGAGCGGTCTATTTTCAGTTCGGAAAAAAGAGGGGCTGATTGCTCATTCTGGTCTGATTTGCCTGGATATCGATGCCAAAGAGAATCCAGCAATAGAGGATTGGAATGTCTTAAAACAAAATTTACCTGTTTCCGAACATATTCTGTATGCCGGATTGTCAGCAAGTGGACGAGGTCTGTTTTGCCTGGTGCCGATTGCTGACGGGAAACAACATCTTCAACACTTTCTTGCCTTGGAACGAGATTTTAAGGAAGCTGGTATTGTACTTGATCCGGCATGTAAAGACATACCGCGTTTGCGAGGTTTCTCTCATGACCCCGCAGCATACGTAAATTTCGGAGCAAAACCGTATGAAAAAGTGCTTCAAGAAGCGGAAAAATCGCTTTGTATTACGTCTGTTCGGCCTGTTATACGTGGTCCGGATGGAAAAACGGATGAAGTTCGGAACGTCGAGGCGCTGACTCCTATACAGCGTCTATTGCAGCCTACCGATTTGTCTCGTGTTTTGTCTGTTTTGGAGATTTCTAAATCTGCAACACGTCATTTTCTCGATTTGCTGAAGAAAATAGAGGCAAACCGGATCGATATTACCGTCTTGTATCAAGATTGGTTTTCGATAGGCTGTGTAGTCTCGACTTTGTTTGGATCTGAAGGCTCCGTATTCTTTCATCGTATCTCGCAATTTTATCCGAGATATGATTCGGATGAGTGTGAGAAACTTTTCTGTAACATTCAGAAAAGAGGATACCGTATGTCTATCGATAAACTTGTGTCGATAGCCGAGCGATACGGAGTTAGGTAAAATGAAGAAAAGAAGAAAAAGTGAGTGCAGTGCATAGATATGCACTCACTTTTTTCTAAATCAAGTTTGTCATTGCTTCGTCGATGCGGCTGTTTCCGAACGAGTCCAGATAGATTTGTGTCGTTGTAATGTCGGAATGTCCGAGCGATTGGGATATCAAAGAGATGTCGACGCCTGCATGTTTCAATACTGAAGCATACGAGTGTCTGGCTACGTATGTCGTTAATGGAATATTTAGATTGAGTTCTTGACCTAACTTTTTTAACTCTCGATTGACGATTTTTAACACTTTTCGGATGCGGTCGTTACGTTGTCGTTCGGTTCGGTGGATCTGTTTGTTTAAGATTGGGAATATGTAATCATCTGTATTACATAATTTTGAGTAGCGTGTCATGATTATCTTGGCTTCCTCGCAGATTCTGCAGTTCATCGCTTTGCGAGTCTTGTGTCGGGCATACATTAATCGTCCGTTTTGGATGTCTGAATATTTCAAACAGGCGATATCCCGAAAGTTAATACCCGCCATAAAGTAGCTGAACAGAAAGATATCCCGTGCGAATCTACGATATGAAAGCTTATCGTTGTTCAGATCGATGGCCATTAAACGGTGTATCTCGTTTTTTGAGATGGCTCGTTTGCGTGTAGAACTCCATAATCTTCCGAGTTTGAATCGTAGAAACGGATTCTCTTCCATTTTGAAAACATGTTCTTCTGCAGCACGATTGTAAACGGCTCTCAATACGCTGAATTTCGTAGCGATGCTGTTGTCTTTATTTCCTCGACGGCGTAAGAAAAGTTCGAAATCGCGCAGATGGGATAGGGAGATCTCTTCAAATCGCATTTTCTGAGGATGGAACTGATGCCATAAGGAACATGTAACTCGATATTTCGAGGCAGTCCCATATTTGTCGATGGATTCCAGTTGTTCGATCACTCGACGAAAGTAGCTGTCTACCGTACAGTCGATCCGCTCTTCTGCAGGTTCAAATAGTGTTTCGAAGTTGACATCGATATCCAATGCTTCGAGCCGACGGATCTTTTTGTGATATTCGTTCAGAAGAGAATCTAACCGCAGTTGCATTTCACGGTACTGCGGACTGTAGTCTGTTAACCGTTGTGATTTCTCGTCCCATACCGAAGGATCGACGACGATTCCGGTGGAGAGGGTTTTGGTTTGTCTTCGGTGGGTGAACCGGATAATCAGCGGAACTTTTCCCTGACTGTTGCGTGCATCTTTGCGGCACACGACTTTGATGTTCATGATGCGTGACGTGTTGCGCAAACACCAGCCTTACATTTTTGTGTAAAACATTCTGTAAAACATTTTGGGTCGAAATGGCCTTTTTCGGAGAGTTTTGCGGAGTTTCAACGGGGTGACAGATCTTCCTGTTTTGTTGAATGTAAGTTGCGGAAATATAGCAACAGGTTGATATACAAAAGAAAAAGGCAGTCTTTTTAGGCTGCCTTCGAGAGCGGAAAACGAGACTCGAACTCGCGACCCCAACCTTGGCAAGGTTGTGCTCTACCAACTGAGCTATTTCCGCATAATTTCAATATG
The DNA here is from genome assembly GCA_900539755.1 of uncultured Alistipes sp. Taxonomy (GTDB): domain Bacteria; phylum Bacteroidota; class Bacteroidia; order Bacteroidales; family Rikenellaceae; genus Alistipes_A. Next base: position 11,621 of record UQDC01000019.1, read on the forward strand.
TCTTAAACTCTTCGTGGATCGTGGCGTCCCGTATCGTTTTGACGTTGCAAATGTACGACGAAAAATTGAATTTCCAAATTTTGTTTTCACTTTTTTTTAGCCTTTAATGGCTCTTTCGACCGAACGTGTTCGTTGTAAGGATGTTGGCTCAATAACTTTTTTTACAAAGATTCTGCTTCTGTGATCCACATTGCACAACTTGCATCGCTTGGCATCCTCCAGTCACCACGAGGAGAGAGGGTGACGGATCCAACCTTAGGCCCGTCGGGCAGTGCCGAGCGTTTAAATTGTTGCGCAAAGAATCGCTTTAAGAATGTAATCAGCCATTTTTTGATTGTCGCATGGTCGTATTGTCCTTGGAAAGCTGTGCTTGCCATCATAAACAGTTTAGCCGGACGGAATCCAAAACGGACAAAATAGTAGAGGAAAAAGTCATGCAGTTCATAGGGGCCGACCAATTCCTCGGTACGTTGTGCAATCTGGCCGTTGGCATCGGCTGGCAATAGTTCAGGGCTGATGGGAGTGTCCAGGATGTCGAGTAGCCATGGACGAGCCTGTTCATCGTGATCTCCCAATGCAACCCAGCGTACCAGGTGACGTACCAGGGTCTTGGGAATACCGCAATTAACGCCATACATCGACATGTGGTCTCCGTTGTAGGTGGCCCAACCCAATGCCAGTTCCGACAGATCCCCAGTTCCAATGACCAATCCTCCTGTTTGGTTGGCTATGTCCATGAGGATTTGGGTGCGTTCCCGAGCCTGGGCGTTCTCGTAGGTGACGTCACGTGATGCGGGATCTAACCCAATGTCGGCAAAATGTTGTTCACAGGCAGCACGAATACTGATTTCCCGGATGGTGACTCCGAGTGCCTTCATTAATTGAATAGCGTTATTGTATGTACGTCCTGTGGTGCCAAAACCGGGCATCGTTACCCCTGTGATAAGGGTGCGTGGCAGTCCCAATTTATCGAATGTACGTGCAGTGACCAGCAGGGCCAATGTTGAATCGAGTCCTCCTGAAATACCGATTACGGCTGAACGGCAATGTGTGTGACGGATGCGTTGAGCCAGTCCGCATACTTGAATATTAAAAATCTCTTCGCATCGTTCGTTGATGTGTGCATCTTCACGAGGAACGAAGGGATAGGGCTCAAATTTGCGCATCAATGGAGTAGAGGTGTAGTCCAGTCGAGGAATTTTAACCTCTACGTGGCAATATTCGGGTGTTGGCTCAGCATTATGGAACGTAGAGGTTTGGCGGCGTTGAGCCATCATTTTTTCAATATCTACGTCGCAGATGGTGATCTGTTCGTCGAAAGAGAAACGATCATTGGTTTGGAGTATGGTGCCATTTTCGACAATCAGCCCATTGCCTGCAAAGACCAAATCCGTGGAGGATTCTCCGCATCCCGCAGAACAATAGAGATATGCGGAGATCGTGCGGGCAGACTGTTGTTCGATCAGAGAGCAGAGATAGGAGTGTTTTCCCACCATCTCATCACTGGCTGAGATGTTGACCAGCAGGTTGGCTCCGGCCAGTGCCAATCGGGATGAGGGGGGGATGGGTACCCACAGATCTTCGCAGATTTCGATCCCGAGGCAAACCTCGCCGTCGTGAAAGAGCAGGCGGGAGGTAAAGGGTGTTTGTTGTCCGCATAAGGTGATTTGTTGTTTGTCGGAAAGTTCGGCTCCAGACGCAAACCAGCGGGCTTCATAAAATTCGTTGTAATTGGGTAGATAGCTTTTGGGTACAACTCCTAAAATATGTCCTTGACAGAAGACGACAGCCGTATTGTACAGCTGGTTGTGAAAAGCCACGGGCATGCCGACAATACAGAGTGTTGGCAGGTCTGCCGTTTTTTGTAACAGGGTTCCCAATGCGATTTCGGCTTGTTGAAGCAGGAAGGGTTGGTTGAACAGGTCTGCACAGGTGTAGCCTGTAATCGAAAGTTCAGGCAGGGCTACGACTGCCGCACCTTGCTGGGCAGCTTGACGAATCAGGGGTTCGATATGGGCAATATTGTATGTGCAGTCGGCTACTTTAACCGAAGGTATGGCTGCGGCCACCCGGATAAATCCGAAATCCATGGTATCTTGTCAGATTAAATTAAAGTTGAGGATAGCTCTCCTCTCTTGAGCGATAACTTACGGCAAAAATACGAAAAGTCATGAATTTCAAGCACAGCCGTTATGACAAAGTCATCAATAGCTTGTTATTGAGTTTTTATTGAGAGGGTGTCGGGGGAAGATGAGTTTGGATCCATGTTGAGATAAAGGATAAAGGGACGTTCCAGTAACTGGATTTGGATTGACAGAGAGGTGTGTCAAGGATTCGTTTTAAGGTGTGAGATGAGGGTGAGAAAGATGCAGTATTGGGGTGATGTCAGGGTAAATGTACATCAGAAGTTATGTCGGTATATGATTTTATGATATTTGAAATCGTTGCATACAGTCGGGTATTATATTTGTAGATAAATACATTGAGGTGATGGCTATGAGGCATTACCAATCGATTTTATTTACGATTTTATACGAAGTGTCATGTTGATTATTCTTTCTCCGGCTAAAACCATGGATATGTCACCTGTCCCGGCAGGTTTACCAGTTACGGAACCCGAATTTCGTAATGATGCAGAGTTGTTGGCTGCCAAGATGCGTCGATATACCCAGGAAGAGATTGCCGTATTGCTGAAAATCAGTCCCAAATTGGCACGGGAAAATTATACGCGTTATCAGCAGTTCGATGCACCCGACAATCCGATAAAACAGGCTTTGTTTGCGTACAATGGTAGTGTCTTTAAACATATTCAGGCGTGGGCATTCAGTGTGGATGATTTGGAGTATGCTCAAAACCATTTGCGGATTGTCTCGACCCTATATGGGTTGTTGCGTCCTTTGGATCGGATTAAGGCTTATCGGATGACCTACGATGTCAAATTACAAGGAATGACACGAGATCTGTATGCCTATTGGCGTCCGGTGTTGACCGATCCATTGATTGCGGCTGTGAACAGTGCCGGTGGATTACTGGTTAATTTGGCCAGTTTAGATGTGTTGGGGGCATTCGATATGGCACGAGTCCGGCAGCAGGTGCGTGTGGTGACTCCCGAGTTTTTAATGCGACGCAATGGCCGTTGGGAGACGGTACGTACATACGCCAAAATAGCGCGAGGCGAGATGACTCGTTTCATTTTACAACAGCGCATTGAGCAGCCTGATCAGCTCAAAACATTTGTTTGGGAGGATTTCTGTTTTAATGAAGCGCTTTCCGATGAGGTGCGTTATGTCTTTACACGCAAATAGAGACTCGCTTAAAAATAAAAAGCCCGAATTTTTCGGGCTTTTTTATTGAAGTTGAGGTTGAACGTCATTCGTTCAGTAATGGATAGTGTGTAAATTTATCGGCCTGTGTACAGCTTTTGCTTCTGGGGTGTTCGTCTCACCTCATTTGTCGCTATATGATTGTTCGATCGTTGTATCCGGATAAAGCCGGAAAAGAGGATCGGCCTGTTGGAGGATTTTGCTGGCCAACAAAGGCGGATAATCGGGGTGAGCGTTGAGAAAATCTGCAACAGCTTGCGCAGCAGCTGCTGAATGGTGACTGCTGAGTAGTGCTGCCGTCCATTTCCGTGGAAAGAAAATATCCCCTGTACGTTGTACCTCTTGTAGCTCTTCGAGAGCAGGACGGATATATTTTACCGATTTATCCCCATGAATCGGATGGTTGAGCAGGGACAGAGCTGTACCCGCCCAGGGTTCGATCCGACGGTTGGCAGGATCGAGCAAACTTTGAAAGACGGAGTCTCGTACAGATTCGGATGGAGATACAGCTGGGGTGATGTAGGCATACTGTTGTTGGCGATCCGGATTGGTGATTCGTGCCGCTTGTCGAGTAATAATCTCATTGGCCTGATCCGGGAATCGAAGTGCCAACGTATAGGAGAGACTGGTCAAATCATTCTCTCCGAGCTGCATCTGGTGCGCCTTTTCTTCATTGTCCCAAAGAGTATAGAGGGTTGCTAAAGCTTCCGGTGAGCGGGCTATCCCGCACCAGGCTCGCAAGGCTAAAATGCGTCGGGCCGGATCTCCTGTATTGGCAATTTGCCATAAGGTGGCTTCGAGTTCGGGTGAAGGTGTCTCGTTGTAGTATCGTCCGAAACATCCTTGCAAATAGGAAAGCGCTTGTTCGAATAGCTGAGAATTGGGCTCTTGGGGTAGGTACTGGATCAGAGCGTTGAGGAATCGGTCGGGTGCAATCGCTCCATGCAGCAGATTCTCATTGAGCGTGATCAAAGCTGACAAGCGGGCAACATCATCGGGCAGTATGGATAGGTGATGCATCAGGTAGTCCGATTCGGTGCTGTCAAGTACGAAATAGCCGTATGCTCGACCGTCGGAATTGGGCAGCAGGTGCATGGTGCCGGTTGGGGCCGCAAGAGATGCTGTGGTGGAATCGAGATTTACTTGCAATCGTTCAAAAGTGCTGTCAACTTTAATAGCCAGCAATTCTACTGGTTGTTTCCAAAGAGTATTGTTTTTAAATGGACTGCATTGAGTGAGCCGGATTTGGTTGTCTTGCAGGGTTGTCGTGATCGAAGGCATGCCCTTTTCTTCGATCCATACAAGGCTCCATGAGGCCAGATCCTCTTCGCAGCGACGATCGAAGATGGCGATCAGATCGTTCCAGGTGGCATTCCCGTAGCTGAATTCACGCAGATATTCACGGATTCCCTCTTGGAATTTGTCTGGTCCCAGTTTGACAAACAGCATCTCCATTACCACGGGGGATTTGCTATAGATCAGTTGGCTGTACAGCATCCCTGCATCCGACAGGTTGGGAAGTTGGTGTTGGATAGGCGTGCTGCCGATTGTGCGATCTTCACCATAGGCTGCAGGAACATTGGAGCGAATGAAATTGAACCGATGGTCGATTTGCGGAAACTGTTCACTGACGATCATCGCAGCGAAAAAGTTGGCAAATACCTCTTTGGTCCAGACGTCGTCAAACCATTTCATGGTGACCAGATCACCGAACCACATGTGGGCGGTCTCATGTGCAATCAGACTGCTGCGTCCCAATTGGCTCGAGAGGGTGGCATTGCGTTCAAGAAACATCGATCGGTCGGCATATAGGGTTGCTCCCATGTGTTCCATACCGCCGTATTGAAAACCTGGAATGATAATCAGATCGTATTTGGTAAAGGGGTAGGGAATGCCAGTGTATGTTTCGAGCCAGTCAAGGGAGTGAAATACCTGTGCAAGAATATCATGACATTGGGCCTTTTTTTGCGGATCGGTTTCACGGTGATAGAGCGATACGCTCCGACCGTTGTGGGTTTCAGTGACCTTTTCGAAACGGCCTCCGACAAACGAAAACAGATAGGTTGGGATGGGTTCGGTCTCTTTGAATGAGAACTGTTTGCGTCCAGAAGGCAGAGTGTCGGTTTGCATTAAAGCTCCGTTTGCAATGGCCTCCCAGGTTGCCGGTGCCTCGAGTGAGAGGGTAAATGGGGCTTTCATATCCGGCTGGTCGAAGCAAGGGAAAAGTGTGCGGGCCCGATCCGGTACCAACAGGGTGTACAAAAACTCTTCACGACGATTGAGAGATTGGTCGTTTGCTGTAAAATCGATTTGGATTCGGTTTTCACCCTTTTGGACAGCCGATTTCGGAATGATGATATGTTCTCGCTCAACGGTATAGGGGACTGGAGCATCGTTGAGGCTGACGTGATGAACTTGAGAACTGTCGGCCCGGAAGTCAATAATCAGCGGTTCTGTTTGGTGAAGCGTTACAGTGATGCAGGATGTTCCGGTTACTTGAGTATTGAGGCTGTCGGGCAGATTGAAATGCAGCTTATATTGTAGGTTTTGGTAATTGGCTTTCCGGAATTGTGCAAGTTCGATACTGACGCCCGGATCTGTCAATCGATCCGTTAGCTTGGAACAACTCAAAAAGAGTGTGCTTGACAGTGCGATAAAGGTAATTCGGGTGAGATGACGAAATATGGTCTGTTTTTTCATGGGAAAGGTATGATCGGAATAAAAAGTGGGTTATGTATCCCTGACGAAAATACACAATAATTTGCGTATTCGGATGAATGAAGGTTGTTAGGTTCTTATCAGTCGGGAAATTTTTACGTTTTGGCTAATGGTGGATGATTGTTGTTGTATGAGTATGCTTACTGATGTGATCATGTTGGGGACGAGGACAAGTAATCAAAAGTTGAGGATAAGTAATAAAAAAACAGACGGGATACTTGTTCGAGTATCCCGTCTGCTCGTTAAGAAGGGCGCATGATTGAACTTTGTTGTCGTTATTTTCAACAAGCTAATCGCCCTTTTTTTATTTTGTATCTATCTCTAATTTTTCTTAGATAGCAGAGAGTAGTACCTCAATATAATTTGCACCGATTTGCTGTTTTGCAATCCACATGATTGGGGTGAAAATCCTGTTTATTGGGTGATCCCTTTCCAATCGTCTGTACGGAACGGAACGGCTGGCAATCCTTCGGCGTTGTAGAGTGTGCCATCTGGATTATTTCCCCAATTGTAGCGGACTGCCACCGGTTCAGATACGCAATCACTCCATACAACCACTGTATCACCGTCTATTTTTGCTTGGGCCCATACAAATTTACCATCCTCACCTGCAATGGTAAAGCCTTTCAGGTAGCCGTATCGTTCCTTGGTAATCAGACCGGAACCGATATGGTCAAAACTGAGAATGGCTTTATTTCCTTCAATCTCCATGGAGCGATATTGCGGTCCAGAATAGACCAAATCCGTACGCCCGTAATCGTTGTGCAGTGCGATTAACGACAAGCGGCGCCCTACCTCCTGTTTATTACGGGGGTGAATGTCTGCGGGGTCTCCGATATCGATCGTCAGGGCCTGGCCGGTTTTTGGTAAAGCCAAAGCCATGGTCTGAGCTTCGCGCAATTCGGCCCATGCACTTTCGGAAGGCAGAGAATCGGCAGCCATGAAGTTGGCTAGCTGTACCCAGTAGAAAGGAAATTCTGTGCCCCACTTCTCACGCCAGTTTTTAATCATGGTCGGGAACAGTGTCCGATAGGTGTAGGCATATGAGTCATTGCTTTCACCCTGGTACCAGATTGCCCCTTTGATGGTAAAACGGGTCAGCGGATTGACCATACCCAGGTAGAGCATGGAGGGATATCCGTTAACGTGATACGATTTGTCATAGTATGCAGCATTTGACATGGAAAGTTTTCCTTTCCAGTTTTTGTTTAAAGGATAACGAATATTGTTTACTTCTAGGTAAATGGGTGTTCCGGCTTTGATGCCTCCATCCCCCCTCGTATCGGTGATGCGTAATGTGATGGTATTTTTTCCTTCATGCAGAAAAGTATATGGAATGGTGTAATCTCGTTCGGTCAAATAGCCCGAGTTCTCACCCAACGCAATTCCATTGATCCATACCCGGTCATTGTCATCGATTTGCCCCAAAATGAGCCGTCCTGTTTTTTGGTCAACGCCGGCGGGCAGTGTGACGGTTGTCTTCAACCACAGGTGACCATCAAGATTGGCTAAGCCAGGAATGGTTGACCAATAGGCCGGCATTGGGATGGATTGCCACGATGTGGTGTCGAATGAGTCTTCGTACCATTTTTCACTCATACCCGGATCCAACGAGTCGAGCATGTGGGTAAATAGTGCCATGCCTTGATCTATGGCTCGATAGAGGCTGTCCAGTTCGGGATTGGGGAAATTGATGTCGTGTCCTTGATCTGCATAAAATGCACGCTGTTCGTCGGAGAGGGTGCGGTAAGCATCCGGACTGATCCAGCATTCAATGCGTGTGCCGCTCCATGGGGTAGATATCAAACCGATAGGAATATTCGTTTCACGGTTTAAGTCTCGACCAAAAAAGTAGCCGACCGCTGTAAAATGTGTTGCATTTTCCGGTGTGCAACATTTCCATTCACTGGCGATATCCTCTGTTTCGACGCCTCGGGGATTGTGCGGCACTGTAAATAGACGCAGATTGGGATGATTGGCTGCTGCCACCTCTGCCTCAGCATTGTTTACCTGATCGAGAGGCCATTCCATGTTGGATTGTCCGGAGCATACCCATACATCGCCCATCAGAATATCGTCCAGGGTAATGGTGTTTGTTTTGCCTTTGACCACGAGAGTATATGGGCCCCCGGCAGGGCGAGCCGGCAATTGGGCCGACCAACATCCTTGTGCATCGGCTTTTGTTTTGATTTTTTGGTCTGCAAATAGAATTTGGATGGACTCTCCTTTGTCGGCCCATCCCCATATTGCCACAGGTGTGTCTCGTTGAAGGACCATATGGCTGCTGAACAGATGGGGAAGTCGTACCTCTGCACGAACCGATACAGCAAATACCAGTGCTGTTGCTGCCAGTAACAATCGTTTGAAATAGCGTTTGTTCATGATGGATAGTTTGTTATGAAGGTTTTATGGATTCTTGGGGTTAGGTGGGATTGGGCATTAGCGTAGTAGTGATCTAATACTTTTGTTGTCAACTCCCATTCCTTCAAAGTTATAAAAAATATTCGAAATGCACCATGCGAGGATGAGAAATGAGTCGTTAGTTTTAAACAGCCACGGTATTCAAAAGAAATAGAGGTAGCCCTATCTATTTGCCAATGCGAAGTGTTTCTTGTAATACGGATAGTTATATCTCGATGGAGTGCTGAGGTATTATTGACGGAGGGCATACGATGTTTGGGGAAACTAGCGGGTATTAATGCGTTTCACTATACACTATAGAAGGGCATTCTACACTTGGAAAACGTAATTTTTATTGGGAGTGTTTTCCCTTTTCCGTTCAGGATCTGTCCGTTGAAAGAAGGATCACAAAGGTGTTGTTCCCATCGACTGTCCAATTTTTTGTCCTTTCCCGAATTTGGTGTATTTGTAGTGGAGGTAGTAATACGTAACTTAATATAGTACAGTAGCGATCATTAATCGTATTAAGTGCCACTAACCATATGGACTGAAAGATGCGATGCCTAACATACCTCTGCAGTATTGATATTTGGGAAACAGTTTCATTGCAGATTGGAATGCTCTCTTGCCTTGTCTGATATGTTTTAGATTGATCTTTATACATTTCCATCTGGCTATAAGTATTATGTAGGCGATTTTTCTGTACTTGTTTTCGGGGGTTATTTCTTTGGATAAATGAGTTTGATTGTAGTCAGTTTATCTAATATTTGCCAGCAAATAATAGAGTAGAAATTATAGAATTTGGAATAAATCTTGCATGTATGGATTACAGACTATTAAATCCATATCAACATGAAAAAAATCTTTTTGTTAGCTCTAAGCTCCCTCATTTTTGCAGTATCTTGTTCCAAAGATGACGGTCAAGGTGATGGAGGAGACGATAATCAACCAGCAGTGACCTTGATTACTCCTGATGTCAGTGTCCGGATTGCGGACCCCCTCAGTTCCAACCCCTTTACCGGTGCATTGGAAATTTATCCTTGTGATGAAGCCTCTTCCATTTATTATGGTAATTATGTGAATGGCAAGCTCACCGTATTTAACGGCTTCTATTTGATCGAAAATGGGGATGTTTATGGTGAATATAATCGGGCGCTGCATCTTCCTGCAGGTGTGTACAATATGGTCTATTGGGGAACGCCGCAGTCTGATGAACCTACTCATAACAAACCTCAGATTGTAACACCTGGTGTCTCTGCCGGTTCGGACCTTTCCAAACTGTATTTTAGTTTGCGGAGCGTAGGAACGGATGTATATTCACCGGTTTATGATTTGGTGCATGCAGTGAAGTCTGCCCACATTGGAACTGATCCTCTGCAAACCTCTTTGACACGAGTCGGGGCAGGTCTTAAAATTAGTGTTACTCAATCCGACGGAAGTGCCTTTGTGCCGGAAATTGCGAGTGTTGTAGTCAAGATCGGTAATATTGCTGAAAAGGTTAATTTCTATACCGGAGAGGCAGAAAATTTGACCAAGACCGTTCAATTTGAATTATCCCGTTCGGAAGATGGTCTTTCATACGGAAATATTACGGTTATGTTGTTCCCCTCTGCAGCTAATCCTCCGTTGACATTAGTAATTACATTACAGGATGGCACGACCTTCACCTTGCAGAAAAAATTGAGTTCGACGTTGTCTCCCAATACCAGATTGACCTTGAATGTTACTGTAGGTAAGATTTTACCGGACGGTAAACCGGGTGATTTTACTTATGATGATTGGAATGAGGAGTCAGAAACGATCGATTTTCCGTTAGTAGATTAATTGCATCTCTGAGATACCCAATTTGATATAAGCCCCGCACTAATATTTAGTGCGGGGCTTTTGTGTGTAAATCAGGCAATTTTTCGTTGTTGAAGATTAATAGATCGTGATAAAATTATATGATGCCTGGTTGATTGTTCATGGTGTTTGGCGGAAATCAGTGCCATTCGATAGATCATATAGATTTATGTTGTGCAGGTGGGCAATGATGGTATGACTCTTTTTTGCATCGCTAAGCGATGCAGAGCAATCTAAAACTGTAGATGTGTTTGTTTTATTTTATACAAAATACAGCTTGTTTGTTGATATTGTAAATAGATTTTATGGGGTGTGCAGTTCAATGGATTGTGAGTAGAAAAAAATAACCATAATTTAATCATTATCGGCTGTGCTCTGTATCCATTGTCTGTATTAGGTTTTGGCATTTTTGTGAATAAATAGTGCTCTATTTTAGGATGTTGCAGTATTACATTCATTTGCATTTAATTCTTTAAGTTCTATATTTGTGAATAAATAGTTTCTCTTAAATCAAAAGCTATTGTTGATGGGGATGTAGCAGAATTTATTTGCATACCTTTCCCTTGTAGTTTTGACTTGAATAACCTTAACCCAATTTATAACTTAAACTTCATCTTATGAGAAACTTATTCCTGGTGGTTTTGTGTGCAGGTATGGCATATTCTGGACTTGCACAAAAAAAAGATTCAATTAACACCAATTATCAGCGCAGTTCATTAGCACTCTTCTTGATGGAAGATGTTGGAATGCCGATGAAAGATACCATTCTGCAGTCTTTCAATACAGCACCTTTCCCAGATAAATTCAACAATCACAATGTTGCTGTCCGTTCTTTTGAGCGTTGTACGACACTGACAGAGGAGGATCAGGCAGCTTTTGATGCAGCTGTGAATTTGGCGACCAGCCAAAATGCTGCTGAAGCTCCGAAGAAAAAAGGGATGTTCGGTAAATTTCTTAAAGCAGCTGCCAGTGATGCTAGTGGTGGTGTTGTAGGGGCAACCAGTAAGGATGAAATGGCGGTTAGCGCCAACAAGTTCTTGGTGGATCAGAAAATTGCCAAACAGATGTTTGATAAATGGTTCTTGGATTCAGCTGGTAATTTTTCACTTGCTTTAGCTCAAGAACGTGGATTGTACAATGCAACGAAATCAGATGTAGAACAGGCGGCAAGTTCAGTATATGGTACGGCATCGTTGGCAGATGCAGGTATTGATTTGGTAAACAATACTTTTGCAGTTGTTTGCAACTATCGTTACATGCCGAAGGATTCATTGGTCGCTTTGATTGGTGGAGTTGCGGTCGCTGCTGCTGAGGCGTCGGGTAATAGTTATGCAGTTATGGGAGCTAAAGCGGCAATGATGGCTTTGTCAGCATCTCTGGGTGCAGGATATTATGTCGTAGTTAATACTTATCTGTTCCAGTTGAATTGGAATGATAATGTTCAGAATCAACTTTCGCAAGTGTGGGATAATCGTGAGGCTTATGATGCTGCAGATTTCTATGGATTCAAATATATTGGTAATACGACTGGATGGGCACAAGTTAAAGCCGGTATCTTTACCAATAAAGATCAGGCAGAGTTGATTAGAATTGCTACGGTCAATGCGACCGATGCGGCGATTGCCAAATTGGAGAAAAAGTATGACGTATTCAAGACGAAGAGTCCATTGATGGTTGCTGAGGATGGAACGTTGTATGCTCATATCGGTATGAAAGAGGGTATTGAACCCAAAGATAAATATGAAGTATTGGAACGCGCGATTGATCCCAAGACAGGCCGTACGATCTACAAATCCAAAGGAACGATCACGGTAGTTAAAGATCACATTTGGGATAACCGTTATATGGCTGATCAGGAGCCTGATCACGATTCAAGTATCAACGAAACCTATTTCGAAGGTAAAGGTGATTATTATAACGGATTGTTGATTCGTCAGATCAAATAATCGTATTCTTTATATGAGGAAATTACTTGTTTTGTTATTGTTGCTTGCTGGTCCGGGACTGCTTTTTGCCCAGTCCCGGGGCAAGCAAAAAAAAGCCGACCAGCAAACAGCAGCTTGGCGCTATGAGATTGAGAATTTAGGTGTGGTAGCAACAGCCGGTAACAAGGTGTTTAAGGTTTGGAGCTATGCATCGGATCCCCGAGTGGCGATGGAACAGGCCAAGAAAAATGCGATACACGGCATCCTGTTTAAAGGTCTGGCTGATTCAGGTCGAGCTAAAGGGTGTTCTCCATTAGTTCCGGCCGGTGTAAGTGGACATGAAGCTTTTTTCGATGTTTTTTTTGCTCCGGGAGGTGATTACATGCGGTATGTCGCTTTGACCACATCGGGAGAAGTGGCTGCAGAAGATGTTTTACGCGTTAGTAAAAAGGAGTATAAAATCGGTGTGATTGTCACGGTACAGTATGACAATTTACGCCGTCGTCTTGAGCAGGAAGGTATTGTAGAGAAGTTGAATTCCAGATTTTAAACGTTAAACATGAAGAGATATTGGTTTTCTGCGCTGGTAACAGCGCTTTTGCCGTTTGTTGGTATTGCGCAGACGGCACCTCAGGCTATTAAACCAACACTGATGGTTGTTCCTTCTGATACCTGGTGTACCAATCACGGGTATGTGATGGAGTATGACAACCAGGGTGTGGTATCAACCGAACCTGATTATGCAAAAGTTGTTAAAGAGAGTTTTGAATTTCGATTGGCAGCCAGCAAAATCGGTGAGTTGATGGCCAAAGAGGGCTTTCCACTTCAAGATCTTGCTGCAAGTCTTAAGTCGCTGCAAAGTATTCAGGCTGAGGAGTCTTTGAGTATGTCCAAAACAGGCAGTGAGTTGGCAGAGACCCCAAAAGAGAAATTGAAACGCGTAGCCAAAGCCGATATATGGATCTATCTCGATTGGCAGGAAAACCAAACGGGCATGGGGTATAGGTCGGTTACGTTTAACATGCAGGGTATAGATGCCTATACCGATAAACAAATTACGGCCTCTTCAGGAACGGGTAAACCATCGGCTTCTGTTGAATTTGCGTTAATGTTGGAATCCAGTGTCGTAGATCATATGGGTCCTTTTTTGGAACAATTACAGGCATATTTCGACGACATGTTCACCAATGGGCGTGAGATTCGTGTAAGTTGCCGGCGCTGGGCGGATCTGGATATTGATTTCGAATCGGATGTGAACGGTGATGAATTGGGCTATGTGATCGAAGATTGGATGGCCGACAATACCGTCATGGGGCGTTTCAATACGGTCAATGCTTCAGAGAATCTTCTTGATTTTGATCAGGTACGTATTCCGTTGAAAGATGAGACTTCGGGACGTTTGATCGATGCACGTAGATGGGCAAGAGGGTTGCAACGCTATCTTGAGAATTTATGTGGAACCGATGTGAAATTGGAGATTCGGGGCTTGGGGCATGCTATCCTGACGATTGGAGGCAAGTAGTATAGCAGAACTTTAAAATTCAGAATGGTTATGTTGAAAAGGTTGTACGGACTGTTGTTAGCATCCGTTTTGATACCCACGGCAGCATGGGCTCAGGGTGATCCTATGTCTTCCAAAGAGATGGTGGCGATCACGCCCGTAGTGTGCGAGGGGGCAGAACTGCCAGCTGATGCTGATCGAGCGCTGATGATGAAAATGAATCAGATGGTGACAGCAAACGGAATGGGTGCTTCATCATTGCGATATGCACTGGTTCCCAATGTCGTTGTGGTTGATAAACAGACGACAGGTACTGTTCCAGTTCAATTTATAGTCTCTCTCGAAGTCTCTTTTTATGTATTGGATGTAACGGAAGAGATTATTGTGGCTGAAACCTCTTTCACTACTCGGGGAATTGATCGTTTGGAGAACAAGGCCATTATCCGGGCAATCAATCAGATCGCCTCTCGTTCTCCTCAGGTGAAGACCTTCATGGAGAAGAGCCGCTCTAAGATTATCGATTATTATACTACCCGTGTTCCAGCCTTGTTGCAGAAAGCACAGTCGTTGGCAGATCGTGAACAGTACAATGAGGCTATTGCGCTGTTGTCGGCCGTTCCGGAGAGTATTGATGAATATCCGTTAGTTGCCGAGCAGATGAGTGCGATTTATAAAAAATCGTTGGATCAGACGGCTGTCGGAGCCATTCGCCAGGCTAAGGGAGCGATTGCTTTGAAGAATTACGATGAGGCTTTTGAGGCTTTGCAAAAGGTGAATCCATTGAGCTCTTATTCAGATGAGGCTTTTGCGCTGATAGAGTCGGTTCATCAGCAGCTTGCCGAGGAGGAGCGCCAACAGAAAGAGGAGGAGATGCGTCGTTATGAAGAGCGTCTTCGCCAAAATGAACAGGCTCGTCAGGATGCGGTAGCTTTGCAGCAGTTACAGCTTGCAACGGCTCGTGAAGCTGCTTCTACGGTCTCTGGAGGTGGTAATTCGGAGAGTGCTGCAGACATGGCCGAGTCGTTCAACGATAAGGTAAATAAATGGTTTTTGTCCAAATTTAAATAAAGAAGAGAGATGAATCTGTGTCCACGCTGCAAGGAGCCAATGCCCCCCTTGTCTAAAGTATGTCCAGTGTGTGGTTATACCGATACGACCGGACAAACCGATGGGGGAGAGAATCGGGTATCGGAGTCTTTAACGGAGCTTGAAAATAGACTTTCTGCATTGCGTTCGTTGCCAGAGGCTACCTATTTTGAGGGAATACGATCCTTTTTGTTTTTGGTCTATCCTGTTGCATTGCTTTGCATGATTGTATTGGCAGCGGCATGGGGCAATCTGCTGTTATGGGGATTGGTTTTGCTGTTGTTGATTCTGTCTATTGTCGAGGTGGTACAAAAGTTACGGGGCAAACGTGCGGCTGACGGGCAAACCAGTCGAATTAAATCGTTGGTTGCGGAGTATGATAGTGCCAAACGGGAGTTGGAGATATCCTATGGTAAGAATCGTGAGGTCCGTTCAGCGATTGCCGAAATTGACGCACGCATGCAACAGACCATACAGGAAAGAACTGCACATACCCGAAAAACCAAGATCTGTGGAGCTGGTATTACTGCGGGAGCGATTGTGTTGCTGTTGTTAATCAGTTGGGGCGGTGTAAGTATGGCTTTATCCTTTGCGCGAGAAGCCACCGCAACCCATATACCTTCTCTTTTGGAGGAAAAACGTTACGATGAGGCAGCAAAAGTTTATGTTGAGCAGTATGCTTTGACTCCAGATAATACGGGTAGTGTAGCTGTGCGTATGCAGATGGTGCAGAGTATGGTTTCTGCTGCAGAGTTTGACCGGGCTCAAGATTTCTTTATGGATTTCTGTATGGGTAATCCTGGCGATTATGATTGTGCATGTGTAATTGTACAGGGGTTAAAACTTGCGGATAAATCTGATGTTGCCACCAATTTCGTATCCGGATGTAAGGATTTGCGTTTCAAATCAGATATTTCGCGGCTCAAACAGCTCTTAAACAAATAAGAATATTATGGGATTGTTCGGAAATAAACGTGAAGGCGGATTAATGGATGTGATCCGCTGTGACGAATCGGATTATTTGGTGTGGAAATGGTCTCCTGCCAATGATGGCCGTTCGACACGAAAAGAGAATGCTATTCGATACGGTAGTTCGTTGCGTGTAAAAGCCGGGGAGGTTGCGGTATTTGTGTATACCAGCAATGGTTCGGCGATGGATTATATCGAAGGGCCATGCGATACGACGATTAAAACTGCCAACTTTCCGGTATTGACAGGATTGGTAGGGGCTGCCTTTGGAGGTAGTTCTCCGTTCCAGGCTGAGGTCTATTTTATCAATATGGAGGGGCTGATTCAATTGCCTTTCTTTATTCCTCGTGTGGAGATTACCGATCCCCGGCTTGATGACTATTCAGTTCCTGCGGCGGTCAAGGGGAGCATGATGTTTAATATTCGTGATTACAAAAAGTTTATCGCTCTGCATCGTCTCCGTAGTTTTGAAATGGAGGATTTTGCCATGCAGATCCGTGATCCGATGATTGCTTACGTATCGTCAGTCGTTGGTCGTTCTCCAAAGATGTGTAATTTCTCTATTTACCGTATCGGTTCATTCTTGATAGAGATTAATAAATTGCTGGAAACGGAGTTGCGTTCACGTGTCGAAGAGGACTTTGGAATCAATCTTAGACAGGTCAATCTCTCTTCTGTAGAGTTGGATAAGTCGGACGAAAGTTATCAACGTCTGGATAAGATCATTAAACTGCGGTCAGAGATGATTGCCGACAAGCAGACCGAGGTGACCATGCAGAATATCGAAGCGCAACAGAAGTTGAATGAGGATCTGCAGTGGAGACGGAACGAGGAGGCTCAACGTGCTCAGAAATTGCAAACGGAATCTACCTTTATTGGAGCGCATCAGATCAACGTTCAGGGAGAGGTGGCACGTACTGCTGCAGAGAGTCTCGGTGAATGGGGACGTAACGGTGCCGGTGGAGGTATCGGAGGTGGGGGAGGAATGGACCCTGCTGGTATGATGACCGGTATGATGATGGGCACAGCGGTCGGTGGCGGAATGGCCAATATGATGACCGGTATGATGCAGGGTCTCAATCAGCCACAACCGCCTGTTCCGCCTCAAGAGGCGTTGGCACAATATCACCTGTTTATTGACGGTGTTCAGAAAGGACCTTATACTTTGGCTCAGTTGCGTCAGATGGTGCAGCGAGGAGAGATGAATAGCGCTAGTTATGTTTGGAAAGCGGGTATGGCACAGTGGCAACCGGCATCTGAATTGCCAGAGTTGTCGTCCCTGTTTGCAGCAGTTCCGCCTCCACCTCCAGTACCGGGTATGAATCGTTAACCTGTAAAGCGAAAGATATGAAAGAGGATTCGATAAATGATTTGATGGAACTTTCCATGGGGCTTTCCATGGCTACGGTTTTCGCCCGTGCCATGGGGAATATGATGGAACATTCTATGGCTCAAGTTGAACGTGCCAATGCTCCTTTGGGCGATCCCTCCTTTGCTCCAGGGCAGATTTCAACGCAGGCGTATATTCATGCGATTATGGATGGACGCCAACAAGGACCGTTCACGTTGAGTCAGATTCTCTCCTTTATTCGTGAAGGGCGAATTACAGCAGAAACTTATATGTGGAAGCCGGGTATGACGGCGTGGATGCATGCTGTGGATATCGAGGATATAGCTCCTGATCTGCAATGTGTGCCTCCTCCCATTCCGGAAAAATAGATGTTAAAATAATGAAATTTAATCCGGTATTGGCGGTTTGTACCGTATTGTTGAGTGCGGTGACCGCATGGCTGTTCTATATGGGCAGCGAATCGTGGGTTTATGCAGTGGGTGAAGGTGTGCTGGCTTTGGCCTTTTTATCGGTAGGTCTGGGTGGCGTCTCGTTGAAAGAGTACCCTCGTTCATCTGTTTTTTGTGTCATACTCTCCTGGTTGGCTTTGGTACTCGGAGTGGTTTGGGGGTGCGTGTCCGCATTGGTTGGATTGTCCTGTCAGTGGTATGTAGCTGTCTCTGTCATCTTGTTGATAGTTTGGATTCTATGCCTCTATTCGATTGTTAAAAGCAAACAGTAGCAGTCATGAACATAATGAAATATATCCGTTTATTGACGGTTGTGTGCTTGTCTTGTTCGTTGTATGTCGTTGCAGATGCGGCACAACCGATCAAAGTATTGGACCGCAGTGCATCCAAAGCACCTGTATGGCTGGATAGAACGCAAGAGGAGTATGTGATCACATCGGCGATTGCCGATGATTTGGATGCAGCTCGTAATCAGTGTCTCGACAATGTCCGGACTAAGATTATCGAGTCAGTGGCTCAAAATGTACAGTTTGGGACAGAGAGTCGAATTGCACAGAGTGCCGGAAATAGCGGTATTACCGATTTTACGGACCAGTTTACCTCTGTACTGAAGACTCAGTCTGCCAATATTCCCTTCATACGAGGAATTTCGGTCTCCAAAATCGAAGACTCTTATTGGGAAAAACGTATGGACAAGGAGACGAAAAAAGTCACCTATCTGTATGCCATAAAGTATCCTTTCCCGCGTATTGAGTTGAAAAAGATGACCCGAGAGTTCGAACAGCGTGATCGGGAAATGGTTGCTCGATACAATGCCTTGGAGGAAGGGATCGATTCGGTAGCTTCGTTGGAACAGATCGATCGGGCCATTGAGGATCTCAAGCCTTTGATTACCTATTTCTTCGACGATGTACGTAAGCAGGCTGCTATCTCTTTGCAAGCAAACTATCGGAAATTGTACGATCAGGTTGTCATTGAGACTGCTGAAGAGAAAAACGAAGAGGCTTTCTTGGTATTTCGTTTGAATGGGCGTCCGATCAAGGTCTCTCAACAACCGAAAGCCAAATCGGAGTGTGCCACTCAGATTGCTTGTCACATGGAGGATTCCGGATGTAGAGTAACGTACAGTACAGAATTTTGTGAAGAGAATGCACCGGGTGAAATCCGTTTGACTTTCCGTTGGGGGGGTAAATCGGTTGTGCACACGATCTATTTTAAGAAACAGGATCTTACTGTACAAATTCGGCCTGTGGGAACTGCCTATCTAACGGCAACGAAAGGTTCGGCAGACACTCTTCAAGCGATCCATATTCGCATGGAGATTACAAACAAACATTGTGATCAATTCCAGGTAACAGGTTTGGTTCTGAATGTTCCGGGTGTGGTAGGAGCCATTGTCATGGATGGTTTGGACTTTACGTTTACGGGTGAATCTACCCATTTGTTACAGGTAGATTATGTAACTCCTGTTGTTTATACCTCTGGTCATGGTAACAAATTGCAGATGATGCGTGGCACCTTGCGAGGTAATTACGGGAAAGATTCGGTTTCGTTCTCGACACCGTTTAATCTTACATTTCAATCGAATTGGTAATAAAAACTAACAATATTTAGCTATGAAATTACGTTTGTTTGCATGGACTCTATTGAGTCTGATTGTAATGGCAGCACCTGCTATGGCGCAACAGTCAAGTAAAGAGTTGAAGAAAGAGTTGCGTGCCAAAGTAGAGAGAGATTGTCGCAAGGATGCCAAGCAACTGGAGAAGGATGGTTGGAAAGTAATGCCTGGTAAATTGCCGATTGAGAAACAGATGCAAAATGCTCGTTTTGCCGAATTGGACACTGACGAAGAGACGGGTGAGCAGCTCTATTTTATTGGGACACACAAAGCTTTGGGGGGTAATTATTCTGCTGCCAAACAGATAGCAGATACGCGTGCGCGGGGTGAAATTGCTCAGCAGGTTAATTCTGCAATTGCACAAAAAATTACCAGTCAGGTCGCTTCAACGGATTTGGGTGATAATGATACCGAATTGGTTGATGAGTTGGTTGCTGGAAGCAAAACTATTGTTTCAGCACAGTTGCAGGGGGTAGTGCCCGTTTTGGAAATTTATCGTGAAGGCCAAAATGGTCAATACGAAGTACAGGTTACTTTGAAAGCGGATTATGCAAAAACCATGAAGGCTGTGAAATCTGCGCTTAAAAATGAGTTGAAAAACAAATCTGAGCAGTTAATCATCGATCTCGATAAAGTGCTTCCTTATTGATGATTCACCTTTTCATAATCAAAACTTAGGATTATGATAAGGAGGCATTCAAGAAGTATCCCCGAACATTTCGGGGATACTTTGTTTTATAACGCTATGAACGATTGGTCCCTTGAGACCGAGGGGACCAGTTTTTAATATTTATATAAATACTCGTTTTAACACTCTGTTTTTGTCGTATTGTTTGATTTTGACTGTTTCTTACTCCTTGCTATTTGCGATTTATGTGATGTCCACATGCGATCAAAACAGGAATTGTGTTTGTAAGATTTAGCTTTTGCAATGAGTGTTGAATAGCCTGTAATGATCACACTGTTAGAGAAAAGTGATTAGTCACATTTCGCTATTTGGGGCTTGAGGGTACGGTGTTGATAAAGCAAGGTACAATCATGCTGGTATCGAGAGTAATTAACTTTTGTCCCAGCTTGTGATCGTGGATCGCCCAATGAATTAATTTTTGATTGCAACTTTGATCACACCGTCTTTTTTGTTTTCGAATAGATCATAGGCCTTAACAATATCAGTAAGGGCAAAATGGTGGGTAATCAATGGGGTGGTGTCGATTTTCCCCTCTTCGATCAAACGCAAAATCTCTGCACAGTCACCCCCATCTACACCCCCTGTTTTGAATGTTAGGTTTTTGCCGTACATGTCTGGTAACGGAAGGATCTGCGGTTTGTCATATAAGGCAACGATGGTAACAATCGCATTGGGGCGTGCAGCTTCCCATGCCAATTGAAAAGTATTGTCTGCTCCAGCCACTTCGATGACCACATCGGCTCCTCCGTGGTTGCTGCTGTTGCGGACTGTTGCGATGCACTCTTCTGGGGTTACAACCTTCACATGGGGATAGTGCGCTTGTACAAACTGGATTCTTTCGGCCGATTTTTCACAAATAATGATCTGTTTCGGGTTGTGCAGCATTACACAGAGCAGCGTGCATATACCGGTTGGACCGGCCCCGATAATCAGTACAGTATCTTGGGATTTGATTTCGGAAATGCGAGCAGCCCAAAAACCTGTTGCCAAAATATCCCCTACAAACAGAGCCTGTTCATCGCTCACCCGATCCGGGATGCGATTTAGCCCCTGATCGGCAAAAGGAACACGTACATACTCGGCTTGTCCTCCGTCAATACGACAGCCCAGTGCCCATCCTCCATTGGGGTCTGTGCAATTATTCACATAGCCGTGTTGGCAAAAGAAGCATTCACCGCAGAAGGTCTCTACATTGACCGTCACGCGATCACCGGGTTTGACGGTATGTACCTCGTCGCCTACCTGCTCCACGATACCGACCATTTCATGTCCGACCGTGATTCCGGGCACTGCACGAGGCACACTTCCATGCTTAATGTGCAGATCACTGGTGCATATACTGCTGAGAGTAACACGTACAATGGCATCCCGTGCATGTTGCAATTCAGGTTTCGGTTTATTGATCAATTCGAAATGTCCCTGCGATAGATATGTGTAGGCTTTCATGGTGTTTATTTTAGTTGCTTGCCACATGAGAAGGCATCGTCCACTTTGCTGCCTAATTCTATGTAGTCATGGTGAATCGGGTCATACGAGATCGGACGCAATTTGCGGGGATCGATTTTGCCGTCGGTGAGAATACTTTCATCTGCTGTAATGTTTATAATCCGGCCGACCAAATGATTGCTGTTTTTGTCGTATGAGATCAGTTCACACTCCAGTGCCATGGGTAATTCATCGATCAAGGGGGCATTGACATGTTCGGAACGGGTCGCATGGAATCCAGCTTTTGCAAACTTGTCAGGCTCTTTGTTTCCTGAGACAATACCGACATAATCACATGCCACAACCTGTTCAGCAGTCCCCATACTTATCGTAAAAGCATGGTTTGCCAAAATGTTTTTTGTGGTTTTATGATTTTCTGACAGACAGATTCCGATCATCTCATCAGAAAAAATACCACCCCAGGCGGCATTCATAGCATTGGGTATACCTTGCTCATCGTATGTCGCCACAATGAGTACGGGCATTGGATAGAGCCAACTGTTTGAACCAAAATTCTTTCGCATATTGTTTTCTTTTTGAGTCGGTTTGAACTAAAAGTGGATAAAAAATAGATTAAACTCGATAGAGTTCAAAGCTACACTACAAAATTAAAGAAAGTGTATTGAAACGATGAATGGCTTGCGATGAAATTGTGCGTGATATTTTTGGAGTAGAGTCTTCAATGACAAAAACGGACTGTGTTGCAGTATGACAGCTT
Organism: uncultured Alistipes sp.; assembly: GCA_900539755.1. Classification (GTDB taxonomy): domain Bacteria; phylum Bacteroidota; class Bacteroidia; order Bacteroidales; family Rikenellaceae; genus Alistipes_A. Next base: position 33,694 of record UQDC01000019.1, read on the forward strand.
ATGTTTCAGAAACAGACCTAAAAGCGAATCAATACATAGGTCCATGTCTCAATTCTAACCACGACAGAATGGTTGCACTTAGGGTTATTTTTATGATATTTTCGAGTCTCGATGATAGATGAGCTGTAGATTGAATAATATTCTTAAACGCTGGGGAAACGTGTTTGGTTAAAAAATACGATTTATTCCGAGAACGTGACCTGTGTAGTTATGGTGTGCTAAAGGTGAGGTGTGTAGCGTCAGGATTAACGGCTTTGGGGGGTACGTAGTTTTGTCCACAGCAGGCAGATTAAATACAAAATAGCTGTGTAGATCAGGATAGCGGTAAAAGAAAATAACAGACTGAATAGAATTGGGAGGTCGGTGTAATTTGGCAAGTAGCCGCAGGCATATTCCAAATATTTGGTCAGTTCGAAAAGTATGAACAATGAAACCGCAGACCAGAGAGCTGTATGTAGTTTTTGATTGGATTTTAAGATAGCTCGGCACATACCCCAAGATAACCCAACCAATAGCACTAATTCTATGAGCATCTTCAAGTCGCTTTGAGGGTAAAAAATAGGTTCAGGGTGAGAATTCCCAACATAAAGGGCATGAAAAATCAACGACAGGCAAAATAGCAATCCACAAAAGAGCAGTTGGATTAAAATAACGTTTCGTTTCATCGTTTAATGTAGTGTAAGGGTGGTTTTAATATGTTGCAATTCGTGTGTTGAGGTTGTATCAAGGTGTGGTGGGTTAAGTGCAAATATTTAGTTAGAGTCTGAGTAGTTATATGAATCCTAAGATACTAATTAGATCAGCGTATTTGGCCTGATTGGCTGTTTTGAGCAATGGTTTATGGATCAGTTACTCTAAAGATTGTTTTTGTATAGCTGTAATTTTATTGAATTTCTTGTTGGACGTACAGCTCAGCATCGTCCGGATAGGTTACCCTAAAGTTTGCCTGTTCCATTTCCTTGAATGTTCGGAATCTACGTGATCCCAAGCAAATCTCTTTATTGTGCTCGATCAGTTTTTCCAGTGTATTCAGTGAATCGACCTTTTTTGCATCCAGAAAAAAGATTATTAAATAGTCTCTGCTTACAAACGTTCCAAATCTATGTTCGTAACATATCTGTTCGTCATATATGATTCTATTTGTAGCTTCCCCGGGTGCAAGCATATAATGCTTTCTTGTGGTCGGATCTGCAAGATGTTTTAAAGCAAATTCTGAAGGATATGTTGGTCCTAAGCCATTATTAACGTCATCAATAACATATATTGGTGTTTCTGACGCATTGTTTGTTGAAATTCTTTTATGGCAGTCCGCTCCTTCCTTTTTTGTGCATGAGAGAGAGAATTCACATTACGAATGGTACCACCAAAAAATTGAGAATTGTCTTTTTCATAGTCTTTATGTTTTTGTTTGTTGCCTTTTCGTTTAAATAGAGCTGAATTTGTCTGTAAATTATTGAAAATCTGTGTGTAATATATTTTTTTATTCAAATGTGCATTTGTTATTGCATCCGTGTTATAACTGGTGTTGTTATATGAGGATGAAAATGGGGGAGTTATGTGGTCTATTTCGCCTTTGGAGTTTCCAAATATGAGGGTAATAATTCTAATTTGCGATGCTGTGATTGGGGAGAGGCATTAGCGGTATGTATGAATACTTTTCAATCCGATGTCGCTATGTATAATTTTCTCTCATTTAAAATTGAGAGGGTTTTGTCTCTGTTATGGAGGTATAGTAGATCAAAGAGCTGTTTGTATTGGTGGCGAGTTTTGCAAGTTTTTACCGTTATGCTATAAATATAAGCAATTTGTTGATTATCTGCAATGTTGTAATATGCGATTAATGTGCAGCGGTTGATGGTTAATCTTACGGTTTGTTGGTGTTAAATAATGTTGGGGGTAATTTAACGTATATCCATTCAAAACAAGAAGGATGTGTGTTCTGTTAAAGTTGGCAGGTGATGTGACATCTTTTTTGCTTAATAATTATTTAGTTAGATCAAGGTTATGGTTTTTTACTAATTTTGCAGCCGTTTTATCAATACCGATCATAGTAAAAATGAAAGCACTAAGTAAAAATGCTATCATTGGCTACCCGGCCGGAATCATTACCGGCATAACATATGGATTGAATCCACTATTCGCACTCCCTTTGATCAAGGACGGAGCTTCAATAGAGTCTATCCTTTTCTTCCGTTACATCATTGCCGTTGTGCTATTGGGAGGATTTCTCTTTTTGAGTAAACAGAGTTTCAAAATCAATTGGAAACAAGCAGGTGTCTTATGTGTGCTTGGGCTGCTTTATACCTCAAGCAGTATATTCCTGTTTGATGCGTTCAAGTATATAGCATCGGGACTGGCTACGGCTCTGGTGTTCCTTTATCCGGTTCTGGTGGCCATCATCATGGTCTTTCTGAAAGTAATTCCTTCGTGGCCAGTATGGCTATCCATATTTCTGACATTTGCCGGTGTGGCCATCATGACAAAGAGCGACTCAACGCAAACAATCAGTCTGTTAGGTATTTTACTCTCTTTGGGATCGGCGTTGGTTTATGCTATGTTTATTGTTATAATTAATCGTAACAAGGCCATCAAAAACATTTCGAACAGTCTGCTGACATTCTATGCTTTGGGGGTAGGAGCCATTGTATTTTTCATAAAGCTCTTAACGTCTGATGCAGATATCACTACCGGTCTGGAAAACAATATGGCATGGTTGAACCTCATTGGGTTGGCTATTCTGCCGACCATTGTTTCCACCTCTACGTTAGCTGTTGCAACCCGAAATATAGGTGCGACCAAGGCATCTGTTCTCGGTGTATTCGAGCCGATAACGGCTATCCTCATCGGGACGTTTGTTTTTGGCGAGGCATTAACGACAAATATCATTGTAGGCATCTTCATCTCAATGGCTGCCGTGATATTTATGATTGCCAAGACCAAAAGGTAAATCAAACATACGTTCCCAACTCAGTTAACATGATTGCTCGATTATCGGAACCGAGTTGATTATAACACTGTGTATAGATTTTGACCATAGTGGGGAAGCCCAGGGCTCAATAGGGTAGTGCGATGGCTGGGATCAACCAGAAAATTTCGGTATCTTTGATCTTTCCCATGTTTATGTTACAAGATCATTCAAATAATATTTATTTACCTGCTTTATGCCATAATTGAATTGTTGTTGATATGATTGTGGCGTTAATCCTTGTCGAACTGTTCGATCATTAGAATGCAGTTGTATTATGTGAAAGTGACAAGGCAAAGATTTGCCTTGTCACTCAGTTGCTTAAAAGAATATCAGGTTTAGAATGTTTTTTAACTTTTCGGGAGTGTAGCGATTCAGGTACTCTTGTGGCTGGCAGAATTGCTTGTTGATTAAATCATAGATAAGAATACTATCATCCTGCAAAACCAGCCACACTACTCCACCAAGACCACGAATGTGGAAAAGTGATTTTGGATTCCAGTTACAAAGTTACGATAATCTCCCTGCGTGAAAACTAAGCAGAAAACGGAGTTCATCTGGCCCAAAATGGTTGAGATATTCTTGCGGATCAACTAACTTGTCTGTTTCTATGTCATAAACCATCAGTTGATCATTGGGGAAAACAAACCATATTGCCGTTTCAAGTCCCATTATTACAAATGAAAATTTAGGCTTTAATTGTAATATACGTAGGGCTAATTGTTCATGGTAGTTACCTCGTTTTGTATGAATCAGACTGTCCCCATAAACCCCAGGACATGAAACCAATGGCGTGTCCTCTGTTCCTCCCACATATCGATTGCCATTAAAGAAAAGATGATAGGAGTCATTTTTTACTGGTCTTGCAGCTGCTAAAAGTGTAGGTAAGTGATGAAAATTTTGGGCATGTCTGCGTACTTTAACCTGAAGCGTTGGAATACATACAATATCGATAGTATCGAAGATTGCCCGTATATAACTTGTATCATAATGGTATTGAGCTGCCCAATATTTTTCAGTTAACTTTAACGCATATTGTTCATATTTAGGTAGTTTATTTGGTAGTTTGGCCAAACGAGATGGAAGAGTGACAGATTCTTGTCCGACCATTAATTGGGGAAGTGCCAATATAAACAGGATAGATAATAAAGCTCTCATAATTTGAATGGTTTACTGTTCGACTACACGATACTGAGCTCCCCGCACCTCTCGGAAATATAAAGGCTTTATTTTGCCATAATCAGGATCCATAACTTTAAATCTGTATACTCCATTTTTGACTTCAATGGCCTGAATGGCAACAACACTAGCTTGCCCTGGGCTTGTGGTAGGTATACATTCTATCGCAACGGGTATATCTCCTTGTATGGATTTATTACCAACATACTTACTTTACATCCGATGCTTCATTAACAAAACTTTGTTTTGAAATTAAATCCCCACTACAGGTAAAAAGTTCATTGGAAATAAGAGCTCCTCGAACAAATTTAAGTTCACATTCGTTGTAGTGAGTGAGAAACATAAATAGGGCTTGATTAGGAGGCATCTCTAAATTGTTTTGATATTTTTGATATATCCGATAAGCCTCACGTACGTAAGGAAAATCTTTTTTTAATACTTGTACGATCCCCTCAAGCGTCATTGCCATACCGGGATACGAGAGATATCTTACTCCGATATAACAGTCTGGAAGATCATCGATTTTGGCAAAAAAATGTATCGATGGTTCGAAAAAATCTCCAATGTTGCGAACTAGCACCATTCGGTAACAAGTAGTGTCTCCTTTCTCTGAGACATTCAATAGCATCATTGTTGGATTTGTATCCTGATTTTCAGATACATATTTTTTAATGCACTGTTTTAATTCTTCATTTTGAATTCCCGCAAATGAAGTAGACGATTTATAAACCGAACAACTCACTAATAAAACACTGATTATTATTAGTAGTTTATATTTATAACACCGATTTCTTGAGAATGTTCTGTTTCCCATATTCGATATAATTTTCCTTGATAAATAATCTTATGATTTAACTCTTGCCACTCTAATATGAATGCTTTGTCGGCAGGACTAATCCCGATTCCTTGGGTGACCGGTACCGGATGAGTATGAGTTGTACCATCGACAGCATATTTTCTAAACCAACCATTTTTATAATACACCTTGCCATCTCTCCTGATTAGCTTGCTATCATAAGTGCTGGCTGAGGTTTTTGTATTGTACGTTCGTTTCATTAATAGTGCACGACCATCTTCTAATTCATATACGAAATGTTCTTTATGGCTTAGCCTCCTTTATATGAATTTTTATACATATAGGCATATGCTTCTTCCTTGCTTGCAAACATATGATTAGAATCTTCAAAGATACTGTGTGCGGCGTGATTAAGTCTTACAATCGTTAAACCAGTTGCTGCACCTTTCCAGAAATCTCCGCCAGAGATTCTGCACCTAAATCTCCAGATAATCCAGAGAAAGCTAACATACCTCCTTTGGTTTGCCCTATTGGGGTTAATTGGAAAGCAGAGCTAGCCCAAGAACCTAACACTCCCGAAGCAAAACCAGAAAGGAAATCACCTCCTTGTTGCATTGGTAGCGAGTTTTTCGCCCGCAGTGCTATAAATATAAGAAACTTGTTGATTACCTGCAATAAAGTATTATGGCTTGTTCATATATTGTGGATTGCCTAAAAAACAGAACCAGAAATATAATTATATTTCTGGTTCTGTCTATATTCTTTATGGATATTCAAAAACAGTCGGTGGATCTAAATATTTAGGAGGAAGACACTGAATATGTTTTAAAAACATATTTTTTTCTTTTATCTCTTGCCACGTGTACTGTTTGAATATCTTAGGGTCATATACAAACACATGTATTTTTTCGTAAGCATCCATTGTTGAGTCCGCTAAATACGCATCTTCTATCAACGTGTACATGTTTACACAATGCTCATTGGTGTCGTGAGGAGGAACCAATTTGTATGCGTCTTCTGTCGGATTTTTACGCGCTGCTTTATGGGGATTTTTCGTTATATCATAATAATAGGCAGCGACGTAAACAGAATCGTCGGAGTTGTTTACAAAAATCTGATATGTGCGTTTAGGATTATATAATCGATGGTCACCAAGCAAGTAGTTTTTGGAAGAGTCTTTAGGGAAGAGATATGCACTTACTGCAAGACGCTTGTTTTCAGGCACAGTGGAGCGAACGACAAGGGTGTCATTGTCCAGCATGGTGTACATTTCATAGACGTAGAAGCTCTCTTCAGCGGCAGAATAGGACTTCACTAACTTGGGGCGAGTGAACGGTAGATCTCTCATATTTAACGCCTCAAGAGCCTTCCAAATGTTATGATATGCCGCATTTTTCATTTCTGCGGGGGTGCGTGGAATAGCCATGTTGATCTGATAAGCGATGTACAAACAGACAAATATGCCCAATACAATGCGCCATATGATACGTTTGCGCCGTTTCTTTTTAGCAGGATCCATCATAACATAATATAATTAGCGTGTTATTTTTACTGTACCCTTGAAATAAATAGTGAAAGGAGTTCCTCCCCATCCACCTACCCCATGGCCTAATGTTGTGCCAATATTACGCAGAACACTGCCTTCGGGTTGGATGTCAAAATTATACTCGTCAGGACTTGCTTTAAATTCAAATGGATTTTCTTTACTTTGTATTAAAGTAATTGTACCATATACTAAACCGTCATTTAGATTATGGAAGTGCTTGTGACCAAATAGGTTAACTGAGATCTCTCCATTTTTGATATCAAAGAGGCTTACTCTACTTAAATCGATTGTATTTATATCTACCGTTACATCTTGTCCATAGCCATATCGCCACAATAGAGTTGCATCACGAAATGTTAAACGCCCTGTTCTGTTAATCCGTTCCATAATGTGATTGATTAGCTGTTTCCTGAATAATTCCGATTTATTAATTAGCTTCTGTCGTAAACTTAATTTGTTTTTTGCAGACTTTGCATTATTCCCAATACGATTTCCTGTACTTGGAGCACCACCATCCGGTGATATTGGATTGTTATTATTGCCAATATTGTTACGAAATTCCAGACCCATACTATGGGAAATGACATACCACATTAGTAATTCGGCTCGAGTTGGATTTATGGTTTCATATAAAGCTGTATTTAGAGAATTGTATGCACTTATCTCAATATTCATTAGATAATAAATCTTGTTCCACCAGTCGGTGTCTGTCGAATCTTCGATTGGCTCTAATCCGTATAAATCTACCAAGTTGATAGGATTGTTTAAGCAATATACGAATGGAGATACATCAGGAAATTTGTTTGCCAATAGATCAATAGACATCCATCTTCCGATCACCGGGTCGTATTGCCTTGCACCGAAGTCGTACAGTCCGAGGATCGTTCCCCCGATTGAAGCATCCTGCAACTCTTTTCCGCTGAACAGGTATTTTTTTCTCACGGTGTATAGATATAAAAAAGCTACTTCAAAACAAAACAAGAGTAAGATTCAATAAAAACGTCTTTAACTCCAAGAGCCCTTAGTATAAATTGATACTTATGCTGAAGTGTTAATAGTAGTGAGTTTGCTTACTTTGAAAACGAATGTATTCACAATGAATTGGTCTTACATTCACTATATGAAAGATTATTGATACAAGAATTTTTCACGCGATACTAACGAATCTTTAACATAAGTCAAGGTCCAATCTTCATCTTCAGACAGTATTGCCGTCATTGAGCTGGTGTTCTTAAATTCCAGATATTCGTCATAAATCTGAGGATAATCTTGTCGCAGCAATTCAACTAAAGCAGTAGGTGTTTTACCTCCCATAGTTGTATCTCCGGGCAGGGAAAAGTCGTTGATGGTATTGATTTTAACGAAAACATAAATATCATTGACTTTGGCAATTAGCGCTATGTCAGTATTTAACATCCAGAAGCCATTAATATTTGCGAGTGTGTATTGAACAGTATCTTTATTGATGTAATTGATATTGAGCGAAAGTAATTTGCGATAACCATATATCTCTGCATGTTCGCTAAATTCTGTAATTTGTTGAGCCAGTGATGAGTTGCGAATCGTTGCAAATATGTAATCTGCTTGATCATTAGGTGCGTCACTATTCTTTGAATGACAACTGCAAATGACCAATGTAACTATCACCATGATTAATGCGCAACAGTTTCTGTTGGTAAATAAGTTCTTCCCCATATCTCGTATACAACTGAATTAACAATAATTGAAAAAGTTACATTTGGATGTGCTGTCATAAAATCTATGTCTCCATCGCTGAATTTGGTTGTGTTAGTGCCTTTCGGGTGGACATGAATAATTTCCTGTATTTCTTGTTCCCAGAAAGACAGCCGACCAGTATTTTGATTGTAATCATATTTTAACGGTATGTTTTTATGTGTTGCAGTGACATTGGGCAATGTTACGTACCACCCATTTTTTAGTAAGTAAGCTGCGTTTTCTTTAAATGGACGGCCATCTCGGAAAGAATTATACCATAAAAATTCTATAACATCTTTTCGGTTTCTTAACATGAAAGGTTTTTTGATTACCAAGCCTCGACCATTCAATATACTTTTAATACTTTTAGAAGTATTTTTTTTGTTGTTTCCTCTACTTGAAGCACCACCACCCGGCAATATCAGATTATTGTTCTCAATATCTTCATGGGGGAGGATACCTTCGCTATGGGAACTTATAAACCACATTAGTAACGCAGCCCGAGTCGGATTTATTAAATCAAATTCAAATGTATTTTTAGGATCGTATCCACATACATCGATATTCATTATATAGTGCCATTGTTCCCACCAGTTGCTGTCTGTCGAATCTTCGATTGGCTCTAATCCGTATAAATCTACCAAGTTGATAGG
>UQDC01000020.1 GCA_900539755.1 uncultured Alistipes sp.
CTAACCTTCAATATTTTCAAAGAACTTTCATGATTTTTTACCGGACACTAGTGAACTCCAATCTTATTTTACTCTAAACCACACAGACTGAAAAATAGATCGATTACTAATAAGAGAACCAACTTACAGCCCAATTTGAGTTAATAGGCAACTAAGGCTCCTAATACTGCACATCCCCTTACACTACTCCATGCATGGATAGAAATGCAACAGGCTGCTGTTAAAGCTGGTCGCCTTACTTCTCCAGACCGTGCAGCGTGCGTTCGATGTAACTCTTGTAATCTTTAACTACCGGAACATAATCGCTGCCGAACAGAGGCGACGAGATCAAGAAGTCTGCTGAAGATCGATTGATGGCAGTCGGTACATTATACAAAGTAGCCAAACGCAACAGAGCTTTGACATCCACGTCATGCGGTTGAGCCTGCATAGGGTCCCAGAAAAAGATCAGCGCTTCAACGCCACCTTCTGCAATCATAGCGCCCAGTTGCTGATCACCACCCAGAGGACCCGATTTCAAGAAGGTGATATCAAAATGGGCCTGTTGGTTACCACGGCGCTCCATCAATGTGTGGGCTACCATCTTACCGGTTGTTCCCGTGCAAATCAGATGATGCTGCAACAACTTTTCCCAGTTCCAATCAACCCATTCGGCCAAATCGCGCTTCATATTATCATGCGCAACCAAAGCCACTCTTTTTTTCGTGTCCATACGTACAGATATTAACATGTGTGGACACAAAGATACTAAACTTTAGGCGGCCTGTAACAGGCTAAATGAAATTTACAAAAAGATAAAACGACTTGATCCCTTGGATAGGCCAGCATATCCGGAAAATACTCTGCGTTACGCACCGACACGACCCAAAGGAATACACACTATCGCAAAAGGGTATTGACATTGGGTAACAAACTATTATAAGTGCAACGACTTTTCGCCATGTTGAACATATATCAAACGTATCTCTATTCAAACTGTGCAATTCACGGACACGAACTATGCGAATCTCAATCTAATTCACACTCTAAACAAGAATCATATGAAATGCCTTACAGCCAACAGCACGCAACCAGAATCAAACAACAACCATAGTACGCATTATGTTTCGCATCTCCCTGAGAAACGAAATACCCTCAACACAACCGAAACGCATCGTCAATCATCATCCGCAGGAGTATCGTAATGCAACTCAAAACACCCCAATAATTCAATATAAAGAAATCATTCTACTCACTTGACCTCAAACAAAAAGGATCAATCCGGAATCAATTTTGATTCACAGGGATTGATCCATATCGTTTGAAATAAAAGATGGTCTAATCCTTCCAGAAGGGACTTTTGCAGATAAAATGGGGATTTTTAAGAGACTCCTTGTTATAGTTGAGCGGGCCACCAGCCAGCTGTTCAACTCGTCCTCCAGCCTCTTTAAGGATCACCTCTCCTGCTGCCGTATCCCATTCACTGGTTGGAGAGGTGCGTACATATACATCGACCAATCCCTCAGCCAACATGCAGAACTTATAAGAACTGCCCTGCTGAATAACCACCGCAGAGGGATACTGCTGTTTGATACGGGTAATATACTCGAATGTCTCATCCGTGTTGTGTGATCGGCTGACCGCAATACGTAACGGCTCATTGGCCTGATTTGTTAACGGCAACCTCTCTGCGCCTTCCAAAATAGCCGCATAGCTTTGTTCGGACGCAGCGTCAGGCACAACATCTCGCTTCAGATAAGACCCCATCCCGGTTACAGCAAAATAGATCTTATTGATATAAGGGACATAGGTCACTCCGATCTGCGGGCGATTATCATACATCAACGCAATATTGACTGTAAACTCCCCATTCCCCTTGATAAACTCTTTGGTACCATCCAATGGGTCCACCATCCAGAAGAAGTCCCAACCCCGACGCTCCTCATACAACAGATCACGCCCCTCCTCACTCAACAACGGAATATAGGTGGGACCCAAATAACTTTTGATCAAAGTATGCGAATCACGATCAGCCAAAGTAATAGGAGTACGATCACTCTTGAGATTAACCTCAATATCAATTCCGTCATTGTATATTTCAAGGATGCGCGCCCCGGCCCGAAGCGCTGCATTGTAGGCTTTCTCCAAAAAAAATTCGATTTGCTCCTGTGTCAACATGATTGTCGTTTTTTGGTATGGGATGAGGTAGTGTTTGTTATCAATAATAACGTCAATTATTCTATTCTATTATCAGTTTTGCCCTCTTTATCAGCTCGAGCCTCTTTCTCCGATTCAAAGAAGAGCACATGGTCATTGGATGCGGTCACCGTCGTAACCAAAGGCCCGCGATAACGTTTACCCGCAGCATCGATCCAGATGCCACGCGGGAAGCGAACCATACGACTGTTCTTGCCATCCAACAACGGTGCAATCAGATAACGAGAGCCAAGCATGAATTGATCGTCACAATTTGAAAAACCGTTACGGGGAAACTCATACTCCAAATGGCGCAACACCGGTTCTGCTGTCCGTTTGGACTCGGTCATCAACTGCTCAAAATAGGCACCCAATCGGGCCCGGTCATTTACAATCGCCTTGCATGAGGCGGCCACTTCCGGGTCAGAGATACGCCACGGTGCAAATGTAATATTCATCACTGGCATCACCGATGACAACTGCAAATAGCGCAAAAAGACCTTAGGATCGATCTGATCCAGATCAGCCAATTTCGACACTCTCGATCCAATCACGGTATAAGGGTATCCCAACAGGTTCGCCGAGATCATATCTGAAGTTACTCGCCGCAAAAAATCCCAATTAAAATCGAGATTCAGTCGCAAATTATGAATATACGGAACCAGACCATTGCCTCGGCTGATCGTATATTGGCAGAAATTACAATCACCGCTCAATTCACTCCAACGCAGCAAGAACTCACGTCCACCTCCTTGAGCAAACTGCAGATAGGGCAAGGTACCCGCACAATCGAACAGAAAGCCATCCACTCCATATTGGCTACGCAATTGCGACAGATTTTCCTGCAACAGCGCAATGACATCGGGACGAGTTACATCGTAAAAAGCGCTATAACCACCTGTCCATTCAGCCATCACCACTGAAGAGTCTGGACGAGAGACAAACATACCCTCCTCACGGTATCGCCGGAAAATGGTTCCATCCCCACTGACAAACGGGGTAATGGTCAACATGACCCGAAACCCTTTTTCATGGAGCGAACGAACCCATGCACCGAAATCATCCGCCACATGTTTGCCAGGCTTGTAGCTACCGATCGAAGATTGCCAACCGGCCGGCACCACCAACGTTCCAGCCGGATAACCAGCCTGCAAAATGCGATCCGCATAATCGCTCAACTGCTCGCCTGTAGCCTCAAAACCCAACTCCAGATAGGGATCATACACCGGCGCTGTCGTCAGATCCGGAGAAGGATTATTCCCATCCGGTGGAAAGTTACGATGGCAGCAGACCAAATAGGCCTCCCGCAACGTACGTCCGGCCGATACAGCCTTAATCTCACCCAGAGGGGATTCAATCACAAAACTCTCGCCCGTAAAGGTAATGCTGAATGGTTCTGGGCTCCAGATATAACGTCCACGGCTCGAAACCAAAAGCGGGGTCATCTGAGTCCGTCCACGATCAATATCAACCCGTTCAAAAGGAGCCTCGAATGGCATGGTTTTTCCTCCCGCAATGAAGATGCCCCACCATTTTTCACCTTTGAGCAGATCGATCCGGCTGGTTACATCAGCCCCCCAAAGCGACACCGAACCGAACACCATCAAAAACGCAACAAGCGTTATGATCTTTTTCATAAAAATTTCACCTGTTAGCTTCTCCCGTTGTACAAATTATCATCACGACACTCTACAACAAGGAGAGCGTCCAATCACTCCTCAACCACCTTCATCAACGTTGCAAAATGGAGCACCTTATCCCCAAACAGTCCACTGGCAATGGTTTCATACTCTGAAAAGAGTTCTCCTGCCAAACGTTGATAATCGGGAATAGCCTCAACACGCACCTGCAACGCATAGGTAAATTCCGTGGTCGCCTCGACCGAAAGCACCCGACTGAGCGTAATCTGTTCAAAACCCTCTTTTTTCAAAAAAGGGATATATTTTTCACGGACCAAAGTCAGCCAACGGTCATGAACCTCAGCTTCAACCACAAACGAAGTGTTGTAAATGTACATACACCTAATAATTTTGTATAAAGATACGACATTATTTCCGAATAAGGAAAACAGAGTGACATTTGAGCCCCCTCTCAACAACATTATCGGCATTATAGCACACTGACCAATCTGTTTTTACTGGCGATTTTTTCTCACGTAAAAAATATTTTTGGTCTCGCAAACAAAAATTTCCACCGAAATAACACAAAATATCACACGAAATTTGTTTGTAGAAAAATGTTTACTAAATTTGCAGTCCAATTTGTGCAAAAAATAATTTTATTTAATGTACGCAATCGTAGAAATCGCAGGTCAACAATTCAAAGTTGAAAAAGGCCGCAAGCTCTATGTTCACCGTCTTCAGGGGGACGAAGGTTCCTCTTTGAGCTTGGACCAAGTACTGCTAACGGACAATGACGGTCAGGTTAAAGTGGGCACACCTGTAGTTGAAGGGGCCTCAGTTAAAGCAACGATTCTCAAACACCTTCGCGGAGACAAAGTGATCGTGTTCAAGAAGAAACGTCGCAAAGGATACCAGGTGCAGAACGGACATCGTCAGAATCTCACCCAAATCCAGATCGACGAAATCAACGCTTAACGATTAAAAACGAAGAGAGATGGCACATAAGAAAGGAGTCGGTAGTTCCAAGAACGGTCGTGAATCCGAAAGTAAACGACTTGGCGTTAAACTCTTCGGCGGTCAGGTTGCCAAAGCAGGCAACATCCTCGTCCGCCAGCGCGGTACTGTACACAACCCAGGCGAAAATGTCGGCATGGGTAAAGACCATACGCTGTTCGCTCTGATCGATGGCGTGGTTACTTTCCGCAAAAAACGTGACAACAAATCTTACGTATCGGTTACTCCGCTGTCATAGTGAAGTGAAACGATCTACAATAAAACAGAGCCGTCCCCCAATGGAGACGGCTTTGTTTTTTATGACTGATACGGATCTCCTGAAAAAACGTTATACTTGTAGAAACAAATTACGGACACTGCGATGAAAGAGATCTATTCCAATCTTTTGCGGTTAGCATTGACAGCAGGTTTGACTCAACGTGAGCTGTTCATCGAAAAGGTATCGGCCTATCTGTCCGACAAGATGGACAGCAGCCCCGAAAATGGGGAACGCATTGCGGCAGGCATTGTCACCCTGGCCGAATCACTCAAAAATGAGCTGTTGATGCGCGAACTGTTCACATCCCGTAACGAGCAATCCTCGAATCAAGAGCTCACAGAGCAACTCGACGAGCTGAACCGCACCCTCAAAGAGTTGACTTCCGTCCTCAAACAACGCTCCTAATCTGTCCCCAATATGCGTATCATCAACCTCTACATATCCTATCTCAAAACGATCCGTGCCATCCAGATTCTATGGGTCCTGTTCAAGCATTCGCTGCGCGAACTCTTCACCAATCGCCGTCGTCGTCGCCGTCGTCACGAAGGAGATAATGATCCCCATAAACGCACTTACACCACACCAGAACGTCTTCGGATCACCATCGAAGAGTTGGGTCCCACATTTGTAAAGTTCGGACAAATTGTAGCGGATCGCCCCGATATGGTTTCGGAGCGGTTCCGGATGGAGCTCAAGAAACTGCAATCGAAGGCTGAACCGTTCGACAACGACACTGCGCTCAAGTTGATCGAAAAAGAGTTGGGAGCACCTATTGACGATATCTTTTCCGAATTTGATCCCAAGCCGTTGGCAGCAGCCTCCATTGGACAGGTGTATCAAGGAAAACTTCGCAACGGCGCAGAGGTAGTGATCAAAATTCAGCGCCCCTTCATTGAAAACAAGATCAAGCTCGACATCTACCTGCTGAAATATATCGCCCGCCATTTTGCCAAACGTTATCCGGAACTGGCCGCTATCAATGTAGTAGGATTGATCGATGAGTTTTCCGCCACGATCCTCAAAGAGCTGGACTATACGATCGAAACCTCGAACATGATGCGTTTCACCACGATGTTCAAGGATGATCCGACCGTTCATTTTCCGATTGTCTATACCAAGTATTGCACCCGACGCATCATTGTCATGGAGAAGATCGTCGGCATTACACCCGACACTCCTCAGGCATTACGCGAAGCTGGCCTCGATACGCATAAAATCGCCGAAAACGGAACCAATGCCCTGTTAAAGATGATTCTTCGACACGGTTTTTTCCATGCGGATCCTCATCCCGGCAATATCTTCATCATGCCCAATAACGTTGTGGCCTTTATCGATTGCGGCATGGTCGGTGCACTCACACCGCGTGACATGAACTTCCTGGCCGACTTTGCCATCGGGTTTGCCAAACGGGATAGCGACACGATTGCCCGAGCATTGCTCACCCTCTGCGGCAAAAAGTTTTTCGAGCGCGAAGAGGAGTTGCGTTTCGAACTGCACCAACTGATGATGCAATATACGGGTATTCCTCTTGAGATGTTGGACATTGCCGGCACAATGCAGAAATGTATCGATGTCATTGTGAAATACCAGTTGCAAATACCCTCCGGCATCTTCATGTTAATTAAATCTTTGGCCACGATCGAAAAATTTGCCGGCACGTTGACCACCGACCTGCCGCTGACCAAAATGATCCTGCCCTATGCCAAAGATGTCGTAACGGCAAAATATTCGCCCCGCAAGGTAGCCAGTCAACTCTACGACACATTATGGGGTTATCTGAACTTCATCCAAAACTTTCCCAATGACATGAGCGAAATTCTCTACAAACTCAAAGAGGGCAAGATCAAACACGACATTCATCTGTCAGATGACGATCTTATTTTGCGAGCCATTCGCCAAGCGAGTCGTCGTGTAGCTTATACCCTGATTGTATTAGGTATGTTCGTAGGTGCCATTTTCCTGATCGACTTTGAGCATCCAAATGGAACCAGCCACTACGGCCATTTCCTTTTGATCGTAGCCTCCATATTAATTTTACTTCAACTGCTCAAATGGTTTTTTACTTCAGACAAGAAATAACTTTTTGAAGTAATATCCACAATTATAACAGCTGCGGGAGAGTTCCGCAGCTGTTATAATTCTAATACGCCGTAACATATCCGGTTATTCCCTTTCTCCTTCGCAATCAGCATCCCATCAGCTCTTCCCAATCACGAATCACCTGATCATATTAAAGGCTGAAACAGATTCCACCTCCCCTCTCTCCCAAACAATATTGCACCATGAACAAATTCATTCTATCCCTCATCTTGTGTTTATGTCATCTGATTGCTTTGAGCCAGAACAACCTGGAGGCAGAAATTAAGCGACTCACTCAAACTCGGCAGGCGGAGATTGGAGTCGCAGTTTTATACCAAGATGATGTGTTTACGATCTCCAATCAGGACCAATATCCGTTAATGAGTGTATTTAAGCTCCATATAGCTCTCACAGCCCTCAACAAAATGGAGAAAGACCATATTGCATTAGACAGTATGGTGTACATAAAACCGGAACAGATGCATAAAGACACCTACAGTCCTTTGAGAGACAAATACCCGAATCAAACCATATACATATCCTATCGGGAGATACTGGAGTACACGCTTTCACATAGCGACAATAACACCTGTGATTGGTTGATCGATTTTGTAGGTGGAATCAAGCATGTAGACTCCTATATCAAATCCTTAGGGATCACCCATCTCAATCTGACTGAGACCGAACACAGCATGCACGAAGATATCATGCGCAGCTATAACAATTGGAGCACTCCCTTATCGGTCGCACAACTACTGCAGAAAATATTTACTGAGCATATTCTCACAAATGAACATTTCATCTTTTTGGAAGAGGCCATGTTGAAATGTTCTTCGGGAAAGGATAAGTTAATAGCAGGGTTGCCAGCGGACATTAAATTCGGGCACAAAACTGGGCATTCAGATCGCACTTCGGACGGCATACGAATCTGTGAAGCGGATGCAGGGGTCATTTATCTTCCCAACGGTGAAAAATGCTATATTGCCGTTTTAATAAAAGACTCAAGAGAATCCGATCAAAACAACGTGCAAATAATGGCCGACATAGCCGCTTTAGTATATCACAGTCTAAAAAAGGGACTTACAGATTAACGATATATTCATTAAAAGAAAGCGCTTACAAACAGCAACGCATCAATTACAGAAAATGTCAAGTTGAGCTTGTCATCTGCAATTGTCAGGTCTCCTTATGCCGAATAAACTTTAGAACTCCACCACGGTCTATGACTAATTGGGAATCATCTGTGTACAATAATGCAGGGTTTATCACTATAGAACCACATCCGATGTGCCCCACTGCATAGCTTTTCAATCGAATAACAAGGACAGCAATACGATCACTTCACATAATCAGCTACCCGTTCCGCACAACGTTCGCCATCCATAGCTGCAGAGATGATACCACCAGCATAACCGGCCCCCTCTCCCGCAGGAAAGAGCCCTCGAATTTGAGGGTGCATGAGTGTGTCTGGATCACGCGGAATCCGCACTGGCGAGGAGGTGCGCGACTCCACCCCCACAATCAACGCCTCATTGGTCACAAAGCCGTGCATTTTACGATCGAAAGCGGCAAAACCACCCCGCAATGCATCGGAGATAAAGCCAGGCAGCCAACGGTGTGCTTCTGTCGGCACCACACCCGGAACATACGAGCAACGAGGCAACGATTTAGAGGCTTTCCCTCGGACAAAATCAGCCAAACGCTGTCCCGGAGCCACTTGACGATCCTCAACCTGAGCATACGCCAACTCCTCGAGCTGTTGTTGAAATCGCAATCCGGCCAAAGCTCCGTACTGTTCTGTCAAATGCGCAAAATCCTCCTGCCGAATCTCAGTCACGATGCCGGAATTGGCAAAGACACTATTACGGCCGGACGGCGACATACCGTTGACCACCGACTCACCGGCCCGTGTCATCGCCGGCACAATAAACCCTCCAGGACACATACAGAAAGAGTATACTCCACGTCCGTTCACTTGTACCACTAATGAATAGGCTGCTGCTGGCAGATATTCACCTCTTTCGGGCATATGATACTGGATCGAATCGATCAACTGCTGGGGATGCTCCACACGAACTCCCATCGCAAAAGCTTTGGCTTCGAGTCGGACCCCATCACGATCGAGCAACTCATAAATATCTCGAGCAGAGTGTCCAGTCGCCAAAATCACTGCTGCACCCTCAACCAAAGTATCGCCCAACCAGACCCCTCGAATCTGCTCATCACGGATCTCCACACCGCTCACTTGAGCCTCGAAGATGACCTCGCCCCCTGCCGCCATGATGCTTTCGCGCATAGCCGCAATAATACGGGGCAACCGATCGGTACCGATATGAGGGTGCGCATCGTAAAGAATCGACTCATCTGCACCATGAAATCGAAACACTTCGAGAGCCCGACGGTAATCTCCCCGCTTTTTGGAACGGGTAAAGAGCTTGCCATCCGAGTAGGTTCCTGCACCACCCTCGCCAAAAGCATAATTGGAATTGGGATCAACAGCGCCATTGCGGTTGATCTGCGCAATATCCCGTTTGCGGGTAGAGACATCGCGTCCACGCTCCAGCACAATCGGTTTGAATCCCAACTCAATCAGTCTCAACGCTGCAAACAGGCCGGCAGGTCCTGACCCCACCACAACTACCGGAGTCCGACCACTAACATCGGGATAGTCGAACCGAATTTCCGGCGGTCGCTGCTCTCCATCGACATAAACTTCAAATCCCAGATTGACCTTGACCGAACGCCCACGGGCATCGATCGAACGACGTATAATCCGCAACAGTGCTATTCGTGCAGGATCAATATGTAATCGCTGGGCTACCAACGTCGTATGCAAATTGGGGTCCGCAGCCTGTTTAGGAGTGAGTACGAGCGAAAGTTCTACCGCCATTTTCGGAATAATCGGATAAAAAAGAGATTTTTCGGTCAAAAATACTAATTTTGTTTTAAGAACGAGTATGCCTACCCGGTGCTGCTTGCTCGCCCCATACAGGATCACCCGCTTTGTACCGTTTGGGAACAACGCATAGCGGCATCTAAAACCTTGGAACAGATGAAAAATCTAATTATCATCCCGACCTACAACGAATTGGACAACATCCGTCCGATGATCGACAAAGTATTTTCATTACCTGAAAAATTCGATCTGCTGGTGATCGATGACGGATCTCCCGACGGGACTGCCGCCATTGTCAAAGAGAAACAGCAACAATACCCCGGCCAACTGCATCTGATCGAGCGCAGTGGCAAATTGGGATTGGGAACGGCCTATCTGACCGGATTCCAATGGGCACTCGACAACGGATATGACTACGTTTTCGAAATGGACTGCGACTTTTCGCACAACCCAGACGATTTGGTTCGCCTGCTCAAAGCTGCTTTGGACGGTTCGGATCTGGTGATCGGATCACGCTACATCACCGGTGTCAACGTGGTTAACTGGCCGATGAAACGTGTGCTGCTCTCTTACTATGCCTCTGCATATGTACGCATCGTTACAGGCATGCCGGTTCGTGATGCAACAGCAGGTTTCGTCTGCTATTCGGCCAATCTGCTGCGCAAAATTGACCTGAGTAAAATCCGCATGAAAGGATACGGTTTCCAAATTGAGATGAAATATACCGCATGGAAACTCAAAGCCAAAGTGACCGAAGTGCCGATTATCTTTACTGAACGCACTTTCGGAGCATCGAAGATGAGCAAAGGTATTTTCCGTGAAGCTCTTTTCGGTGTAATGGGGCTTCGTTTCCGCAAAATCACCCCTCGTAACGTGTAATTAACAGGCAATCTCTAAAACAGGCGCCTGCGCTGAATCCATCGGAATATCTATTGGATTATTAAGCGGTTTTTATTAGCCAGTTTTATGGCATAATAAAGTCTTGTTTTCATTTGAGATCGAAACATCTCAAATAAAATTTAGATTGGTGAGGGAACTAATACGGTAAGGGCTACAGTGCATGTACCTTGCACCCTGTCACTCATGCGGGCAGTTTGACGCTTTCCTTTCACATAAAACGGGCAAAAGTTAAGAGGTATTTAAACTTTCATCTCCTTTATTGCATACTCTTTCCATGAGCAGAATCGTTATCGACAACGGCACGCTGGTAAATGAAGGCAGCCAATTTCAAGGATATATCATCATTGAAAACGACCGAATCACCCATATCGGTCAAGGGCGGTATTCAGCCCAAAACAGCGATTGCCAGACTTCTGTTCCTACCCGCATCATAGATGCCACGGGCAAATTGGTTCTACCGGGTGTCATTGACGATCAGGTGCACTTCCGGGAACCGGGCATGACCCACAAAGCCGATATCCGCAGCGAATCTGCTACCGCTGTATGTGGAGGTGTCACCTCCTACATGGAGATGCCCAACACCAACCCGCCGACAGTCAATGCTCAACGATTAGAGGAAAAGTTTGCCCGCGCGGCCGAAGTCTCTCCGGCCAACTACTCATTCTATTTCGGAGCCACCAACGATAACATCGACGAAATTCATCGTCTCGACCCTCGCCATGTCTGCGGCATTAAAGTCTTTATGGGATCATCGACTGGAAACCTGTTGGTGGACAAAGACGTTGCATTGGCCAAACTCTTCGCTGAGTCACCGATTCTGATCGCCACCCATTGCGAAGATGAGACAACCATCCGTACGAACACACAACACTATAGGGAGTTATATGGAGATCAAGCTACTGCCGCACTGCATCCTTTGATCCGCAGTGCCGAAGCGTGCTACCGTTCGAGTGCAAAAGCTGTAGAGTTGGCAGATCGTTATGGCACAAATCTGCACATTCTGCATTTGAGCACAGCCCGCGAATTGACCCTTTTCGACAACAAACCGTTGGCTGATAAGAAGATTACCAACGAAGTTTGTGTGCACCATCTGTGGTTCACTGATGCCGATTATGCCGCCAAAGGAAATCTGATTAAATGGAATCCAGCGGTCAAAGGTGCGGCCGATCGCGATGCACTACGCGCGGGTATCCTGGATGGCCGGGTAGATATTGTAGCAACCGATCATGCCCCCCACACACTCGATGAAAAATTGCAACCCTTTTGGAGCGCTCCGTCCGGAGGCCCGTTGGTACAACACTCGTTAGTGGCTATGCTCGAATTGAGCAAGCAGGGGATCTTCCCGATCGAAAAGGTAGTCGAAAAGATGTGTCATGCCCCGGCCATTCGGTTCGCCATACATCAACGTGGCTTTTTGCGCGAGGGGTACTATGCCGATATTGTCATTGTCGATCCCCACAAATCGTGGCAAGTTGCACGTGAAAATATCCGGTCAAAATGCGGTTGGTCTCCTTTTGAAGGCACGGAGTTTTCACATTGTGTCACCCACACAATCGTCAACGGTCACATTGCCTACGAAAATGGCGAGTTAAGCGACTCGCTACATAGCCGCGCACTTGAGTTCGACCGATAATCCGACGACGTGTTCTGATACACATCCTCCATTGATATTACGCTCTCATCCTATTGCCAGGATTGTTGTATCGCGAGAAGACAGCTCAACTTGTTTATTTATGTAAGGCTAGCTTCTCGTTGCATCCCTATTTTTGCACTTTGGTGAACAGCAACCTCCCATTCCATAAAACCCTACGATTATGAAAGCGTTGACACAAATCCGGAATTTTTTCATCGAAAACGCGAAGACCTTCCGCCTTGCTCCGGTTGAAATGGCTATCGCATGCTACTACTTCATCATCAGCATTTTGGGAGAGCATACCGATATTAAGCCATCTCAAGATCAAATCATGATCATGCCCTTCGCTTTGATCTTGGCCATCCTATGCAACAAATGGTTCACAACACACAAAAGTCGTATCATTTATTATCTTTCCGGATGCGTCGTATTGCCATTTTGGTGGATCAATCTACAAAATTGGGGTCCCGGCAACGTATCCTATTGGATTACTATCACAATCGGTTTGTTAGCTTTATTGACTATTCGGCAATACAATGACAACCGGAAATTCATAATCCAGCTGCTACGCTATGTATTGAATGGTGCAGCAGCGCTTATCGTCAGCGGAATAACCTGGATGCTATTGGAAGCTATCTATGCGTCTTTCATATTTATTTTTGACATCTCGTGGTTGGATCATGTCTCTGATGACATGGCGTCTTTCAGTTTTATATTAGTTCTCCCCTTGCTTTTCCTCACCTTTAACCGAAAATCCGAGACCTTTGGAACACAAACCTCTAAACTGCTGCAAATATTTCTCGACTGGATTCTCTCACCTGCGGTCCTGATCTACACCGTTCTGCTGTACCTCTATTTTTTCAAAATTCTGATCAAATGGACATTACCAGAAGGAGGTATCGCCTTTCTCGTCTTTGGTTTCATTACCACGGCTGTCGCTGCACAAGCTGGACAAACCCTGTTGACCAAACGATATTACAACTGGTTTTACAACCATTTCAGTCTGATCTCATTACCGGCATTGACGATGTTCTGGATCGGTGTAGCCCGCCGCTGCAATGAATATGGACTGACCGAAGATCGCGTATATCTGATCGTCTTTGGTCTGATCATGACCTGCTGCATGGGACTCTTCCTTATGCGCCGCAGCAGCCATTACCTCTATGTGACTTATACGGCAATCGGGATTCTGGCTCTGTTCACCTACATTCCAGGGCTAACGCCTCACGATATTGAACAATGGTCACAAAAAAATCGCTCCACAGAATCGGACTGCATAGCCATTAATGCTAACGACTCCAACAACCACTATCTGTATATTACGGCAAGCTCCTTCAACGAGAGTGTCGATATTACTGAGTATTCACGGTTGTACCCCATGCATGAATGGTACGAGGACATGGAGGCTGAACCGTACTGGAAACAGCACCATGACACGCTTTCTCTCTACGATGGTTCGGGCAAACTGCTTTTCCAAGAGCCCACCGATACTATTCTGGTGCGACAATTAGCCAAAATTGGTTACAGCCTGTCAGATATCATACCCGCCGATTCACTGGAAAGACATGAAGACGCATTTATTCTCTACCATAGTGAACAAGGGGCGATCCTATTTCAAAGTCTCGGCATCACTATTAACGATTCAACCGCAAACCTTGTAGTCCACTCTATTGATCTTTATTTAGAAAAATAACGAGCCTGCCTATTAATTAATATGATACAAATAATAAGAGCAGGTGGAATCTTGACGCTGTCGCAACACAGTGCAATGCACCTCAGGAATGGAGATACTTGCATTGGTTCCCCAAAATAGGATCAGAGACCCACTTTGCCATCACGCACTTCCCCATAATAACAGTTCGGCCATATTCCGTAAGCTATTCACTTAACTGTTATAAAATTAGCAAAGATTGTTTGCGGTCTAATAAAAAAAGCGCTATCTTTGCAGCACTTTCGAGCGGATATGGCGTAATTGGTAGCCGCGCTAGACTTAGGATCTAGTGCCTTTATGGCGTGGGGGTTCGAGTCCCTTTATCCGCACAAAATCAACCGCCTTATTTCCAGGCGGTTTTTTGTCCGGGAACGGAGCACGAAAGAGATAAAAAATTATAAATAACAAAGAGTCAAAATGAACATCGTAAGAGAGAATCTGGAAGACGGAACCACCCTGCTCAAAGCAACGGTGGGCGAAGCCGACTACAACGAGGCCGTGGACAAGGCCCTGCGCACCTATAAACGCAAAGCCAACGTACCGGGATTCCGCCCGGGTATGGTTCCCATGAGCATCATCAATAAGATGTACCGCAAAGGTGTTGTGGCCGAAGAGGCTTACCGTACTGCTTCCAAAGGTTGCTTCGACTATATTGAAAAGGAAAAACTGACTCTGGTCGGAGACATGATTCCTAGCGACAAACAGCAACCGCTCGATTTCGACAACGACACCGAATACGAATTCGCATTCGAAGTGGGTATTGCTCCCGAAATCAACATTGCATTGAGCAAAAAGGATAAGGTTAAAAAATATGCGATCGCTATCGAAGATAAAATGCGTGATGGCTATCGTGGCAACTTTACCCGTCGTTTCGGCAAGCTGGTAGATGTTGACAGTGTTGAGACCGAAGACGCACTGACCGTTACCTTGGATCAGCCCGAGATGAAGATCGAAGAGGCCTATGTCGGTCTGATCGGCATGAGCGACGCCGCTCGCAAACCGTTCCTCGGCAAGAAGGTGGGTGACACCATGGAGGTAGATGTAAATGAACTCTATCCCAACCCTGCACAACGCGCAGCTATTCTTCAGGTTAAAGAACCGGAATTGGAAGGCATCAATCCGAAATTTACGCTGACCATTACCAAGATTCGTCGTTTCACAGAGCCTGAATTGAACGAAGAGTTCTTCAAAATGGCTTTCCCCGAAGGCAATGTAAAAACAGCTGAGGAGTTCGCACAGTACATCGATGCACAGATCTTGCGCGATTTGAAACGCGAGGCAGACTACCTGTTCACTTTGGACGTTCGCAAGTTGCTGCTCGACAAAGCAAACTTGACACTGCCTGCAGCCTTCCTCAAACGCTGGCTTTATACCATCAACGAGGGCAAATTCTCGATGGAAGAGATCGAAAAGGATTTCGACAAATTCCTCGACATGATGAAATGGAACCTCGTGCAAAAACACTATGTAAACGAATTGAAACTGGAGGTTACCCCAGAAGAGGCAACCGAAGAGGCCAAAGCAATGGCAGCTCAGCAGTTCGCTTACTACGGTATGAGCCAGGTTGCAGACGATATGCTGGCCAACTATGCTAAGAGCATCCTCGAGAACAAAGAGGAGAGCCGCAAGGTGTACGAAAAAATCTTCGAACAGAAGGTTATCGACGCCGTAGTTCCGCAGATTACCGTCAGCGATGCTACCGTAACCGCCGAAGAGTTCGCCAAATTGGCCGAAGCAGCAGCACAGTAATCCTGTGGGATCGGGTCGTCGGATATAGGATCTCAACCTTTCCGCGATCGACCGATCATTAAGAAATAAACAGAGGCCGCAGGATATTGATTCCTGCGGCCTTTTCAATCTTTTCAACAGAGATTCTTTTCAGTTATAAAAGGAGACTGTCGGAGATCTCGAGACCAACAGTTTCACCATTTCGCTACGACCATGAATGAATTTGAGAAATACGCAATCAAACATGCCGGCATCAGCAGTTTGAAATTGCACAACTTCCGTTCGATCAGCAACGAATATATTTCACCTACCATCATTGAAGAGCGCCAGTTGAATGTCGCTACGATGGATGTCTTCTCCCGCTTGATGATGGATCGCATCATCTTTTTGGGAGTACCCATCAACGATGATGCAGCCAATATCATTCAGGCGCAGTTGCTGTTTCTCGAATCGACCGAACCCGAAAAAGACATTCAAATCTATATCAACTCTCCGGGAGGATCTGTTACGGCAGGACTGGGTATCTACGACACAATGCAACTGATCAGTTCGGACGTAGCCACCATTTGTACCGGCTTGGCTGCCAGCATGGCTGCCATCTTGCTGACAGCCGGTGCAGCAGGTAAACGCTCTGCACTGCCCCACTCTCGCGTCATGATCCACCAACCCCTGGGTGGTGTACAGGGTCAAGCCTCCGACATTGAAATTACGGCCAAACAGATTTTACGCACCAAACAGGAGCTCTACGAAATTCTCTCCGAGCATTCTGGCGTAGATATCAAAAAAATCGAACAGGACGCAGATCGTGACTACTGGATGACCGCCTCTGAGGCCAAAGATTATGGTCTGATTGATGAGGTTTTAGTTAAGCGTAAAACTGCAAAACAGAAATAAAATTACACATTATCGATTTTGATACCACGACACACGGTGGTATCAAAATCGGCATAAGCACCATATGGCAAACAACAATCACAAATATCCCCACGAAGATTGCTGCTCGTTCTGCGGACAACCTCGCAGCGAGGTGGGCGTACTGTTCACCGGCAGCGATGGATCACAAATTTGCGACCAGTGTATCGAACGGGGACACGAAATGCTCGCTGAGAGCGAACGTATGCAACGCATGAGCGCTCCAAGAATTGAGATGGAGACGTTGCAAAAACCGGCTGAGATCAAAGCTTTCCTCGATCAATATGTCATCGGACAAGATGCCGCTAAACGATATTTGTCCGTTGCGGTGTACAACCATTACAAAAGGCTGATGCACGCACAGGAGGCCAGCGAAATCGACATTGACAAATCGAATATCATTTTGGTAGGACAGACTGGTACTGGCAAGACTTTGCTGGCCCGTACCATTGCCAAACTGCTCAACGTACCTTTCACCATTGTCGATGCGACGGTACTCACCGAAGCTGGTTATGTCGGCGAAGATGTCGAGAGCATTCTCTCCCGCCTGCTCCAGGTTGCCGATTACGATGTGGCACAGGCTGAACGGGGTATTGTTTTCATTGACGAAATCGACAAAATCGCCCGTAAGGGAGACAATCCATCCATCACCCGCGATGTCTCAGGAGAAGGCGTACAACAGGCTCTGCTCAAAATCTTGGAGGGAACGGTTGTCAATGTACCACCTCAGGGAGGTCGCAAACACCCCGATCAGAAATTCATTCAGGTCAATACGACCAATATTCTCTTTATTTGTGGCGGAGCATTCGACGGCATTGAAAAGAAGATTGCACAACGTCTCAACACCCAAGCTGTCGGATACGGGCAACTGCAACGTGAACGGGTCGATCGCGAGAATATGATGCAGTATATTCTGCCCCAGGACCTCAAATCATTCGGGCTGATTCCTGAGCTGATCGGACGTATGCCGGTTCTGACCTATCTCGAACCGCTCGATCGTGACGCGCTGCGTCGCATCTTGACCGAACCAAAAAATTCGATCATCAAACAGTATATCGAGCTTTTCAAACTGGATGGGATTAAGCTCACCTTCGAGCCTGCTGTGTTGGATTACATCGTGGACAAGGCGATCGAATACAAACTCGGCGCTCGTGGATTGCGCTCGATCTGCGAAAGCATCATGATGGACAGCATGTTCGAACTGCCGAGCGAAAAATCGCGTAAAAGTTTCCGTGTCACATTGAACTACGCCAAGAGTAAAATTGAGACCGACAAATTTTTGAAACTCAAAGCAGCAAATTAAGAGAACCAACCACCACCTATAACACCGCAGCAGGCTACTTGAAAAGGTAGTCTGCTGCTATTTTATTCGGATCTCTTCCAGCAGCCAACCAACTGATTATCATCAGTTCTCCCGTAAACATCAAGAGTTTGCTAATTCTTTATTTCAGAATAGATCCGATGAATCAAAATGCATTCAATTTTCTTGCATAGATTTTTAGAAGATGTTTGCATTTCAGAGACACATACATTTCATTGATTCATTTCCGCATAGATCGCATGAAATTCGATGTAGCTCCCCGCTTTTATTCCCCAGTTAATAAAAATGAAGGACAGAATGGGCAAAAACGAATGAGGAACCTCTACGGATATGAGGGAATTGATGAACACTGTTGAAAACAGGCGCAAACGTGAGATACGGGAGGTACAGGAAGTAACGAGAGGCAACAAAAATACTCAAAAGCGGGAAGAGAACTCCTACAAAAAAGCGCCATAGATCGGTCAAAAAATAACCGTTAAATTACAAGGCTTGTTCGAGGTCCACAATAGTCAGGCGGGCTGAATGTCCGAACCACAATACACGTCCCTTCGCATCCAACAAAACACTAAACGGAACGAATCGAACTCCATACGCATTGAATGTTTTACCGGCATCGTCCAAAGCCACTGCAAAAGCATAATTTTCGCCTTTCAGCAAGGGAATAATCCGATCTCTGTCTTCGTTCGCCAACACCAACACATCAATTTTTCCGGCATAATCACCGGCTAATTTATTCAATTCAGGAAGCCGATCACGACAAGGTTCACTCGCCGAATAAAAAAATTCGATTAACATGGGACGATCTTTCTGCAAGGTGCCATGCAGATATTCGGACGTCTTCAACTCAGACACCCGTGAGCCGATCACTAAATTCTGCGCCTGCACGCTCGAGTGAATACCCAAGATTCCCCACAGCGCCAACAACACTAAAATCGATCTTTTCATCGTCTCAATCCGTTTAACATAAGCCTGCCTATCACAGAGTATGGTTGCGTGATCACAAGCTCGATAAAACAAATATAACCTTTTCTTTTAATATAACGTGATCTTAGCCATAAAGTTTTATCGCCGACGCAGATTCCTCGTTCCTTGTTTGCAACCTCATTTTGTCCCGCATTTACACTCACATGCCATTGGCACACTACAAACAGCATAACTCATATCCCCATACTGACTCATTTTTGCGATCATCGATCCGATCAGCTACTACACCGTCAAATAGCTTCCCACTATGCCAATAATCCTTCAATTTCGCCGTTTAACCAAACAATTAATATCCTTTTTGTCTGCAAACTATATCCAAAAGGCGCATGACAATGTTTTTCTTGAAAAAAATTAAAAATTCCTCTGAAAAGTCCAGAAATACGGCTAAATTTGTAAGGTTCTAAAAAAATAATTAGATCTCATTAATTTACAGACAGTTAACAATAAACACATAAATAACACAACAATAAAAACATTACGATCATGAAACCATCACACATTGAACATCTGGGTATCGCGGTCAAAAGTCTTGAAACTGCTATTCCTCTGTGGGAAAAATTGCTGGGCACCAAATGCTACAGCATCGAAGAGGTTCCTGCACAGAAAGTACGTACAGCTTTCTTGAAGATCGGTCAGACCAAAATCGAATTGCTCGAATCAACCGCTGAAGATGGCCCTATCGCAAAATTCATCGAAAAACGCGGCGAAGGCATTCAGCATGTGGCATTTGCAGTTGAAGGTTTGGGCAGCGTATTGGCAGAATGTGCTGAATCAGGCATCCAACTCATCGACAAAACTCCACGCGGCGGTGCCGAAGGTCTTAACATCGCATTCCTCCACCCAAAATCGACCGGCGGTGTTCTTACTGAACTTTGCGAAGATCCCAAAGGTTGCGAATGTGGCAAATAAACCTTGTCTAAACCAGTAGATTCGACCAAATAATGAGTAGTAATCAGGATAAAATCAAAGAACTGATCTCCTTCCGCGAACAAGCCAAAATGGGAGGAGGACAGAAAAGAATCGATTCGCAGCACAAAAAAGGCAAACTAACTGCCCGCGAACGTATTGAAATGCTCCTCGATGAAGGATCATTCGAAGAGTTCGATATGTTCGTAAAACACCGCTGCACCAATTTCGGTATCGAAAAAGAGAGCTATTTCGGCGACGGTGTAGTAACCGGTTACGGTACTATCGACGGACGTCTGGTATACGTCTTCTCTCAGGACTTCACCATTTTCGGTGGTTCACTGTCTGAAACTTTCGCAGCCAAAATCTGCAAAGTGATGGATATGGCTATGAAAAACGGTGCTCCTGTGATCGGTATCAACGACTCAGGTGGAGCCCGTATCCAGGAGGGAGTCAACAGCCTTTCAGGATACACTGAGATTTTCCAACGCAATATCCTGGCTTCAGGTGTAATTCCTCAGGTCTCGGCGATCTTCGGACCTTGCGCAGGTGGCGCCGTATATTCACCGGCACTGACTGACTTCATTTTGATGAATCAGGGCACCAGCTACATGTTCGTAACCGGACCGAAAGTGGTAAAAACCGTCACCGGTGAAGAGGTTACACAGGAACAACTGGGAGGTGCAGCCGTACACGCAGCCAAGAGCGGTGTAGCCCACTTCGTTGTAGATAACGAAGAGGACGGTATCAAAACGCTCCGCAAGCTGTTGAGCTTCCTGCCGTCGAACAACCTCGAAGAGGCTCCGATGGTAGCTTGCAACGATGCTATCGACCGTCTGGAGGATTCTCTCAACGAAATTATTCCTGACAATCCGAACAAACCTTACGATGTATTGGAGGTTATCCGTGCCATTGTCGACAACGGTGACTTCTTCGAAAGCCAGAAACAGTTTGCAGCCAATATCGTAACCGGATTCGGCCGTTTCAACGGACAAAGCGTCGGCATCATCGCCAACCAGCCAAAATATATGGCCGGCGTGCTCGACATCAACGCATCGCGTAAAGCAGCCCGTTTCGTACGTTTCTGCGACGCTTTCAATATTCCGATCGTAACCCTCGTGGACGTTCCCGGTTTCTTGCCCGGTACCGGTCAGGAGTATGGTGGTATCATTATCCACGGCGCAAAACTGCTGTTCGCATACGGTGAAGCAACCGTACCTAAAGTTACGGTTATCCTGCGCAAAGCTTATGGCGGTGCATACTGCGTGATGAGTTCAAAACACCTGCGTGGCGATATCAACTACGCATGGCCTACCGGCGAGATTGCCGTTATGGGTCCCAAAGGTGCCATTGAGGTGCTCGAATCGAAACAGATCGCAGCTATCGAAGACGAAGCTAAAAAAGCTGAATTCATTGCCGAAAAAGAGAACGATTACCGCGACAAATTCGCTAACCCATATGTGGCTGCACAATATGGCTACATTGATGATGTGATCGAACCGCGTAACACCCGTTTCCGTATCATCCGTGCTCTGCAATCGCTTTCAACCAAAAAGTTGTCCAACCCTGCCAAAAAGCACTCTAATATTCCGTTGTAATGAAGAGAGTATTATTGTCAGGACTGCTTCTGTTGCTGGGTGCGGCACCGGCCACCTTTGCTCAGGGAGCAAAGGATGTAATTATCAACGAGTTGTTGGTTAAAAACCGCAACAACTATCAAGATGATTACGGCCACCGCGTATCGTGGATCGAGTTGCGCAATGCAGGTCACTCAAAAATTGATCTGGCCAGTTGCTACCTCGTTCTCGAAACCAACGGCAAGAACTTCTCGTACCGTATTCCCAAGGGGGATACCCGTACGACCCTCGCTCCGGGAGGATACGTCGTATTCTTCTGTGAAGGTTCCGAAACCAAAGGCACCTTCCATACGAATTTCACGCTGACGGGTGAGACTTCAGATCCGGCAACCCTGCCGGGTTACACGCCTGACTCGGTAGATACTCAACTGCCCAACCAGTTGGTGACTTTATCATTCCTCGACGCCAATGGCCGCGATACGATCGACAAAGTCACCTACAATCTGGCAGACCAAAAGGCCGATATCTCAATCGGACGTACTTTGGCCGCCGATGGCAGTCAGGATGTTGTTTTCACAGCATTGACCAGCACCACGCCCAATGCTACCAACGACATCAATCCGCCGATGCCTAAACACGAAAGGATGCGTCAGGCCGACCCACACGGTTTTACGATGACAATTACCGCTGTTGCGGTGGTATTCTCGGCACTGATCCTTCTTTACTTTGCTTTCTGGGCTTTGGGTAAGATCATGATCCGAATCGCCAAACGCAACAAACAAAAGGCAGCTGGTGTCTCTGTCGCTCCGACTGAGAAGAAAAAGGATGACGGAGCCATTGTAGGTGCCGAAATCGCAGCAATCGGTATGGCACTGAAGATGTACCAGGATGAGATGCACGACATCGAATCACATGTATTGACCATCAACCGTGTCGCCAAGGCTTACTCACCGTGGAGCTCCAAAATCTACGGTCTGACTCAGCCGCTTCACAAATAGCCGTAAGCGAGAAATCAGTTCAAAACAGAAAAATAAGACAACATGAAGGAATATAAATTCAACATCCACGGAACCGAATACGAGGTTTCCATCAACAGTGTGGAGGATAACATCGCCGACGTTACCGTGAACGGTACTCAATATGAAGTGGAGATCGAAGGCAAGACTTCTAAGGTGATCAAAGTGACCAAACCGACACCGGCTTCGACCTCTGCCGCAACGACTGCCGAAGTGATATCGACTGCCAAAGCCGCTGCCAAGAAGAGTGCAGGTGCGGCTGTCAAGAGTCCGCTGCCAGGCGTAATCGTCGATATCAAAGTACGTCAAGGTGATCGTGTAACTGCAGGTCAACATCTGCTGGTACTCGAAGCGATGAAGATGGAGAACAATATCGACGCCGATCGCGACGGCATCATTGTAGAGCTGAAAGTAAACAAAGGAGATTCAGTTCTGGAAGGTGACACACTTTTAACGATCGGATAGGCTATGTTGGCAGAAGTAACCACAGCAAGCACAGGTTTCTTCTCGTTTTTAGGGGAGAATCTGAACCAGATCATTGCAAACACAGGGTTTGCCAACATTACGGTTGGTCACCTGGTTATGATTCTGGTCGGCTTGGCCTTCTTGTACCTGGCCATCAGCCGCAACTTCGAGCCGATGCTGCTCGTGCCGATCGGATTCGGCATTCTGGTCGGTAACATTCCGTTTACTCCCGGTATGGAAATCGGTATTTATGAAGACGGATCCGTACTGAATTATCTCTATTTCGGTGTGATCAAAGGAGTCTATCCACCGCTGATCTTTTTGGGTATCGGAGCGATGACCGATTTCTCGGCCCTGATCTCCAATCCAAAACTGATGTTGGTCGGTGCAGCTGCCCAGATCGGTATCTTCATCACCTATATGGGAGCATTGGCTTTAGGCTTCAATGCTGCTGAAGCCGGTGCTATCGGTATCATCGGTGGTGCAGATGGTCCGACTGCAATCTTCCTGACCAGTAAATTGGCTCCGGATCTGTTGGGTGCAATTTCAATCTCAGCATACTCTTATATGGCTCTCGTGCCAGTGATTCAGCCTCCCGTTATGCGCCTGCTGACCACCAAAAAAGAGCGTCTGATCCGCATGAAACCACCCCGTCAGGTATCAACCACCGAAAAGATCCTCTTCCCGATCATCGGTCTGTTGTTAACGACCTTCGTCGTTCCGTCAGCTATTCCGCTGCTGGGAACCCTCTTCTTCGGTAACCTGCTCAAAGAGTGTGGTGTCACCAAACGTTTGGCCAACACTGCCAGCGGTTCCATGACCGATATCGTGACGATTCTGTTGGGCTTTACCGTAGGTGCTTCGACTCAGGCAACCACATTCCTGACACCGAAATCAATCTACATCTTCATTATGGGAGCATTTGCATTCTTCGTAGCTTCGGCTTGCGGTGTACTCTTTGTGAAGTTCTTCAACCTGTTCCTGCCTAAAGATGCGAAGATCAACCCGCTGATCGGTAATGCCGGCGTATCTGCTGTGCCTGCCGCAGCCCGCGTATCGCAGGAAATGGGTCAGAAATATGACAAATCGAATTACCTGCTGATGCATGCTATGGGTCCGAATGTGGCCGGTGTGATCGGTAGTGCCGTAGCAGCCGGTGTTCTGCTGGCCTTCCTGGCACAGTAGTCCGACCAATAATTTAAGGGCTATCGCATGGTGGCCTTGAAATCAGATGAGCGATCTCGCCAAAACATCATTTGTATGTTTTAGCGAGATCGCTCTTTACATAGGTAAGGTATACCCACACAATAAACGAAGTTCGGAAAAGCTGCGCTATGACAAATAGTCCTCCTTATTCCGGACTTCGTTTTTAATGATCACTGTTCAGCATTTTCCCCTCTACTACTCCAATGAATATAGTAAAAATAAATTTGGAGTGGCTTATTTTAGGGATATGTACAGTTCGCACTGATACGACAAGCAGAGAAGAACTAAGAAATCTGCGAGACACATCACTATCAATGGAATTTCATAATGTTTACACGGTTCGAAAAGACAAATATCGTTGACATAAAAAATCCCGGACCATAAAATATATAGTCCGGGAATAAATATGAGAATTACCTTTTATTCCGTAGGCATAGAACTCATAGGGTAGATAACTTTTGTTGGCACCAAGGATGATGTATCCCAATAAGCAGGCCATGCGGCCCGATAAGTGTCGACTTTATCGTCGGGAACATAGATTTTGTAATTTGCTGTATAAGAGCCCCACCCATCTGAAACCGGGAATGGTTCTTCGCCTAATGTAGCCGGCGTTTCATCAGGACATACAATGGTTTCCAATGCCAAACACTCATTGAAAGCATGATATCCAATTGACTCAAGCTGTGTTCCAAGATTCACTCTCCTTAACGACGTACACTGACTGAACACTTGTTTCTCAATTACGGTAACAGCGTCGGGTATCGTAATTTCTTCCAGTGCATAACATCTCTGAAAAGCATTGTACTTGATGGTTGTCAAGCCTTCCGGCAGCTGGACCTCCTGCAAATTCTGGCAGTTTTGGAATGTGTTCGATTCAATGGTGTGAATTTTGTTCCCCTCGAAAACAACCTTTTTCAGAGGAGAAATCGGACTGGAGGCTCCTTGAAACGCCGAACTTTCCAACAACTCTACATTAGCAGGAATGACTATTTCCGTCAGATTCGTTTTAGAAAAAGCATATTGATCGATCTCCTCAAGACTCTCTGGAAGGGTGATGGCCTCGAGACTACTATTATTGAAGGCATTACTACCGATATAAGTAATACCTTCCGGAAGAATGATGCTTCGAAGCGTTGTTTCTCCATTGAATGCACTAGATTCGACTTCGGTCACAGTTCCCGTATAGGCCCATTTACCCTCGCCCGTTTCGGCATTATAGGTGCATTGCTCAGGAATAAATGTAAGGTCAGTCCCCCAGAAACGATCGTTGTAATCCATCTCCTCAGTAGCTGTATAGGTAATGTATTGGGGATCTTTTACCTCCACCGTATTTTCAGTACCGTCAAAGTTTTCGTCAATATCGATCGTTATCGACCCACCTACCGATAACAGATTTCCGATGAGGGTGGTCAAATAATTGCGCTGGATCGGAATGTTAGTCGTAAAATCCCGACTGATAATAGGCGTTGTGCCGGCCAGCATATCGAGTTTGAAATGAATAGCTTGTTGATCCGATGTCGCTGGAAAAGCCAAGCGAATTTGACCATGTTGGCCAATGAGAATTGTCCTCTTTGGC
>UQDC01000021.1 GCA_900539755.1 uncultured Alistipes sp.
AAATCTCTATTTGTTCTAAACAATATAAAAACGAGATGCAGCGGCAAAATAAAATTTGCCGCTGCATCTCGTTTCCACTTATTACAGAATATGGAGTAAACACCCTCCAAATACATATTTATGAATTAGAACATTTATTTGAATCAAAATTTTATTCACAACACAGACAAATAAAGATCTATCACATAAGGACCAAACCAATAACCCAATAAGAAGCACGCCTCGAAACCTACGTAAGGGATCAACCATATACCATGGTTTCAAACTTCTATAAAGTCTCTTCATCGGTCAAACAGTTTGCTGAACACAAAACGATTACCAATCTCAGTCCAGCCCTCTTTTAGTGATTCAAAACATAAGACAAATTCAGGGACTTTCCCGTTAGTCCAGCAAAGAGCGCTCTGGAGACATCATTCAAACAGATAAAAAAAGCCGGAGCCTTGCGAAAGGCTCCGGCCTAATCTATCTTCCGTCAGTACGTTTAACAAAACGTCGTGACAGAACTTTTCAATTAGTCTTTCAACTTAGCAGAGAGGAACTCACGGTTCAAACGAGCGATGTGAGCAATCGAGATACCTTTCGGGCATTCTGCTTCACATGCACCAGTATTGGTACAGTTACCGAAACCGAGTTCATCCATCTTGGCAACCATCGCTTTGGCACGACGAGCACCCTCAATGCGACCCTGAGGCAATTTAGCCAACGATGATACACGAGCGGCTACGAACAACATGGCAGAACCATTCTTGCAGGTTGCAACACAAGCACCGCAACCGATACAAGCTGCTGCATCCATACTCTCGTCCGCATCCTTCTTAGGAATAGGAATAGCATTGGCATCAGGCACACCGCCAGTGTTCACTGAGATAAAACCGCCTGCCTGCAGAATCTTATCGAATGCGCTACGGTCAACAGCCAAGTCCTTGATTACAGGGAAGGCTTTCGAACGCCACGGCTCAATAACAATCGTATCGCCATCTTTAAATTTTCGCATGTGCAACTGGCATGTGGTAATATCTTCGTCGGGTCCATGTGCATGACCATTGATGTGCAATGAGCACATACCGCAAATACCCTCACGGCAGTCGTGGTCAAACACAACAGGTTCCTCACCTTTGTGAATCAAATCATTGTTCAGAATGTCCAGCATTTCGAGGAACGAAGTGTCCGGTGAGATGTTCTCGACCGTGTAGTTCTTAAATTCCCCTTGGGCTTTGGCGTTCTTTTGACGCCATATTTTTAATTTCAAATTCATCGTTTCAAGTTTTAAAATTCCTACAGGTCGAATTGTTAGTCTTTGTAGTTACGCTGTGCCAGATGAACGGCCTCGAATGTCAACGGCTCTTTGAGCATGGTCGGCTCTTTATCAGGACCATTGTACTCCCAAACCGCTACATATGCGAAGTTCTCATCATCACGTTTAGCCTCACCTTCGGGAGTCTGAGACTCAACACGGAAGTGACCACCGCAAGACTCGTTACGCAACAGACCGTCACGTGCCATCAACTCACCCAATTCGAGGAAGTCGGCCAGACGAATTGCCTTTTCAAGCTCCTGGTTGAACTCTTTGTCCGTTCCCGGAACACGAACATTCTTCCAGAAATCTTTACGCAGCGCCTGAATTTCAGTAATGGCTTTCTCCAAGCTCTCTTTGGTACGAGCCATACCTACATTCTCCCACATGATGTGACCCAACTTCTTGTGGATATCGTCCACTGATTCGTTACCCTGGATCGAAAGCAGTTTGGCGATCTTCTCTTTGACAGCCTTTTCTGCCTCATCAAACTCAGGACGAGAGGTGTCGATCTTCGGAGTCTGAATCTCATGTGCCAGGTAATCGCCGATTGTGTAGGGCAGTACGAAGTAACCGTCAGCCAAACCCTGCATCAGAGCAGATGCTCCCAGACGGTTTGCACCGTGGTCAGAGAAGTTGGCCTCACCGATTGCATACAGACCGGGGATCGTAGTCATCAGGTTGTAGTCAACCCAGATACCACCCATCGTATAGTGAACAGCAGGATAGATCATCATCGGCTCGTCGTACGGATTCACGTCGGTGATCTTCTCATACATCTGGAAGAGGTTGCCGTAACGCGCTTTGATCACCTCTTTACCCAAACGCTCGATAGCTGATTTGAAATCCAGGAATACGGCCAAACCGGTTTCGTTTACACCATAACCGGCATCGCAACGCTCTTTAGCGGCACGTGAAGCCACGTCACGCGGAACCAAGTTACCGAAAGCCGGATAACGACGCTCCAAGTAGTAATCACGATCCTCTTCAGGAATATCAGATGCTTTCTTCTTCTTCGCACGAATTGCCTCAACATCCTCTTTTTTCTTCGGAACCCAGATACGACCGTCGTTACGCAGAGACTCTGACATCAAAGTCAGTTTAGACTGCTGAGTACCGTGTACCGGGATACAGGTCGGGTGAATCTGAGTAAAGCAGGGGTTTGCGAAATCTGCGCCCTTCTTGTAGCACTGCCAAGCAGCTGAACCGTTCGAGTTCATCGCGTTAGTAGAGAGGAAGAAGACGTTACCGTAACCACCCGATGCGATTACTACGGCGTGTGCACCGAAACGCTCGATCTCACCGGTAATCAAGTTACGGGCAATAATACCACGAGCTTTACCGTCGATCAGCACCAAATCCAACATCTCATGACGAGGATAGCTCTTAACGTTACCACGGGCAATATTGCGGTTCAGGGCTGCATAAGCACCCAACAACAACTGCTGACCGGTCTGACCGCGGGCATAGAAGGTACGGGATACCTGTGCACCACCGAAGGAACGGTTATCAAGCAATCCGCCGTAATCGCGAGCAAAAGGAACGCCCTGAGCCACGCACTGGTCGATAATCAAATTCGACACCTCAGCCAAACGGTAAACGTTTGCCTCACGAGCACGGTAGTCACCACCTTTGATAGTATCGTAGAAGAGGCGGAATACCGAGTCATTATCGTTCTGATAGTTCTTAGCAGCATTGATACCACCCTGTGCAGCGATTGAGTGTGCACGACGAGGAGAGTCGCTGATGCAGAACACTTTGACATTGTAACCCAGGTCACCGAGAGAAGCTGCTGCAGAAGCACCACCCAAACCGGTACCAATTACAATGATATCGAGTTTTCTTTTGTTTGCCGGGCTGACCACTTTAATATCAGCCTTATGTTTGCTCCACTTCTCAGCCAACGGGCCGGCAGGAATCTTCGAATCTAACTTTGCCATAGTTCTTATTTTATCTTATTTATTTTCACAGAGGGAGATTAGCATACGCCACAGCAGCAGAGGCTACGTACATAGAACGCAATAACCACTACGGCAAAGCCGAGGAAAATGATCGTAGCAAACACATTCGCAATGCATTTGAGACGGCCCAACCAGATTTGGTTATCCCAACCGATTGTCTGGAATGCACTCCAGAAACCGTGAGTCAGGTGGAACCAGATAGCTACGAACCAGATCAAATAGAGTACACAGTAGATCGGGTTGCTGAACAGGTCGATGATGTAGGCAGCACCGTCGGTAGGACCGAAAGCGCCGAGGTTATGGTTACCGATAATTTCAGCGAACTGCATCTTGTACCAGAAGTTGTAGAGGTGCAGGATCAGACCCAGAACCACGATAGCGCCCAGCACGAACATATTGCGAGAAGCCCAGCTCACACCTGCGGGCATTGCCGTTACCGCATAGCGTTTGTCACCGCGGGCGGCACGGTTACGCAAGGTAAGAATCGTTGCATAGACGATGTGTACCACAAAACCGGCAGCCAGAACCAGTGTTCCCACCAGCGCATACCAATTGGCACCCAAGAATTCACAGATCGCATTGTAGGCTTCGGTCGAGAAGACAGCAGCCAGGTTCATCGACATGTGAAACAACAGGAAAAGGATCAGAAAGAGCCCTGAGATACTCATGATCAGCTTCCTTCCGATCGAGGATGTGAACAGACAATTGCCCATAAGTAATAAAGGTTTGATTATTAATAATGTTGGTTGTCAGGTGAATGAAGGGTTACAAGACCCCATAAATGATCTACAAAGTTATTCGATTGTTTTCTAAATAACAATCTTTTGCCTGAGAAACTGCACTCAGCGAGGCAAAAAACGTCCTATTTTTTTTTCACAGGAACGGGAGCTTGTGTTTTTTTTATTGCATTCTTTCTCGAGATATCCGGAGATATCCGTATTTTTATAACCGATATATAGAGGATTTACCTATCTTTACACAAAATAAAGAGGAAAACAATGGAGAACAATCTCATTGCAGGGATCGGAGAAGTTCTGTGGGACATCTTTCCCGAATACAAACAGTTGGGTGGAGCGACCGCCAATTTTGCCTATCACACCTCGCAATTCGGATTCAACGCCACAGTTGTGAGCGCTTTGGGTTGTGATCCATTGGGAGATGAGATCGAACAAACCCTGAACACAAAAAAGGTCAATCATCTTTTGTCCAAAGTGGACTATCCCACAGGAACCGTACATGTCACCGTGGACAGTGAAGGGGTCCCCTGCTACGATATTCGTCAAGGGGTTGCATGGGATCATATCCCTTATACCGATCAGATGCGTGATTTGGCACGTCAATGCTGTGCAGTATGTTTCGGTTCTCTTGCGCAGCGCAACGAAGAGAGCCGGGCCACAATCGCCCGCTTTCTGGATGACACACCGGAAGAGGCACTGCGTATCTTCGACATCAACCTTCGCCAAAATTTTTATACACACGAGACGTTGCTCAACTCACTGCGGAAATGCAATGTTTTAAAATTAAACGAAGACGAGGTGGTTGTGTTAGCCCAAATGTTCGGATATGAAGGGCTCAATCCCCGTGCTGTCTGCCGGGCCGTTATCAAAGATTACGCTTTGCAGGTGGTGATTCTCACCTGCGGAGCCAGCGGCAGTTATGTGTTTACCCCCGACGAAAGCTCCTATTACGATACTCCCAAAGTCAAGGTAGCCGATACGGTAGGCGCCGGAGATTCGTTTACCGGCACATTTTGTGCAGCACTGCTCCGAGGCAAACCGATCCGAATTGCGCACCGTTTGGCGGTAGATGTATCGGCTTATGTCTGCACCCAACAGGGAGGTATGCCCACATTGCCCGAAGAGTTGCGTCGTCGGCTCGATCCGGATAATGAATAGTCCGAACAACTTACACTCTACACGCCTCTCCTGAACTTATGTATTTCAAAATGCTCGGTTGTTGGCTGGAGACAGTTTGTTCAACATTTCTTTTAAGAGTCAACCGCACAATCTATCATTAATATAAAAAAGAGATACTGATAGATTGTTCTGGCACGTACTTTTCAGGGAAGCGTAACACCATTATCAAAGGCAACTGAACAATAAAAATCAATCGGACTTACCGGTACATTCCGTTCCCCAACTATCCTCCAAAACAATTACGAGGCTTATGGGCTAGGATTACTTGGGTACATCAAAGGTGCGATCATTTTTATACAATGTTTCGCACCGTTCTGACGTTTTTCTTTGTGTACCAATTACAATGTACAACATCTCGACACCTACGTTCCACCACCATCCGGCAATCATAGTTTTTCGTGATTTGCTGCGTTGGAACACAGCGTTGATTTTCGCTGCTTATTCGTATATTTTCACGACAACCCGATTTGAATAACCCGTCAACTACCACCAACCACCACATGACGAACAATATCAATTTCCAACATACCGCCCAAACATCATCTATACCATCCGCCGATCTTTCCGACAAACAGGTCCAGCGCCTCATGGTACGACAGCGCCTATCCGAAGCCACTCCCCAATATTTACAAGCCGCATCAGCTCAGATCATGCAAACGCTGGAAACGCTCCCGGAATTTCAGCAAGCCCAATGCATCCTTTTATATTGGTCTTTACCTCAAGAAGTCGCAACACATCACTTTGTGGAGAAGTGGTATCTTCACAAACAGATTGTGCTGCCCGTTATGCATGGTGACGGATTGTTGTTACGTCCATTTACAGGACGAGAAAATTTAGTACAGCGTCAATTCGGAGTTTGGGAACCGATAACAACCACTACAATTGCCGAAACACAAACAACACCTTCCACATCTGAGCCTATCCATACATACGAACACCCAGAAGAGCAGTCACAATCCTGTTCTCCATGCATATCATCAGACCAAGAACCTTCTTACAATCCGGATCTGATCATTGTACCGGGAGTCGGATTTTCTCCACGCGGAGAACGATTAGGACACGGGAAAGGATTTTATGACCGTTTGTTAGCTGAGACTCCAGCGACCAAAGTGGGTATCTGTTTCGATTTGCAACTCTTCGACCGCATTGCCACCCAGACTCATGACATCCCTATGGATAAACTTTTGGTAGGGACACCCCACCAATGCATCCTATACGATTGTCATCCAGACCTCCCATAACGAAACTCAAAATTCTTAGTATCTTTGCAAACACGATTCCACATAAATTAATTTCCGTAAATCCATGAAACCTAAAACATATCTGATCCGCTCCATTAAATATCTGATTTGGCTGGCCCTGTTGTTTACGCTGATCTTCGTTCTGATGGTTCAGACTGGAACTGCCCGAGGCAACGCTGAGCAGATGCTCTATGAACTGTTTCACACGCAACGTGGCTGGTTGATGATCGGTATATTAATGGTGTTGGCATTTCTCTATCCCCGTTTCGGATTTACTACCCGCCGTTTAACCGGCAACCTAACCACAGATCGTGAAGCTATTCTCAACACGATCCACCGCAACGGATACAGCGTAGTAACTGAAAGTTCGACCGAATGGGTGCTTCGTGCATCGAGTCCTGCCAAAAAAGTAATTTTATTGTGGGAAGATCGACTGACTATTACCCAGCAGGGCGAGGAGTTGGAGATCGATGGCATTCGTAAAGAGGTGGTACGCCTGATTTTTCGATTAGGGCCCGCACTGGACCAGAGTCATGCTGAAAACGAATAACGTTTGCCATCCGACTTTGATCCTGACAAGCATATTGACAATTTGATGAGATCATAAGCAGATTTTCATGAAACCGAAAAATAAAAAACGAATTACATATTCACTGCTCTCTGCGCTAATCGTTCTGGTTGGAGCAGGTACCATAGCTGCCACCAATCCGGACTTTGCATTGGGTCGCAATATTCAGATTCTGTTCAACATGTTCCGCGAATTGAGTCTCCTATACGTGGACGAAGTTGATCCGGAAAAACTGATGCTCAATGCAGCTGATGGTATGACTCGTGAACTCGATCCATACACCGAACTGATTCCCGAAAAAGAGATGGCCGATTTCGAGATCATGACAACAGGCAAGTATGGTGGCATGGGTGCCATCATTCAGAAAAAAGGCGATTATGTCATGGTCGCTCAACCCTACAAAGGCTCCCCAGCCGACAAAGCCGGATTACAAATCGGAGATATCATTCTCGCAGTGGATGGTAAAGATGTCAAAGGCTTGGAGATTCAAGAGGTGAGTTCGATGCTCAAAGGGACACCTGGCACGGAATTGCGTCTCAAGGTACGCAAATTGCTCACCGATCAGGAGCAGGAGCTCACCATCAAACGTGAACGGATCGTATTATCTGCACTGCCTTATTGGGGAATTATCGCCGACAGTATCGGTTACATTTCACACAAAGAGTTCACAGAAGATTGCAGTGCCGATCTCCGCAATGCATTCATTTCGATAAAAAAAGAGGGAATTAAAGGTCTTATCATCGATCTGCGTGGCAACGGTGGAGGCATCCTGCAAGAGGCAGTAAAGATTTTATCCATGTTCGTACCCAAAGGAACCGAGGTGGTATCGATGCGTGGCCGTATGAAAGAGCTGGATGCAACATTTACCACACAAAGCGAACCCATCGATACAGAGATTCCTGTGGTTGTCTTGATCAACGGCTCTTCGGCTTCTGCAGCTGAAATCGTAGCAGGAGCGTTCCAAGATCTCGATCGGGGTGTTTTAGTCGGACAACGCTCCTTTGGCAAGGGTTTGGTTCAGAACACCCGTCCGGTAGGTTTCAACTCTTTCCTGAAGCTGACTACGGCCAAATATTACACTCCCAGCGGACGCTGTATTCAGGTACTCGACTATTCGCATCGGGCAGAGGATGGTAGTGTAGGGGCTGTTCCAGACTCTCTGATCCGCGAATACACTACTGAGGGTGGACGAAAAGTGTATGACGGCGGTGGAATCATGCCGGATATACGCATGCCTGAAAACTATTACAGCCGTTTTACAAACATGCTGTTCGCCAAAGGGTACATCGAAGATTTCGCCAATCTCTATTTCAAGAAACATCGCGAACCGATCGATGTGGACACATTTGAGGTAACCGATGCCGATTACAACGAATTTGTAGCGTTCATGGCTGATAAACCGATTGATTCGGAATCTGACACCAAGCAGACCCTTGACCAATTGCGTCAAAGGGCTGAACGAGATAAATATCTCGATCGCATTGAAGAGGAGTTGAATGCCATCGAAGAGAAGATACAGGATGACAAACAGACCGATCTGGAGGCCTTCAAAGATGAGCTGAAGATGTTGCTAAGCAACGAAATTGTCATGCGTTATCACTATATTGGAGGAGTGGTGCGCAACAATGCCCATCACGATCCCGAAGTACTGAAAGCCATCGAGGTATTGCGAGATACCACCAATTATCACCGTATCCTCACATCACAGGATACCGAACGCAAATAACAAAAGAGAGAAGTAATATCAAAAGGTTGTTGCCGTCTATCAAATTCATATCAAACCAATTTGACATAAAGCGAAACAACGACAAAACTCTTTATCCATACTGATTTTATCAACATTTTGGATATTTGAGTCATAACCATTGGCGAAATTAACTCCAAGACATTACGAACCAAAAGGAGACCATGCCGTGAAAAAGATGTTTTCAACCAAAATATTCTCATTCCGCAATCGGGTGGTAATTATCATTGTGGGATTTATCATCGGCCTCTCCTCGCTGCTCTTCACCAACAACATGGCCAAACAGTTGCGCGAGAAAGAGCAGAACGAGGTTCGCATGTGGTCGTTCGCCATGAGTAAAATGGGTGAGGTCGGCCCCGAGAATCAGATTTTGCGTTACATTCTCAATGCCAACACCAATATTCCATTTATCATCACCACTGGCACTCTTGAGGTGATCAAACCACACCTGATTCCTGACCGAATCCTCAAGAATCCAGTGCTACTGCGTCAGAAA
Source organism: uncultured Alistipes sp. (assembly GCA_900539755.1). Taxonomy (GTDB): domain Bacteria; phylum Bacteroidota; class Bacteroidia; order Bacteroidales; family Rikenellaceae; genus Alistipes_A. The sequence goes on from UQDC01000021.1 coordinate 9,221, forward strand.
CTCGAGCAGATGGCAGCAGCCAATCCGATCATGGAGATCAAAACCTGGTCCAACGACACGTTCTATCTCTTTTATGACGAATCGAGCCTGTTGCGGACATTGGTCTACTTCCCCTATATTCAATTGGCTGTCATTTGTATTTTTGCTGCCTTCGGGTACATCACCTTCCGTTCTTCCAAACAGGATGAACAGAACCGTGTTTGGATCGGACTGGCCAAAGAGACGGCCCACCAACTGGGGACTCCAACCTCCTCACTTTTCGGTTGGATCGAATATCTGCGCACTCAACCCATCGACCAAACAGCAGTCGAAGAGATGAATAAAGATGTGGTCCGTTTGACCAAAGTGGTGGAACGCTTCTCCAAGATCGGTTCGACAACACTGCTCAGCGAAGGGGTGATCAATGAAATCGTCGGGAACAGTGTCATCTACTTCCGCACACGTGTCCCCCGCAATGTGACCATCTCATACAACGGGTTGGCCATGGAACGCCTCAAAGCGATGGTTAATGAAGCGTTATTTGAATGGGTTATTGAGAACCTGATCAAGAACGCCATGGATGCACTCTCCGGCCGCGGAACTATCGACGTAAAACTTTCAGCCGATAACGACTGGATTTATATCGATGTAAAAGACACAGGAAAGGGAATGCCCAAAAGCAACTTCAAACGCATTTTCGAACCCGGTTTCACCACAAAAACTCGGGGTTGGGGACTTGGACTTTCTTTGAGCAAACGCATCATCGAAGGGTATCACAATGGTCGGATTTTCGTCCTGAATTCCGAAATCGACCAGGGCACGACAATCCGAATTATGCTTCACAGACTCTACTCCTAATCTACGGTAACGATGAAATCCTTTGTGACGGACTGCGATTGCTATCTGAGTGAGATTGTTCCGCTCGATGTGCAGGTTCCCACCGAAGCCGATATCTTCGGTGCGCAAAGTCGTATCGTAACCGAAGCGGCCCAAACACCTCAACCCATAGGAATCAATTCATGGGTGGAAAGCTACTCCTATGAAGGTTGTGTGATTCTGATTTTCATATTGTTCAGCTACCTTTTTTTCAATTTCCGTGGAGATGTCCAACAACTATTCCACTTTCTAACACGCCGCACCTCCCCCGAACAAATCTACGCTGAACAAAAAAGTTTCTTTAAGCGTTTCATCAACCTTTCCACACTGCTGGGCATCTTGCTCGTCAGCATGTTGGGGATCAAACTGGCCGATTACCTCAGTATCGGACTTCATCTGTTCCCCGCGCCACACGCTGTTACACCCGAATTATTTCCTCTGATCGGATTGACAGCTGTTGCCGTCATTTTTCTATACCGCTACCTGATCACCCACTTCATTGCCGCACTGACCGACAACCAACTTTTTTTCCGCAGTTACCGGTTCATGAGTCACCTTTCAGGGTCGATCTCATTTTTGATCCTTACCCCCTTTTTCCTTCTATTTGCTTTGGGTACAGAAAATGGTGACACTTTCTTACTGTATTTTACTTTGGGCCTTGCAGCAATCCTCTATATTGCCTACCTGACAATGAGTTGTCGATTCTTTCTTGAGCAGAAAGTTTCAATTTTGCAATGGATTTTATACCTTTGCGCCGTCGAATGGTTCCCTATCAGTTTTCTTGTACTCGAAGCCTCAAAACTCGCTTGAACAGTCCACAAGTCACACTCGGGAAATTCGTCGGAATGTATATTTTAAAGGCCTTTCATTTTGAAGATCAAAAACATTCTGGTGTCACAACCAGCACCGGCAGTCATTGAGAAATCACCCTACAACGAGCTGATTTCCAAATACCATATTCATGCACAATTCCATCCCTTCATCAAAGTCGAAGGGGTGTCGCTCAAAGAGTTCCGCAGCCAACGGATCGAGATCCTCGACCATACGGCCGTGATCTTTACCAGTCGGACTACCATCGACAGCTTCTTCCGTATTTGCGAAGAAGCACGCATCACAGTACCCGAAGGCATGAAATATTTTTGCAATACCGAAGCTGTAGCTCTCTATTTGCAGAAATATATCGTTTACCGCAAACGCAAGATCTTCTTTGCAAACGGTACTTTTGCCAATTTCATGGAGTTGCTCAACAAGCACAAAGAGGAGAACTTCCTGTTGACAGTTTCTGAGCCCCACAAACCTGAAATGCCTGTGGCCATGGAAAAACATCACCTCAAATTCGACAAGGTGGTTTTTGCACGGACTGTCAGCGCCGATTTGAGCGGTGTGAATGTGAACGATTACGACATGCTGGTTTTCTACAGTCCGTCGGAAATCACCTCGCTCATCAATGCCTTTCCCGAGATCGGAGCTAAGACCAAAATCGCCACATTCGGACACAATACAACTCAAGCCGCTTTAAACAGTGGTTTGGTTGTCAGTGTTATGGCTCCATCTCCAGAAGCACCGTCCATGACTAAAGCGCTTGAATTATACGCTAAAAAGGTCAACGCCGGGGAAGAGGTTGAACCCATCACTTTGGATGGCCAATCTCCAGGTCAAGCCTACATTCAGGCTCAGGATGCCAAAGCCGTTAAACGTAAACCTGCTGCAAAAAGCAGCACGACTAAGAGTGGTAGTACCACGAAAAGCGCAACAACCAAAAGTACTACACTCAAAACGGCAACCACTGCACCCGTCAAAAAGAGCCGAGTTTCCACCCCCTCCAAGTAGCAATAATTGTGGAGACGCCCCGTTATACGCTTCCGCGTCAGCAGCGGCTCAAATCACGAACAGCGATTAATTTGTTGTTCGGTGAAGGGAAACGGGGTTATATGTTTCCTATCCGATTCCTATATAGGATTGAAAAACTGTATTCTGGCAATGTAGATTCCTCTACGGAAGACACGCTACTCAACACAGAGATTTTGTCCGAAAAGGATGCAGCAAGCCAGGACTCTGTAAACGCAGAGGACTTCACTATTGGCACTCGCAACGAGTCGCAGGAAAACGCACTCGCTATCGAAACAGGGCAAGCCACAATATCCGTAAAAGAATCGGGCAGAGTAATCGAAAGGGAACAAAACTGCGAAATGACCACATCGCCAACTGATCAACTCACCGCAGATAAAAGTTTAAACGGCACCGACATTCAGCAAATTCTTACTGATTCAGACAGCACGGCAGCGATTGAATGTACTGGCAAGTCTTTAACAAGGCTCAATCCGATAAAACCCGAAGCCGCTGTCATGGTCTCCGTCCCGAAACGATTACACAAACGGGCCAATGTCCGTAACCTGTTGAAACGGCGTATGCGGGAGGCATACCGACTCAACAAAGAGCCCTTGCGCGAACTTTGCACACAACATCATATCCGGCTCTCGATCGGATTGCTCTATTCGTCCGGCGAGATTGCCGACTTTAATACGATCGAAAATGCAGTCCGAAAAATCATCTTCACGATTCAAGAAAGCCTGTAAATGGTTGTTGATCGCGCCATTCGTGCTGCTGATCAAAATCTACCAGAACTGCATTTCGCCGTTCCTGCCTTCAGCATGCCGCTATACTCCGACCTGTTCCCAATATTTTCTGGAGGCTCTGCGCAAACACGGACTCTTTAAAGGGAGCTATTTAGGAATCAAACGGCTGCTCTCCTGCCATCCTTGGGGAGGTAGCGGCTACGACCCAGTTCCCTGATTTTACATAGGGCAGTCGTTCCAGAACACAATTTCGATCAATCAACAGCACACATCACATATAGATTATTAATAAAAACTCAACAATCCATCGGTTTTATTGAATGTTGTGTTGATATCACATTACAGGCGACGCCTCTATATTTATTGCTCTCAATAAATTGTTCCAAAATCTCTAAAATCCTTTCCGGTTCTTCGAGATAGCCCATGTGTCCGGAACGTTCCAACCATGCAACCTGTGCCTGAGGCTGTGCTGCAATGATCTGTTCAGCCGCCTCAACCGGAATAAACTCATCTTCGCGTCCAAAAATAAACAGCTGCGGGACTTTCAGATTGCGCATCATTTCATGCTGATCGACACGCTGAATCAATCCGTTCAGTACCGCTATGATACCCTGACTGTCATTCATAGCCATCAACTCTGACAGTTGCTCAATTCTGGTTCTCAACCGTTCCCGATTGGCTGGAGCAAAACCTTTGGCAGCAAACAACTGGACGATCAAATCTTTTTTATCGGCCTGAACCAATGCTATTTCACGACGACGATTCTCTTTTTTCTGTTCCGTATCGGCATTAGGGGTCGAATGAAGCAGAACCAAACCCTGAACGCGTTCAGGATGAACCGCAGCAAATGCTTCAGCCACATAGCCTCCCATCGAATGTCCAACAAGGAAGCAGCGTTCGACTTGCAGTTTGTCCAACACACCGGTCAATACCTCTGCCATAAACTCCATAGTATGCACCTCGCCCTGCACTTGCGACACTCCCATACCGGGCAGATCGATTGCAACCACACGATAGTTCGCTTGAAGAGCACCTGCCAACTCCTCCCAAACCTCGATCATCTCCAGATAGCCGTGCAACAACACGACGGTCGTATCTCCCTTCTCGGTGTCCAACACTCGCAGAGCCGTTCCTGCTGCCATCATGAATTTTTCCATATATCGTTTTATCTGTTTTACTTCACAATTCAAATCCGAATTAGACCTGCATCATTGATCCCAATCATCCTGATCAAACATTCCGCAACAGCCTTTTACAGGCCAAAACAACATTTGCGCACAGAAGATCATGCGACCAACAATTTATCTCTATACGTTCCATCAAAAAAGGCCACCCATTGGGCGGCCTTCGATCTATCCTAAATACAAGGCTTAACGTTCGGCATCATCAGACTCCTCTTCATCTGCCTCCTCATCTTCTTCATCCCACTCCTCGTCGTCCTCATCATCCAGATCGTCATCGAACTCCTCATCCGACTCCTCTCCGTCATCGTAATAATCATATGCCGACTCGCGTTTGCGCAGGGAACGCAGCTCTGCATCGTCATCGTCGTCATCGTCGTCTAGCCGACTGTAAAGAGAGTGTTTTTCTTTACCGCTTTTTTTGATGGGCTCCAGTTTAGAAGCCCGGCGCATCGAATCTTCCGAATCAAAAGACTGCTGTTTGCTTCGGAAATCTTTGATCGATTTCATGCGTGGTGAAACGTGAATTAAACTGAATTGGATTTAAAAAGTTAAAAAGCAGTCATAGCGACCGCTTGCCTATTACAATGTTATGAATTTTTTCCGAAAAAACAACGCGTTGCAGCTCAAAAATCTAATTCAATATTCCCTTCGAACACTTTTTGAGCCGGACCCGTTAAAATAACATGACAGAAACCTCCCTTACTGTTCGTTTCGAAAGCCACCGACAGGCTTCCTCCCTCCACATCGACTTGATAATGATGCGCTGGGATCCCATCCAAATAGGCTGTAGCCAATGCCGATGCCGTAGCTCCCGTACCACACGCCAACGTCTCATCCTCAACACCCCGCTCAAAGGTACGGATCCGGATATGATCTTTGGCAATGCGCTGCACAAAGTTAACATTGGTACCGCCACGCGATGCGAAAGGTTCACTCCAACGGATCTCAGCTCCACGTCGGGGCACATCGATCGCTTTCACATCATCGACATATTCGACATAATGAGGGGAACCGGTATTGAGAAAACAATAATTTCCGTGATTCTCTACTTCATGGACATCGATCATTCCTAAAGCCACACGAGCTCCATTACCTTTTACTTCAAGCATCTCGGCCTGATGCAAACCGTCGATCCCGGCAAAATGTTTTATGGAGCCACCGATACCAAGATGTTCCGCAAAAAGAGCAATACAACGTCCACCATTACCACACATGGTCGATTCTCCACCATCGGCATTGAAGTAACGCATTTTAAACTCTTCGGTAGGATCATTCTCAAGAATCATCAACCCATCGGCACCCACACCCATACGACGGTTGCAAAGAAATGCGACCCGTTCTGTAGTGGGATCAAACTGGCCGGCACGTCCGTCAATCACAACAAAGTCGTTACCAGCGCCCTGATATTTGTAAAAATGGAGTTTCATCTTTCAATACATAGCGTTCGATTGCTCTGCAAATATGGTAAAATTTCCCCGAAACCCTTTTGGCTTTGAAAAAAATAACGGATATTTGCGAATAGGGATAGTGTGAACAATCGGTTCGCCATCCTCGTTTTAATCTTTTGTAGTGATGATTCCCGAAATATTTGCACATCGTTCGATCCGCAACTACCTGTCAAAACCCATTCCCGAAGAGGTCCTGCAACGAGTTCTTGAAGCCGGCATAAGAGCTTCAAATACCGGCAATATGCAACTGTACAGCCTGATCGTAACCACCTCTCCGGACATTCGTGCAGAGTTAGCCCCTTGCCATTTCAACCAACCGATGGTAACCCAAGCTCCTGCACTTATCACCTTCTGCGCAGACATTCACCGCTTTTCGCAGTGGTGCCGCCAACGGCAGGCTGAACCGCAATATGATAACTTTTTGTGGTTTGTCAACGGAGTGATCGACTCGATTCTCGCCTCACAGAATATTGTTTTGGCCGCTGAACATGAGGGATTGGGGATCTGCTACCTCGGCACGACCACATACAATGCCCCGGAGATTGCTAAAGTTCTGCAACTTCCTCAAGGCGTCATCCCGGTAACGACAATCACATTAGGATATCCCGATCCTGAAAAGATGCCGCCACTGACCGATCGCCTCCCATTAGAAGGCGTAGTACACCGCGAACGCTACCACGACTACACGCCCGAACAGATTAATCAGATCTGGGCTGAGCGCGAAGCCTCGGAAGAGACTGCTGGGCTGCTTGCCGCAAATGAATTGCCCAATTTGGCTCGCATCTTTACAGAAAGACGTTATACAGGAAAGGACAACCTATTTATGTCGCGCAAATACTTCGAGACACTTAAACAACAAGGATTTTTTAATCAATAAACAGTCCTGACTTGCTGTAACTTGGATGGTACACTCCCAATCACACTTGGATTGAGGGTGACACATTAGAGCCAGTAAAAGTAGCGGTATATAGCTTCCCCTCACCAAGGGATATTCAACCATTCAAGCGCAAACGGTAACAACAGCAGTCATAGCCGACATAACGATTCTCTGAAATGTTACGAGAGCTTTTTAATAGTACATTTTTATAAGACAAAGAACCAAATCAACACTCTGTCCATAAAGTGAAATGAAAGTCGTGATTATCACGGTTCGTTTCTTGAAACAATAAAGCAAACTTTCAATCTTATATCAGACTTATTATCAATAGAGTATAATAGTGCCCAACTTATATTGAATACAAATCAAGTAGCATTATCACACACCAATCGACAAAACTATGGGAGAGAAAAATTACGACCCCATCGCACATACAGCCGAACATCTGGTCAACGGCACCATCGCCCGCCTGTTGGGGTGTGGTCGTGCCTTTTCGACACATATCGAGAAGAAGAAATCGAAATGCGATTTCCATTTTTCACGCAATCTCACCCCTGAAGAGCTGGAGAGGATTGAACAACAGGTCAACGAACAGATCACTGCCGGACTGAAGGTACATGACGAAATATTGAGTGTCGAAGAGGCCGCAACCCGTTACAGCCTATCACGTCTTCCCGAAGGAGAAGAGACAGTACGTATTGTCCACATTGGAGATTACGATGCCTGTCCCTGCATCGGGCAGCATGTGGCCAACACCTCCGAAATTCCTCCCGTAACCCTTATTTCAAGCGATTGTAACGACGGCATTCTGCGCGTACGTTTCAAATTCAAGAAAAACTGAAACATTTTCATCCATATCGCTTCCGGAAAGCCTGTATTCAAGGGCTGTTTCTGCTGTTATGCACAGCGGCAGGAGTCTCCTGCAACGTCACCAAACACCTTTCTGAAGGGAGCTATTTGCTGACCAAGAATCGGGTCGAAATTCTTCAGGACACCTCTCGCCGCCATCAAACAGCATCCAAATCCACCGATATTCCGGTCCAAAAAAGCGAACTGGAACAATACATTCGTCAACGTCCCAACAGCCGTTTTTTAGGGACCAACCTACCTATATGGGTCTATCTGCAAGCCGATTCAACCAGCAACAGCGGTTGGAACCGCTTTAAACGACGTTTGGGTTCAGCCCCCGTACTGCTCGATTCGGCTCAAACCAAATTATCGGCAAACGGAATCAATATCTATATGAACAGTGTTGGGTATCTCGGGGCATCCACCACTTTTCAAATTGACACCTCACACCGTAAAGCACAAGTTACTTATTTGGTTCGTCCAGGTCAACCCTATCGTATCGGTAAGATCCGCTACGATTTCCGGGATCGTTTCCTCAAAGCGATCATTTTAAGTGATTCCAGCAAGACACTACTACATGAAGGAGATCCGTTCAATGCCAATGTGCTTGATAAAGAGCGAACCCGCATCACCAATTTTCTGAAGAATCAGGGATACTACAACTTCTCAATCAACAACATCAGCTACATCGCTGATTCAACGGTTGGAGACCAACGGATAGATCTTACCGTACAGGTAAAACGTTTTTTGGCCGGTTATGATGCCAATGGGGAGGCTATGTTTGACAACAACCGCATCTATCGGCTCCTCCGAATCAACGTATTTCCCAACTACAATCCGACTGCTGCAGCCAATGATCCGTTCTATGCTCGACGGCTCGACACGGTACGTTACCGGGGACTCAACATCATCTACGACACCAAACAAAATGTCCGTTCGGAGATTCTGCGCCGAACGATCAGCCTCTACCCCAATGCCCTGTATAATGCCGAAGCGGTTAAACGCACCTACGACAATATTATGCGACTGGGTTACTATAAGAGTGCCAGTATCATCTTCACCGAAATAGCCGATAGCACCATCGAGGACAATTTCATTTCGTTTGTCGGTTCCGATTCGACCGTCACCGAAAGCGACTACATGGCTGAACACTATCTGGCATGCAACGTCTATTGTACCCCGGCCCTGCGCCAAAGCTATACGATTAACCTCGAAGGAACGACCTCATCGGACTATTTCGGGATCATGGCCAAAGTAGGGTACCAAAACCGCAATCTTTTCCGAGGTGTTGAGCTGTTCGAAGTCAATGTCCGGGGTGGTTATGAATTCATGTACGCCAGCAGCATATACAAAAACGACGCATATGAATTCGGAATCGGGACCTCTTTCTCGTTCCCCCGACTGCTTACCCCCTTCCGTGTCAACCGCTTCAACAAGGCCATCGATCCCCGTACCCGAATCGAACTGAACTACAACACCCAGAACCGACCTTACTACCATCGGGATCTGGCCAGCGTGGTTTGGGGATACTCATGGGGCAAAGGGGCCAGCAGTTTCATGCTCCGACCCATCGACATCACCATGGTCAACATGCGTTCGGTGGATGCTGACTTTTTAACCAGTCTGGTCAATCCATATCTGCAAAACAGTTATACCTCACAGCTGATTGCAGGTCTGTCGGCCTCCTATTTTTTTACGAATCAACAAAAGAGTACACCAGGCGAATCTCTCTCGCTGCGGCTCAATTTCGAAACGAACGGTAACCTCTTCAGCGGGTTGTACCGCCTGTTCAACATCCGGACAAAAGGATATGATGAAGGAACCAACAGCTCATTTGACAAACTGCTTGGCATTCGTTATGCACAATATTTCCGTACCGATCTGACCTTTGTCAAGAATTTCCGTATCGGCACCAAAAGCGCTTTAGTTTACCGGTTTTTCGGAGGCTTCGGCTATGCCTACGGGAACTCCTCCTCTTTGCCTTTTGAACGTCTGTTCTACTGTGGAGGAAGCAACAGCATGCGTGGCTGGGCCGCCCGCACACTCGGACCCGGTATTGAGCCACGGGTCTCTTCCGAATACCCAAGCCAGCTAGGAAACATGCGACTGGAGATGAATCTCGAGACTCGATTCCCGGTCTGGGGCGTTTTGCAAGGAGCCCTATTTTGTGATGTTGGAAACATTTGGTTTGCTGCAGCAGGTGAAGGAGCCAACAACGACAACCGCTTCCGATTCGACAATTTCTACAAACGGCTCGGTTTCAATACCGGTATTGGGGTGCGCTTCGATTTCAATTTCTTCATTTTCCGTCTCGATTGGGGAATCCAGCTGCACGATCCGAACCGCCCGGCCGGTGAGCGATGGGTGATTCGTGATTTCAGTCTCAAAAATACGGCGCTCAGTTTTGGAGTCGGCTATCCGTTCTAAACCGGAATACCCGCCACCACACTGAAAATTCCGTCCTAACAATATTTTAACGCCCGATAAATCTTTGTTTCAGGTTATTTGCCTACCTTTGTAACTGTATATACAGGATAAGAATGAAGAAGATGAAAAAGCCTTCGAAGGCGAAGGCAAAGATGAAAAACAGGAAATCGGCAAACAGCAGCGTCTCTTCGCTGATTTCAGAACTTTTCCGCACGCTGCCCGATAAACGCTATTCGGTCAAAAACCTGATCAAAGCAACCGGAGCTTTGACGCGTGACGAAAAGGAGGAGGTGCGTCGTACAGTACGCGCCCTGCTCGAAACCCAAACAATAGAACCGGTAGCTGATGGAAAATATCGCCTCAGCAATGCCAATCGCGAAACTTTTGAAGGCGTTGTCGATATGACACCTTCAGGTGCATTCTACGTACAAGTCGAAGGTTTGGATCAAGATATTTATGTCAGTGGTCGCAACAACGATCATGTCCTCAATGGAGATCGCGTCAAAGTGATCATCATCCGACCGGCCAAAGGGGAGATGCACCCTGAGGGTGAAGTGGTCGAGATTGTGGCCCACTCCGATAAAAAATATGTGGGTGTGCTGGAGTTATCTGACAACTACGCATTCGTCAATGTCGATAACCGCAAGTTCCCACACGATGTGTTCATTCCGTTGCGGGATCTGCACGGGGCCCAAAACGGTCAAAAAGTACTGGTCAAAATCAATGATTGGCCCGACACCATGAAAAATCCGGTCGGGGAGATTGTCGATGTACTCGGCACACCGGGTGACAACAACACCGAAATGCACGCCATTTTGGCTGAATTTGACCTCCCATACACCTATCCCAAAGAGGTAGAGGAGGCTGCAGACCGCATTCCGGAAGAGTTACCAGCAGAAGAGATTGCAGCACGACGTGATTTCCGTGGTATCGCCACCTTCACGATCGACCCGACAGATGCCAAAGACTTCGATGACGCGCTCTCCATGCGCCGTCTCCCGAACGGAAATATCGAAGTGGGTGTTCACATTGCCGATGTCACTTACTATGTACATCCAGGCGACATCATCGACACCGAAGCACAAAACCGGGCAACCTCAGTCTATTTGGTTGACCGTACGATTCCCATGCTGCCCGAAAGGTTATCCAATGGTCTCTGTTCTCTGCGCCCCAATGAAGAAAAATTCTGCTTTTCGGCCGTTTTCGAACTGAACGAAGAGGCGCAAGTCCAAAACGAATGGTTCGGGCGTACCGTAATTCTATCGGACCGCCGCTTCACCTATGACGAAGCCCAGCAGGTGATCGAAACCGGCGAAGGAGACATGCGTGATGAGATCATAACACTTAATGCTTTGGCCCGCAAACTGCGTGCTGAACGCTTCCGCAACGGAGCCATCAGCTTCGAACGTGAAGAGGCCAAATTCGATCTGGATGAGAATGGCAAACCGTTACGCGTTTACTTCAAACAGATGAAGGAGGCGAACCAACTGATCGAAGAGTTCATGCTGCTGGCCAACCGCAAAGTGGCTGAATTTGTCGGTCGGAAACGCCCCGGTGTACAAAACAGTGCACGCACGTTCGTCTATCGAATCCACGACAAACCGAACTCTGACAAACTCTCTCAACTGCGCAGTTTCGCCATGCGGTTCGGTTACCAAATGAAGAATGAAGCAACCGGGAAAGCCCTGGCCAAGGATATCAACAAACTGATGAAAAACATCCACGGCAAACAGGAGGAAAATCTGATCTCAACTTTGGCAATCCGCACCATGGCCAAAGCCACCTATTCTACCGATAACATCGGCCATTACGGTTTGGCATTTGATTTTTACACCCATTTCACCTCACCGATCCGCCGTTATCCGGATATGATGGTTCATCGGTTATTGGCTCACTACCTCGCCGGGGGCAAGTCGGAAGACAAAGAGTACTACGAAGGACAGTGTGAACACTCTTCAGCCATGGAGATACGGGCTGCCGATGCAGAACGTGCCTCAATCAAATACAAGATGGTTGAGTTCATGTTGGATAAGGTCGATCAGGAATTCGACGGACATATTTCTGGAGTTACTGAATGGGGTATTTACGTCGAATTGGACGATACGAAGATCGAAGGCATGGTTTCAGTACGTGAACTGACCGACGACTACTATGTTTTCGATGAAGAGAGTTACGCTTTGCGCGGCGAACGCACTGGACGCTCCTTCACACTGGGAGATGGGGTACGCATCAAAGTCCTGCGGGCCGATTTGATGCACAAGCAACTCGATTTTGCCTTGACTGCCATCTATGATTTCGAGACGAAACAGGCTATACCGGTTGTTGCTGCACCTGCATTGGACGCTACAACCTCCAAAGCGGAGCACCACGCTGAACATTCACAAAAGCGCAACAGATCTCGAAAATCATAACAGATCATATGTGTCCGGTAAAAATCCGGACTAGTTATTATAAAGTATAACAATTAAA
>UQDC01000022.1 GCA_900539755.1 uncultured Alistipes sp.
TGGGACCCCCTGCTCCCAAAGCAGGTGCGCTAACCGGACTGCGCTACACCCCGTTGATTTAATTTTCTCAAAGACGACGCAAATGTAAAACTATTTTTTTGGATTTACAAACAAAAAACTCCTCTCAACCGAGGAAAAACGCCAGATGCAAACAAATTTCACTTCAAACAAGGATAAGATTCTTCTGTAGGCCAGGTTTCCTAAGTCTTCTTCACCTATCGTCAAAAGAACCATAAAAAATTCTTTGCAAATTACCTCGGTCAATTGGCCTATTTCATAGGCGGGTACTGATGAAATAGTGACCTGAAATCTTCAGCCCGATGAGCCAAATAGGTGTGAATACCCAACGCAGAGGCAGCAGCCACATTAGCTTCTCCGTCGTCAATCAATAAAGTTTCTGTCGGCACCATCTCTCCATCGGCAAGCATTTTGCGGAAAATCTCCTCATTCGGTTTCACCATCTTCATTTCATACGAGAGGAACAGCCGATCAAAGTAATCCAGAACCGTCAAGCCCTGTTTGTTAAACACATGTTGCTTCATCCACTCAAACATGATAACATTCGTGTTGCTGAGCATAAAAACACGATACCCCTGCCGCCGCAAATCACGCAACATATCGAGCTTATAGTCCGGTATGTCGATCAGGAAACTGCACAAAGCTTCATCAATCCGTTGTGGATCGATATGATGGCCCACTTCACGATCAATCATGGCATACCACTGGGCAGGAGTAACTGTACCATTTTCAATTTGTGCAAAAAATCCGTTTTGGGTATAGGGATTTACATAACGGTCAATCTGAGTAAATCCCAGCTTTCTGAAAGAATCCAAACAACGTTGCAAATCATAATCGATCAGCACACCGCCCAGATCAAAAACAATATTTCGAACAGGAATTGACATAACCTTAAAATTGAGAAACCAAAGATAATCATTCAGCTACATTTATTTGGAAATCTTTTCGAAGTTTCTATCTTTGAATATTAAGAATTTTACCATATTGAATTATGACCCTACGGAGAGGATTATATAACATATACCGCTTTTATGTGGATGGATTCCGTAGCATGACATTGGGGAGGACGCTGTGGTTCATCATTTTGATCAAGCTCTTCATCATGTTTGTTATTTTACGGCTTATTTTCTTCCCCAATCCATTCAGCAACATGGATAGTGACCAGGAACGGGGGGAGTATGTCCGCAGCAATTTTATTGAAGTAAAGCCATAACGCAACCTCACGATCATTTTTCGTCCAAAACACACAACAAACATTGGATCACCCGCAATAGCAATTAAACTCAAAACGCACATTAAAACAGTTCTGTTATGATACTATCAGCTACCGATTGGATGCATGTGGTCGATTGGTCGCGTGCGCAGTTCGCCATGACAGCCATCTATCACTGGCTGTTCGTGCCGTTGACCTTAGGTCTGGGCTTCATCTGCGCTATCATGGAGACCATCTACTACCGAACCGGCAACGAGTTTTGGAAACGTACCGTCAAATTCTGGATGCGGATCTTCGGAATCAACTTTGCGATCGGCGTCGCTACCGGCATCATCCTCGAATTCGAATTCGGCACCAACTGGTCAAACTATTCGCATTTTGTCGGCGATATTTTCGGGGCGCCGTTGGCCATAGAGGGCATTATGGCTTTCTTTATGGAGAGTACCTTCATCGCGATCATGTTTTTCGGATGGAACAAGGTTTCCAAAGGATTTCACTTGGCATCGACATGGCTGACAGCTATTGGCGCCAATCTTTCCGCTCTATGGATCCTGGTGGCCAATGCTTGGATGCAATATCCAGTCGGCATGACCTTCAACATTGAAACAGCCCGCAACGAAATGACCTCATTTTGGGATGTACTGCTATCACCCGTAGCTTTGAACAAATTTTTCCACACGGTAACATCAGGCTACGTTCTCGCAGCCATTGTCGTCGTGGGAATCAGTGCATGGTATCTACTTCGTAAGCGCGAAGAGCAGATGGCCATGAAGAGCATCAAAGTGGCCAGCATTTTCGGACTGGTTTGCTCATTGGCTCTGCTTTATTCAGGTGACGGTTCCGGGGTACAGGTTGCCAAAACGCAACCGATGAAACTGGCGGCCATGGAGGCACTTTACGATGGCAGCAAAGGGGCCGACCTGACCGTTATCGGTGTGCTGAAACCTGAAGCTGAACGCACCTCCAACGAGGATGCCTTCTATTTCAAAATTGACATTCCAAAATTATTATCAATCATCGGTTTCCACGACAGTGAAGCCTATGTAGCGGGCATCAACGATCTGATTAACGGTAACGAACAAGAAGGTATCCTCTCCACCCAGGAGAAAATGGATCGGGGCAGGGTAGCCATTGCGGAACTGGAGTGTTACCATCAGGCCCTCAAAGCGAACGACTCTGCAGAAATTGCGCGCGTCAGCGCTCTATTTAATCCCGACACACCGCAGGGGAAAGCCTTTTTGGCTGACAACTTCAAATATTTCGGATACGGTTATCTGAGTTCACCGACCGATACTATTCCCAATGTACCTCTCGTATTTTACTCCTTCCGGGTAATGGTCGGACTCGGCTGTCTGTTCCTGCTGCTCTTTATTGTGGTATTGGTTATGGTTTATCGGAATACGCTCACCAAACATCGCTGGATGCAACACGCAATGGTCTGGATGATCCCATTGGCATATATTGCCTCTGTGTCGGGTTGGATTGTGGCTGAGATGGGACGTCAGCCGTGGACCATCCAGGATTTGTTGCCTACGGTTGCTGCCGTTTCAAGGATCGATGCCTCATCCGTCATGGTCACCTTCTTCATCTTTGTAGCTCTCTTTACCACCTTACTGATCGCTGAGCTGATGATCATGTTCAAGCAGATCAAACTGGGTCCCAAAGATGAATCAACTCTCGTTGAAGATTCGACAAACAAAGCATAATCTGTCAAACCGAAAGAACAATCTATCACTATGGATACCTACGTATTTTTGCAACACTATTGGTGGTTTCTGATCAGTCTACTGGGAGCATTGTTGGTATTTCTGCTCTTTGTACAAGGCGGTCAGGGACTGCTCTATACCATCGGCAAAACCGAAGAGGAACGCAATATGATTGTCAACTCTCTGGGCCGAAAATGGGAGTTTACGTTCACCACATTGGTTACATTCGGCGGTGCGTTCTTTGCCTCATTTCCCCTGTTTTACAGCACCAGTTTTGGAGGCGCATTCTATGTATGGATGTTGATTTTGCTGGTATTTGTCATTCAGGCCGTAGCCTACGAATTCCGTCGCAAGCCCAATAATTTTCTCGGAGAAAAGAGCTACAACGCTTTTTTGGTGATCAACGGCATTGCCGGCACCTTCCTGCTGGGAGCAGCAGTCGGGACACTGTTCACCGGTGCGAATTTCACCGTAGACCGCATGAATCTGGGCAACATCTCTGGAGTAAACACCATCTCGCAATGGACGACCCCTTGGCGCGGACTGGAGGCTCTGACTGACTATCGCAACTGGGCACTCGGACTTGCCGTGCTGTTTCTCTCCCGCATTTTAGGGCTGCAATACTTTTTGAACAACATCGACGACGAAACGATTGCTATGCGCTCCCGCAAACATTTGGTATATAATACGGGGCCCTTCTTGATCTGTTTCCTGACCTTTCTGATCAGCCTGCTCGGGGCAAACGGTTGGGCCGTTGATCCGACCACGGGAGTAATTTCGATTGAATCGCTAAAATACCTACACAACCTGCTTGACATGCCCGTGATTATGGTTTTGCTATTGCTCGGTATTATTGCCGTATTGTGGGGTATAGGCACAGCTATTTTCAAAGGCTCACGCAGCAGTATCTGGTTCAGCGGAATCGGAACCGTCGTAACTGTACTCTCCCTGTTGTTATTGGCTGGATATAACAATACGGCTTACTATCCGTCCTTAGCCGACACACAAAGTTCGCTAACTATCTACAACAGCTCTTCGAGTCTGTTCACACTTAAAGCAATGAGTATTGTTTCTCTGTTGATTCCTTTTGTGGTAGCCTATATTTGGTATGCTTGGCGTGCCATGAACCGAAAGCCCATTTCTCGTCAAGAGATCAATAACGAAGAACATCTGTATTGATTCCAAACAAACCCACTTTTCCCGATAAGACTTCCGGCCCTATTTCGGGACCGGAAGTCTTCATTTAGGATTACTTAAAAAAGAAATTATATTGAATAAACGACACACCTCCATATACAATCACTGCATCGCATGTCCCTCCACTTAATTCAGGCGATTTTTCCCTTAAAATCGACAATCTTTTAACTTTGGCGTAAAATTAGCGGTACATTATTCTCAACCGAAAGCACACTTAAGATGATAAAAAAAACTTTCAAATATCTGTTAAGAGGTTTACTTTATCTCTTGATCGTGCTGATTATGGTACCGACATTGCTTTACATTCCATTTATCCAAAACTTTATTCGGGATAAGGCTGAAAGCTATGTAAATACCCACACCGATATGAAACTTTCAATCGGTTACATTCGACTTGCTTTCCCGCTAAATCTAGCAATCGATCACGTTCTGGTTACCCAGGAACTTTCCGACACTTTATTGTACTGCGACCAGTTACGACTCCGCATCGCACTATGGCCATTACTCAACCAACAGGTACGCATCCGAAACTTCTCTCTTGACCAAACTATTGCCAACTATACTGATACAACCTCAAATTTAACGTTGCAAGCCAAGATTGGCACATTGAAACTCAAGACCAATGGGATCGATCTGAAACAACATATAGCCGACATCAACACTGTCGAGTTATCCGATGGAACTGTACATCTGGCTATCGGCCCAAGTAGCGACACATCCACAGATACCACCTCTTCTACACCATGGATTATTTTAGCAGACAAACTTTGTCTCAACAACATCCATTACAGCATGGAGACCGCTCCAAATCCCGTTTATGTAGATGTACAACTGTTGACAGGCAACATCGACAATGTAGCGGTGGATTTGGGGAAGCAGCAAGTGCAGGTTCATGCCATTCAGTTGCAACAAGGGAATTACAGTTATCTGACTGGCCACACCATACCCAATGATTCGACGCAATCACAGGTCGCCTCACAATCAGTTTGCACTCACACGACATCAAGCAATAACTCTTCCTCAAATGAAAGCATTATAAGTTCCAACGATACGACTACACGAACAACAATCGACACCATTTCTGCACCGTGGACCATTACAGTCAACCACATTGATCTGCAAAAAAATACAATCACATACGGATCGAAAGGAACGATACCTCAATCCGGTTTCGATCCGGCGTATATTGTTGTATCCGATCTCAATTTGACGGCAGATTCCTTATACAACTGTGGCAGTACCATTCAAGGCCAAATCAACTTACTCTCCTTTGTCGAGCGGAGCGGCATCGATATAACAGAACTTAGCGGCCGTTTCGGCATGGATAGTAGTACAATCTACTTGCAGAATTTTAATCTTCGCACTCAGGAATCTTCAATACAAATAGAGCTACAAGCTGGTGCCACGACGCTGCAAATGACTCCTGAAAGTCCGATTACGCTCGATTTGATGGCCACAATCAGCCCTAACGAAATACTTCCATGGTTCAACATGAACACGCCATCACTACGCCAAACGTTTACCGGCAAAACCGTAGTGATAAATAGCAAAATATCAGGCACATTAGGACATTTAATCTCGGAAACAGATTTAAATATTCCCCACCATCTTAATCTTGCACTTAAAGGCCAAATTGGGTCCATCACTGATATGGCCAAACTCAAAGGTCACGTAAATCTGCGTGGAGTCCTTAGTAATGCAGATTTCCTCACCAGGCTTTTCCAGCCAAGCAATATCGATCCCCAACGACTGGTCATTCCAAAACATATCGACATACGCGGAGCAATTGATCTGAATCGTGAAACATACGTCCCACGTATCGCTATAGCTGTCGATTCGGGAACATTGAAACTCAACGGCCGATTGAATCTCAAGTCTCAACAATACAATCTTGCACTATCAACCGACAATTTTCCGGTCAAAGACTTTCTACCTCACGACTCATTGGGACGGTTAACCATGAGTCTAAATGCCCAGGGGAAACGGTTTGATCCCTTTGCCCTACAAACAGCTTCAAATGTAGATCTCACAATAGATCGCTTTGACTATCTCGGATATACATACAACAATATCGGACTTCAACTATCACTCCAGGACCACCTGCTTAAGGGATTTATATATAGCCAGAATCCAGCCTTACGCCTTTCTCTCGGATTAAATGGAAACCTTACTGAGAAACAACAAACCATAGCCATCCAGGGAAAAATTGACAGCTGTTATTTGGACCGAATGCATCTGATTACTGAGCCTATCGGTGGAACATTGGCCCTCAATCTGTCCGCCTCAGCAAGTGCGGACAGCTCCTATTCTGCCATACTGCAAATAGACAATATCACATTATGGAACGACTGGGAAAAGAACAGCATACGCCCCGTCAATTTAAGTTTTACAACATCACCTATACACACACGAATCGGGTTAAAATCGGGCGATCTGACTCTCGGTTTTGACTCTCCATCCGGCGTGGATTCCCTCAGCACGCGTTTCTCACATGGAGCCTCTTTAATGGCTGAAATGTTACGCGGCAACAATTTCTACATGGATTCTGTCAGCCAACAGCTTCCACCATTTCGTTTGCGTGCTGAAGCTGGAGACCAAAACATCCTAAACAATTTCCTCAAACTCCAGGGAATTGGATTCAAGAATATGGACATAGATGCCTCATTACAAGATTCGCTGTCTTTTAAATTCAATATGATTGTCAATCAGCTAAATGCTGGGAATATACAATTAGATACTTTAACTCTTAGTTTACGACAACAACAGCAACAACTCAACTATTTATTGCGCGTCGCCAATCATCCTGGCAACCTTGACAGCTTGGGTATGATTGCCCTTTACGGGAATATAGCAGGTAATGAAGCTATCTTGAATTGTTTACAAGAGGGAAGGGCAGGGAACGTCGGATTCCGTTTCGGATTACGAAGCAGAGTGGCCGATAGCACCATAACCATCAGCATGTTTCCTGAAAATCCCATTTTCGGCTCCGAACCATGGCAGGTCAATCAGAACAATTACATAGCTTACCATTTCGGTCATGATCTTCATGCTGATTTTCGTCTGACACATAACACACAACACGTTTCACTCACCACCCCTAACCACACAGAATCAGGCCCGCTCACGTTAGACATCCAAGGCATTGACATCGGTAAAACTTTAGCGCTATTTTTACCGTCAACCACTGTTGGAGG
Source organism: uncultured Alistipes sp. (assembly GCA_900539755.1). Lineage (GTDB taxonomy): Bacteria > Bacteroidota > Bacteroidia > Bacteroidales > Rikenellaceae > Alistipes_A. The sequence continues at coordinate 7,329 of UQDC01000022.1, forward strand.
GATACTCTCCACGAAGGTCACGCTGCACAAGCAAGATTTAAGCGGCAATTCCCTTGATGTAAACGGATTACTTAATCTGGCCAATCTTAGCTATGAGGGTTCTCGCATTGGCAATCTCAATGTAGGGTTTACTTATGACATGCAGCAGCAAACAGAACAACATTTCAACACCCAAATAGAGCTTGACAGTACTCGTATTCTAACAGCCCAAGGTCACATTGTGGATTCAATCGCTGAGACGCCTTTTAACGTTCAAATTGATCTGCCCGGACTGCCTCTAAAATTAGCCAATGCATTTATGCCTGCCGATATGGCTCAGCTTGATGGCATCCTCAAAGGCAATCTGGATTTTGTCGGTGACAAGCAACACCTTTTGGCCAATGGCAATATGTTGTTTGACAACACCTCAATCAAAGTGGGCATGATCGGTACAACATTCACCCTGTCACCAACACCCATACAAATCGAAAACAGCACGGTCCGTTTTAACAATTTCCAGCTGATAGCACCCAATAAACAGCCGCTGGCGATCAACGGAAACATCACATTGCAGAACCCATCTAACATTACAACCGATTTAACCCTGACAGCCTCCGACTTTCAATTGGTTAATGTAGCCAAAAGTCGTCGCACCATGGTGTATGGACAGGCCTACATGGATCTGAATACACGAGTCAAGGGCCCTATTGACAATCTGTTTATCCGAGGATCCGTTGGGTTACGCGGGGGAACCGATGTCAGCTACATTATGCAAGATGCTCCATTAGAGGTTAAACAACAAAACCAAAATATTGTCACGTTCGTATCATTCAAAGACACAACCTCACAAACAACAACAGACACGGTACGCCCCATGCGTGTCAATGGCATGGACCTTCTGATGAACGTCAATGTTAACAACCAAGTCAAACTGGGAGTGGATTTATCGGACGATGGTGAGAACCGTGTACAACTACAAGGAGGAGGAGCCTTGACATACACGTTGAATCCTTTGGGGGATAGCCGTTTTTCAGGGAAATATATCGTATCAGGAGGGTTTGTTCGCTACAAACCTCCAGTGATCTCTGAAAAGAAGTTCGATATTGTATCGGGTAGTTATGTCGAGTGGACGGGCAACATGCTCGATCCAGCGTTCAATCTAACTGCTATCGACAAAATACGCACCAACGTAACTACTGACGGCAGCGGTACCAGCCAAGCCGTCACCTTCAATGTCAGCATCAACATTCGCAACACATTGTCTGACATGGCCGTTACATTCGATCTGTCAGCACCGGAAAATTTGACCATGCAAAATCAACTGGCCTCCCTTACTGCTGAACAACGCTCGAGTCAAGCCATGAGTTTGCTGATATACAACACCTACACCGGTCCTGGCACAACAGCCAAGGTCAACTCCTCCAATCCATTGAATGCATTAATTGCAAAAGAGTTGAATCAATGGGCACAAAACAGTTTGAAAGGAGTGGATTTAAGTTTTGGAATCAACAGTTACGATGCCACCTCAACAGGAGGGAAACAGTATACAGATTACTCTTACCAAATGTCCAAGAGTTTGTTCAACAATCGAGTTCGTGCAATTATCGGAGGTAAATTCAGTACCGATTCCGACCCGACTGAAAACCTCAAAGAGAATTTGATTGATGACATTTCATTGGAATACATGCTCACCAAACGTGACAACATCTTTATTAAGTTGTTCAGACATACAGATTATGAAAGCATTCTGGAGGGGGAGGTTATTGAAACCGGTGTCGGTTTTGTCATCCGCAAGAAGTTACTAAAACTGTCCGATCTGTTCCGTTTCATGAAAAACAAAGCAGACAACCAGCAAACATCGAATAGCAACGCTGTAAACGAAACTGCAACCAAGCCAGAAGAACCAACATCTATTGAGAAGGAATCACAATCAGACCGCAACAGGAAACAACCGGCTCAAACTCCCACAACAGAACCGTCTGACACTGAAATGCAACAAACAGTGAAACTCGACGATAAAACAGCCGTCAACCAATCAACAGAACCTTCACGCCCATGAAAATCACAGAACGACATATCATACGGGGTGGTTTATTACTCGGGCTATGCACCATTGGTTTGTGGTTTGCCGGGTGTTCAACTACACGTCGACTGGCAGCCGATGATGTACTCTATACCGGTGTAAAAAAGATCACGATTAACACAGATACCAGTGGAACTCTTTCCAGCACGGTCGAATCAGCTGTCAAAGATCCTCTATCCGTCAAACCGAATAACCCTCTATACAGTCCATATGTTCGCACTCCTTTCCCAATCGGGTTATGGGCTTACAATTACCTTTATACCGAAAAAGAGAAAGGCTTTAAACATTGGCTATATAACAGATTATCAAAAAAACCGGTCCTGATCTCTAAGGTACAACCGGATTTACGCACCAAATTAATTGATGACATTTTAGGAAATTACGGATATTTCAATTCAACGACGACTTACGAGCTCCATCCCCGACGCAATCCTCAAAAAGCACGAATAAGCTATCAAGTTCATGTCGGAGCTCCATGGTTTTATGATAGTATTGTCTATCCTCACATGGCAGGCAAGATCGGCACAGCTTTCGACACCTTGCAACACTCCTCTTTAATCCGACTTGGATCCCAATATAATTTAGACACCTTAACCGCTGAACGTCAACGGATCTGCGATACACTTCGTAATGCTGGATACTACTTTTTCCGACCGGAGTATATCACTTATCAGGCAGACACCACAGAACGTCCCCGTCGGGTGCAACTACGCATGCAGATTGTACCCAATGCACCGAAAATGGCATTGCGACCTTATCAAACCGGTACCATCACAATCAATCTGCAAAATATCCACCCCGGACAATCGGACACCTTACATTTGCCCCGATATGAACTTATTTATCAAGATAAATTGAAAATCAGGCCTAAAGTATTGGCCAATGCAATTACTCTTGACAGTGGCAAATTAATCACGCTCCATGATGTAAACCAAAGCATTACCAATCTCAACAAACTCGGTATCTTTCGTTCGGTCAACCTCAACGTAACATCGCCCGACTCTCTACAGGGCCGTGATACACTGGATGTACGGATAAACGCAGCCTTTGACTATCCGCTGGAAGCCGAATTAGAGACCAATGTCACCTCAACATCCAACAGCCTATTGGGGCCAGGTCTCTCATTAAAATTAAGTCATAACAACCTGTTTAAGGGAGGGGAAGTGCTCACCTTACGTCTGAACGGTTCGTATGAATGGCAGACGGGCAATCACAATTCAGGTGGGAAAAGTTCATTGCTTAACTCGTATGAATTTGGCTTGGATGCCTCCTTAAATTTCTCGCAGCTACTGTTCCCGGGCATGGCCAACCGGACAACCCAATATCCGACCAACTCCCGCATACAACTCGGTGTTGATTTGCTGAATCGTCCCAAATACTTCAACCTTATTTCATTCAGCACATCACTGGGATATGATTGGCAAAGTTCACCATACAGCCATCACTCCATATCCTTTTTAAAACTCACATACAACAGATTGTTGCACACTACTGCTGAATTCGACTCGACCATGTATGAGAATCCAGCTATTGCATTGAGTTTTCGTAATCAGTTCATTCCAGCATTTACCTACACTTACACATTTGACAAAAGCTACGCACGAAACCGCCTTTATTGGTCAAGCTCCCTCACTTCGGCCGGTAACTTGCTGTACGGAGTAATGAGCATCTTTAACAATGAATCACCCAAAACCATCTTCGGCAATCAATTTGCTCAATTTATCAAAGCCACCAGTGAAATACGTTTTTATCAACGTCTCGGCTCTTCCAGCAGTTGGCTTGCCTATCGATTCATGGTTGGAGCCGCACATCCATACTGCAACTCAGAAGTTATACCTTATAGCGAACAATTTTACATCGGTGGAGCCAACAGTATCCGTGCCTTTACCATTCGTTCATTAGGGCCGGGCAGTTATCGACCACCTTCAAACGACAAAAACGGGTATCTCGATCAAACAGGAACTTTCAAAATGGAAGCCAACGTCGAACTCAGATTCAAGTTGGTCGGCAAACTCAATGGTGCTGTCTTTTTGGATGCCGGAAACATCTGGTTACTGAAAAAAGATCCGAATCGCCCAGGAGCAGAACTATCGTGGCGGAATTTAGGACGGGATATTGCATTAGGAACCGGCTTTGGGCTTCGTTATGACATCAGCTATTTGGTTTTGCGAGCTGATTTGGGTATCGGTATTCACGCGCCTTATGCAACCTCTCGACATGGATACTACAACATGCCCTCGTTCCGAGATGGACTTGGATTCCATTTAGCAATCGGATATCCGTTCTAAACAATATTTGGATTATCCTCTGTCCAACCAATTAGATTTCGGATTCTTATACAGGCAACCGGAATTGCTGAAGATTGTCTATTTTTGCATTTGAATATATTAATCTTAACAAGATACAGATGATCCAACTGATAATATTCGATCTGGACGGCACTCTGCTCAACACTCTGGAAGACTTGGCCGTCAGCACCAATCACGCATTGGCTCAGAACGGATTTCCACAGCATGAACTCTCCGAATATCGTTATTTTGTAGGGAATGGCATCACCAAACTGACAGAACGTGCACTGCCCGAAGATCAACGCTCTGAGGAAACGATTATGAAAGTTCGTCAGGATTTTGTCAACTACTATTCGGAACATAACATGGATCGCACCAAACCCTATCCTGGGATTCCGGAGTTGATCGAACAGTTAAAAGCGCAAAAGATTAGTATGGCTGTTGCCTCCAATAAATATCAAGCAGCTACAGCCAAGTTGATTGCCCACTATTTTGCGGATGGAACATTCGCCACCGTGTATGGACAGCGTGACAATGTGCCTGCAAAACCGGATCCGACTGTTGTGTACAATATTTTGGATGAAACCGGATATACACGCGAGGAGACGCTGTATATAGGGGACAGCAGTGTTGATATGCGCACCGCTGCCAACAGCGGACTACGTTCCGTTGCCGTAACATGGGGCTTCCGTCCACGCCAGGAATTGGAAGACAATGGAGCCGTATATATCATTGACCATCCGGAACAATTGTTAGAAATCATTGAGACGCTGAATCGATAGGGGAGAATTATTTCTGTCGAAAGTTTCGATATTCACGAAAGGGCATTATCTTTGCAAAGCTACAAACAGGGGCTGACCGGTTTTGACAGCAGGTAGAGTCTGATTGTAAGCATGCCGAGCGTTGTGTGGAGGCTCGTAAAAGTGAACGCTCAAACTACAAATGGCAATAATAGCTACGCACTCGCTGCCTAGTTTTACCGAGTAAAACTGCTTAATCCCGCGGTCCAAGGAGGCTGAGGGACGAGTACCTCGCCGAAGACTTTGCCCAATAGTCCAGAGGCATACGGGGTATCATCAGAATTGGGATAGCGTCCGGAAGCTTGTAACGGATTGCGAAATTTTACAAGCTGGGGTCATGATTAGGTCGCCTTCGACCAGGTTGTGACAGGAGGATTAATCGAAGGATAAGCATGTAGAAAGCTTTTGGGTTCCTTGTTTGGACGAGGGTTCGAATCCCTCCAGCTCCACAAATCACCAATGGACATTGATTATCAGTTATTTAAACTAATTATTAATGTCCATCTTTTTTTCATTAATGTCCATTAATGTCCGTCGCTATTAGGGGTAATAAAAACGGACAATATGAGGACACGAAAAAACGATGTGATACCGCCAAGGTTGCGGCAATCAAAAGGGCAGTTTTATATCTCTTACAGCTGCTACAATTCCGAAAAAAAAGGAAGATGATCCGCTATAATATAAAATCTATAGTAATTTGGATCGTATTGTTTCAATAGAACATATTTTCATTATAATTGTCTTACAACACTATCACTACAAAAACAATAGAAATATTAACAGCTACACTTCATACACAACATAAAATAATGCAATGATGAAAAAGGTATTTTTATTGTGTTTAGTGGCAATATTGACTTCATGCTCCACAATGCTCACCCCGTATTCACAAAACTTTTCCATGTATGATTTTACTCCGTACACAAAGGAAGGGTTTATAATTACTCCTGCAGAGACAGGATTTGCCTATCAACCTGTCGGTGAATTATCTGTCGAGTTCGTGCCTGGATATAAAAAAGATATAATTAAAAGAGAAAAGCCCTTCATATCTCAGAACCCTGAAACAGATGAGATGTATTCTGTCAAACAACCAACCGGAGATAAAAAAGCAAATGGTTCAACCCTTCACCTGAATACATGCTGGATGAATTCGTCAAATACGCCAAAGCTGCAGGTGCTAATGGAATACTCAGATTCAAAGCACAAGCAAATTACTCATATTCACACAGCAAATACGGCACAACAGTACATCTGAACTCTTACATTTTAAGTGGATTTGCAGTCAAAATAGAATAACCACTACTGATACTTTGAAAATCAGAAACAAATACAACTGTAATAATACTGACAGCTCCACAAGTTTCAAAAGGCATTAATTCTTAACGACACACGCACAGAATTAATGCCTTTTTTGTATACATAGTAGTTGTATTCAGTTTAGTCCATAGCCCATCATAGAGAGAATATCTCTCACCGGTCATTGGCTCTTTAATTAAATGGTTCAAATTCCATTCCGTAAATTCTTTCCCAATTACGACACTGCTACAACTAGCATGCTTATGCTTAAATGTCAAATAGGGATAGCTATTACAAAACGGGAGACAAATCAATTCAATTTTACATTTCCTATAAGATTCCGTATATTTATGGTCAGTTTGACAATATAGCAGACAACAGCTATAGACAAATCACATTCATAAATCTAACCTATTACTTGAATCTTGCATGAGATTATGGTCATTGATGCAATCCTGTCGTTGGGTTGCAATTCTCCCGATGCTACTGCTTTCATCAGCGTATGCACAATCTGAGCAAATTTTATACGATTTGCGATGTGAAAACTTGGTTGATCCTTTAAGTATTGACACACACACGCCTCGACTCAGTTGGAAAACTGCCTATTCTGACAAAGGAAATCACCAGTCTGCTTATCAAATTCTTGCAGCAACTGATCCCACTCTCCTCAAAGAGGGTGATGCAGATTTGTGGAACTCAGAGAAAACAACATCATCCGAATCAGTACTCGTAGGTTACAAAGGCAAGCTGACGCCCGACAATCGCTTGGTATATTGGTGTGTGCGAGTGTGGGATCAAAACGGAAAGCCTTCCGCATGGAGCAAGCCCGCCCGTTTCGGCATAGGAGTTTCGCAAAAGGAATGGTCTGAAGATGATTATATTGGTTTCCCGGCCAATGCAGGTAATCCCCAGTCCCCCCTTTTACGAACTACGATCAATGTAACGGAAGTGGGGAAAACAGCTCTGCTTTATGTAAACTCTTTGGGATACCACGAGATTTACATCAACGGGCAGAAAGTCGGCAATGAGGTGCTTGCAACAGCGGTTTCGGAAATGGATAAACGATCATTATATCGCACCTATGATGTCACTCCATATTTGACTGCTGGAACCAATGATTTAGTCATTTGGTTAGGGCAAGGGTGGTTCCGTCCGACAATCCGCTGGGGATTTTATGTTGGGCCTCTGGTCAAAGTTCGGTTAGCTACCTATTCAGACGGTAAATGGAAAAATATCTCTATCCATAACTATTCGTGGCAAGCCGCAGAAAGTGGATATTCCAGTCTCGGGAAATGGACTCCGAATCGTTTTGGAGGTGAAAGAATCAATGCAGTGGCCGTACCTCAAAGCATGCAGAAAAAGGATCTGGATCTGTTAACCTGGTATCCTGCAGCAACCGTTCAGGCTCCTGAATTAAATGTTTCGGCACAGATGACCGAAGGAAACATCATTGTAGACACCCTGCACCCCACAAATGTATTGGAGATATCAGACAGCGTCTGGATTGTAGATATGGGCAAAGCGTATACCGGTTGGTTTGAATACAAACTACCGAAATTATCGCCTGGACAAATGGTTACCATGCGCTATGCGGACCATTTCCATCACGGCACCACCATACGCGAACAGATGCAGTTCGACACCTTTGTGGCTTCTGGCAACGAAGGGGACCGGTTTATCAACAAGTTCAATTATCATGGTTTGCAATATATCGAGATTAAAGGCCTGAATACCAAACCTGAATTGAAAGACATCACCGGTTACCGAATTCAAACAGGATTCCCGCAAACCTCCTCTTTTGAATGTTCGGATTCAGACATGAACGCCATTCACGACATGATCCAATACACTTTATGTAATCTGAGTTTGGGAGGATATTTGGTGGATTGTCCACAATTGGAACGTTTAGGTTATGGCGGTGATGGCAATGCTTCTACAGAAACCGCACAAACAATGTTCAATTTGGCTCCGCTCTATGCAAACTGGATGCGAGCATGGGCAGATGCCATCCAAGAAGATGGTGGCATGCCACATACAGCTCCTGAGCCGTACAGTGCTGGAGGCGGCCCATATTGGTGCGGATTTATCATTACAGCATCTTGGCGTACATATGTCAACTACGCGGATGCACGACTGATCACAGAGTATTATCCGACCATGCAAAAATGGTTAGGATATGTCGAGCGCCACATGGTTGACGGCCTGCTCCAACCGTGGCCTGTAACCGAATATCGCAACTGGTATCTTGGTGATTGGGCTTGTCCCAAAGGCATCAATCAGACCGACTCTACATCGATTACTCTGGTCAACAACTGTTTTGTTGCTGTCTGCTATGAGACCATGGCCAAAATCGCCAAAGTCTTGGGAAAAGACGAAGATGCCGATCGCTATTCTCGTCAAGCCTCAGATTTACGTGCATTAATCCAACAAACTTTCTACTCTGATTCAACCGGTCATTATGGCACAGGATCTCAAATTGACATGATTTACCCCATGCTTGCAGGTGTAACTCCTGAGTCATTGACAAAGCCGACAACAGATCAACTGTTTATCACAACCCAAGAACAGCATGACGGACATATTGCATGTGGTTTGGTTGGCATTCCGGTAATGACAGAGTGGGCCGTTATCAATCATCACCCTGATTTCATTTACGGTATGCTCAAAAAACGGAACTATCCGAGCTATTTGTATATGATTGACAATGGGGCTTCAACAACCTGGGAACACTGGCATGGCGAACGGAGCCGCATTCACAACTGCTTCAATGGAATCGGATCGTGGTTCTACCAAGCAATCGGAGGTATTCGCACAGAAGAGAATGCTCCCGGCTATCGCTGCATTCGAATTGAACCTCAGATTCCACAAGGGATCACTTGGGCCAATACAACCAAAGATACACCATACGGTCCTGTCTCTGTAAATTGGAAATTAAGCGACAACACGCTCAACATGACTGTAACCATTCCATCCGGAAGTGAAGGACGGGTAATTATTCCTCAGTCTAATAAAAAATTCACCGTAGATGGTAAAACATACAAGAATAAATCGGGAGAGATGATCATTGGCAGTGGCACATACACGATCTCGTATTCTATTCAATAAATATTTGTAAATCAGAATTACGCCGGACTGATATAATAGATCGATTTGATCCTAACATCAATACTTAAACCGGGAGATTCTGATTAAAACAAACTCTTCATTAGGTAGAGTATTTCCCCATATTGGATCGCAAGCTTTTCTCCAAAATTAGCTTACGATCCATTTTTCTGATATACCCTCATAAAAAAACAAGCCCTCGAAAGGGCTTGTCACACATTATTGCATACCAATATTTACTGCTTGATGGCCCCTGTAAAGTGAGCATCTACAGTCATAATCCCCGCCACTGTAATGGATAATGGCAGCTCAAAATTACCGGCCATATCAACAGTTGCATCAACTGCATTCACCACACAAGGTACAGTAATTTGTTGCGCTCCTACTGGAACAGTTATATTTCCCAAATCCAATTCGCCTGAAAATTTACAACCTGCATCTGTTAATTCTATCGGACAATCCGAAATCTGAATGTCTCCTAAATTGACCGTGGCACCCAAAATTTCCAACTGAAAATTTCGAATAAACACCGATACGCTTTTTGATGGGGTCCCTTTCTTGAGTACAATATCGTATGGCACATCCGTAACCAGATCATCACCCGACATGGAAACATCCAATAAACCAGCATATGTGTCATAAATTGAACCTTTAGCCACAATGGTATATGTATTCGATGTTTCTTTATCCTCAGCAGTCACAACATAGGTCAAGCCATTATCTCCATAGGATCCACTCGACGTATAGGTAGCACCTTGTGAAACGACAATTGTAGGAACAAGTGCAGCCATGGCTTCACCATCAGCCCACGGATATACCACAAACGAATATGCCATACCAGATAATTCAGGTTGACTCCTTACGATTTGGTTAGCTTCGACAGATGTATCAAAGGTGAAGCTTTCAATTTTAGCATCGCTACTCAGCTGGTTGTCCTTATTACTGCATGAAGAGAGCACTCCAACCCCCATCATTGCGACAGCCATAAATTTTAGTGTTTTCATATCATATGTGTCCGGTAAAAATCCGGACTAGTTATTATAAAGTATAACAATTAA